>CAIZWN010000020.1 GCA_903936705.1 uncultured Myxococcales bacterium
CATGGTCGGCCTGAAAGCACAAATTCACGCCGTCATATTTACGCAGTCGGTATTGCCAGGAATGTGCAGTCCGGATTTACGCAGTTTTCATGTCCAGAAATCCGCCGTCCACTTTTCCGCAGTATCGCGTGCGCGTCTACATCTGCCAGACGGCGCAAGTCCTGGATGCTAGCGTGGCCGGAGGTGTGAAGAACCTCGACCGGGATGCCGAGGGCGGCCAGGTCTTGTTGCAGACGGAGCCCTGACCGATCTTCGAGGTATCCTTTCCACAAGGACCACCAGGCCTTTGCACCAGCCAGCCCACCTAGGCTTCCGAGATGTCGGATGTCCCACATCATCGATCCGCGGAACAGCAGGACGAAGCGTTCGGGATGGCGGGCCAGTTCCTCGGAATATACCCGGACACTCCGGATCCATTCCAGCCGCTCGAATTCCTCCAGGTCCTTGACCTTGACACGCTGCCTCTGTGGAACATACACCCGATAATGGCCGAAGCGCCCCCCATCGGCAGGCGGCTGGGGGATGCTGGATCGACCGGTCGCCCGCGCGACCGTGGCCGAGTAGAGATCCACGGCCAGTTCCCGACCGGCCCTTTTAGCCGCTCGGTAGACCGTTACCAGGCGGTCGATATTCTGGACCGAGAAGGCAACTAGGGCGATCCCCTTCGTGGCATGGAATGCATCGACGAAGCGCTCCTCGAGGTCGGCTTCGCTCCAGACGGGGCCATCCGGGACGACGTTCTCTCGGACGTTCGTCGCCTCACTCAGCAAAAGGTCGATATCCCTGGGAGGATCGTCCAGCAGCCGCTGGAACAGCGCCGCCTTGCGCCCGTGCCCCCGCAGGTCCCCGGTGTAGAACAGCCGCTTGCCCACCGCCTCTACCAGCAGGGCGTATGCGTCGAAGGCGGAATGGTCTACCAGGTATGGCGTCACGCGGAAGGATCCGATTTCCATGCAAACGCCGTCCTGCAGGAACCCTGAGGGCTTTGGAATCACCGGATCCTTCAGGAAGAAGGCCGCCTCGGCCAGGATGCGAGCCGCCGCCTCCCCCATGAATACTGGGACCTTGGGGTGCGCCCGTTCCAGTAGTCCATAGTGATCCAGGTGTCCGTGGCTGATGACGATCCCGCGAAGCGTGGGATCGTCGCCCGTTTCAAGGCCGGCAACGACAGGCATCAATACGTCATCGTCTGGCCCCGCGGAAAGTGGACGGCCCAGATCCAGCAGCAGGCGTTCGCCGCCCGCCTCCAGTTCGATGCAGTTACCTCCGATCTCGTGGGCCCCACCCAGAATACGGATGTTCAATGCCGTTTCCCCCGGCTGGAGGAACGTTCAGTGGCGTCGCCAGTTTGAAGTGCGCCTGACAGGCAGTCCAGGCAACCGCCGGCCCAGGTTTGCTCGACGTTCCCGTTCTGGTCCAGGGATACCCGGAACAATGTCGGCATTCCACGGTTGCGCAGAACGTTCATCACATGCTCAACGTTCTCCACATCTTCGCCTGCCGTTCCGACCTGGATGCGATATCCCTTCGTGAACCCCATCTCCGGAGCCACGTGGAGGCTGGACTTCCCGTTGCGACGCAAGGTGGCACGCCAAGGATGAATCCGGTCCGCCACTGTCCAGTCGGCGCCATCGTCCCGTAAACGCATGAACGCAAGCAACTTGTCCATGGAACCTGCGGCGGCGGCCTGGGGCCAGAAGGTGAACTTCTCCTCGTTCTCGGTCAGGCAGTTTTGCACACGGGAAAGGTTGTGCCGGTCCGCCCAGTCCCAAACGTCACGCCAAGACAACAGGCTCGACATCTTGTACCAGGAGCCGGCGGGATTGCTGCGAGGCCATTCCGGGTCGCTATCGTTCCACTCGGACATCTTCAGAAACCGTTCGGCGACGGCCACTCCCAGGGGCCAGGCCAGTTCCTCCGTGAGTTCCGGAGCGGGCGGGGGATCCGTTGTCAGCGAGACGAACCTGGCCAGCGAACCTTGCTTGCGCAGGCGATGGAACAGGCGCAGGACCACCGGGTCGTCCCCCACCTTCCTTTTTCGTTCCTTCTTTGCAGCGGTGGCCGGCGGGACGTATGCCTTGAACCCCTCGTACCACCGGCTACCCGGAGCAAGTTTCTCCGAGCCTTGCAGATGGGACTCCCAGAATCGGAATTTCAGGAACAGCTCGTGAAGGATCGTACTGGCATTTGTCTGGTAGAAACTGCGTTCCGGGATGGCTCGACCGACGAGCGAGCGCCACAACCCTTCGAGGCTGCCCTTTGACAAGAAGGAACCGAAGTCGCATCCGGTCAGGAACTCGGCCAGAAGCCGGTAATCCGGCGGCCGATCGAATGTGCCCCCGGATCCACTCCCAGGCGATTTCGGGGGAACCAGTTCCTCCATCGTAGGCGGGGAGCTCATAAGAAATGGCTCCATCTTGGCCTCAATGAAGTACGTTTCCCACCACGTACGTTCGTCATCCAGATCCTGATACTTCGCGAACACCAGCACATCCGGGTCTCCGAAGTCGGAAAGGGAAGGTTCGATGTAGATGTCGAAATCGACCAACCGATCCTTGCGGAGCGAAAGTCGACAAACGCTGTGCCGGTTCTCCCACAGGACCAGCTTGCGGAGCAAATCGTCCAGGAGTTCATTACCATCCGGGTGGACAGCGATCGTCTCGAAAACAGCGTTGACGACGCCGCGCTCGGAGTACCCGTGCAAGCGGTCTTCACGATCGGTGTGGTTCACAACGCCTCCTATGTCAAGTTCGAATGGTATCACCGCGGCCCCACCCCGATACGTTGAATTGAAAGCTTGGTTTCACGACCTGCCATA
This sequence comes from uncultured Myxococcales bacterium, assembly GCA_903936705.1. GTDB lineage: Bacteria > Myxococcota_A > UBA9042 > DTJE01 > DTJE01 > CAIZWN01. Next base: position 2,819 of record CAIZWN010000020.1, read on the forward strand.
CGCTCGAACTCCACGGGAAAGTGCGCCTTCAGCCAGGCCATACGATACGTGACCATCGCGTACCCCACAGAATGGCTCTTGTTGAAACCAAGGTCGGCGACGGCAGCCATTTTCTGGAACAGTTCGGCGGCGGCGGCCGGGTCGATTCCACGCTCCACGGCGCCCGCCACAAATACTTTCCGCTGAATCTTCAGCGCCTGGGCGTCCCATTTGCACATTGCCCGACGCAGGAGGTCGGCGGCGCCCAGGGTGTAGCCCGTCAGGTCCCGGGCAATCACCATGATTTGTTCCTGGTACAAAATCAGTCCGCGCGTCTCCCGCAGGATTGGTTCCAGCGCAGGGATGGCCTGAACCAGTTGATTGTGCCTGTTCTTGAACGCCACGAAGTCCAGGTCCAGGCCGGCTTCCATCGGCCCCGGCCGGAACAGCGTTATCATTGCGACGAGCTCCTCGAAGCACTCAGGCCGGATGCGGCGGGCAAGGTCCCTCATTCCAGGTTCTTCCATCTGGAACACACCATCGGTCTCGCCGGCGGCGATCAACTCGAAGGTGGCAGCATCGTCAAGCGACACGTCCTCGATACGGAGGTCAGTCTGACCACCGGCGTGAATTGCGTCCACCACGGCCTGGGTGTTCGTCAGGGCCGTCAGGCCCAGAAAGTCGAACTTGACCAGCCCGACGGCATCGAGGTCCTTCATGTTGAACTGCGTCATCACGCGGCCGTCCGGGGCACGGCACAGTGGAACATGCTTGGCTACGGGACCATCGGCGATGACCAGGCCAACCGCATGCGGGTTGGCAGATGTGGGCAGACGTTCCAGTCTCGTGGCTACGGCCCAAAGTTCCCCGACGGCGGAATCCATCGAAATGAGACTTGCGAGTTTCGGTTCCCTGACACGGCTTCCCTCCAGGTCCGCTGGCGGTTGTTGAGCGACCATCTTCGCGATACGTATCGCCTTCGCAGGGGAAATCCCCATGGCGCTGGCAACCCTCCGGACCAGAGGTCGGCCGTGCAACGACCCAAACGTCACGATGTTCACGACACGATCCCGGCCGTACTTCTCGATGACGTGCTGAAGCACCTGGTCACGCCTTTCCATGCAGAAGTCGATGTCGAAGTCCGGAGGCGAAACCCGCTCCGGGTTCAAAAAGCGTTCGAACAGCAGGCCGAAGCGCATGGGATCGATGTCGGTGATGCCCAGCGCATATGCGACCAGGGATCCTGCGCCCGATCCGCGGCCAGGGCCAACAGGTATACCGTTGTCCCGGGCCCACTTGACGTATTCCGCGACGACCAGGAAGTACCCATCGAAACCCAGCCGAATGATGATGTCCAACTCGTGCTCAAGGCACTTTCGGTAGGTGATTACATCGGGAGCCTGTCCCTGATTACGCAACTGTTGTTGGCGTCGATCCAGTCCCCAGTTGGCGAGATTGGCCAGATACTCGGGCGTCCGCTGGCCCGTCGGAGTGACGAAAGTCGGGACGTGATGCGTGTCCGTGGGTCGAAACAGATCTCCATCAATGCGGTCCGCGATGCGCCAGGCATTTTCCATGGCCTCCGGGAAATCAGCGAACCAAGCGGCCATCTCCTCGGGCGACGCGAGGTGGAAGGCCCCCGAAACCGGGCGGTGACACAGCTTTGCTGTCGGCTTCTGCTTGCAACCGATGTCAACCAGCACAGCGCATGCCAGGGCATCGTCGCGATCAAGGTAATGGGCGTTGCCAGTGGCAACCAGGGGAACTCCGGTACGACGCGACAGGTCGACCAGGGCAGCGTTGACTTTCTGTTGCTCGGGGAGCCCGTTGCCCCCCAATTCCAGGAAGAAATTGCCGTCGCCGAAGATCCCGACATGAAACTCCAGGGACTCCAGGGCCGCATTGTCTTCGCCCGCCAGAAGCGCCTTGGGAATCTCGCCGGCCAGACATCCGGAAAGACCAATCAGGCCGACGGAATGCTCGGCAAGGATCTCGCGGGAAAGGCTGGGCGCGCGGCCGTGCGGGCTTTCCAGGTGGGCCCGGGACACCAGTGATCTGAGGTTGGCGAACCCCTCCCCATCGCGAGCGAGGACAACGAGGTGGTGGGCGCGGTCGGGACGCTGCGGGTCCAGGATTTGCAGTTCGGATCCGTAGATCGGCTTGATCCCGTTGGCATTACAGGCCTTCGAGAACCGTACCGCACCGAACAGGTTCACGTGATCCGTCAGGGCCACCGCGTTCATACCCAGGCTTTTCACCCGCGCCGGAAGTTCCTCGATACGAACAGTGGAATCCAGGAGCGAAAAGGACGAATGGACGTGCAGATGAACAAAGGACATGGCGACCACCTCCTTGGCAATTACAGCGTATCCGGTAGGTGCGACATGGGCAGGGCACAACCTTCGTCGAACCGGAGGATTGAGAGAAATTCAATACTGATCATATTGTTTGGGGATACACCTTCCGCAATAGCTTTCAGGACGCAGACATGCGTATAATTGGCCTACACTTTCCGCTGTGTTTCCGTGCAAGGATCTCTCGAAGGGGATTGTGCGGTGAGAGACAGAACCTCGATCTGGTTGTTCGTCGGAGCCTTCGTCCTGGCCTTCTGCTTTGCCGCGGCTGGCTACGGGTTCTATTCGCACAAGCGAGAGGTTATCCGGAATACCAAGTCGGCCGAGTTGAAGGTCATCGCCAAGCTTCGGGCCGGCGAGATTGCCCGTTGGCGACAGGAACGGTTGAACGACGCCCGCCTCGACTCGTCGGGCATCGTTCGCCTTCTCATGCAGTCCTGGACCGAACATGCCGGAGGCGAGAACGAAAGGAGCGAACTGCTGGCCCGGATGAAGATGTTCCAGGAGGTCCAGGGCTACGAGAGCCTGATCGTGGCCCGACCCGACGAACGCGTTCTGCTGTCAACCGATCCCGGCATCGTCGATCTCGAGCCCCAGGCGCGGCGCCTGATTCGCCAGGCCATCGCATCGAATGGCGCCGTGTTCGGCGAACTGTTCCGATGCAAGGACTGCGCCCACGTGCACCTGGACGTTGTGTCTCCAATACTGGACGCGCAGGATCGCCCGATAGCTGCGCTGATTCTGCGCTACGATCCGCAAACCAGTCTGTTCCCGCTGGTGCAGTCATGGCCCACGCCCAGCCCAAGCGCCGAGACGCAACTGGTCAGGAGGGACGGCGAGGATGCGCTGCTGTTGAACGTTCTGCGCCATCGGGTCGATCCCGCGCTGACTGTCAGGTTCCCGTTATCGCGAACCGACGTCACGGCAGTCCAGGCGGCGCTGGGCCAGATAGGCAAGTTCGAGGGACTGGACTACCGGGGAGAGGAGGTACTGGCCGAGATCCTGCCGGTGGAAGGATCCCCCTGGTTCATAGTGTCCAAGGTCGATAGGGACGAACTGCTGGCCCCGCTCTATGACGAGGGCAGGTTGATCCTGATCGTGGTCACGTTGGCCATAGCGATGACTGGAATCCTGGGCCAACTCGCAAACCGCACGCGCAAACTGAGGCTTCAACAGCACCTGCTGCAGGCCGAAAAGGAACGACGGACAAGCGAGGAGCGGTATCGATCCATTCTTCACGCCTCTTCAGGCGTCCTGTCGATTCTGGATTTGGATGGGCGCGTCGTCACTGTTTCCCCTGGGGGCGTCGCCATGTTCGGCTGTGATCGGGAGGAAGAACTGATCGGGCACCCGCTGACCGATCGGATCCTTCCCGACGATCGGGCTCGGGCTTCTTCCACCATCGCCCTGATTCTCAGTGGCGAAGCACCCGGACCGACCGAATACCGCGCGCTGCGCGCCGATGGAGGAACCTTCGTCGTGGAAATAAACGGCGAGGTCGTCCGGGACGCTGATGGGCAGCCAGCCCAGGTGGCAACTATCGTCCGCGACATCACGGAAAGAAAGCGGGCCGAGGAAGCACTGGCAGCCGAAAAGGAGCACCTGGCCGTGACCCTCCGCAGCATCGGGGACGGCGTAATCACGACCGACGTGCGCGGAACGGTAGTCCTGATGAACCGGGTGGCCGAGGATCTGACCGGCTGGAAGCAGGACGAGGCGGCAGGCATGGTGCTGGGCGATATCTTCCGCATCATCCACCAGGCGACTCGCCTGCCGTGCGAGGACCCAGTGGCAAAGGTGCTGGCGTCGGGAATGATTGTGGGCCTTGCCAACCACACGGTGCTGATTGCGAAGGACGGCACCGAAAGGGTCCTGGCCGACAGCGGGGCTCCGATTCGGAACCGCGACAGTCGAATCACCGGCGTGGTACTGGTCTTCCGGGACGTTACGCAGGAACACCTGAGGAAGGAGGATCTGCAAAAGGCCCAGAAGCTGGAATCGATCGGACTTCTGGCAGGTGGCATCGCGCACGACTTCAACAACCTTCTGACCGCGATTCTTGGCAACATCTCACTGACACGGCTCGGCAACGCGTCCGCAACGCAACAGGCCGAATGGCTGACCGAGGCCGAGAAGGCGGTGGGCCGCGCCAGGGATCTGACGCAGCAACTCCTGACTTTCTCGAAAGGGGGATCGCCTATCCGGAAGACCGCCCGGCTGGGCGAGATGATCATGGACTCGACGGGATTCTCGCTGCGTGGCTCGAACGTGCGTTGCAGCTTCTCGATCCCTGAAGACCTCTGGCCGGTCGAGGCGGACCTGTGCCAGCTGAGCCAAGTCATCAGCAATCTTGTGATAAATGCGGACGAGGCCATGCCCAGCGGCGGCACGATCCGCGTCAGCGGGCGGAACCTCGAGATCGGTATGCCACGCCCCGAGTCCTTGCCGGAAGGCCGGTTTGTTGAGATCTCGGTCGAGGACGAGGGGTTCGGTATCGACGAGGAGCATCTTCAACGGGTATTCGACCCATATTTCACCACCAAAAAGAAGGGGAACGGCCTCGGCCTCGCCACCTCCTATTCCATCGTCCGGCACCACGACGGGCTGATCTCGGTGAATTCGAAGCGCGGCCACGGCTCGACCTTCAGGATGTTCCTGCCGGCATCGGAAAGGCAGCCGCCACCGCCGGCGGTGAACCAGGCGGTGTTGCCGGGCAACGGACGCATCCTGGTGATGGACGACGAGGAGATGATCCTCCGTGTCGCCAGCCAGATGCTGTCTTTTCTGGGATACGAGGTCGAGACAGCCAGCGACGGAGCCGGGGCCATAGAAAGATTCGCCGCAGCGCAGGCGTCGTCTCGACCGTTCGATGCGGTCATCCTGGACATCACTGTGCCTGGCGGGATGGGCGGCAAGGAAACGGTGCAGAGGCTTCGGGCGTCCGACCCCGATGTCCGGGCCATCGTGTCAAGCGGCTACTCCAACGACCCGATCATGGCGGACTTCCGCACCCACGGCTTCAAAGGCATCGCCGTGAAGCCCTACGAACTGCTCAGCCTGAGCAGGGCCCTGCACGACGTGCTCTCATCGTAGGCTGATGTCGCTGTCCTTGGCTTGCTGCCACGTCGCGTGAACCGATCGAGATTTTCAACGTGACCTGCGCACAGTCACCGTTCGGCGTCGCCGAAAACACCAGCCAGCTTCCACGACCCTGCCGAATGACGCAGCCGTTCGTTGACACCCGGGATGCGAACACCGGCAGCTTCCAGGCGGGTGTTCAGCAGCGCAGAACATTTTGGTCGCGGCGCACGACTGGGGAATTCGCTGGCCTTGACGGGAAGAACGTGGACTTCATCACGACCGACGCTTGCCAGGGCAAGCCGTGCCCAATCGAATGGATTGACTGCATCCGAACCGGCCGCATGATACAATCCTGGCGGGAGCTCCCGGCATACCAGTTCAATCGTCGCCGCCGCAAGATCCGCCGCAAGGGTCGGGGTGCATAACGTGTCGCATATGAATCGCAGCTCGCCAGCGGACTCTATCCGCGAAAACAGCCTGGTCACGAAATTGTGGCCCTCGGCCGAGTAGACCATCGATGTCCGCAAGACGTGAGCATCCGGATGCTCGGCCAGCACCGCCTGCTCGCCGGCCAGCTTGGATCTGCCGTAGACCGAGATTGGAGCCGGCAGATCGACCTCGGTATACGGTCGCCCCGACGCCCCGTCAAACACGTAGTCGGTCGAGTAGTGCACCAGCCTGATCCCCGACCGATGCAAAAGCATCGCAAGGTGGCCCGGGGCGCTCCCGTTGACTAGAAAAGCAGTATCAGGCTTGTCCTCGGCCAGGTCCACGGCATTCCACGACGCGCAATTGACAACCACATCGGGTCGAACCGCGCCAACCGCCGTCTCGAGGGCCTCGCTATCCGCGATATCCAGAGCCGCCCGGTCCAAACCTACGACATCCAGCCCACGCATGGGAGCCTCGCGCAGCAGCGCGCGCCCCACCTGGCCTCCGGCCCCCAGCACCAGCATCTTCATCATTTTGGGCACCCGATCTTGAACACCGCAAGATCAAGCATGAAGGGAGATTCGGGGTCGTTCTCATAGCGGATCTCGTCCACCTCATCCCGGCGTCCGGTCCCGCGATACAGCCGGTCAGGCAGATTGGCCACTAAACCGCCACCCTCGGAAATGCAGCAATAGGCATGCACAACGCCCGGCGGCACAAGGACCACCGCCGCAGCGCCTTCGCCAGCATCCATCACCATCCTGTTCCCGAACGTCGCCGAGTCAGCCCGGTTGTCCCACAGAACCAGCCGGAAAGTCCCGGATGATCCAAAGAAGAAGGCATCCGTCTGAAGTCGGTGTTCATGCGGGCCTCTATCCATCCCAGCCCTGGTCATGGACACATATCCCATCTGCGGCAAGAAACCGTCGGGAGCCTCGTCCGCACGGTAGAATTCGGCCAGCCATCCGCGGGCGTCCTCGAAGCTTTCGGGATGACGGACGGCCACCCCATCAATTGGTCCATGCACGAAAGATTTCCCTGAATCGACGGGACCAGCCTCGCCGGGAATCGTCATGCCACGGCTGTTGTAGTTGTCGTTGAAATAGCGGGCGAACTCGTCCGGCCTTTTGCCGTCCAGCGAGCCAGGATGCTGGACGTACCATTGCACGGTCGCCAACAGGGCGGTTTCAAACTGAAGGATTGGCAAGAAGCCCAGTTCGTCACGGGCCTTCGAGAAATCCAGGGCATAACGAAAGTCGTGCCCCGGACGATCCTCGACAAAAGTCAGAAGATCACGCGAACAGCCCAGATGGTCCAGGACCACCCTGGCAACATCAAGATTAGTCCTCTCGCAGGATGCCCCCAGGTTGTAGACCTGTCCCGAACTGCCCCGATCAAGCGCCGCCAGGATTCCGCGGCAATGGTCGTCCACATGGATCCAGTCCCTTATGTTGTGGCCATTCCCGTATATCGGCACCGGCAGCGACCGCGTGGCCCGCAAAACCACCATCGGCAGGAATTTTTCGGGAAACTGGAAGGGGCCATAGTTGTTGGAACATCGCGTTATGACGACAGGCAGGCCGTGTGTACGAAACGCCGCAAGACACATGAGGTCGGCCGATGCCTTGGACGCGGCATATGGGCTCGATGGTCTCAGGGCCGATGCCTCGGTGGCAGGCGGCGCCTCAAGGGGAATGTCCCCATAGACCTCGTCGGTCGACACCTGAAGAAAGCGCGAGACGCCGTGGCGAACGGCGGCATCCAGCAACGTCTGCGTGCCGACAACGTTGGTCCTGGCGAATGCTGAGGCCCCGAGAATACTGCGATCGACATGGGTCTCGGCAGCCAGGTTGATGATCGCGTCAAAGCCGGCGCCGCCCAGGATCCGGTCAAGCAGCCTGACGTCACAGATGTCCCCATGTACGAAATCGTACCGCGCGCCTCCCTCCAGGTCCCGAAGGTTCTCGCGCCGGCCGGCATATGTAAGAAGGTCAAGATTCGTGGCGATTACATGATCGTCGGCATGCAGAAGTCGCAGCAGATTCGAGCCGATGAACCCCGCGCCGCCGCACACCAGAATCTTCATGTGGCAGACTCCCCGGAAACCGCAAGGCGGTTGGCAGCAGCCAGCGACTCGAATGTTCCGGCGTCGGTCCACCAGCCGTCAAGATTGTCCCACGCAAGGCGTCCTTGCGAGGCATACGCATTGTTCACGTCGGTGATTTCAAGCTCGCCACGATCCGACGGCCTCAGGGAACGAATGTGGTCGAAAACGTCCGCGCTGTAGAAATATATGCCGGTCACCGCCAGCCTCGAAGGCGGCACTTCCGGCTTTTCGACAACACGCACCAGCCGATCGCCTTCCATCTGGGCGACTCCGAACCGGCCCGGATCATCGACCTCCTTCAACAGCAGCCTGGCGCCTGATGCCTGGTTCTGAAAGCCCAGGTATGCCTTCTCGAGGCTGCTTTCGAAGATGTTGTCGCCCAGGATCACAAGCATGGGAGAGCCGTTGCAGAATGACTCGGCAAGGCCAAGCGCCTGTGCGATCCCGCCCGGCTGGTCCTGGACTTTGTAGGTGAAGTCGCACCCGAAATCCCGACCGCTACCCAGCAGCCCCACAACATGCCCCATGTGTTCGCGCCCGGTGACGACAAGGATGTCGGAAATTCCAAGTGCCGTGAATTTCCCGACCGGGTGAAGGATCATCGGCAGTCGGCCGACCGGCAGAAGATGCTTGTTGGTGACCTGTGTCAACGGGTGCAGCCGGCTACCAGTCCCGCCTGCCAGAAGAACACCGCGTGTACGCATGAAGGCAGCTCCTGTTCAGGCCACATCGCCCCCTGTCGCAACGGCACCGGCTGGTCCCTGCAAAACTCCAGGGATGGCCAACATCCCGGTAAGGAACAATCTAGAGTTTGCAGCACCTGGCACAACCTGGCAGCAAGCCCCGCCTGATCTCGCGCCTGAATGATCTATATCGCTTGTTGTTCCAAATCTGCTGCAGCGGTTCCTCAAGGATGTTGCCCATCGAGTACGGATAGTACTGGCAAGGAAAGACCTGGCCGTCAGCCTGGATGTTTGTCGAATGCCAGATGAACAGGCACCGACGCCGACTGGCATACCCGGGTGCATACCATTCGGAACACTCGGATGGCGAAAGGACCGGTCGTGTGGTCAGCCTGGCGTGCCTTCTGTTGGTCAGAATCCGCGGCAGATCAGCAAACTGTTCCGGACGAACGTCGTGCAGGAACGTGAACAGTGCAGGTGCAGCGTCGCCCAACCTGGCCTTCCAGACCACCTTGTGCGCATCAGCCTCGGACGGCGTCGCGAAACTCAGGTGACCCAGTCGAACTACCACCCCGGGCAGTGGCAGAACATCGTCAAGAAAGGCTTCGACGGTAGCAGATGACTCCCCGGTCAACACATAGTTCAACTGGATTCCCGATCGCGGCATCCGTTCGGCCAGCCTGACCGCGGCATTTCGCAGGACATCATAGGCGCCAGGTCGGTTCACCTCGGCATCATGAAGGGTTCTATCACCACGGACACTGAGTACAACCATGTCCAGTCCGATGCCTACAAGACGATCGACCATGGATGGTTCAAGGAGAATGCCGTTTGAGACCAGTCCTGTCTTCAGGCCAGCCTTCCTGGACAACGCCAGGATATTGAAAACATCCGAACGAACCAGGGGCTCGCCGCCTGTAAGAAAGATGCCAGCCCGGTACGGGGCCGCCTGTGCGACCAGCGATGCGAAATCATTGATCCCAAGTTCTGATGCACCTCGATTGTCGCGGTTATAACAGCACTCGCACGCGAGGTTGCATCGGTTCGTGACCGACACGTTCAACGTGGTAGGAAATTCCGACGCAGTCCCGTCGCCGCGGTAGCGCAGGGCAAGCTTGACCCCTTCGGCAACCATCCTGCCAAACGGCATCCAGGCCCTGTACAGCCTGAATTCGGTCAGCTTCGAACCCAGCGTGATTCCAAGACCCGGCATGCCCCAACTCGTGCAGTCCCCGACCGATTATAGCGACGAAGACATCCAAAGGCCCCCAATACGTTTTCATTCCGGCTTGGGCGGGTCGCCGACTAGCACGTCAGCGGGTTGACGTCTCAACGCGGATCGCAGATACCTGCCGTCAAGACCGAGGGACGAAGTCGGGTAAGGTGCGGGTGTGCATCCTGCTGTGGAGGATACGATGAGACGTCACTTCGTTTGGACCAGGTTTGCGGTTGTTGCCATCGCTGCCCTTCTGGCGACGACCTGCGCGAAGGAGGCTGCCTTGACGAAAACGAAGAGTGCCAATGACCCGGCTGATGAAGCCAGGTCCTTCCTGGGCGGCTACAACATACGACGCACCCAACTGGACAAGGTTGCGGCCGAGGCCTATTGGAAGGCGGCCAACACCGGGAACAAGCAGGATTTTGAGGCATTCGCCGCGGCGGATCTGGCCTCGCGCAGCTATCACAGTGATCCCGACGCATTTGCCACGATACGTCGTCTTCTGGGGCAGTCCGACCGCCTGGATTCCGTGACGAACCGTGCCCTCCAGGTGGCCAAGCTGGCGTTCGAAGAAAACCAGTTGGCCCAGGCCGTGCTGCAGGAACTGGCCAGCAAGGGTTCCGAAATCGAGCAGGTTTTCAACACATACCGAGCCACTCTGGACGGCAAGGAGTACACGAACAACCAGCTTCTGGAAGCCCTCGAGAAAGAGAAGAAATCCCCCCGCAGGAAGGCGGTCTGGGAGGCGCTGAAGCAGGTCGGCGCAAAGGTCGGCCCCATGCTGGTGGATCTTGCGCACGTGCGAAACCGCGCTGCAGTTACTCTGGGCTACAAGAATTTTTGGGACATGAAGATCAGGATGCAGGAACACGATCCTGCCATGCTGCTGACGCTGTTCGACCGTCTGGAAGCCGAGACAAACGCGCCGTTTGCGACCATGAAGGCAAGCCTGGATGCCGAACTATCGGCCCGCCTGAAGGTGTCGGTCGGTGCGATGATGCCCTGGCACTACGACAATCCTTTCTTCCAGGCTGCGCCGCCCTCGGCAAAAATCGACCCCGACGTGTTCTACGCGAAACGCAAGAAGGAAGACATCGTCGCAATCGCACAGCGTTTCTACACGGACATCGGGTTGCCACTGGACGCGATCATCGCGAAATCGGACTACTACGAACGCGAGGGCAAGGACCAGCACGCCTTCTGTATCGACGTGGACCGTGCCGGCGACGTCCGCATGCTGCTGAACATCCAGCCGAAGGCCGAGTGGATGGACACCATGCTGCACGAGTCCGGCCACGCAGTTTACGCGGCTTACAACGACCCGGCGATTCCCTACAACATCCGCGACGCAGCGCACATCCTGACCACCGAGGGCGTTGCCATGCTGTTCGGGGCGCTGGGACAGAACCCGACGTGGATGGTCGCCTACGCTGGCGTTGATCCGACCAAGGCCGAGAAGGCAAAGGACGCCCTGTACGAGCAACGCCGCCGCGAGCAACTGATCTTCGCTCGCTGGGCGATGGTCATGTTCAGGTTCGAAAAGGCTCTGTACGAGAACCCGCAGCAGGATCTGAACCGCCTGTGGTACGACACCGTCGAGAGACTCCAGTTGCTGAAGCGTCCCGCCGGCCGTGACCTGCCAGACTGGGCGGCCAAGCCGCATTTCACGATCGCGCCGGTGTACTACCACAACTACCTGCTGGGCGAGCTGTTCGCTGCCCAGTTGAGGTCGCAACTGGCAACGATGTCCGGGCACAAGGGGCCTGTGAAGACGCTGTCCTTCAACGGCCGCAAGGACTTCGGCAAGTTCTTCGAGGAACAGGTCTTTGCTCCGTGCATGCGATGGGAGTGGCCCGAGTTCGTGCGCCGATCCACCGGGCGCGACCTGGGTCCCGAGGCCTTTGTGGCCGAGGTACAGTAGGCTCGGATTGAATTCAACCAGCAACGATGAACGATCGGTGTTCCGTCACTGGTGGCCGCTTGCCGCTTCGTGGCTGATGATGGGCCTTGAACTGCCCCTGGTCACCGCCACGATGGCGAGGCTGCCCGACCCGCGCATTTCGCTGGCCGCTTACGGCGGAGTCGTCTTCCCAATATCGCTGGTGATCGAGGGCCCGATCATCATGCTGTTGTCAGCCTCCACCGCCATGGCGCGAGATCGCCATTCCTACGAGCTGATGAATCGCTTCACGTGGGCTTTGGCTGGCGCCCTTACTGCCATTCACGCGCTAGTGGCATTCACTCCTCTGTTCGACATAGTTGCCGGCCAATGGCTGGGCGTGCCGGTCGAGACCCTGGAACCGGCACGAATCGGCCTGCGCATCCTGACTCCGTGGACCGCTGCAATCGCCTATCGCCGCTATCAGCAAGGGGTCCTGATCCGATACGAGCGGACCGGCTGGATCGGCGTGGGCACGGCCGTCCGGCTGGCAGCCAACCTGCTTGTTCTTGGTGTCGGACTAGCCCATGGCCGTGTGCCAGGAATAGTGGTTGGGGCCTCTGCCGTGGCGGCTGGCGTTCTCAGCGAAGCCGCGTTCATGGGGATCGCGGTTCGACCGGTGCTGCGACAGTTCGTGTACCCGGCAACGACGCAGACTCCGCCGCTGCGGCTGGCGGCATTTCTTCGCTTCTACGTGCCGCTGGCGCTGACACCATTGATCGGCCTGGCATCCCTGCCTCTGGCCAGCGCAGCGGTCAGCCGAATGCCGAATGCCTTCGACTCACTGGCAACATGGCCGGCTTTGAACGGCGTGGTGTTCCTGCTGCGCAGCGTGGGCTTTGCGTTCAACGAGATTGTGGTGGCGCGAGTGGAACAGCCCGCCGCCGTCCCGGCCTTGCGTAGATTCGCGATAGTTCTGTCGATGGTGGTGACAGGCGTGCTGGTCCTTGCGGTTGTGACACCTCTGGGCCATGTCTGGTTCGAGGACGCATCCGCCCTGTCCGGGGATCTGGCTGCCCTTGCCGGAACCGCGCTGATCTTCTCGCTGGCCCTCCCGGCCCTGGCGGTCCAGCAAAGCTGGTACCAGGGCCTCCTGGTTGCCGGCCGCAAGACCAGGGCAGTTATTGAAGCCGTCCTGGTGTACGTGATTCTTCTGGTCGCGTGCCTGGTTGCCGGGGTGATTTCAGGAGCCGTCACCGGCCTGTATGTAGGGGTGCTGGCCAATACAATCGCCAGCCTCGGCCAGAACTTGTGGATGCGCTCACAAGCCAGAAGCGTACTGGACAGGCTGGCCACCACCGAAGCGCAACGCTGACCGACCTCGGTGCCGATCAGGAAGTTCCTTCGGGGACGTCCCTGGGTCTGCCGGCGCCCTGGTGATTGACCTCCGACCTCGTCATCAGCCTGGCCACAATGGGATCCAGGTCTGAAAGCACGGCGACCAGGTCGTCACCAACGTTGATCAAATCCTCGACGCAGCCGTTCGAGAACCACTCCTTCAGTGTGGCGCGAACCCCACCGTATATGATCCCGGCAAGCATCCGGGCCGCCTTTCCGGGGACGGCCCCTGCCTCCAGGGATTTCGCGATCAACTCCTCGTTGGATCGATCAACCTCGGCCTCCAGAGCCAACAGCGATGCCGATGTGCTGACGTAGGCCATTTCGCGCAGCAACTGATCCTTCTGGCCCACGTACCATCGACTGTATCCAAGAAGGCCATTGATCACGGCTCGCAGGGGTGACGCAGGGTCCCGGCACTTGTCAAGGTTCTCCCTCAGCAGCCTGGTGCTCTCCTCGGCATTGGGGAAGGCCACGTCCAGCTTGGTCGGAAAGTACCTGAAGAAGGTCCGCTGCGAGATCCCGGAGGCTCGGGCGATATCGTCCACGGTAGTACGATCGTACCCCTGGTCACAGAACTTTTCGGCGGCGACCGCAATCAATCGGTCTCGTATCGCCTGCTTCTTTTCGGCGCGTCTTGCCATGAAAATCCCCGCTTGCCCGACAGGCAGGAACCTACACCGTCAAACCAGTTTCTACAACGAAGGGCTGGCCTGATCACACCTCTTGAACGTTGCCGCTGCGGCATTTTCGAATCTCGGCCCGCCCGTTGCGACCATCCATCCTGACTATGCAACTGGTCTGGGCCCGGGCGTGGACGCAATGGGTCGTGCGTTCGACAACCTCCTTGCGTGCCAGGTTTCCCCAGTCCATCCAGGAGGTCGCGCTGTCGTGGCGCACCTTCAGGTAACCTACGCGCCGGGCTATCAAATTGTGGAAGAAGTGGCTGCCCTGCGACGACTCGACCTGGAAGTCCGGCAGGTCGACTTCCACGATGACCCGGGCTTCACTGATGTCCGACCACGCCACCGGAATGCCCAGGAACCGATCCCTCGATCCCCATCGCCCAGGTCCGATCAGCAGATACGGCCTCCCTTCCTCGCGCAACTTGCGGTTGAGTACCGCAACCTCGTCCCGAATCGCGACGGTTTCGGTGGGCTTGAACGCACCTGCATCGACGTAGACTATGTCCATCACTCCTTCGACCACGCCATTGCCCAGCGCCTCGTCGGTGTACAAAAGGACATCGCCATCGCGCGGCGGAGATTCCACCGAAACTTCCACGTCGCAGAGATCCACGTTCAACGGGCGAATCTGCAACGGGAAGAATGTCGGCATCGATTCGCGCCCGGTTCCGCCGGTCACCAGTGCCGCGAACTCCACCTCGACCGGCATCCCAAGGGCCCGCTCGCCTATCGCCAGCAGATGTTCCAGCAATTGCGCCAGTGGAAACTGCCGATATCGCAGAATGTTCGCAAATGTCACGACCCGTGGGCCTGCTATCGCAAGGCCGTCAACCATCCTGTCATTATCGCGATCCCAGACTGATGCCACATGCCCCAGCGTGCCATGGCGCTCGGCCGCCGCAAGATCCAGGCGAGCCAGCGTACCCTCCTCACCCGCGCGAATCGCCCCGGGTGGAGAATCCATGTCGATTGCCCAGAAGTCGCGCTGCGAGCCGCGCAGGATGTCCTCGGTGGACATCAGGTCGTGGTCCGGAAAGCGCGGACAGAACCGCATGACCCTGCGCCCCTCCATCACGGCCTTCCCAAGCCCCAGGGCCACCGACGCGACTCCGTCCTGAGGGCGGGCCGGTCCAGATGGGTAGAAATTGTAGGACTGCGCAACGCCCGACAAGTCCGGATACAGATATCGCCCATGCGCTCGGCCGACGATCTCCTGGATGACCACAGCCATCTTCTCGTCCTCGATGCTGTATCCGGCTCCATCCAGATACTCCCTGGACTGACGCTCGAAGACCGACGCAAAGACAAGCTTGATGGCGGTGGCCAGGTCATCGAATCGCGCGGCGGTGCCGCTGTCGCGGTTGGGGATCATGAACGTGTGGTAGACACCGGCCAGCGGGCACGCCTGCGAATCCTCCAACAGACTTGACGATCGAACCGCAAGCGGGGTGTGCACTCGCTCGACGAAACGCCTCAGGCGTTCTGTAAGTTCATCGGACAGACTGCCAGCCAGAAACGCTGCCCGAATCTCGTCGTCGGTAAGCCTGATCAGGTCGCGCGTCAAAAGGTTTCGCTCAAGGAATTCGTCAAACTCTGCCGTGCCCACCACCGCCGTGACCGGCAACGTCACCTTCACACCTGGCACA
This sequence comes from uncultured Myxococcales bacterium, assembly GCA_903936705.1. Classification (GTDB taxonomy): domain Bacteria; phylum Myxococcota_A; class UBA9042; order DTJE01; family DTJE01; genus CAIZWN01. The sequence continues at coordinate 18,283 of CAIZWN010000020.1, forward strand.
ACATTGCGCAGGTCCATCGCATGCAGCAGGCTGTTCAAGAAGGCCAGGCCTCGCCCCTTTCCACCCAGAGACCCCTCCCGTAAACGCACCACCTGGGACCGGTTCAGGCCCTCCCAGGCCCCTGCATCCACGATGCGCCCGTCCAGCTTGTCCTTGCGGACTCCGACGAACGCGTCGATCAGGAACTGGCGCAGGCCGCTGGTGTCCGGAAAGTCGGCCACCTTCACGGGCCTGATGCGCCTGGCTGCCAGCACCTCGTTGTGCGCCACCAGCCAACCCGAGAAGTGGTCGTTACGCGCGTGATACACGATTGTCGAATCCGGGACCGTACGCAGCAGCTGAATCAAGTCCAGCATGGACGCTGCGCGCGCCAACTCCTCTCCACCTTCGGCACGAAACACGAAGTCGCCATATCCCAGCTCGGCTACGATGAAATCGCGAAGCTCGGACCGCAGATGCGGCGACTTCTTGTGAACGAAACGAGCACCCAGCCGGAAGGCCATCGTGGCGTTGCCCGGGTCCATGGATTGCAACAACACCGGCAATGTCTGGTTGTCGCTGCGCAGCAGCTCCACGAATCGCAGGCCAGCCTCCTCGTCCAGACGGCCCGCGCGCTCGAACTCGACATCGGTGATCACGCACGAAAGATACTCTCGGTAGTCGCGATGAATACGCTCGGCAGACGCGAAGTCATGCACGAGGATGACCTTGGGTCGCATGCGCATGCGCAAGCGCCTGTTCGCCTCGGTCAATTCCTCGGACAGCAGTTGCTGGGTCTGGCGGACAAGTGCCTGGTACAGCACCGGCAGAAAGGTCGAATAGTGCGGGACCGAATCTTCCACGACCAGGATGACGCGAACCAGCCCGTTGCGAGTGTCCTCGGCAAGGTTCAGTCGGTCCTCGACACTCTTGATCATCGCCAGGAACACCGACGAATCACCGGTCCACATAAAGATGTCGTCGATGTCCTTGACCCGATCCCTGCGAGCCTCGACCAGCCGCAGATCCTGCGGGCTGGACAGCAACAGAAGAATCGGGATGCCCGGATGACTTTCGCGAATGCGGGAAGCAACGTCAAAGGGGGTCATTTCGCCGACGCGCATGGTGACGATCACCATGTCGAACGGACGCGACTTCATCATGCGCAGCGCGTCGATCCCGGTCACCGCATTTGTGACTCGAGGGGGCGAGGACAGGTTCAACTCGCCGTAGTGGCCTATGAGCATCTCGGAAAGGACCCCGTCCTGCTCGAAAACAAAGGCATCGTAGAACGACGACACCAGCAGAATCTCACCGATCCGGTGACGGAACAGGTCGTACGACGCATCCTCGCGAGCCCTGAAACGGTTGTAGGAGGACAGCAGATCGTCGATCGGCATGGCGGATCTACTCCCTGGTCTTCATCGCGTCAGGCTTGTCCCTGAAGACCATCCAAAGCGATCCGGGAAGCGCCGTAAAATCCGCAATCATCGACAGGACGAAGGCCACCGAGGCCAGAATCGCAAACTGCCGGATCGGCGGCAGATCGGACAGGGCAAAGGCCAGGAATCCCAGCGCGTTGATGAGCGTCGCGAAGAAGATCGATCTGCCCGCAATCAGTGTGGTGTGGCGCAACCCAGTCTCGGTGGTTCCGCCGGTCTTCTTCTCGAGGAAGTGATAGAAGAAGTGGATCTGATCGTTCTCGGAAGTTCCCAGCACGGTCGATGCGATAAGGATCGTCGCCACGTTCAGCGACATCCCCAGCAGGCGCATCACCCCGAACATCACCAGTATGGCGAACAAGGACGGGATCATGGCCATGACCCGCGCGGCGCCGTTGCGGAAAACCAGCAGGAACACGCTGAAGATGATGGCGACCGTCAGCGCAAACGACTCGGTCAGTGTCGGCACCAGATTGTGCGCGACCTTCGACTGCAGCCGTCCCAGGCCGACCATCCTGGGGGGCTCGGTTTCCATCTCCTTCAGTGCGGGGTGCTTCAGGACAGTCGCCTTCCACAAATCCTGGACCCGCTGATCCAGTTGCTGCCACATCGGGAACTCGTTGATGCGCGACACCAGCGTGATGTGGGTCTGGGACATGTCCTTGACGTCCATGAATCGCGAAAGCAAAGGCTCCTGGCGCACAGCCGTTTCAAGACTGTCCGCCACCGTTTCCATCTCGTCCTCGTCGTCCGGAAGCCGATCGCCCTTGCCCCCGATGTACCTCATCATCCGGAGCACAGTCGTCGGCCCGACCGCCGAACCGACAAGAGGCTCGGCCTCCAGCGCGCTCTGGAAGGCGTCCAATCCGCTGAGAATCTGAGGCTGGTTCAGACTGCCAACCTTGCCCTTCAGCCAGACCTCCGACATCGAAAGGCCCGGCATCAGTTCGCCCACGCGACGGGTATCCTTGTACAGTTCCGAGTTCGAATTCACATACTCGATAGGGTCGGTCAGCATCTTCATGGGCTCGATGTAGCCTGGCAGCCCGAACAGCGCCACTGCGCCCGCTGCCGACATCGCCAACGACAAGCCCACTGTCCACCAGCGCCAACGGTACGTCGCGGCAGGCATCCACTCCGAAGCGCGCACAAACCACTGGGCGGCGGTCTTGCGCTCGACCTGCGTCGGCGTACGGAAGACCCGCTGCAGCGCCGGGAAAAGCGTGAACGAGATCAGCCACGTGATCACCAGCCCCATGGCCAGCCAGATGCCCATCTCGCGAATCGATCTGATATCGGAAACGACCAGCGCCGCGAAACCGGCCGCCGAGGCGAACACCGAGGCGGTGCAGGGCAGGAACTTGTTGGACAGCGCGAAGATGTGGTGTTCCAACACCTCCTGATCGGGCGGCCTTTCCACGAAGCGGGAATGGATGTACACCAGCGTAGCCAGGCAGGTCACCATCAGCGTCATCGGCACCAGAACGGTCACGATCGTGAAGGTCCCCCCAAGTACACCAATCAGGCCGACAGCCAAGGCTACGTTGATCAGCATCGAAATCACTATGGCACCCAGCGCTCGGAAGGATCTGTACAGGCCGAAGCACAGCAGAATCACGAACGCGCCGAACACGGGGAACAGCCGCATGCCGCCAGAAGTAGTCTTCTCGTTCAGATGCGCGTTGACGTACGGTTCCCCGACCTTGCGCAGGGCCGTGAACGGTTCGGGGTTCGTTACGAAACCGGCCACGGCGGCATCGATCACGCGCAACGCCTCCTGGCGCTGCTCGCTATTGCGAACGTCCAGGATGAGGGGCAGGCCGTAGAAGCCAGGTCCGACCAGTCCCTGCTTCGAAAACAATTCACTTCCGGTGGCAAATGTCTTGAAGTCCTCGGGATGGGCAACCGGATCGGAATCGGGACGCGCCCGACGGTAGATCGACAGCAGCGAATTGGACGCCACGCGCGGCAGTGCCTGCAGCTTGCGATCCAGTTGGTCCAGCGCCGCAATCACCTTGGGATCGAACGGGTCCTTGGCCTCCACGAAAAGGACGACGAACTCTCCGCCGCCGAAGACCTTCGCGAAATCCTTGGTCGCGATCGTATCCGGATCTTCCTGGACAATCAGACGATCAATGCCGTTGTCCTGGTCAACTCTGAGGGCGAACGGGATGGCAGCCGCCAGCAGAACGACGTAAACGCCGATTACCCACCACGGCCTCGCAAGCAGGAACCTGAACAGGGCAGGGAGAAAGGGTTCACGCGGCTTCGTCATGTCAAGGTCACTCCAGATACGGCGCCGCATGGCACCGAAAAGGTCATTCGCCGAAGCGCTTGCGAACTGCCGAGAAGGCAGACTCGTCCAGCGGCACAAAACGACCGATGTGCATCTCCTTGCAGATTCCGGCCCCCTCGGACGTCTGGCACATCGCCTTCAGGACCTTCAGCAGGGCCTCCCTATCGACCGCGGACATCCCGCCGCCGAACAGCACCACAGGAATGGCGGTCAGCACGGGTGACGAAAAGACCGATCGCAAGTCCTGGCCTCCCGATATCTCGCGGGCCCTGGCGAACTGCTCGTCATCAAGAATCGTCGCCTCGGCGTCGCCACGAAGGACGGCCTTTGCCCCGCGAAGCGCCTGTCCGATCTGCTTCAGCACAAAATGTGTAGAGGCATCCACCTTGCCATCCAGCACAACCTTCGTCAGATATGTCGGATAGTCGGCAAGGAGCGTCCACAGACGCTTGCCATTCAGGTCCGCCAGCGACTGGATAGCCGGGTCCTTGACCACAACGTGCAGCCGCTCGGACACGAGTTCCTTGCTGTCCACCTGGAGAATGGGCTGCATCTGCCAAGCCTTGGACATCTCGAAGAACAGGGGCGGATCCATCATGCCAATCCCAGGCTTGGCGTCGGCGACGAAAGCGTTAACGTCCTTCCGGGTCATCAGGAAAGACCCCTTCACCGAACCGGCCTTCCAGCCGACCTTCGACTCCAGATAGCCCAGAAAACGGTCCACGAAGGGCTGGGCCGAGACCGTGTCTCCACCCAGGCGCGTGACCGAGATGGCAACATCCGTCGTACCGGCCTGCACCAGCGGGGCTGTCAGCAGCCCGAACGCCAGGAACGTCAAAGCCAGCAGATGGCGCATGAAGACCCTCCCTCCGGTTCCAGGTCGCGGATCATACTACCGCCTTGCCAGGACTCCTAGGGCCAGAACACTGAACGCGAGCCACATGGGAGTGGAATTCATGGTACTGGGCGTCACGGCGCCGGGAAGGGGCGGCAGGGCTGGCCCCGCAGCGCTGCGCAATCGGGAAGGGCCGTGGGCACGCCGACACCGGTAACCAGAGGCAGGGCAACACTGGAAGGGTGACTTGCCTCGTGGCCCACCTCGATTGCGGGCGGGGTGTCGTATTCCTGCAGGCGGAAGCGCCACTCGGCACGGCTGTCGCCCGGGGTGTCCACGGCAACGCGGATCCGGGAACCGGCCCGGAAGACGTGGGCAAAGGGCATTATCTCGACGCGCACCAAGGTCCACTGGCCGGCGGACAGCAGAGCCTGGTTTTCGAAGCGGTAAGTGTGGATGGGACGCAATTCGGTGGCGTCGTCTCGCAAAGCCCGATGACTGGCACGCAGCCAACCGCTCTGGACATAGGACTCGTTACCGTCGGGACGCACCTCCGAAAGGTTCACCTCCAGATCCACGTCCGTCGCATCAGTACGGATCCACAAGTCCACGCTGCCGTGGCCGATCATCACGCGGTCCGCGTCCAGTGCCGCAGTGACGAAGGCGACTTCCTTGCCCGGGTCGGGTTGGCGCCAGGTCCAGTTCGGCGGCAGGCCGTAAACCGATCCCGAGACCTGTGTGCGCTGGCCCGCGTCGGGGTCATGGAGGAATGTGCTGGAACCTCCATCGGCGGCGGGCAGGCTGGAAGCCAGGGTGCCATCGGCCTGGAAGTGCCAACGGTCGGCCTTCGTACCTGGGATGGGCCAGGCGGCGAAGGCGGCCTCGAAGGCGGACTTGGGAGCGCCGGCCGTGATGCCTGGGGCGGCACCGGTATCGAAGAGAACTCGGATCCTTGGCAGCGCACGCCAGGCAGCCAGGGCCGAAGCGACGTCAGGCTGCGATGCAAAGCGCGACTCGGCGAACGGTAGTGCAGCTCCAAAAACCTGCTCCATGAATACCGAACCCAGAGCCTGGACCTCGGCCGGGACCGATGGGACCCGGTGGGCCACGAACAACTGAATGAAGTCCATCCACTCCAGCAGCCGCTCGGGCGCGAAGCCGTCGTTATGGAAGCCGTTCGTGACGACGGCACGCAGATCCGGGGCACCGGTAAAACGGTTCAGCAGGGCCGCGAAGTGTGGGCCCGTCTGCTCGTCCTGCCACTGGCCCGTCAGGAAGACCGGCACCTGGATACGGTCCACCCAGGCCGAGGGGTCCACCGGTCGCGCCACGTCGTCGGTGTAGTAGAGGTGGTCCAGGGCCTCCGTGATGGCATCGCGCTGCTGGCCGTGCATGCGCTGGTGGGCATCGCACAACGTGTCGCCGGCCGCCACCACGTCCTTCACCCAGCCAGGGTCCCAGGGGCGGGCCGCGTACAGCACCATGTCATGCCAGTTCTTCGCGAAGCCGTCGTTGTATATGCCTCCGGGAGCCAGGCAGGACGACGCCGAGTCGGCGATGACCGACTGTGGTGCTATGGCGGCCAGGCTTGGAGGTCTGGCTGCTGCCACAAACAGCTGGCCAATGCCGGGGAAGGAAAGGCCCACCATGCCAACCTTCTGGTCCAGCACCCAGGGCTGGCGGGCTGCGATCTCAACCACATCGTAGCCGTCGGTAGTCTGGAGTGGTTCGAAGTAGTCGTAAGCGCCATCCGAACAGCCTGTCCCGCGCATGTTGACGCCCAGCGTCGCAAAGCCCAGCAGGGCGGCCACCAGGTTGCTGGGGTCGTCGGGGGCGTTGCAAAGGATGGGGTAGTCGACGCAAAAACCCTCGACCGCTGGGTTCAGGACGCGGCCCGGGCGGGAGGGGGAGTAGCCCGAATAGCTGACGACCGTCGGATATGGGCCATCCTCCGGAGGACCGGGAAGGGTCAGGAAGTACGACAACTGCGTGCCATCGCGAACCGTCAGGTAGCCAAAACCGGGCTGAAGGACCTGGGCCTCGTAGAATGAATTGGGGGGCAGGCTGTTCTCGACGGACCAGACCTCCATTGGGCCCGTGTAGTCCGACGTATCGGCAGCTGGGCGGACGCTATAGCCGCGGCCGGGCGGGATAAGGCGGAAAACCAGGCTGCCCAGGTCGTCCACGGCCTTCTCGGCCACAACCACGCCATCGGCGTCAACCACCTGCAGCAAGGATCCGGGAGTCGCGGTCCGCACGTGAACCTGTTCAACGCTGCCCCGGGCGTCGAAAGCCGTCGAGACGTGAGGCGGCGGCCCCACCGGGACGTCGGGGGGCACGTCCTGCAGCGTCAAGTCGGTCCGGACGTCGGGCAGATCTGCCGGAGGCGGAACATCGGGGTCCAAGTCATCCTGAACCGCGTCACCTGGAACCTCCGCGCCAGGCACGTCTGGCGCCGGCACGTCCGAAAGGTGTACCTCCACATCCGTGAGATCGGTGACGATCGCGTCGGACGCGCCGCCGCCATCGCTACAGGCTGCCAACCACATGGCCAGGGCCAGGGGACAGACCAAAGACCACCTGCACGACACATTAAACATGTAACCTCCGCCTGGAATCAGGAACGTCGGGAGGATGATAGCAGAGGCGGCAAATGGCAAAGCAATCCGACACTGGGGGTCACGGCACATGGCTCTCCATCAATGTTTCACTGTTATTGAAGGGCGACAGGTGCCAGAATCACGCGGCGTGACGGGAGCTCCCGTCCTGGGCCATCGATCACGGTTACCGGGGATGGATTGTGCGTTGGGGACTGGTAAGTCGGATCAGGCGAAGTGGTATTGATGCCGCCCCGCAAGGCCTTGCCGTCCACATCGAGATCGCGAACCTGTCGGCCCTCATCGGCATGGCCGGTTCGATCCTGCTTATCGCCCTGATGCTGGCCGCTGGCCTGACGGGATCGATTCTTGTCAGCGTTGCCGCCGGGCTGGGCTATGGCCTGACCGTATGGCTTAATCACCGTCACTGGTTCCTGCTGTCGCGCCTGTGGATGGGCGGTCTGTTCCTGCTGCACGCACTGGCCCTGACATTCCTGCTGTCATCCGAAAGCCTTGTCAGCGTCTATCTTTTGGCCGGCATCCCGGTTGGTTTCCTGCTGTTCGCGTCGGAGGAACCGTGGACCCGCGCCATGGCCATCGGCGCCAGCATCGTTGCCTACGGCCTGTCCCAGACCAGCTGGTTCGACGTCCCGGTAGAGATCATCTCCTCTCGCTCACTGCACGCCATATCGTTCGCCAGCCTCATTTCGATGTTCGTCGGAATCGCCTTTGCCATCGCAAGGTTCAATTTTGTTCTCAGACGGCTGGAGGCCAGGCAACGGGTCTTCGCCTCTACGGACGAGATGACCGGCCTGGCCAGTCGCAGGCACCTGCTGGCCCAGGCCGAATCCGCCCTTCGGATTGCCCATCGTTACGACAGGCCCTTGTCGGTCATCCTGATTGATATAGATCACTTCAAGACGATAAACGACACTTGTGGTCATCAGGACGGGGACCAATTGCTCCGGGAGGTCACGGCTTGCCTGGACCACAGCCGTCGCGAGGCCGACCTCCTGGGGCGGCATGGGGGCGACGAATTCGTCCTGCTGCTGCCGGAAACGACCCTTGACGACGCCCTGGTGGTTGCCGAGCGGTGCCGCCGAGGCGTGGAAAACCTCGAAGTCTCACTCAGCAAAGGTCCACGATCCGTTACCATCAGCCTCGGCATCGCCGGATTGCTGCCAGGTGAGAAACACAACCTGGACGAACTGCTGCGGCGGGCCGACGAAGCGCTGTACGACGCAAAGCGGGCAGGTCGGAACCGCGCTGAATCGTGGAGTAGCGGTCCACAAGGAAGTGCCTGAGATCATAGAATCCATCTCATATTCCGAAAGTTGCTGGTTTGAATCCAGCCCACACGGCCTGGAGGAAACTGGTGACATGCCGGCGCAACGACGTTAGACCCTACGGTGGGCAGGCTACAGTCTACGACCGGGAGTACAGATGCCACGTCCTGGACGTCCGCCTGTACCTTGACAGACTGCGCTATCACCGTGTGCGAGGACCGGTTCTCGAACTTGGTGTTGGAACCGGCCGCGTGGCAGCTCCGATAGCCACTGCAGGCTACTCGGTTACCGGTATTGATCTGTCGGACAGCATGCTGCGCCAGGCACGGCGCCTGCGCGGCGCGCTGGATCCGGCGGTCGCGGCCCGGCTGCGTTTTTGCAAGGCCGACATGGCTTCATTCCAGTTGAAGGGCACCTTCGCCGCCATTCTAATTCCATTCAGCACGCTGAATCTCCTGCTGGACGACAGCGCGCGGACCACGTGCCTCGAGCTCTGCCACGATCATCTTGAGCCCGGGGGATTACTATGGCTGGATGCACCCATCCCGCCAAAACCGGGGGCCGACGGGAAGCTTCCCGAACGACGCTTCACCAGCAAAATCCCGCTTTCCCGTTATGGGCATGTCATGGAGAAGGAAACAATCGACCGTCCCGACGTAGCACTCGGGATTGATGAAATCACCTACCGGTACCGCGAAACCCGCGAAGACGATGGCTTGGTAGTGCGCGCCTACGACGTGGTCTTTCAAATGGCACGCCTGTCTCCGGCTGAGGTGCAGGAAGCCGTCGAGGCAGCGGGCTTCGACGTGATGGAACGGTTCGGCGACTACCTGGGTTCACCCTTCGGGCCAGCCGCCGATCGTCTTGTGATCGAGGCCGTCAGGCCCTGACAGAATCAGCTTCCCCTGACAACCTTCAACACGCCTTTTGAACGCAGCCAGTCTTCAAGACGTTCTCCAGGATCACCCTGCACGGCAACCACATCCACTTCTGCCCGAGCCCCGCACCCCAGCGCCCGCGAAATCTCGCGGGCCAGCTGGATCATGGCAGCCTCCCCAAGTCCAAGCCCTTCGATAAGGGTCACCGTGCGCCCCCCGTGCCCCTTGCGCTGACGCCGTATGACAACTTTCCCGCAAGTGGACAGATCGACTGGCGAAACAACAATCCCAGCCTGGGTTGACCTGACGGCATCTTCTTCCGCCCCCGATCCGCAAGCCGATTGCGGCACAAGTCCCGCATTGCGCAACAGATCACCCATCGATGTCCCTCCGCCACGCGGAGGCACCGAATGCACCGGGATCCTTCGATCATCGTCCTTGCGTCGCAATATGGCCTCCCGCTCGCCCGCCAGCTTGGCGGATTTCATTTGAACGTTATTTGACAATTCGATGACATTTTCGTTACAACGCCGGGTATGAGCATCACCGAAATACTCGTGATCCTCGCCACCCTGCTTGGGGGCCTGGCCCTTTTCCTGTACGGCATGAAGGTTCTCTCAGGCGGTCTGCAGGCGCTGGCCGGGGTAAAACTGCGTGGGCTTCTGGGACGCCTGACTCGCAACCGTGTCGGCGCCTGGGGTGCCGGGGGATTCCTGGGCCTGCTGGTCCATTCAGGCCCCGGCATCGTGATGGTCGTGGGCTTCGTGGACGCGGGCTTGCTGACGCTGACGGCCGCCATGCCGCTGGTGCTGGGCATCAACCTGGGCACCACGCTTTCGATGCAGGTCTTTGCATTCTCGATCGGCCCTTTGTGCCACGTCGCGATCGCCGTGGGGCTGTTGCTGATGCTGGCTGGCCGCCGCGAATCCATACGGAACATCGGTTCGATGCTTGTAGGTTTCGGCCTGCTGTTTCTGGGCATGGAGACCATGTCCAAGGCGATAGTCCCGCTGAAGGATGCCGGCGTCTTCACGAGTTTCCTGGCCCAGGCAGACGGAACGACGTTCATTGGAACGCTGACCGGCCTCATGTTCGCCGCGGCAATCACCGCCATAATCCAGTCCAGCGGCGCCACCATCGGAATGCTGTTCGCCCTTGCCAGCGCTGGCGTGTTCACGGACATCACGCAAGCATTCCCTCTGGTTCTGGGTGCCCACATTGGAACCTGCGTGACCGGTCTGTTCGGCAGCCTAGGCACCCACATCGAAGCCCGCCGCACAGCCGTGGCACATCTTCTGTTCAACATCATCGGGGCGCTGCTTGCCGCGGCGATGACGCCCGTCTACGTCGAGATGCTTCACTGGATCGGCGGGGACCTCGTGCGTCAGATCGCGAATGCCCACACGCTGGTCCAGTTGATCAGCGGCTTGCTGATGCTGCCCCTGACGGGACCCTACGCGCGCCTGGTCCGCTGGGTCACGCCCAGCCGTTCGGGTCCCGCGCCCCGCAGCTTCCTGGACGAGAGGTACCTCGACACTCCCGAGATGGCAATAGTTGCGGTTATGCAGGAAACGCGACGCATGACCGCCCTTGCCCGCAAGATGTTCCGGCAGGCCATGGGCGCTCTGGTCGAACGGACTCCAGAGACTTCCGCGATAGTCTCGCGGGAAGAGGCGTCGGTGGACCTTCTGAAGGATGCGATCAACGACTACCTGCTGCTGGTGGGCCGTCGACGACTGTCGCGACGTCAGGCAATACTGTTGCAGTACCTTCAGCGCACCGTGGTTGATATCGAACGGATCGGCGACCATGCCGAGTCGCTGTTTGAAGTCCTGTCCGAGAAGGAGGATCGCCACATCTGGTTCGACGACGAAAGCATGCACCTCCTGGTCCAGCAATACCGTCGTGTCGATGAGATCCTGGCTCTGGTGGTGGACAGCCTGGACCCGGCGCGATCCGAATTCGGAGAATGCGCCCGGAAGGTGATTGAGGCACGCGAGGCCTACCAGACGCAAAGCCTGCGAACGCGCGACATGTACCAGGATCATGTCCTTTCAAGGCGGGCTGATGCAATCAGTGGGATCCTTTATTCCAACATCCTGAACATCATGGACCGCATAGTTCACCATTCTCGCAACATTGCCCGTGTCGAGAACGAGCCTCTGTTTCGCCTGAAACTGTACAAGATCGAGCGCCGCTCAGGCCGTGAGCGCCGCCCCGCCCAACCGATCGGCAAGGGTATTCGGGTGGATCCCAGCCTGTTCGCCACCGACGACATCGACCTGGAGATCCGCCTGGCCGGCCAGGTTCAGCTGAAGCCGCCCGAGAAACCCAGGTCCTGAAAACCGGCTTGGTTCGCAGGCTTGGAAGTCACCCCGAGCCACCGTCGGCCATCGATCGAATACATCTCCAATGCGCTAATGACGCGCTGCGTCTTCCGCGTTACAATTCCTGGCGACTGCCCGTGGCTCACCCTGGATCCGGAGGCTTCATGGACGTTATCGAGATCCTCGCACGCATCGGCCGACGTGTAATCGTTCGGCTGGACCAGTCTCGCCTGCCCTCCCTGGACGGCACACTTGACCTTCCCGGCCTGTCGGGCCCGGTCGAGGTTGTCAGGGACCGTTGGGGCGTACCGCACATATATTCGGAGAACCGTAACGACCTCTTCCTGGCGCAAGGCTATGTGCACGCGCAGGACCGCCTGGCCCAGATGGAACTGGGACGCCGCTTCGGCCTTGGTCGCCTGTCGGAACTGTTCGGTCCTGGCGCCCTTGTCGCAGACAGGGCATCGCGGGTACTTGGATTCGCGCGTCTGGCCAGCCTGGACCGGCAACTCGTTTCGCCAGACATGCTGGACGGGATGCAGTCCTACTGTAAGGGTGTCAACGCCTTCTTGAATGACGCCGCCTTCAAGGCACCCGTTGAACTCTTCCTGGCACGCTGGCACCCCGAACCTTGGACACCGCACGACTGCCTTGCCTGGGCTAGGGTCATGTACTGGCAATTGTGTCGAGGCTGGTCGAACGAAGTCGTCAGGGCCATGCTGGTCGAGGCCGTGGGGCCCGAAGCCGCCGCTGAACTGGAGATCGGCCCGATCCCCGGGGAGATTCCGACCCTCCCCGACGGCATCGAGGTCCGCAAGGTTGACCCGTCCCGGCTGGTGCCAGGCTCCGGCCTAGCCGCCGCTCGCGGAATGGGCAGCAACGCATGGGCACTGTCGCCCGAACGGACGACCACCGGCGGGGCAATCGTCGCGAACGACATGCACATGCCCCTGATGCAACCCTCCTTCTGGTACGAAAACCACCTAGTGGGAGGAGGCCTGGATGTCACTGGCGTATCCCTGCCGGGAATCCCCCTGGTGCTTGTGGGCCACAACGCCCGAATCGCCTGGGGAATGACCCTCGCCCACACGGATGCCGAGGACACTTTCGTCGAGCGGTTCGACCCTGCGGACCCTCACCGCTACGAGATCCCAGGCGGCTGGGCCCAAGCCGACGTGCTGCGCGAGGAGATCCGCGTCCGTGGACGCCTGAAACCCCATGTAGAGGAGGTCGTGACAACCCGCCACGGCCCGATCATCTCGGACCTCTTCGGCGCCATCCACCAGCGACTGGCCCTGCAATCCACAGCATTGACCCCATGTGAAGCGGCGCGAGGCTTCCTGTTGCTGAACACCGCGACCGGATGGGACGACTTCGTCGAGGCAATGCGCTGCATCACGACGCCTCCGCTGAATATCGTGTACGGGGACGTGGACGGCAACATCGGCTACTGGAACGCCGGAACATTGCCCGTGCGTTCGTCCGGACTGGGCGATTTGCCTTCACCTGGCTGGACAGGCCAAGGAGACTGGGTCGGAACCATCCCGTTCGACGAGATGCCCCACGCCCTGAACCCTGCTCGCGGGTACGTCGTGTCGTGCAACCACAGCCTGGTACCTGAAGGCTACCCGCATTTCCTGGGGCGTACGTTCATCAGCGGGGCCCGCGCCCGCCGCGTGCACCAGTTCATCGAGGAACGCGGGCGCCTTGGGATCCAGGACTGCCGCCTGCTGCAAGCCGACGTAACCAGCCTGCCGGCCCAGGAGTTCGTGCGATGCCTGGACGGTCTGCCAGACGGCTCCGACCCGGACGTGCGCCTTGCACTGGAACTCCTGAGGGCATGGGACGGACGCCTGACCGAGGGATCTGCTGCAGCGGCTGTCTACGAGGCAACACGCCACTGCACCATGCGACTCCTCATCGAGCCGGCCCTCGGCCAGGACCTGGCTTCGCGTGTGATGGGACTTGGCTTCGACCCGGCCGTAAACCTGACCAATGAGTTCTATGGATTCGACATCCACGTACTCTTGCGACTGCTGGGCGATCCGGACTCGTCCTGGATCCGGAAGGCTGGCGGAAGGGAAGCCGTGCTGCGGGCAGGCATGAAAGCGGCTGTAGGAAAGCTGCGCGACCGGCTGGGACATGACCCTTCGGCCTGGCGATGGGGCGATCTGCACGGGGCCACATTTACCCATATGCTGGGGGATCAGGCACCTTTGGATCGTCTGCTGAACATCGGACCGGTACCTGTGGGAGGCGATTCAGATACACCGAACCAGACAGCCATGATGCCCGACCGACCTTATGGCACACGAGCGTGGGCGCCTACGTTCCGCCAGATCATCGATCTGGCCGATCTGTCGCGCTCGCTGGTTATTCACGCCCCGGGACAGTCGGGTCATTTTGCCAGCCCCCATTTTTCCGACCTGCTTGAGACGTGGCGCCGCTGCGAACATCATCCCATGCTGTGGACGCGGCAGCAGGTGGACGCCGATTCGATCCATACACTGTGGCTGAAGCCGGTCTGATCAGACGCGTGAAATCAGTGCCGCGGCGGCGTCACGGCTGGCCTGGCAGGTGCCGGACTGGGCGCTATCCCCTTGGGCTTGCCCATCTTGGCAATCGACGCGGCAGGATCGCTGACAAGGTATGGAATGGCCATTCGAGGCTGATCCTTCCGGTCCGTCAACACGTAGACCAACCCGCTGGATGTCTTGGGTGCCTTCCGCAGAACGATCCGGACAAGCCAGCCCTGTCCCTGCGGAGCCACCGTCCCGGCCAAAGCCCCGGCTGGGTCTTCGACCTTCAACAGGCTGAACGGCTTCCCGGACGCGGACGAGACTCGCATCGTGATCTCGGGGAACGGCAGCCCCTTCTCGAATGGCGACAGAACAGCAGTCGGCGGCATGACGTCGAGGTCTCCACCAACCTTTGCCCGTACCTGCAGGGTCAATTCAGGGGCCTCCGGCACGCCGGTCGCAACAGTCACTCTGCCGCTGACCTGGGCCGGAATGGGGCCTGCCGTCAAAGTCACCGCAATGGCATCAGATCCGCCGTCCTTGACCAGTTCGGCCTTCAGCAGCAAGGGATCCGACACTTTCAGGCCCGACAGATGCAGCGAACCTGGTTTCATCGCCTCGATACGCACCTTTTCGGTACGCACGGTCCCTTCGGGTATCCGACCAAAATCCAGGAAAGGCTTCTCGAATCCGACCAGCACGTCGATGCGCCCCTTCATCGTCAGGGTAAGCTTCGGACTGGTCGCGGAGTCCGTTGTGACATCGACGGTCTTGGTCAATGCCCCACGGCGGCCCTTCGTGTGAATCTTGACCTCGATCTGTCCTTCCCCACCCGGGGGAAGCTCGGCCGCCGAGACGACGGCCGCTGTGCAGCCTCAACCACCCCTCGCATTCAGGATTCTCAGAACCCCGTCCCCGACATTCTTCACCACGAAGGTATGGGAAACCTCCTGGCCCTCCATCACGGCACCCCAGTCATGCTCGGGCGTGGAGCATGCGATCACCCCGTTTCCCTTTGCCGCCGCAGCGCCCACAACATCGACTGCGACCACAACCCCGGCGCCTGTATCCGAACCAACCACGCCGCCCGTGCAAGCAGCAACGGCCAGCAAGGCCGCCGCCCAGATTCCCGACGTCCACCCATGAACCTTCATGTGAACCTCCACAACAGGGAACGAACCTCGTCCCTGATCGGTATCAGGCTGCAACGATAACGATGCAGGCTTTCAGGCGCAAGATCACCGGCAGCTTCCGTCCGTTCGCACACGCAAATCCTGAAGTTAACTGGCAGCTTCCACGCGGATCAGGTTCGCGACCCCATCGTGCGTCGCCACTGGACCACCGGCCACCCTCGGCGCCACGCGGTCCAACGAAGGCGAGGGTCCGGATTCACAGCGACCGGCCGCCCGACAGCCTCCAGCAGAGGCTGATCCGACGTGCTGTCGCTGTAGAAAGCGCATGCATCAAGGCCAATGCCAGCCTTCGCAGCATAAGCCTCGGCCAACGTTCGCTTGTTCACGCCATAAGGAATCGGCCTATCCCAGTCATCGATGAACCTGCCATCGCGAACGTGCTGGCGAAAGGCCACAACCCCGTCGATCGGCGCAACCTGGGAAAACCGCTCCAGCAGCCATGCCGAGGATGCTGACAGCAGGACCACGGCCTCACCCGCGGCGCGATGCGCCTGCATGCACGCAATGCCGTCGACATGAATGTGCGGCTTCACGCAATCCCGAAACGCCTCGTCCAGGATCGCGCAACAGCCGTCGAACGATGTTCCGACAAACGGCCGAACACCCATCGCGTAAACCCGTTCATAGTCCAGAATACCCAGGTGATGTCGAAGATGGGCCACTGCGATTCGCACCATGTCCCGCCGTGTCAGGATGCCCTCCCGACGAAGAATTCCGGTGCAATGAAAAGCAGTCGAACCCTGTACCAGAGTGTGATCAACGTCGAAGAACGCAATGCCCATCACTTCGTCTCGGACTCGGGCGCGTAGGTCTTGTACATCGCCCCGCACGCGGTGATTTCCGCCTCGGTGTTCGCGCGACGAGCAGCAGCGCGAGCCGTCCGACAATCCTCATCGCTGGTTCCCTCGGTCCGACAAGTCAATTCTGCAAGACGATGACAATTGTTCTTGGCACAACCCACCAGGCCGGCCGATGCCAGCGCCAACACCACGCACAGGCTGGCACCTCGCATGCTTTTCCCTCCTCCCCGCCGGACTGCGGCGCGTGTCCCTGGCATAACCTATCCGAACGCGATGGTCCCCCGGAACTACAGTCCATGTCAACGTCGGTTGAACCAACAAAAGGATCCGGCCAATTCCGGGAACAAACGCGCCTTGCCCTTCAATCGCGTTCTTTTATTCAAACAGGGTTGACTAGCGCACCGACCACAATAGGATCAGCGCACTCGGTTTCCCTGGGAGGAATCCATGGCTACCCGTATTTCGCGCTGGCTCCTGGTGACTGCCGCCTTGTTCGCGACCTCTACTGCCACTGCTGATGAAGCCTGGCGCAAGGATTTCCTTGCAACCCTGGAAAAGGGACCGGCCAGGCTCGAAGTCGGGGCATTCGACTTGTCCCTGCACGCCCGCATCAACTTATGGGGCGGCTGGGTGGCCGACGATTCCCTGCTGGACCAGGGCGACCCGATGCAGAAGTCCGGGTTCCGCCTGCGCCGGACCAGGTTTGGCGTCGATGGCCACATATTGAAGACCGTGACCTACGAAGTCGAGATGGACATCTTCGACAGCGAAAAGCAGGGGGGCCCCCTGTACTCGGCATGGATCGACTGGACGCCTTCGCGCTGGTTCGGTCTGAAAATGGGACTGCAGAAGTTCCCGTTCGTCAGGACGGAAATGAACTCCTCGGCCGGCACCGCACACCTGGACAGGGCCATCGGGGTCAAGGCAATGGCACCCGGCGAAACGCTCGGCCTGACGGTTCACAGCCAGTTGTGGAAGGACCACCTGACGCTTACCCTGGGCCTGTTCAACGGCATCCAGCGGAAGGCCTCATTCTTCCAGGGCTACGAGGGCACAGGGGTCACGCTGGGCAACCGGTTTGAACGCCTTGCCTACGTTGGCCGTGTCGACATCGAGCCTTTGGCGCCACTGGGTCGCGGCGAACCCGATCTGGACGGTGGTTCAATCCGCCTGGGCGTCGGCGGCAGCGGCATGTACTCGGACGGCAAGACCGACAAGATCTACGGCGCATCCGGATACGTGCACCTGAAGGCGTACGGTCTTCACTTCCTGGGCGAGGCCACATGGGACCACGCGCAGCCGCAGGATCGCCCGACGACGACCGCGACTACGCCGACCGAGATCGATCGCCTGACCGCCCAGGGCACGGTTGGATACGTGGCAAAAGCTGTAAACACCGGCCTTGCAGTCCGCGGCGAGTACATCAACGACAACCTGGCGCTTTCGAACGAGGGCGATCAGGTCGTCGTGGCCGTGTCGCTGACCTACTATGCGCTGGAACATTTCCTGAAGGCGACGTTCGAGTACCAGACGCGGATCGAGTTGCACGGGATGAAACTGAAGAACGACGCGGCCATTGTGGGCGTCCAGCTGGGCTTTTGATAGCCCGGGAGGCTGCCATGTACTCGAATCCAATGCGGCGCATCGCGCTGATTTCGGCTCTTGCCGCCCTGATGGCCGTTTCCGCCTGCACGGACGGCCTGGGACTGAAGGCCAAGCGCGTCGAGCGACAGGACGAACTGATCGGCGGGCCCACTGCCAAGGGCAAGATCGGGGACTACCTGCTTGAAAACGACAAGGTCCGTGTGGTGATCTCGGCACCGGGAGCGACCTTCACGGCGGGCCTGTTTGGCGGGACCGTGCTGGACGTGGACCTTCAGCGGTCCGAGTCGCAATACCGCAATGGCCGGGGCTTCGACTCTTTCGGCGAAGCATTCCCGCTGGCCAACCTGTTGATTCCCAACCCGATGAACCCTCTTCAGATCGTGAAGGCGACGGATGCCGGGTTCGAGCTTCAGCCGATCGAAGGGGCCGTCAAGGTACTGAAAGACGGGTCTGATGGCAGCGAGGCCGTCATCCGCGTCGAGGGACACTCGGCCTACATTTTCGACGTACTGAAATTCCTGAACCGCGACTTCATCGACGGACTTCTGAATCCGTTGAAGCTTGCCGGCCTGGAACTGTTTGCCCAGGATCTGGCCGATCTGCTGCCAGGCGTGCTGGAGGAACCTGATCTGAACCTCTTCGGCCTGCTGAACCGGCTGCAAATCTCCTTCGACTTTACCACCGACTACACCCTTCGACCGGGCGAATCGTTCCTGCGGCAATCGACGACGGTCTCGCTGGCCCCGCAGTCCGCGACCCTGCTGAAGGGCTGCCCTCCGGTAACCTGCAACACCCAGTGCCAATACGGGTTTGCCGTGGCGGAACTCAGCGAGGATAACGGGGGGGCAACTCCCTACAAGCGCATGTGCCCGGTATGCGCCTGCGCTGCCGAGCCTGCCCAGATGGCGACTTTCAACGAAAGCCGCGACTTCTTCTCGGTTATTCTCGGCTCGCCGAAGGGCTGGGTGGATCCGAACTGGCGCGGCGGTGTCGTCGTGGGCGACTTCCTGTTCTACGGGTCTGACGCCCCGCCTTTCGCGCCCGGCTTCGGCTTCGACGTCGATCGTAAGATCTACGAAAACATGTGGCAAGGCGTCGGGACCATGGGTAGCCCGCTGTCGATGGACTGGCTGGCCGGTGTCGGCGAAAACGTATCGTACGCCTGGACTACCATCAACCCCAACGAGCGCCAGGGTTTCGACTGCAAGTCTCACCGCCTTTCCGTGGTTCAGGTGACGGGTGACGAGGACGCCGTTGCCGCCGCGATTGCCGGCCAGGCCGACTTCGACCTTGCGCCAGAAATCGCCCTGAAGGACGCTGCTGCCAGGGTGCGACAGGCAATCGTGGACCGTCGCCCGATCCCGCTGATTACCGTCACAACGGATTTGTCCAAGGACCCGGGTGCGGATGCCCCCGTCGAACAGCGCGCCGCCGCGTATTCGACATGGGTCGCCGGAGTCATGCAAGCCCAGGGCAATGCTCTCGCAACACGTCTAGGCGGGTCGGTCTCGGTGGACCTGCTGCCGGCCTTCGACTGTTTGCCTTCGAAGGTCCTGGTGCCCCTGTTCACTACGTCCGCTACCGCCGTCCTGACGCATTTCGCGGAAGGGGATCGCCTGGTCACGCAGCCCGACGGCACGACCGTCCAGGACGACCGCCACGGCTATTATTTCGAACGCTTCCTGACTGTCGGCGAAGGTGACGTCGCCTCGGCCGTCAAGCACGTGTACGCCCTGCGCAACACACCGGTCGGCAGCGTGACCGGCACGGTCTTCGAGAAGGGTTCGATGGTCCCCCTGGACCACGTCAGCGTCTTCGTGCTGAAGGACCCGCGCAAGGACCTATCCACGCCGGTGCCGGCAACCTGGGCCGAGTATCGCAATCTGGCCCAGAAGGAATTCGCATCCTCCGGCCTGACCACGCAGATGCTGACCGACGTGGGCATCCGGCCTGACTTTTCGGGCGGGTTTGATGGCATGGTTCCCCCTGACAGGTACTTCCTGATGGCCCATTCTCGCGAACGCGGCGAATCGGCACTGGAACCCGTAATTGTACGCACGGGCGAAACCGTTCGAGCCAACCTGCTGCTGCCTGCACCGGGCAGCATCGAATTCCGGATCACGGACCAGACCGGCATGCTGGTCCCGTCGCGAGTGTCGTTCCAGCGCATCGACGAATCCGGCAAGCTGCTCGACTGGGACGGATCGAACGAACCGGAACTGGGGGACAGCAGATACGACCACGGCGTGACGAAGGTGGAGCATTCCATCGACGGCACCGGCCTGGTCCCAATGGCTCCCGGCCACTACCGCGTTACCGCATCACGTGGCCTCGAATACGGAATCTCGGTTCTCGAGGATATCGAGGTTCGCCCTGGCCAGTCCCTTCCGCTGCGTGTGTCGATCCTGCGCGAGGTCGATACCCCGAACCACGTCGGAGCCGACTTCCACGTCCATGCTGGACGCTCGACCGACGCCAGCCTCCCGATGGATGTTCGCGTCCGTACCGCCGCAGCCGAGGGCGTGGAGTTCTTCGCGGCCACCGATCACGACGATGCCGTCGACTACATGCCCTACATTCTGAAGGACGGGCTGGAATCGTTCTTCAAGTTCGAGTTGTCTGTCGAGATCTCGCCGCTGGAGTACGGCCATTATATCGGCTTCCCGCTGACCTACGACGCGACCAAGGGATTCATGCACGACCCGCCTGCATGGCATGGCCTGACGCTGTTCCAGATGTTCCAGGACATCCGCAAGCGCATGGACGGGCCGAAGGATGCATTCACGCTGCAGGTCAACCACCCGCGTGACGGTTTCATGGGCTACTTCGCGCAGATCGGCATGAAGGGCTACGACCTGTCTCGCAAGACTCCTGGAATGGAGATGTGCAACCAGGTAATGGAAGAGGCTCCCTGCGATTTCGACGGGATCGAGATCATGAACGGCAAGAACCTCCAGTACCTGCACACCCCGACGGTGGGCGAGGTTGAACGCCACAACGTCTGCTATCGCGAGATCATCGCAACCCGCGACAAGACGAAGTTGCCATACAACGGCACAGATTCCGTGTGCGCGTGGCTGCTGGCAGACCCGACAGCCAACTGCGCCGAGGCCGCGACGAAGGCCGATGACCGCACCCAGCCTGAAGACGAGCGCGGGAACTGGGTCGTACTGCGCGATCACTGCCGTTGGCACCAGGAGGCCCGCGCCGAATTCGACGCCTGCACCCCGGACAAGTCCCTCCTTGAATGCAAGCGCCGGGCCCTCGAGGGGCTGAAGTCGATGTCGGTCCGATACATGGTCGAGCGCACCACCGAGGAAAACGACGTCTATTTCAACACCGTATCCGAGGAGGCTGCTGCAATCGATCCGACAAAACCCGCCGATATCGGGTGCAGCCAGAAGGACGCATGCCTCACGTGCGTACAGAAGACCCATCCTGAATGCGGGAAGGCCGTCAAGGACGGCGGCATCGGCTGGGCTCCCCAGTGTGTTCTGTGGTGCCGTGACGAGTGCCCCTTGGACGACGTCCGTCCCTGCACGGACCGGTTCGAGGTGCTCGAGGACTGGTTCCACTTCCTTGACGTGGGCTTCAACGTCACCGGCGTCGGCAATTCGGATTCCCACGGTATCAGCAAGGAAATCGGCCATCCTCGAACATACGTTGAAGTAGGTACCGATCTGCCCGGCGCCATCGACCGAGACAGGTTGAACCGAGCCTACAAGGCTGGCCGCGCAACGGTCTCGGCTGGAACCTACGTCGAGATGACGCTGCGCGAGGAAGGCAGCGACGTTCTTGCCACGATCGGCGACACGCTGAAGGCCACCGGATCAGGCAAGCTTGTGGCTCACCTGCGAGTCCAGACTCCGTCGTGGTTCAGGGCCGACCGCGTCGAAATCTGGAGCAACAGCAAGCTGATCAAACGAATCTTCACCGACAGCACTCCCGAGGACATCGTGGACTTCGAGGGAGACGTCCAACTGGACCGCCCTGCGAAGGATGCCTGGTACCTGGCGATTGCCTACGGAACCGAAACGGCCGACACCTTGTCCCCGGTGTACAAGCGCGAGCCCTACGGTAACATCCTGATTTCGACGGTTCTTGCGCTGGCAGCCGATCAGATCCTGGCCTCGTTCGCTTCGCTGCTGGACAAGGTGGCCGTCCTGGGTCTTGACGTGTCGTCCCTGACCGGTTCGACCGAACTGCCGGATTCCTACCCATCGTTCCCATGGGGTGCCACCAACCCGATCAGGGTCGATCTGGCCGGCGATGGATTCACGCCGCCACGCGCCGTGGACACAAACAACGATGGCAAATGGGACCTTCCCGCGTTCTGTTCGCGCCCATGCGACATTTCCAAGGAATCGGCCGACTGCCCGACAGGCCAGACTTGCGCCGTTCGCCGCGGAACCGACGGTTCGGCCGGCGGCGCCGTCTACGTCTGCCAGGTCCCCACTCCTTCCTACTGCGCTGGACTCCAGAAGATCAGCCCCGACAAATAGCGGAGGTCTTCGTGCCCCAACATCCTCTCGCGGGCCTTCCGGCCCCACGGGAATCGCTGATTGATGTCGAGGCCCTCGTGGCGGCCTACTACGACATCGTCCCTGATCCGTCCGACCAGGCCCAGCGCGTGACCTTCGGCACCTCCGGCCACCGCGGCACCTCCCTCAAGGGCAGCTTCAACGAGCCGCACCTGCTGGCGATCGCCCAGGCAATCTGCGAACACCGCGCCTCATGCGGCATCAATGGCCCCATGTTCGTTGGACCGGATACCCACGCGCTGTCCCGTCCGGCACTGCAGACGATGGTCGAGGTCCTGGCTGCAAACGGGGTCGATCTGGTCCTGCCGGAAGGGTTGGCGCCTGTACCTACCCCTGTCATCTCGCATGCCATTCTGGTCCACAATCGTGACCGACAGACCGCCATGGCTGACGGCATCGTAATCACGCCATCGCACAATCCGCCTTGTGATGGCGGCGTCAAATACAACCCGCCTCACGGTGGCCCTGCTGATACGGTCATTACAACCGGCATACAGCATCGCGCGAACGAATTGATGCAAAACGGCCTGAATGACGTCCGCCGCATGGGCTTCCGGCAGGCGCTGTCGTTGCCAACGTCACGAATGGTTGACATGGCCGGGCCGTACATCGACGACCTTCAAAGCGTTCTTGACCTGGATCTTGTCGCGGCTGCCGGCGTTCGGATCGGTGTCGATCCCTTGGGAGGCGCCTCGATCGCCTACTGGGACCGGATTGCCGACCGTCACGGACTGAACCTCGAAGTCGCAAACCCGGCACTGGACCCGACTTTCTCGTTCATGACTCTTGACCACGACGGGCGCATCCGAATGGACTGCTCGTCGCCATTCGCCATGGCCGGCCTGATTCGACTGAAGGACCGTTATGACATAGCCATCAGTTGCGATCCCGATGCCGACCGGCATGGCATTGTCACTCCCGCCGGCGGCTTGATGAACCCGAACCACTATCTTGCAGTCGCTATTGAATACCTGTTTACTCACCGGCCTGGATGGCGACAGGACTCGGCAATAGGCAAGACGCTGGTCTCGTCGTCGATGATCGACAAGGTAGCCACCTCGCTTGGACGCCGTCTTTGCGAGGTCCCTGTGGGATTCAAGTGGTTTGTCGAGGGATTAGCCAATGGTTCCTTCGGGTTCGGCGGCGAGGAAAGCGCCGGCGCATCCTTCCTGAGAAAGGATGGCGGTACGTGGACAACCGACAAGGACGGACTGATTCTCGGTTTGCTCTCGGCCGAGATCATCGCCAGAACAGGTTGCGATCCTTCCGCACACTACCAGGTCCTCGAGGACCGTTTCGGCCAACCGGAATACGCCCGCATTGACGCCCCGGCCAACGCCAGCCAACGCTCTCTGCTTGGTCGACTGTCTCCCGAGGCGGTTACGACTGCGACCCTGGGGGGAGATCCAATCACCGCACGTCTGACAAAAGCCCCGGGGAATGGAGCTTCGATTGGAGGCCTGAAGGTCGTCACAGATCACGGATGGTTTGCGGCACGCCCCTCGGGCACCGAAGACATCTACAAGGTCTATGCCGAGTCCTTCAAGGGCACCAAGCATCTGTCCGCGATTCTCGACGAAGCCCAGTCGATAGTATCGACGGTCCTGTCCCGAGGGTCCGAATAGCGCCCGTCAGACACCAGCCTGTATTCTAAACCCATTGTTTTTTTATGATTTCCGACATTCTTCTGGACAGAATATGCTCCCCGCCTTATGTTGCGCCCCATCGTAATTGGGGATCGATTTCAGATGGCGAAGGATGTGAGTCTTCGCAAGGCGAAAGTGTTCACCGGGATGCTTCCGGACGACATGTCTCTGCTGGAGCGGATCGGCCGCAGGGAATTGTTCAATCCGGGAGAAACCGTGTTCACCGGGAAAATAAGAGGTCATTCGCTTTTTGTAATCGAATCGGGCTGTGTCGAAGTGATGAGGCCCGAGGCTGACGGCACCCAGAAGCTTCTGGCGCGACTGCGCCCCGGCACTTCCTTCGGCGAAGCTGCCATGCTGGACGGTCATCCCCGAATTGCCATTGGAATAGCTTCAGGTTCGACGGGTTGCTGGATGCTGGATTCGGAGGGACTGCGTCTCTTGTGGACCGAGTCACCAGCGACCGCGACCCGCCTGCTGTCTAACCTTTCGCGCGTCATGGCCGGTCGTCTGGCTCGAACTGTAAGTCAGGTTTGCGGTGCCGTAGACGGACCTGAACTCGCGTTGTCGCCGAAGGCGGCCGGCAAGGTCAGCCGTTCCCTATGGGATCGCTTGATGGGACGATGAAAACTTGGACAAGTATCTGCCGATCTTGCGTGATCTTGCCTTCTTTCGGGGCCTTCCGGATGCCGTAGTCCTCGAACTTGCCAGATGCATGGGCCGCGTGCGAATCGCCCCCGGAGACGTCCTGTACAAGACAGGCGACCCTCCTGGTTCGGCATGGGTCGTTGCACGCGGCAGCGTCCAGGTGTTATCTCCCGGGGGCCGCCCCGTGTCCGTTGCGCGAGCAGGCGAGGCGCTTGGCCTTACGGGACTGTTCCTGGACAACCAGCGAGACGTGACTGCCGTGGCTGCCGAGGAGACCTGGCTGCTGCGGATCGATCGCGAGACCCTCGAGGCCGCCAAAACGGCAGGGGACAGGCTGGGAGCACTTCTTGTAGAACGACTTGCCCAGCTTTTGGCAATCATGTTGCGCAGCGTGGACCAGATTCTTGTTCTGGCGGAAGCGAAGCAGCGCGCCAGGCTTACCCCCATGTTCGTGCCAGTCGCAGAACCGCTTCGATCATCTTTGTCCTCCGGTTTTACCAGCCGACCGGCCCCCAGCGCCCGGCCGCAGTCAACTGCATCGGCAACGAATTCGGGCAACGACCCGTCCCGTGCGAACGAAGAAGCTCTTGACCACTGGATTGGCGAATTTTCCGAGCGCTCGGGAATCGGCAACCTGGACAACGTCAAGGTCGTCTATAGTGGCGAAGCTCCTATACGCCCCGGAAACCCCCTGCTGTCTGGCCGCCGCTAGCAAATCCCGACAAGCAGGCCTTCGAACCTTATATTCACACTGGTTGCTTGCTGCTGTTCCACCCCGGCAGGATGACGACTGCCAGTATCGCCACCACGGCCCAGACCCCGAAGATCAACGGCGCATCAGACCAGGGTTTTGGCCACGGCCCCATGCCTGCCGCCGCATGCGACAGGGCCATGGTCGCATCGGGCACCAGCGCAGGGTCGGGACACCAAAGGTCGATCAGATACCCTGACAAGCCCCATCCAACCAGGTTGGAAACCAGCCCTGTCAAGTATCCGTATCCCTGATAAAGGGCAGCCTGTCCCGGCGGTGCCAGCGCGGCCACCCGATCCAGGAAGTGCGGGATCAGGAAGCACTCCGCCAGCCCTGACATGGCACATCCGGTGATCATCGCGACAGGCATGGGAGAAACCTCGAAACCAGCCAGGTGCCATGGCCCCCCGAAATGCGTGACCAGCAAAGGTCCCGTTCCCATGATCAGCGTCGCCACCGCGAGGGTCCCATACGAGACCCTCAGGATGCGACTGGTGCTCCAGCCCCGGGTCAGGTGGTTCAGTGGAAGGATCAGCAGCACCACCACCAGAGGATTGACAACCGCATACCACTCGGGCGAGGCGTTCGCACCCGCCAGACGCAACGTGTACCGAGGCATCGTGACGTACATCTGACCCTGGACCGCCCAGAACAAGCCCACCTGCACCACCATGCCCAGAAATCGCCAGTTCCCCAACACCCGCCACATGTCGCGAAACGTTTTGACCAATCCATCGGAAACAGGTCGTTCGGGGTCGGTTCTGACGCCAAAGGTGACCCATGCCAGCATTGCGGCCACCAAAAACATACCGGCGGCGAACGCTTCCACCGACACCACACCAAGGTCAAGGCGCAGGGGCCGTGCGACCAGCTTGCCCAGGAAGCAGCCAAGGTTTATCGCCTGCATCATGACAGAGTAGGCCCGCGTGCGGCTTGACGGTTCGGTACGACCGACCGTTCCCATGAGGATGGAACGCGTGGTCGCCCCGCCTACGGCCACGATCGCCAGGCCCGCGATTGCCGGCCATGGAGATCGCGCAATGGAAAGGATGCCGAATCCTGCCGACTGCAAGACGTAGGCGCCAACCAGAGAGGAACGGAAACCAATACGATCCGCCACTGCCCCGGCCATCGACGGCAGCAGGCACAGAGCCATTCCGAAGGCGCCTGCCACCCAGCCGGCTCCGACGTCGTCGAAACCGGCGACCTCGACAAGATAGACGCCCATCATTATGTAGGCGGCAAAAAACGCGGTCTGTTCGACCACCGCCAGGATATTCACGGATCGCAGGTTTACCGTATCGGATCGGTTCAGCGGCACAATAACCCCCGGATTCGAGGCCGGATTGTAGCGCCGCACCCATGGAAGGGAAGGATCGCCCAGGAAAAGTTCAGGGGGTTGCGCCAAGATCCAGGCCGTCCGGGGCAAGATACCTGGCCACTACACCGTCAATATCCGGCCCGTTAGCGGACGGATCATGAGGATATGTCGTGCCGGAATCGGGGTTGATCTCGGTAGCCGCCGACCGGATCCGCAGGAATCGGAATCCCTCCACTCGAATGGCATCCCCTTCGGCGCCGTCCCTGGGAAGGTCCTCCAGATCGAACTCATCTCCGCCTGCAGCATCACGGTCAAAGGGGTCAATTTCATTAATGTCGTCGTTCCATCGCACCGGCGTCACACCGGCAAACCCATTCCACGCGGCCGGATCAGCCGAGTAGACTTTCTCGTCGTACGCAACGTAGTCATGAGGGAAATCGACCCATGTGCTGCCGTCACGGGACACGGACACAATCGCAGGATCCATGAAGACGAAGTCCGAGGTACCAATCACAAATGGGTTTTCGGCCACAATCACGTCGGCACCCGGCCCATTCTGAACCAGCCTGGCAGACCACCTCATCACTAGGAAATCGTTCTGGTTCCGGATGAACCTCAGCGAGAAGACGTCCGCGCTGCCCGCACCGTCCCCGCCGCCCCTCACTCCATTTACTGCAAGCCCCGGGTCGCCAAACGGCTCCGAATTCCGACCAGGGGCCTCGACCACCATGTCCGCGCCGACGGCACCAGACCCGACCGCCCCGGCAGCACATCCGAGCCCCCAGGGAAGAACCACGCCGATGGCAATGATCTTTATCATCTGGCAGCAGGCACTCTTGCACACGAAACCCGTCAAGGCCGCCTCCCCGTTCCCTTTTTTCCTCCGGTCACCGCAAACAGGACCTGATGTCGTTCAGTTCGTCACGACAGTCAACTCGGACCATGCGAACGCGCCTCCACAACCAGAGTTGGCCGGGTCGGTAGAATCGGCCGCCGTCGCCGCAATCGCCTCGTCAATGGTCGCGGCATCGTACCTGGTCTGGCAGAAAAACAGCTTGCCGCCCGTGGTCACCCAGTCGAACCGGCTGAATTTGCCCGGAAAATACGCGTTCGACGGATCGTTCTGGCCAGCAGCCCACCGCGCAGCGTTGTCGAACTGCTCCAGGTGGAACGTGCTGGACTGCGGACCACTTCCATAGTCTGCGGTCTGCGTCCACATGTCGGCTGCAATCTCGTGCATGCCACCGTAGCCGTCTGTGTAGCTTCCCACTATTTCAAGTGTCTCTGCATACAGGTCGGTCTGAGAACCGTCCTTTCCATACCCGCCGCCGTCCGAGTCACACCCCGCCCCGGACATCGTCAGCACCACAAAAGCCATGGCCCATGTAACAAGCGAACACCAGGCACCGAACCGCATGGCAATCCTCCCTGCCGCCATCCAGGCAGGAAGCATCGATCGTCCGTCCCTGTTGTCCGTCGCACGAGACGCGAGGCGATACGAGGGTCCGAACGCATCCGCTTCCTCCCGAAACAGCGTGCGCTAGCAGCTGACGCGCAGTGTCCTGACTCCCGGATCACCCTCCCCCAGGCCTTCCCGGCGCACCCGCGCCCGTGGTCACCCTGGGTTCGTCCCCGGTTACAGTTGCGGGGGCAGCGCCGGTTTCGCACCGGCTTCCTGCGACGTCGAACCGTTCGTCTTCTACCCTTTGCCACAAAAGCGGTCAACCTATCTTCTTGCGCATCGATACGGCCGTAATCCCGCCCCTCACCATTTATTCATCTCTAAAGTTTTATTCCAGGGGTGCCGAACTTAATGGAGATTAACGCCCCAAGCGGGAATTGGAGGACGATGATGCGAAACAAAATCAACACATTGAGTGGCGCTGCACTGCTGGTGGCGATCACGTTGTCCGCTTGCACCCCCTTATCGGAATCGAATCCAGTACCCCAGGGCTCATACCAGTCGCCCGCCTGCGGCGGAACCGGCAACGACGTCCTGCTGTTGGTCGATACCTCGGCACGCATGGGCGAACCGTCCGGTTTCAAGCAGGGAAGCAAGTATCTGACGCGCGAGGAGCTTGTGGTCGATGCCCTCAAGCGGACCCTGCCCGACGTCAAGTCCGAAGTTGACTTCGGCCTGGTAACCTTCCCCTTCGTCAGCAAGAAGGATGGCGGAAACCAGAGTCTCTGCCCCGCGTCCTGCGACGTCAGCGACGTCATCGTCGAACCGGGAAGCCCGTACGGCTGGATCGTCTCCCGCCTCGAGGCCGTCGAGGTCGGCGGACGTGCGGCGTCGGCCCTGGCCCTGTCCAAGGCTCTTTCCTATTTCAGCGCTCAACCGGCGGCCGGTCGCTCGCGTTCAGTAGTTCTGTTCACCGCGGGGGACGACACGTGCAACGGCGACGTGATTGCAGCCATCGCCGCCCTGAAAGCGGTCGGCGTTACCACCACGGTAGTCTCGTTCGAGAATTCTGCCGACCAGGCTTTGCTGGGTCTCATGGCTTTCAATGGTGGAAAGGATTTCCCGGCTCCCCCTGCAACCGCGAAGTTCCTTCGCCCCGACTCCGGCCTTGAACTGGTCCAGGAAGCTCTGACAACAAACAATGCTATCGAGATTTGCGACGGCATCGACAACGATTGCGACGGCCTGACCGACGAAGGTTTTGATGCCGACGGCGACGGGTTGGCATCCTGCATGGGCGACTGCAACGACCATAACCCCTTCATCTATCCCGGAGCAACCGAGGGCGGCCACCCCGACACCTTCGCCGCAGCCAGGGTCGTCTCGTTCTACCAGGGCACGACAAAGGCTGGCGGCCTGGTGAACCTGTCCTCCTCGAATCCGGCCGAAGCGCTCGATTTCGACGCGCAAAACGATAATGGCGTCTTCTTCTCCCTGGGTTTCGACGGCTACATCGAGGTGGAATTCGACTGCCCGCTGAGGAACGGGGCTGGAGCCGACCTGCGCGTCTACGAGAAGACCTTCGTTGGCAACAATGCCTATGCCACCGAGACCGCGGATGTCTACGCCTTCGATACGATTTCGAAGTCCTGGGTCAAGCTGGGCCAGGCCTCGAACCTGCCAGTCGCCGCCAGGCCGAACGTGGCCAACGATTTCGACCTTGGTTCGGTCCTGTTGGCCAACCGGATCCGCATCGTGAACACGACGCCCCTTTCCGGGGCCGAATCAGCGAACGACGGCTTTGATCTCAACGGGATCTACTCGCTGCACGCGTGCGGCGACTGCGACGGCCTCGACAACGACTGCGACGGCGAGACGGACGAGGGATACAACGTCGGTCAGGCATGCCAGCAGACCGTTGGCCAGGCGTGCCAGGTCCCCGGGACCATGGTTTGCGACGCCGCGACGCGCCTTGGCTTCTGCCAGGCCTCCGGCAGCACCGTCAATCTGGTTGACGAGGTGTGCGACGGCAAGGACAACGACTGCGACGGCCGGATCGACGAGGACCTTACCCAGGCTTGCAACTCGGCATGCGGCACGGGTCACAAGGCCTGCGCAGCGGGCGTCTGGGGAGAATGCGTACTCGACAAGCCCAACCCCGAACTGTGCAACGGCCTGGACGACAACTGCGATGGCCGGGTGGACGAGGGCTTTGACGTCGGAGCAACATGCACCGTCGGTCTGAATGCCTGCGCCATCACCGGAACAAAGGTCTGCTCGGCTGATGGCCTGGAAGCGGAATGCAATGCACAGGGCGCGGCTTCCGGCAGCCCCGAGCGCTGCAACGGCCTGGACGATGATTGCGACGGCGTGATCGACAACGGCAAGGGCCTCTGCTCCAGCGGCCAGACCTGCTACAAGGGCCAGTGCGTCTACGACTAGAGTTCGGCCGGGGTCCGGCAACGGCCCCCTTCCTGAATGGTTCCTCCCAATCCCAATCCCAATCCCAATCCCAATCCCAATCCCGATACCTGCCGGTAGCCAATATTCCGTCCATACTGAAATCGTGGTGCTTTTCAGGTCTGACACGATCGAACTTGGTTCAGGGTCCTCTTGTCGGGATGCTTGCCAAACTGCCAGTGGGTTTTCCAGAAACTGAGAGAGGCGTTTCCCGACGACGTTCAGAACTTGTACATCAGGGAAACCGAGATCATGTGGTAGCTGGCGAAGTAGTTGCCAGCATTCGCGGGCGCGGAGGGCTTGCCAAGGTAGTTCGCGTTGCAACTGAAGGTGTCGGTGTAGGGGGCCTTGCACGGGCTGCCAGGCACCTGCTGGTATGAACGCGATTCCGATTCCGTCACGGTAACGGGCATCGAGAAGAGGTAACTGTACGACGCCGACAGGTCGAACCCGTACCAGGACAGCGAGAATCCGGCGCTGGGTCCCAGGCGGGCGCCTGGAGCCGTGTCGATGTACGCGTATGCGTCAGGCGTCGCCCCGGTTTCGTAGTAGAAGCCTCCCCGCAGCGTAAAGTGGGTCGGGACGACGTTCCAGTCGCCGCCCAGCCGCAGGCTGAACGTGTCCTTCCAGTTTCGCGGAACCTTGATGGTCCCGATCGGGATGTTCTGCCCCAGCACCACAGACACCAGACCGGCGCCGTCCAGGGTGAAGGCATCGACCATCGACCACGCCTCGTAGCCAAGGTCCAGTTCGATGTCGCCCAGTTCCCGGCCCCCCTTGTCCGTAAAGACATAGCGAGCACCCAGGCGCAGCTTGGGCGGCAGCGTGAACGAGAACGTCACGGTATCGTCTGGCCGGCCGTTGCGCATCAGTTGCGGCGCCTTGTCCAGCTTCAGGTTCAGGGCCTCGATCCCCAGGTGCGACTTGGCGTGGAACGTCACCGGGACCAGTCGGGCCGAGGTGGCGAGTTCCAGGCCTGGGATGGGGCGGTACCACAGGCCGAGGATCGCGGTCGCGTTGACGTGGTCCGCGCCGGACACCTTCGAGAGGATATCGAACCGGCTGGACTCGGGTTCGACCGTGCGTGCCGAGGTGTCCCCGTTGATGACCAGGTTGAACTTGATGCTTTGCAGATCCACCCACTGCAGGGTCACCCCGATCCCGAAGATGTCCTTGTATTTCCAGGACACGGCGGCGTTGTAGTAAAGGATCGACACGGTGCGCGAAACCAGCATGTACTTTTGCGGGCCGTCCAGCGGAAACCGCTGGCTCATGGTCCCGGGCGGGGCGTCGACGCTGATCCCGAACCCCCAGTCCTTCAAGTTGAAATCGGTGGTGACGGCGATGATCGGACCCAGGTACTGGTTCGGGATCTCATTCTTAACTGGCTTGAACGTCAGGAACCGTGGCACTCCGTGGAGGGCCTCGCTCCAGTCCAGCGTCCGAGCACGACGATACTCCTCGCTGCCGGCGATGAAGCGGTTGCCCAGCATAATGCGCGTGCCCCGCATCCGCGACAGGCCGGCAGGGTTGACGTCGATGGCGGTCGGGTCGTCGGCGCGGACCGTGAATGCGCCAGCGCGTCCTGCCGCCCGCGCACCCTGATCCCCGATCTCGAAACCACCTGCCGCGGCCCCGGCTGGCCACAGGGCCCAGGACACGGCCAGCACCAGACCGATCCGCATGGCGAAGGTCGCCTTCATGACGCACCTCCGTCAGTGTTTGGAACAGTCGTCCGATGCCACATGGTTGAACTTCGCATCGGGGATCATCGCGGCGTCGAAGAACGCCTGCACGAAGTACCCCGGAGTGCCCTCAGGCGTCAGGCAGCCGGGCGCCAGTTCAAAGGACCGGATGATGCTGCCGAACGACAACCAGGTCTCCCCGCAGGCCGTCTGGCAGGACGCGTCCAAGGCGTCTGGTGCGTACGTCGCCCCAGGCCCCCCTTCCCAGGCGCAGGTCCCGGGCGCGCCCATGCACATGCAGATGCGGTCTGCGGCATCGACCGTGATGCAGCCCAGCAGGAAGCCGTTGCGTATCTCGGTGCAGTCGTCGTTGAACGACGAACGGATGGTCATGTTGCTGATCGGGATGTTGTTGGCTGGCTGGTTGTCCGGGGCACAGATCAGGGGTGCATCCTTCGGGCCCGAATGGAAGTACAGCGACGTGGGGGAGGTGCTCTTGAACTCGCATTGCGTGCCGTGGTAGGGCGCCATCTTGACGTCCAGGCTGAGCTTGTCCAGCAGGCAGTACTCCTCCACCGCATTTGCTATCACTGGGTCGTCTTCCGCCGGCGGCATAACGTAGGGCATCTTGGGGACGCGCCAGCCCGGCCCCAACGTCAACGACAGGCTCTCGAACGCGGTCCCGGTCCCGCCGACAGCGTCGTCCACGATGATCAGGACGTTGAGAATGTTGTTCCTCACGTCGCCCTGCCACAGCACGTTGAGGATCTGTGCGAAGGCGTCGGGCTCGTCGATCTCCAACCGCGTGACCCGGTAGACGCGGCCCTTCATGGCAGCAGCGTCACACTTCGTGCAGGTGCCGTTGCCGTCACCCCCCTGGATATTGATCGTCACCTCGGGGAACGGCGGTTCTTCGACCTTCACGCAAGCTACGGCCAGTGCCATCACGAGTACGAATCCCAAGAACGTCCGCATATGGACTCCTTTACGCATTTCCATGGCACCGGTTCGCCGGACCTGGGGGAACCGGACCGTGCGTGACTCTAGCGGAGGCTTCGGACGCCCGTCAATGGGCGGTTTGGAATGGATCTTCCACATGCGCGAGGCGCAAATCGAGCGGGGAAATCACAACGTTTCCGATATGAACCCGAAGTAGCGGCCAGACCAGTAGGCCAGCAAATGGCTTCTTCTGCCGCCTGGATGGCCTCGCGGACGTCGGAATTCACATCGACAACGTCGGCTGCATCCGGAACAACCTCGGCCTGATCCGGCGCAACGTCGGCCAAGTCGGCCGCAGCATCAGCCCCTGTTGAACCGCAACAACCCAACCTGTCGCGCAAACGACGTTCTCGTCATCCCGTATGGACAGACCTTGAAGGTTGTCACAGGATTCGGACCCGGAGGTGTCGCATGAAGGCCCGTTGGTCCCTGTCGATCCTGGTCACTATGGCTGCTGCGTGCGGCAGTTCCTCAGGGCGCGGACCCGAGGACGCCGCGGTCGCACAGGATGTGGCCGACGCAACCGATGCAACCCCGGACGCCCCGCCATTGCGAAAGTTGCCGTTCGCTGCCTGGCAGGACCTGCGAGAAGCCCTGCGATCGAGCCCCGACCATCTGGCAGCGCGGGCCGACGAGGTGGTGGCTGCGAAGGATGCCCAGCGGATCTACGCCTTCGTCAGGGACCTGATCGCTGCACATCCGGCGCGCGCCAAGGACTTCGGTCTGGGCGCGGATCGCGAGGCTGTCTGGGGTCCGGCGATGACACTGCGTTCCGGGACGGGGACCCCGCGTGAAAAGGTCGAACTGCTGGCGGACTTGTACCATCGTGCCGGATTTGAGGCAGACGTCTGGAGCGGCGACAACGCCCTGTCGCCGGATCTCCGGCGCGCGTGCCTGTTTGCCAAGCCGATACCGGATTTCGCGCCAGGGAACCGGGATGCGATCGATACCTGGCGCAAGGAACTTGGAGGAGGAGTACTGCCGACGCCACTGGCTACGATCGATAAGGACGCCACCGACAGCCTGGCCCTGGCGGCTAGAATTGAGGCTTTGCTGCCGCCTACCGCTGTGGCGCAACCACTGGACCTTTCGGGCTTCGATACGATGCCTTTTGTGCGCGTGGTCGTGGACGGCCAGGAGAAGTTCGCGAATCCCCTGCCGCCCGACGGAGTATTCGGCGAAACGTACACCACAGGGACCACTGGGCCGGCACCGTCCGCCACCGGCGCACAGGACGAATTGCACGTCGCCTTGTCGTACGCCACCGCCGATGAACCCGGGACGCTGAAACCGCTGATTGAAGGCGACTGGGCCCTGGCCGACCTTGCCGGACGGCGCCTCAGGGTCCAGATGGTACCGACCGAGGACATCGACACCCTGGCGCTGATGCCGATCGACTCGGTGCGATCCTTTTTTCCGGTTCTGGCCCTGGACGCCCCCGGGCTGGAACCTGATGAAATCGCGTCGCATTCCATCGCCGGCACCTCCGCAGTGACCCTTGCCGGGCAACTGATCACCGTCGACGCAACAGGGACCTTGACGGTTGACGGCGAGCCAGTGGCTAACGGGACCGCCGACCCCGCTACGCTGGCCTCGGTCGCGTCAATCGAGGTCGCCGCCGACCCTGTCGCATTCCCGCGGATCAGGCTGCAGGCGCTTGTTCGGGACGCTGGCGGAAACATGGTCTCGGGCCTGGGCGCTTCTGCGTTCCGGGTTCAGGACGAGGGCGAGGGCCGGGGATTCGTCATGGACCGGAACCGCGCTCCCGGACCACGAGTCCTGATCCTGCTGGACGTTTCGGACAGCATTCCACTGGAGTTTCGCGAGCAGGCCGGGGTCTACGCCCAGGACCTGGCGACGGCCATCCTGACAGACCACCCGAATGCGCTGTTCCGCGTGGCAGCGGTTGCGTTCGGGGCCGCTGCCGCGGGGGAGTGGACCGCAGACCCATCGGAAGTAAAGGCGCAGGCCGATATGGCTCCGGGTGCCGCTTCTGACCTCTGGGCAGCCCTCGCCGAAGCCGGCGATCTTGGAGGCACTGTTATCGTGTACACGACGGACGGGGACCCGGACACGCCGGACACGCCGGAAGAAAAGTTGCGCATCGCCCACGGACCACCCGTGGTGGTAGTGGGAGTAGGGACGGTAGTTCCGGCAACGCTGGCCGAGATGGCCGCGTTGAGCGGTGGCACCCTGGCAATGGCAACCCAGCCGTCCGATGTGGCAACGGCCACGCTGACCTTCCTGGGCAAGCAGGTCGTCGATCCGTATCGCCTGGCGTACCAGGCTCCAACCGGTGCTACGAATGTGCGACATGTATCGATGAAAACATCGGATGGACGCGTCGAGGGCACCGCCACATACACGGTTCCAGACCCGGCCATGCGGCTGCCGGAACCTGCGATAACCGGCCTGTACCTGACAGTCGATTGGGGCATCCAGTCAGTGACACGCACGCTGGCCGGGTTCGACCGTGCCCCAGGAACGACACCTTCGGCCACCGCTGCCTTGGAGGTCCAGGAGGCGATGTTCGGAACGGCTATCTTGTCAGTCGAGGGCGGCGCGCCGACACTGGCCGCCCGTCTGGACGACGTCCTGGCTGCCAAGTTGGCCCTGGAACCCCTTTGGGACGCGGCCGTATCGGGGGATACCGATGCGATCCGGGCAGCCCTGATAACGCCCATCGCAACCGTATCGGCTGACCTGGCGGGCATCGCGGCGCCGCTGGCCGCAGCCGACTCCACCGAGCCGACCTACGAAACGGGGCCACGCCTGGTCCTGTTGACCGTGCGACCGGAATTCGGGATCGGGCGCACTCGCCGGATTGACGTCCTTCCCCTGGCAGGGTTTGCGACGATTTCCGTGGATCCTGCACGGGCACTGCGACGCACGCTGGAAGCAACGGCGCGCCTGGCAGTGATGGAACAGGCACTGTTCACTACCAGCACCGCATCACTGCTGGAAGGCGCCGACCTGGCACTGCTGAACCCGTACGACAACATCTCGGTAGTGGCCCCCGGACTGGACGGCGCTGCACGGTCGAAATGGGAGTTCGTCATGGATCGCTACTGGGACGAATACCGCATCGTCCCAACGTCGGGCACCCCGGTTGCATTCTATTCCGTGGACCCCGAAACAGGCCGGATGATCGCGGTGCTACCGGACGGGTCGGGCGGCGGGTCGGCCACCGACGACATCCAGAAAGCACTGAATGGTGGCAGCAGGGGTCTGGCCGCATTGTCGGTCCTGGGCAGCATGGCCGGCGGAGGCTTCGGCCTGGGCGGCTTCATCGCACTGCAAAAAGCCATCCTGAAGGCGATCCTGCGCGAGGCGGCTGCGGTCGAGGCCCTGGATGCCACTGGACTTGCAGACGATCTGGGAAAGATCGCCCGTGACGCGGGGTGCGACCTGGCCAAGGAGGCGGTGGGCGCCAAGTTTGCGCCGTTCGGAAAGGCCAACGATGCCGATGCAGTGGTCGAGGCCGCCACTGGAAGCGGCCTGATGAACTGCTTCTGATTAAACCGCTCCGAATCCCGAAGCCGGCTGCAATACTTCCACGTCTTGGAATCTTCTGCCGTTGCCCCGGTCACACCCGCAAGCGCCTTATGGAAAATGCCGGGTAGATGGGCCTGGAAGCAGGGTGGGTTAGTGGGACCAGAGGCTGTCGGTGACCACGTCGGTCTTGTACCAGTCCTTCGCCGAGGCCCCGGATGCATTGACCCAGGTCAGGAAGTTCGGGTACGCCGTCGAGAACTCGACACCTTCGACCGGCCACGCCCACTGCTCGGGGATATCCAGCGCGAACGGCAGGTTGCAGATCGATTTGTACCAGATCCCCTGGTTCACGACCGAATTGTCGTCACCCGTCCCGAAGAGGCTCATGTCAGCCAAGGCCGTCGGGGCGTGATTCACCATGTGGATCTCATGCCCACGCTGGGCCGTGCGGAACACGAAGGGATCCCAAGGGGGAGCGCCCAGGCTGGCCACGGTCTGGGGCGTCTTGAATGCAACACGCAACTGGAACTCGGGTCCTTCACCTGCATAGCAGCCGGTCTGGGTGTTGAACGTCGTGCATGTCGCGCCGGACGTGGCGGCAACGGCCTGCTGGTCCGCAAAGATCTGGTACACGAGGCTGGACTGGCCGGCCTCGGGCACGATTGCCTGCGCTGTTCCGCCGTTGAGGGTCAGCGTTGCGGTCTGAACCAGCGATGCGACGACCCCCGGCAGGTGTAAGGCGAACCCGTTGTTGTTCCCGGATCCCCAGGCCGCCAGCTTGAAGGTCGCGACCAGGTCCAGCACCTTGCCGTCCCTGTTTTCGACGCGCAGGAACTGGTATCGAACCACCATGTCGTTGAAGTCGTAGTCACCGTGCAGCGGCCACGAATCCTCGAACACGAAAGTCCCAAAGCCGGCGCTGGACGGCGTGAAGATGTCGAAGGCCCGGGCAGGATCATCCGGATGATCATCGTTGCCATCAAGAACGCCGTCCTTGTCGCGGTCCAACACCTCCGGAACCGGGGCGATATCGGAAACGTCGATGGCATCAGCAGGATCAGAATGCACGCTGTAGAGCGTGTCGTTGAAATCGTGATCACAACCGCTGTCGCCGCGATTCAGGTCTTCCATGCCCAGAACGATCATGCCCGACTTGACGTCGTTCAGCAGGACCGTATGGGCCTTCATCGCCGAATCCGATTCGGGGTTCAGATGCTTGAGCGTGTAGTAGACCGCCCCACCGCCAGGAGGTCCGCCTGTGGGTTTCGTTGTCACGCCGCTCTTGCTGTCAAAGCCGTTGGCCACAACCAGGAAACCGATGTTCTGGCCAACATCGAAGTGCCCCAACTTCACCGTATCGCCCAATCTAAGGCCCAGCGACGACCCGCCATCATTGTTGAACGAGGCGTTCGGGAACACTATCGTTTCGCGAACGTCGTTCTTCGTCTGCGGAACCTGATTGTCTGGAAACGAAAAGAACCCGAACGAATTCTTGTAGGCAGCGCCCTCGTGGATGAAGGTCACGTAGACATCCGCGGCCTTCTTCAGGTGGACGTTGGCCCCAAAGTCATCGGTGATGAGATCGGGGTTGTTGGTCCGGATGTCTCGCCGTTCGGGCAGGACCCCGCCCAGGCGCGTCAGGAAATCGTTTGACGGAACCTTCTTGAGGCTCGCGTTGATTACCTTCGGGATACCCGAACTGTCGTAACTGGATGAGTATGGTTCAACAAGGAAACGCCAGGTGAGCTTGCCCTTGCTGTCGAAGGTCAGAGCCATGGCGGCCGTCGAAACGACCATCAGGGCCGCAACCACGAGGATGCGCATCGTCTTCATGGTCATTCCCCCCTGCCGAACTCGACGGTCACACGACCGTCGGTCACCAGCACGCGGTCCCAGTTTTTCGCGCCTAC
The DNA here is from genome assembly GCA_903936705.1 of uncultured Myxococcales bacterium. GTDB lineage: Bacteria > Myxococcota_A > UBA9042 > DTJE01 > DTJE01 > CAIZWN01. The sequence goes on from CAIZWN010000020.1 coordinate 56,898, forward strand.
GATGTTGACCACGATGTTGACAGCGTCCTGGTCCAGAGTCATCACCGCGGAACCGACCCACTTGCCGTTCTCATCCGTCACTCCCTTTGCCAGCAGAACCTGGTCCCCAGGCAGTTCGGACGAGTCATCAAAGACAGACACGACTACATCCGGCCACGGCTCGCCGTCCAGATGCACAACCAGAACATCCAATTCGACGCCGCTGGTCATCAGCCAGTCGAATGTGGGCTGGGCCCATACATTCTGGCTGAGACATTGGCTGCCTGGGACGTCCCCGAGTACGTCATTCGAGTCTGGCGGGTAGGCGTCTTCCTCGTACGGCAGGCCGTTTCCGCCGGAACCGTCACAACCTCCTAGGGCCGCAATGGCCACCAGGAACATCCAGAGGTTTTGTCTTTTCATGGTCCCCTCCTTCCAGCCCGCACCCAGGGAAGCGGGTCAATCTCCACGTCGTCTGCAAACCCGCATCACATCATGAACACATTGACACTCGTGCATTCATCGGACGGTCCGGTTAGAAAGTTTAGACTCTACCCATGCAAAGGGGCAACCAATCTACTTGCCCTTGTCACGTGGCCCCAATGGCCAAGCGGCACACCGACCGACCTCATACGGCAACATCAACCTTGAAGGCTGGTTCAGCGATTCAGGACCCTCAGGACCCGGATCGGTTCGCCGCCTGCTGCAGTCCAGGTGTCCTCGACTACCGCGACGGTTCCTGTCACACAGAAAGGTTTTCTTCCGGTTTCGATTCCATCGGCGTCCAGCAGCACCAGGTCGTTTTCATCAATCCGCAGAGGGATGGGCTGGGAAGTGCTTACGGGAAATCGCTGCAGGCCCGAACAATGACATCCCCCTTTATTCGCCTGGCAGGAGGTGAACCACTCGTCCATCCTGGTGATACCGGAACATGAAGAACCGTCCGGAAAGCAGGACAACGGGGCCTGGAAATCGGCCGATGTTGCATCCTGGTTCAGGAAGGTGGATTCCGATGATTCGCTGATTGTCACTACTCCCAGCTGAGCCAGGCCCCATGTTCCTGCGCGATCAGGACAGTATGTCGGGGCCGACAACGGGAATGGAGCGCCTTCGAGGCAGGTCGCAACCTGGCGCCAGGTGGTCGCAATCTCGCCTCCGCATGGGGAAAAGTCGCGCCAAATCTTGGCGCAATCGATTGACAACTGACCTGGGGACGTTCGCAGCACACCAGCGTATCTGCCGCCTACCGAAATCCCGCCAGATAGGCGCCCTTCGCTGAGGCTGGAACCGGCAACTTCCTCCCAAATGCCGTTTGCCAGCAGGGCCAGAACGACGATATTGCCGACACCCGGTTCTCCGTCGTAGACAATCGACAGGCTGGCAACCGGATCAAACGTCGTGTCGGCAGGATCGACGTCGTAGACGCTGGTTACCGAGCCCGATTGGGCAGGACCTGGTGTAAGCGAGACTTCGGCGTCCTTTTCCAACGATCCCGCCGGTATGATCAAAGTCCCCCAGCCCTGTCCGGTCGAGATGGTGCCTCCGGTGGCCGCCGGTATTACCTCCGCAAAGATCGTCCCCTCATCGGGGTCAGCCGAGCCGCCGACGTCGTGGCCGTCGCCCCCGCAAGACATCGCCGGTACCGCCGCAACGACCGCCGCAACGACCGCCGCCAGAAGGCATATGGGATCCCCACGTGATCGCATCAAGACCTCCGTGCATGACTTCGACTCGATTGTCCTGCCGGCATTGGGCCAGTCAAGTTTTCGACCACAGGAAGGACTACGACCTAGAGTGCCTGTACGACCAGATCGTGCGGCCCATCCATTCCGACAGTGACCTCGGCTCGGTCGCTGGAAGAAACTGTCGAGACCAGGATTTTGTCGATGAATACCTGCCAGGACGAGGATGGGTCCAGGCCCTCGATGCGCACGATCGTCGTCCCGCTGGTCCTTGTTCCCGGCTCGAACGAGGCAACCAGCGCACGCCTGGATCGATCGAAAAGCGCCCGCCTCACAAGGATGGCCGGAAAATCGACCCCGGTCAGACGCGGCTGGGTGAAATGGGCGTCGTCAAACGGTCGTTCATGAACGGCCCTCCAGCCGCCCGGAGGATTAACGCGGGCAAAGGCAATCAACTTGTCGGTCAGGTTGGTGCATGGCGACGTGGACACTGGCGGACAGCGATAGTGTAGACCGCCGGCATCCTGGACCCGCGGGAACGTCCGATCGGCGTAGGCCAGCAGTCGGTCACGTGCGTCCAGATCCCCGAGTTCGCCCGCCAGCATCGCGAAAAAGCCATATCGCACCCTGGGTTCCCATGTCTCGTCCTTCAGGATCGCCGCCCCATCCGCCGTCGGCGTGTAGTGCCGCGCCTTCCATAACGGCCATCGAGATTCCACGAACCCGGGTTTCCAGGCGTGCATGAACGTTCCGGTCCAGCCGTTCGCGGAGGCCGATTCGAAAGTGATGACGCCCTCGTCAATCAGTTGCCGGATCAGTTCGTCATTCGAGTTGCCGTAACGCGGGTTTGCCTGCGAAAGCGTCGAGTCCTGCTTGACCAGGTACAGCATTGCCGTTTCGCCAGTCTTAGAGTCGGTTAGTTCCTTGCTGACGAAAAAGTCGTAGAACTGTTCGCTGACTGCGAACCGGTCGGTTCCATGAGTGGCGTCGTACAGTTTGAATGCCAGGATCGGATGCTGGTTGCATTCGGGGAAAACGGCGTTCGGCTCGCAGCAGATCCCGTGGTAGGGGTTGTCGGCCATCTGGCGGTGCATGACGTCGATGATTGCCTTGTTGTCGTAGGTGTAGCGTTCGTCGGGGGCCCATTCATAGACGATTGACCCGGGAGTGTCCCACGAAAAATCCCTGTACAGGGCCGCATACAGGTTCATAAGGTGCGCGACGTGCCCGGAGTACATGATGTTCTTCTCACCCACGGGATCGTGCCGTTCGGGATACGGCATGTCCAGGTTGGGTTCGAGGGTCGAAATTCCCTTGCTGGTTTCGGCCCAGTACTCCCACACCGGCTTCAGGAGGATTTTGTGAATCAGACGGTCGATGGCAGGTCCGATTGCCTCGGACCAGGCTGGCAACTGGTGGTACTGCACCACGGACAGAAAATATCCCGAGAATGCGATCGAGTAGCGGTAAGAGGTCAGGTCAAGCTGTCCGTTCGCCTCGAGGTCGGTGAAATCGTCCAGGGGCCGTGCTGCCAGACCGAGGATGAATTTCAGTTGGCCCATGGCATCGGGAGTCAGCGACGGGTAGGACGACGGATCGACCGCCGGCAATGATGGCCCAGGATCGGCGCCAACGGCGTCGGCTTGGGAACCCACGTCATCCAAAGCGACCACGTCCCGCAATGAACATGCCCCAGGCGCCGCAAGAAGGATCAGCCCGATGGAAACCACCAGTCGCCTCGCCGCCGTCTTGACCTGCAAGCCAGTTGCCATGCGCCACCCCACAAAACGGGGGAAGAATACCGGAAACACACGGCAAGCAGATATGACCTTTGACCACGGACGTTTGGTCAGACAGACAGTACCAGTCGGGAGGTCCACGCTGTCTGAACCAGATGGTTTGCGCCATGGCACAGGGAAACGCGCCTGCTAGGGCTGAACCAGGATGCCGGCGTAGCGCTGCGCCCAGTAGGCCAACTGGAATGCGGTGGGACTGACCATGCCTTGGCCGTTGCTTCCGCCAACCATCTCGTATGGATTGCCGTTCCACCACATCGTGCGAATCTCATCGTAGGGAAAGACGGTGTCCCACTGCGGGTCATCGAAGCGATCATTGACGTTGCGCACGCAATCCTTTCGGTGGCTGTTGTCCACCCCCCAGTCACGAATGTCACGAGGCATTTCGCGCAAGGTCTGCACCGCCTTTGCGACCTCGGCCTCGCCGGGGACCGCCAGGGCAACGATGGCGGCCCACAATGGCTGCCGCTCGGGCCGCTCGTACTCGTACAGCCCCAGCAGGCCGTCCAGGTACTTCGCTCGCCGCGTCGGGTTCGGTTCGTAGCGCAGCAGAGTCGCGTAGGCCAGCATCGCCAGCTCGTGGTCGCTGTGGTTCGCGCTGGACGGGTTGCTGACCGTGATGGCCTTCCTGGACCAGCGCGCCACCTCGTCGTACCGGTACTCGGTCACAAGACGATCATAGGCCGCGTACAAAGCCGGGTCGCCTGTCATGTGCCAGGCGGACAGCAGGTGTCCGAGGATCTCGATGCCATTCAGCCAGCCGCCGCCGAATTCGGCCTCCAGGCAAGCCTCCAGCGGGTAGTCAATCCCGCAGTTTTCAAGGCCATCGACCGTGATCGAGACGCGCTCGGGCTCCCAATGCCCGAAAGAGGTGGCAATACCATCCAGATCTTTAAGCGTGTATCCGCCATCAACTATGTAGCGAGCCAGCGCTCCGGCGTGCTCGGCCACTGCCGCACGCTCGTCCGGGTTCTTGGCGCACAGATCGTAGAACAGCGGGAAGCCGAAGAAGTGTCCGGTGGTCTCGTCAGATGAAGTGTCGTCCTTCCACATGTAACGGACGCCCTCGTACGTCACTTCGTGCCAACGATCCGGTTCGTTCTGCTTGAGGGCGAACAGCGCAGTTTCGTCCTCCCGGACCAGGGACCGCGTAATGAAACCACGCTTGAGCCCCGCGGCCTCAAAAGCGACCGCCGGAACGTCGATTTCCAGGAACATGGTGTCCATGGCCTTGCGAGCGGCGAGGTAGTACTTCTCGTCCTGGGTGACCGAGTAAGCCATGCACAGCGCGCCCACTCCCATCTGGGTCCACAGGCCGTCGTTATCGAAGTCGCTTTGAGCCCATGCGGTCGGGTTCCAGGGGTCGTCGGACCAGGTGTCCGACATCAGGAAGCCGTCCATGCGCCAGAAACGCTGTATCCACACGTCGAACAGTTCCGATTCCTTGTCGGCAATCCGACGTTCCACGAATCTGACCCTGGTTGCCCCGGCGGAAGTCCCAATCCAGTAGGAACCGTCGTCAGCCACGGCCACCGCAGTAACGGCGTCATCCGGCAGCCAGCGTTTTGACACGTAGTGACTGAACGAAAGCGGACCCGGCCCTGGGACCACCTTCACGGCACTGGCCCCTCTGGCGTGCCCGATCAGCACGTCGTCCCCGGCCTGGTCCACCGCCGTCAGATCGCTTGTCGGCAATTCGCCCTTCATCGGAACGAAGGTCAGCCCCGCATCGCCGCTGGCAGAAACCGTTGCCAATCCGCCCTTGCACGCAACACGCACCGCTTGTCCAGACGACGAACGGGAACCTCCGAGGGCACTCGCTGCCCCAAGGGATTCATCCAGAATCAACGGATCAAGCCCCAGCCGCAGCGACCCGTCGGCCAGCAGGCTCAAGGTCTTGGTGCCGGCCACGGCAACGTCAAGTACATCCCATCCGGAGGTGCCATCTACCGGACCGAAGTCGCCAGACGACCCCCAGAATACCCCGTCCGTGGTGCCAGCCACCAACGTTCCGTCCGGAACGAACGCGACCGACGTGAATGCCGCCAACCCAGCCCCCAGGGTCACAGTCGGGTTGCCAGCAACGTCCACCAGCTGGATCCCGTTGGCAAACGCCACGGCAACCATCGTCTCGTCGGCCGAAAGCGCAAGGTCCTGTATGGGATTAGCCATTGGCCCAACGATCAGGTCCTGGGGCAACGTCACCTTCTCGAAGCGATCCTTTGCAACAGTCCACCGGTACAGTCCCGAAGGCGTGCCGGCCCATACCTCGGCGCCCACGGCCAGCAGGGCGCGAACGTCCAGATCCGGCAGGACGTCGATCGTACGGAACTGCGTCGGTTCGTCGGCAAGGTAGGGGCTGTCAACCACCCGGTCGGCATGCTCGCGTACGGCGTGGATGAAGGCGGCATCAGGGATGACGTCCGCCTGGGAATCCGGGACGGCATCGCCGGTAAGATCCCCCCCAAGATCGGACAAAACGTCTTGTTCGCCATCGAGCGCCAGATCGCCAGCCTCGGAATCGCCAGCCTGGTCAGGCACATAGATGTCACCGGTTCCTTCATCCGCCGTCCCGTCAAATGCAAAATCGGTAGCCTGATCGGCCGGCAGATCCCCGCCAGAATCCGACGTTCCGCCATCCGATGAACATCCGACCAGGGCCGCGGCGGCAGCAACAGTCAACAGCCACACTCGAACCGACACCACGCAACGCATAATGCACCTCCGACTGGAACCACGAAAATCAGGAAGGGTAGTAATGAACCCTGGAAAACCGGCTTCAGGGAGTATCGACCGTGAAACGGAAGTGGTCAAGACGCCAGTCCACGGCCAGTCCACGGCCAGTCCACGGCCATCGCTGAATGCCGGCATCCGAGACTTTGTGGAAATCGTGAAGTAGAATCCTTGGACGATGCCCTCCCGGAGAGGGAGCCAATGGCCAGTCCGGCCGTTCCCTCCACTTTCTTCCTGAAGCGCACGTTTACGGCCACGTACCGTCAGAAGATGATTGGAGGAACTGCCAAATGGCGAGGGAAAGGCGCAGTACGGTGCTAGTCGGCGACTCCCCGCGGATCGACCTCGTGGTACAGGGCCTGACTGGCGTCTCCCGCTCGGTAGTGCGCGGGATGTTCGACCATGGCTGCGTCATCCTGGACGGTTCGGTTTGCAAGGGGGCCGGGACGCCGGCATTGGCGGGCGCGACCATCGAGGTGTCCTATGACCCGCAATGTCGCTACAAGGAGATCCCGAGAGCCTTCTCCAACAACGCATTCAGCGTCGTGTTCGAGGATCGTTACCTGATAGTGGTCGAAAAAAGCGCTGGCATTCTGACGGTGCCGACCGTTCGCAAGGAGCAGGACACGCTGGTCCATCAGGTCGCCCGACACTTCAGCCGAGGCCAGCGCAACCCACAGAAAGCGTTCATTGTTCACCGACTGGATTGCGACACTTCGGGCTTGCTTGTGTTCGCGAGAACCGAGGCCATTCAGCAGGCACTGAAGCAGCAGTTCGCCGATCACAAACCGGAACGCGAATACGCAGCTATTGTTGCAGGAACGGTTGCAGAGGAAAGCGGGACATACCGCAGCTTCCTCGCGACCGACGATGACCTGGATCAGTTCTCGACCAGCGAGCCTGGCGCAGGCAAGCTTGCCGTAACCCACTTTCAGGTGACGCAGCGGCTGCGAGGAGCCACTTATCTTTGCGTTCACCTTGAGACGGGGCGGCGAAACCAGATCCGGGTGCATTTCGCGGAGGCCGGACATCCGGTGCTTGGCGACCTGCGCTATGAACCACGACTTGCCTGCCACCCGCTGTGGCACCAGAAACGACTGGCATTGCATGCCAAGACGCTTGCATTCCAGCACCCGGTAACTGGTGCGCCCATACGCTCCACGACTGAACTTCCACCGTCCCTTCGGACATTCCTGGACAAGACCTCGACGTGATCGTTCCTTGCGGGGACGCACCCGATTCAGCACAATGGCGCACCGCGCCCGATCGCGGGAACGGGGAGGACGCCTTCGTGAGGGGAACATTCGGGAAACGGCCGGAGATCCTGGCGCCGGGCGGCAGCCTGGAAGCGATCGAGACCGCCGCAGGACATGGGGCGGACGCGGTCTACGCCGGGGTAGGCTCGCTGAACGCCCGCGTCCGCGCAGCAAACCTGACCGAGGCGCAACTTCCAGGTGTGGTCGAATTCCTTCACGACACCGGCACCCGCCTCTACGTCCCTCTTAACGTCCCGCTGGCACCCGAAGACCGTGACCAGGCCGCGCGGATCCTGGCGATATGCGATGCAACTGGCGTGGACGCAGTCATCCTCCGGGACCCGGCGCTGATGCGCTTGTGCCGGGACCGGTTCCCATCCCTGGCAGTCCACGCCAGCACGCAGGCCGGGATTCACTCGGTCGAGACGGCACGTCGGGCACAGGACCTAGGCTGCCGACGCGTCATCCTGGCTCGCGAGTGCAGCCGCAACGACATCGCCGCCATCCGCGATGCCCTGCCCCAGTTGGAACTGGAGGTCTTCGTCTTCGGAGCGCAGTGCTTTGCGGTGTCCGGCCTGTGCCTGATGGGTGCCGCGACGACGGGACGTTCGGGAAACCATGGCGCCTGTTCGCAGGCGTGTCGACTGCCTGCAACAGACGAGGCCGGACGGCCCGTGGGATATCCCTTCAGCATGAAGGATCTGGACCTGTTCGCGGACCTGGCCGAGCTTGCTGCGCTGGGAGTCGCAGCATTCAAGATCGAGGGTCGCCTTAAGTCCCCCGCCTGGGTTGGCTGTGTCGTTGACTGGATGCGAATGGCGCTGGACCGGTCCCAACCCGGCCTGTCCGAAAGCGAACTGGAAGCATTCCACCGCGACGTTTCGGTACTGTTCTCGCGGCCCAGGACCAGCGGATTTTTTCACGGCATGACCGACGCCGCCGACCAGATCGACATCCAGGCGCCTGGCCATAGGGGCTGCGATGCGGGCGAGTTTGGAACACGGAAGACTCCGGAGGGGCAGATGTTGTGCTTCCGGACACCGGTTGATCTGAACATCCGCGACGGCCTGCTGCTGGAAGTAGATGCGCCCGACCTGCCCGGCGGAATCGAATTCGTGCCGATCAGCATCCGCGAACTCTTCGACGAGATGCGACGGCCCGCAATGCGGCTGCCTGCTGGACGCAACGTCGAGGTCGCGGTGGAAGTGCGCCGAAAAATCATTCACGTAGCAATCCATTCTTCGGACGGGGTCCGGGTCAGGTACGGTCGGGTGGAACGCCGCATTCCCGGACCGGTCGTTGCCGGGGAGATTCCAGCACCGCGCTTCGATACGGTGGAAATCCGACCTGACAAGGTCCGGGCGACCATGATCCGTGGGCCATTGCGGTTTGATGGGGAGGCCAGCATCCAGTCCCAGCCCGCCCGTGGCGATGGTCTTTCACCAGCGATGCTTTCGAAACACTTCGGCGAGGCAACTTACGACCTGACTCCAGGTCTGTACGTAAATCCTTCGGACCTCAAGCGGGTCCGACGCGAGTTGATCAGCGCCTTTGAGGCCGCCAGAATCGCCTCCGAAGTGGCCAGGACACAGGACGCTGTCGCCTTCCTGACCGAGGATCCGGGGCCGCCATCTCGTACCGACGCCGACCTTTTGGCCCACGGACCGGTCGCCATAAGCCGGGTCACCGGGATGAAGGCCGGAGTGCTGGTTGTCCAAAACGGTACCCGATTCCTAGTGGAACCAACCGCATCAGGAACGATCATCCGAGTGGTCAATGACAGAAAAGCCGGGCCCGAGGCGGGTTGAACGCCATGCCCCCCAGGGCTAGACTACCTGTGCGCCGGCGCACCCGGCCGATCCCTGGATGGAGGCCCCAAATGTACAAACTTGTCCTGGTTCGTCATGGAGAAAGCCTTTGGAACATGGAAAACCGCTTTACCGGCTGGACTGACATCGACCTGTCCCCCAAGGGCAAGGTTGAGGCGCAGCGATCCGGCAAGACGCTGAAGGACATGGGCTTCGTCTTCGACGTGGCCTACACGTCGGTGCTGAAGCGCGCAATCCACACGCTGTGGTTCGTGCTGGACGAGTTGGATCTGGTGTGGATTCCCGTTTTTCGCCGGTGGCGCCTGAACGAGCGTCACTACGGTTCGCTGCAGGGCCTGAACAAGACCGAAATGGCCGAGATCCACGGCGAGGCGCAGGTCAAGATCTGGCGGCGATCCTACGAAGTACCGCCGCCACCGCTGGACAAGACAGACCCCAGGCACCCGGTATTCGATCCGCGCTATGGCGACGAAAATCCAGATGTGCTGCCGTCATCCGAGAGCCTGAAGGACACGGTTGCACGCTTCCTGCCGCTGTGGCACGGCGAGATTGCTCCTGCCATCAAGAGCGGCAAGCGCGTCCTTATCGTCGCCCACGGCAACAGCATTCGCGCCCTGGTGAAATACCTGGACAACATCCCCGAGGGCGAGATCACGGAACTGAACATCCCCACTGGAATCCCACTGCTGTACGAACTGGACGCCGACCTGAAGCCGATTCGCCACGAATACCTTGGCGACCCTGAAATGGTGAAAGCGCAGATCGCGGCGGTCGCCAACCAGGGAAAAAAGGCGTAGGTCCCATGATCGCAGGAACCCGAACCATCAGGTGAGCCAGCGGGACTGATCAGGAGCTTGCCAGGCGGTGGAACTGGAGAAACTTGATATAGCGCTCCAGCACGCCGGGGTTGTCTGAATCCTCGGTGGAGATGAATTGAAGCAACAAGCCGGGTCCACGGTCATGTCCACCTTCGACGACTTCCTTTAGGACGCACTTGCAATTGATTGAAACCGGCCCGCGTCGGGCAGGAATCTGGAACAGCAGCGACAAGGCTGCTGTGCGATCAAGTGGAGCGAACGCGGTCCGCACAAAGGCACCTGCCATGCCAAGTTCGCTGATGGTCAGTGGCAGTTTGTCATCACCAAGAAGCAGTACCGCCGGCAGCGATACCCGCACGCCCTCGCGGGCCACCATCTGCGATATCTGCCCATGCGGCGGAGGCGCCGCCGGGGGGGCGCTTGCGATGTCGTCGCGAATACGGGGAACCGTGCTGTCCCGCTCGAGGGCAATGATCTTCAGTTCCATCGCGGCGATGTCACGCGCCGTCACGGTCAATCCGTTGGTCCCCATGTCGAACACGTCGAATGGATCGGGAAGTTCCACGACGGATTCGTCCGAACCCGAGAGCGTCTGGCGTATCTCAGCATCATCGGCAACCGGGTCGCCAGGCAGGGTAGGTACTGCACGAGAAGGCAGTTCAGCGGATCCGGTCGACGAGGCTTGCGAAACCGACAAGGAAGGCGGGCCAGAATCCGGTTGGGTCATCGACGAAAACAGGAACACGTTCCGCGCCTGCCCCCTAGGGCCTGATTCCTCCAGTTGAATCATTGGTTCCTTGATACCGAAAACGGTTTCCAGGAATCGGGCGAGATCCTTGGCCGGAGCTACCGAGACAGCCTTTTCCCAGGAAAGGGCCAGTCCTTCGACCGGTTCGGCCTGGGCCCTCATCACACGGCCGAACAGGAAGGTCGTATGCAGCATTCGCGGATGCCTGACAAAAACCAGGCCGACAAGAGCGCCGGGAGAAACCGCGCACAACCGCTTCGAACGGACAAAGACCCCTCCCAAGCTGAGATCGATCGTGTGGGCGTCGAACCTCACTCCATCGATATAGCAATGCACCTCTTCGGACAGGGCCTGTCTGGCAAATCTGCGACGCTCGACGATCACTAGAGCCTCCAGGAGGCTTTCCAAGTACCACCCTCGGAATCATGGCGCAAGCACCTTGCCGCCCGAAAAAGATCCCAAGGCGTGCGAATCCGCACGTCAAGGTTATCTCCCGCCAGCGGCCCGTGTGAAGTCGAACATTCGCCAAGGCGCATCCAGCCACGCCTTGACGCCGTCAACCTTCGAGATTGACGAAGGTATAAGTGATGACATTCGACGACTGACAGGCAGGGCACGGCGCTTGCACAGGACATAAGTGACGAGGGAACTGCGCCCGGTAGAAACCTTGCGCATTCGGCAGATCGGTGGCAAATGAGGTTCGAATCCGGCCGGGCTTGAATCCCCACTTGTGGAGGCTTGACCATGCAAATCGTTTCCAGGCTGATGTTATTGATGTGCGTTGCCGTCGCCGCGTCCGTTCCGTTGACCGCTTTCGCCGAAACGCCCGACGAGATCCTGGCCAAGGCAGACAAGCTTTCGAACGGCTGGGACGACCAGTACATGAAGTCGATGATGACCATCACCGATATCGATGGCAGCAAGAAATCCTACGTATTCAGCATCGCCCAGAAGGGCGAAAAGCGCCTGGTCCGGTTCGAGTCGGGCGAACTCAAGGGCATGGCAACGTTGATCATCAGTCGTGACAACGTCTACGCATACCTGCCTGGCTTCAAGAAGGTCCGTCGCGTGGCCGCCCATAACATGAACCAGTCCTTCGCAGGCTCGGACTTCAGCAACGACGATATGGCATTCACGTCATGGACCAACTCGTACGTCGCGAAAATCGACCATGAGACCGCCGAAAGCTGGTACCTGTCCTGCCTCCCGCGGCCAGGCGGGGTCAAGCCGCCGCACTTCAAGGCAATTGCCCGGATCGACAAGAAGAACTACCAGTTGATGGGCTATGAATTCTTCGACGAGGACAACCAGAAGGTAAAGACGTTCGACAATTCCGACCTTGCGGACTGGGGCGGCGGCAAGTTCCGCACGAAGGTAATCGAAGTAACCGACAACCGGACCGGTCACAAGACCCGCCTGGACCTGCTGGAAGCGAAGTTCAATGCGGGCCTCAAGGATTCCGTCTTTACCGAACGCGAACTGGAGTGGGGCAGATGACGAAGGGGACGAGATTCCTGGCCGCGACCTTGGCGCTTGCGGCAACCACGACGACAATTCCGGCGTGGGCCGAAGGGTGGGCAGATCGGCTCTCCATCTCGGGCGCCATCCAGAGTGACATCCGGTACATCACGGATGACTGGCGAGGCGAACGGCCCGGCCAGGGGCACGAGTTCGAGATGAACCGTAACGACGTCGATTTGCGATTGCGGGCGGACCCGTTCGACAATGTCCAGGCCGTCGTCAGCGCCCGTTTGCGCTTCTACGGATTCAACAACGCCGCCTCGCTGCCCGAGTTGATAGGCCGCAACAAGCTGGACTCGTATGAGCTGCAACTGAACGAGGCCTACGTCGCAATCCGCGGAGTGCTGTGGTCGAAAATGGACATCAAGATCGGTCGCATGACCCAGACCTGGGGCACCGCCGACATGTTCAACCCGACCGACAACCTCAGCGCGCGCGATTTTTCGGACCCGTTGGATTATGCCGCCAAGGTCCCTAACCAGATGATCGAAATCGATCTGTATCCATCCGACTGGATGACCCTGCAACTGGTCTGGGTGCCGATCTTCAAGCCGGCGAACCTGCCTCCGTCGGCGGTCATGGGATTCGCGATGACCTACAACCGGAGGGGGGAAATCACCGACTTTCCAGCACCCCCGCTGGACAAGGCTGGCCAGACAGCCCTGATGAGCCTCAAGGACAAACTGGGGGCTGGCTCGGGAAACTCGGACAACCCGATGGCTGGCGTCAACTTTACGACTCCCGAAGTCCGAACTGTCATGCCAAAAACGAATTTCAAGAACTCGCAGTTTGGTGCGAGGGCAAAGTTCAAGGCCGGACCTGTGGACTTCAGCGCGTCCTACTACTACGGCCGATTCTGCTTTCCAGTGGCCTACACTGCCGTGGCCGACGTGCTGACCCAGGGCAATGTGCCGCCACCCAGCAAGTTTGTTACGGACAACGAGGAACTGGACGCATCCAAGTACGCGAACGTGCGATACGTCGCCGAGATCATCTACCCTCGCATGCAGGTCGTCGGCCTGGACCTTGCGTATTCGTCCGACAACCAGTGGGTGCCTGGCTTCTTTGCCGAGGCTGCGCTGATCTTCCCCGAGCGGGTGGACTTCGGCCTCGAGGCATTCCTGGACGGGAACAGCATCCTGCGTCACAAGAACGGAAACGTTTCGTCAACGCCCTTCATCAAGGCGACCGCCGGCATGGACTGGTCGTACCGCGACTGGTTCTACATCAACCTCCAGTACGTGCGCGGGTTCTTTGACGAATTCAACGACATGTACGGCCTGCACAACTACCTCGTGTTTGCCACCGAGTTCAAGTTCAAGCAGAACGAGGTGCAACTGCGATTTGCCGGCGCCTTCAACGGTGACGACCTATCGGCGGTGTTCTACCCACAGTTGACGTGGATCGTTGCACCATCGGTCGAACTGGTTGGGGGCTACATGCATTTCCTGGGCGAGACCCAGTCGAATACGCCGCTGGACTACGCCAGCAAGTCGAAATTCGGAATGAAGGCCAACGGGCGCAACGTCGCTTTCTTCCGTGCCAAGGTCACATTCTAGGAGTCGGCCGATGCGAATTTTCGCGTTTTTCTTCCGTGCCATCACTGCGACAGCTGTGGTTCTTGGCGTGGCGTCATGCGGCTGGACCAGTGACGGCGGCGCGAGGCTGAACGAACTTTACCACAAGGACACCGGGAAGACGGATGTCGCTGCAGACCAGGGAATATCGGATCTCGCGGACGTTCTGGACGATGATGTCGCCCTGGACACACCATCCTCCGACGAGGGTGGTTTCGACGTCTCGCCCGGGGAAGTTCCGGAATTGGGACTGACCGGCCTTTGGGCGGTCCGAGTCGTGCAATTAGGCGAGATTTCGCCGATATCCGACCCATATCCGATAACGACACCAGACTACTTCCTGGTCCGAATCGAACCGGATGCCCACGCCATGGATCTGATTTTCTGCGACGAGATTCCAGTGGTCGATTCTGGTGACGCAGGGATTGAATTCACCACTCGCACCACGCCGTCACTGCGAGCCGCACTGGCAGCGTCGCCTCTGGAGGTGGCTCTGGGCGGCGGCAGCATGTCCCTGCCGGCCCAGAAATTGATGTGGACGTGGGGGCTTAAAGGCATCATTCAGACTGACCCGATGCCGACCACGTCCGGCGACGCCAAGGTTTTTGACCAGGACGATGACGGTCATCCTGGTGTCACGGTCGAGGTCGCCGGCCTGATGACCGGACAGCGCTACATGGTGAAACGCGCGATGTGGGACCTGTCCGCAGGCGTGCTGTCGACCGACCGGATATGGCTTAGCGGCACCCTGAGCTACACCCTGGAAGAGGAACCCCTGGGCGCAGACCCGGTGATGCTGGCGCAAAAGACGCCGATCACCCCGAAGGACGGCAGTTCCTACGCCTTTCGGCGCGTCGGCCAGATGACTTGCGAATCGCTGCTGGCACACCTGGACGACGTGTTCAGCACGGCACCCTGACCTGCCGCCGGGTTCCGTAACCCTCCGTCGCAGCCCGGCTGGCCATGAGGACACCATGATGGATCGCCCCCCGATCTTCTGGGACCGCTTCGGCACCTTTGTAGCGCGCAACCGCTTTGTTTTCCTGGGAGTTGCCCTGGCGGTAACGGCACTATGCGCCGTCTATGCCCCCGCCGTGAAGATGAGCACTGATGCGACTGCCTACCTTCCGCAGGACCGGTCAGAAGTCCGGTTCTGGAAGG
The DNA here is from genome assembly GCA_903936705.1 of uncultured Myxococcales bacterium. Classification (GTDB taxonomy): domain Bacteria; phylum Myxococcota_A; class UBA9042; order DTJE01; family DTJE01; genus CAIZWN01. Next base: position 71,998 of record CAIZWN010000020.1, read on the forward strand.
ATCTGACGCGGCGGTTCGGCGGGTTCGATACCTTGATGATCGGCCTTGAGGAACCGGAGAAACCGCTGACTTCGGACGGTCTGGCCAGACTGGCCCGAATCACCGAGACCCTGGCCGGAATGAAGGCACAGGGAGTGTTGGGCTCGCGCAGCGTCACCAACCTCGAGACCTTGCGGGAGGATGAGGAAGGGACCCTGAACGCCGAGATGATGGTGTCTTCCATCCCTAGGTCGGAAGCCGATCTGAAAGCTCTTGGCCAACGAATCCTGGGTGACACACAGGTCCCGGGCGCGCTGGTAAGCCGGGACCTGCGGGCCTACGTCATCATAGTCACGATGGACCCTCGGCAGGACAAGGGCGCAACGGCCAGCAGGATCATGGACGCTGTGGAAGCGGAACGCGGCCCGCTGAACGCATACTACTTTGGCGAAGCTTTCGCCACGAACCAGATAGGCAGGCGTGTTTACGCAGCATTGCCCTGGGTGGTGCCGATCTTTGCCGCCTCCCTGTTCCTGATCCTGTTGGCGTGGCTGAGGCGCCCAGTCGCATCGTTGATGGTGCTGGGATGCAGCGTGATGCCCCTTTTGTGGTGGCTGGGATTCCTGCGACTGTTCGACCTTCCGGTGACGGTCGCCGTGCTTAACGGTGCACTTATCCTGCTGGCGGTGGCGGCCGTGGCCTTCGGTCGAGCGGCCGAGGCACGGCTGCGTGGCCAGATCGCCCCGGTATCGCGCAGAACTGCCGAGCTGCTGGTCGCCGCCAGCGGCGCCTACGGAGTCCTGGCCCTGGTGAATCGCAACACTCCGGATTCTTTGCCATATCTGGCCCAGTTTGGCGAGGGAATGCTGGTGGGATTCGTGGCCATGCTGGTGTTTGCGATCATAGGCGCGACACCCCTGCTGTCCTTCCTGAAGGCCGATAGCGGGCCCATGCCGGTCGGCTTGCCAAAGCACCCGACTGCCGGTCGCAGATCGATTGGAATCGGGCTGGTGGTCGTGCTGACTGCAGTCTCCGTGTTCGGCGCCTGGCGCATGGATTTCGCCGTGACGCTGAGGGACCTGTTCCGAAACCAGGAGGATGTTGGACAAGCGGTAGCCTTTTTCGACCGCCGTTTCGGTGGCGCCGACCTGGTCCAGATAAGCGTCAAGGGCGATTTCAGGGACCCGGGAACGGCTCAGCGCGTGATGCGACTGACCGACCTCCTGGAGGGAACGAAGGTCTTCCCCGACGTGCGTTCGATCCCGCAGGTCCTGGGATTTTTGGCCAAGGGAATGAGCGGCACCTATTGGATCCCTCCTGACGCCGAAGCACTATCGACCCTGTGGACCTTCCTGGAGGGAAAGCCGGATGTGGGTCCTCTGGTAACCGACGATCGCTATGAGGCGATGGTCACCCTGCGCGTGCCCGGCGGCAACGGAATCCCCGGGTCAGTCGTCACCGGGATCGTCCATCGAATGATCGAGGCCTCGGCAGCCACAGGATTGCCTTCGGCCAGATCCCGACTTGAGGCGCTCGCGTCGGCCTACGACGTGTCAGTCCCCCCCGAACGGGTCGGCAGTCTATTGGCCTCGGCCACGGGAAGCGAAGTCCCTGCTGACACAAAGGCTCGCACCGCCTTGGTGCTGGAAGCCATGCACAAATACCTGACCTCCGGCGCATCTCCGTTCGCACCGAATGACGAGGAATGGGCGCCACTGGCGGAACTGCTGTCCGGACCTGCCCAGGGACTTTCCGCCCGGCTGGAGACGGCCCTGGCGCAGATGCCATCCTTCCTGGCGGCGGATCTGCCGCCGGATGTGGCCGGCCGTCTGGCCGAAACACTGGCTACCCAGGTGCGAGATCGTTCGATATCCCTGCAGTCGGAATCGCTGGCTCGAGGCTGGCTGGACGGCATCGATACGACAAAGGTCCCAGACAGCCTGAAGGTTCGCGTTGCTGGCATCTTCTCGACCCTGATCGCTGGTGAACCACGGCCCGTCCGAGAACCGATCTTCACCATCAGCGGCTTCCCCGCACTTGCTCCGGTTGTCGAAGTTCAACTGATGGATGGTTTACGACGAGCAGTGGCCGTGGTCCTGGGAGTATTCCTCCTGCTGGCCGTCGTTGCAGGCATTTCGCGTCCTGGGCACCTGAGGGCCATCCCCGAGGCAATCGTTGCGACCCTGATCACATTCGCGCTGGGGACGGCCTTGGGCCTGAACGTCGATTCCAATTCGGCAACCCTCTACCTCCTGCCTCCGACCATCACGTGGTTCCTATCGCCTGGCCTCGCCGACCCTCGCGGACTGCGGTGCCGCTTTCCGTGGGCCTTTGCCGTTGCCCTGGCGGTTGCAGCCACCAGCATTGCGCTGATCGGCACCCTTCCGGTCATTCGTCTAAGCCTGGTAATGGCCATCGGCCTGCTGGTATCTGCCGGCAGTGCGGCCCTGGGATCGTATTTGTGGGAAGGATCCGACGATCCTCGGCCTTCGGGCATCGTACCTCCGAAGACGTGACGATAACGATTCAGCGGGCTTCCCGGCGCCACAGATTTCCGGTACTCTCGCCACGTCGCTAATCGTGTGGATGAGGTATTTCATGGACCGGGGCACTCGCGCGCCTGCCTCCGGTATGCCACAGTACGCTTTCCTGCTGGTCCTGCTGGCGCTGTTGCTTGCAGGAAGCAGGGCCAATGCGTCAACGGAAACCTCCCTCGATGAACTCGCTATGCTGGTTGACGAACCGGCTTCCGAACATGTCTCGACCGAAGGGCACAAAGTCCTGATTTTCGGCGGCGACCGCGACTACTACCCCTTCGAATGGCTGGACGAGAACGGGGTGCCACGCGGTTTCAACATCGAATTGATGCGTTCACTGTCGGAGGTGCTTGGAACCGACATCCGGATCGAACTGGGTCGATGGGATCTCATTCGCCATGGACTCGAGGCCGAACGGCGAATCGACATTTCCGACATGTACTATTCCGATGCCCGAGCAACGGTTGTTGATTTCAGCGAGTCAATCATCGTCGTTTGGGAACAGATCTGGATCCGGAAGGGCGAGGCGACGATCACGGACATCGAGGATCTGCGTGGACGTCACGTCCTGGTGCAGAGGGCCGGCTTTACTGAACAGTTCCTCAGAAACTGGGACCCTGCACTGAAGTTGATCCCGGTGGATAGCGAACCGATGGCGCTGCGTGAACTGGCAAGCGGACGTGGGGATTGCGCCCTTGTTACCCAGGTCGTCGGCCGCATCGTCGATGATGAACCATCGCTTTCGAACCTGCGCCCGTCAGGTCCGCCGATGCTGCCGAGATCCTATGGTCTGGTGGTCCGTAAGGGCGACACCGAACTGTTGCAGGACATAAACAGGGCGATCGATAAACTGCGTGTCACAGGTCGCCTGAATGCACTCGAGGATCGATGGCTGGTCCAGCCGGAACTGCCGGCGCCCTTCGTACTGTTCCTTGATCGGCATCTTTCGTGGATCCTGTTGATGCTGGCCAGCATTCTTGCTGCCGGTCTGGTACTGACGCTGGTGCAGTCCCGCAAGATCAAGCGGCAGACCAGTGCGCTTGAATCCGAACTGATCGTTCGCCGCCAAGCCGAGGAAGCCCTGCGGCACTCCCAGGACCAGCTTCGCGCGACGTTCGACAACAGCCCTGTCGTGCTGGCGCTGTCGCGGCTCGACGACGGAACGTACCTGGACGTCAACGCAGCCTTCGAGTCGATGACTGGCTATTCACGTGCCGAGATCGTAGGACGGACGTCAACTGCGTCGAGTATCTGGGAGAACCCTGCTGACAAGGACCGGGTGCGGCAGGATCTGATTGCGAAGGGTCGAATCAGGAATCTGGAGTTGCGGATCGTCACGAAGTCGGGAAGTGTTCTGGACACCCTGTTCGGCGCCGACCTGTCGACGTTCGATGGCCAGGCGTGCCTTCTGTGGAACATCGTTGATATTTCGAACCGCAAGGCTTCCGAACGCGCCCTTCATGACACCGAGGAACGCTGGAAATTCGCTCTCGATGGTTCGGGGGAGGGCGTCTGGGACTGGGACCTGCCGACAAACCGCGTGTTCGCGTCAAGACGATACAAGGAGATCCTGGGTTACGGTGACGACGCATTCGAGTTTGATCCGATTCCGTGGATGAACAGGGTTCATCCAGAAGAGATGGTCAGGATCAAGCAGGACTTCGAACTGTATTTGAAGGGACACACTCCCGTATTCCAGTCCGAGGTGCGCCTGTTATGCAAGGACGAAGGGTACAGGTGGGTCAACATCCGGGGACGCTCCACCTCAGGCCACGACAACGAACGGGTGAAGCGGGTCATCGGAACAATTCTCGATATCACCGACAGGAAGCACAGCGAGGAAGATCGGGCCTCCCTGGAAGAACAGTTGCGCCAGTCCCAGAAGATGGAGGTCGTTGGCCAACTGGCAGGCGGAGTCGCCCATGATTTCAACAACCAGTTGATGGTGATTCGTGGCTACTGCGACCTTCTGCAATCCCAAGGACTGGACAAGCGTTCGCAGGCCTTGCTGAACGAGGTCATTCGGGCTTCGGACCGTGCGGCAATACTGACGGGACGGCTGTTGGCATTCGGACGCAAGCAGGTACGCCGCCTGGCGGTCTTCAACTTGAATGAAGTGCTGTCCGATATGATGGGAGCCCTGACCATGATGGTCGGCGAAAGCATATCGATCTCGATAGAGGCCGCTCCCAACCTGGGGAACGTTCGCGCGGACAGGGACCAGATCGAACAGGTCGTAGCCAACATCACCGTCAACGCGCGCGATGCCATGGCGGGTGGGGGCAAACTGACGATCCGCACCCGGAACATAATGCTGAACGAGGACTATGCGGCACACCACGTCGGGTCGAAGGCAGGCCCACACGTGGTACTTTCGTTCCAGGATACAGGCATCGGGATGGACCAGCCGACGATTTCGCGCATCTTCGAACCGTTCTTCACCACCAAGCAAGAGGGAATGGGGTCGGGCCTCGGATTGTCGATTGTCTACGGCATCGTCAGGCAGAGCGGCGGACACCTGACCGTCGAAAGCGAACCAGGTCGCGGCGCGATCTTCAAGGTTTTCTTGTCACGTATTGAAGAGGCCGCAGTGGACGAGCCTCCCCTGCCCCAGACACGAATTGACAGGACCAGATCGGCAACAGTGCTGTTCGTCGAGGACGACCCCCACCTGTTTTCGCTGCTGAGAGGAATCCTCGAAAGCGCAGGCTACCAGGTCCTTGCTGCATCGATTCCCGAGCAGGCCCTTGAGTTGGCTGACGCTCATGAAGGCCCGATTGACCTGCTGGTCACAGACGTGGTGATGCCGGGCCTCAGCGGGCCGGAGTTGGCGGAGCAACTGCAGCAGAAGCGTCCGGACATCCGGATCCTGTTCATCTCGGGGTATCCCAAGGACGTTCTGGAACGACAGACCGTCCTTCCCCAGGACATCAGCCTGCTGGGCAAACCGTTCTCGCCACGGGATCTCTTGGCAACCGTCCACAAGGTGCTGGACTCGCCTCCCCCGACCACGCGTTTCCTTTCGCTTTCCACCATTCAGGATCAGAAGGTCGGAACACACAAGCACCCGAAAAAATAGACCAGGTGGAGGCGGGCAGGGTCAGCCCTGATCTGCCGGTAAATACCTGCGCTTACGACCTGTAGCAACCTTTCCCATCGGCCCGTAATGCAGATTCAGCCCCGTCAACGCCGGACAGTCCAGAACGACCCCGTCGTCGGTCACTGCCAGCTCGGATGGCTCCTTGCAAACCGAGTAAGCCACATACGCCTTCAACCACATCCGCACATTCTTGAGGGTGAACCGGACCGTACTGGCATTAAGCATGTCTACCTGCGGATCGGACTTCGCGCGCTTCATCCACGCGATCGACAGCACCAGGCCGACCCGGTAGCCATGGTCGTCCCAGTACGCCGAGTGTGCCACGATGTCGTTTGCATCGATTTCGCTGAAACCACGCTCGAACGCCGCCACCTTCGAGGCCTGCCCCAGCGGGTGGGTGTGGAAGTCCCCCAGGAATTCGTATTGCGGCCACAGCGAGCCCATTACCTCGCGCTTCAGCATCAGCGCCTCGCTGGACGGACGAACCGAAAGCCTGTCCCGTTGGGCCGATGTATCTATGCCAACCTGCTGGACGCACAGCACCGTCGGCCCGTCCGAACCCAAACGCACCTGGTGCCCCCACAGCGACCCGTAGGTTTCGACCCCGGAACGAGGCGGCCTGCCCTCGTGCGCGTGTTCCACGCAATAGGCCTCAAGCCCCGCCAGAACAAGCTGGACAAGGGCGTCCTCGGACGGCCTGACGTAGTAGCCCATGGGATTCCTGGGTTCGACGCCACCCATTTGAGATCCTCGTCATCCCGAGGATGCATTGTGACGCCTGAATTGGGGTTGGGCAAGAATGTCATGAGTAGAAACAACAACTCGAACGCTTCAGGCCGATGGGAACGTAACTATGAACTTAGTACCATCGCCAAGGCTGGTCGCCACCTCGATCCGCCCGCGGTGAAGGTCAACCAGGCGCTTGACCAGCACCAGGCCAAGACCGGTTCCTTCGGCAAAATCGCGGGCGTTCCGCGCGCGAAAAAACTCCTCGAACAGGTGGGGAACGGCCTCGGGGGCGATCCCGATACCGTAGTCCCTGCATGTAAGGATGATTGCAGAACCCTCGCGGCGCAACGACACGCGAACCTTTCCGCCGTCGGGCGTGTACTTCAACCCATTGTCCACCAGGTTTCCCACAATATGTTCCATGTCCTCGGTCGTTCCATAGACGGTCAGTGGTGCGTCAGGCACATCGATTTCCAACTGCTGAGATCGAGCCTCCACCTCCGGCTGGACTCGCTCGGCTATTCGGTGCACTACCTCGTCCAGCCGGACTGACATCCTGACGCGTTCAGGCACCCGATCCTTCAGCGCCCCCAGGCTCATCAGGTCATTGACCAGTTCCTGCAGAGCCGCGGACCGCTTCTGTGCCCGGTCCAGAAGGCGCATCTGGCCCGATTCCACCGTTCCCTGGTATCCCTCCTCTATCAACGACAGCGCCGAGCGCACGGCCGACAGTGGAGACTTCAACTGGTGGGCTACCTGGAACACGAACCGCGACTTGGCGTATTCCAGTTCCTCAAGGTGCTTGAAGGCCCGCGCATTCTCGATTGCCACCGCCCCCTGGCCGGCCAGCGTGGCCAGGAATTCCTGGTCGTCAGCGACGAACTGTCTTGCTTCGGCCGAATACAATCGCAGCACGCCAATTGTTCGATCACGCACTGTCAGAGGAGCGCAAAGGACCGATCTGATACCCTCCTGTCGCGCCTCGTCCGGGTACTGCAACAGCGAGTCGGTCTCGACGTCATCAATGGCTACGATTCGGCCGGCAAGCACTTCATGATCGACACGACTTTGATCGGGATTGACATCGCCCTTTGACAGGTAGGACGGCGACAGACCAGTGACCGCGACCAGTCGCAATAGACCAGTATCAGGATCCAGCAGCCGCAGCGAACATGCCTTCCCACCCATGGCACCGGCAGTCGAACGCACCAGCGTATCCAGGACCCGCTGCAGGTCCAGGTCCGACGTCAGGGCAGCCCCAATCTCGTACAGGGTACGCGTGCGGCGGGCGGCATCCTCCAGCTGTTCCTGGGCCCGAAGGAGTTCCCAGGTCCGCGACCACAATGGACGAGCGATGTTGCCCGTCAGGTACTTTGCCACCAGGACCGACGAGGCAAAGGCCAGGAAGGCCATCCACGCCTGAAAGCCAAACAGCGTATCCATCGTCGCAATGCGATGGCCGGCCACGACCGGCAGCAACTCGAAGGCCTCCAGCAAGGCCAGCGCGCCAACAAACAGCACTCCGATCACGGCATGGGCCCAGGCGGCCCTTGGGGGAAGAAGAATGCTGGCCAGAATTGCGTGGAACAGGAAGTACGGCAGCAAAGGACTGCCGACGCCTCCTGTCAGATGGGCCAGAACCGTAAGCGCGATCCAGTCGGTGATGAACTGGGCACTGGCAAGCCTGGAGAACGAGTTCAGGTCGGCACCCGGGCGCCGGGACAGGCGCTCCAGCAGGTAGGTGAAAAGACCGTTGTAGGCAAGGATCAGCGCCCCTGACACGGCAAGAGCCAGCGAGGGAAATTCCTCCCCGACAAGCTGGCCGCCCAGCATGGCCCCGATAACAACAGCAACACCGGCGCCCCATCGTAGACGAATGATCCAGGCCGAACGGGCAATCAATTCCCGCTCGACCGGCGGTCGCTCGCGATGTCCCTCTGGGCCGGTAGGTCTGGTGGCCATGCCTCCTCCGAAATCTCTCGGTATGGCGACTGCGTTTAAGACAAACTGATGGTGCCCTTCCAAAGGTGCCAGTGTCAATCACAATGAGGTGGACATCACCAATCCGTTCTCGTATCTTTGTCGCAGTTTGGACGCTTGGGGGCGCTCTGTGATTCGAATCAAATGGCTATCGGTGGTGGCGATTACGGCGGCGGTTTTCGGTTGTGGGGGCGCAGATCCCACGGGCAATTCGGAAGTTCCTGTCTCTATTGGAGACCACGGCACCGGCTCCGATTCGTACGACACCGGTGACTCGGCTCGCGATGTGTCGGCAGGAGAACTTGCCGACGGGACGCAGAACGACGGCGCCAGCGAGATTTTCGCAGAGGATGCGTTGCATGGCGATTCGAACATTTCGGGCGAAGTGCCCGGCCATGACTACCTGGTCATGGATCCCGGGTACATCGACGACAACGGCTATGTCTACGACCCTGGGCCGGACCAGGGCGGAGTTGGCGGATGCGACCCCTGCGGAATGGGGACCATTGCCGGCAAGACGTGCGCACCGAACATTAAAACCGCCATCGCCAACGTCAAGGTCTGGGTCGATACGATTGATTGCAATGGCGTTCCGCAGCACTACGAGACCTACTCCTCACCTACGGGCGAGTACTCGCTGAAGATTCCCTGCGGGACACAGACCGTGAACATGTCAAAGGGTTCGTTCCACGGCTCGTACACCAGGTGGATCGACAAGGGCAAGGTAACCCAGATGACCAGCGTCGACGGCTGCTTCCCCGGCACGGCCGCCAAAATAGCCGTGATTACCGGCGACTGGGACGCCATAGAGAACACCCTGCTGCTGCTGCGCCTGCATTTCACCAAGATCTACGGCGCGGCCGGGGAACAGGGGAGTGAGTCCTCGTCCGCAATCGCCTTCCTGACCGACACGGCCAAACTGATGACCTTCGATATCCTCTTTCTGAACTGCTCTGATGCCGGCTGGCCGAACATGCAATCATCCAGCGCATCTGCCATCAGGCAGAACCTGAAGGCTTTCGTCGCCAAGGGCGGGTCGATATACGGCTCGGACTATGCCCTGCCGTACCTGTCGGAGACTTGGCCCGGGTACATACTTGGCGGAGGATGGTCGTCTTCCGGCAACTCTTCCTATGTCAGCCGCGTCGTCGATACCGACCTCGCCGGGTACCTGGGCAAGGGCCAGGTGACGATCAAGTACGGCCTGGGACCCTTGACCTGCGTCTCGGGGCTCGGGGCGAACGCCCACCTGTTCATCGAATCAACCACGGAAGTCGATGGATGCAGCGGGACGCAGATGATGGCGTCCTTCGAACCGGAAACCAATGGCGGGCGCGTCATCTACACCACGTTCCACAATGACGAACAGCCGTCTGCCGGCGGCGACATGCAGTCTATCCTCGAGTACACCGTCTTCCTGATGTAGTCGTTGACATCATCGTTTTGGAGCAGCGGCCTCGATGGCCAGCAGGCGCCGCTTCGTGTCGAGGCCTCCTGCCGCCGAGAATCCCCCCAGCGCGCCGTTCGACCCAAGAACTCGATGGCATGGCACCAGCAAGGGAACCGGGTTCCGGGCCATGACCTGTCCAACGGCCCTGGCTGATCCCGGGCTTCCTGCAAGAACGGCAAGACCGGCATAGGTTGTAGTTCGACCCGCAGGAATTGTTCGCGCTGCCATCGAAACCCGTTGCGAGAAGGACGTCTTTCCAGAAAGGTCGATGGTGATTGCGGCCAGGTCCGCTGGACGACCTGCCAGAAGGCTGCAGATCCCGGCGATTGCCTGGGTCGCAACCAACGGAATCCCCACCGCTGAATGGCCCCCCGAACACAGGCTTATCAGGGGCCAACCGCGCAAATCATTCAGGCGATCATCGCCTGGCAGTATGACACGCAGGATACCAACGGACGACCAGGCCATACCGCAAGTCCCAAGCTCGGTCTCGAACCTGCAGCGGCCAAGCATGACGGAAGATTCGATGGTCATGCTACCTCCCGGTTTGGGCGTGGGACCACGTTTGCCGAGATGCCAACGCAGCCAGGCCTGCACGGATCATGAACGGTTCAGGATATCTTGCGCAGGCCGTCAACCGGGTTCAATCGCGTCGCCCGCCAGGAGGACATCAGGCACGATACAAGCACGACACCCAGTGACAGCGACCCAATTACCAAGGCATCGGTCCAAGACAGCGACGCCGGCAGACGAGAAATCAGGTAGACCCGCGGGTCCAGGGAAAAATCGATTGAAGCAATGCCACGCACAACCAGCCATCCAAGTCCCAGGCCGACGACGACCCCCATCAAGCCCAGCGAGAATCCGTGCACCACGAACACACGGGCAAGCTGTCGCCGCGAGGCACCCAGCGCAACGAGTGTTGAAACCTCCTTCACTCGCTCGCGGGCGACGATCAACTGGGTGCCGACTATGTTGAAGGCAGCCACCAAAACGATGATCAGGAAGAACAGCGCCAGGACGACCTTCTGGGTTCTAAGGGCACCGAAGAGGTTTCGGTTCATCTCCTTCCAATCGATCAGACGGTAGCGCTGGGTCGGACCGGAACCGACGTCGCTGTATTCCAGCGCCTGGCGCCCCTCGTGGACCGCGCGAAACAGGTCCACCACAGACTCGGCACCGCCCTGCGGAAGCGACAGTTCTGTCATGCGAGCCAGGTCATGTTCCAGCCGGGCAATCGAACGGACCACGTCAAACATCGTGAACGGCTGGAGCTTCGACAGGACCTCGCGACGCATTGGGTCGGTAGCCAGCATGTCGGCAAGGCGCATTTCGATCCATCTTACGACCGTTCCACGACCCAGGAACTGCTGGGCTGCCGCCAGATCCAGGACGACCAGCCGGGAGTCGTACTCCCAGAAGCCTGACTCGAAGCAGTCCTTGACGAAAAACGCGTGCTGGACCGGCGCCATGCCGAAGGGTCCAGTTCCCCCGCCCTCAAGACCCCGCACTGGCGTCGTCAGCGAAACTCGCTCGCCCGGGGATGCCTTCAGGCGGTCCATCAGGGCGCACCCCAACAGCACCCCCATCGGCTCGCCCTCGTGCCAACGCAGCGACGCCAGATCCCCGCCGCGTGTCAGCGAGCGCAGGGACGACACCTTGTCGACCCCGTCGAGATCAACCCCTTTGACGATGACCCCGGCAGAACCCCCGTCGGCGGACAGCATCATCTCGTCGTAGGTTGACGGATTGGTCCCCACGACACCTGGCAATTCGGCCAGTTGCCGAGCCACTTCCGGGTACTCGGTGAACGGGTCACCCCGAGCCAGCACGACGATGTGTGGATAGACCCCCAGAATCCTGTCCCTGAAGGCCGCCTCGAATCCCCCGGTCACCGCCAGCACAGCAGTCAACGTTGCGACCCCGACCCCGATTCCAAGGATCGACACGACGGTAGCAGCGGAGATCCGGGATCGACGCCGACCCGAAAACAGGGAAAGGCCCAGCGCAAGCGAGAACGGCAGGGATTTCAGCAGACCGGCCACGTGCGACTCCAGAAGACCGCCGGGATTGTACGACGGGAGGGACGGACTGTCGCGGTCGGAGATGCAGTCGAACGCAGGGTGCGTTGGTGCAACTGCATATTCTGGCCCTTTGAAACATTCATCGAGCCCCGCCTCAACCATGGGCGGGCCGACGTGCACCACGTTGGCGCTAGCGCCGGGTCCTTGGTACGCTTGATCTGGTCGCTTGAAGGCGCTTCATGGACTGGCTCGATACGCTTGAGTGGCTGGGATACCCTCTTCTTCTGCTGGCCGTGGTCCATGCCGTGCTCGGGGTCATGCTGCTGAGGCGCCCGCTGCACAGACATGCGATGACCGGTGCCGCCGCCGCAACCTGCTGGACGTCATCGGTTGCGTGCCTTGCGACTGGCATCGCTTACGTGAGCGCGGCGAACGGTCTGGACTTCGACATTGCATATCGCCTGTCATGGATCTCCTGGCTTCCGCTGGTGGGCGGCATCCAGGTACTGCTGGGAACCTGGGATTCCTCGGGCCGTGCCACCAGGATTGCCGGTTGGATCGGCTATCCCATTGCCGGCGCGATAGCTGTCTTGGCCCTGACGACAGATCTGGTACAGGCAGGGCGGCCGCATTTCCTGCCGTTCATTGATGCCGAGGGTCCACTCTCGCAGCCGATCGAGGTCGGAGGTGCCGTCCTGCTGACCGGCTTTCTGGCGCTTGCCGGCCTCGCCTGGTACAGGATTCCCGCCGAGATGCGCCAGCGGTCCGCCCGCATGGTTCTTGGCATGGCCGCTGCCGCCGTGACATCGATTCTCTTCCAGATAGCGAACATCGTAGTTGGGCCGATCGACACCAACCTGGCGATGTTTGGAACGGTGTTCTGGGCTGCCGGCGTCATGGCTGCCTTGGGGCCCCAGGGACTGTTTGAACTGGACATCGCAGCCGTCCATATCGGGCTGGTACTGGCCTGGGGACTGGCCTTTGGGCTGCTCCAGTTGGGACTGTGGAGCGTGCTGTCCCCTCCGTTGTCCGGCGGCACGGCGTTGGTCCTGTCCTGCCTGTTGATTGCCCTTCTGGCATATGCGTTTCTTCCATTGTCCAGAAGGACCCTGGACCGACTCGACGCACTGGTGCTGTCGGGGCGTCACCAGCGCCCGGTGCTGCAAAGGTGCATGCGGGCGGCCGTCACCTTCCTGGACCTTGACCAGTTGCTGGACTACCTTTCTCGCACGCTGGTGCGTGAAGTAGGAATCGCCAATGTCTCCTTTCTCCTGGAGGGCGAGCAGGGTTGCATGCAGCCGAACCATATCCAGAACAACCAGGATGCCACTGGCTTGCCGGCGGATTCAGCACTTCTGGAATGGCTGCGTCGCGAAAAGCGACCCATACGGGCGTCCGACGTCCAACGCAAGAACTTTAACGGACGACCCGACGAACTTCTGCACGAGATGAACCTGTTGCACGCTGCGGTCGTACTGCCGCTGGTTTGCAGGGGACGCCTGCTGGGTCTGCTGGCCCTGGGCCCGATGGCCAGCGGGGCAACCTACGGCAGGGGCGATATTTCGATGCTGTCGGCACTGGGAGACCAGGCCGCCATCGCACTCGAGAATGCTCGCCTTTTCCGCAGCGCGACTACTGACGACCTTACTGGACTGCTGCAGCGTCCCTACTTCCTGACTCGACTGAAGGAAGAGATGGACCGCAGCAAGCGTCATCGACGAGCCGTCGGCTTGCTGATGCTGGACATCGATCACTTCAAACGGGTGAACGATCAATTCGGACATACCGAGGGCGACCATGTCCTGGCTGAGGTGGGCAACCGGTTGCGTCGTTGCATGCGTTCATCGGACGTGGCCTGCCGATATGGAGGCGAGGAATTTGTCGTGATGCTGCCCGAGACGAATGACGAAATGGCCGAGAGCGTAGCACAGAGACTGCGGGAGGAGATCTGCCAGACTCCGATCAGCAAGGCCGGTACGATCACAGTCAGCATTGGCGTCGCCGAGATGCGCCCCGATCAACTCCCAGAGTCACTGATCCAGCATGCTGATGTGGCGATGTACCAGGCCAAGCGGGCTGGACGAAACTGCGTGGTGCACTGGCGCTCCAAGAAAATCTAGGCTGCGCGTCTTCAGGGAGTGATCCTGGCCTTTGGATGTGCCCGGTCAAGGAGTAGAACGAATCGTGTCGGAGACTGGGACAGCGAGAAAGCGAATTGTCCTGCGTGCGGCCGTTCTGGCTGCCACTGCAATTCTGGCCTATGCGGGCAGCGTGTCGAACGTGTTCGTGTACGACGACAACGTAGCGATCAAGTTGAACCCCGTCGTCAACGGGGAGGCGCCAATAATTTCCGCTTTCGAACGCGACTTCTGGGGAAACCCTCGCGAGAGCACAATCGGGAGTTACCGGCCGATTTGCCTGTTGTCCCTGGCAATTGACGGACGCCTGTCCGGCATGGACGGTTCATGGTTTCATGCGATCAACGTGCTGTGGCACGCCACGATTGTCGTCGCCTTGTATCTGGTGTTCCGCGGGATCGCCGGCGAGGCGACATCCCTTGCTGCCGCGGCATTGATGGCAGTGCTTGCCGCGCCGTCCGAGGCCGTCCAGAACATAGTTGGGCGGGCCGACATGATGCTGGCGATGTTCGCGCTAATCGGATTGTGGGCGCACCGACGACCCGGGGTGGGCGGCGCAGCCCTGGCAATGGCCTGCCTGGCTCTGGGCCTGGGTTCGAAAGAGTCGGCCATTGCATTGCCTCTGGCCTGGGGAGCCCTCGATCTCCTGCTGCCGCCCAGGCCGGGAGCACCGCGGATTGCCTGGCGCCGGTTCGCGTTGTACGCCCTGCCATGCGGCGTCTATCTCCTGGCACGTCAGCACGCCCTGGGCGCGGCTACGACCAGGGTCCTCGACCCAGTGGCCAATCCACTGGTCGCGACGGATCTGACAGGCCGCCTGCTGGGAGCGTCCCGAGTGTTCATGGAACACTACGCTACGGGCCTGCTGGCGCCGGCACGCCGTCTGTACGACTGCTCGGCAAATGCATGCGGACCTGCAGGCCTTGATGATCCTGTTGCATGGGCCGGCGTGATACTGCTGGTAGCCGTGGCTGTCGCGCCACTGTTGATTGTACGAAGGGCGCCAGTCGTGGCGGCAGGACTGGCGTGGTTCGGCCTTTGTTTCCTTCCAGCCTCGAACCTGGTCTTTCTGTCCCCATCGGCCTATGGCGAACGACTTCTGTACCTGCCTTCAATCGGCCTGGTCCTTGCGCTGACCTCGTCCGTGTTTGCCCTGGCTCAAAAACTGTCCCGTCCCATAATGGCGCCAGCGATCCTGGCGGTACTGGGGCTGGCGAACGCGGCAGCCATACAGGTCAGGAATCTCGATTGGAAAAGCGAGGAAACGCTGTATCTGTCCGCACTGGAGGTCATCCCCAATAGCGCCAAGGTGCAGTACAACGTTGCCTGGGTTGCATTCCAGAAAGGCGAATTTGCCAAGGCTGAGATCCATGCCAGCAAGGCTGTAGCCATCCGCCCGACGTACATGGGGGCACAGGCCCTTCTGGCCGGAATCATGGATGTTCAGGGGCGAACTCAGGAGGCCGAGGCCGGATTCTCGCTGGCGCTTTCACACGGTCGGGACGAGGATCTTGTTTTGCACTACGGAACTTTCCTGGCACGTCACGGCCGCTACTCCGAGGCCTTGTCCGAGGTGGCAGCCCAGCGTGCACACTCTCCCAGGGATCCGAAGCTGAAGGAACTGCAGCGGCGTATCCAACAACGGATTGCAGACCTGAAAAACGAAGCGGAATCCATGAACGGCAATGGCCCGCCAGGCCGATAGGAAGGCGGAAAACCCGGACGTCTACAGGCTTTGATCGATCCTGCCTCCGCCCAGAACGACGTCACCGTCGTAGAAGACTACCGCCTGACCTGGCGCCACGGCTCGGACTGGCCGGTCGAAGGCCACACGACACCCTTCCCCATCGACGGGTGTAACAAGTGCCGGCACCGCCGGCGATCGATAGCGCACCTGGACGTCGCACCGCGTCGGTCCAACAAATCGCGTGGACAACCACGTCGTCATGGACGCCTTCAGCGCACTGGTCAACAGGTCCTTGGGGTCGGTGGTAAGGACCACCGTGCCGTCGGTCGCATCGATGCTGGACACCCAGGCCCGTTGCCCCAGCGCAACCCCTGTCCCCTGCCGCTGGCCGATCGTGAAACGATGGATGCCCTCGTGCCGACCCAGCACCTTGCCGTCTCGATCCTTCAACAACCCGGGAAGCGCCGTTCCGTTCACGGATATGCGCAGGGCCTCCGCGAACCCTGCCTCGTGGGCCAGGCAGGCATCCTGGCTGTCGGGCCGATCGGCACTGGCAAGCCCCAACGCTCGCGCCTCTGCCCTGACTTCCGGCTTGGACAGGTGCCCCACGGGGAAGACGGCCCGCTGCAATCCCTCCAGCCCAATGTCAAACAGGAAGTACGTCTGGTCCTTCGACACATCGACACCGCGACGCAAGATCGGCCGCCCGTCGCCGCCCAAATCGATCCGGGCATAGTGGCCGGTTGCGATGTGGTCTGCATCCAGCAGCCGTGCGTACTCAGCCAGCAAATCGAACTTGATTTCGCGATTGCACCTTACGCATGGATTCGGAGTCCGGCCCGCCGCGTACTCGTCCCACGAGGGTCGCAAAACACGATCCTCGAACTCCAGGCCCACCTGGAAAACCTCGTGAGAAAAACCCAGCCGGTCGGCGACCTTCTTCGCAGTAGCCACTCCGTCGATACCGCAGCAGGACCCGGGATCGACCCCCTCCCCGCACGGACGGAAGCGCATCGTTACCCCGGCCACGTCAAATCCTGCCCGCACCAGCAGCGCGGCGGCCACGCTGGAATCGACACCGCCGCTCATTGCGACGACGATTCGACCGCGGGACGAGGACATTTCGCACCTCTCGTTGGCGCCCCAAGGCTATACGTTTGTGCTGGTTGAATCCATCCTGCGCGTATGCTTCTTTATCACTTCAATCGAGATACGCCAGACGGGTCAGGTAGTCTTGCCAGGGCAGAACTTCCACTCCGCAGGCCAGCATCCGGGGGATCTCTTCCCGCGAGACGATCCATTTGTTCTTCAGGGGAATGTCCTCGGCAAGGGCCAGTATTCCCTGGGCATCGGCGTCATGTACCCGGCCTGACTTGAATTCCACCGCAGTGCTCTCGTTCAGCAGGAGATCGACTTCAAGACCGCCAGATGATCTCCAGAACTGGATATGTTCAATGCGACGTTCATAGAACGCGGCATGAAAGGCCTCCAGCACTAGCCACTGTTCGAATACCTTGCCGAATTCCGGAGTCCTGGGTGATAGACGGCGCCCCAGCAACGTATTGCTGACACCGCAGTCGAAATAGTAGAACTTGCGTGTCTGTGTGGCTCGTCGCTTGCGTGTTTTTGTGAACGGTTCCAGAAAGAAACCCAGCAGAGTGTCTTCCAGAATCTGATAGTACTCGGCTACGGTCTTGGCGCTGACCCCGCAGTCCCTGGCAACAGTTGCGTAGTTCAGCAGTTCGGCATTGTTGAAAGCCGCCATCTCCAGGAACCTGGTGAACGCAGGCAGGTTCCTGACCAGTCCCTCCGACTGCACTTCCTCCTTTAGGTATTCCCCGCAGTAGTCCTTCAGGTCAAGGGACGGATCGTCGGAAAATACGATGGGCGGAAGCATTCCGTATTGCAGGCGATCCTCCAGCACGAATACGTCGCGGCATTCCTGCCAGGTCAAGGGTGCCATTCGCTGGGTACGAAGCCGCCCGGCAAGGTTCGTTGTCCCTTCCTGTCTGAGTCTCCTGGCACTGGAACCGGACAGAACGAACCGCACCTTGGTGTTTTCCAGCATCCAGTGGACTTCCGAAACAAGTTCGGGAACGCGCTGGACTTCATCAATGACTATGGTGCCGGTCATGTGGGCATAGCGTTCTCGAATCAACGACGGGCGGCTTCGGTAGTCGAAATAGACGTCGCTCATCAACAGGTCGATCAGAACATCCGGCTTCAACTCGGTTTTCAGGAAGGTACTCTTGCCTACTCGTCGAGGGCCCAGCAGCAGGTAACTCCGGCGCTGATCCAGATCAAGTCGTCTTTTCAGAACCATAACTCCCCTTTATCAGGATAATCGGAAGTACCGGTTCAGTGTAGGGCGCCAGCCTTGGCAAGTCAAACTTCCCAGAGACCAGCGTAGCCGGGTGGCCCCGGGCGGGAAACCTCCCTGGGCCACCCGGCCACCCAGCCCAGGTAACTACCCCGTAAAATGTCACTTGCGACTAGAAACTCACCCCTTATAATATCATCATGTTCGTGCCGACGAGGTTGAGCACGTGGAACGGTTTGCCCTGAACCACCTGAGAACTTGGAAGAACAGCCCGAACCGAAAGCCGCTGATCATCCGGGGCGCCCGGCAGGTCGGAAAGTCGTACCTCGCCCGGGCTTTCGCCGAGGAGGCCTTCGAAGGCATCGCCGAGGTCAACTTCGAACGTCAGCCGGACGTGGCGTCCCTGTTCGCCTCCAACGACCCGGCGAAGATTCTGCCGCTGCTGGAACTCCGGTTGAACTGCCCTATCCGGCCTGGCCGGACGCTCCTGTTCCTGGACGAAATCCAGGCAGCCCCGACGGTTATCACGGCACTACGGTACTTTTTCGAGGCCATGCCCGATCTGCACGTCGTAGCCGCAGGTTCCCTGCTCGAGTTCGCCCTGGCTGACCTTTGCGCCCCGATGCCCGTGGGTCGCATCGAGTTTCTGCATCTGGGCCCGATGCAGTTCGAGGAATTCCTGCGCGCATCCGGCGGCGAGCGTCTGGCGGACTTCCTGGCTGGATTCCACCCCGGGGATGAGATTCCGATGTCCATCCACGATTCCTTCATGGGCCCGTTCCGCGAATTCCTGGTGGTGGGCGGCATGCCGGCCGTGGTGTCGGCGTTCCTGCCGAACCGTTCGTTCCGCGATGCGGACGAGGCCAAGGTGTCGCTTTTGTCGACCTTTGAGAACGACTTCGGCAAGTACGGAGGCCGGGTTCCACACCGCCGCATCGGCAGGCTGTTCACGCGCCTGCCGGCCCTCGTGGGCCAGCGATTCAAGTACGTGAACGTGGATCGGGACGAGCGCTCGGGCGAACTGGCGCGCGCACTGGACCTTCTGTGCCTGGCACGGGTCGCCTATCGGGTTTGTCACACTGCGGCAAACGGGATTCCCCTGGCAGCGGAAACCCGCGACAACGTCTTTCGCATGCTGTTCCTGGACTCAGGTCTTGTCGCGTCAGCCCTGGGACTGACCGGCCTGGACGTGGTCCAGGAACGGAACCTGCTGGGGATTCGCTCGGGGGCGCTGTGTGAACAGGTCGTGGGCCAGCACCTGCTGAACTCCCACCCGTTCTATCGCGAGCCGGAACTTCATTTCTGGACCCGCGAAAAGACAGGGTCATCGGCCGCAGTGGATTACGTGATTGCCGAAGGGCCGGAAATCGTGCCCATCGAGGTCAAGGCTGGCCGAACGGGGACGCTGAAATCCCTGCACGTGTTCCTGAGGGAGAAGGAGAGGGCTTTCGGGATCCGTTTGAACAGCGACGTCCCCTCCCTGCTGGACGCGAAAACATCCTTCCCCGGCGGGGCCGACGTCCCGTTCAGGCTTCTGTCGTTGCCCCTGTACCTGGTCGGCCAGGTCCGCCGCCTGTCACGCGAGTGCCTGAACCTGCCTGCGATGTAGGGTCCGGGCCAGGCCAGGCAGGCAGGTCATTCCTTGCCACGCAGCTCGCCCCAGGACACTGAGCCAAACACCGACAATTCCAGGACACCGAAGCGGACCTGCAAGACGTCGCGACAACCGGCAAGCCTCGCCATTCCATCTTCAAGGTGCAAGGTTGTCTGGTGCTCGGCCATGCGGCGGTTTAGCGTCCGTGCGACATCCGTGCAATGCCTCGCACGTGCGCTGCGACACCTGAAAGGTATCCTGCGTCGAGACGAATTCGGCCCCAGGCGGATGAGTGCGTTCGATCACGCATCGACGGTCTTTCGCCACCTGCTACGGTGGTCGTGCTGGCCTTCCTTACCGACCCGGACGTCATTCACAAGATCCTCAAACACCTCGAACTGCCCACCGCCTCGCCGCCGCTGCTGCCGGACCGTTGCGCCGTCGAGGAATTCGACCAGTGCATGGACCTCTTCGCCGCAGACGACGGCCAGTACGCCGATCACGTCAGCCCAGGGCACAACCGCTGCCAACGGCCTCGGCCAGCAAGGCCATTTCCCTTAAACCGCGCGGGGGGACCTGCACGGCGCGACCGACCAGGTTTGCCGTCCACAGGCGACTCCATTTGCCATCGACACTGGCCGTCCAGCCAGGGGTCCACAGTTCGCCGACTGCTGCGTCCAGGGGTGCC
>CAIZWN010000021.1 GCA_903936705.1 uncultured Myxococcales bacterium
CATGGTCGGCCTGAAAGCACAAATTCACGCCGTCATATTTACGCAGTCGGTATTGCCAGGAATGTGCAGTCCGGATTTACGCAGTTTTCATGTCCAGAAATCCGCCGTCCACTTTTCCGCAGTATCGCGTGCGCGTCTACAGTCTACGCGATGGCCGCCGCGTACTCGGTCCAGATGGGACGACCGGGGTTCTTCGACGCGACGGAAACCGTCCCTCTAGAGGCAACATCGGCACCGATGCCGGGGCCGGTCGCGGACACCACGCCGCGGGTTCGAGTCTGGACCCCGGACTCTACCAAGGACCAGCCTCAACCCAGGGCCGCGCGTCGCGCCGTCGGCGCCGACTTCTGGAGCAACAGGGGCCCGCGGCGCGGGGGCGGGTCGTGGTGATGCCCGAGCCTTGTCCGGCCTGTCGCAGCCGACTACTCAGGCCGCGGAACCCGGACCTCAACCATCGAGATCGCCTTCGTCGAACACCAGAGGGAGTCCCCCTGGGCCCCCTTCATGTGGATAGCTGCTGGGAACGGCCGGACGGGGCCTTCCCCTGATTCGCGGGGCACCTCCGCCCCGTCCGGCCGGAAGCCCCAGGCCCCTGGTCAGCGGAACAGCGTAACAGCCCCATTCAGCCGAAATCACTGTGTTCTACAGCAGCGCGAGCCCAGGCGGTGGCCGGCGTCCGACGGGTCGCTGGCTTGGCGGAACGACCCCCGCAGGAAGGCGGCGCGTTCGCCGCGGAAGTCGCCGCCTCGGTCGACCCGGCTGGAGGCGCGTGGGCTGTTCACCCACGCGCTGCCATCCGATGGCGCGCCCGTGTAACCTCTGTGGAAATCGTCCTCTACCCATTCCGCCACGTTCCCGGCAAGGTCGCAAACGCCCCAGGTGTTGTTCCCCGCAGACTTTGAGCACCCAGCCTCCGGTCCGGACCGAGCGATGCTGCTTCCCGTCAACCATACCGCGTCATCCCACGTCGGGTCTGTGTCCCCCCAGGGGTACCTGTTTCCAGCCGACCCGTTCCGGGCCGCGTACTCCCACTCCGCTTCGCTGCACAACCGCCCGCCTGCCCATGAGCAAAACGTCTTCGATTGATCCCAGTCCACGCAAACCACTGGAGCGTCATCCCACGACTGCCTACAGTTGGGGTTCGTCGGGGCCGTGCACGTTCCCGCGTTCACGCATGACTGGTACTGCGAAACCGTCACTTCCGTCTTGCTCATCTGGAACGACGGAACCGCCACCGAGTGGACGGGCTGCGAATCGCTCCAATCCCTCGCACCCATCTGAAACGTCCCGCTAGGGATCGAGACCCAAACAAGATCCTTCGCTTCAATCCTGTCTACAGGTTCCCAAGGCGGGAACAACTTGCGAACGGCATCCTGGTGCTCAAAAGTATTTGAATCAACAAACTCATCGGCCATGGAAGGCAAACATGAGGAACATTCGGGAAGATTCTGGGTGAAGGAATGGCAAGCGAACCGTGGCACAAAGTTCCTATGTATTGATTCCGTTAGTGGCATCCCCAAGCATGAACTGTAGCAAACATCGGCCTTCAACTTGCATTGCGTAACCTGCCTGCAACCGCATGGGCATTTTGCCGCCTGAGCCTCGCAATGGTCCACACAACGAGACAGTGAAACAAACTTCGTTTCGCTAAGGGCTTGAAGTACTGGAGGCTTATCACACCTTCCCGGGTAATCCGGGAGGTACTGACCGAATGCGCCTGTATCGGGCATGTACGTGCAAATGCCTGATAACTGGAACTTGCAGCGACAGCTCCAAAACCGCTGGCCATCGCCGCATTTCATTAACTCCTGGTAACAATGCGCAGGGCACGCTATTGAGTCAGAATCCTTTGGCATGCAATTGCGTAGGTCATAGTCCTCCTCCCCGAGGCTGCCTCCTGAACAAAGTCCCCGTTGGGCTGGATTGCAGAAGGGATATGCTTCTCGGGCGAAGCACCACGCATTGCAAAATCCACCATTCCACCCAGGGAAGCCGGACTCACACTCGGTCACGCATGTTCCAAAGTGAACATCGTTATTTGAGATGCATTGTCTGACCGATTCAACAGCCGGCCATTGCACCAAGAACCAATCCTTAAGACACGCACGCATACACAAGGCATTGGCAGACCACGATTTCCTGGACCCAAGACTTCGTATACTCCCAGGCACTGGGCGACCGCACTTCCCGAAGCACACGTTCAGACCTGTTGCGAAGGTGTTGCTGGGACATGCTTTCATACAATCCTTGTGCGCCTGAACGCATGGCCGCATGCACATTTGGTTCTTCCGTTCATCCCATCGGCTGAGTGCCCTTAGGAATGAAGCTGTGTGGGATGTGGGAAAAGGGTTCTTTTCGGCACAGCCGCTCATGCAGTTGTCCCGATCAATCGAACAATCGTTTGCTGCATTCATGCACTCACCCTCGAAGTGGTGACAGTCTTGGAGACAGGTGACGACCTGGTCACAGATTGCTGAGGAGGACCAAATCAGAATCTGAAGTGCAATCGCAGTCGCTGGAAATTTGCGAAATACTTGGGCGATGATTGGTTTCACTTTCCTCGCTCTCCTTCTCGATTTGGGACACAGATGTCGCAATTGGAGAACGGGTGGTTCTCACAATCATCTTTCTACCGGCAGAGATCTTCCCAAGGTTCCGATGACGTGTGAGGTGGCCCACTGGCGCTGACACTCCTTCCGACCCAAGCAATCCCAACGAGGTCCGGCGATAGATGAGCAACGTGCCTAACATCCGAGGAAATCGTTCCCGCCCGCCGCCTGTCCAAGGCTGTCTGGAACCCGACCCTACGTGGGTCGAATCGATATCGCCACAGCACCCTGACCAAGCAGGCACTGATCGTGCCGCTCGGGTCGCCCAGGCTCGTCTTCGTGCAAGGGAATACTGGCAATGACGCGTCCGCACTTGAATCCAGAAGTTGTATTCACGAGATAGGGGCACCACGCCCGTAGGTCTTTCGCCGCACAATGGCCGGCCTCAATCGTGATCAGCGAACTTGTGATCGTCTTCATGGATAGCACTCGTCGTGGGTAGGGCACCGGGGGGCGCGTTCCAAGGTCTTTTCGTTCGGAGTGCCCATCCGTACCTCCACGGGGAATCTGAGAAGGAATTTAGCACTGAGACGCTGGCGGTTCAACAACAAAGGGCGACCGCCGTTTCTTGCCCCAACCTGGACCTCCTCGCAGAACACCAACGCGGCCTCTGGAGCCAACCACACAAATTTACTACTGGTCAATCAGGTGCTGAGGTCGCGGGACGATTTCCGAGTTGGAATCACGAGGCATCCCGTTGCTGTCCAGCCCGGCCCACCTGAATCGAGCCTGGCCGCATAACGTAACGCCCCACCAACCTCACCCCCAGGGGAGCCAGTTGACGCCGGCTCCCCGATGGGGGTGCCGGTGGCCTTCACCCAGGAGCAACTCGCGACCCTCGAAGCGGCCTACGCGGCCGGCGTGCTGACCGTCCGCTACGGCGACCGCTCGTTCACCTACGACAGCCTCGAATCCTTGTGGGCCGCCATCCAGCGCATCCGGCGCGAACTGATGGGCCGGCGCAGGTTCCGGAGCGGGACCGCCGGCTACAGGAGGTTCCCCTGATGGGGCGCTTCCGCGACGCCTGGCGAGTGCTGACCCACGGAACCCGGGACGAGGTGCCCTCGTTGTCCGGCGGCCGGCGCGCCTACGACGGGGCCTCGGCCGGCGCCCGCACCAACAACTGGCAGGCCATCGGGTCGTCCGCGAACGCGGAGACCTCGCTGTCCCTCGACGTGCTCCGGAACCGTACCCGCGACCTCGTCCGGAACAACGCCTGGTCGCGCCGGGCGATCGACGCGCTGGTCAGCAACCTCGTGGGGACGGGCATCCGGCCGATCCCCTGCACCGGCGACAAGGCGCTCGACCGGCTCCTCATGGATCTGTGGGATGCCTGGGGCAGGGCGTGCTACCCGCTCTCCCGCCAGGGCATCTATGGCGTCGAGAGTCTGATCGCCCGGTCCTTCTTCGAGTCGGGCGAGGTCCTGGTCCGGAAGCGCAACCGCCGCATCGACGACCTCGGGCCCGACCTTCCCCCGCTGCAGTTGCAGGTGCTGGAAGGCGACTTCATGCCGACCTGGAAGAACGTCGTCTGGTCGCCGGACCAGGGGGGCAACCGGATCGTCCAGGGAGTCGAGATTGACGCGCTCGACAGGCGGGCGGGGTACTGGCTCCTGCCCGTCCACCCCGGCGGCGCCTGGTCGATCGCGGGCGGGTGCGGCGCGTTCGCTCCGAACCGCGTGGACGCCGCGGACGTCCTTCACCTGATGCAGGAGGCACGACCCGGCCAGGTCCGCGGCGTGCCCTGGCTCGCGCCCGTCATCATGGCGCTGTGGGATCTCGGCGGCATGGCCGACGCCGAGCGGGCCCGCGCGAAGGTCGCCCACTGCCTGACCGCGTTCGTCGAAAGCATCGACTCCGAGGACGGCACGCCGCCCCGACCGGACGGGATCACCAGCGCCGAAGACGAGAACGGGAACCTCGTTCAGGACATGAACGGGAATCCCGTCGAGCAGCTCCACCCGGGCCTGATTGCGTACCTGCCGCCCGGGAAGAAGGTCAACATCAACAGCCCGTCGCTCCCGTCCGGGTACGACGTCTATCAGCGCGTTGGCCTCCACGAGATCGCGGCAGGCGTCGGTTTGGCCTACGAGGTGCTGACCGGCGACCTGTCCCAGGTGAACTTCTCGTCGATCCGCCTCGGCCTGAACGAGCAGAATCGAATGGTCCGCGCGCTGCGGGAGCAGGTCTTCGTCCCGCTGGCCATGCAGCCCATCTGGGAGTGGTTCTGCGAGGCGGGGCAGTTCGCGGGGCTTCTGACGCTGGAGGCAGGCGCGTTCCCGTGCCGGTGGTCCAGCCCGCGCGTCGAGAGCGTGGACCGGAAGACCGACGCCGAGGCCGACCTGCGCGAGATGCGGAACAGCACGCGGTCGCGGCGGGACGTAATCGCGTCCTACGGGCAGGACCCGGACGCGGTGGACGCCGAGATCGCGCTGGACCAGGAGAATCGGAAGCGGCTCGGGATCGTCAGCGACGGGGATCCGGGGGAGGTTTCGCTGTCGGGTGCGGCGCAGTCCAGCACGACGACCGCGCCGATCCCTGACGTGGCGGCGAGGCATTGAGCCACCGGTCAGCGCCCGCACCAGGCGGATCTGTAGCCACAACGCCCGGGTCACCAAGTGCGCTTGTCGGACCAGCGTCTGTGACGGCCAGCTTCCGTCACGCCGGTTGCACGGCCCGCGGCGCGGGGCCGCGTACCGGCAAGCCGTTGCCCACACAGAAGCCGTCCCGACCGTTGCCTGGAACTGGGCCACGGTGGCGGCATCGCAGTGGGAACCTGCGCAACCTACGGTTTCGGGTTGAATTCGGAAGTTGCTCGACCACCTCAGGTGGTTGTTTTGACATTTGACCGAATCTGGTCGTCATGTCGCAGGTTGACCACAGTTCCCAATCGACGTATGTTGACGGCCAGAGCATCGTATACGGAGTTTCTCATGAATCTATCCTGGAAATGGCGAGCCATGCCTTTGGACAGCCGAGTTCGGCTGGGAGGCGTCGAACTTTCCAGTCAGCGATCCGTCGTGCTGGGCATCGTTTGTTCCCTGTTCGCACTCAATTGCGGCGGTTCAAGCGAGCAAGCAGCGATGGATGTTGCTAACATTGCCGCATTGACCGCCAACAACCTCGTTCGGTCGGAGATTTGCAGGCGCAATCAGAAGTCTGAGGTGGACCCCATTCTTCGGACAGAAACCGGGTCGAGTTAAGCGAGACCCCTGCCCGTTGTCAACGTCGGTGAAAGTATCATAGACCTCAACGGAAGCGAAGCGCCCGTTGTCCTTCATTCCTGGAAACCGACATGTATTGGCCTGTCCTGCTGA
>CAIZWN010000022.1 GCA_903936705.1 uncultured Myxococcales bacterium
CGACGCGGCCCACTGTTTGAGGCCCACACAGGGGGCCGAGTTTGGGCCGCGAAGGCCGCCGGCCCCCAGTCGGGTGCGGGGGCACCGGTGCGGCCCCGCACCCCCCCTCGGCCCGGACCCCTTCACCAGATACTCACGTGTCCCTACTCGCGCTTCTCAAAGATTCCTTGAGGTAACAAAATTTGACAGTGAATCACGGGGCGTCGAATGCTTGACTCATCGGCGCCCACGGCAAGATACTGCGGCCAGGGTCGCATCGCAGCGAAAGGGCCACGCGGGCGAACGCCGACGCTGGTCAGCCCGGATGCCACCTGACTGAGGTTGAGATTCCATGCACATCGTACAAGCATCGGACCTTTTTGCCGGCACTCCCATGGGACTGAAGTCGCTGGTCCTGCTGGAGCGCCCGACGGCAGGCCCTGTCGTGCGGTTGGCCGCAGTCGGAGACGTTGGCCTGTCAGGCCGCATCCGGCAGGCAGCCGAACGTTCGTCCTATGCCGCGTTATTCAGCGAGGTAGCCCCGGTTCTTCAATCGGCTGACCTGGCATTCGTCAACATCGAATTTCCGCTGGCGGGCGCCGCCGGGGGAAACGGAATGTTCTGTGGCGATCCTGCCTCGGCACACGCCCTTCGCGATGCCGGTTTTGTACTGGCCCAGTTGGCCAACAACCACGGATGGGATTTCGGGGCTGCCGGACTGGACAGCACACTCAAGGCGGTTCGCGATGCCGGAATGGTTCCTTTGGGCGCTGGCGCCGACAGTGACGACGCACGACGCCTGGTCCGGACCGATCGCAACGGGCTGCGCATCGGGTGGCTGGCCGCCGGCCGCACCCTGGTTGACCAGGACGGTCCCGGGCCGCGCTACTGGGAATACGACGAGGACCAGATTCTTCGAGCCATCGAGAAAGCCCGCGGCGAAGTGGACGTTCTGGTGCTGGGGCTGCACGTCGGACTGATGTACCTGGATTATCCGGACCCTCGGTTCAAGCGTTTTGCCCAGCAGGCGATGTCGGCCGGCGCCGACCTCGTCCTGATGCACCACGCCCACCTGTTGCAATCGACACAGGTGACGCCCGAGGGCCGCGTCTGCCTGTATTGCATGGGCAACTTTCTGCTGGACTGGCGGGAAGGCAACGTCGAGGTCCGTACCATGGCCCGCGAACAGGCTGAGGCTGGAGTGTTCCTGTTCGACCTCGACAGGCGCGGGGTGGCCACGGCCCGGATGCTGCCAACTTTCATCGACGAGGACGGCTGCGTACGATGGGCGACCGGCCCGCGCGGAGACCGCATCCTGGAACGACTTGTCCGCATCAGCCGCGACATCGAGAGCGACTACCAGGCCGCATTCGGGCGCCAGCGCGTGCTGCGCAATGCCTGGCCGGTCGCGCAGGTCCTGGCGTTCCACGCGGCGAGGGGCCACTGGAGGATCGTGCTGGACATGTTGCGGCGGGTCCGCCCCGAACACGCGGCGATGCTGTGGCGATTCGTGTCGTCGCGCGCAAAGGGCCTGGTTGGGCTGACGGGGGAACGGTAATGGGTGGCGCTCCGGTCAGAGTGGCCTTTCTGGACGACATCGACGGCGGGGATCTGCTGACCTGCGGATCGCGCAGAGTCCTGCTTGACCTGATTCTGGGGCTGGACCGGTCGAGGTTCACGCCATTCGTGTTTCTGCGAAACCCCGGCAAGGTCAGCCATATGCTGGAGGAGGCCGGGATCACTGTCGAAACCACGGGCAGTTCGCCGCTGATGATGACCTCGTTCAAGGTTGGCGGACGGCTGGTCGTGAACCCTGCGGCGATCGCCTGGAACGCCGCCTTGGTGCCGATCGAGGCGGCCAGGTACGCCGGTTTCCTGCGACGGCATCGCATCGAGGTTGCCTACCTCGCCAACTATCCCACCCACATGTACGGCGGATTGGCGTGCCGGATGGCAGGCGTCCCGTCAGTCTGGCACCTCCAGGCCATCATCCAGGCCGGCAAGAAGCAACGCCTTCTGCGCGGAATCCACCGAAACTGGGGGATCATGATGGCTGCCAACACGGTTGCCATCTCGCACACCGTGGCAGAAAGTGCAGGCGGGGAAACACTGCCAAGGGTGATCTGGAACGGCGTTGACACACAGCGGTTCTCGCCAGGTCGGCCCGAACGACGGCGCTTTCGGGAACTGGGGCTGGATCCTGGCGGACGCGGGCGCATCGTCGGCCTGGTAAGCCTGCTCAGCGAATACAAGCGCATCGACCTTCTGCCTCCGCTGGTCGAGGCTGTGGTTTCGCGCGCCCCGGACGTTTCGTTCCTGGTGTGCGGCGGCATCGATCAAGCAGGCGCCGGAGAAGCCAGCCGGGAAGACGGAGCTGCGTTGTTCCAACCTTCCGACGAACAGAAAAGCAGTGGCGTCGCAGCCAACTACCTGGCGGTGGTAGCTGACCTCGAACGCAGAAAGGTGCGGGACAACGTGATCTTCACTGGCCGGCGCGACGACGTCCCTTCGTTGTTGAAGGGAATGGATGTTTTCGTCCATTTGTGCGAGCGGGAGGGATTCGGTCTGGCGCTGGCCGAGGCGATGGCAACCGGCATTCCTGTCGCCACTTTCCAGTCGCCGACGGCCGCCGAACTGATCGACGACGGCGTCTCGGGCCTGCTGGCCGGAGGCCCCGAGGACGTCGGGCCTCTGGCCGCGGCTGTCCTGCGGTTGCTGGACGACAAGGATCTGCGTGCACGAATCGGCGAGGCCGGCCGAGAGCATGTTGCCCAGCGGTTCTCGTGCGGGGCATTCGTCAAAGGGTTCGCTGACCTGTTCGAGGAACTTGCGCGCGGCAACAGGCGTAGGGCTTTCGTAGCCCCCTCCCCTGACGCCTACACGGGCGGGCCGTCGGCAAACACCAGGAACTTTCTTGCTTCACCCGCCTTTGCCAGAAACGACGTCGTCATGGTCGATGTAACACCTCCGCATGGCGACTACTCGACGGCAAAACGGGCGTTGCACTCGATTCGCCTGTTCGGGCGGCTTGGCAAAGCCCTGGCTGTCAGGCGTCCCGAAGCCGTCTACCTGATGAGCGGGTCGCACACCGGTTTCTACGAAAAGTCGCTGATGGGGTTGGTCAGCCGCGCGTTCGGAGCCGGGACCGTACTGCACCTGGTAGGCGGCGAGTTCAGGACTTTCGCCGAATCGGGGCGTTTCAACCGGTTCGCAGTGCCATGGATGCTGCGGCGTACAACCCTGGTCGCTTGCGTGGGAGGTTCCTGGGCCGACTACGTGCGCTCCATCGCGCCGACGGCCCGGGTCAGGGACCTGCCGAACCCGGTGCTTACGGCCCCAATCCTGGCTCGCACCCTCGACGTTAATCGCTCTACCGCCACTGTTGACGTTCGTTTCCTTTACGTTGGTCTGATGTCCCCCGTAAAGGGGCCGCTGGACCTGGTCGAGGCCTGTGACAGGCACCAGGCCAGGTTGCGGGGTTTGGTCCGCGTGACGCTGGCTGGTGGTGGATCTCTTCTGGAATCGGTCCGCCAGCGGATCTCGAAAGCCGGAATCGCCGACTTTGTCGAGGCAGTCGGGTACGTCCCCGAGGAAGCCAAGCTTGACCTTTTGGCCGGAGCGGACGCCTTTGTGCTGCCATCCCGCGCCGAGGGCCTTCCCGTGGCCGTACTGGAGGCGATGGCTGCCGGATTGCCGATAATCGCCTCGGACGTGGGCGCCGTCCCGGATGTCGTGGACGACACGACAGGCATCCTGATACCGCCCGCTAATCCCGACGCCATAGCCGATGCCATGCTGAAGCTTGCACGCGCAGGGGCGCACAGGCTGGTGTTGGGCCAGAATGGACGCCAGCGGGTATTGGATCGCTACGACGTCGAGGCGGTTGGGTCGACCCTTGACAGGCTATGGGACGAGGCCGCCTTGCTGCGTCGGGGGTGACAATGGGTATAGCAGCACGACTCTTCCCACTACTGCCGGATCCACTGCGCGATCTTGCCGTCACCCTTTTCAGCATCCTGATTGACAGACGTCGCTTTGGGCCTGCCTACCGGACAGCGCTTGGCAGCATTACGGACCCGGGTTTTCCTGCCGCTCGCGAGCGCCTGGTTGTTGCCCGCATGGCGGCTCTTCTTGGCCGACCGATCTCCAGCCTGGAGGATTGTGGTCACGATACCAAGGACACGATTCGCAGACGGGTCCTGGAGCTTGGAAACGCCGGATCCCTTGCCGGTACGCTGGAGTGGTCGACCGGAGGAACCACCGGCAACCCTGTCGACGTGCCAGTGACACCCTCCGAAGACGCGCTGAACACGGCACTGACGCGTTCGTTCATCCTGAATGAACTGATGAACCTTTCTGACCCAAGACGGACTGCATACTTCACCGGAAAAGTACTGATGCCCCCCGGTCGCAACCATCCCCCTTTCTGGGTCAGGGACCTCAGGGGAAGGCGCCGCTACTACAGCATGTTCCACGTACTGCCGGCGAACATCCCGGCCTTTGCCGATGACCTCGACCGCTTCCGCCCGAACCTGCTGATCGCGAACCCCTCGCCACTGGCCCGTCTGGCGCGCCTCCTGGCGGCCGCCGGATGGACGCCACGCGAACCTCCCCTGGGGATCTGGTCTATGGCCGAGGAACTGTTGCCGGCCGACCGCGAAGCCATCGAGGCAACATTCAGGTGCCCTGTTACGAACACCTACGGAATGACTGAAATGGCCATCCTGGCGGCCGATTGCGTCCATGGAAACATGCACGTATGCGAGGCCTACGGGCGCACCGAGACAGTTCCCGCGGCCGGCGGGCGCCTGGAACTGGTCGGGACGTCATTCGTCCGCGAAAGGGTGCCTGTGGTGCGATTCCGTACGGGGGATCTTTGCGACGCCCTGGAGCGTATCGACTGCCCGTGCGGCAGGAAGGGACTGGTGATTCGCGGACTTTCTGGAAGGGCGGTCGAGGTGGTCACGCTGCCCGATGGCAGGACCCTGACGGCGTCTCCGCTTGCCGACGTTCTGAGACGGGTCCCTGGCCTGGTCTGGTCACGCTTCGAGGTGCTGTCAGTGGACCGCTGGCGCCTGCGCTACCACTCCGCAACACGCCAGGATGAAGCTGTACTGGCCGAGGTCCGGAGGGAACTGGAACGAAGGGCCGCAGGGGTGACGCTGGAGGCAGCCTGGGATCCATCCCCGGTTCCGGCCGGCCCCAAGGACCGGCTGATAGTTTTTATATCCCCCGGGGATCATGAAACATGATCAACCATGCATGCCCATTGCTGTCAAAGGGCGAACCGATCCGGGCTTCATTCCGACTTTCGGCGTGGCTGAGTTAGGGCTAGACTCACCGTCCGGCATGTTTGTGCAGGGGCCTTGATGTCCTGTTCGAAATTGCGGGTGCTGATAGTGCCATCCTGGTATCCCATGGCACCCGCGCCATCTTACGGAGTCTTCTTCCGCGAGCAGGCACAAGCCCTGGCTAGGGCGGGGCTCGGCGTTTCGGCGGTTTTTCCCGAGATGCTGCCGGTCTTGCGAGCATCCGAATTCAATGTCGCCCGCGACGTCTTGCGTGGTTCATGGGAGACCGATGAGGACGGGGTCTTGACGCGACGGGTCCGAAGTTTCGCCCCCGATCGGTGGCCAACGGTCAGGGCCTGGTATTGGACCGCTGCCTGCGAGGCCCTGATTCTGCGCCATTGCGCCAGGCATGGCAGCCCCGACCTCATCCACGCACACGGTGCTGCCTGGCCATTTTCTGCCGGGGCGTTAAGCGCGCGTGCCGCAGCCGCGGTCCTTCGGGTCCCGTACGTGGTGACCGAGCACGCCTCGGTCTTTCTGGAGAACCGACCGTTCCCGTACGGGCAGGCCGTCCGGATCCGCCAAGGTCTTGCATCGGCAGCGCGCGTTGTCGCCGTCAGCAGGGCTCTGGCTGCCCGACTTCGCCAGTGGGTTGACGAGGACCGCCTCGAGGTCGTCGGAAACCTTGTTGATTCCAGGTTCTTCACGATCCCCGACATGCGTCCCCAAAACCCTACAATCCTATGCGTGGCAGGATTGGTGCCGAACAAGGATGTTGCAGGGCTGCTGCGTGGATACGCGGCTGCGTTTCCCGACGAGGCGTCGCCGGTCCTGGAAATCGGCGGCGACGGCCCCGAGCGAGCCAGTCTTGAAACGGAAGTAACGCGCCTGGGCCTTTCGGGCAGGGTTCGGTTCCTTGGTCACCTGGACCGGAACGGGGTCCGCGATGCGTTGTGGCGCTGCGGTCTTTTCGTCCTGAACAGCCACCTTGAGACATTCGGTGTCGCACTGGTCGAGGCACTCGCCACCGGTGTACCGGTCGTGGCAACGCGCTGCGGCGGTCCCGAGGACGTGGTAGGCGAGGCTGATGGCCTGCTTGTCCCGCACGGCAACCCGAAAGTCCTGGCCCGGACACTTCGCACGGCCTGGCAGGCGCGAGACCGGTTCGATCCAGTCGGACTGCGAGAACGCGCAGTGACGCGATTCGGGGATAGGGCAATCTGCAACCGTCTGATCTCGCTGTACGAAAACGTGCTGGCCGGCCGGGCGCGCTGATTTCCATCTTGCGGAACCCAGGCTCGAGCGTCCGCCCGTCGGCCCCTCACTCGACCAGCGATCGGAAGTACGCAGCATTGGCTGCAAGATCTGGCGACCGTTCGTACAACGCGCTTCCAATCAGGAACACCACGTCGTTGCCGAACACCTCCCGCAACTCCGGCACGCTGTCCAGTGCCAGGCCACCGGCCGGTACGGGAAATGCGGCTGGCACCCCATGCAAATCTTCCTTCAGCGCGCGGTCCAGTTTTGCACACTCGCTGCGGGCGAACGGAAACCTGCCACCCCAGCCCGGAAAGACCACCAGATCGGCCCCGGCCAGGCGCATCAACGTTCCCAGCATCACCGGCAACGCAATGCCATGAACACCGCTGGCAAAGAACGCGCCCGACAGCGCCGGATGCGCAATCACGGGCAGATCGGTTTCGCGCGAAACCACGCGAAGGAAGTCGGCCCCGACCACCAGCGGAGACAGCAGAAGAGCCCCGGCCCCGGCGTCGCGTGCAAAACGCGCCCGCTGGACCAACTGGTCGACAGGCCCAGTAACCGTCGGACAGTACAGACAACGCCGCCCCGTTTCGAGATTCGCCTGGGCAACAGCGGAAGCCACCATCTCGACGCGCTCGAAGAATGGCGCGAACCGCTGACTGGTGATGCCGTGGTCGTCCTTCACCAGATCGATCCCGCCACGGGCCAGGTCCCCGGCGTACGAGGCCAGTTCGGCACTTGATCGGCCCAGAGGCTTTGCCGCGGACATCAGCAGCGGGCGGTCCGGAACCCCAAGGCGCGCCCGCACCCCATCAATCCCGAAACGCGGACCGCCTATCGAGGCAGCCAGACCCGCCGTGGGCCTGACCGATGAGACCTGGACACCGGCCCACAGGCTGACGTTGCCGAAAACCACGCTGAACAACTGCGAAAAGTCGGTCCCGACCACATCGGCCGGATAACGAATAACGACTTCGCTGGCATCGCTGTCCAACGTTCTGACATTTTCGACGCGCCCCAGGACCTGGGTCTCGAAAAACGAGCCGGCGCACAATGAAGGGCTCACCTCGGCCGTCTGCTCGATTGCCAGCAACCTTGCTCGACGATCGGCATCGGCAGGGGGCCCTGCCAGCCGGTAGGTCACTACCAGACCCTCGTCCAGGTCGGCGGCAATCCCATCAGGCTGACGCGTCATAGCGAGTGATTCACCGGATGCAAACAGCGGAGAGGAAGGGAGGTCGTCAGACACGTCAGCGTTGCTCCCGCCTGAACACGCGGTCAACGATGGCCGGCACGTCCTTCAGGAACGCTGGGACCTTGGAAGCCTCGAAATCCCACTTCACGCGCTCTTGCAAGCGTTTGACCACCGCGTCCCGGGCATGACCCAGATTCATCAAAAGGCGGGCACGCTGCTCGACCTCCGAACGCAGCATCTCTTCGAAACGCCCCGAAAGTTCCTTCACGAAGGTCTGGTTTTTCTTTGGGTGCATCCAGTCAAACGGCATGAGGGCCTCCTGGGGCGATTCGCCGGTCGGATTATCGGCCCCGGGACCGAGCACTGTCAATGCACCGGCCGCATCGCTATCGTGCAGCTTCAGCGGCAATCAACTCATCCACTATCAAATCTGATGCATGACCGTCGCCGTACAGATTGACCGGCCTGGCAGGCAATTGACTCCCATCAAGAAAGTGACACGCGGCCGCCGCGATCCTTCCTGCATCCGCCCCCGCAAGCACGTTCCAGCCGACGTCCACCAATTCGGTCCACTCGGTTTCGTCACGCAACGTCACGCACGGCACACCCGCGAAGAACGCCTCTTTCTGAAGGCCGCCCGAGTCGGTGAGAACCAGCGAGGCCCGCCCCAAAAGCGCAAGCATCTCGAGGTAGGACACCGGTTCCGTGACGTGGACACCCATGGGCACATCAATGCCGGCCGCTGCGATTGCGCCTCGCGTCCGCGGATGCACGGGCAGCAGCACCGGCAGTTCCAACGCCACCCGCCGAAGGCCCTCGAATATCCCGTTCAGGCGCACAGGGTCGTCGGTATTCTCGGCACGATGACACGTCACCAGTACAAACTTCCGGGACACTACAGCCTCAAGGTCGGATGCCAGTTCCGCCTGGCGCCCGCCGAATGCCAGTACCGCGTCGTACATCACGTCGCCGACACGACGCACGCCGGAAGCCACGCCCCTGCCCTCACGCGCCAGGGCATCGATGGCCGCACTGGTGGGGCACAGCAGCAGGGCTGACACGGCATCGGTAACGATCCGGTTGATTTCCTCGGGCATCGCCCTGTTGTACGAACGCAGCCCTGCCTCGACGTGATCGACCGGCACCCCCAGCTTGACTGCGGCCAGTGCCCCGGCCAGAGTCGAATTGGTGTCGCCGTATACCAGAACGCGGTCGGGCCGCGCGTCCAGGATGGCCCGCTCTATGCCCTCCAGCATCCGCCCCGTCTGGATACCATGAGACCCCGACCCGACCCCCAGGTTCCGCCAGGGTTCCGGAATGCCAAGTTCCAGGAAGAACCGCCCCGACATCCCCTGGTCGTAGTGCTGACCGGTATGCAGCAGCAACTCCTCGATGCCTCTGGCTGCAAGTGCCCGGGCGACAACCGACGCCTTCACGAACTGGGGTCGGGCGCCAACAATCGTCAATACCTTCATTCGATCCGACCCCCGGCAGGCATCCGAAATCAGCCGCGCCGAAATCCGCACGAACCCTAGACGTTGTAGACGTCCGCCTTGTACAGGTCCAGGTGCTGTCGCATCCATGAAGCCGTGCGAGCAAGGCCCTCGCGCAGGTCCACTTTAGGCACCCAGCCCATCCATTCCCTGGCCCGCGAGGCGTCGCAGCAAAGGCGATCCACCTCGCTGCCAGCCGGACGAACCCGCTGCTGCTCCTCGGAGACCTCGACGGAACATCCTGCAACATCCGCCGCCAGTCGCACCAGGTCACCGATCGAAACTTCTGCACCGGTTCCCAACTGGACGACCTCGCCCACCGCACGGTCGCAACGCGCCGCCAGCAGAAACCCTTCCACTATGTCATCGACGAAGTTGAAATCCCGCGTCGGCGCAAGCGCCCCCAGCCGGATCTGCGTGCGTCCCGAAAGCAACTGCGAAAGAATCGTAGGAATCACTGCCCGGGCGGACTGGCGAGGGCCAAAAGTGTTGAAGGGCCGCACCGTAACAACCGGCAGTTCGAACGACCGATGGTATGACTGCGCCATCATGTCAGCCCCGATCTTCGAAGCCGAATAGGGGGATTGCCCTTGCAACGGGTGGGCCTCGTCAATCGGTACGTACCTGGCGGAACCGTAGACCTCGCTGGTCGATGTGTGCACCACCCTGGATACGCCGGCGTCCCGGCAGGCCTCCATCAGGTTCAATGCGCCGGTTACGTTGGTTTCCACATAGCTGTGCGGGGCCACGTAGGAGTAGGGAATGGCTATCAGGCTGCTCAGGTGGAACACGACGTCCTGGCCTGCGGCGGCCTTGCGTACCCTGCCAGGATCCCGAATATCCCCGGGGAAGAACTCCACAGAATCCAGCAAGTCTTGCGAAACGTGCGGTTCCTCAAGCCAACCCCAGCGCCCCAACGAGTTGTAAAGGACCAGAGCGCGCACCCTGGCGCCCTGGGCAACCAGGCGTTCCACCAGATGGCTGCCAATGAATCCGTCGGCACCCGTCACCAGGACACTGCGACCATCAAATGCGCCCATCTGCCCCCCTCGACCAGATCCCTCATCCAGCGGCAGGCCCGACCCCGGTTCCACGTGTCGCCAACCACGCCATCAGATCCCGGGATGTACTCGCCGCATCGAATTCGGCCTGCCATCCCAATTCGCGCAGGCGCTTCGTATCAGCAACGATGCACTTCACGTCCACCGGCTTGACCCGCGCCTCGTCACGCTGGATCAAACACGCCATCCCGGCCGCCTGGGACAGCGCCAGAACGCGATCTCTTACCGTCTCGCCATTCCCACAGCCCACGTTGTATGCCAAACCAGCCTGGCCCCGCTCGAGTATCGCCCGGAACGCGGAAGCCGCGTCACGAACGTCCAGAAAGTCCCGAACCGTATCGACGTTACCCAACCGCAACGCCGCCGCTCCCGAATGAATCTGCCGTGCCACGGCGCCCAGCACGGTTCCGGGCCCCTCGCCAGGACCCGTGACGTTGAACAACCTCGCGACCAGCAAGTCGATCGACCCGCGACGATGATACACGCGGACCAGTTCCTCCTGGGCCGCCTTTGTGAACCCGTAGTACAGGATCGGAGCCACCGGATCGCTTTCGACAACACGACCGTCGGATCGCAGCGGAATGCCGTAGACAGAACACGATCCTGCCAGGAGGAAGCGACAATGGCAGCCGGCGGCAACCAGCGCATCCAGCAGCCCCAGCGTCATGCCAATATTCGCATTCAGCAGCCGCGCACGACCCTCGGCGTCTGCCGGTTCGATCGCCATGCCCGCCAGGTGGCACACTCGATCCGGATGCTCGTTGGCCACGATCGCGCCGATCAGGTCAGCCCTCGACAGGTCCACACAACGATCGTCCGGGTGCTCGGCCGGCTGAAGGTCCAGACCAACGACCCTGCAACCAGCAGCCCTCAGCCCAGCCACCAGCGGCCGGCCCGCAAAGCCCCTCGAGCCTGTAACCATGACGGGTCCGGGCATCCTTCCTGTTCCTCCCGATCGCACGCGCCAGACTTCAGGCACATCGACCTGCTAGTCCGAACGGCACTCGAGGATACTGCGTTTTCAGCCGGCAACCCCACGCGAGGGGTCTATCGGACCCTGGAAACCGACGAATCATACCCCGGTCTGGCCGCCGGGGAATGCTTGAAGACTGACCTGGTCGGTTCTAACATGGGCCAGGTCCATTGGGCAGGACAATCAAAAGGACCAAAGCCGGAACGAACGGGGGTTGACGTGTCGCATTTCGGCGTTGTTTTCGATCTTGACGGACTGCTTGTGGACAGCGAACGCGTCCAGGCAATGGCGTTCAACGCAGTGCTGGCCCCATATGGAATCGAGCTGAGCGACGACGATTTCGCGATGTTCGTAGGGTATTCGACTGCTCAGAACTTCAATGACCTGGCAGGCAGGCATTCGAAGCTGGCACCTCATGTGCAAGAAATCCTTGCGGCCAAGGACCGCGCATACGCCGAACTGGTTGAGACCCATATGAAACCTATGCCCGGCGCCGTTGAACTGGTCAGGATGCTGCATGCGTCACAGGTTTCCATGGCGGTGGCATCGTCATCATACCGTGTGGACGTCGAAGCCTGCCTTTGCCTGGTGGGCTTGTCGAATCTGCTGCCCACCCTGTCTCCAGGTGACGAGGTGGCGCGAACGAAACCCGCCCCCGACGTCTATCTGCGGGCCGTGCAATTGCTGGGAATCCCTGCCGCCTCGTGCGTGGCCCTCGAGGACGCCGAAGCCGGCGTGCGTGCCGCGAAAACTGCCGGCCTGAAGTGCATTGCAGTGCCAAACCGCTACACCCTTCGGCACGATTTTTCCGCTGCAGACCTGGTGCTGGAATCCCTGGAAGCGTTGACCCTTCCAGCGATCCTGGCGCTGTTGCAAACAAACTGACCATCGACCAGAAGCTCCTGATATCCGGCAGGCCTGATGCGCGGTCGAAGGTAGGTGTTCCTGTGGTTGCGCCGGATGGGCAGGGATTCAATTCTACTGCGATGGTAGGATGCCGGCTGGTTGCCGAGGTGAACCGGCACTTGCCTTGACCGACGTTGCTATTTTGGGCGCTAGTCACGGCAGGGCACATCCCGATGAACGCCGCAGTGGTGTTCGTCGAACTCAAACGAGGCGCAATCATGCGGACAGGTGGACGGCAGGCGGACAAGTTGCGGGAGGTAGGCATCCTGACGGGTGTCCAGAAGGACCCTTGGGGTTCGGTGCAGATTTCGTTCGGGGACACGGTGGTCCTGGTCGCTGCCACCGTCGCCGAGCAGGTTCCGGGGTGGCTGAAAGGACAGGGACGCGGCTGGATCACGGCCGAGTACGCGATGCTGCCAGGCTCTACTCCGGGACGCCAGGGGCGCGTGCAGAAGGGGCGTTCCGAGGAGATCCAGCGACTGGTCGGTCGCTCGCTGAGGGCAATGGTCGATCTTGTCGCGCTGGGAGAGCGGGTTATCACGATTGATTGCGATGTCATCCAGGCAGATGCCGGCACCCGATGCGCGGCAATCACCGGAGGGTGCATTGCCGTCGAACTGGCAGTCCGACGCCTGGTCTCACAGGGGCAACTGGCTGCGTCGCCAGTGCGCCGGAGGGTATGTGCAGTTTCGTGCGTCGTCCGGGAGGGGCAGGTTCTGCTGGACCCGGACTACTCCGAGGACCACAGCGCCGACGTCGATGCCAACTTCGTCTTCTGCGATGACGGTCGCCTGGTTGAAATTCAGGGAACAGCCGAGGGCGAACCGTTCGACACAGCGGCCCTGGACTCCATGCTGCGCCTGGCAAAGGCAGGCGCCGATTCACTGTTTGACATCCAGCGTTCGGCACTGGGGACGTGATCCGGCCGGGACATGGGTCGCGGGACGGACGCCGCTGACCGGCTTGGGGCAGGGATTGGAACAGCCCGGTCCAGGGGTTACACTTGCGACCGGTGGCACTGCGCGTTCAGGCTTCGATGCCCGGAGGCACCGATGACAGTCGTCGAGTGCTCCTTGTGTCCGAAACAGTGCCGGATCCCCGAGGGTCGGGCCGGCGACTGCCGGATTCGCGTGAATGTCGGCGGCCGTCTGCGTGCTTCGACTTACGGCACGGTTGTCGCGGCTCATATCGACCCGATCGAAAAGAAGCCGTTCTTCCACTTTCACCCTGGTGCTACGGCATTGTCGGTAGCCACGGCCGGCTGCAATTTGCATTGCGATGCCTGCCAGAACTGGGAAATCTCCCAGGCTAATCCAGAGGATGTCGAGTCCCGTCCGCTGCCTCCTGACGAACTGGCCCGCATGGCGGTCAAGGAGGGCACTCCGTTTGTCGCATTCACTTACACGGAACCTATTGCCTACTACGAATATGCCTACGATTCCGCAGTCGCTTGCACCAAACAGGGGATCGGCAGCGTTCTGGTGTCTGCCGGGTATGCAAACGACGGCCCGATGCGGGCGCTGCTGCGTGTGGTGCAGGCTGCGACCATCGACGTCAAGGCATTCGACGACGCCTTCTACCGGGCACGATGCGGTGGCAGCCTGAAGCCGGTGCTGAATACGCTGGTGGCCGCCAGGCAGGAAGGGGTCTGGCTGGAGGTGTCCAACCTGATCATCCCCGGCATGACCGACGATCCTGGAAAAATTGCAGATTTGTGCCGCTGGATGAAGGCAAACCTGGGCGAGGATGTTCCGCTGCACTTCCTGCGATTCGTCCCGCACTACCGCCTGCAGAACCTTCCGCCTACGCCGGTCCAGACGATGGATATGGCGTTGAAGATCGCGCAGGACGCGGGGATTCGCTATGTCTACGTCGGAAACGTACCCGGGCACGCCTCGGGATCCACGCTGTGCGCGTCGTGCGGCGCCGTGGTGATCCGTCGCGAAGGTTACCGGTTGATGGGCATGAGCCTGTCAGGCGGGCGTTGCGCGTCGTGCAATGCCGCGATTCCGGGGGTATTTTGAGGGATTTTCCCCATTGGCGAACCACCTGGGACGCGCGGGTTCCGATTTCCCGCCGAAGCTTCATGGCAACGGGCTTCGGATTGATCGCTTCGGCAGTGGCAGCCCGCATGGCAGCACGAGAAGTGGAAGGTCCAGCCATACTTGCCAACGTAGGGAGGCCGATGCGACTGCGGCCCCTGACGCAAGAAGACCTGTACCGGGACCATTGCCTGGCTGGATAGGTAGGAGGTCGTTATGCGTGAACGCGAATTCGCGCAGCACGTTTCGCGCAACGTGGCAGCGTGGGTTGCGGCGGCCCTGGTCGTGGTGCTGTTGCCGACCGGGACTGCATGCAAGGGCAAGGGGGACGAAATCATGGCTATGAACCGCGACGACACCGGACCGAAGGCCCTGAACAGGAAGGTGCTGGATTCACCGGTGGCCGGGTCCTGGTATCCGGCGGATCCGGTGGCCTTGAGGAAGGAACTGGAAAACAGCCTTGCTGCAGCCGACGTGACTGCGCGTCGCACCGGGTCGCGCGTGGCAGGCATCGTGTCGCCACACGCGGGCTACAGGTATTCCGGAGGGGTGGCGGCCTTCGGATACAGGCTGTTGCAGGGGCAGGCAGTCAGACGGGTGATCGTCATGGGCCCTTCGCACCATGTCGCGTTTCAGGGCATGGCCCTGCCTGATGCCACCCATTGGAGGACCCCGCTGGGGGAGGTACCTATCGACACAACTGCCGTTGCCAGCCTGGCTAAAGTGCCGGGATTCGAGATACGACCTGGGGCATTCGCGCGCGAACACTCGGTGGACATGCAGGTGCCGTTCATTCAATTGGTGGCGCCACAGGCGGTCCTGGTTCCAATCGTCGTGGGGAACTTGACGCCCCAGCAGGTCAGGGCGGCCGCGAACGCCATTCATCCTCTGCTGGACGAGGGGACCGTGCTGGTTGCGTCGTCGGACTTTACCCACTACGGCGAAAACTTCGGGTACGTGCCCTTCCGGTCCGACGTGCCGGAGAACCTGAAGCGCCTTGCGGACGATGCATTGGCAGCCCTGCAGTCGGTGGACGCGGCGGCCTTTGACAGTCACCAGGAACGGACCGGCGACACGATCTGCGGACACAGTCCCATACAGGTGCTGCTGGAAGCGCTGCCGCGTACGGTCGAGGCCACTGTCCTGAAGTACGACACGTCGGGGAGGATGACCGGAGACTGGGCTCAGTCGGTATCATACGCGTCCGTCGCGTTCCAGGTTCCTCCCGACAGGCGTGAGTTCCAGGGCATCCAGGTGCTTTCCGACGCCGACCAGCGCTTCCTGCTGGAACTTGCGCGAGAGACCCTGCGGCGGCATCTGGCCGATCGTCCGCTTCCGGATCCCGAACGGGAGGGAAAACTGCCGGATTCGGTCAAGAGGGATTACGGGGTGTTCGTCACGCTGAAGGAACACGGAGATCTCAGAGGTTGCATTGGGTCGATCGTGGCCGTCGAGCCGTTATGGGAAGGGGTGATTCGCAATACGGTAAACGCGGCGCAAAACGACTCGCGATTCTCGCCGGTCAGGTCCTCTGAGGAACCGCTGATCCAGATGGAGATATCCGTGCTGACGCCGCTTGCGGCAGTGCGGGGGCCCGAGGACATCGCCGTCGGGCGGGACGGCGTCCTGCTGACCAAGGGGCGGAATCGCGCGGTATTCCTGCCTCAGGTCGCACCCGAACAGGGGTGGGACCTGCCCACAACGCTGACACACCTTTCATCCAAGGCCGGGCTGCCTGGTGACGCATGGAAATCTGGGACCACGTTCGAGGTCTTCCAGGCCCAGGTGTTCCACGAGAAGGCACTGGAGCAGAAATGAGCCCGGTCTTCTCGTCCCGAGAGGCTAGGTACGCGGCGGCCGTCCTGGGCATGTTCACCCTGGTATCCCAGGCGGCTTTGCTGCGGGAATTCATGGTCCTGTACCGGGGCAGCGAACTGGCGCTGGGGGCGTTCTACGGATCCTGGTTTGTTGCAATTGCGGTCGCTGCGGCCGCGGCCGGAAACAGCCAATCGATCAGACGTGGCGCGGCGAGTGGCGCAAGGATGCTGCTGGCCATGTATCCGATCGGTGCAGCACTGGGACTGGTCCTGCTGGCCGGTGTCAGGCGGATGGCCGGGATTCCTTCGTGGGCTCCGATACCGCCGGATGTGACCATCATAGCCGGATTTGCGGCCACGCTTCCGGTCGGTTTCGTGACTGGAGTACTTTTTCCGACCTTGTGTGACGCTGCAAACCCGGATGCCCAGCAAGGCGCCTCGTCCGGGTATGCCTGGGAAGCCGCCGGCGCCGTGGTCGGAGGTCTGGCTTCGGCCGCAATGTTCATGCTGGGTTTCGACGGGCCTACCGCCATCGCTTTAACCGGCCTTCCCGTGGCAGCGATCGCTTTGCCCTGGCGAGGGCGTCATTCGGCGCACGCAAGGTGGGTGCCAGTTGCGGTTGCCTCGCTGTGCCTGGCTGTGCTGGTGCCTCCAACCGGCCCGGCCTTGCGATCCGCACTTTCCGACATCCGCCTTCACAGCAACCTTTCGGGCGCGACCGTTGTCTCCGAAGTGTCCACTGCGCACGGGTTGGTGACGACTGCGCGCCTGGGATCTGGTACCCACTTACTGATCGATGGTGAACTGGTGCTTGGTGTACCTTCCGGGCCCGACGTACCGGTGGAAGCCGCATTTCTCGCGGTCCAGCCGCTGCATCGCCAGCGGGCAATCGTCCTTGGGCCAGGACGCTTCGCCCTGGCGGTTTCATTGTGCCTGACGTTCGGACAGGTCGAGGTCGTAGGTCCGGACCGAGAAACGCTGGACGCGCTGCGCGGGGCGTGGGAGTCGGTCGAGGGAGTATTGCCCCCGAACCTTCGCCTGGTTGCCGGGGATCCCAGATCAAGAATCCGCGAGGCTTCAACCGGCGCAGCGCTGTATGACCTTGTGATCGTCGGGGCCGGCGAACCGCGCACACTGCAAGACAACAGGCTGCATACGGTCGAATTCTTCCGGGAGTTGCAGAACGCCATGAACCAGGGCGGCGTGGCGGTGACGTCCTTCAGATCTGGCGAAAACGCCTTGACGCCCGAGGCTTTGCGCTTTGGCCGATCCATCCGTTCCAGCCTGGCTGCGGTGTTTCCCGAAGTCATGGCGGTCCCGGGTGATCCGGCACGCCTGTTTGCCACCGCTAATCGGGGACGCCTGACGCTTGATCGTGCATCCCTGGAGCGCAGGGTACGCGAACTGGGGACATCGATTCCCGCAGCCATCGACCCGGCGCAGGTATCCCTGCTGGCTCACCCCGACCGTGCCGACTGGCTTGAGGGCCAGTTAGCTGCCGGGAACAACACCGAGGACCTGGTCAACCGCGATGATCGGCCAGTGGCTACATTTCTGTCCCTGCTTGCATCACTGCGAATGACTGCCAGCGCCGGGGGGACTTTCCTGTGGGGGGCCCGGGAGGCTGGTCCGTTGCTGCCGATCGGCGCGTTGGTACTGGTTGTGCTGGTGGCCATGCGCCAGCTATTGCGCCGCCCCGGCGTTCCCGGTGCGGTGACGTCCCCAATGCTGATTGCCTTTGCTGGCGGGACGTCCATCGCGGCGACCATCGTGCTGATGGCCATCTGGCGGGCCCGCGTCGGCGCCCTTTACGGAGAGGTAGGTCTGGCTTCGTCCGCTGTGATGATCGGCGTGTTTCTTGGGGCGATCGCCGGAAGAAGATTGTCCTTCCAGAACACTCGCCGGATGGCTTCGGCATTCTGCGTTGCGTCGGCTGGCGCGTTGCTGGCCATGTCGTGGACCCTTGATGCGACTGTCGATTCATCGCCCATGGTCCTCCGCCTTTCGCTGGCCGCAATGCTGACGGTCTGCGGGGTGATCGCCGGCGCCGCGTGGCCGATTGCAGCAGTGCTTGGCGGGGCAGATCGGGTGTCGCAACGCCTGGAAGCGGCGGATCATGTCGGTGCCGCGACGGGTGCCGGCTTGGGCGGTCTTGCCGGCCTGGCGATTTTGGGGGCCGGCGGGGCGCTTCACGTTCTGGCCGCCGGCATGTGCCTAGTTCTGGTGATCCTGGTCGTTGATGCGGGCCTCGATACGGTTCCGGGCCGGCATTTCCTTGCGTCCGGAACCGGCCGCCTGCTGTCGGTCCGATCGTTTCCATCGCCGGCGGCGACCATCATCGTTGCGGCTGTGTTCCTGGTCGGCTTGTGGACCTGGCACGCCTCCCATGGCAGTGCCAGCGCCCCACGTACGCGGCTTTCCAGCGATGAATTGAGGGCGTTCGAGCGCTTTGATGCTTCCGAATGGCGGGAATCGCCTTTCGACCATTACAGGCTTACCGGGGTGGTAGATCCGACCGGTGATGCCGTGGTGGTGGCCAGCGCAGCAACCGGGCCAGGACCCGACGGGTACGGCGGACAGATGAACCTTGCCCTGTCGATCGGTGATGACGGAATCGTGCGTCGGGTTGCAGTGCTGTCCCACCGCGAGACCCCGGCGTACACGACTGATCTGCCCGCATGGATCCAGCATTTCAAGGGCATGAACATTCGGGACC
Organism: uncultured Myxococcales bacterium; assembly: GCA_903936705.1. Lineage (GTDB taxonomy): Bacteria > Myxococcota_A > UBA9042 > DTJE01 > DTJE01 > CAIZWN01. The sequence goes on from CAIZWN010000022.1 coordinate 18,737, forward strand.
TGGCGGCCGCGGGGGACCGTGCGGTGGACGCGATGACCGGAGCAACGGTCACCTCGCTGGCCGTGTCCGGAACTGTGGCATTGGCTGCCGGTCGCGTGGGCAACGAGATCCTGCACCTTCCGATGCCGACCCCGGCGCCTGAACGTCCGTGGCATGCGCCTTTGACGGACCCATCTGTCTGGTACGCAATCGTGCTGCTGGCTGGCGCGATCGTGGTCCACTTCAGGGGCTCTGCCAACGTTCGCCTTGGCTTCCTGGTGGCCTCGGCTGTCGTCGGAGGCTGGCTGCTGAATGTCCAGCTTTCGGCCGGATGGCTTCTTTCGCTGCTGACGCTGAACCTGCCGTCGTTTACGGCGGCACCGGCGGTTGCAGTCCTTGGTTGGGGATTTCTGATGCTGGCCTTGGTTGTTGGACCTGTCCATTGTGCTCACGCCTGTCCGTTCGGGGCGATCCAGGAGTGTGTCTCGCTGATTGGCCAACGTCTGGGCCTGAAGGTTGCGATGCCTGCAAAGGCACACTCGGCCTTCCGCGCAATCAAGTACCTGGTGCTGGCCGCACTGGCGCTGCTGCCGTTCACATATAACGCCAGTGCTCGCCTGGACTGGGACCCGATGGCAGCCGTCTTTTCCGGAGGCACCGACGGCACCGGTGCGCTGGTGGTCATCCTGTCATTGGCCGGATCGCTGTTCACGTTTCGCTTCTGGTGCCGCGGCTTCTGCCCTGTAGGCGCCTTCTTCAACCTGTTCAACCACCTGGCATGCCATATCGGACTGTCACCTGCTCGCCGACATGTCGCCTGCGACCTTGGAATCCGGGAGGCTGGCGATATCGACTGCCTGCAGTGCAACCGATGCACCAGAGAAGCCGGCACTCGCATGCCCACCGGATCCAACTTCACTCAGAAGGCTCAGCCATGAAACGTCTGGCCGCCATACTCCTGGTCCTGATGACGCTGGCCACGACTCTGCTGATCGCACGCGGCATGCTTGAAGGCGCTCAAGGCAGCCTGGTCGAGGGCGCCACCCCTGGCCTGCGGGCAGTCGACATGGACAGATATCTACGTCGTGTCCAGGAAGGCCGACTATCCGACCGGGAAGCCTTGTGGTGGGTACCACTGCAGCAGTAGCCCAAGGCAGGCAAATGGACCGGTTCCGACCGGCGCCCGCGCAGAAGTCGCCGTTGAAATGGCAGAGTTGCAACGCCCACATGGACGCAGCGTGGACGCCCCAGCCGGGATGACGTACAGTCGCTCCAGCACTTCGATCTCGCATGGGAGGCACAATGCAGGCGGTCCTGCTGGCCGGAGGACGAGGCACTCGACTCAGGCCGTTCGCGGCGTCTTTCCCGAAACCGCTGGTCCCCCTGGGTGACATGCCCGTTCTTGAGATTCTGGTCAGGCGGCTGCGTGCCCACGGGTTCGATCGGCTGACCCTAGCTGTCGGGCACCTTGCTCCGTTGATCGAGGCATACTTCCAGGATGGCGCGCGCTTTGGCGTGACCATCAGCTACTCGCGTGAAGGCGAACCGCTGGGAACCGCCGGTCCACTAGGACAGATCGACGACCTTGATGAAAACTTCCTGGTAATGAACGGCGATCTTCTGACGGACATGGATTTCAGAAGGCTGATGGACGTTCACGTCGCATCGGGAGCTGCTGTGACCGTGGCCCGCTGCAACCAGGATCACCAGGTCTCGCTGGGCGTCCTGACGGTGGACCCGAACGGGTTCCTGACGGGCTACGACGAAAAACCGGTACTGCACTATGACGTCAGCATGGGAGCCTATGCCTTTCGGCGCGACACGGTACGTCTGAACATTCCGGCAGGCACCCGCAAGGATATGCCGACGCTGCTGCTGGAGCGCATCGCCGCAGGCGACAGGATTGCCACGTGCCTGCACGAAGGCTTTTGGCTGGATATCGGCCGACCCGAGGACTACGGACGGGCCCAGGATCTGTACGAGTCGAATCCTGCGCTGTTCCTTGGGGAACAAGAATGATCGATAGCGCTGGGCGCCAGAACCCCGCCAGCCGACCGCGACCATCGGCGGACGATGCTGCGCTGCCGGATCTCCCCGATGTATCGATCGTCATAGCCGCCAGAAACGAGGAAGCGCACATCACATCGTGCCTTCAATCGATTTTCGATGCAGAACCCTTCGCACCTCGATTCGAGATACTGGTCGTCGATGGCGACAGTTCCGACGGGACGGCAGGCCTCGCTGGCAAGTTTGCCGCCTCGCATCCCGAGGTTCTTCTGTTCATCAACCCTCATCGATTCGCTCCACAGGGCTTCAACATTGGAATCAAGGCCGCTCGCGGGAACTGGATATTCATTCTGGGAGCCCACTCCCGATACGACCCTTCCTACTTTCGCCTGTGCCTGGAAACTGCCCGAAGGACTGGCGCCGAGAACGTCGGGGGATGCGTCGTGGTCGAGGTCCGCGAGGAGGGGCTGACTGGCACGCTTGCCAAGGCGGTCGGATCCAGCCGCTTCGGCTTCGGCGCATCGCCGTTCCGCCGCCAGGATCCGCCGGAAGGCCCTGCCGACACGGCGGCTTTCGGCTGCTTTCCCAGGCGAACCTTCGAGACCTACGGGCTGTATGACGAGCGCCTGGTCTTGAACCAGGACTGGGAACTGAACCAGCGGATTCGCCGCGCAGGTGGCACCGTATGGCTGAATCCCGCAATCCGCCTGCAATACTTCGCGCGCCAGGACCCGCGAGTCATGATGGACAGGGCCTATGACACAGGGTTGTGGGTGGCCTACCTGTGGACGCTTGGCCCGTACACCGCGTCCGCGCGTCACGCGATCCCGGCAGTCTTCACCGCCGCCATGCTGGTGCCTGGTGTCAATATCGCGGCGCTGGCTGCACACCAGGCAACGGCCCTTGCCGCCGCTGTCGCCCAGGCAGTCCGCTTCGGTGACGCGCGGCTGCTGCCGACCCTGCCCCCGTTGTTCCTGGGCATCCACGCCGCTTACGGTGCCGGCACTCTGAAGGGTCTGTGGGACATCATTTCCGGACGGTCGCCGGTGTCCCTCCACGCAACCATCGAATACCTCCAGCCTGAAACGCATGGCGCGGGGCAACCAGCCTCGTCACCTGCGGCCGGGAAACCTCAGCCCAGGAGGCGATCATGACCGCACGCTGGCTGCAGTTGATGCACGCCTTCGCACGGCCCGGCGAGGGCGACCCGCGGGACGGTTTCGGCCGCGACCTCGAGACGTGGTTCGGGGGCGCGGTTCGTGCCTTCCCGTACTTCAAGGGAAGGGTCGCCCTGCATGCCGTGTGCAGGGCTCTGGACCTGCGCCCCGGCGACGAGGTCGTGATGCCGGGCTTCACGTGCGTGGTAGTGCCTCGGGCGTTCCTGCCGCTGGGGGCGCGCGCGGTCTACGTCGACATCGACCCAGACACGTACAACGTCCGCCCCGAGGCGGTGCTGGCCGCCATCGGACCCAGAACGCGCATGGTGCTGGTCCAGCACACGTTCGGCATCCCGGCGCCGACTGCCGCACTGGTCGATGCCTGCGCACGGCGCGGTATCCCGGTTGTCGAGGACGCTTGCCACGCATTCGGGACCATGGTTGATGGCCGCCCTGCCGGCACGGTCGGGGACGCCGCCTTCCTGTCTGCGCAGTGGAACAAGCCTTTCACCACTGGTCTGGGGGGCATCCTGCTGGTTCGCGATCCCGACCTGGCTGCCCGGGTCGCGGCCGACCGCGTCTCGCTGGAACAGCCCGGCCGCGGCCAGGATGCCGAACTTGCGATTCTGCAGATGGCGCACGCCGCCCTGGTCACTCCCCGCACGCACGGCCTGGCGCAGGAGGCGTATCGCGCCCTCTCGGGCCTGGGCCTGGTGACTGGTTCATGGTCCGCAGACGAGTTCTCCGGCCCACTGCCGAATGGCTACTTCAAGGACATGGGACGGTCACAGGCCGTTGCCGGACGCCTGGCTGCCCGCAGCTTTGCCGCGAACGTCGACCACCGGCGCCACCTCCAGGACTGCTACCGCGCCCTGCTGGCAGGCACCCGCTTTGCTGCGGCCCCGGACATCCCCGGAACAGTCCTTTCCCGCTATCCGATTCGGGTCGCGAACAAGGCGGATGTCGTACGACACGCGACGAGATCAGGGGTCGAAATTGGTTCGTGGTTCGAAACGCCGCTGCACCCGATGCCTCTGTCACTGCACCCGGACTACGGCTACCAACCTGGGTCCTGCCCTGAGTCCGAACGGGCAGCCCGCGAGGTGGTGAACCTGCCGATATCGGTCAGGTCGAACGAGGCCGACGCTGCCAGGGCCATACGCTTCCTGGAAAATCACGCAAGACCGGTTGGCTGACGAACGACGTCCAATGTCATGCCGCAAATTCAGGCGCGCCGAGCCACCGCGAAGATGCCACCCTGAACGGCCAGCCTCCCGCCCGTCAGCGAAGCAAGCCCCTCGGATACAAGGTAGTAGGCGCGGCGCGTCAGATCCGGAGAGCCCTTGCCTCGCTCGGACTCTTCGAACCTGATGTCCTTGAACCCGGACCGCTCCAGGAGTGACACGACACCCCGGCGAGTGAAGGCCCAGTGGCTGGACCCCATCATGATCAGCCCGGATCGTCGCATCTGGCCTGACCACCGCAACACCTGGTACAACCACGCACGATTGGTCACGCGTATAGCTATCCTTCCGTCTGGTACCAGCAGTTCCCGGATCTGGCGTAAGACATCGTCCGGCCGGTCCAGAAAGTACAGAACGTCGATCGCCATGGCGGCATGCACCAACCCCATGCCCTTCATTTCATCAAGCGTCGCGCAAAGCCTGGCTTCCGGAAGATTCGTTCGGGCCACATCCAATGCTCTTGCCGTCGAGTCGATCCCGACAGGTTCCCACCCTCGCGCAGCGAACTCGACAAGAAGGTGGCCGTAAGAACAGCCGAAATCCAGCACCCTTCGGTGCCCATGCCGCCCGGGGGCATCGTCCACCAGTTCCACAATCCACCGGAAGTACTCCCTTCGGCGTTCCAGGAACTCGGCTTCATTCATCGGGTCCGTGTAGGAGGCAACTTCCAGCCGCGTTGCGCAGGCACGATCACCCTCAACCACATGCAGGCTGCCGCACCCCGAACATTCCCACAACGGCCAATCGACCACCCCGGGCCGCCCGGGATTCGCGGGATCAATCCGGCACATCGGTACCGCGTGACCTGTTGCCTGGAAACGGCCCCCGCAGCATGGGCAGCCCCCGGGATGTACAGCCGACTCCATCCCTTCAACCCCTTAAGCGCGGAAGCATTGTAGGCCCACCAACACCCGCAAATCAAACGGCCAGCCACGCCATTCATTGTGGAAAATGGCCGGCTTCCGGTACGATGGTCCAGGATTTCATGAATATTCGAACCACACTTGTCCAGCAGGGGCATGCAATGAACCGGATTTTCGGACACCGGTTGGCCGAACCGGTCCTGTCGATCACGATTTGCGCTCTCGTATCGCTTCCCGCGCTGTGTCTGGGCGCCGCCTCGCCTGATTTGCGCATCGCCAGCGCACTGGCGGCCTTCGCTGTTGCATGGGGAGTCGCCGTGCGCGGCAGTGTCCGTTCGACGCGCTTTCCCGTTCCGGCCGAAGCCATTGTCATGGCAGTCGCAGCAGCCTTCACGGTCCTGCAGTCGCTTCCGGTTGGCCCAGTCGTGGCCGGTTGGCTTGGAGGCACCTCCGCCGATCGGATTGATCAGGTGGTCACCGCGACAGGGATCGCCAGTCCCTGGAGGACCCTTTCGGCGGATCCGGGGTCAACCCTGGTCGAAGGCATCCGCCTATGGGCCGGCGCCCTGATGCTGGCAACATTCACAGCCATCTCGGTCCGACGCAGGCGCCGCCGAACGATCCTGATGGCAGTTGCCATGATGGGTGCGCTGCAGGGCCTCGCCGGGCTCGCCACCGGGCTGTTCGGCATGGACATTCGCACGGCCTTCACGGACAACCCTCTTGCCTCTCAACCCGGGTTCCACGGGACCTTCCTGAACGACAACCACACGGCAGGCGCCTTCAACCTTGCGGCCTTCGCGTTCCTTGGACTCGCCCTCGACACACCAAGCCCATTCCGGTTCGCATTCTATGCAGGTGCGGTCTGGATGGCCTGGGGCACTTTCATCGTCGGATCCGGAGGCGCTTCGCTGGTCCTGGTATTGACAGGGGCGATGTATCTGGCGTGGTCCACCTGGCTGTGCCCCGATCCGTCTCGATCCAGGCAGCCCAAGTCCATACGTGTGCTGCTGGCGGTCGGATTGGTGGCCGCCCTCGTACTGGCCTTCGTCGCCGTTGACCAGTGGGTCATCCGCTATGGGCAGGAATCGCAATTGGCGAGGTCGGTGGACGGCAAGACTCGCATCTGGGGACCGGCGCTGGAACTGGCCTTGGAACATCCTTTTGCCGGCGTCGGACGAGGGGCATTTCCTGTGGCAGTCACCGCCGTCAACAACGTGCATCCATCGATGACCTACGACTACGTCGAAAACGCACCGCTGCAGGCGCTTGCTGACTGGGGATTTCCCGCTGGCATCCTTCTGCTGGCAATCACGATCTTCCTGGGCATACGACTGCTGCTGGCGGCGTCCGATCGAAAACCCCTTCTGGCCGCCATGTTTGGTGTGGTGGCCGTCGCTTTGCAGAACCTGGGGGACTTCAGCCTCGAGATGCCTGGCATAGCCCTGCCGGTACTGGCGATTGTGGGCGCCGCAATCACCCACCGTCGCAGGGTCGCCAGCCAGGAAGGCCGCCCCCGCCACACGATCCGGGCACCGGTGGCCCTGGGGATCGCCTCCGCATCACTGGCGCTGGCCGTCCCCCTGGCGTGGGCTGGAAGCCAGTCCCTCGACCGTTCCCGCAGCACGCTTCAGGGCGTCTACAACAGGGTCCGGTCCGGCGAGCCCATCCCGGCAGATGTGGCTGAATCGACGCTGTCGTCCGCCGTCAAATTGCACCCGCACGACGCTTTCATGTTCGACCTCGGTTCACGCATCGCCTTTACGCAGGAACGGATGGATCGGGCTGGCGTACTTGCCGACGCGGCTCTGCTGCTTTTTCCACGATCGGTTTCGGCCGGGCTGGTCCGAATCGAGGTCGATCGAGCCCTTGGAAGGCCTGAGGAATCGACCCACCGACTAGCAACTCTTCTCGACGTTCGACCCGACGCAGAGACGACCGTTTTCGATTTTCTTGAAAACGCACGATGGCCGGACGCCGATGTGGCGGCCTCCCTTCACGGCGATTCGGGCACGCTGGATCGATACGTTGATGCGCTGGTTCGAGCCCGGAGATTGCCACAGGCAATCCGCGTGTTGAAGGCCAGGATAGCGCAGGAACCCGATGACCGGGCCTCCATGTTCAAGGCCAGCAAGCTGCTGCTGAACGTTGGCGACGTCGCAGCGGCCGACGAGACTGCAGTTCGCCTGCTGGCGCTGTTCCCCGAGACCCAGGATGGGTGGCTGCTGCTGGCAAGGATAGCCCGGTTCCGGGACCAGAATCTCGAGGCACTTGCCCTGTTTCGCGAAGCAGCTTCGCGGGCCCCTGACTCCACCGAGGCAGATCTAGGAATCCTGCGCAGCCTCCTGATGCTGGGCCGTGGCGAGGAATTTGCCGACATGGCACACCGACTGGAGGCACGCATCGGACGGGACATCTACACGCGATCCGAACTGCTGCAGATGATGGCGACCCGCGAGTCCCGGCTGGGCAGGTACGCAACCGCGCTGGACCGTCTGGAACAGGCCGAACGACTGGTTCCATGGGACCCTATGATTCCCCTGGCCCGTGCGCGGGTTCGTCTGGCATCCGGAGATGTACCCGGCGCCCGACGGGAATTGCACCGCTGCCTTGCGCTGGACCCTACCCACCCCGAGGCGCGGCAGGCACTGGAGTCCCTGGACAACGTCAACCCGGCAAAGCTGCCGGACGAGGCCCCTTGACAGCTATCGACCTGATCGCCCCCTGCTCCAGGTGGAACGACTCGACCCTCGCCAGCAGGGCAATCAGGAATGCGAACACGGCCGCCGACAGGTTTGACGTCAAGAATTCACCGCTGATCATGGTCGAAAGCATCACCACAACCAGCAGTGGAATTCCCGGACTATGGGTACGGGTCCCAAGTTGAACGGCCTTGACCAGAAGAATTCCCAGGACGATCTGCAGCAGAAGCCCCAACGGCAGGCCGTAGTAGAGGAACGGCCCGAAAAAACCGCTGTGCGAAGAAGCCCGGAAGTTCAAGACCGAACCCTCCAACCCACCAACCCCCAGCCAAAGTTCCGACGTCGAGTACTGGCCCGTCGAGATCCAATCCCACTGCTGATCCCAGATGCTGACCCGCTTTTTTGCCGAGCCGGCAAGGTGCCCTCCTACGAAAGCAGTCTCAAAACGAGTTTCGATGATGTCCACAACCGACACCGATTCCCATTCGGACTGCCCGAACCTAAGGCTCAGCAGTACGACCGCGGTCGCCACCATCGGCAGCACCAGGCGCCAACGGGATTTCCAGGGACTGAAGACCCCCATCCCAAAAACACCAAGGACCCACGACACGAGGCCCGTGCGCGACAGCGAAAGCGTGGTCCCCAGGAAAGACAGAATGAACAGCACTGCCACCGGAGTCTGGCTTGCCAGGCGACGCCTCCCGATCATCGCCAGCCCAGCGGTTGCAGACATCGCCGCGATTGCGCCGACTTCCCAGGGACCCGAAAACCCCCCCACGGCACGCCGCATATGATCCTGCCACCTCGATTGATAGGCCGTGTGATTGAAAAGATCATAGATGACGGGGCTGTACCCGTCGGCGACTACCAGGCTGAAGCCCACGATGATCGCGAACACGAATGATCGGCTTGCAACACGCGCCTTTTCAATGCTGTCGACGTACACCGCGACCATGAATACGGGCGGAAGAAACCGCATGTCCGCGGCAAAATTGATCAGCGGCAGCGTCCACCCTAGCGACGGGTGGTTTATCAACAGGACCATCAGGCCCCAGGCATGGGCCACCATCGTCACCAGCAGCAGTACCAGGGTCAGTCGCATGACCCCCGGATCCAGAACCCGCCGGATCTTGGACAAATCAACCAGCAGCAGGGCCATGCAAGAAAAAACATACAGATCGTGCAGTCCCAGCGGCAGGAAAGGAAACTGCGAGCGCACCCAGGCGTACGGGTACAGGAGCACAATCGGCCACATGAGGAATATCATGCGGGAACGCCGAAGTACCGTAAGGATCACGGCCGTAACCCAGAACAGCAGGTATGCCGCAACGTAGAAACTGGCCATCAAACTCCCCGATCACCGGAAGAAATCGTGGATAGCGTTGCAGACCTCGTCTATCTGCGCCTGGGTCAATTCAGGAAAAATCGGGATCGACAGGGCCTCGGCCGAGGCACGCTCGGCCTGCGGCATGTCGCCTGCCTTGTGACCCAGGTACGAAAAGCACTCCTGCAGGTGCAACGAACGCGGGTAGTACACCTCGGTGCCTATTTCGCGAGCCTTCAGGTGGGCCTGTAGCTCGTTTCGCCGACCTGGGATCCTAAGCGTGAACTGGTTCCATATGTGCCGCACATCAGACGGGTTTTCAGGAAGAACCAGCGCCCCGCTGGACTCGAGATCCGCCAGACGCTGGCAATACATCATGGCATTGCGCTGGCGCCCGGCCGTCCACCCGTCAAGATGGGGCAGCTTCACCGACAGGACAGCAGCCTGGATTGCGTCCAGCCGAAAATTCCCCCCCACGTCGGAATGGAAGTATTTCGGGTGCGAACCATGGTTTCGCAGACGAATCATCCGCTGGAACAGGGCCGGATCGCGGCACGTCACCAAGCCACCGTCGCCCACCCCCCCTAGATTCTTGCTGGGAAAGAAGGAAAAGCATCCCGCTGCGCCCATCGAACCAGCCCGGCGCCCCTGATGTTCCGACCCGATAGCCTGGGCGGCGTCCTCTATCACATGCAATCCATGCCTTTCTGCAATACCCAGGATCGATCCCATGTCAGCGCAGCGGCCGAACAGGTGGACCGGAAGAATTGCTCGGGTACGGGAGGTTATCCGCTGCTCGATCCTGGCCGGGTCCAGGTTGAAGGACCCCGGGTCGATATCGACAAATACAGGCCGCGCGCCCACCCGATGCACGCATCCCGCAGTGGCGAAAAACGAGAAAGGCGACGTGATTACCTCGTCGCCCTGTCCGATACCCAGGCCCATCAGGGCCAGCAGCAGGGCATCGGTCCCCGACGACACCCCGATTGCATGAGGCACCGCACAATAGGCGGCGCAGCTGGACTCGAAGTCTGCGACGACCGGCCCCAGTATGAACTGTTGGGAGTCAAGGACCGCGGTGGCCGCCTTGACAACGTCCTCGCGCAGAGCGACATGCTGCGCCTTCAGGTCCAGCAACGGAACTCCCATTCATCCTCCAACGCAGCCCCGGCGAATCACCCGCCAACAGCTGCTAGTCCGGAACGTCCCGACGTACGTCGCCTATCCCTCGATTTGCCGAATGCAGTCGGGGCCGACCTTGCGATATCGCAAACCGCATCGCGCCTCGTCCCCGTCGCGGATCGTTGTCAGCGAGCACGTTGCCTCGTTGCCCTCGAATCGCAAGCGCCCCCCGCACCGGCAGACCCACCCGATTGTCCTTGCCGGGTTCCCGGCAACAAGGGCAAACGACGGCACGTCACGAACGACCACGGCGCCTGCCGCGACAAAACAGGCCTCGCCAAGCTCGTGACCGCACACTATCACCGCCCCGGCCCCGATTGACGCATCCCGGCGCACCACGGTGCGCTGGTAGGCTTCCCGCCTTGCTATCGCCGCCCGTGGCAACGGGCTGGACAGGTTCGTGAACGTCATCGACGGCCCACAGAAGACGTGGTCCTCCATGCTGACGCCGTCATAGACGTTGACGTTGTTCTGCAACTTGCACCCGCTGCCCATCACGACATCTGCCGCAACGAACACGTTCTGGCCAAGAATGCAGCCATCTCCGATCCTGGCGCCGGCCATTACGTGAGCGTGATGCCAGATCCGCGTGCCGGTGCCTATGTTCGAATCGCAGCGACCGTTGGCATCCGTCTCGCCATCGACAATCGCTGTGGCATGGGCAAAGTACGGCTTGGCGGACATGTTCACCCCACCAGACGCCGACCCAGCGACCGCTCGCGGCGCACTGCATCGACGACATCAGGATTTTCCAGGAACCACCTGGAGAAGGCAGCCACACCTTCCTCCAGCGTGGTCCCGGGCAGAAAACCAACCGCCGCCTTCAGGGCTGAGGCATCGGCCCAGGTCGCATTCACGTCGCCAGCCTGGGCCGGCAGCATCATGCGTATTGCAGGCCGACCCAGATTGGTCTCAAGTGCCCGCAACAGCACGTCAAGTTCCCGCGGCTGACCCGCACCCACGTTGAAGACGCTGGCACCCGAAAGACCCGTATCAAACAACGCCAAGCGTGTCGCTTCGACCACGTCATCGACGTAGGTGAAATCGCGCCTCATGCTGCCACCGTCGAACAGCGGCACGGGCTCGCCGTTCGCGATGGCATCGGCGAAGGTCCATACCGCCATGTCAGGCCGGCCAAAAGGGCCATAGACAGTGAAATACCGCAGGCCGACCGTGCACAGACCATGAGTCGCCGCGAAGGCAGATGCCATCAACTCGTCGGCGCGCTTGGTCGCGGCGTACAAGCTGACCGGTGCGTCGGCACGGTCGTCCTCGCGCCATGGCACGCGCAAGGAATTGCCGTAGACGCTGGATGACGAGGCAAAAACGACTCGCTGGGTGCCGTGTCTGCGGGCCGCCTCCAGGATCGACAACATCCCGAGAACATTTGTACGTTCGTACTCGAAAGGGTGCTCGACCGAAAAACGCACACCAGTCTGCGCCGCCAGATGCACCACCAGCGCGGGACGGAGGTCCGCGAACAGCCCATCCGTCATCCTGGTGTCCGACACGTCCTGCACCAGTCCCAAAAAGCCCGGGATCTCCCTGAGCCGGCGCAAGCGTTCGGCCTTCAGTGCCGGGAAGAGGGGCTTGAGGTCGTCCACCCCAACGACCTCGTGACCATCAGCACAAAGCCGCCGCGCCAAGTGAAACCCGACAAAACCGGCAGCCCCAGTCAGCAGGATCGTGGCCATGCCGCAACACTCCCGGCAACGTTCCTAATGAACCGATCGCGTACGCCCAATGTTGTCCTGGAACCGGGTCCATGGACGCCGAATCGTACCCGCGGCAGGCCCGCACGGTCAAACCGACAGGCTTGGCCCCGCCCGCATAAACGAAGCGGTTGCCATCCACACACCATTTTCATATTCTTCTCCGGATACTTTTTCTGGCCCCCGTTTGCCTTGTGTTCCTGATGACCCGGTTCCTTGTTGCTTCTGCGGAAGGAATCCCCGCGGATTTTCGACAAAGGCCCGGAACTCTAGTTTCCTGGACAGGAGTCGTTACAAATGAACGTTCGCAGCATGACCTGTTTGTTGGTCCTATCGTTCGTGAGCACGATCGCTGCGTGTGGCACCGATACCGTAAATCCGGCCGACGCGACAGAAGTCGCCGACACGTCGGTCAACTTGGACGATACGACCGTCGGTGGAACGGACACTGACGCGATCATCCTGTCCGACCTGCCAGCAGCCGACGACGCCAACGCCGAAGTGGCACCCCCCGAGGAGTGTTCGTTCGTCGAGGCCTCCTGCGAGGGCAACAGCACGCTGACCTGCGTGAACGGCTTCGCACAAAGGCAGGACTGCGGGGTCGACGCCTACTGCAACCACGGCGGATGCGAGGCTACCACCATCGTCCTTCCCAGGGATGCGGGCTCGCACATGGAGCAATCCGAGTGGTGGTACTACACCGGCCATCTGGCTGATGGCGATCAACAATGGGGATTCGAGGTCACGATCTTCCAGTACGACTTCACTGAAATGTTCCAGACGCCCGGCCTGGGGTACATGTGCCACGTGGCCATTACGGACAAGACGGCAAAGGAGCATTACCACGTGGATACCGTCGCGCTGGAAACGAAGACCTGGACAGCGTCCCCCATTGTTCTGGAAGTCGATTACTGCCGCTTCGAGATCGGTGGCGACGGGAACGACCATATCGTTGGCGTGATTCCCGAAGGCCTGGAGAAGGACGGCAAGGCATCGCCGTGGACGATCGATTTGACGGTCCAGCCACAAAAGCGCGTCGCGCGGCACGGCACCGACGGCATCATCCCAATGTCCGATTCAGGCGGAACCAGTTGGTACTACTCGTTCACACGATTGGCCGCCCAGGGAACGCTGTCGACGCCCGACGGCCAGCACACCGTGACTGGGCAGGCGTGGATGGATCACCAGTGGGGCGCATTCGACACGATGAAATTCAAGGGCTGGGACTGGTGGAGCGTCCAGCTCGAGGACGGATGGGAAATCATGCTGTTCCAGTTCACGAACTGGGATGGGGTCCTGGTGCAGAAGGCCGGCACCCTGATCGATCCCGACGGTAACCTGACGGCACTGGAAGGCATGGACGCATTCCTGATAACCCCGGTGCGCACCTGGCCCAGCCCACACACGGACGGCGTCTACCCAATGGACTGGGACATCACAATCCCTGAAGGCAACTGGAGCTTCAGTGTAACGACGTCAGTCGATGACCAGGAGATGTACAACATCGCCCAGAACTATTGGGAGGGTGAGACAACCGTCACAGGTACCCGTTCCGGAACCGCCATCAAGGGCGTCGGCTACACCGAACTGACCGGATACGCGACCGACGCGTTGGACCCGCCGAAATAGCGAATCCCGCCACAAAACCCCTGTTCTTCCGGGAACCTACGCCTTGATGACCTTCGGATTAGGCTTGCGATATACGCCACGGGTGTCGATCACCAGTTTCGCGCTGTCCAGCAGGCCCGGCCAGTCAATGCCATCGTGATCGGTGGCAATCAGCACCGCGTCGAACTCGCCCGCCCGATCCAGCGACACGCTGGGCCTGCCGGCATACCTCCCGTGTTCGCGAGACGGCGGCACCACTGGAATGAATGGATCGTGGTAGGAGACTTCTACACCTTCGCGCTCCAGCAACTCCCACAACTTGTATGACGGAGATTCCCGGGCGTCGTCCACGTTCTTCTTGTAGGCCAGACCGACCATCAGGAATCTGGCCCCGGCAAGCCCGCGCCCGCGCCGCGAAAATGCCTCCATCGCCTGCATCACGACCCAGTGCGGCATCGAGGTATTCACCTCGCCAGCCGTCTCGATGAACCGCGAGGCTACGTCATACTCCCGCGCCTTCCAGGTAAGGTAGAAGGGATCGATCGGGATGCAATGGCCTCCCAGGCCTGGCCCGGGCGTAAACCGCATGAAACCGAACGGCTTGGTCGCCGCCGCATCGATGACCTCCCAGACGTCGATCCCCATGCGGGTGAACACGACCTTCAACTCGTTCACCAGGGCAATGTTCACCGCACGAAAAGTGTTTTCCAGGATCTTCGCCGCCTCGGCCACCCGCGTTGACGACACCGGCACGACCCGCCGGATGACCCGCGCGTACAACGCCACCGCAGCCGCCAGGGCCTCCGGATGATCCGCCCCAACGACCTTCGGTATGGTCACGGTCTCGAAATCCGGGTTGTTCGGATCCTCCCGCTCGGGCGAGTAGGCCAGCCAGAAGTCCACGTCGGCCTTCAGGCCGCTGCGTTCGAGGATCGGCCGCATCACCTCGTCAGTCGTGCCGGGATACGTCGTGGACTCGAGGATGATCATCTGCCCCCGGCGCAGGTACGGCACAAGGCTCTCGCAGGACAGGACCACGTAGGTCATGTCGGGTTCGCGATTGATCGTCAAAGGCGTCGGGACGCAGATAAGGATCGCGTCGCACTCGCTGGCCCTGGCAAAGTCGGTGGTTGGCTGAAATCCCTCGCTGAGGCACAGGGCAATTGTCTCGTCCGGGATGTGCTTGATGTATGTCTTTCCGCGCAGCAGGCAGTCCACCTTGGCCGAGTCGGTGTCCAGCCCGATTACCGGCACCCCCTTGCTGAGGAACGCCGCCGCCAGCGGCAGTCCCACGTACCCCAGGCCCAGGACACCAACTGTCGCCTGGCCATTCTCGATCCGTTCCTTCAGATCCATCATCGACCTCCCAAAGAAACGCAAGGTACCACCCGCCGCATCACAACCAGCCTCACGAAAGGGCCGCATGACCTGACAGCCGCGACGTCATTCCGCACCGCCGATATCCGGCTCGCGCATGTCGATGTCCATCGCCGTCAGCATCGCCCGGACCCCAGCCCTGTCCGCCTCCATCGCTCGCTGAACCAGGTCGTCGACCCGGCGCGTCCATCCTTCAAAATCCCGCAATTCCGGCTGCGATATGAACACCTTGTCCACCTGCGTCGACAGGGCACAATCGCGGTCCAGCAGGAGTTCCTCGAACAGTTTTTCACCCGGCCTCAAGCCAGTAAAAACTATTGGAATCTCGCTGTCCCTGAATCCCGACAACCTGATCATGTCCCTGGCCAGGTCGACTATTCGGACAGACGTTCCCATGTCCAGAACAAAGACTTCCCCCACGCGACCAATGGTCGAGGCCTTCAGCACCAACTGCGATGCCTCGGGGATTGTCATGAAGAACCTGGTCACATCCGGATGCGTCACTGTGACCGGGCCACCGCGCGCGATCTGTTCCCGGAAGACCGGAATGACCGAACCCCGAGAACCAAGAACATTGCCGAAGCGAACCGATGAAAACCTGGTCTGTCCACCTCGGGCCCCCAGCGACCGCACGATCAACTCGGCAACCCGCTTGGTCGCACCCATGACCGAGGTCGGATGCACCGCCTTGTCGGTTGACAGCATCACGAACGCCTCGGCCCCGCTGGCCGCGGATACCTCGGCGACATTCCGGGTGCCCAGGACGTTGTTCTCGACCGCCTCGAAGGGGTTCTCCTCCATCAGAGGCACGTGCTTGTACGCGGCGGCGTGCAGCACAACCTCGGGACGGTACGCTGCGAAAGCCCGTTCAAGCTTGTCCCGCCTGCGAACGTCCATCACCACGGCTACCGTCTTCAGTCCAGGCTGCCTCCACGCAAGTTCACCGCGAATCTGGAACAGATTGTTTTCGTCCTTGTCGACAAGGATCAGCAACGCCGGATCAAGCGCAGCAAGCTGGCGGCAAAGCTCGGACCCTATCGAGCCACCAGCGCCGGTCACCAGGACCCGGCGCCCCCGGTACATCGGGGCCAGCATAGGGTCATCCTTCGCCAGATTCTGAACCTCGCGACCCAGCAGATCCTCGATGGCAACCTCGCGCACCGGCGAAACCTGCGCCTGACCGGAAATAAGTTGCGACGCGCCGGGAAGCACCAAAACACCCGCACCGCGACGTGCGCACCTCTCGGTGATTTCGACCCTCATCTGCAGCGGCAGATCGGCAATGGAAAGCAGTGCCTTTGAAAACCCGGTGCGGCCCTGTACTTCCTCCATGTCATCCAGCGAACCAAGGACCTTCCGGCCATCAATCTCCAACCCGCGCTTGTCCGGGTCGTCGTCCAGAAAACCAACAACCGACAAGCCCAAAGTCGGACGCAGCCGGATTTCGTGCGCAATTGCACGCCCGTTGTCGCCGGCGCCAATCACGATGGTCTTCTCCAATGTCACGGCCGGAACAGGGGAAACGGATGTGGTCTCGTGCAGCCAGCGCCGCAGAAAGCGAACGCCCACCATCCCAAGGAAGGACAGGACGCCCTCGAAGAGGATGACGCTCATCGGAACCCGATAGTACGGATTCTCGGGCTGCACCAGCCGGAAGGCCAGAAGAACTGCGGTCACGGCGCCAACCGATTTCGCGAACCTGAAGACCTCGTAAATCGACACGTACCGCCACAAAGTCCGATAGACGCCGAACACGACATTCATCAGCAGACGGGCAAGCACCGTATATGGAAGCAGCAGGATCAGTTGCTTGCGGAACAGGTCCGGAGGATCGAAGTCGAACCTCAGCGCGAATGCCAGCAGGAATGCCGCTGCCACGACCGTCGCGTCGGCAAGGACCTGTACGGCACGACCGAACCGCCCGAACACGCGAATCAACGCGATCAGCAACGTGGCCAGAATGACCCTGACATCCTCGACCATCGAGCGGCGCTGAAGGTACTGCATGTTCAGGCGCAGCTTGTGCGGCATCACCTCGCCGATATAGGTCCCCTCGGGATCAGCAGACTTCGACAGCAGCAGGTTCTCGTCGAAATACGTGATCGAGGCGTAGTCGGTGATTCCGGGGCGCACCGACAGCACGCGGCGCTGCTCGGCATCGTACATGGCAACGTACTTGGGGACCTCGGGCCGGGGGCCGACCAGGGACATGTCGCCGATCAGGACGTTCCACAACTGGGGCAGTTCATCCAGCTTGGCCGATCGCAACACACGCCCGATCGGGGTGATCCTGGGATCCCCGGCAACGGTCAACTGCAGTCCCATCCTTGGGGCGTCGGCAACCATCGTCCGGAATTTGATCAGAAAAAACTCGCGCCCGTCACGACCGGCGCGCACCTGCCTGAACAGCGCCGGACCCCGGCTGGTAAGCCGAATCCACACTGCTATCCCCAGCAGAAATGGCGCCAGGATCAGCAGCCCCAATGCCGAAAAGATTATGTCGAAGACGCGCTTTGCCATGCCGTGCTAGGCCCCCCTTGGCAGAAACGCCTGGTCGAGGCTGTCGCGCACGGCGCGGATGACGCGATCCACGTCTCCATCCGTCATCCGTGTGTAGATAGGCAGCGACACCGACCGCAGGAACGACGAGTGCGCCACCGGAAAATCACCGGGCTGCCAGCCGTATCGCTTGCTCCAGTATGGATGCAGGTGCAGCGGGATGAAATGAACCGAGGTGCCGATACCACGCTCGGTCATGGCCGAAACGAAACGGTCGCGATCCACCCCATTCAACCTTATGACAAACAGGTGCCACGCATGGACATCACCGGGGGCTGCGACCGGTGGCAATTCCAGGCGCTGGTCGCCGGCAAAAGCATTGATGAAGGCGTCTGCCACAACCTTGCGTCGTGCTGCCATCGCATCGCAACGAGCCAACTGTCCAAGGCCCAACGCAGCCGCCGGGTCCGTCAGGTTGTACTTGAAACCTGGGGCTACCACCTCGTAGTACCACTGGGGCCGGTCGCTGACATACCGATCCCAGACGTCCCGGTTTATGCCATGCAAACGCATGACTCGCATGCGATCGGCGATCGCCGCATCCGCGGTCACCGCCATCCCCCCCTCGCCGGTTGTTATCGTCTTGGTGGCATAGAAACTGAAAACGGTGACGTCCCCAATGGTGCCGACAAACCGGCCCCCGCTGGTCGCAGGCAGCGCGTGTGCGGCGTCCTCGACGATGCGCATGCCCTTCGCATGCGCAATTTCAACAAGTTGCTTCATGTCGCAGGCAAGGCCGGCAAAGTGGACCGGCATCAGCACCTTCACCCGACCTGCATTGACCGGATCCTGGTGCCCCAAGCGATCAAGCGCTTCTTCAACCTTCGCGGGAGAAAGGTTCATCGTAGCAGCGTCGATGTCCGCAAGAACGATTTCGGCGCCAAGGTATCGCACGACCTCGGCAGTCGCAGTGAACGTGTTAGGTGTGGTCAGGACCCTGTCGCCCGGCCCGACGCCCAAAGCCTCCAGCGCCAGATGCAGGCCTGCCGTCGCCGAATTCACGGCCACGGCAAACGGCGCACCGACGTATCGCGCGAACGCCTCCTCGAACTGTTTCGCCCGGGGGCCTGTGGTCACCCAACCACTTCGAAGGGCTTCACCCACAGCAGCAATGTCGTCCTCCGAAATGTCCGGAAGGGCAAATGGAAGAAAGGGCGTTGCGCGGTCCAAAGTCGAACTCCGTCTTGCGCACATCGGCACGGTAACACAAGACCAGCTGCCTCGATGGCCATCCTGGCACCAGGGGTCCCCGGGCCCGCCCCCTCTCTACGGCTTGACCGGCCTGCCTTCCTTGGCCGACTGGTAGATGGCCAGAATCAATGCCAGAGACCGACGACCTTCCCGACCATCGGAAGAAGGCGCCGCACGCCCCCTGAGGACCTCGATGACATTCCGGTAGTAGCCCGAATGACCGTGGCCGTAGACCGTCGGCGGCGTATAGCCGGCCTCGCGCACTTCGCGGTCCTCGTCACGATATCGATCAAAATCCCACTGCTCGATCCTGTTCAGCGCAATACCGCCGACACGTGCGGTACCCTGCAATCCCATCAACGTGATCGAGCCTTCCAGATTCTTCGGGTACACCAGCATCGTCACGTTAAGCGTCGCGATCATGCCACTGTCGAACCGCACCACGGCGGCTCCGGTATCTTCGGCCTCGATCTTGCGACCCAGAGTCCCGGTCAGCGCCACCACTTCGCTGATGTCCCCTCCCAGCCACTGGGCCAGATCGACATAATGCGACGCCTGGTTCATGAACGCGCCGCCATCCAGCGACCATGTGCCTCGCCACGGCGCCTCGTCGTAGTAGTCCTGTGGCCTCGTCCAGAAGACGTTGACCTGCATGAAGCAGTGTCGCCCGAACCGGCCCTTGTCCAGCGCCCGGCGCAGCAGTTCGACCGTGGGATTCAACCGGTTCTGCAGGACCGTGAACAGCCGCACGCCCTGCCGATCGCAGGTATCGATCAGCCGGTCCACCCTGGCCAGATCAATACCCAGAGGCTTTTCGGACACGACATGAAAACCGGCCTCGGCGGCGGCAATGCCATGCTCGGGATGCAGCCCCGATGGCGTGCAGATAGAGACGGCGTCGAAACCTCCGGCCGCAAGCATATCGGCCTGCGAGGTGAACCAGGGCACCCCGCCAGCCCTGACCGAAGCTGCCTGTGCCCGATCGGCCACCACGTCGCACACCGCGGCAACCTCGGCCTCCTCGCGGTTCGCCGCCAACGCATCCAGGTGATACCCCGAGATCCGCCCGCAACCGACGATCGCAAAACGCAGTCTTCGACCTTCCATCGACACTCCCGTCATGCCACTCGCCTGCCGCCTGCCCGAATCTGCAGCCGGGTTCCGATACCTCACGATCAGGCGCGGAAGACAATCCGCTTGACCTGCACCAGCGGAATCTTCTGGTTGCCGTCGTCATTCTGGAGGGTCGCCCATGCCTGGTCCACCTCGACCAGGGTCGCCCCATCCGGCAGCCCGATCTCCAGCGTCCCGTCTGGCATAAGCTTGACGTGCTTGCCGACACCCGGTTTCAGCATGCTCACCAGGGCCACGTTGGCCTCGGACTGCTCGTCGCCCTTGTACGCGTTCTTGAACTCCCGGATGCCCTTGCCCAGGCCACTCATGACCGCAGGAATGCGCCCGGCACCGAACAGCAGCAGGATGACGATCACAATCAGAACCAACTCGGTCGTGCCTATACCGAACATGGAAACCTCCCAGGGACCGGCCGCAGGCCCCAAACGTCCTCAGAACTTTATCTTTCCCAGCCCCTTCACGGCGTCCACGGCCTTGCCGGCCTTTTCGCCAATCCCCTTCACCTGATCCATCGTCTTCGTCACCGAATCGACCGACTGCTGGGGCGCGGCAAGCACCTTGTCCGCCTTCGCCACGTACTCGTCAGGCTTGGCCAACGCGTCGTCCTGCGACTTCAGCGCCCCGTCCAGACGTTTCGTCGGGTCATTGCCGTTCTTGTCCTTGCGTCCGAACGAATTCTTCGCCACCTTTTCGCCGTCCACCATCTCCACGGTATCCGCCCACGACACGATCAGGTCCCATTGGGTGTCCCAGTCGATCGGCACCAACCGAACCCTCGGATGACCCAGCAGCTTCATCAGAATGTATGCCTGAATCTTGCTGTGAGCCTTGAACCAGATGTGCGGCTGGGCACGAGAGTGCTTGTCTTCACCGCCCTCTTCCACCACCCAGCCAAGTTTTGGCGTGCGCAGCACCTCCACAAGCTTGAAGACGCTTTCCTCGCCAAGATCCTTGTCCTCGGCCTGCATGCCGTTCAGCACCTTGACCTTTGCGTACCCCGTGGCCCGCTTGAACCCCGGTTCGTCACGCATCGCCTCGAAGTCCGAATCGGTACGAGCCTTCTTCAACCGCGCGATACTATCGGCGGTCGCCAGGTCCGACAGGCGCACAAGATACTCGACCGCATCGGAGCGATTCCCGTCGCGAGCCGAGGCGCAGGCAACGTCGTAAAGCAGTTGCACGCTGGCCGGGTCCTTCGCCAAGCCCTCCTGAAAGACCACAATCGCCTCGCGCCACTGCTTCCTGCCAAACAGGTCCATACCCCGTTTATGGCTTTCCACGGCCGCCTTGCGGTCGGCGTCGGACGCCGTGTGGGCGCGGTACTTCTTGCGCTTGGCATCAGCCACGGGCCTGGGAGCGTTCGGGTCCTCGGTTTCGGGGGAAAACCCAAGTCGCCCCAAGGCAGCTTTTGCCAGATGGCGCGCCTCGACATCGCCTTCCTTGTACACCCGCTGGAATGCCTGGGCAGCAGCCTGCCTGCGCTTGGCATCCATCCCGTCCAGGCTCCTGTAGGCTTCCCACAGGCCCAGGCAGTTTCTGAGGTCGGCCAGCAAAGCCTCGCCAGGTGACTGAAGCAACGCGTCGCAGTTGCCCTTCTCGCGTTCCCACGCCGGCTGTGCCGAAGCAGGAACCGCGACAAGCAAAGCTCCCAGCACAAGAGTCCATTTAACCTGTTGACTCACGAACCACCCCCGGGTGGACCAGCCGATTCTATCCGAAAAGTTCATCGGATACTGCGCCAACAACCCTTGCACGTACATGCAGGTGCCGGTGGAGCTGGCAACCCGGTCCCTACCTGGCGGGCTGGGCCACGGTCTTTTCGATCTCGTCCAGGGTCGAGGCAAACAGGTCGAAAGCTGCCTGCATCGCGTCAGGCCTGGTAAGGTCCACCCCAGCACGCTGCAACGTCTGCACCGGATACTCGGACCCGCCGCTCTTCAGGAACGCCAGGTACGATGCAACGGCTTTCTTGTCGCCCGCAAGCACCTTTGTGGAAAGCGATATCGACGATATCAGCCCGGTAGCGTACTGGTAGACATAGAAGTTGTAGTAGAAATGCGGGATGTAGGCCCACTCGTACCCGTCCTCAGGCCCCTTCTGGAAACCGGGGCCGTAGTACTTGCCGACAAGGGCCCCGTAAATCTCGGCCATGCGTTCGGCCGTCAGCGCACCGCCATTCTCGATTTCGGCGTGCACCGAGCGCTCGAACTCCGCGAACATCGTCTGGCGGAACACCGTGGTGCGCAGACCCTCCAGGCGACGGTTCAACAGGTAAAGTCTCTCGTCCCGCCCCTTCGCCTTCTTCAACAGGTGGTCCAGCAGCAGTTGTTCGTTGAACGTCGATGCAATCTCGGCCAGGAATATGGGCGCATCGGCATCGACGAAGGGCTGGGTCGTGCTGGCAAGATGGAAGTGGAGGGCATGGCCGAATTCGTGGGCCAGAGTGAAGGCATCCTCCAGTTCGTCCATGTGGTTCAGGAAGACGATCGGGTGTTCGCCGTAAGCCGCATTACAGTAGGCCCCAGGTCGCTTGCCAGCCGCGGGATACACGTCAACCCAGCCTGAAGCCGGGTCCAGCCCCTTCGACATGACGTCCAGATAGGCCTTGCCCATGGGCTTCAACGACTCCATCACCATCGACACCGACTGCGGGTAGGTCGCGGTGCTGCGGGCTGACGGGAACATGGGCACGTACAGGTCGTAGTAGTGCACCGCATCGATCTTCAACAGCTTCTTGCGCAACTCCACGTACCGGTGCAGGGTGCGCGGCAGGTTCTTTTCGGTCACCTGGATCAGAGTGTCATAGACCGCTGTCGGCACCGCGTTGTCGTCCACCGATGCCTCAAGTGCCGACGAATACCCCCTGGCCCTGGCAACAAAAACGTTGCCCTTGACCGCCGCATCCAGCGAGGCAGCAAACGATCGCGCGTGGTCCTTCAGCGTGGACAGGAACGCACCGACGGCCGCCTTGCGAACGTCGCGGTTTGTCGAAGACCTGAAGCGGGGGAACGACGCAAACGTCAGCGCCGCCTCCTTTCCCGACTCGTCACGAATCTTGGGAAAAACCGTGTCCTCTTCGAGGGCACCATGAATGGACTGAGGTGCGGCACGCAGATCACCTGACAACGCGATGATCTTCTCCTGATCCTTCGACAGCACATGCGGCCGCCGCCGAATCAGATCGTCAACGTAGTGCACGTACTTGGACAGGCGCTTGTCCCCCGACACCAACGCCTTCAGTCGCTGGGGGTCCATGGCCAGCAACTCAGGTTCGACGAAAGCCGCATCCCTGTCGAACTTCGTGAACAAGGCTTGCGCCCGATCGGCCCTTGCCTTTGCTTCCGGCACGGTGCGGTCGGTGGTGAAATCGGCATCGGCATAGGCACCCAACCGCAGGACCTCGCGCTTGACGTCCATGACCAGGTCCAGGCATGCCCCGATCGTAGCCGCGTCCCTGGACAACGAACCGGCAAACGGGGCGATCCCGACCAGACGCGCCTCTACCTGGACGTATGCAATCTCCCATGCTTTCGCATCTGCAAACAGATTGGAAAGGTTCCACCGGTACTCGCCTGGAATCTCGGCCCGCTTTGCGTCACCTTTCGGGGCGTATGCCGGCCATCCTGCGGCGGCATCGACCGGCGCCAGCAATCCGGCAGCGCACAAAACACATCCGCAAGCAAACATTGGTCTTTGTCCGGTGGTCTTGAATAAGGACATCGTTATGGCCTCCCAGAAAGACGTGGCGATTCTAGCGTACGTTGACGCGGTGCAAAGGGTACGCCTAGAATCCGGCGTACGCAAAACCGTTCCCGGGATTCACCCGGCGAAAGGAGAGCCCCCCGATGTACAGCATGTCCCAGTGGCCCGACATCGTCTTGTCACCTGCGGCCAGGCCCCTGATAGTCCTGGCCCATCCTGACGACGAGATCGCCTGCGGCGGTCTGGCGCAACGTCTGCCGGCGTCAACCCGTTTCATGTGGGTCACCGACGGCGATGGGCTTGCCGAGGGCGCCGAAATGCGTCGTTCCGAGTACGCATCTGCCCGACGCCTCGAGAGCGAGGCCGCGATGGCCACTCTTGGGGTGTCGCCTGACCGACTGCGGTTCCTGGGAAACAGCGAGGTGGCGATCTTCGATGCGCTTGCCAGGTGTGCCAGCCGGCCTGACGCTCGTCACGACGTTTTCGAACACGCCAGAACGATGGCACGACAGGTCGCCGCCGAGGTCCTTTCGATGCGGCCGGACGTGGTGTTTACCGTCGCTTGGCAGGGGGCACACCCGGTACACGATCTGGTCCATCTGCTGGTGCGCCGCGCCATCGAAGACCTGCCCAGGACACTGCTGTTCGAGATGCCATTGTTTGACCCATGGGCGATCATTCCACTGCGTTTTCCACGCTGGCATACAGGAACGGTTCACGAGGTACGACTGACCCCAGCCGAGACCGATGCCAAGCGTCGAATGGCCGCCTGCTGGCCTTCGCAGGACGTCGTCCTTGACCCGCTTCGCACTGTGATCGCGGTGGCCGGAGGCCTTCTGGGAATCGCCGGCCGCGGTTTCAATCTTGACACCTTGCTGGCGGTGGAACATTTCGCCCCAGTGCCCCGCGACCGCGACTATCTGCGAAGCCCGCACGGCCTTGGCCTGCTGGACAACCCGCTCGAACGATACAAGGGCGTCCGAATCTCCCACGCCTCCTCGCTGGCGCCGATCGTCCAGGCCCTGTCAGCCTGACAGCAAGCCTGTCGAGCCTGCCATGCCTGCCAGCCCACCTTTCACGCAGAAAGGCCAGAAAGATACGCGGGTCCGGCAGGTGGACACAGGGCGGGCGCTGGGCGGATTGACCCGAATCCGGTACAGGCGTACCATCGGGCGACTTTTGGCTCGCTGGAGAATTTGCATGAGAACGACATCTCTCCGTTGGCTGGCAGCGCTGACGGTCCTGACCGCGCTGATCGGGACCTCTGCGTGCAAGAAGAAGGACGGCGCCACCGAGGCCGCCAAGGCGGCAATGGCTTCGGACGTTGGCGCGATTTCCATGCCAGCCTCGATTATCGGGTTTGCCGGCGCCAGGTCGATGGATGACCTGACCGGCACCATCAGCTCGATAGCCTCAAAGTTTGCGCCCGAACTGGGGGCGATGCTGGGAGACCAGATCCCCGCGCTGCTTCGAGGCAAGGTTCTTGGCATCAAGAACCTGTCGTGGCTTGATTCACAAAAGCCGATCAAAGTAGTGGTGGTGGACTTCAAGGTATACGCCAAGCCTTTGATTTTCCTTCTGCCTATCAAGTCCAATGACCTCCTTTCGGCGGCGCTCCCCGACAACAAGGCCCCCGCGGCCCCCGACAACGAAACCAGGTTTGCTTCCCCGAATGGAACTCCCGTCTTCCTCAACACGGTCGGCGATTACGCCGTTTTTACGCTGGACGAGAAGGTGTTCGCCACCGCCAAGGCCTTCCTGGAAGGGGATTTCTCGCGGTACGCGTTTTCTGAAATCCTGGACGTCCAGATCTCCTCGACAAACGTCCAACTGGTTGCAGGAGCCGAACTGGCCAAGGCCAAGGAAGGGTTGGAAACAAGCCTTGGCCAGGATCCCACCGCCCAGCTTCTGCCCGGCATGGCCGATCTGATCAAGAAGGAGATCGAGATGCTCCTGGACGTCGTCAAGCAGACGCAGTACCTGCGCCTTGTCTTGCGCTGGGACAACGCCGACCTGGATATCGCCGCCTCGCTGAAGGTCGTCGATGGTCTGGGACTGTCCAAGTTCGTAGCCGACACCGGCACTCGCAAGATGGAGCTGTACAAGACCCTTCCGGGTGACGCCTGGCTGGTTTTCGCCAGCAATATCGACCCGAAGACCTTCGCCGGCTGGACCGAACTCGGTATCGATTTCTGGATGAAGTCGCTGCAGATGACCCCCGAGGAATCGGCCCAGCTGAAGCAGCTTTCCGAGGAGGCAATGGCGGTCCAGAAGGGTGACAACGCTTTGTACTTCGGCCGCGAGGGCGAGTTCCCGCTGCGCATCCTGACGGCGACCGCGGTAACAGACGGCACCAAGGCAAAAGCGGTCACGTACGCACTGTACAAGATGCTGCTGGGCAAGGCCGGTGCGGCCATCGAGAGGAACGCCGGCCCCGAGCTGAAGGCCCTGCCGAAGCTGGACTGGACTTCGACGACCTCGCTGATCACCGGCCTGCAGCCCGTCCTTGCAACATCCGGAGTCACCGCAGGCATCAAGGAAGCGACCGTCGGCGAACTGTCTGCAGACGTGGTCGACATTTCCGTGGACTACTCGAAGGTACCTGGAGGCGCCAGCGCTGCCGAAATCGAGCGCGTGGCCCGGATGATCGGAAACAAGGTCAGCGGCGCGCTAGCCTTCGACAAGACCCGCATGTACTTCGGGTTCGGACGCGATGCCGTGGCTGATCTTGGCGCGCTCTCCAAGGCCTCGGCCGGTACCACCTCGACACTGGCCCCCATAATCGACAAGGCCGGTTTTACCCCGGCCCTGGCAGTCTGGCTGTCGGTCGTTGACCTTCTGAAGGTCGTCGCCTATTTCGACCCGTCATTCGTCAGGAATTTCCCGGGGCTGGCCACCGCAAAACCGGATGCCGGCCTGTCCTTCGTCATTGGTGGTCGCAACTACAACCTGCTGGACCTGCGCCTTGGGATTCCGGTTGCCCGTCTGGCAGACCTGATGCCCAAGCCTGGTCAGGCCCCCGGCGGCGGCGCACCCATGGCACCGCCTCCTGCCGCGCCGCCAGTGCACTAATAGAAAGCAATCTCGGCACCAGCCCTGCCCCAGCCTGAAACCGTGTATTTCCACCGGCAAATGCACCCTTGACGCACTGATCCCTTGCGTTAACCTTGACGCAGGCCTGTGTCATTTCTCTCAGGAGGAATCATGGAAAATTCGAATCTGGTACTGACTATTCCGCAGGGGTCGGTAATCGCCACAAGTCTTGGGATTGCCGGCCTGGCCAAGCATCTCAGCCCCGGCTCGGGCAAGCACTTCCACGGCAGGGCGATCTACGTGGATCTGGCTGTCAAGGACTGCACGGCAGCATTCGACTTCCAGGATCAGGGAGGATGGCGCAACGCACAGGCCGATACGAACTCGGCCCTGGCTGGAGTCTGTTCAGGCAAGCGCACCAAGACCGCGCTTTCCAACTCGGCCTTTGACGCAACCCCTCTGGATGCCTTCAAAGCCGCGTACATAATCAAGACCGGAGGACAGGTTCTCGAGATGGAGCCCTTCATCGACCTGGTGAAGTTCAGCTCCGTCGATTGCCCTGACGGCTTGACGCCCCAGGCCATCGCCCAGCGGATCGGACAGCCCGAACCGATGAGTCGCAAGCCCAGGATGTACCTGGTGTTTGCGCCGGTCGAACTGCTGGTCATCAGCAATCTGACGCCAATCGAATACGCCTGGTACGCGACCCGCAGGACCGGCAAGATTTTTCGCCAGTGCTGCTTCGCGGAACTGAAGTCAGTCCAGACCCAGCTTGCCGCCCACGCTCGCTACGAGGAATGCTTCCGGGAGATCTCGGAAAAGCCCAGCAAGAAAACCAAGACAGTGGCACTGACCAACCTGCTGAACAATGTGCCTTTCCAGGCATGGACAGGCTTCGACCGGAAGGTCGAGGGCGGCCTGTACTTCGCCGATAACAAGCATCTTCTGGTCGCCAGGTTCCCGCAGACGCTGCCCTGGGACTGGGAGAAAGCCCTCTAGGCAAACCCGGAAAAATCTCACGCCACAAGTAACTGGCTCAGCCTGAGCAAACTGTCAACACGCGTAACCAGAAGGTCACGGCTCGCCGCGATCGGCCCATCGCTCGCGCTGACGGTACAAAGTGCGCCTGTTGATGCCCAGAATCCGGGCAGCTCGCTCCTTGTTGCCCCCTGTCTCGGCAAGCACATGCAAAATGTACCGACGTTCAACCTCGCGCAACGGCGGCAAAGGGCCACCCGCCGGCCAGGGAGTCCCGTTGGCTTCACCCGGGCCAAGGGCAGGAAGGTCGTCCTCGTCAATGACGTCGCCGTTGGTCAGCACCACCAGCCTCTCGACGATATTTTCCAACTCGCGCACGTTGCCTTCCCATGGTCGCCTCATCAGCGCATCCATGGCGCGCGGCGTCAGGCGCCTGGGCTCGGTGCTGGTGCGGCCTGCAAACGACTTCAGGAAGTGATCGACCAGCATCGGGATGTCCTCGACCCGTTCGGCCAGCGACGGCAGGCGGATAGGGATGACACTGAGACGGTAGTATAGATCCTCCCTGAAGGTCCCCTCTCGCACTGCCGTCTTCAGATCCCTGTGCGTTGCTGCGATGATCCGACAGTCCACGGGCGCCGACTTCGACGAGCCAACAGGACGAACCTCGCGATCCTGCAAGACCCGAAGCAGCTTGGCCTGTAGGGCCATTCCAAGATCGCCGATCTCGTCCAGGAACAGAGTCCCACCGGAGGCTTCGGCAAACAGGCCGCGCCGCGCGGTATAGGCGCCGGTGAAGGCGCCGCGCGTATGCCCGAACAGCTCGCTTTCCAGCAGTCCTTCGGGAATCGCACTGCAGTTGACCGGCACGAAAGGACCATGCGCACGCCGACCGCCAAAGTGGACGGCCCGCGCGACCAGTTCCTTGCCTGTGCCGGAATCGCCCAGGATCAGGACGTTGCTCATGGAATCGGCAACCAGTTCCACCAGGCGAAAAACCTCCCGCATCGCCTTGCTGCGACCGATCAACTGCTGAATCCCGAAGCGATCGCCCACCTCGCGGCGCAGCCGACGGTTCTCCTGCACCAGGCGTCGCTGCTCGACAGCCTTGGCGACAAGAGCCTCCATCTCCCGCATCTTGAAAGGCTTGGTCACAAAGTAGAAGGCGCCAGCCTTCATGGCCTCAATGGCGCGATCGATCGAACCGAATGCCGTCACGATTATTACAGGGAGGTCGGGGCGGTCGGCCTTGACCCCCTGGAGAAGCTCCATTCCATCGCCATCTCGCATACGAAGGTCTGTTACAACAACGTCGAAATCGCCGTTGCGAACCTTCTCCAGTCCCTCGGACCCTCCCCTGGCTCCCTCTGCTTCGTAACCAGCCCTTCCAAGGAAATCAACCAGAAGATCGCACATCTCCTGTTCATCATCCACAACCAGCACTGCCGCTCTTCTTTCGGCATCCGCCATGATCGCCTCCCTCAGTCGCAGCACCAGATCCGGCACACGCGAGGCAGCCTAGCACACCCGTGGCTTATTGTCCCATGTCACCGACCAGCACGATTGTCGATATCCCGTGATACCCTCGGTCAAGGTTGCGGCCCTGAGGTATGCCATCGAGAAGCGCGTCGGCACAGCAGCGCAGGACGCCGAAATTGCGACCAGAGGTGACCAGCGCCGGCAGGAGATCCACGGCGCCCTGTCCGAGGCACTGGTCGTCGCACTGGGTCCCGAGGACGTCGCCCGCGCCGCCATCGAGGCGGTCGAACGCATGGGCGCGCCCTGGACAGCCTTCCTGCTGGGCAGCGGGATTCCCGAAGGCTCGGCACCGACCCAGTCGAATCGCCCCCGCGTTCTTGCCTCGTCCGGAATGGACGAACAGGCGCTGCAGGCTCTGGGCGATCGTCCCGATGTCCGCGAGTGGTTGGCCAACCCTGCCGGTCACTCCCCGTACTCCGTCGTACCAGCCGACAAACCCCACGGCGCGGTACTGGGACTGTTTCGCCTGAGGGGCCGGGCCGACGACCTGGGCTGCCTTGCCGTGGCCGCCCTGCCGTCGGCAGCCCGCGACGAGTCGTTCTGGGACCTGCTTGCCGCCGTAGCCAACTGGTCGGGAGTGGCACTTGAACGCGCCCTGCTGCACCGCCGACTCGAGATGGCATTTGCCGAGGCGCGCAACACCCAGCGAAGGCTGCTGCAGGCCGAGAAGCAGTCCGCCATTGGCAGACTGGCCGCCGGGCTGGCTCACGAAATCGGGACTCCCCTGAATGTCATCTCGGGTCGGGCCGAGATGCTGCTGGAGGAGATCGGCGGCACAAGCCAGCGCTCGGCGCAGTCGCTGAGATCGATCATCACCCAGATCGAACGGATCACCGGGCTGGTAGGCCAGTTGCTGGACTTTGCACGCGAGCACGCCCCCGCCAGGGGACAGGTTCCGCTGGCCGACGTCATTGGCGCGGTTCTCGAACTTCTGGAGCGGGCATTCGCCAAGGCCGGCGTCGAGGTTTCAACATCCATAGCCTCCGATCTGCCGAAGGTCAGGGCCGACAAGAACCAGATGCAGCAGGTGTTCATCAACCTGCTGATGAACAGCATCGACGCCATCGTGCTGGACCCGGAACGCGCCACAAAGGGCCGCGGGCACATAGTCGTTTCGGCAAAGGCGGTATCGCGCGAACTGGTCAAGGTCCGGGTCGAGGATGATGGTCACGGAATCGAGGCCGCGAACCTGAACAAGGTCTTCGACCCGTTCTTCAGCACCAAGCCAGTAGGGACCGGGACCGGCCTGGGGCTGGCCGTCGTCTATGGAATCGTGGCCGAGCACGGTGGAACGATCGACATCCAGAGCCGCTGGACCCAAGGCACGACTGTCACGTTCACCCTGCCTGTCAGCCCCGATTGAAAGACGCGATTTCGGGATGTCCGGGCCTACAGCTTCGGCACGCCCACCGTGAACAGCAGGGTCTTGAGGTCCGAGTCCGTAAAGCGGAATCCGGCGCCGACAAAGTAGTCGCGCCCCCGGCGGTTGAAAGCGTCGTCAATGCCGGCCGACACGTAGAACACATTGAACAGCGTGTACATGACCGAACTCTTCAACCGTGGCCACTTGTCCGCCGTGAAGTCGAACAAATCAGCCGTCAGCTTCAGGCTGTCCTTGAAGAACTCGAAATCCATGCCAACACCGCCGGAATTCTCGATCAGGCCAAAACGGCCAGTCCAGAAGGCGTACCGCCTGGCGTACTCCAGCGTGAACTTCACCTGCGACTCCTTGGTCTCGGTAATGCGCTCGGTGACTGCGCCGGGGACACGAGGGTCATTGGTCAGGGTCAGCCTTTCGGTCGTGCTGGTCTTGCCACGCGGGTCGAAAACCAGTTCGATCAGGTAGTACTTGGACTTGTCGGGCTGCAGGCGCAGTGTCAAATAGTTCTTCAACGCCCTCTGGTACAGGTTGAATTCGGTGCGAAAACCAATCTGCGTCTGAAGTCGCGTAACCGATTTGACCAGGGTGCCGACATCGTCAACAACCCCCTCGACCTTCTTCACAACGGTATCGTCGTTGACCAGCGAGCCAATCGCGCCCTGCCCGCCATCGATCTTGCGGGCAATACTGGCCACCGACCGGGTCGCTTCCTCCATGTGCACCAGCGATGTGGCCAACTTCTCCAGGGCCTCGTCGATGCGCGAAACACGCTGGTCGGAACCTGGCCCTGTCATCGCCAGCTTCAACTCGCGGGTGATTACCTCGATGTTCTTCATGGACGCGGCAAGGCTCTCCACCGACGCCGAGCTCATCCGGGCCGCATCGCGCGAAAAACGCTCGACGTTCTCGGCGATCCGATCCAGCCGACCACCCTGATCGCCGGTTGTCACCCGATCCACGAATTTCCGCACGTCCTCGGCCGCCATCGCGATCGACTTCGAGGACAGGGCCACATCCTCCAGCACCCGGTCGATCCTCGCCTGCCCCGAAGCGCCACCGACGGTACCCGCCAAGGCCCCGGTAACCACTTGGATATCACTGGCAATCTTGTCGATTTTGGGAAGGATATCGGCCGTCTTCTCGAACCGGTTGGCTATGGCCATCAGCCCGGCCTCGCCAACCACGTTCGGGATCGAATCGCCGTCCTTCAGGGTTTCGCCAGCAGCCCCCGGGGCGATCTCCAGGTAGTAGTCGCCCAGCATTGTCGCCGCGCGCCGCGTTATCGTTGCCGCGTGTATTCGTCGGCCGTCCGGTCCCGGGATTCCAGCGTACAGGACGATCTTTTCGCCCAGCCTGATGGTCACTCGCGCCTTGGTGGCCCCGTCGCCCAGGGTGACCAGCTCGATGCCCTCCATCGTCCCTACCGGAATCCCCGAAACGGTGACTCGACTGTGCGAGGCAAGCCCCGACACGTCGTCGAAATCCGCATTGACACGATAGCCATCGCCCTTGCCCACAATCGGCTTCTGCACCGTTCCGAACAGGGCAACAAAGACGATGACCGCCCCGATGGACATCAGGCCCACCATCAGCGGTGCGCGAACGCGCTTGAACGTCATCCGGCAGCCTCCAGGGTCAGCGGGCCGGTGCCCGAAAGGTAGATGAAGCGCCGAACCACCTCGTTCCGACTGTTTCGGACCTGTTGGGCAGTTCCCTGGACCTCGACGCGACCGTTCGACAGCATTGCAACCTTGTCGGCCATGCGGAACGAAGATGCCATGTCATGGCTTACCACAAGCGACGTGATCTTCAGTTCGCGCCGGGCAGTCAGGATCATGTCCTCGACGTTCTCGCACATGATCGGGTCCAGGCCTGTCATCGGTTCGTCGTAGATCACGATTCGGGGGTCCAGGATCGTTGCCCGCGCCAGCCCCACGCGCTTTCGCATGCCTCCCGACAACTCGGACGGGAACTTTTCCTCGACGTTGCTGAGGCCCAGTTGCAACAGCCGCCCCAGTGCCTTGTCGCGCATCTGGCGCTGGGTCAGGCTTGTGTGTTCGACCAGCGGGAAGATGACGTTCTCCAGCACCGACATGCTGTCAAACAGCGCCGACTGCTGAAACAGCATCCCGAATTTCCGGCGGATCACGGTCATCTGGCTTTCCGGCAGATGGGTTATGTCCTGCCCATCAACCTCAATGGAACCCTCATCGGGCCTCAGCAGCCCGATAACGTGCTTGACCAGGACCGACTTGCCACAACCCGACGGCCCGATCACGACCGTGATGCCGCCATCCTCCAGATCCAGATCCACACCGCGCAGGACGGCCACGCCGCCGAACGACTTGTAAAGCCCCTTGATGGATACGATTGGGGCTGCCAATCCGGGACCCTCTTGAAGCTGTTCGCCAGCATTCTAGCGCGCCGAACAGGATACGGAAAATGAAATCGAAACCATACGCGAAACCGATATTGCCGATCGAAACGATTGAGGGGCGCAAAGCGCAGCGGGCCGAAGCGTACCGAACGGGGTCGGTCTAGCGCTTGCTGTACTGGAAGCGCTTGCGGGCGCCGGGCTGACCGTACTTTTTGCGCTCCTTGGCGCGCGGGTCGCGGGTCAGCAGCCCAGCCTTCTTGATCGGGCTGCGCCATTCATCGGTGTTCATCGCCGAAAGGCAGCGGGCGATGCCATGCCTGACAGCGCCGGCCTGACCTGTCTCGCCGCCGCCGCGAACGGTCGCGACGACATCGAAGGCCTCGGCCTGCTCGATTACGGTCAGGGGCTGCCGCACCATGATGACGTGATTCGGACGGCAGAAATAGTTGGAGACATCGCGGCCATTGACGGTGATCTTGCCGGTGCCAGGCACCAGCCTCACGCGCGCCGCAGCTTCCTTCCGACGACCGGTAGCCAGGGGAGACGGGTTCACTTCAGACATGACGTCCTCGCTCAAACCTTGGAAATATCCAGAACCTCGGGCTTCTGGGCCTCGTGCGGATGCGTGGCGCCGGGGTATACCTTCAGCTTGCGCAACATCGCACGACCAAGCGGCCCCTTGGGCAGCATGCCCTTGACGGCCTTCCACATCATGTACTCGGGCTTCGTTTCCATCATCACGCGCAGGGTGCGCTCGCGAAGATGGCCGATGTACGGCGTATGCCAGCGCCACAGCTGCCCGTCGAGCTTGTTGCCCGTCAGACGCGCCTTCGAGGCGTTCAGCACGACGACGAAGTCGCCCACGTCGGCGTGGGGGGTGTACTCGGGCTTCGTCTTGCCACGCAGGATCATCGCAATACGGGCAGCGGCGCGTCCCAGCGGGACCCCGTCCATATCGACGGTGTACCAGCGCTTGACCACGTCACCCGTCGCAAAACTCGTTGTACCCATGGTCCCTGACCTCGCGTTCCAAACAACAGGGCGACTCTTTTACCCGAATCGGATACCGGAGTCAAGCCTGGAATCCAGAAAGAATTACGGAACGTCCGATGGAGTGACCGGCAACGGCAGACCGTCCAGGACCGAAATCGCCGTCTCGTAGCGATCGAAAGGAGGCATCAGGTACAGCCCCTGCACGCTGGTCAGGAACGCCAAAGCCAGTTCACGCGCGATCCGTATGCCCTCTTCGCGGGCCGCCGGCCCGGTCCCGGCACCGCGCATCCGCTCGCGGATCGCCGCCGGAATCGACATCCCCGGGACCTCGTTGTGCAGGAACTCGGCGTTCCGGAATGAGGCCAGTGGCAGCAGGCCCATCAGCACCGGCACCCCGATGCCGTCCAGTGCGTCCAGGAACTTCTGCATCACCCTGAAATCGAAAACCGGCTGGGTCATCACGTACTCGGCGCCGGCATCGACCTTCTTGTGCAACCGCGCCACTTCGCGAGGCAGGTCCAGCGCCCCTGGCTCGGCGCCGCATCCCTTCACGAAACCCGTGGGCAAGGGCATCCGACGCCCAGACGGTTCGACGCCGCGGTTCAGGTTCCCGATCAAACGCAGCAGCCCGACCGAATCGAGGTCATAGACGGTGGTGGCGTTCGGGTAATCGCCAAGCTTTGCCGGGTCACCGGTCACGACCAGAAGGTCCCTCAACCCCAGCGAGTGCGCGCCCAGCAGATCCGACTGCAGGCCCAGCAGGTTCCGGTCGCGGCACGTCACGTGAATGATGGGGTCGATCCCGACCTCGCGCCGCAGCAGCACGCCCAGGGACAACGGCGACATGCGCACCGTCGCACGCGGTCCATCGGCGATGTTCACAAAGCGAACCCCGGCATCCTTCAGGCGCCTGGCTCCCTCGATGGCTCTTGCCGGGTCGATACCCGGGGGAGGATCAACCTCGACGCTGACCACGAAGCCCTTTGTCAACGCCTCGCCAAAAGCGGATCGCTGTGCCAGGGGCACCGTCGCCGGCCCATCACCAGGACCGTCCAGGACCTCCGATGCAATCCCGGCAACCTGGATTCGGCCCCCGCTGACCATGCGGACCTCGGCGGCCACCTGCCTGATATGTTCGGGCGTGGTGCCGCAGCAGCCGCCAACCGCCCTTACCCCGCCGGCAATGCCGCGCTTGGCGTGCTCGCCGAAGTATTCGGGGGTGGTCATGTACAGGACTCGCCCCTCGACACGGCGCGGAAGGCCGGCGTTCGGCTGGACCAGCACCGGCTTCCCGGCACCCAGCATGCGCTTTCCGACCTCGCCCAGAATGCTGGGCCCCTCGCCGCAATTGGCTCCGACGATGTCCGCACCACACCGGCCCAGCAGCGATGCCGCCTGCTCGGGGGTCAGGCTGTCGCCGGTCAGGCGGTCGGTATCAAAAACCATCGTCGCCGCCAGCGGCATCTTGCCCAGTTGGCGCAGGGTCTCCAGAGCAACCCGCATCTCGAGGGGACTGCGGAAGGTCTCCAGGACCAGCGCGTCAGCCCCGGCATCCAGCATTGCCAAGGCGGCCTCGCGCAGGGCCTCGCGGATCGGTTCCAGCGACGAAGGGTCACCGGCGTCGGGAATCAGCCCGGTCGGGCCGATCGATCCTGCCACCCAGGCACGGTCGCCAGCCACTTCCTTGGCAAGGCGCACGCCAGCCGTCACGATGTCACGAACCTTGCCGTCAAGGCCGAACCTGGCCAGCCGCGCGGCGTTCGCCCCGAATGTGTTCGTCATCAGGACCATCGCGCCCGCCGCCAGGTAGTCCTCGTGGACCTTCCGGACCATGTCGGGGCGCGAGAGGTTCAATTCGTCGAAATTCCGGTTGATGAAAATCCCGCGACCATACAGCAGCGTGCCCATCGCCCCGTCGAAGACGACGGGTGACTCGGCCAGCCGTTCAAGAAGAGAGCCTTTCATCAAGCCTCCGGACAAGTGCTGATCAAGGTTCCAAGCCGCCCGAATTATGGGCGAGGCCCCGATAAGGGTCAATTGCCGGACCGGCTTGGCGTACAATGGCGCCCATGAATAGGGATGAAGAACCTACCCGGATGCCCTCGACGCCCTCTACGCCAACGACGCCATCGACGCCCTCTACGCCAACGACGCCATCGACGCCCTCTACGCCAACGACGCCATCGACGCCATCGACAATCGGCATCACGCTTGGCGACCCGGCAGGCGTCGGGCCTTTGTTGATCGACCAGGCGCTGGAACGGCATGTCGGGGAGCTGTCGATCCGCCTGTATGGCCCCCAGGAACTGGTCGCGCCTCTGGCACTGAATCACCCGGGTTGCACGGCGGTTCCCACATCATCCGGCCTTCACGGGGTGATTCCAGGCACCTACACCGCCGCATCGGGAAGCGCATCGCTGCTGGCGCTGCAACGGGCCAGCCTGGATCTGGCTTGCGGGCGGCTGGCGGCCCTGGTCACGGGTCCCATCGACAAGCACGCCTTGTCAGACGCCGGCCTTGCCTTCCCAGGCCAGACCGAACTGGTGGCTTCGGCTTGCGGGGTCAAGAGGTTTGCCATGATGCTGGCCGGCCCACGCCTGCGCGTCGTGCTGGCGACGACCCATCTTGCGCTGCGGGATGTTCCGGCGGCGATCACCGAGGACGCCGTTTTCGACGCGGCCGATCTTGTTGCCGACCACCTCAGACGTTTCGAGGCCATGCCTTTCCCGCGTATCGCCGTGCTTGGCCTGAACCCGCACGCCTCGGACCGGGGCCGTTTTGGCGACGAGGAGGCCCTGGCAATTGCGCCGGCTGTGGCCCGCCTGCAAAAGGCCGGAATCGACGCCACAGGGCCGCTGCCTGCCGACACCGCCTTCCACCATGCGGTCGAGGGGGCCTTCGATGCCGTTGTCGCGATGTATCACGACCAGGGGCTGGGGCCGCTGAAGCTGCTGCATTTCACATCGGCCATCAACGTGACCCTTGGCCTTCAGCACCCCAGGTGCTCACCCGACCACGGGCCGGCCTTCGACCTTGTCGGGACTGGCCGCGCGGACCCGGGCAGCATGATCCAGGCGCTGCGCTTTGCGGCCCGATGCACCTGACTCGGTGCCGGCGACACGGATCAGGTTGAACGCCGGGCCGCAAAACCCCCTTGACAGCAAACCTCGTTCCAGTAGATATCGTTTCCACTTGTCTCGACCAATGCCCGTGGCAACGGGTCAACGTCGAGCCCCTACCAAAGAGGAGGCGCCGTGAAGATCCTAGTCACAGCCAAGCGGGTCACAGACCCCGACGCGAAGATCCGGGTCAAGCCGGACGGCACCGGCATCGAGACCGCAGGTCTCGAGTACAAGCTCAACCCGTTCTGCGAGAACGCCATCGAGGCCGCGGTGTCGATGGTCGAGAAGCACGGCGGCGAGGCTATTGCAGTCACGATCGGCACCGCCGACGTGGAACAGAACCTGCGCACGGCCCTGGCCATGGGCTGCGAGCGGGCCATCCGCGTGGAAATCGCGGACGACCAGCTGGATTCCGACCTGACCGCGCGCATCCTGGTCAAGCTGTTCGAAACCGAGAAGCCTGACCTGTTCTTGTTGGGCAAGCAGGCTGTCGATGGCGACTCCAACCAGGTCGCCCAGCTTGTGGCCGAAATGCTGGATTTGCCCCAGGCGTGCTTTGCTTCGGGCATCGTTATCGAAAACGGCGAGGCTGTGGTCACGCGCGAAATCGACGGCGGCATCGAGACCATCGCGGTCAAGCTGCCGGCGGTTGTCTCGGCGGATCTGCGCCTGAACACGCCGCGACTTCCCACGCTGCCGAACGTCCTGAAGGCCAAGCGCAAGCCACTGCAGGTATTGACGCCGGCCGCCCTGGGCGTGGACACCGCACTGAAGGTCGCGACGGTCGCCTACGAGGCGCCCCCGCAACGCAAGGGCGGCATCAAGGTGAAGACTGTTCAGGAGCTGGTCGAGAAGCTCCAGAACGAGGCGAAGGCGCTGTGACGCGCCGGGACGGGCAGCCGTCCCGAGGAGGCATCCACATGGGTACGACACTGGTGATCGCCGAGACCTTCGGCGGCAAGCTGCGCAAGTCAACCTTCAATGCCGTCACCTTCGCCAAGGCCCTGGCCGCGAAGACCGGTGGCGATTTCGCCATCGGCCTGCTGGGATCGGGCGTGGCTGGGCTGGCTGGCGAGCTGACCGGATATGGCGCCAAGGCAGTCTATGTTGCCGACAACGCCGGATTTGCAAACTACCTGGGCGGGCCCTGGGCCAAGGCCGTGGCCGCCCTGGCGGATCAGGCTGGCGCGACATCCGTTGCCGCCACGTCATCCACGTTCACTCGCGACCTGCTGCCCCGCGTCGCTGCCCGCATGGGCGCCGGCATGGTCAGCGAGGTCCTTTCCGTCGTCGATGGTACGAAGTTCCTGCGCCCGATGTGGGCCGGCAACGTCGTGGCCACCGTCGAGGTCAAGACCCCCAAGGCGGTCTTCTGCGTCCGCGGCACCGAGTTCGACGCCGCGCAGGCCACCGGCGGCGCGTCCCCGGTCCAGGCCGTGGCAGTAGCCCCCGAGGACAACGGCAAGCAGCGCTATGTCAAGTTCGAAGCAGTAGTCAGCTCCCGTCCCGACCTGGCCGAGGCGGCTGTGGTCGTGGCCGGCGGCCGCGGCCTGAAGGACAAGGCTGGCTTTGCAATTCTGGACCCGCTGGCTGACCTGCTGAAGGCGGCCATCGGCGGTACCCGCGCCGTAGTCGATGCCGGCATCGCACCGAACGACCTGCAGATCGGCCAGACCGGCAAGGTCATCGCGCCCCAGCTGTACATCGGCGTCGCCCTCTCGGGCGCCATCCAGCACATCGCCGGCATGAAGGCATCCAAGACGATCGTCGCGATCAACAAGGATCCCGAAGCCCCGATCTTCTCGGTCGCCGACTATGGCCTGGTCGCCGACGCCTTCAAGGCGGTACCGGAACTGGTCGAGGAAATCCGGAAGATCAAGGGCGTGTAGAACCCTTCGGCCCTTTGCCCTCCGCCCCTCCTGTACAACAACTTGCAGATGCGTGACGTCTGGAAGCAGGGCGCATCAATCTAGGTTTGCGGCACGACAACGCGTTCCCACGACCGGCCTTCGGTCGTGACCTTCTGCAGTTCACCCGCGGCGTCCAGGGTCAGGCTGAAAGTCCCGCAATCCCCCTCGACCTTCCATGTCTCCTGGCCCTCGACCTGGTTGTCTTTGCGCACCAGCGCCTTTCCGGGCGCCGTGGAAGTGGTTCCCATGCAAGCGACGTCATGCTCGGTCCGACCGCGAACCAGCAGCCACGCCAGCAGCGGCTGATCGGGTTCCAGCGGCACGATCTCGTTCGCGGCACCCAGGTCCACCACCTTGGATTTCTGGCCATCCTCCATCTCGAAGCGGATCTTTGCCTTGCCATCCAGAACGAATGCCATCCAGTACAGCGCGGATTTTCCCTTGGTCTTCCAGCGCTTGTAACGCCCCAGAAACCCCTTCGAATCCAGTTCAGCGTACGTCCGCACGTCGGGCCGGCCAGGCTTCGGTTTTCCTACCGCCTTCGCGTCGGCATACGTCATGGAAACCGCAAAGACGCCACTGTCCCCGGACACGACACTTAGGTCGTACCGGCCTGCCGCCTTCCCACCCTTTGCAGCCTTGAACTGCCATGGCACCACGCGATCCTTCTCGCCGGCCAGGCCAGGTGCAGCCAGCGCCAGCACAAGGCCAAAAATTCCCGCAGTCGATATCGAGGCACGCATCATCACTCTCCTTCCCCCGGTTCCCGGCCGGTATTCTAGGCCAGCCGGTCGCACAAGGGAAAAGCGACGCAGGCGGCCTGTCTGTCGCGGGACGTCCGCGACTGCGGTTTTCCAGCCCCAAGGAAGCGCGTCCGACCTGGCAGCCCGTTTCCATTTCCGCCCTGCTGCGCGGGCGGGGAAACAGCCTGCCAGGCCGGACGCGCAGGCCCCAAAAGGGCTGAGAGTTAAGCGTTGAGAACCAAGGGTTCACGGGGTGACGAGCCTCAAGACCCGGAAGCCCAGGAAGTCGTTGCGGAAGCCGGGGGCAAACCTGCTCCGAAAGGCGGAACGGAGGACGCCGGCGCCGTTGTACCACGACCCCCCGCGACCCACCCGAAACGAGCCCGCTGGGGATTCCCACGCCCTGCCATCAGTCGGAGCCCCACCATACGATTCGTGGTACCAGTCCTGGACCCATTCCCAGACATTCCCGGCCATGTCGCACAAGCCCTGTACCGTGTTTCCGGCTGCCTTCGAACAAACCGGCCAAGTGCCGCTCCGACCGCAACCCAAGCCACCGTCATTCATTACTGCAAGATTGCAGTTCGCGTCCTTGTCTCCCCACGGATACTTCTGGTTTCGGCCGCCACTACGTGCCGCGTATTCCCATTCCGCCTCGGTCGGAAGGCGCCCGCCGACCCACCTGGCAAAGGCATTTGCCTGATCCCAATCAACGCACACCACTGGCTGATCCTTTCCCTGGAACCCGGCGCCCAGGTTCCCCTGTGCCCACGACGATCCGTTCCAGACATAGCAACTTCCATCCGAGACGTGGGCCGGCGTACAAGCCCCTGCGCTGACGCAGGATTGGTATTGCCCGAAGGTCACCTCGCTTCTCGTCATCTCGAACGTCGGCACCGTGACCTGGTGAACAGGCTTTTCATCACCTGCGCCATCATTCGAGCCCATCTGGAACGAGCCACCGGGGACCAGGACCCAGTCAAGCATGTCCACCGTGCCAGCAGGCAGCCAGTCGGCAAGCGACGCCACATATGGATTGTCGGACGACTTCTTGCCGTAGGCCGCGACGAACGCTGCCGCCCAGCGGCGCTTGTCCTCGGACTTGATGACCTCCAGAGGCAGCAGCCTTGCCAGGCGAGCCCAGTCCTTGTCGCGCGCGACGCCTCGAGCCAGCCTGGCTTCCTCGGCGGCCTTCTGCTGGGCCACGAAGTTCTCCCATTCGGCGGCGCGCCTGTCGGCCATTTCCCGGAACTGACTGAATCGGCGGGACAAGCCTTGCCACGAGGCAATCTTTTCCGCTGGCGCCGCGCCTGACTTGTCCAGCTTCAGCGTTTTGTCGTACATCTCCATCGCATCGACGTCCACGGTATCCAGGTCCAGGCTGCCAGCCCGGGCATCGAAATCGGCCACGCGCGCAACGGTCGGCAGCGCAGGCAGCGCCGTCACCTCGAAGTTCATTCCCCCTGCGGGACGGCGCGCAAGGGCGGCAAGGTCGGGGCCGCGCTCGCGACCGGAACGGGCCACCTGGGCTGCGACGTCACCCAACAGCGTCGGCGTCTGATCGCGGTCGCGCACCACTGCCCGCATTACCGATTCGGCATAGCGCTGAAGTTCCCCTGCCGTCAGGTTGCCGTCGCCGTCCTCGTCTGCCCAGCCACGCAGGCCACCCAGCACCAGATAGCTGAAGGCCGGACGCGAAGTTCCAGGCAACGCCCCCGCGTACTGGTTCGACCTGGCGGCAGTCAGGATCGCAAAGCGCCGGTCGGCCGACGCTTCCGCGGTAACCACCAGGGGCTGCAGACCCGCGACAATCGCCTCGCCGCTTCCTGACTTGCCGGAAAAACAGGCGTCCAACACCACCCGAATGCTGCCGGCGCGGGTCCCGGACAGCAGCTTCAACAGGTCCCCGCGCGCCAGCCCCCGCGAAGCCAGACTGCGAGCCGTCTGCTGCACGTCAACCGCCAGCAGCAGCCCGTCCTTCCCGTCCTCGCGGGGGGCGCCGTGACCGACGAACACGAACCACAAGGTCCCCTGCGGCGAGGCCTCGCCAGCCGCACGCACTACCGCATCCCGGATGTTTTCCACCGAAGCATCGGAATCGCGCAGCAGCGCAACACGGGAAACAGGAACCTTTCGCGCCCGCGTCAGCCAGTCGTGCCAGGCATCGGCATTCGACCTGGCCCCCGCAACACGCGGCACAAAGGCATAGTTCTCGATACCCACAACCACCGCGGCATCACCCTCGCCACCACCAACAATCGGCGCCGCCCCGACCTCGGGCCACGAAGCCGTCTGGGCCAGGGCACCAAGCGGCAGCAGCATCAACGACAAGACCGCAACCGTGATTACCTGACGAATCATCAAATCAACCCCTCGCAGAAGAACCGCGTCAACACTAATTCCCCAGGACGATACGTGGCGCCAAACCCACCCGGCAGACTCGTATCCCCAATACTTGCACTGCCGCCAAGTATCAAAGCCATGCCGCCGCTAGTCAACGGCGTCGGCCATCCCATAATCCACCGCCTGGGTCAGCGGGACCCAGTTCGGGAGTATTCAGAGACGAGTTTTAGCCACCTATGCGGCTCGAGGCCACCGTCGCGGGTTGATCGTCGCCGCTTTATCGCCCGAATCGGTAATCGATAGCTGCTTTCGGTACCTCAAGGAATCGTTGAGAAGAGCAAGTTGGGACACGCGCGTATCTTGGGGAAGGGGTACGTGGCGGTGGGACAGGGTGTCGTGGAGCCTTTCTTAGGTGCTGAAGAAAGGGTAGCACCTCGGCGTTTCCTTCATCTTTAGGTTTATGACGCGTCTTACCAATAATCGTTTCATCAACGAGGTGAACGGATCGTGCCGCAGGACATGCATTTTCATGTGCGAAATTTAGGGTGGCCCAAGCTGGCTGACGGCTCTGGCGGGTCTGCCTTTGTACCTGGACCTGATCGCGGTTTACGGCTGTCCTTCTGGCGACACATGCAGGCGCGGACTGGCGCCCAGGAGTGGACGGACGCGCAGATTCTGACGGCGCTGATGGTCCTGCACCTGGCCGGGGGCGACTGCGTGGACGGCCTTCGGACGCTGGAAGCGGACGAGGGTTTCTGTCTGCTGCTTCCTCCTGTCCCGCTGCCGCGCACCAATAAACGTCCGCGGGGTCCGGGTCGAGGGGGGGGCGGGGCCCTTTGGAGGACCAGCGGAGATCGGAAGAGCA
>CAIZWN010000023.1 GCA_903936705.1 uncultured Myxococcales bacterium
CCCCACAGGGGGCCGAGTTTGGGCCGCGAAGGCCGCCGGCCCCCAGTCGGGTGCGGGGGCACCGGCGCGGCCCCGCTCCCCCTCGACCCGGACCCCTTCACCAGATACTCACGTGTCCCAACTCGAACTTCTCAACGATTTCTCGAGGTAACGAAATTTGACGGTGAGTCCCGAGTATCAAGCGTGCGCGAAAGAACAGCCTTGGCGATTGAATCGAAACCCGTCAGGCGACAGAATCAGAGGGTCACCCGTTACGTGGGAAGGCTTTGGGCCTTGCATGCTGTCCCCCACGGATTGAACGGACCCAGACAGTCACGGAGGCGCGAGTGAAGATGGATTCAAAGGGACCGGGCAGCAGTGCCGCGGGCGGGATCGTCGACCAGGCAGCACGAGATCGACGGGATCGAGAAACTTCCTACCGCGGAATGGCGATGAAGCTGTTCCCGCCAATCTGCGCACGGTGCGCGCGGGAATTCGAGGGGAAGCGCCTGAGGGAATTGACGGTGCACCACAAGGATCACAACCACGACAACAACTCGCCGGACGGGTCAAATTGGGAGCTTCTTTGTCTTTATTGTCACGATAACGAGCACCAGCGCGAGGTCGAGCACGCCCGGATGGAGCGGGCGCTGGGGGCGGACCACGTGGACACCCGGCCAGTCGACACGACGCCCCCGCTGAGGCACAACCCGTTTGCCAACCTTGCAACGCTGATTGCGCAGAAGAAGAAGTAGGAAAAACCTGGACTACCCGGACACCTCGCGGGCCAGAATCACAGCGCCATGCTTGTCCATCGGCTGGTTGTTGTTGCCGCAACGCGCTGACAGGCAGCACGATGGGCAGCCGGATTCGCAGGGGCAGCGCACCAGCACATCCCTGGCCATTGCCACGAAATGTTCAAGATCTTCCGCAGCACGTTCGGCCAGCCCAATACCGCCCTCGTAGCCGTCGTACAGGAACAGCGCCGGCCCTCCCGAATGCGGAGCTGCCAGCGTTGAGAAACCCGCGACATCAGCCGGGTCGCAGGATATCGCCAGCGGAGCCAGGCCAACCAGCGCATGTTCCAGGGCGTGCATCGCACCCAACAGGTCCTCGACACCGGGCCGCAAACCTTCCGCGATGTCCAGCCACATCCCCGTCGTCGAGAACGTCCGCTCGGGAAGGTCCAGGCTACCTACGCCAATAATCTGGTCGTAGCGTTTGCGCAGGAATTTCGTCACCCGATACGTCATCCGGATGCGTCCCGTCGATGCCCTCGCGGTGCCGGCAACCCGCGACCCGTACGTATCCATGATCTCGACGTTCTTGTCGGTCACGCCGACTGTCCACCAGTCCACGTCCTGCCGCCGCAGCCTGGCGATTCCAACAACCAGATCCAGCGACTCCACAAGCCAGGTCTTGGCCCCGTGAAGGTACACAGCGCCAGGAAAGGCCTCGCGCAGGGCCCGATCCAGGTCCAGCGTCTCCAGCAAGTCGTTCGTAGCCACGTCCACCA
Source organism: uncultured Myxococcales bacterium (assembly GCA_903936705.1). Classification (GTDB taxonomy): domain Bacteria; phylum Myxococcota_A; class UBA9042; order DTJE01; family DTJE01; genus CAIZWN01. Next base: position 1,496 of record CAIZWN010000023.1, read on the forward strand.
ACGCGACGTTCGTATCTCCGATCCGGTCCAGTTTGACCGCTGATTGTGGCCGAGTCGGGCCCGCATACACGTACCCGGCCTCGGTCTTGCGAATCAACCCTGCGCCCGCAAGCCCCCGTGCGACGCGACCTTCGGGCTGCGCCCCTTCGTCCACGACAACCGGAAATTCGGTGGACGCACACAACATGTGACCCGCCAGAATATGTTCGTTCTTCAAGTCGATGGTCGCGCACTCGTAGCGACGCGCCAGCAACACCTCCGGTGTACGCAGGACGTACTGGTCCAGGATGCCTTCGAATGCCAGAAACACCGCCAGGGACTCGCCACCTCGACGCCCGCCGCGCCCCACCTGCTGCCAGAAGGCACTGACGCTGCCCGGGTATCCGGCCACGATTACGGCGTCCAGGTCACCAACGTCGATGCCCAGTTCCAGGGCGTTCGTGGACACCAGACCCAGGATGTCGCCTTCACGAAACGCCTTTTCAACCGATCGCCGCTGATCCGGCAGATAGCCCGCTCGATAGGGAGCCAACTTCAGGTCCATGCCGCCGCGCCTATCCAGCGCCATGCTGGCAACAAGCTCGGCACCCTTGCGCGACTGGGTGAAGCACAGCGTCTTCAGCCCGCGCCGCACCAGTTTCACCAGAAGGTCGCATGCCTGCACGTAGGGTGAAGGGGCACCGTCGGTGGCGCCGTCCCAAAAAACCACGTGGCGCGTTCCCGCGGGCGACCCGTCGTCATCCACTACTGCACACGGACGCGACGTCAGCAATTCGGCATGCTGCCCGGGATTCGCAATCGAGGCCGACGCCAGGATCAACGTCGGATGCGACCCGTATGCCTGGGCCACCCGCAGCAACCGACGCATCAACTGCGCCACATTGGACCCGAATACCCCCGTGTACCGATGCGCCTCGTCGATCACGACATAGCGCAGGTGCGACCAGAACCGGCGCCACATGTTGTGATACGGCAACGTTTCATGCATCTCGTAGGGATTCGACAGCACGATGCGCGATTCCTGACGTACACGTGGCCGACGCACACGCGGGGTATCACCGTCGTAGACCGCCGGGAACAGGTCCACGCCCGAGGCAAGATCCATGACCCGCAGCACCTCCAACTGGTCGTGCGTCAGCGCTTTCAGCGGGTACAGGAACAGCGCGGTCGCATCCCGATCGCGGGCCAGGGCATCCAGCACCGGCAGGCCGAAGGACAAGGTTTTGCCAGATGCAGTAGCCGTCGCCAGAATCAGATCCTGCCCATCCATACCCAGCCGCAACGACTGCGCCTGATGGCGATACAAACCATCTATGCCCAACGCCGCAAGATAGCGTGGGATCGCTTCATGCACGCCAGGCGGGACCGGATCGATACCGGCGATGCGGGCTGGAACGGCGCGCACGTCAGTAACGCAGCTTCGCGACAATGGCGTGCGGCGAAGGTCATCGAGGGCTGCCAGGACGGCGTCGCCGGGGGCGGCTGCAACACCCGCAAAAGGAATGCCGGACGCTCGATTGCTCATCCCCGCTGCCCCCGTTCCACCAGTGCCAGGTACAGGCGAACAGTTTCCTCGACGTCGTGCCGATTGTGCACCGCGATGGCAGCCAGCAGGCCAGCACGCCCCGCTGGGTCGTCAAGGTATTCAGCGTAGAACTGCGGAACCAGCGCCCCCGGAAGATCCTCGGTCCTACTCAAGCCCAGCACCTCGCGAGCCAGCGTGGACAAACGGCAATCTGTCGTACTGCCGCGCCACGCCCGACGGGAGAAAGGCAGCAGGTCGAAATGGGCAGGATCGGTCGTTACCGGCCGTCCCCAGAAGGCAGATCGCCCGCATACGTAGGGCCAATCGAAGGCGCGTCCGTTGAACGTCACCAGCGCCTTGTGGGCCTCGACCGCGTCGGCCACCTCGCGCACCAGCGCGGCCTCGGCATCGGGAGTCGATGCGACCAGTTGGCGCAGTTGCAGCGCGCCGCCCGAGGCATGCGCCAGCCCCGCGACCACAATCGGGCTGCCGCCAAAAAGACCCATGGTCTCAATGTCCAGGAACAGAAGCTCGGACGGTTCAAGGAACGCCGACAAGGCCAGGGCCAGCGGCGCCGATCGCCCCAGTCGCCAGCCGACCGGATCCATCAGCGCCGCGGCGTCACCCTGGCGAATCAGCCTGCAAAGGCGACGGGCGTGCACCCCGAACCTGGGATGGACGCACAGTGCCTCCAGATCCGCGAAACCCTCGTCTCGCAGGCGCGCAGCCGTAGCGTCCCTCACGCCTGGCACAAGGGCCAGGGTGTGGGCCAGCCTCTGTTTCACATCAAACGCCTCGCCTGTTGCAACACGAAGCTGGCGAAGTTCCTGAACCTCGATCAGATCACGATGGCGATGCGACGGGTGGCCTCCTACGGCCTCCAACGGAGTCTTCCCTCGGTGGGCGGCCAGCCAACGCTGTCGCAACTGATCGACCTCGGCCTCGCATGACACATCGAGCATTCCAGGAACACGGGCATTCAGGCGCCCGGTCAAGACTTCCGCGGCATCTGGCGACGCCACGAAGGTTTCGCCATAACGCGGAATCGCATGATCCACACTGGCAGCCGCGCCTTCCGAAGGCTGGAACCCCGCCGTGTTCAGGGGATTTTGCACAGCACCGATGGCACCCCGACCGTCGCCAGAACCGCCGTCGTTCCGGCTGTCAGCCCTGGCAGAAGGCCGCTGGCGCCGCACGCCAAGGTCGCCATCCCGCGCACGGATCTCCTCCAGCCTGATCTTCAGCAGGTCAGCGATCCTGTCATGACGCGGGTCTTTCACTGCATCCCCGATTCCGATATTGATTGCCTGGCGACCAGGTTCTGCCACTCCAGCAACGCTTCACTGCCTGATAACCGATCCACCTGGTCTCGGCAATCAGGTCACGACCAACCAGAACACCTGCCCAGCCATCCGAATTGACGTCCCGTTCATCGACCGATACGCTTTGCCAATGACGGTGATTATCGTGGGCGGGCCGCCCTCTGCCGGAAAAACCAGGGTCATCCACAAGGCCCTGGATACGAACACATTCGATAGCCCGGTCGGCGTCGCCAAGCTCGATTGCGTCGAAGGTGGAGACGAAAAGCAGTGGCAGGCACGAGGCGTGCCAGTCCGGTCCATCCTTGCCGGAGACCTGTGCCCGGACCACATGCTGATGGAACAGTTCCCCGCGCTGTTGGCTTGGGCCGAGGAACTTGCACTGGGCACGATTGTCATCGAGACAGCAGGGCTGTGCGGCCGCTGCGCTCCTTACCTGCACCAGGCACTGGCACTCGCGGTACTGGACGCCACCGCCGGCATCGCGGCTCCGAGGAAGTTCGGCCCCCTGCTGGAAGATGCCGACCTGGTCGTCATGACCCGCGGGGATCTTGTATCGCAGGCCGAGCGGGAGGCATTTGCAGCGAACGTACGCGCCATCAACCCGCGAGCTCGTCGCATCTGGCTGGACGGGCGCACCGGCGAAGGATCTCAATCGATGGCTATGGCACTGAGGGAGGCTCTGGTCCAGATCCGCTGTCGAACGGGTTCGGAAGGTTCGCCGGCACTTTGCGGGCCACGTACCCCGTTGCCGCAGCTGTACTGTTCGTATTGCCTGGGCCGAGACCAGGTCGGAATTGCCGTCCTATAGCTGGCGGCGACGAGGTCAAACGACGCAATGGATTTCCAGGAAATACCGCTCCACCTGGGCATCGACTCCGAATCCTGGTCGCTGCTGCTGACGTTCTTCCTGATCCACGAAGAACCGCGAGGCAGGCTTCCGCACCTGGGCCAGATGGAAGAGGAACAACTGGAAATTGCGCTGCAGCACCTGGTGTCATCAGGTCTGGTTGTCCGGCGGACCGAAGGAGGCCAGGAACTGTGGTCGCTTGGCTCGCCAGAGGCCTGGCTGTCGACCGCCGCGCCCGCCGGACGGGATCCCGATCGCTGGGCAATGGAGACAGGCGAATTACGACGTCTTCGGGACCTTCGCGGATACCCCAGGGTGACCGTGACCGCCAACCGCGAGTTGCGCGACCGCAAGCGCCTTGTCCCGGAGGTACTGCGCCACGCCACGACCACACTGCCCGCCATCGACCTTCGAGTGGGGACGCGTTGCAACCTCAACTGCACCTACTGCCTGTTGGGCCACGAGGACCGGTACCTGCGTCCGCTTGAGGAAATCGCGGCCGAACTGGCACTGGGCCGGGAACGCGGCATCCAGAAGGTCTCGTTCACGGGGGGGGAACCGACGCTGCACCCCGAACTGCCCCGGATGATTGCCCTGTCGCGCAAGATGGGCTACCGCCAGGTCATGCTGGTCACCAACGGACTGACACTGTCGATTCCCGGCGTGATGGATCGGCTTGTCTCGGTGGGAGTCACCGCGGTGGGTATCTCGTTCGACACCCCGGATAGGGCGACGGCGGCATCCCTGTGGCAGGTGGACGCCCTGGACAGGGTGGAAGCCGCGTTCGAGGCAGTGGGACGGCACCCCGACTTGTTGCTGGGTTCGATCGCCGTGGTCACCCGCCCAACCATTTCGCAGTTGTCTGAACTGGCCAGATTTTTCATCGATCTGCAGGGCCGAATCGCAAACCGATTTGTTCCAAACCTCGATTTCGTGATGCCGGAGGAAAACGCCTGGGCCAACCGGGACGTACTGGTTCCCCGCCTGTCCGAGGCCGTTCCCGCAGTCGCCCAGGCCCTGACCCTGGCGCATGAACACGGCCTGCCTCTAACGTTCCGCGGTTTCCCGCCGTGCCTTCTGCCCGGCTTCGAATCATGGTCCTACGATCTCTACATGACGATCTTCCAATTGGTAAGAACCCCGGACGGGATCGTTTTCGACCGCTCGACAATCGATGCACTACGGACCAAGGCTCCTGGTTGCCGCCGATGCATCCATTACCGCGAATGCACCGGTGTTTCGAGGTCCTATGCAAACCGCTACGGCTTGTCCGAACTGCAACCGGTGGAGGCGACACCGTGAAAATTGCCTTCGTCGCGGGACCTCCGGGCTGTGGCAAGACCCAGTTGATCGTCCACGCCCTGAAGCTGCTGCATGCCGAGGGCATTGGCGCGGGCGTTCTGAAACTGGATGCGGTCGCAAGTTCCGACGCTGAACGCTATCGGTTGCTTGGGATTCCGGCCCGCATGCAGGTTGCGGGACCTATCTGTCCCGATCACGAAGCCATGGTCGCCCTGGGGCCCGCCGTGCAGTGGGCCAAGGATCTGCGGTTGGACCTGCTGGTGATCGAGACTGCAGGCCTGTGCGACCGCTGTTCGCCATTCCTGCGACGGGCGCTATCGGTCGGCGTCGTAAGCGGGTTGTCCCACCTGGCGGCGCCCCGAAAGATGCGAACAATGGTCGCAGCAGCCGACATTCTGGTCCTGACCCGCTGCGACATAATCAGCCCTGCCGAACGCCAGGTGTTCCTGGGCAGCCTGAAGGCGCTGAACCCTCAAGCGACCCGCATCGTGGCAAACGGCCTTACTGGAGAAGGTACCTGGCAGCTTGCCAGGGCGTTTCGCGAACGCGACGATTTGCGCCTGATGGACCTTGAGCCGCTGCGTTCAACCCTGCCGCGCGGCCTGTGCCACTTCTGCCAGGGAACGGAGTCCGGACATGTCTGATCGCATCCAACTGACTATTGCCGCAGGCACCGGCAAGACCGGTTCGCCCGAACCGTTTGACCGGCTGGTATTTCCGGCAGGTCGAACGGTAGCGATTGTCGGGCCCACCGGCTCGGGCAAGACCCGGCTGCTGGCCGACATAGAACGCCTCAGTCCCGGCGATTCACCAACCCGTCGACAGGTGTTCCTGGACAATGCTCCTGCCGGCCTGGTCGATGCTGACAGGGCGGTCGCGCGCATCAGCCAGTCGATGCAGTTCTTCCTTGACCTGACCGTAGGGGAATTTCTGGAACTGCATCGCGATGGACTTGGCATCCCGGCTGCAGACGTCGATTTTGACAACATCGTCGCGCAGGCCAACCTGCTGGCGGGGGAACCGTTCTACGCGGATACACCGCTGGCCGCGCTGTCCGGAGGGCAGGCTCGCGCCCTGATGATCTCTGACGTCCTGGGAATATCGAAGGCACCGGTCCTGCTGGTCGACGAGATCGAGAACGCCGGCATCGATCGGCATGCCGCGCTGGATATTCTTGGTGGAAAGGATCGCCTGGTTTTCCTGGCGACACACGACCCTCTTCTGGCCCTGCGCGCCGACGTGCGCCTGGTGCTGGGCGGGGGGGCCATCAGGACGGTAGTGGAGACGACTCCGGGCGAGCGCAAACTGGCCGATCGACTGGCAAGTGCCGATCGAAGGACAATACTGATGCGCGAATCCCTGCGACGTGGCGAGATTTTGGCATAGGCGAAGATCATTCCAGGGCAAACGGCGCCGGCTTCAAGACGATTCTGCGCAGCCTTGGGTCGCCAAGAATCTTCCGGCGAATTCCAGGCACGTCGCAAATCCGATCCGCCGTCTGCCCCAGCGCTGGAATGGCCTGGTCGACTCCGCCTCGCCAATCGAGGATAATGGTTGCGACCGTCCGGCTGTGGGCGGTTTCCTTGGAGGAATAATGCCGTTTACACCCGCTTCCTGGAAGCGTTGCCGCCCGCCCGCCCCTCGCGTCGCCGTTCTGCGCTCGCGTCCCGAAACCGTCGTGGACGACTACCGTCGGCTGATGCACCTGGCCCGCGTTGACGAGGCTCTGGACCCGGCGGCCAGTACAATCCTGAAGGACAACATTACGTGGCACATGCTGCATCCGGGCGTGAACACCACTCCGTGGCAGCTTGAGGGCACGATTCTAGGCCTGCGGGACCACGGGCACTGCGACCTGGTTGACGTGCACAACCATACCGTCGTGACCGACCCGTTCAAGGGCGAGGTCAACCTGGGATTTGCGCCCGTCTACAAGAAGTACGACATCCCCGTGAAATACAATTTTCGTGAATCCGACATGACGTGGATCCATTTCGAGCCGCAAGCCGAGATGCTGGTCCTGCCGCGGATCTTCCCGCACGGCATCCGAATTCCCGACTACTTCGTCGGCAAGAACATCGTCCACCTGCCAACGATCAAGACACACACCTACACCACGTATACTGGCGCGATGAAGAATGCGTTCGGTGGACTGCTGGCGGCGATGCGCCACTATACCCACACGTGGATTCACGAGACGCTGGTGGACCTGCTGGCGGTCGGGCAGGAGATTCACGAAGGCATGTTCGCGACGATGGACGGCACGTCGGCCGGCGAGGGCCCAGGCCCGCGAACCGTGATTCCGCACGACAAGAACATCATCCTTGCCTCGGCTGACCAGGTCGCAATCGACGCCGTCGCGGCGACGCTGATGGGATTCGACCCGATGAGCCTGCCTTGCATCAGGCTTGCTCACGAACGCGGGCTGGGCATGGGCGACCTGTCGCAAATCGAGATTGTCGGCGACCGGGACGTCATGAACGAGCGCTGGAACTTCAAGGTCGGAGCGAACCTGGCCACGGGCGTCGGGACCCTGCTGTGGCACACGTGGCCGTTGAATCGCATGCAGAAACTGTTCTTCCACACGCCGCTGGTCAAGGTCTTCGAGAACGCCTCGGCCCTGTACCATGACAGCTGGGTGTACCCCTTCCAAAGCAAGGCGATAGTTGACAAATGGCTGGCGGAATCACCCTGGGGCCAGTTGTTCACAAGGGAATATAATGACGCCTCGACGATTCCGAATCGACCGGCCACGCCGCCATGGAAGCGATAGGATCGATGGGCCAGGCGGATCGACGCCTGCTCGCTGATTTGCACGCAAGGTGAGGAGAGAACCATGAACGCCCGCAACCCGATCATCCTGGCCATATCCCTTGGCTTCACAATGGCCTGCGGGGGGGGCGATTCTCTGTCTGATCTGGGCAGGGACCTAGCGACGGATGATCCTGCCGACGTTTCTGCCGACTTGTCTACCGACGTGGCTGGCGATGTTGCAGCCGAGACCTTAACCGACGTGACCGAAGGAGTAACCCCCGATGTAGTTGCCGAGATCCCCGTCATTGACGCGACTGACGCAGGCGATCAGGCGCCGGCCGACGCGGTTCTTGACACACCCCCTGACACACTTCCGGACGCGCCCTTCAATCCCCCGGCTTGCGGCAGCAACGTGGCACTGTTCAAGGGCCTGGTTCCAGGCCCCGGCCAGGATGGCTACGACGCGGACCTGGAAGCCAAGGCGAACAAGTTCGAGCGTGTCTGGCAGGCATTCAACGCAACCGCGATGCACCTGAACACCGACGTTGTCGTCAACGCTGCAAACACGGCCGACCGGGCGCTGATCGAGAATTTTGCAGCCGACCCGACCGCATGGGACTTCGAAGTTTTTTCGGGAAAGAAGGCACAGGACGTCATCACGTCGCAGAACAAGGTGGCAGGTTTGTATTCGGGCGACGGTGTCGCCGCGGACGCCTACCGGTATGCGGTGCTGCGCGACCAGGGCTATCCCTGTGACGATGTCGAGCGCGCGCGGGCCTGGCTGCTGGGCGACCTGGAACCGTTGCACGCCGTGGTGGCAATAACCGGCGCCCCTGGTGTCATCGTTCGTGGCATCGCCCGCAGGGACCTCCCGGGCGACGGCTCCTCGGCTGCGCTGAACCTGATTGACCTGTTCGACGGCGATGGAAACCCGTTGCCTCCCGTGAAGAACAACGGCGTCTGGCGTGATGATTTTTCAGAAGGCGGGCAATTTCCCAACCTGATCTGGGAGGACTCGGTCAGCCGCGACATGTATATCGGCTGGGCCGCCGCATACGCAGCGGTATGGGAGGTCATCCGCCAGGACCCGGCCTTCCCGCAGGAAAAGAAGGACCGCCTGCGAGCCGACGCGCTGGCCGTGGCGCAGCAGTTGATGGTCGTCCGCGAAAGCGGCTACGACCTGGAAGTTCCCGACGCGGACGGCCGCACCACCCTGCATGGCTGGCTGAACGAGCACAACTTTGACGGGGTGTTCTACTCCGAGGAATACCTTAACGGCTTCCACGCAGCCATGGCCCTTGGCGTAGTGGCATCCTGGGTGTACGTAACCGACGACCCGGCGTTGAAGGCGTGGCTGTACGATCAACTCCTGGGCCAGCGCCGGCTGCACGAGATTGTCCGAGACCATCTGTTCGAGATGGTTGACATGGACTTGATGTCGAACTACTCGAACTACAACATGGCCTTCCAGGGGATCTGGCTGGCAATGCGCTACCTGCCTGACGCAGATGCACGGGCCGCGCTGCAGGCCGGCCTGAAGGACGGCATCTACGATCGCCCCGGCAAGGACCGGCAGCCAGCCGATTTCGCTTACAGCCTCTACGATTTCGTGTACGCCGAGGGCATGGCCGACGGTAGTGCATGGTGGCCGCAGCGATCGGCCCCCGACGAGGGCGCAGTGTCACGCGGCACGCAAACGTTGAAGGAATTTGCGACGCCTCCCTACTGGAACGTCGGCAGAAACCAGTGCCCCGACGCCGTATGCACCGAGGCCAATCCCCAGGTAGCCAGCCCGGATTGCACCGCTCTGGATGGCACGACCCATTTCACTGTCCTTGGTTGTGTAGGTCGTAACGGCGACATGATCACCGCCGAACCCATTCCAATGCGACTTCTGGGTCCTTCCAATTTCCACTGGCGGTCAAATCCGTACCAGCCGAACCGGGACGGCGAAGGATCGGCGCTGTTGCCAGGCGTTGACTTCCGTTTTGCCTACTGGATGGGTCGTTTCTTCCGGCGACCTCTCTAAATTCAAGGTCTTACCCCAAGTGACGCAGGCCATACGGTCTTGTTGGCCGCGCCAGGAGGTATCGTGAACGACTCCGGTGAGAACAGGAATGACAAACCCGTCAAGGGCACCAGGACCATACGTTCGGTGCTGGACCTGGGCGGGCTTGATGGACTTACGGAAACCGAGGCCGCCGCACGCTTGCTGCAGGATGGCCCAAACGAGCTTCCTGCACAGAAGCAGCGCAGCCTGTGGGCCATCGCCTTCGAGGTTGCGCGCGAGCCCATGTTCCTGATGCTGGTCGCGGCGGGAGCCCTGTACCTGCTGATGGGCGAACCGACCGACGCCTTGATGCTGCTGGGTTTCGTGTTCGTGGTCATGACCATTACCATCGTTCAGGAAAGACGTACCGAGCATGCCCTGGAGGCGCTGAGGGACCTGTCCAGTCCACGGGCACTGGTCATTCGTGACGGCGCACGCCGACGCATCGCCGGTCGCGATGTGGTACGTGGCGACCTGGTCGTGTTGTCCGAGGGTGACCGCGTCCCTTCGGACGGCCTGCTGCGGCGCGGAATAAACCTTTCAACCGACGAATCGCTGCTGACTGGCGAGTCGGTGCCCGTACGCAAGGTCGCATCGGAAGAATCCGACGCACTGGACCGGCCCGGCGGCGACGATCTGCCGTCGGTATTTTCGGGAACGCTGGTCACCGCAGGACAAGGCATCGCCGAGATCATCGCCACGGGAGCCCGATCGGAACTGGGGAAGATCGGCAAGGCGCTTTTGCAGGTAGAACCCGAACCGACGCTGCTGCAGAAGGAGACCGGTCGCCTGGTCCGCACCTTTGCAATAGTGGGGCTGCTGGCATGCGCGATCGTCGTGGTCGCATTCGCCCTGACTCGCGGAGGCGGTGCCGACGTCTGGAAACAGGGTTTGCTGGCCGGTATCGCGATGGCCATGGCCACGCTGCCCGAGGAATTCCCGGTCGTGCTGACTGTGTTCCTGGCGCTGGGCGCCTGGCGGATTTCACGCAGCAACGTGCTGACCCGACGGATGCCGGCGATCGAGACCCTTGGGGCAGCAACCGTTCTGTGCGTTGACAAGACCGGCACCTTGACCCAGAACCTGATGACACTGCGCCAGCTTGCGGCATCGGGCGGCACCATCGACCTGACAAGGCTTGACGATGGGCTTCCGGAACAGATGCACGGCGTTCTCGAAAACGCGATTCTTGCCAGCAAACGAGACCCCTTCGACCCGATGGAGCGAGCCCTGCACGTGGCCGGCGACCGGCTGATCAAGGACACAGAACACCTGCACCCGGGCTGGTCCCTGGAACGCGAGTATCCGTTGAACCCCGGTTTGCTGGCGGTCAGCCATGCGTGGCGAACGGGAAATGGCGAAGAGGTGGTGGTGGCGTCCAAGGGCGCGCCCGAGGCCATCGCCGATCTGTGCCACCTGAACCCAGAACAGCAGGAATCACTGACGAGGGATGTCGCAGCGCTGGCGTCTCAAGGGCTGCGAGTACTTGGTGTCGCACGCGGAATGACCAGCGTTTCAAACCTGCCCGAGGAACATCACGACCTTGCACTGGAACTGGTCGGGCTGCTGGGACTGGAGGATCCACTGAGGCCGACTGTGCCGGCGGCGGTCGCCGAGTGCCACGCCGCTGGGGTGCGGGTCGTCATGATTACAGGAGACTATCCCGCCACGGCCCAAAGCATCGCAAGGCAGGCGGGCCTTTCGAATTGCGAGACCATCATCACAGGACCCGAGCTGGACCGCATGTCGGATGCGGAACTGGCTGGACGCATCCGCGACGTACAGGTCTTTGCCCGTGTAGTCCCCGAACAGAAGCTGCGAATAGTCAATGCTTTGAAGGCAAACCGCGAGGTGGTGGCCATGACAGGAGACGGGGTCAACGACGCCCCGGCCCTGAAGGCGGCTCACATCGGGATTGCCATGGGTGGCCGCGGGACGGACGTGGCCCGCGAATCGGCGTCGCTGGTACTGCTGGACGACGATTTTTCGTCCATCGTCGCATCCGTCAAGCTGGGCCGGCGCATCTTCGACAACATCAAGAAGGCGATTGCCTTCATCCTGGCGGTGCACGTGCCCATCGCCGGCCTGTCGATGATACCGGTGTTCTTTGCCGACTGGCCGCTGCTGCTGCTGCCGGTCCACATCGTCTTCCTCGAACTGATCATCGACCCATCGTGCTCGCTGATCTTCGAAGCCGAGGATGCCGAGGCCGACGTCATGCATCGGCCGCCAAGGAACCCGAACGAGCGCCTCTTCTCGCTGAAGACCATCGGGGTTGCCGTGATGCAGGGCCTCAGTGTTCTGGCGACCTGCCTTGGGGTCTTTCTGTTTGCGCGCTCCGCGGACCATTCCGAGGATATCGCCCGCGCCATGACGTTTACGACCCTGGTGGTTGCATTCGTCGTTATCATCCTGGTCAATCGTTCCTGGTCGCGATCAGCGATCTCGATGCTTCGTGTTCCCAATGCAGCGCTGCGATGGGTGGTACTGGGAGCCTCGGTCTTTCTTGCCTTGATCCTCGTGGTGCCCTTCGCACAGCAGATGTTCCATTTCGCGCTTCCGGATGCCGGTGACCTGACCCTCAGCATCGTCGCTGGGCTGGTCTGCGTGCTGTGGTTCGAGGTGGTGAAATTCGTGAAACGCGCCCCGGCAAGCGGCGCTGTGGCCTGATGAACGGATCAGAGGAGCGACTGCACCAGTCTTCATCCCCGCGACGGCTTTGTTCATGAAGTCCTACAGTTCGCCGACTGCTGCGTCCAGGGGTGCCCGAGACTTGCGACGATTTTTGGAAGCGTGATCACGGGAAACGGCAGGACTGGATACACAGCCGGTAAAACGATCCCTGCCGCCAATCGATACCTCCCTGCGTGGACAGCGTTCACCAGGACAACCGGTGCGGGCATTCGACGGCACCGCCACCGGTTGCGATCCCCTTGCGGTCAGTGGCTTTGCTGCCCCATATAGCGGTCCGTGAGGAAGAGCACCTCCTGGTTGCTCGAGCCTCGCCAGGTGAGACCCTCCACCAGGAGATCCTCGACGAAGGGGCCGGCAACCAGGATATCGATGCTGGCCAGGAGTTCGCGGCTTGGTCCGGTACAAGCTGTACCGTCCTTGGCCGACGCCTACCGGAAGGTCAGAGATCATCATCCAGCCACTCGACTTCATGAAACGACTGGCTGCTTTGATGCCGGCGCCCTACTCAAACACCATCCGGTATTACGGCGTGTTTGCGAACCGCTCGAAATATCGCCCTTTGTTGCCGCCGCCGCCGGTACTGGCACAGGCTTCGCCTTCGGCCTTGACCATGGAGACAGGCCAAAGCCCGATCGCGCCTCCGGTTACTGACCCGAGCGACACCGGCAAGGGTGCACAGCCGACAGCATCGCCATCATCGACCCCGCCCAGTGAACGACGCCCGAGGCGGCTGTCATGGGCGTCCCTGATGAAGCGCGTCCTGGATGTGGACGCTCTGTCATGTCCCAAATGCCACGTCCCGATGATCGTGCTGGCCTTCCTTACCGACCCGGACGTCATTTACAAGATCCTCAAGCACCTCGAACTGCCCACTGCCTCGCCGCCGCTGCTGCCGGACCGTTGCGCCGTCGAGGAATTCGACCAGTGCATCGACCTCTTCGCATCAGACGACGGCCAGTACCCCGATCACGTCAGCCCAGGGCACAACCGCTGCCAACGGCCTCGGCCAGCAAGACCACCTCCC
>CAIZWN010000024.1 GCA_903936705.1 uncultured Myxococcales bacterium
CGTCCCGCTGATCGTGCTGGCCTTCCTTACCGACCCGGACGTCATTTACAAGATCCTCAAGCACCTCGAACTGCCCACCGCCTCGCGGCCGCTGCTGCCGGACCGCTGCACCGTCGAGGAATTCGACCAGTGCATGGACCTTTTCGAAGCAGACAACAGCCAACACGCCGATCACGTCAGCCCAGGGCACAACCGCTGCCAACGGCCTCGACCAGCAAGGCCTCCCCCATGAACCGCGCGGCGGATGCGCCAACTTGAGGCAGACAAGGGGGCTTGACCCGGAACGCCGCTCCGGGAAACAAGCCCCACCCACCGCAGCCCCATTGCGCCCCGGCTTTCACCGGTTGATGGACAACTGCGTTCGCAAGCGGACGTCAGGTCGGGGACTGCCAGGAATGAGACCGCGAAGACCAGGATTTCGTCGCCCTGGGTGCCGGAATCGAGGCCGGGGATACCCGGTTGTCGATGCGGTTTCGTGGTTGATGTTGCCTATACGCCGATGACATTTGCCTGCGGCCAGCATATCCATGACGGAATGCTGGTACAAGTCTAAACGCTGGAGTCGACGATGGCCATGAAGTGCTACAAACTGGCAGGCCCTACAAATCTGCCGACACAGCCTGACATTTCAAATTATCCCGCGTGACAGCAGCAAAAAAATCCCGGCTCCACAGTTCAACGGACCGCGAATCGCGAATGAAAGGAATAACATCGGCCTTTGCGCGGGCAAAATCGACTGCTGCAAAACGGCAGTCAAGCAGGGCCAGAAGGCTTTCGCGATCAATGGACTGCGTGCCTGACCAATGCCCGCTCTGACGCATACGGGCCTCAAGATGACTGACGTTCACGGGGATGTTCTGTGACAAATACCAGACGTAATCAAAGAAATCCCGACCTTTGACCCGCTGTTTCCAGTTACGACACAAAAGGGCGTGAAGCTTGCCGGCAAACAGGGACGGCGTGTCATACAGACGAACAGAATATGGAATCGGGGAAAGTCGGTATTTGACTTCAAAATCGGCGCCGGCGGGCGGATCGGTATCCACCTCAAACTTGATATTCAACAGTTCATTCTTCGGGACGCCCGGAACCGGAGGCTCAACCGCGGCAATCTTCATCAGGTGAATCAGCGTCCCGCCCTTGATAAACGCCGACTGCACTGCCGAATCGGTACTCTTCGGCTTCTGCGTTACTTCCATGTCAAAACCCCAGGAACCAAGTTCGTCCCGGACGGCTGGAAGATAGATGCCAAGATCAAAGGCGGGGTCCGGTTCTGTCAGGCTGAAATCGAGGTCCTCCGAAAACCGCTGAAGGCCGTAAAATATCCGCAAGGCCGTCCCGCCGTAGAAAGCCACATGGGAAAAGAATCCCGCACGACCGAGGGCAACCAGCGTAATTTCCTGAATAATTTCCTTGAGCGCATCGCGCCGTTCGTCATTGTTGCGGCACTGGTATCGTTCCAGCATCCTCTGAACAGGGCCGTGGTCAATCATCGTCGGACCTCCCTTTGAAACCATGCGGCCAGGGCCGCCACCGACTTCCTGCGATACAGCGGGGAGATCCAGGAAATGAAACCGGCATCGAGCGTGACGAGCAGGTCCATGTCCATACGCCAGTCTTCGCGCAGAAGAGTGTCGATATCATCGGTCGAGGTCACGCCCGGATTCTTGTAAATCGCGTCGCACAGGGCCTTTTCGGGCGTGGCGATCAGATACGACATGCCGTTTTCGTCTTCCTGCGTGATGCCGTATGGATAGACGGAGGCAGGCATGTACAGATACCGGAAGTCGCCAAGCGGAGTGAAAAAGACCTTGTCCTTGTTTTTGTTGAAAGTGGCCGATGTGATGACCGTGACACGTTCAGGAATCAAGCCACAGGCGGCCAGCACATACTGGAATGAAATATAGGAAGGGCCGTAAATCACCGGGGCAAGCGCTTTGCGCGAAGTAGCCGGATCATCAACGAAAAGCCCGCGCCGCACCTGGATCAGCCCGCCCGACTTCAGCATGCGAGTCAGCCTGGCCTTCGGCGAGGCGTATTCCTTCAGTTCCTCCATGACCATCAGATGAGTCTTTATCATCTTTGTCTCCAGCAAGTATCAAACTACTATACTTTCTGGAGAAACTCAAGGAGAGGCCGCGCAGACCTGAATCAGTTGATGGGAATCTACTTGCATCCTTACTGGCACGTTTGCACCGAGGCACCCATGTTTCCACACGAGTCGTACCAATAAACGCTCCAGCCTGAACATGCCTTGTGGTCGTTCGCGTTGCATATATCCGAGCCTGAATCACCAACGTCCCTGGCATCCGCGTCCTGTCCATCGGGCTGCATGATATCGAGGTCATTCGCTCGATCGATGGGTAAAGCTCCTACCGCTAGTTCACAAACGATATCGCTAGGAACAAATAATTGAATGAAAATCATGGCGCGCGCGCCAGACTTGCAGTTTGCCCAGCAGGCATTAGGCCAAACCTGGCCGTCCTTGCCGCACACAACAGCCCCGTTCGAGCCGCATGGAGCCACATTGGCGCATGCTGCTGTGGGAGCCGGCTGTCGATGCGGTTTCGTGGTTGATGTGGCCTATACGCCCCTGAACTTGACCCGACCCGACCTCCTACCGATACTCACCCATTCCGCGGACGTCGCGGGCGATGGAGGGTTCATGAATCGCGCAGTGGGTGTGCTTGGAATCTTGCTGTTCCTGTCGGGCTGCGGCAGCGAGGGCTCCAGTCCCAGTGCGGACGTCCCCGGAAGCGACGTGCCCATGGTGGTCGATCCGGATGCCACCCCGGTTGGCGAGCCCTCGGGCAGTGCGGTGACGATGAGCATCGGCCCGACCGGAGGGACCCTGGCGTCGGTCGATGGACGGCTGGAACTGGTGCTCCCGGCCGGAGCGCTGGCCCGGGACACCACGGTTTCCCTGCAGGCCATTTCCAACGAAGCCCCGGGCGGTCTGGGCGAAGCCTGGCGCCTGGACGCCGAGGGCGCCGCCTTCGCGAAGCCGGTCACGCTGGTCTTCCACCCCGGCTCTGGGGATCTGGACGGGACCGCCCTGGAGGCTGTGGACCTGGGCTATCAGGGGATCGGGGGCGCGTGGTTCCATCTGGCCGACCCCACCCGCGACACGGCGACGGGGACGGTGACGGCGACGACGACCCATTTCACGGACTTCGCGCCGATGAGCGGCTACCTGCTGCTCCCGCGACAGGCCAAGGTGCGCGTCGGCCAGCAGCAGGCCTTCACGCTCAACTACTGCCAGCCGATTCCTGACCCGACCTGCGACGACGCCACGGTCTGCCTGGCCCCCCTGGTACGCGTTGGGCCCTGCGCGCCCATGCTGACGCTGCAGGAAGTCGCCTGGGCGGTCCAGAACGTGCCCGGCGGGAACGCCACGGTCGGGACCATCACGGGCAACCACCTGTCGGGCACCTACACCGCGCCCCAGACGCCGCCGGTCGGCAACGCCACCGTCACGGCGACCTTCAACCACGCCGGGGGGCAGTTGATCCTGCTGTCGCCCGTCGAGGTCTATGTGCCCTACACCGGCACCATCACGGTCGTCGGCCCGGACTGGACCTTCGACGCCGAGGTGACGACCGTCCCCGACAGCGGCAGCCTGAAACTGGAACTGACCCGCGGCACTACGACCTTCACGGACCCGAAACTGGTGCCGAAGAACGAAGACCCGGGCAACCAGTTCGAGGGCGCCATCATCGTGTCGCAGGACCCGCCGTCCATGTTCATGACCGTGACCTTCCAGCGGTTCTGGGCCTGCCCGACCTGCGAAACCGACATCCCGGCGCTGGATTTCCTGCTGGTGTGGCACCAGACCTACGACGCCCAGTGCGAGTCGTACTTCGTCCCGGTCAGCGACTGGTCCACGCTGCAGGGTTCGATCGATTCGAACTGCACGGCCCCGTTCGCGACAGACCCACTTCACCTGGTCCTGTCCTGGGACCTCAAGAAGGCGAATCCGTAGCGGTTCGGGGCGTACGCGGGGAAACACGGTCGGCACTCACTGGCAGCCGCAATCCTTCCCGACGATCGGCAGCAGCGTGATCTTGGCCTTGGCGGCCGCCTTGACCTCGGCCGGGTCGAAGCGCATCGGCAGGTACCGGCCCGTCCGCCACAGGTCGTTCTGGTCCCCGTAGTGCGGCGAGCCCGGCCATCCGCTGACGCCCGTGTCCACGACCCACCGGGCGTGGTCGATGTCCGCGAGGTCC
>CAIZWN010000025.1 GCA_903936705.1 uncultured Myxococcales bacterium
CAGCGGTTGTGCCCTGGGCTGACGTGATCGGCGTACTGGCCGTCGTCTGATGCGAAGAGGTCGATGCACTGGTCGAATTCCTCGACGGCGCAACGGTCCGGCAGCAGCGGCGGCGAGGCGGTGGGCAGCTCGAGGTGTTTGAGGATCTTTTGAATGACGTCCGGGTCAGGCAGGCGTCGAACTGGCAAATCCAGATGTCGCTGCCATTACGGCATTTCTGAAGACGCTGACCGGGACATACCAGGGCAAGAGCCTTTAGTGCCGCTGCTGCGTGGTTGGCTGGCCTGGTCTGACCCTGCCTAGCGCAGCGCCTGCTCCAGATCCTCAAGCAAGTCGTCGATGTGTTCGATGCCGACCGACAGGCGGCATAATCCGTCAGTGATGCCGCTCTTTGCCCTCAGTTCTGGTGGGATCGACGCGTGGGTCATGATGGCCGGGTGCTCGATCAGCGACTCGACACCACCCAGCGATTCAGCCAGCGTGAAGATGTGGACGCGCTCGAGGAAGGTTCGAGCTGCCTCGATTCCACCGGCGATCTCGAAGCTCACCATCCCGCTCATACCCGACATCTGGCTGCGGGCCAGTTCGTGCTGAGGGTGTGACGGCAGCCACGGATAGATGACTCGCCGGGCCTTTGGGTGCGCCTCGAGCCACGTGGCCACGGCCAGCGCATTCTGGAAATGGCGCTCCATGCGGACCGCCAGCGTCTTCAATCCGCGCAGCGTCAGCCAGGAATCGAACGGGCCAGTGCAGGCGCCAACCGCGTTCTGGCAGAACTTAAGGCGCGAGAAAAGGTCCTCGCGTGAAGTCACCAGAGCCCCGCCGACGACGTCACTGTGTCCGCCGATGTACTTGGTAGTGGAGTGCACGACGATGTCGATGCCCAGTCCCAGCGGTTGCTGGAAGAAGGGACTGGCGAAGGTGTTGTCGGCGACGGTCACCACGCCCCTGGCCTTGCCTATGGCGGCGATGGCCCGCAGGTCAACAATCTTCAGAAGAGGATTGGATGGCGTTTCCAGCCAAATCAGTCGCGTTCTGGGCGTGATCGCGGCCTCGACTGCCTCGGGATCGCGAAAGTCGGTGAACGTGAAGTCCATTCCGCAGTCGCGCCATACCTTGTCGAATATCCGATACGTGCCTCCGTAGACATCGTCCATGCAGACCACGTGGTCCCCAGACTTCAGCATGTTCATTACAGTGTTGGTCGCAGCCAGACCCGATGCGAACACCAGTCCGTGATCGCCACCTTCGAGGGCGGCGATGGCTTCCTGCAGCGCGTCGCGTGTCGGGTTCTGCGTCCGCGAATACTCGTACCCCGTGTGCACGCCCGGGGACTTCTGGGCGTAGGTCGACGTCTGGAAGATTGGTACGACGACGGCGCCGGTCCTGTCGTCCGGTTCCTGGCCGCAATGAATTGCCTTGGTTTCAAACCGCATGGCTACACCTTCGCGTAGAAGTCGATCAAGTCGATCTTTGTCACGATGCCGCACAGCCGGTCGGGGTCAGGAGCATCGCCGCACCTCACCAGCACGACGTCGCCGCCCAGCATCGCGTCGTTTACGCGGGCCAGCAATGCATCGCGATCGACTATTACCACCTTCTTCAGACGCACTGCCTCCACTGGGTCATAAATGCGCCGAGGATCGCCCAGGATGTGCGACAGGATTGCGCCTTCCGACACGACGCCCAGGCATTCGGTGCCGCGGACCACGGGTGCCTGGCTGATGTCGCTCTTCTTCAACTGCTCGACGACCGTGGAGAGCGGCGTGCCCACTTCCAGCACGACCAGAGGGATGCTCTTGCGCCCCAGGACGTCGGTTACCGTCGGTTCGCCCTTCACCTCGTCGAAGAATCCGTTCAAGCGCATCCACTCGTCGTTGTAGAACTTGCTGGCGTACCGGTCACCCGAGTCGGGCAGTACGGCGACCACCATCTGGTCTGGCCGCATCTGTGCCGCAATTTTCGCGGCGACGTGCACCGCGGCGCCCGACGAACCCCCGCAGAAGATGCCTTCCTCGCGGGCCAGCCGCCTGGTCATGGTGAAGCATTCGCGGTCGTTCACCTGGAAGACGTCGTCAACCACAGAAAGATCCAGCGCGCCGCAAATCATGTCCTCGCCAATCCCCTCGACCTTGTACACATGCGGCTGCGACGGTTTCCCTGTCTTGAACAGGCTGTAGTAGACGCTGCCGATCGGGTCCACGCCAATGATCCGTATGTCGCCGCGGCGTTCCTTCAGCAGGCGTCCGGCGCCGCTGATCGTTCCGCCGGTGCCCATGCCCATGACGACCGCGTCCACAAGCCCGTCGGTGTCCTCCCAGATCTCCGGGCCGGTCGAGCGGTAGTGGGCGTCGATGTTTTCCGGGTTGTGATACTGGTTCACATAGAACGAGTTGGGAGTCTCGGATGCGATGCGCTTTGCCGTCTCGTAGTAGCTGTCGGGGTGGTCGGCCGGGACGTTGGTCGGCGTCACAACGACCTTGGCGCCGAAGGCTCGCAGGTAGTTGATCTTCTCCTGGCTCATCTTGTCCGGCATCGTCACGATCAGGCGGTATCCCTTGACGGCCGCGATCAGCGCCAGCCCCATGCCGGTGTTGCCGGACGTGTTCTCGACAATCGTGCCGCCTGGCTTCAGCCGGCCATCCTTTTCTGCACCTTCGATGATGTGCAGCGCCATGCGGTCCTTGATGGAACCGCCGGGATTCAGGTATTCCAGCTTTACGAAAACGCGGGCACCTTTGGGGTCGGTGACGCGGTGCAGTTGCACCATCGGCGTACGGCCGATCACACGCAGGACATTGTCGTAGACGCGCATCGGTTCAACCTCGTTGTCAGGATGGATCTGCGGGGGTCATCGCACAGCGCAGGTGTCACGTCAACAATGGACTGTTTCCGGACTGTTATTAGACTGTTTCGAAAGGTGGCAAAAAACGTCTACCTGATGGTTCCGACCGCGTAGCCGGCCCAGACGCAGCCAAGGCCCAGGATCACGTGACCAGCGACGTTCGCCAACACTCTCATCGGTTCTCCCTCGCGCATCAGGACGAACGTCTCGTGCCCGAAGGTCGAAAACGTGGTGAATGCACCCAGGACGCCGATCAGCAGGAATGCCCGCGCTTCGGCTGCCAACACCTGGCGAGCGTCGGCCAGGCCGGTCAGCAAACCGATGCACAGGCAACCGACAAGGTTGACAGCCAGCGTCCCCAGCGGGAATGTCATTCCGGGAAACATTCGTTGCACCGCGCCAATCATTCCATAGCGCAGCAGGGCCCCCACGAATCCCCCGGTTCCGATCAGCAGCAGTTGTTTCATGGCAGGACGTCCGTTCAGGTGAGTTGCAGAAAACGTTCCTCAAGGCTGTGTCCGCGAGTGATGTTGCCCACGGTGGCGCCGGCCTTCAGTAGCGCGGCCAGAGTCTCGGAAATGGCCTGGTCGATCGATTTTCCGGGAACGGCCTTGAAGGCTATGGTCAGTGTAAGCCCATCCGTCGAAAGCGTGGCCGATACGACGGCCTCCAGTGCCCGTACGGCTGCTGCGGCGGCATCGCAAGGCGAGGCCAGACTGATCAGTACCTGCCGGTCCTGCCCCGTCAGTTCTGCAATGGATGCCTGGGTTACCAGCCTCCCGTGGTCGATAATGGCCGCGTGATCACATAGATCCTCGACCTCGGCCAGGTTGTGGCTGCTGACCAGCACCGTTGAATGTCCCGCCGCCATTGCACGGATCATCTGCCTGACGGTGTGGGCATTGCGCGGGTCCAGGCCCTCGGTCGGTTCGTCCAGCAGCACCAGTTCCGGCGTCCCAAGAAACGCCTGAGCTATGCCGAAACGCTTGCCCATGCCGTGCGATAGAGCCTTCCCGCGCACCTTTTTCGAGTCGGACAATTCAACGGCGGCAAGAACTCTATCCGTCTCCGATCTAGCCTTGTCCCGCGAAAGCCCCTGCAGTTCGGCCATGAACCGCAGGCTGTCTTCGAGTGTGCGCTCGGGGTGAAACCTGGCGTCCTGCGGCAAGGCTGCCATGCGGCCACGGGGAATGTCCGTCAGCGGCCTGCCCAGGACTTCGGCCGACCCCTCGTTAGGGCGCAGGAAGCCGCACAGAATGGCGAAGGTCGTCGTCTTGCCGGCACCGTTTGGACCAAGGAAACCGTAGATTGACCCGGTTGGCACCTGGAAGCTCAGGCGGTCGACTACGGCACGTCCGTTGTATCGCTTCGTGATCCCCTCGGTTCGGATGGCGACATTCATCACAAATCCCTCCCGCGCAGGCGGGCGTAGGCGCCCGAGAGGAACAGCGTCCCGAAGACCAGGAATGCTGCGCTGCTGCCCAGGACGTCAAGAAAGCGCGGCGACCACAGGCCCAGTTTGTAGAACGATGGCGACAGGAGGCCGATCGTGTCGTTCATGGACAGCATCGAGATGGCGATCAGGGCAATCGCGTTGGCAGCCAGCGATGCGGCGCCACCGTCCACCAACGACGAGACCAGGGCAGTCAACGCCAGGAAGCAGAACCCGTACGGAATCGTCAGAAGCCAGAAACGCAGCAGCAGCCTTGATGTAATCCAGAGGTCGAACGATGGCGACGCGTTCCAGGCGTAGGCACACAGCACCAGGTTCGACACGACGGTCACTGACAGGAACAGCAGCAGATGCGACACCGTCTTCCCCAGCAGCAGCGCCGCGCGGGACGTTCGCAGCAGGATGAAGCGGGCCGAACGGTTGCGCACCTCGATATTGACCAGGTCATGACTTACCAGCGCGATCAGGAAGGGCAGGAAGGTCAGCGTTGTCCAGAAGAACCCAAGGACCACAAGCGGGATTTGCAGCAGGTGTAGGACCAGGTCCTCGTCGCCGCCCACCAGAAACGACAGAGCTTTCACAACGGACGTTGACTGATCTGCCTGGCCCTCGACCTTCAAGGGGACCGATACGTTTGCCATCGACTTTACGAGTTCCAATCGATCGCCAATTTTCGCGTCGATCTGTACCAGCGCCGCGGCCGTCAGAAAGGCGCCAAGCGCGTACACCAGGATTGCCAGCAAAGCCCGTTTTGTGCGGATTGCCGTCACGAGGTCGAACCTGGCGATCAGCCAGACATCCTTCAACAGGTGGACCACAAGACCCTCCTTCGACGTGCCGGGAATCATACCGCGTTCCGATAGATCAATAGACGGCATTCCAGGTCGCCGTTGAAAAGTGCATACCACTTGTCTGGCTGCCGACGCATGGCATGTTCGATGGCGGGGGAACCAGCCAGCACGGCAATGCAGTGTCCGCGCTGCGACCTGAAGGCGGCAGACATCCCGTCATAAAGGGCAGGATCCGCGTCCAGGCGTTCCCCGTAGGGGGGATTGACCACCACGAAGCCTGGACCGTCGCCATGGCGCAGCGTTTCCACGGTGCCCGGTTCAAAGCGAGGGCGCACACCGGCCTTACGGGCGTTGCTGCCAGCCAGGTCGATCGCGGCGGGGTCGATGTCGCAACCCAGAATGTCCACGTCGGTGTCGCGGCGGGCGGCCATGGCGACGGATCGAATCTCGGCCATGCGCGCGGCGGCAGTAGCATCGTGGCATGCCCATCGCTCGAAACCGAAACGGCGCCTCAGCAGGCCGGGCGCAACATTGCCCGCCCACAAAGCGGCCTCGATGGGGATGGTTCCCGACCCGCACATGGGATCCACCAGCGGCGAAACGCGATCCCAGCCGCAAAGTCGCAGGATGGCGGCTGCCAGCGTTTCCTTCAACGGGGCTTCCAGGTGCTCGGCCCGGTATCCGCGTCGGTGCAGCGATTCGCCAGCCAAGTCCAGGTATACCGTGGCCTGGTCCTTCGCGATGTGGACGAACAACGAGACGTCCGGGTCCTTGCGGTCCACCGACGGGCGCAGCGCCAGAAGGTCGCGCAGTTGATCGACCACGGCATCCTTCGTCTTCTGGGCGATGAAGCCGGTGTGGGTCAGGCCACCGGAACGGCAGGCCGCGGAAACGGCCAGCGTGTGTTCCGGAGTCAGGAACGGCGTCCAGTCGATCTGCCGTACCCCGTCGTACAGGGCAGGGCCGTCCGGGGCCTCAAAGCGTCCCATCTGGGCCAGGATCCTCAATGCGATTCGCGAATGCAGGCAGGCAAACCAGCCGTCCTCCCAGCGTCCCTCGAAGTGCACGCCGCCGCGATCGGCGCGCACGTGGTACAGGCGCAGTTCACGAAGTTCGTCCCGCAGGGCGCCTTCCGTGCCCTTGGCCGCTGTGGCGAAGAAGGCGATCTGTGAAGGGGTGGGGGTCAATACGGTCTCCAGGTGGCGAATCGCCCAAACTCGGCCGGAAGAATACACATTCGGGTAATCACGGACAAGCGCGACCCGTGCCTGCCGCTTCAGGAATCAATCCGCGCGACTGCATCCAAATCCACACGCAGCAGCGTATAGGCAACATCAACCACGAAACCGCATCGACAACCGGGTATCCTCGGCCTCGATTCCGGCACCCAGGCCGTTGAAATCCCGGTCTTCGCGGTCTCGTTCCTGGCAATCCCCGATCTGACGCCCCCTCGCGAACGCAGTTGTCCATCAACCGGTGAAAGCCGGGGCGCAATGGGGCTGCGGTGGGTGGGGCTTGTTTCCCGGAGCGG
>CAIZWN010000026.1 GCA_903936705.1 uncultured Myxococcales bacterium
AGCGTGGTCTTCCCGGACTGGCGGATGCCGGTCAGGGCCACCACCGGGAACTGCCGCAGCCGTTCGCGGAAGGCGGCCGCGAGCGTGCGCTTCAGGAAGGCATGGGCGGGGGCGGAGGGACGGGCCATGAATTCCTCGGCAGAGCGTCCGGCGGAGATTCTACTTTACGATTATCGGAAAGTCACGATTGCTATTCTGCCGGTACGTGGGCGGTCACGCCGGGTACACACGCTGGTGCGTCCTGATGCGTCACCATGCGTGATCGGGCGTCACCGTGAGTGATGGCAAGTCCCCGTTACTTTTGGCTTTCGGATCAACTTCGATCACTTACAGAAACCTCCGGTCCGAACCCCCCGCCTCCACCACGATTTCCTTTGTAAGACCTGCGTGTTACGCTGGTAGGCACCCCCGTTTGTACCACTTTCAGGTCTTGGAGCCGGGGGGGAAGTCTTGTCCGGCGGGCTGGCGGTGCCCAGGCAGTCGGGCGTCTCCAGGGCTGACGCAAGTAGTCGTCCACACGACCGAAATGGACCAGCGCGCGGGACCGGACGTAGACACTTCCAGTCCGTCACGGGTGGTAGCGGCAGTGCAGCCGACTGCCTGGCCGGCATGGTGAAGGGCGCCCTGGACCCCTCGCGGTTGTAGCCGTTCACCCGTGTGCCGGCGGATCCGTCCCCCTGGATGCAGCGGGATCGATCTGAAGGCGGGCCGGATCAGGCCGCCTCCCGCCCCAGGCCTCCGGACGGGCCGCGAAGGTCGTGAGCCACCGCGATTCGGGGTCGCCTCTCCATGGTATCGCCGCCATCGGACGGGTTTGCCTGCGCCTGTGGCAGGCTTGCCCGCAGGCGGGGTTCGGAATATCCTCCCGACCGAGTCGGTCGACCCTGGAGAAGACGATGATCCTGCCAGTGCTCCCTTCCTTTTCGGTCAGGAGGTTCGGAGCGCTGACCCTGCTCCTGTTCGCGCTCGCCGGCCTCGGTTCGTGTCGCTCTCGAGGAGGCGACGGCGCGCCCGCCGACGTGGGCGGCTCCCCCGACGTCCCCCCCGACGCGTTTTCGCCCGAGGACGTCGCACCCGACGCGTCCTCGCCCGAGGACGTCGCACCCGACCTCGGGCCGGACATCGATGTCGTGACCGCGCCCGACAGGGTGGCGCGCTTCCCGTCCGAACTTCCCTTCGAGGTGTCGCGTTCGGGCCCCGTGGGGAGGCCTCCTGCGGCTGCGGAGGTGGAGGCGTTCACGCGGCGCATGCTGCGCTTCTATGCGGCCACCGACTTCTTCCGGTGGACGCGCCGGCACTCCCACGGTCTGGCCGATTCGAACCCTTGGGGCCAGCCGCCCTACCTGTTCTGGTGGCAGGACACCGTGGCGGTCAGGGCGGGGGATCGGGTCACGTTCCGGCACACCGGCGGCGCCGACAACATGATGTCGTGGCACGGACGGGTCTTTGGCCCGGTCGTCGGGGCCTACCTGACCCTCGCCGGCACCGGGGAGCAGTCGGTGCTGCGGGAACTGGTGCTGGGCTACATCCGGGGCGTGTCCGCCACGTTGACGGGAAACGTCTGGGCCGGGGAGGATCCGGTCATCGACACGATCATGGCGCGCGCCCTCTTCCACCGGAACCACGAATGGGAACTGGACGGGGGACGGAAGGCCGCCGTGGACTATGATCCGGTGCGCCACGAGGAATCCCAGCAGCGTCACGACACCCTGCACAACCCTGACAACCCGACCTGGGGCGACGTGTACGTGCGATCGAAGCGGTCCAAGGACGACTTCCCATGGGTGTATCGCGTGCAGGTCCACCTGGCGCGGCTGCTGTGGACCAGTGCCGACCCGGAGATCCGCGACGCTGCGCTGACGCTGTACGACCAGTTGCAGGCCTTTTCCGCGGACATCGTCGATCACGGATACGTGATCCGGGCCAAGGCGGCGAGCGGCGAAGTCTTCATCCCCTACCTGGACGGGACCGACACGGTGGACGACTTCGCCAGCATGGTGGAGTTCGAGGAAGTGGTCCCCAACGCCGAGTGCAACGCCAAACTGGGGGTCGCACTGATCGCCACCGGCCAGACCCTGGGCAACGACTGCGAGGACGGGATCTCCGAGATCTACGAGGAGGTCGCGATGGCCCGTTACTACGGGCACACCTGGATGCAGTGGGGCTTCCACGTCAGCGCCGTGGCCACCGCCCTGCTGTACGGGGCCGCTGATGCCGCGCAGGCGATGCTGACGGGCCTGGGCGCGCGTATGGACGAACTGAAGGTGCGCGACGACGCGATCTCGGCGGATCCCCGCTACAAGGCCGATGTAGCGCAGTTGCTGGTGCTGGGGGCGACCTATGGCCTTCCGCTGACGGCCGACGAGGCGCGGTTGGTCATGGAGGAGTTCACGCTGGCGGCGGATCATTACGAACCCTTCGATCGCTGGGACCTGTGGAGCGCCGACCTGCCCGACGGCGAGTACGAGATCTATCCGGCGCGCGAGTCCGATGCCGCGGCGGGCCCGGTCAGGACCCACATCTGGATCCCCGAGATGCTGAACCTCTTCGAATACTGCGCATCGCCGGTGCGGGCTGGTGGCGGCGCGCCCTTCCTGGATTGCGATCTGTTCACCCGTCCGGACCTGTGGATGCCGACGACATGCCCGGCGTGGCAGCCCCCGCGGGTGGTGGGCAACCTGGACGGCTCCGACCTGGTCGAGGTGTCGGGCCTGGCAGCCAGCCGGGTCCACCCCGGGCTGCTGTGGGCGCACAACGACTCGGGCGACGAATCCCGCGTGTTCGCGATCCGCCTTGCGGACGCCGCCGTGGACGGGGCCGCGCCTCCGGCCGAGGCCGGGACGATCGTCACCGCGTTCGCGCTGGACGGAGTGGACCTGTCGGACTGCGAGGACATCGCCATCGGGCCTTTCGCGGGGGTCGAGGGGGACGCCCTGTTCCTGGCGGACACGGGCAACAACGGGGGCGGCAAGGACGTCCTGTCGGTTTACGTGTTCCCGGAACCCGCGTCGATCGACGGCTCGGCCATCGGTAACGTCCGGCGGATCGACGTCGCGTACCCCGACGGCACCCACGACTGCGAGTCGTTCTTCGTGGACCCCTGGACGGGCGATCTGTACTTCGTGGTCAAGGAGTACAGCCTGCCGACGACGAAGGTGTTCCGGCTGGCAGCGCCGTTGGCGGATACTCCCGCGACGGGGACGGCGCTGGCGTTGGCCCTGGTCGGCCAGTTCCCCTTCCAGCAGGCGACGGGAGCGGAAATGTCCCCGGACGGGCGGGTGCTGGCAGTGAGGGGGTATTTCGATGGCAGGCTGTTCCGTCGCCAGGCGGGGCAGTCGGTCGCCGACATGCTGGCGTCGGAACCCTGCATCCTGCCCTCGTTCATGGACGAGCCGTATATGGAGCTGCAGGGCGAGGCCGTAGCCTTCGATGCGTCCGGGAGCGGCCTCTACACGGTCAGTGAGCGGCTGATTGCCCCGCAGGACATCCACTACACCGCGCTTCCCTGAACCGGGCTGGGAGCGAATCGTCGGCATGGATCCACTTGCGGTCTTCACGGACTGCGGAACCGCGCTACCCTCGCAGCCACCCATGAACGGTAACAACCGGGAAACGTGATGGAGTTCCTGGAATCAGGACGGGGTGCCCGGCTCCTCGCATGGCCGTCTTGAAAGGAGGTCCGATGCGTGGTCACCTGCTGTTCGTCGCCGCCTTCCTGGTGTTGTCCCTTCCGGCGCTGCCTGTCCTGGCCAAGGGGGCCACAGACCCGTGCGCCCGGCACTTCACCCCGATGATTCCGGGCGAAAAGGTGCTGGACTACCTGCCGTTGATCCTGATCGTCGGCGGCCTGGGGGCCAACGCCCTGCGCCACAACGCCAGCGGGGGGCACGTCGCGGTCGTGCTCGAGACCGAGGAAGACGGGTTCGTGCTGAAGCCCGGGGACACCGGGGGGCTTGTTGCCGAACTGCGCGGTCCCCTGGAAGCAACGGCGTCCTAGGCGGGCGGGAGGCGGGGCGGACCGGCCAGGATTGTGGTCACGCCGGGTACACACGCTGGTGCGTCCGGATGGGTCACCATGCGTGATCGTGCGTCACCGTGAGTGATGGTAAGTCCTCGGCAATTTTGGATTTTGGATCAAGTTCGATCACTTGCAAGAAACCGTGGTCCGATCCCCCCGCCCCCTCGCCCAGAATCAGGATGGCGAGATGCTGGCGCAGGGCCAGGGTCTCGACGGCCAGTTCCTCCCTGGTCTGGAGGCACGAAAGCATCGTGGCAAACGGGGCTTGAAGCATCTTTAGCATGGTCGCGGACGGTATCGTGTCAGGCTGGAAAACGCCAAGATTTCAAGGCGGTCTGAATATTGGCCAGGAACACCGGAAGACACTTGACGTGATGCCTTCGTGTGGGTACTCTGTAACCACGTTCGGAGGTGCAAGATGAGAGCGCACTTGGTTCGAATCGGGAACTCGCGTGGAGTGAGAATCCCGAAGCCGCTGATCGAGCAGGCAGGCCTGACCGACACGGTTGAGTTGACCGTGAAGGAGGGGAAGATCGTTATCTCGCGCGCTACGTCTCGGCGGGACGGATGGACGGAGGCGGCTGCGCAGATGGCCGCGCGTGGAGATGACAAGCTTCTCGATCCTCCGACTTCCACGAAGTTCGATCGCGAGGAATGGGAATGGTGAATCCTGGGACGGTTTCCCGTGGCGACATCTTCTTGGTGGAACTGGACCCGACGCGTGGCCAGGAGATTCGCAAGACACGCCCGTGTGTCGTTGTTTCTCCCGACGAGTTGAATCAACACGTTCACACGTACGTCGTTGCGCCGTTGACCACTGGAAGCCACTCCTACCCGTTTCGGGTGGTCTGCACCTTCCAAGGCAAGCAGGGTCACATCGTTCTTGATCAGATTCGAACCGTTGACCGTGAACGGATGGTTCGACGAGTGGGAACTCTTTCGTCGCACGTCGTCGGTCAATGCTTGACGATCCTCCAGGAGATGTTCGCGCCTTGACCCTCCTGTAGACGCGCACGCAATGCTGCGGAAAAGTTGACGGCGGATCTCTGGACATGAAAACTGCTTAATTCCGGACTGCCTCCACTGATCCCATAACCACTGGATTCTGATCACGTTTCGGCGAATCGATCTGCCTTGTGTGGAGGCTTTGGGATTCGAACCCATCTCCCGTTTCATCTATCCCGCGTTCCGGATGCCGTCCAGTGCCGCGGATAGTTTCTGCCAGGGTACCGCGGCCATGCCACCGCGGGCCTGGCGGTTGTCGCCGCCGTAGACCACCAGGCCGGTTGCGATCGTCTCGTCCTGCTGCCCCAGGTAACGGATCCCCTGGAAGAAGTCAGGCTGGACGGTCCGTCCTGCTTTGACCTCGACCGGGTGCAGGTGGCCGCCCCTCTGGATTACGAAGTCCACTTCGTGTCCTTCGGTGTCCCGCCAGAAGAAGACCGGGGGTTCCTCACCGCGGTGGTGCCAAGCCTTCAGGATCTCGGTGAGCACCCAGTTCTCGAAGACGGCGCCGCGCTGGGGGTGGCGTGACAGTTCCTGCGAGGAACCCACCTCCAGCAACCGACACAGCAGTCCCGTGTCGGCAAAGTACAACTTCGGGGTCTTCACCAGGCGCTTCCGGGTGTTCTGGAACCAGGGCGCCACCCGGCGCACGACGTGGCCGGCCTCGAGGACCGACAACCACTGGCGTGTGGTGGGAACGCTGACGCCGGCGTCGGAAGCCAGGGCTGCCAGGTTCACCAGTTGGCCCACGCGCCCTGCGACCAGTTTCAGAAACGCCTGGAACTGGACCAGATCCCGTACCGCCAGGAGTTGGCGAACGTCGCGCTCGACGTAGGTCGAGATGTAGGACGAATACCATGGGCCTGGTGGCAGCCCTCGCGCAACCACCGCCGGGAACCCTCCGCTGAACAGGTGTTCGTCGAGAGTCTCGACATCCTTGGGATGACCTGCAGCCTCGGCTAGCGAGAAGGGCAGGAGCGCCAGAAGGGCGACCCGTCCGGCCAGGCTCTGGCTGACCTGGGCGCGGAGCAGGTACGACTGCGAGCCGGTCAGAACGTACTGGCCCGCACGGCCGGACTGGTCCACGACACCCTGGAGGTACGACGTCAGGGCTGGCACCCTCTGGAACTCATCGATGATCGTGTGCCCAGGGTGTTCGGCCAGGAACCCTCGCGGGTCTTCATCGGCAAACCGACGCTGGTCCAGATCCTCCAGCGTGACATAGTCCCAGTCGGGCAGCAGGTGGCGGACCAGCGTGGTCTTCCCGGACTGGCGGATGCCGGTCAGGGCCACCACCGGGAACTGCCGCAGCCGTTCGCGGAAGGCGGCCGCGAGCGTGCGCTTCAGGAAGGCATGGGCGGGGGCGGAGGGACGGGCCATGAATTCCTCGGCA
>CAIZWN010000027.1 GCA_903936705.1 uncultured Myxococcales bacterium
TGGTCGGCTTGGCACAGGCGGCATGCGTTTCGGGATCTACGGCTGCCGATGTCGTGCCGGAAACCGGCGGGTTTGAGGTTGCTTTCGACGTTCTCCCCCCAAGCGATGCTGCCGCCTCGTGCCGCTATGACTTGTCCCCACAATCGCCAGGGGTCGTTGCGCTGAATAGGGCTGCTTTGAACCCGGTATTCCCCTTCCCTTCGGACCGTTTCACGATCAGCACCAAGGGATCGGCAACAGGAGGCCGGGTCGATCTTGGCAAGGGCAACAACGTGCTGACCGACAGCGCATTGGAGTTCCTTATGCCATCGGCCCAAATGGCGGCGCTGCTGGGAAGGCTGGACGGGTTTTCTTCCGTCGGACCGGTGCTGGTGCCCTTTTCCGGCCCCCTGGATCCTGCTACGGCAACCGACGATCCGGTTCGCTCCATGGAACCGGATGCCCCAGTGTTCCTGGTGCGGCTGGACCCGACTGGCTTCTGCCAGCAAAGGGTTCCCGTCACCATATCGCTGAAGGACGGACAGGGGCCCGACTGGAACCTTACGGTCCTTGTGGCCAGACCATCGCGACCCCTGGTTCCTGGGGCCAGGTATGCGCTGGTGGTGACCCGGGGGCTGCACGACGCGCAGGGACGGGCAATCGGACCCGACGAGGAATTTGCGGCGCCAGCCGAACTGGACTGTCTTGGAACTGTTGCTTCGCCACTTTGTCGGTCGGATATTGTTACTGTCGCAATGTTCTCCACGTCGGCAGTTACTGAAGCCCTTGCCGACATCAGTGGCTGGCTTGAGGGGCCGGACGCTCCTGCCTTGCGCCTGGTATTGGAAGAGCCTGTTTTGCCGGACACGTTGGACATCTGGCCCACCACCATCTCGAGCTTTCCCGCATCCTCGGTCCTGATCCGCGGGGCATTCGATGCTCCCGACTTGAGGGATCTTGCAGGGGACATGCCTCGTGCTGCCCGGGAGCCGATAGTGGCAAGGGGAACCCTGCGGATTCCCTTCCTGCTGCTGTTGCCGTCCGAATCGGTGCCTGGCCCGTGGCCCCTTGTGGTCATGGCCCACGGCAAGAACGGCTCGAAGGAACGACTCGCCTATCTGGCGCAGCGCTTCGGGGAAGCCGGACTTGCTCTGGCAGCCATCGACGCTGTCGGGCACGGCGCGTTGGAGGGGTTGGGTGACTTTGACACCTTCCAGATCCCGACGTTGAGGGGCAGTTATCTCCAGAGCCAAACGGATCTGCTGGTGTTCTTCCGCGTCCTCCAGCAGTTAGGCAGCCTGAACGTATTGCCTACCGGCGCGCTTGACGGAGTACCCGAACTGGACATGTCCCACGGCATCGGTTTCATCGGCGAGTCCATGGGCGGTGTCCTTGGCGGCGTGGCGTGCTCGGCAGAGCCGATGGCCAAGAGTGTCGTCCTGAACGTGGCGGGCGGCGGCTTGGCGAGCCTGCTTTTGTCCTACCTGGACGGGGTGTTTCCGCCGGAGCAAGAATTGACTTTGCTGGCCCTGGAGTCCCTGGTGCAGGCGCTGCTGGAGCAGGCTGACCCGCTGGCCTTTGCCGGTGACATGCAGGCCGCGGCCGCAGGTCGCAGCGTTTTGCTCCAGGCGGCTGTGAACGACGATACCGTGCCAAACTCATCTACCGATATCCTGGCTCGAGCCCTCGGTCTGACCCAGGTTTGCTCTTGCGTACTGGATGTACCCGGGCTTCCGAAAGCGGATGCTCCGGTCTATGTGGACGGCCTGCATTATTTCGGGGGCGCCTCCCACGGCTTTCTGCTGAAGAACGATTCCAATCCGGACGCCTCGGATGCGGCCCGTCGCCAGGCCACGACGTTCCTGCGGACGTCCCTGACTGGCGACCCGGGCATGATCATCGTTCCTTGAATCCGCTGGGCTGGTCGCTTCCTGAATGGCTGCGTGCGTTGCAACCTCCAGCTGCCAATCGGGTGTTCGAATGAATAGCTGACAGGTTTCCGGCAATCCAATGTCGATTGACCCCAGGTTGCATGACCTTGATACTTTGCCATCGGGCGTGTTTTGGCGTATTGCGTTTGGAGGTTGCCATCCATCTTGGAGGTTCTTTCATGAACGGGACTTGCGTGTCTTTTCGGATGCTGCCGGCTTTGGCCATCGTTTCAATGTTGATGCTGCCAGGGTGCGGATCTTCTATCGGCGGTGGGGATACGGCTGTTGCCGAGTTGCCGGCGTCGGACCTGTCCCAGGATACGATTGATTCCTGGACCGCGGATCTTCCTGCGGACGCGATTGGTTCCGACGATTCGGCACAGGATGTTCCGACGGCCGACTTTTCGGTAATTGACGCCGTGGCTGCTGACGTAATCGATGCTTCCGACGTGCCGGACACATCGGACGACCCTGGCCCTCCACCGCCGGACCCGGCCCTGCGGCTGCGTGCGGCCGGCTGGATGGCCGGCGACCTGCACACGCACACGGTCCACAGCGATGCTGACGACCCGGTAAGCGTGGCGGTGGCGCTGGCCGAGTACGTGCAGTCCGCGTCCTTCCTTGCCTTCCACCCCGAATATGTCGGCAACCCCATCGACTTCATCGCCCTTACCGACCACAGGACCGTTACACAGAACAGTGACCCGGATTTCCACAGCGACAGCGTGGTACTGATCCCGGGCGAGGAGTTCGGCGGCCCGGGACACGCCGGGATCTGGGGCCTTTCATCCGTCATCAATCACGATCCCGGTGGCGACGGATCGAACCGGGACGACTACCTGGCCGGCGCCGAGGCCGCCCATGCACAGGGCGCCCTGTTTTCGATGAACCACCCCAGCCTGCCAAATATCCCGTTCGCCTGGGATGTCAGGACCCACGATGCAATGGAGGTGTGGAACACGCGCTGGGCGCTGCAGGGAACCGCGTACTCGCCTGCGAATCTCGAGAAATGGGAGGCCGCCAACGGCCCTGCCAGCCCCTTCTTCCGTCGGGCCGTGCAGGTCCAGGACGAGGCAGGCAGTGGCCAGTTCCTGCGCTTCTACGAGGCGCAGTTGAGTCTGGGGATCCACGTGGCCCTGGTCGGGGGCAGCGATCGGCACCTGATGTTCGCGGAGGGCTTTCCATCGACGTGGGTGAAGGCCGATTCGCGGGACGTGGTCGGTGTGCTGGACGGGATTCGCGCCCGTCATACGTTCGTGACCCGCACGCCTGTTTCGGCGACCGTTGAAATGTCCCTGATCGTGGGGGGGACGACCTACCAGATGGGTGACCAGATCCCGGTACCGGCTGATGGCGTTGAAGTGTCGGTGTCCATAAGGGTGACCCGTGCCGCCGGGGGCAGGGTGCGTCTGGTGAAGGGTTCGCAGGTCGCGTCGGACGAGGATCTGGCTACCGCACCGCTGGGCCAGGTGGCATTCGAATCGCCTGTTGTGGGTGACGATTTCACGGTGATGAAGAACCTGACTTTGCTCCCTGGCGACTGGGTGTATCCGGTGGTTCACGAGACCCTGATTCCCGATGGCCTGGACCCTGCGCTTGCGGCGAAGGTCCCGGCGATGGCGCTGGCGGCGTCGCAGTACACCGAAGCCAACTACGCATCGGTAATCTCTGCGCTGATCGATTTCATCGACCAGGATGTGGTCCTTTCACCCGAATTGTGCGACCCGGCTATCTGGGTTGCGACCGACTGCCAGTGCATGACGGCAGACGACAATGGCATGGCGTCGTTCTTCATTCCAGACTGGATTGATCGGATCCTGAACGTGCTGACCGAGGCCGGGCAGACATCCGAGTGGTCGATGGGGGCTGTCGGCAGTGCGGTTCGTTGTGTGGCGCAGCACTAGACGGAAGCCCGCTGGAAGCCGGTCAGTAGCCCTTGGCCTGCCAGGCCGCTATGAACGCCGACAGGCTGCGGTCGAACGAGCGCTCGGCTTCGGGTGGGAACAGGCAGCCCGGCAATTCCTTCGAACTCCAGTGAAAGCGCAGGCATTCGCAGCAGACTCCCTTGCGGCCGCAAGGCGCGTAGGTGCACGTGCAGTCCTTGCGGTTTCGCTCGGTGGGGCATTCGCGTGGCATGTTTTCCTCCTTTTCAAAAGTGAAGGCGGTTTTCCAGGGCTTTCCTGTCGATGCTCCAGGCCGTACCGCCAGGCGTTGTGACCAGCGGTTTGAAAACGTCTGGCATTTTTTCCGCCCAAAGCGATTCCGGTGGGTCGGGCCACAACGCCACCAGGACTTCGAAGTTTCCGGCATCAAGGCCGGCAAGCCATGAAACAGGGTCGGCCTGCGCCTCGACCGCACCCTGGTCAGAGTAGTCCACGATCCGGCCGCCGTGTGCAACCGGAACGTACTGCACCCGGTTCTGCAGGCGGCTGCCGAACAGCGGATACGTGTGCCAGTTGTGCCCGATTCCGTCAAAGCCGGCGGTCAATGCAATGCTGGTCTGCAGCGGGCGATCCAGTTCCTTCCAGATGGGCCAGGCAGACAGGCAGCGATTGTTTCCGGGGTGGAGGTCCCACGCGACCCCTTGCGAGGCGGCTTCCCAGATTGGATATCGGGCCGGCTGTCGGACGACTTCGATTGCTGCCGTGGCCAACAGGACAATCAGGGTTGCGACCGATGCGGCAAGAAATGGGTGCCTGCGCCTCGCCAGGATACCGGCAAGGCCGATGGCCATCGCTATCGCGGCGACGAGAATCGCCACCACCTGCAGCGTGGCGTTGGTGCTGGCGTCAGACCACCCTAGGGGAAACGAAAGCCAGGTTCCGACGCCGATTGCGGCCAGGCGCAAGGCATTGGCCGCCGGGACGGCCACGACAGAACCCAGGACGACAGCAATCGCCAGACCAGGCATCAGGAAACGACCTATCTTGTCCAGCCACCATGGCACCTTCAGGAATCCGGCCGATCCTGCCCAGACGAAGGTTCCAAGGACTACGGAGGCGATGACCAGCAGGCCTAGGACGGCGGGCATTCGCGGGCCTCGGCGCAGAAGGGCGATGGACCCAAGTGCCCCTAGAATCAGCATGAATGGCGCGGCCGGACCCAGGTTGAGGTGAGGCGTGGCGGATTCGACGTCAGGCAGGAACAGCGCCTGCACGATTTCGATTGTCGGAATCGGCGGCAGTCCGAATGCCTGACCCGAGTGAATGGAAAGAAACTCGTGGTTGCCGGCAAGCACTCCCAGCCACGGCAGGCTGACTTCCATCGGATAGAAGGGCGAGCCGGTCTCGGCCCAGATTGCGGCGTACGTAGGGAAGGCAACCAGGCTGGCAAGCAGGCAGGCGGCGACAGTTCCGGCGCGATCGCGTCTGGCCGACGGATTCCTGCGGAACCAGGCGATCAGCACGATTGCCGGCAGTCCGGCTGCCAGCCAGGGCAGGGCACTCGAGCGAGTCGCGGCCGCGAATGCAAGGCCAATCACGCCCAGGACGGCACTGACACGGCCTCCATTGCGGGCGAAACACACCATCTGCGCAAAGCCGTTCAGCAATGCGGCCAGTGCCGGCAGGTCCACATAGGCGGCGGTCAGGTGTGGAAGCACGCATGGCAGCGAGCCAACCGCCAGCGCCGAAAGGACGGCCGCGCGCGAGGTTGCGCCAAGTGCGCGTGCGCTGGCATGCATCCCCAGAAGGACGGCCCCCCAGATGACGGCCCCGGCAGGTGCCAGCAGGAGATCGTTGCTGGTCGGAAGCATTGCCCAGGCCGACAGCGCATCGCCGGCTGCCGGGTAGTACGTCATGTAGCCCCATGCGTCGGGCGCCAGAAACCGCTGTTGGGCACCAGTCTGTAACCAGGTAGCGGCACGGGCCAGGTGATACGTCAGCGCGTCATAGCCCAGAGGCGGGGACGCCAGCCCCCGCACCAACCGCATGGTCGCGACCCCGAACACGGCCAGAGTCGCCAGCCTCAGCCAGTGATCGCCGCGGCCCCACAGCGCCGCTGTGACATCCTTGAAATCGCCGTTTGCCTGGCTGGCTGCATCATGTCGAAGGTGCGCAGAGTAAAACGTCGCAAGCAGTCCAGCCACCAGCAACGCAAGGGCAACGTCCAGCCGGAACAGGCCGCAGGCAGTAAGCACCTCGAACCCAACCAACAGCGCGCCGGCTGCAATAATCAAAGCCGAAGACAGACGTTCCGAGGCAGAAGCTCGCGGACACAGGCCGACGGCGACGACGTACGAAACCCAGGCCAGGCTGCCGGCCATCACTAGTGCCGCCGCCACCGAAACAATCGTTCGAACCTCGTCCACAGTTCAAGCCTCGTTTGAACCTGGTACACCTTTCCCTTGAACGCTATCCAAACTATGGATGCGCAACGAATCCCCAAGGAACCGTATCGAAAGTGTAACCGTCGCTGATCGTCCCAGGTAGATTCCTGACAAACGTTTCCAGCGTGATTGATGCGTTGGTGATGACCGCGCCGCCAAGCTCAGTCTACAAACCAGGTCTGGTCGTCATGGATTGTCTGGATTTTCGAAGGATCTTGGCCGATGTGTGGGGGCCTATTCGAGACTTCCAGACGTGGTTTTCGAAGACGGTGACCGGGTTTTCCGTCAAGTGACCATGGCACCAGTTCGTTCTGATCCATCCGGGCATGGTCCTGGAACCATCAATGCACGGCCTTGAACATTCGACTGGGCGGCCACCACATGACGATGGCTCGTCCCTTTGCGTTCTCGACCGGAAGGAAGCCCCAGAAACGGCCGTCGCTGCTGTTGTCGCGGTTGTCGCCCATGGCCAGAACGTGTCCCTCCGGCACGGTCACTTCGGGCAGATCCGCAGTGCCGTCATCGTTCAGCGGCCAGTCCGGACTGTTGACACAGTTGATTGACGAGTTCACCGGCGGCGGCGCGAGGTGCTGCGTGATGTATTCGAAGTCGCCCAGCCGTTCCTGCTGGCGCACGCAGCGGCATCGCGAAAACGTATTGTCGTCACAGGCGGCGTCATTCGACAGGACTTCCGTGGGAATCTCGAGACCGTTGATGACCAGACGGTTGCCAGTCAGACGCACCCGGTCACCCGCCACCGCCACTATGCGTTTGATGAAATCCTTGCCGTGGTCCTCGCCGGGTCCGGGGTACTCGAATACGGTGACCTCGCCGCGCTGCGGAGTGTTGCCTTCAACGAACCGCCAGTGAGTGAAAGGCAGGCGCAGCCCATACGTGTATTTGTTGACGAAGATGTGGTCCTCGATAAGCAGCGAGGGAATCATCGACCCAGTCGGGATCTTGAACGCCTCGAATATGAACGCGCGGATCAGCAGCGCCACTCCGACGGCGGTCCCAAGGGACTGGACATACTCCCGGATCGTCGCGCGCTTGAGGACGTCGTGGTGCTTGTCAAGTCGGGCCCGCAGGGACTCGGCCGCAGCTGCCAGCGCTTGGTCACCTGCATCCTTCGCCAGGGCCTGATCCAGTTCCTTCAATCGCCCTTCAATAGCAACGCGGTCCGCGGCCGCAAGTCGTCCACCCCGAAACTTCAGGATGCGGGCTGTCTCTCGCGTCAGACGAGTCGCGTCCTTGCGCAAAGAGGTGGATGAGCCGGACACGTTGGCCTCCGGGCGGGTCGGGGACGGAGGATACGGCGCTGTTCCAGGGGTGTCAAACTTGGCGGCCCAAGCTGACGGACGATACACTTGGTGCACGTGGAGAGTGCGATGACCAGGGTTCTTGTGCTTGTGCTGTCCGGGTTCGCGCTGTTGGCGGCGACGCCTGTTGCGGCAGCGCCGGGACAAACGGCCGGACCAGCCGGACGTGACGCACTGGTGTTGCCGAAAAAGAAAGTGTCCGGGAAGCCGTCATCCAGTGTGGGTGTTCCGGCGCAGAAGCCTCGGAAGGCTGCGGTTGACCGGTCTTTTCCTGCGATGCGGGTTGCCCTGGACCCGGGGCACGGCGGCCTGTCTACCGGTGCCATCGGGGTTGCGGGAATTTACGAGAAGCATCTGATGCTGTCGCTGGCCCGGAAGGTTAGGACATTGCTGGAGGCCGAGGTAGGTATCGAGGTGTTCATGACTCGCGATGGCGACGAGGACGTGGATCTTGCCAGTCGCCCGGCGCGCGCTGCGGCTGCCGGCGCGGACATCTTCGTCAGCCTGCACGGGAATGCGTCGCCACTTCCAGATGTGCGAGGTGTGGAGACCTTCTTCCTTGGTGCGGCTTCGGATCCTGGCGCCGACGAGGTGTCCAGGCGAGAGAACGCCGAGGCTGTGACTCCGGGGCCCATGGCCGATGACCCGGCCGTGTCGGCGATCCTGTCGGATTTGCGGCGCAACGGTAACCTTTCCGAGTCGGCCAGTCTGGCCGAGGCGATCCATCGGCTGCTGGTTGCTGCCTGTCCGGATACCCCCAGCAGAAACGTGCGCCAGGGTAACTTCGCGGTTCTGCGCAGGGCTTCAATGCCTGCGGTGGTGGTCGAGGTCGGGTTCATGACGCATGCGGTGGAGGGCCATCGGTTGGCTCTGCCGTCCTATCAAGACAAGCTGGCGATCGCTATCCGGGACGGTATTCTGGCCTTCGCCCGCCGGACAGGTGCCGCGCATGCCTTCGTTACTCGCGGTTCCCCAACCCGTATTCCTTGAGTTTGTACAGCAGCGCCCGGTGGCTGATCTCGAGGATCTTCGCGGCCCTGGTGCGATTGCCCCCGGTCGCCTCCAGGGCCTGCACAATCAGGTATTTTTCAAGGGTGCGCTGGTTGCGCTTGACCGACAGTCCTGCCAGGGGAAGTACCGATCTTGGCCCGGCGTTCTGCGCGCCTTCCCAGAGATGCTCGGGAAGTGCCTCGGGGCCGATTTCACCGACTTCCGACAAAACGACCGCGCGCTCGACCAGGTTTTCCATCTCGCGGACGTTACCCGGCCAAGAATAGGCCATCAGCAGGCGCATGGCTTCGGGCGTGAACCCCCCATCAACATTGACAGCTTCCAGGCGTTCGCGCGTGCGCAGCAGGAAGTGTTCGGCAAGGGCAGGGATGTCCTCGGGGCGTTCTCGCAGCGGGGGAATCTTTATGGGTACTACGTTCAGCCGGTAGAACAAATCCTCCCGAAATCGTCCCGTTGATACTTCGGTCGCAAGATCGCGAGCAGTTGCGGCAACGATACGAACGTCGACCTTGATCGAACGCGTGTCCCCAACCCGGCGCACCTCACCTTCTTGCAGGAACCGAAGAATCTTTACCTGCAGAACCAGCGGCAACTCGCCGACCTCGTCCAGGAACAGGGTGCCTCCATTGGCGCTCTCGATAAGGCCACGCTTGTTCCCGCTGGCATCCGTGAAGGATCCCTTCATGTGTCCGAAGAACTCGGATTCCATCAGGCCCTCGGGAATCGCGCCGCAGTTGACGGCCATGAACGGTTGCCTGGCGCGGGGCGAACTTTCATGGATCAGGCGCGCCATGACCTCCTTGCCAGTCCCCGATTCGCCGGTCAGCAACACGGTCGATCGATATGCCGCAATGCGCGTTGCTGTCGCGATGACCCTCTTCATGCCCTCGGACTTGCAGATCACCGTCGTGCCACTGGCGGCGCGCCCGATTCGGGACTTCAACTCCAGGTTCTCGCGGCGCAGTTGTTCGCGCTCGACGGCCTTGCGAAGAGCCAGGAGGATCTCGTCGGCCTGGAAGGGCTTGTTGACGTAGTCATAGGCGCCAGCCTTCATGGCAGCGACCGCCGTATCGTGCGAGCCGTACGCTGTCATCACTATCACGGTAAGCTGGGTGCCGCGCGTCTTCAGTACCTGCAGGAAGCCCATTCCGTCCGTGCCGGGCATCCTCAGGTCGCAAAGGCACAGGTCAAAGCGCACGCGGTCGATCTGATCCAGGGCGTCATCGACCGAGGTGCATGTCGTGACACGATATCCGGCCTGCGAAAGAATCACTTGCAGCATCTGCAGGAATCCAGGCTCGTCGTCAATCACCAGGACTTTGAGGTCCACCGTTACCTCGTTTCGAAATCAGATATTCCCGGACGTGGGTCCGGCGCGGCATTCTACCACGACGGGCCTATCCTTCGGCCTTCCATAGTCGGACTGTGAACGTGGCTCCAAGGCCGGACCCTCCATCGGCTGATATTTCCCCGCCGTAGACTCCGACAATCTGAGCACATATGGCCAGGCCCAGCCCGGTGCCTTCACCCGGGGGTTTGGTGCTGAAGAAGGGGTCGAATATCTTTGGCAGCATATCCGGGGGGATGCCAGGTCCCTCGTCATGCACATCAATAATGATGGACTGGTCTTCGGCTCGGGCCTTTATCTCGATGCGGCCCTTGCCATGCATGGCATCGGCTGCGTTCATCAGCAGGTTCAACAACACCTGTTGCAACTGGGAAGGGCGGATTTCGGCCAGCAGCGGGCCGCCCTCGTTTTTCAAGGCGACTTCGAGATCCCCGAACGCCTTGTGCGGGCGGACAAGTTTCAGTGTGGCATCAATTGCCGCATTCACGTCTGCCTGGGCGCCTTCCTCCATCGAGGGTCGCGCGAACGTCAGCAGGTCGCGCAGGATGCCGTGGACGCGCAGGATTGCCCCGTGAATTTCGCCTGCAAACCGCCTTTCCTCCTCGGTCGACAGCAGCCCCCCCTTCAGGATCTCGGACATGCCCAGAGCGATACCCATCGGGTTACCAATCTCGTGGGCAATGCCGGCTGCAAGCTGACCTACCGATGCCAACTTCTCGGCGCGGATCAAGCGGGATTGCGCGCCGCGCAAGTCCGATCGGATCCGATCAAGTTCGTCCTGTACGCGTTCGGCCCGACGGTGATCCTCGGCCGCATTCCGTACGATGGCTTCGATCTGTCGTGGCAGGTGAGCGACGTCTCCCGGAAATGTTGCGGCATCGACAGGGGCAAACTTCCGGGCCGCTGTGGTGGCCCTGGAAACCGGGCGTACCAGAAGGAAATAGCCGGCCAGCAGCCCTCCCAGCATCGCCAGGATCGAGACCATGGCGCCATACAGCAGCAGCAATTGCCATACCGGAGCAGGGGGGCGGTTCGTGGGAAGCTCGATGATCGCCAGCAGCGCCTTTTCCCCGATGGTCCCATCCAGTCGCACCAAGGCCTGCCATACTGGTGGCCACGGTTCATCGGGCAGGTCCATTCCCTCGGGCACCGTCACGTTGGTGCGGGCAAGCAGTTCGCCTTGCAGGAATGCGCCGACCGCCAGATCCACATCGATCCCAGCCTCCGAACATGCCTGTCGAAAGTTGTCACGCCCGGGCTCGGAAGATATCAACAGTGCGTGGGCGCCGGGAATCGACCCGGCAACGTCGCGGGCCCATACCTCCCACCGGCTCGAATCGGCAGGGGCTCGGGCGGCAGCCACCCGCGCGAACGAAAGCAGGCGTTCTCCCTCGTCACGGTCAAGTCGAGGCACCAGCAGGTCCCTTAGTACAGGCACCAGGACCAGTGCGGACAGGGCGATGCTGCAGCCCAGGACGGCCAGAAGACGGCCACGAATACCTAGTGAAGATACGAATCTCACTGCCGAAGGATAGGACGTGCGCGGTGGCGGGACAAGCGCGGGGTTGAACTACTTCTTGGCGGGAGCGGCGGGATCCTTTACCGGGGCTTGCGTTCCTGCCGCTGCCTTGTTGCAGGGGCAGTCCTCGCCGTCCTTGCAGACGCATGGCTCTCCGGCCTTGCGCAACGGGCAGTCGGTGCAGGG
This sequence comes from uncultured Myxococcales bacterium, assembly GCA_903936705.1. Classification (GTDB taxonomy): domain Bacteria; phylum Myxococcota_A; class UBA9042; order DTJE01; family DTJE01; genus CAIZWN01. The sequence continues at coordinate 11,621 of CAIZWN010000027.1, forward strand.
ACAATCCTGACCGTCCTTGTTGTCGCAGACTTTTCCTTCCTTGCGCATCGGACAGTCCTTGCACGCGCAGCCCTTGCCGTCCTTGTTCATCGGGCAGTCCTTGCAGGCACAGCCCTTTCCGTCCTTGTTCTTCGGACAGTCCTTGCACGCGCAGCCCTTACCGTCCTTGTTCATCGGACAGTCCTTGCACGCGCCCTTGCCCGGGCCCTCGCAGGTGGCTGCCTCGGCAGCGGCTTTTGCCATCGGACATCCGCCCTTTTCCGCCCCGAAAGCGGCAGTGCCTTCGGCTGGCTTGTCCTTGCCACACCCAGGGCAGGCTTGCGCGTCCAACGGTGCGCAGAAGAACAACAGAATCGCGGGAACCAGAATCACGGCCAGCTTCATCGGAGTTCCTCCAAAATTCGAAGTGCTATCAGCCTACCGGACCGCTGGGATGCCTGTCAATTCGGGGCGCCGGTGCGACAGGTGCCGCCGCGACATTATCGTTGCTTCCATGCTCGCTTGGCCGTCCACTTTGGGGGTCTCCACGACATCGGGATTCAGGAGGTCTGAATATCTGCAAGGATTCGCTTGACAGCAGGGCGGTTCTGACTACAATCGGCAGTCCGTTCGTTGGGAATGGCGGAGGACCGTCATGTATGCAGTGATCGCGACCGGTGGCAAGCAGTACCGGGTCAGCCAGGGTGACACCATCGACGTCGAGAAGCTCGGCGTTGAAGTTGGCACTGAAGTTCGCTTCGACCAGGTACTGCTGGTCGGTACGGATTCCGAGACGAAGATCGGACAGCCCCTCGTTCCCGGCGCCATCGTGGTCGGGAAGGTCGTCGAGAACGGCCGGGCTGCCAAAATCATTGTCTACAAGATTCGGCGGCGCAAGAACTATCGCCGCAAGCAGGGTCATCGCCAGGCGTTTACGCGACTGGTGATCCAGGGCATCCAGGTGGGGTGAGGCGATGGGGCGCAAGAAGGCACAGGGCGCGGGACGCAACGGGCGTGACAGCCATGGCCAGCGTCGCGGGGTCAAGGTCTACGGCAGCCAGAAGGTCATCTCCGGGAACATCATCGTCCGCCAGTTGGGGACGAAGTTCTTCCCGGGCGACAACGTCGGCATGGGCCGGGATTACACGCTGTTTGCGACTGCTGACGGGATCGTGCAGTTCCGCGTCGGCCGTGGCCGCCAGATCGTGGACGTGATCGTGCCGGCGGTCGTGGCAAGCGTCTGATCACGCCAGGTCGTGCCCGCTTGCAGGACGGATTCTTCGGGGCTGGCCCTGAAGTGGCCGGTTCATGTGTCCGGGTAATTCTGCCTTTTCGTCCCCGCTCCTCTCCGAGGCGACCATGAAGTTCATCGACGAGGCATCGATCGTTGTGTCGTCGGGCAACGGCGGCAACGGGTGCGTGTCATTCCGTCGCGAGAAGTTCGTCCCCAAGGGCGGACCTGATGGCGGTGACGGCGGTCGTGGCGGAAACCTCGTATTCGAGGCCGACCCCAGCATGACGACCCTGTTGGACTATCACTACAAGCGCAAGCACAAGGCCCAGGACGGGGCCCAGGGTGCCGGATGCCGCATGTCGGGGCGTGGCGGCACCGACCTCGTGCTGAAGGTGCCGGTTGGAACGATTGTGTTCGACGAGGACGGGGTCGTGCTGGTTGACATGGCCGAGGCCGGTCAGCTTTTCGTCGCGTGCGAGGGCGGTCGCGGGGGTCGTGGTAACCAGCATTTCGCGCTGCCGTGGCGCCAGGCGCCTGATTTCGCGACCCCGTCGGGACCGGCAATCGAGAAGGCCGTCCGTCTGGAGTTGAAGTTGCTGGCTGACCTTGGCTTGATCGGCCTGCCGAACGCCGGAAAGTCAACGATGATCAACCGGATTTCCGCTGCGAAGGCCAAGGTCGCCGACTATCCGTTCACTACGCTGATACCGAACCTGGGCATGGTGCAGATCGGGGATCGTTCGTTCGTGGTGGCCGACATGCCGGGGCTTATCGAGGGTGCAGCGCAGGGTGTAGGCCTTGGTGTTCAGTTCCTGCGCCACTGCGAGAGGACGCGGGCACTGGCTCACCTGGTTGACGTGTCCTCGGGCCAGGATCCGGTCGAGGCATTCAAGGTCGTCGAAAATGAGCTCATCAGCCACGGTGCCGGTCTGGAATCCAAGCCGGTGGTAGTGGTGGCCACAAAGGTTGACATGCCGGATTGCCAGGAGGCGCTCGAGGCGCTGAAGGCGCACGCGGTGGCGCGTGGCCTGCAGTTTCATGCGGTTTCTGCCCGAACCGGCGAAGGGATCGAACCGCTGGTCTGGACGCTTGCCAGAATGGCGCTTGCCAGATCTCCGGAGGCTTGACCCCCCGGCGAATCGAGGCCTTGATGTACCGGCTTATCCCGATGTCCGGACACTGCCGGATATTGAGGGTTTCAGGTGGAGGGTCGGATGGACGAGCGGGCAATCTTCACTGGGGTGAAGGTCTTCTCGGCCACCAAGGCCAAGGATCGCGAGGAGATGGGCGAGGTCATTACGCGCTGGATGCGGGATCACCCGACTGCCGTCCCGGTTGACCGGGTGGTGGTGCAGTCATCGGACCGTGAATTCCACTGTCTGACGATTACCATCTTCTACCGCGAAGAACCCGCCAGACCGTGAACTGTTGACTTTTGCGTTGGGGTCATGTAAAAACCCCCGGCGTTTGTTCCCGGAAATCAGGGAGGGCTCGTGGCGAACCATAAGCAGGCATTGAAGCGGCATCGGCAGAGCGTGGCGGCAAAAGGTCGCAACGTGCATTTCAGGACGACTGTCAGAAACATCGTCAAGAAGGCCATGGCCGCGGTCGGCAAGAGTAAAGACCTGGCGACCGAGGCGTTCCGCAAGGCCGAATCGGTCCTGAATCACGTCGCGTCCAAGGGGGTTATCCCCAAGAAGCGCGCCGCTCGCAAGACATCGCGTCTGGCGAAGGCACTCAACCAGGTCGCGTGAAGTCCGCATCGAGTGGATCGCCAGCCTGCGGTCATGCTCTTTGGTCGCGATTCCCGCCCCGGCGTTTGTGTGTTGAACGGTCTTGTTTAGGCTTCTCCGTCACTGCTGTATCGTCGGATTCATCATTATTCCCGTCAACATAGGGACGTTTTATGCTTGTCGGCTGCCGTTGCTGTGGTAGACTGTGTCGAACGGTCAGATAAGGTGGAATCGGTAGTGCCGGGGCGATTGCGGCTTGTGGCAGCGGGGGGGATGAATGAGGGAATTCGCGGAGGTGCTCGTTCGTGCCATCGTCGATCGCGAGGACGAGGTTAGATTGAACGTCGTAGAGAGCGAATCGACGGTGATCATCGAGCTTCGGGTGGCGAAAGAGGACATGGGCAAGGTCATCGGACGGGAAGGCAACATGGCGTGGGCCTTGCGCACGCTGGTTTCCAACGCCGCAGCCAAGCTGAAGAAGCGCGCGGTTCTCCAGATTCTAGAATAGGCGGAGTTTGAGGGCCCCGGTCCCGAATGGTCATTTCGGCCTTCGGCATGGCTTGGTCCATTCATTCGGAGGGTGCCATGATGCGTTCCAGGCTGTCCCTGTGGACGGTAGTCGCAGCGGTCGTTGTGGTCGCTGCGGCCGGGTGCAAGCAGGACGTCAATGCCTGCCTGGACTGTTCCATAACGACGATTGCGGTCTTTGATCCTTCTGGTGGGTTGATTCCCCTGCCTAACGATCTGGCCAAGGCCCAGACCGGGAAACTGCCGACTACGAAGGATGTCATGGCTGCTGATGGAACCACCAAGGCGATGGCCACGTTCCCGCCACCGATGAAGGAATTCGTCGAAAACTATCTGAATTCGGCGCCCGGGTTCCCGGTCGAGATGCCGCTGTCGGTGAAATTCAGCAAAGACGATGTGGATCCTGCCACGCTGGGCGGCGACACCATCCTGCTGTACGACGTGACCGAGGTTGCGGCCGCGTTGAAGTTGGTTGATGCCGATCAGAAGGCGGCCGCGCTGAAGGTGGCCATGATATCGCGCGTTCAGGGACTGGTTGCCACGCCTCCGGTCGAGACCATCAGTTACTCCGAGGACCTGTACCTCATGCCGCCCGTGACTACCTGGGATACCAGCGTCACCACTGCGCGGCCACTGGACCCGGGTCGGACCTACTATGCGGTTGTGACCACCGGGGTCAAGAATGTCGCGGGCGCCCCTGTTGCGGCGGCCCAGGTGTATTCGTACCTTCAGTCGCGAAAGCCCCTTGTCGACGACAAAGGTGCGGCCACCGTCTTCGTTTCAGACAACCAGACCCAGGCCGACCAACTGGCGGCGCAGCTTGAATTGATTCGCCTGTCGCTGGCGCCGTATCTGGACTACTTCGAGGCTTCCGCGACCGACGCCATCCAGCGCAAGGACATCGTCGTGTCATGGACATTTTCAACATGGTCGGCTCAGGCCGTCCTGGACGCGACCAGCGGTGTGATTCCGCTTCCGAACAACCTCGTTCGTACGGCGCCGGACGGTCCGATTGCAATTCCGACGTCCGATGCCATGCCGGCCGCGTTCAAGTCGTTCGTGGAAGACTACCTGAACAAGCTGGACGGATTTCCGCAGTTGATGCCCGTGTCCCTGCCGTTCAACTCCGGCACGGTTGACGTGGCCACCTTGGCTGGGCAGGCGGTTCGCGTCTACGACGTAACGGCACTACTGGCCGAGATGGCCAAGGAAACGCCTGACATGGCTTCGGTGCCAGTTACCGAGGTGACCGGGCTGACCTTCGGGAACAGCCTGCTTCAGTACAGCGCGTCATCGGGTCTGCCTGTGTCGCAGGCTTCCGTGCGCCCGCCTGCTCCGTGGGCTCCGGGGCACACTTTCCTTGCCGTTGCGACATCGGCCATTCATGGGGCGGACGGCGCAGCCGTAGGGTCGCCGTTCGTCTTTGGATTTGCCAAGGTTTCCGTCCCTCTGGTGATGGAAGATGGAACGCCTTTGATCCCGGCCTCGTTCGAGGAAGCGGCTCAGTTGGAGGCCATTCGCGCCGGTCTTGCGCCGCTGCTGGGATGGCTGGAGACTCTGCCCGCGGGCCAGGGCGTAAGTAAGGCCGATGTGGTCCTTGCCTGGACGTTCACCTCTTCGGCCGGCAACGAGGCGCTGTTTGACCCGACCACTGGCATCCTGCCGTTCCCGAACGACCTGCTGATCGACCAGGCAACCGGCAAGGTTGCGTTGCCTTTGTCGCCTTCCGATCCGGACGCGGTAAAGGCGTTGAAGGCCGGCTTGAACACCCTGGACGGATTCTCGACCAATGGCCCCGCGACCACCATGTTCAGCCTGCCGCTGGACCCGGCCACCTTGACGTTGGTTCCCGACCTGTTCGGCTTGACACCGGACGTGGTAACGGGTGCACCGGCTTATGGGATCGGGATGGCAGACCTGACGGCCGTGGACCCCTCGAACCCGGACACCCTGCCGAACCTTATTGTCTACGGATCAGACAAGGTCACCGCACGGTTCGACCAGGGCCAATTGACCATCCAGAACATTTCGGGCCAGCCGCTGCCCCCGAACAGTCGCTTCATGGTCATGATCTTCAGCACTCTCAAGAGCGAAGGCGCCGGGGCGCTGCCGATTCACGTCTCGCCCGTCTTCTGGCTGGCGCGAAACGAACTGCCGCTGGTGGACGACCAGGGCCGCTCCCAGTTGCCATCCAGCTTGTCGGATGCCGAAGCGGCCCAGCTTGAACAGTTGCGCCAGGCGTACAAGCCGATATTCGACGCCATCCAGGGTACCGCGGACTACGAACCGCTGCTGGGCAGTATCAATCGCGACAAGGTCAACGGGTTCTTCACGTTCACCACCGGGACCACCACGTCGGACCTGGTATCGTTGAACCAGAACATGCCGCCTCCAGCTAAGGGGGCTGGCGTGTTGAAGCTGGTTGCCTCCGCCGGGGCCGATTGGGCGGGTGCGCCGAGTGACCAGATCGATCGTGTGTGCGACGGGTGCACTGTGAACATCCACACGGTGCTGGCACCGCCCGACCTTGCCGATCCCAAGAATCCAATCATGGGCACTTTCAAGGTTGATGCCTCGGGCGCGCCCGTCATGGTCGAGCGGGTCCTGCCGATAGAGGTTGTCGTGCCGAAGGGCGTCGGCCCCTTCCCGGTAGTGCTGTTCCAACACGGAATTCACGGTACCAGGAAGAATGTCACGATGATCGCCAACGATCTGGCTGGTGCCGGGCTGGCGACGGTTGCATTCGATTTGCCGATGCACGGCGACCATCCGATTCGGATCGACTCGTCTGGCGCGGGCTTTTTCACTGCGGACGTCTTCTCGGTGCGCGACAACATCCGCGAGGGTGCGCTGGATCAGGCGCAGGTGATCCGTTTCGTGCGGGACGCCACCTCCAGCGGTCTGGCCAGCCAGTTGGATCTGGCCTCGTTGCTGGACACCACCAAGGTCTATTTCCTGGGTGTGTCGCTGGGCTCGATAGTCGGGACGGTTGGGTCCGGCCTGGTCCGTGACGTATCCCGGGTCGCGCTTGTGGTCCCCGGGGGGCACATGATGCGAATATTCACCGAGACCGCCAATGTGGACTTCAAGAAGCCGCTGCTGGATGCGCTGGCGGCGCTGGGAATCCAGAAGGACAGCCCGGCCTATTTCCAATTTCTGATGCTGGGGCAATGGGCGCTGGATCGTGCTGACCCGGTGAACTGGGCCAAGAGTCTTGTGCTTGAGGGAGATCCTACGGCCCAGCGTTTCCGGATCGTCGAGGCTCTGGGGGATGATTTCATCCCCAACGGTGCGACGCAGGCGTTGGGCATGGCGCTTGGCATTCCCAAGGACGCGACGCCCCCCGCTGCCTACCAGTCGTTTGCGGCCCAGAACAAGGACGGCGCGCCCGCGATTTGTCACAGCTTCTTCCTTGATGGGTGCGACGGAACTCAATTCCCGGACCAGTCCAAGGTTGATACGGCGCAAGCAGATGCCAAGCAGTTCGTCATTGATTTCCTGAAGATGTAAGTGGGGGAGGACGCTATGAGGACTCGAATCAAGTTCCCGTTCGTCGCCCTCGCCGCCCTTGCGGTTTTCGCGGTGTCGGGGGTTGCATCACCAGCCAAGGCAGCCGGTTTCTACCTGGGAGAACAGGATTCCGTTGCGTCGGGGCGCGGCCTGGCGGTCACAGCCAAGCTGGACGAGCCGTCCACGATCTTCTTCAACCCTGCTGGCATGGCCTTCCTGGAGGGCATAAACGTTTCCGCCGGGTTCACTGCGGTATTCCCCTACTTCAACTACAGCGATCCGATGGGCAAGCGGCCCTCGGCCAAGGCCAGTCGCAAGGAAGTCTGGGATCCCCACCTGTATGCGACGTACACGCTTGGCAAGAAGGCAGCGATCGGCATCGGTTTCAACGTGCCGTTCGGCATGGTCATGGACTGGGGTAAGAAGTGGGCTGGAACCACGCAGATCCAGAAGATCGACCTGAAGATGCCGACGTTCTACTTCGGCGCAGCGGTAAGGCCGATCTCGCAACTGGCCATCGGTGTCTCCCTGCGAGTCGTCCAGGCGGCAGTCACTTTGGAACGAGGCTTCGACCTGGTCGATTCGAACGGTGATCCATCCCTGGGTGGCATCAAGATGTCCACCGATGCCGTCGGCTTTGGCGCCGGCCTGGGCATAACGGCCCGGCCATTGGACTGGCTGCACATCGGCTTCAATTACCTCAGCCGGGTCAACTTCGATTTCAATAATGGCGAAGGCAAGTTCACGCTGCCCAAGGGGTTCGACAACTCGATTTTTCATGACCAGAAGGGTACGACCAGGATAACCACTCCCGATGCCATAGCTTTTGGACTGGGATTCGACATCCGCAAGGACGTGACACTGGAACTGGACTACAACCTGATGATGTGGTCCAGCTATAAGGATCTCACCATTACTTTTGCCAGCGACCCGACCGGCCAGCTTTCGAAGCCGCAAATAAAGAACTGGAAGAACGCGTCAAGCGTGCGTCTGGGCGGCGAATACAGGTGGAAGGACACCGTGGCCGTGCGAGCGTCCTTCGTCTGGGATCAGACGCCGGCCCCTGCAAACACGCTGAGCCCTGACCTGCCGGATTCCTCGCGGCTGGTTGGCTCGGTAGGCGTGGGCTATCGGCACCCGAAAATCGGAGTGAAGATAGATACCTACCTCATGTTTTCGTATTTCCTGCCTCGCGAGGTCAAGTCGGACGTGAACCCGATCTTCCCGGCCAAGTACGATGCATACGCCGTCTTGTTCGGCCTTACCGTGGGTTATGGTTCGCCACACAAGGCCGAACCTCCTCCCCCGCCAGTCGTACCGCCTGCCTGTGAATCGACCCCTGCTCCGGCCGGGGGGGCTGCTGCTGCCCCTGGTGCCTAGCGAAGTTCACGGCGACATGCAGCTGCGTGCCCGAAAGCCATCTACATAACCAAACCGGCGTGTTTCCAGCCCGGACAGGTTCAACCAATTGACGCGCGGGGCAATCGGATAAAGACTGTCGTGGTTGAAGTCCGTTTGGAGGGAATCGTGGTGCGAAGACTTGGTCCGGTACTGGTCGTCCTTGCGTTGGGCTGTGCGGCGGGGCAAGGCAGTCCTGCGGTCGACGCGGTTACGTTCGATGTCCAGTGGGCTGCCAACGCCAGAATGATCGACGAGGCATCCGGAAAGGCGCATCTGGTTGGTGATCGGCCTGGGCCGACGACGTTGGTATATCGTTTCGACAAGGACGCTGCGGCCGTTGCCGCCCTGCAACCGGGGGACATCGCCGTGCTGGCCGGGATCGCCTATCGCAAGGTGGTCCAGGTTAACGACGTTGGAGATGCGCTGGAACTGACGACCGAACGCACCACGCTGAACCAGGCCATCAAGAATGGAACCATCGAGTGGGACCGCGGAATTGATTTCCCCGAGGCGGCGGCATCCGGCGCAATGCGGGTGTCATACGGAGATGCGGTTCTTGACCGGGTGGCCAGTCCTCTCGAGGGCGGCTACTCGTACGAGGGCGAGCTCAAGGGCTGGAAGATTTCGGTCCGGCTGGTGCCGTCCGAGGGCCGTTTGGACGTGGAGGCCACGGCTACCAAGGAGGTCCTGGGCGAAAAACGCGTCGGGCTGACGGCCTCGGGGCACGTGCAGGGGTTTCGCACGTCCGGTCGTGCCGTGTTCAGCGACGGGGCAAACCTCGAATTCGAGGCGGGGACGCGCGAACTGGAAGGGGAATTGAAGGTCAAGGTGGCCGCGTTCAATTCCGGGGCAAGCCAGGAACTATTGTCCATTCCGCTGGGTATAGAGATCCCGGTTGAGATCGGGCCGGTACCACTGCTGGTCAAGATAAAGGCCCACCTGAATGTGACGGCCGAATTGAGCCTGAACGACAGCAGTGCCGAGGCCGAGGTTACATTCAGGTTCAGGTCGAACCAGGGGATCCAGGTGGCGGGCAGCAGCCTGTCGCCTGTGGCAAGCCTCCAGTCGTTCGATGCAACCGATCTGCTGGGCGGCAGCGCGGACTATATTGCGGCTGGAATAAACGCGTGCCTGGAGTTCCCGCGGATCGAGATCTCGATGCTGGGCGAATTCGCGTCGGTTGGTCTGTCCCAGAACAATTGTGCCGAGTCAGTCTTCACGTTCGACCCGGCCTGCAACCAGGTCAAGGGCGTCATCACCGGGGTCGCCCTGTACAACCTGGGATTCTTCGGCATCAGTTTGGCAAGCGGGAATGTCCAGTTGTACCACCGCGAAAGCGAGCGGCACAGCGGGGATTGCCGATAGGCGGCTTTCCGGTTCATGACTGGAACGCGCGTCATCGCTGCCATATCCGGCGCTGTCGTTGCAAAAAATGTGCATATCAATTATGGTGCCCGGCGGTTGCGGATACCAACAATGAATCTATGAAAGGAACGCTATGAACGAACTTGTGAAGAATGAGAGTATCAGGAACGTCGCCATCATTGCGCACGTAGACCACGGGAAGACCACCCTCGTGGACGCGATGTTCCGTCAGAGCGGTGTCTTCCGCGAGGGCCAGCAGGTCGAGGCCAGGATCATGGACAGCATGGATCTGGAACGCGAGCGAGGCATCACCATTGCCGCAAAGAACTGTTCCGTGATCTGGAACGGCGTGAAGATCAACATAATCGATACTCCCGGGCACGCCGATTTCGGGGGCGAGGTGGAGCGGGCGCTTTCGATGGCTGACGGCGCCATCCTCCTGGTTGATGCAGCCGAAGGGCCGTTGCCGCAGACGCGTTTCGTGCTGAAGAAGACGCTGGAGGCCGGCCTGAAGGTTGTTGTGGTGATCAACAAGATCGACCGCAAGGATGCCAGGCCACAGGAGGTGTTCAACGAGATCTACGACCTCTTCATCGACCTGGATGCCGATGACGTCCAGTCGGAATTTCCCTGCCTGTACGCGGTCGGGCGCGACGGCGTGGCGATCAGGGAGTTGGGTGATGTAGCGACCGATTTGCAGTGTCTGTTCGAGACCATCCTCACCGAAATCCCGGCCCCGGCATTCGATCCGGATGAACCTTTCCAGATGCTGGTTTCGGACCTCGACTATTCCGACTATGTTGGCAGGCTTGCCATCGGCAAGATCGTTCATGGGCAGGTGACCGCCAGCGATGCCCTCATGTGCATAAATGCAGAAGGCGCCCAGAAGACGCTGAAGGTTACACGTCTGCAAAGCTACGAAGGCATCAGCATCCACGATGTCGCCACCGCGAAGCCTGGTGACATAGTGGTTTTGGCAGGTATCGAGGACGTGAAGATCGGCGATACCATCTGCACCCAGCAGGCTCCCAAGGCGCTGAAGCGGATCATCGTGGACGAGCCTACCGTGTCCATGCGCATCATAGCCAACAACTCGCCCCTGTCAGGCCTGGAAGGCACCCAGGTGCAGTCCAGCAGAATTCACGAGCGGCTCATCAAGGAGGCCCTGCGCAACGTATCAATCCGTATGGAGGTTCTGCCGGATGTGGACGGATTCGTGATCAAGGGGCGTGGGGAGTTCCAGCTTGCCATCCTGATTGAGACCATGCGGCGCGAGGGATTCGAGATGTGCGTCAGCAGGCCCGAAGTGATTTGCGAGATCAGGGACGGCAAGGTGCTGGAACCGATCGAGCATCTCTATGTCGATTGCGGCGACCAGTGCCTGGGAATCGTCAACCAGAAACTCGCCAACCGCAAAGGCAGGATGATCAACTACGGCAGCCACAGCACGGGCCGTGTCCGGATCGAATTCAACATTCCCTCCCGCGGGCTGATTGGATATCGCGACGAGTTTTTGACTGACACCAGGGGCACCGGCATCATGAGTTCCTATCTGATCGGTTACGAGGAGCATCGTGGCGATTTCACCAGTCGCTTCAGCGGTTCCATCGTGGCGGATCGCAAGGGCGCGGCTGTGGCGTACGCGCTTGGAGGCCTTGAGCCCAGAGGAAGGCTGTTTCTGGTGCCGGGGGACCCATTCTATGAAGGGATGATTGTCGGCGAGCACTGCCGCGAGAACGACATCGACGTCAACCCATGCAAGACGAAGAAACTCAGCAACATGAGGGCCGCGGGTCGGGACGACAACATCATCCTGTCGCCGATTACGCCAATGACCCTGGAAAAGGCGCTGCAGTTCATCCGGGAAGACGAGATGGTCGAGGTCACCCCGAAATCGGTCAGGCTGCGCAAGACGCAGCTGTCGGCCACCAAGCGTCATGGCATGAGCGTCGCCAAGAAGAACGCTGTCGGGTAGCCGGATCCCGGGCCAAGGTTGGACTATCCCAACACCGCTGATTCGATTAGACTGCCGCCGGAGGGCCATCCACATGCCTCGTGTCTGCGCAACCTGCGGGCGGAAGTTCGATGGCGGAGTTTCCCGCTGTCCCGACGATGGTTCGCCGACCCTGGTGTACTCGCTGGAAGACGACCTTATAGGCAAGTCGCTGGACGGTCGTTTTACCGTGCGAGATCTGCTGGGCAAGGGGGGGATGGGCGCCGTCTACCGGGCGCAGCAGCACTCGATGGACCGGGACGTGGCATTGAAGGTTCTGCGTCGTGACATGGCCCAGAACGAGGACGCGGTAAAGCGTTTCTTCCGCGAGGCCCGCGCAGTCAGCAAGTTGGCCAGCCCGCATACAATCACGGTCTTTGATTTCGGCCAGACCGACGACGGTTTGCTGTACATAGCGATGGAACTGTTGCGTGGCCGTCCGCTGAACCGTGTGCTGTCCGAGCTTGCGGCGCCGATGGAACCAGCGAAGGCCGTCAGCATAGCCCAGCAGATCCTTGAGTCCCTGATCGAGGCGCATTCGGTGGGGATCATCCACCGGGATCTCAAGCCGGACAACGTGTTCGTCCTGGAAGGCAAGGGTCGCAATGAGTTCGTCAAGGTGCTGGACTTCGGGATCGCGAAGCTTACCGGGACCGACGGAACCGGAAGCCAATTGACCGGCACCGGGGTGGCGTTCGGGACGCCTACATACATGAGCCCCGAGCAGGCGCAGGCGAAGGAACTGGACCCTCGAACCGACCTGTACTCGCTGGGCGTTATCCTGTTCGAGATGCTGGCCGGGAAACCGCCATTCGAGGGTCAGACGCCGTTGGCCGTGATGATGCAGAAGGTCCAGGGTCAGTCGCCAACTGTGTTTCACGTCAATCCGGAGGTGCGGATCCCCCTGCGGCTGGAGAGGTTGCTGGCAAGCTTGCTGGCCCAGGACAGGGATGATCGCCCTCCAAACGCAGAGGCCGTAACGTTGGCACTGGCCGAGGTCTTTGACGAGTCGTCTGGCGATCGGGTGCCGATTCCGGACGTGGTCGTGTCCCAGGGGACCACCAGCCAGGTCACGGTCATCGGTGGGAAGAAGGGGGATCGGAAGCACAATACCGGCAGAGTGCAGGACGTGGTAACTGGCGTCATCCGTTTGGACGGTGAAGGCCTCGCGGGGCAGGGGAAGGGCCGGCCGTGGAAGTGGATTGCTGTGGCGGGGGGCGCAGTGGCTTTGGCGGTCGTCGCTGCTTTCCTGTTGGGGCGCGGCGCTCCCCTGCCGGAGGGGTCTCCCGCGCCAGCAATTGCAGCGCCGGTATCCGTACCAATCGTGCCTGTGCAGCCGCCGCCTGTGCCCGTTTCGAATGCCGTTCCTGGCGATGAGGCGGCCGCTGTCGCGATCCCCGTAGTGCCGGCGGCTCTTGTTCCTGTCAAGCGGGCACCAGACCCCCCGGTCAGGAAGGCTGCGCCCCAGCCGAAGAAGGCGAAAGCCCCGGACCTGAGGTTGAAGCTCGATGACTGAGGTGGCGCCGGCTGGCACGAGTCCGTGCTATTCCCGCGAATCGAGGCCCAGGTGCCTTTCCCGGATCGAGGAAGGGAGGTGTCATGGAGAACGCCATCGTAATGGTGCGCTGCCCTGACCGGAAGGGGTTGATTGCCCGCATTACCGGCCTTGTGTCCTGGCTGGACGGCAACATTGTCACGGCTGACCAGTACACGACTGCGCTGGAGGGCGGCTTCTTCTATATGCGCCTGGAGTTCTGCTTCCAGCCGGCGCTGACGGGCTGGGACCGGGTCGAATCAGCTTTTGCCGCCCTGGCGGTGGAATTGCAGGGCGAGTGCCAGGTGCACCGTTCCGGGGTGCCTCTGCGGGTTGGCATCCTGGTGTCCAAGCAGACCCACTGCCTGGCGGACGTACTGTTCAGGCAGTCCCTTGGCGAACTGCCGCTGACCGTGGCGGTGGTGGTTGGTAACCACCCGGACGGGCGTGCGTTGACCCAGCACTATGGCGTGCCGTTCGTGCAGGTGCCTGCAACGCGCGAAAACCGGGCCGAGGCCGAGGCACAGATCCTGCGGCAGGTGTCGGGCACCACGGATTGCCTGGTGCTGGCGCGATACATGCAAGTTCTGACTGGCGATTTCCTGCAGGCCTATGGCCGGGACGTCATCAACATCCACCATTCCTTTCTGCCTTCCTTCAAGGGCGCGCGCCCCTACGAGCAGGCGTGGGAACGAGGCGTGAAGGTAATCGGGGCCACTGCCCACTTCGTCACCGAGGATCTGGACGAGGGACCAATAATCGAGCAGCAGGTGCAGCGGATTTCCCACCGGGACGACGCCGAGACGTTGAAGCGCAAGGGCCGCACGCTGGAACAGGTGGCGTTGGCGGCGGCGCTGGAAGCCTATGCGCGTCGCCGGGTCTTCAGGCACGGCATCCGGACGATCGTGTTCGACTAGTCAGGGCCATTTGCGATACGTTTCGTAACGGCCATGGCGGCTGAAGCAATAGGAAAATATCCATCCTGTTACGACCGTCCGCACCGCTTTTCTTGGGCAACATATTCGCGGCAGGATCACGTCGACCGCGCTAGGTCAGCAGGGTTCTGGCCAGGACAAACGTTGCGACGATGGAAACGGTTAACGCGGTGAAGATCGCCAGGTAGAAGTAACGATAGACCAGGCCGGCCAAAGCCTCCGATCGTGGGTAGAGGTGCGCTGAAAGGCGGCACCGATGCTTGCCGTCAATCAGGAACGGGGCGTCAAGGAGGGCTGAGGCTGACTGTCCGAGATCGGACAGTACGGCGGTCGAGAACTCGGCGCGACGGGCCCTCGCCGGACGGCTGAACAGCGACGCGACATTCACGATCAGCAGCCACAGTGCAGAAAGCAGCCCGTCCAGAAGGAAGCGGAAGAGTTCGACCGGGAAGCTGCGCAGGCGAGTCTCGTCTCCGGAAGAAGAACCCTTGCCGCCGCAACACGCCATAGCGAAATGCCCCCTACCGGAAATGCTTGAGGATCCTCCCGATGTGGTCGACCAGGAAATCCACCTCGGCCATCGTATTGTAAGGCCCGAAAGACACGCGGACCGAGTCGGGGGTCCGTGTCTCGTTGAACCAGGAATGGACGCAGTGCCGGCCGAACCGGACCATGATGCCGGCCGCGTCGTTCAGCAATCGCGATAGGTCCTGGGGCGGCATCCGTTCCGCGACGAAGTTCAGGATGCTTCCGCGCGCCAGCGGGTCGGCCGGCCCGAGAATGCGCATGCCGCCCAAGCGAGATAGGCCCTCGGTCGCCCGTGCGTTCAGCGAGACGACGTGGTCGTGGATCCTGGCTGGGCCAAGCTTCTGCACGTATAGCGCGGCTGCGGCAGCTCCCGAGGCGCCCGCGTAGTCCTGCAGTCCGGCCTCGAAGCGGTCCGGGGCTGGCGCGATGCGGCGCGTGGCGTAGGTGGTGTCCAGCACGGTTTCGCCGCCGGTTACCAGGGGTTTCAGGCGATCGAGGTGGCGGTCCGCGATATACAGGATGCCAAAGCCGGTCGGGCCGAGCATCTTGTGGGACGACATGGCCAGAAAATCAACGTCCAGCGCTGCCACGTCCAGCGCACAGGTCATGGGGGCCTGTGCCGCGTCCAGCAGGACCAGGGCGCCGTTCCGGTGGGCCGCCTCGATGATCGCCGCCACAGGAAATGTGACGCCGGTAAGGTTGGACGTGTGCAGGACCGAGACCAGGCGCACGCCGCCCGCCGCGATTCGCCGCATGTACGCGTCCAGGTCGAAGGTGGTGTCCGGACGGACTCGGACTATCTCGCGCTTCACCTCGCGTTCCTCGACCAGGACCTGCCAGGGCACCAGGTTCGAATTGTGCTCGAGGCCTGATCCCAGGACGACGTCACCCTTCTTGAGGTCCAGCCCGCGTGCGACGAGGTTGATTGACTCGGTCGCGTTACGAGTGAACACGATCTGGCGGACGTGGCCCGCCCCAACGAAGGACCGCAGGACCTCGCGCGCCCCGTCGAATGCCTCGGTAGTGCGCTGCCCGAACAGGTGATCGGTGCGGCCGTGGCAGCCAGCGCGGCGGCGATACCAGTCGGATATCGCGTCGATGACCGCGGTCGGCTTCAGGGTCATGCAGGCGTTGTCGAGGTAGACGGCCGCGTGGCTGCCGGACCTCTCCTGCAGCGCCGGGAAGTCGGACCGGATGGATTCGGGGTCGAACACGACTTTTCCCCCTTTGCCCGCTCTCGCTTGGCCTCGGCGCACGGCCGGTTGGACACCGGCTGGATACTAAGGTATTTTTTCGCTGGTTGAAACGTCGACCGCGACGGCCCGTGTCCGGGCACGGCCGACGCCTTTGCCTGGGTGGAACATGACCGAAGTTGCCGTGATGTTCTCGGGCGGTGTCGATTCGTCGTACCTGGTGACCCGGCTTGACGGGCAGTACGACCGTATCCGCCTTGTCACCTTTGACGTGCCGTACTCGATTCGGAAACGTACCCCGACGGCGTCGGCGGAGCAGTTGGCCCGCATCTGCCAGCGCAGCGAGGTCACGCACGAGTACCTGGACATGAATCAGGCGGCGCGGCGGATCCGTGGCGGTTTGATCCAGGCTGAGATCGACAATCGTAAGGTCGGCCACGCCTACTCGTGGTGCCTTGGCTGCAAACTTTCAATGTACGCTCGCATGGTGACCTACGCCCGCGAGCACGGGATCACTGACGTCGCCGACGGTGCCAAGGGGAACGACCTGCACGCAGCAGAGCAGTCACCTGAGGCGGTTGCCTTGATCGACGAGATGTTTGTCAGGTACGGCCTGAAGCATGCCAGCCCGGTTTATGACGAATACGAGGCGCCGACGGAAGGGTACTGGGCCCGCCGCCTGAAGCTCGACGACGACAACGCGATGGGGCGCCGGCGTCTGAAGGAGTTGGGGTTTCACCTGCCGCCTCAGATCTTCAACCAGGATCGCCTGGTCCAGCCGTTCTGCGGTGTCGCCCTGATGCTGAACATCCTGCGCCTGGTGCGTCGCGAGCGTCCTGGTGCTACGACGCGGTACTATCGGATGAAGGAACCGCTGATCGACGAAGTGATCAGCGAGGGTCTCAGCTAGGCCCCCGCAGGTGAGATTCCTGGGAACGGGCAGTACTCACTATCCCCGGGGGAATGCATTGTTTGACCCTAGGAAGACCGTGGCGGTGCTGCCACTTAGTGAATCCGGTCGCGATCGAACCGACTAGCCGAACCGACTCGTTGCCAGCCCAATTGCCGTGCGCTAGAATCCCGCCGCTCGGGTGTTCCAGATGGAGGTCCCCATGTCTCGTTTCGTTTCGGTGTTCGTGCTGTCGATTCTGGTTGCGTTCGCGGCTTGCAAGAAGGCCCCGATTGCCCCGGACAGCGGAGTCGCAGCGGCGGCTGCGGACCCGGCCAAGTCGGGCCGCCTCACTGGTCCAGTGGTCAAGGTCAACGGCGTCGCGATTGACTCGGTAGCGTTCTACGCCGAGCTTGACAAGATTACGCAGGGTGGGTCCCGCGCTATTCCGGATGACCGTCTGAAGAAGATCCAGGAGAACATCCTGAACCGGCTTATCGAGGACGAATTGCTGGCCCAGGAGGTCAAGAAGCAAAGCGTTGTAGTGACCGATGCCGATGTCGATGCTGAATTTTCGAAGTACAAGGCTCGTTTCAAGGGCGACGAGCAGTTCCAGAACTATCTGACCCACGGCAAGACCACCATCGAGGACATTCGCAAGCGCCTTACCACGGCGGTTTCCCTGACGCGCCTGCTGGAAAAGCTTGGCAAGCTGGATGTGTCGGAGGACGAGGTCAAGAAGTCCTACGAGTCCGGAATCAAGCTGTACACCGAGCCCGAACAGATCCACGCGGTCCATATCCTGATCAAGCTGGCCGATGGCGCAACCGAGGACAAGGTTGATGCGGCAAGGAAGAAGGCGAACGAAGCACTCAAGAAGGTGCGCGCCGGCGCCGACTTCGGCGTGGTGGCCAAGGAGCTGTCGGACGACGCAATGTCCAAGGAAAAGGGCGGCGATCTGGGCTTCTTCCGCAAGGGCGTCATGGTTCCCAAGTTCGAGGAGGCTGCGTTCGCCATGAAGGAGGGGGAACTGACAAAGGAGCCCGTCCGCACCCCCTTTGGTTTCCACGTAATCAAGGTGCTGGAGAAGAAGGTCGAGAGGGTCAAGCCCTTTGACGAAGTCAAGGAACAGATTCAGGAAAGCCTTAGAAATCGCAATACGTTCAAGGCGCGCCGCGACCTGGTCGAGGGTCTGAAGACCCAGGCTACCATCGAGAAGTTTCTGAAGGACTGACACCCCCGACGCAGTCGTTCCACGGAGGCGATCATGCGAGCGCGAAGCGGATTGGAGCACGTCGAGCCGACGATTTTCGAGCGTGGTGCCCCGGGTCGGACAGGGGTGCAGGTTCCGTGCGGAGAGGCTGGTCCCGCCAGGATTCCGGCATCGCTGCTGCGCAAACAGCCGCCGCTGCTGCCCGAGGTAAGTGAACTCGAGGCGGTCCGCCACTTCACGCGCCTGTCGCGCCTGAACTACGGCGTGGATCTGGGCCTGTACCCGCTTGGTTCCTGCACGATGAAGTACAACCCGAAGGTCTGCGAGGACGCAGCGGCCATGCCTGGTTTCACGAACCTTCACCCGATGCTGCCAGATGGCATGGTACAGGGTGCGCTGGAGGTGATGTTCGAGCTGGAACACGACCTGTGCGAGTTGTCGGGCATGAGCGGCATGACCCTGCTGCCTGCGGCGGGCGCTCATGGCGAACTTACAGGGATGAAGGTTATTCGTGCGGCCCTGGAAGCCAGGGGTGACGGTCGCCGCAAGGTTCTGATTCCCGATACGGCGCACGGGACCAACCCAGCGACGTCAACGCTGAACGGTTTCCAGGTTGTGCCGATCAAGAGCAGCGAGAAGGGCACTTTGGACCCGGCGGTCGTAGCGGCGGCGATGACCGACGAGGTCGCCGCGATCATGATTACGAACCCGAACACGCTGGGCTTGTTTGAAACGAACCTCTTCGAGGTCTCGCAGATCGTCCACGCCAAGGGTGGGTTTGTTTACGGCGACGGCGCGAATTTCAACGCGATTATTGGCAAGTACCGGCCGGCGTGCCTGGGCCTTGACGTCATTCAGTTCAACCTGCACAAGACGTTTTCGACGCCACACGGCGGCGGTGGGCCAGGCAGCGGCCCCGTCGGGGTGGTGCGGTCGCTGATGCCGTTTTTGCCGGTGCCACGGGTATCGAAAGACGAGGCCGGGGTGTTTTCGCTGCGCGAGGATTTCTCGCAAAGCATCGGTCGCGTAAGGACCTTCCAGGGCCAGTTCCTGGTGATGGTCCGTGCGCTGATGTATATCCGGGCCCTGGGGGCCGAGGGTTGTCGGCGCGTGTCCGAACGGGCTGTCCTGAACGCGAATTACGTGAGGGTGCGCCTGCAGGATCGCTTTCACCTGCCGTACCCTGGCCCGTGCATGCACGAGGTTGTGTTCAGCGAGAAGTTCCACAAGAAGGCTGGCGTGGAAACAATGGACATCGCCAAGCGGCTGATGGACTACGGCTACCATCCACCGACCGTCTATTTCCCGCTGGTGGTGCACGGTGCCATCATGATCGAGCCGACCGAGACCGAGGACAAGGCTGCGCTGGACGAATTCGTGGAGACGATGGAAAAGATCCTGGACGAGGTGGCCGCGAGTCCTGACGCGCTGCACCAGGCACCTCGGCTGACATCGATATCGCGTCCTGACGAGGTCATGGCGGCCAGGAACCCTGTTTTGACCTGGAAGCCTGGCGTCTAGGGACCTTCCCCATTAACCGGGAGGCCCGAATTGCGCGACGAATTCCCGCCTTCCGGTATGGCTCGCCATCTGCCCGTTCTGCTGTTCCTTGCGGCTGCCGCCGTCGTCCTGTCCTGGAATCTAGGCCAGGGATCCCTGATGCCCAGCGACGATGCGATCTACGCGCAGGCCGCGCGCGAGGCGTTGGCCGACGGGCGGCTTCTCGACGTCACATGGCAGGGACGACCGTTATTCGAGAAGGGCCCGGTGCTGTTCTGGGCGCTGGAGGCGGCAATGTCGGTCGCCGGTCCTTGCGACCTGGCGGTCCGGATTCCTGGCGTGTTGGCAGGCCTCACGTTGCTGCTGCTGGGGATTGCGATGGCGCGTGCAGCGGGCCTGTCTCGCGGGGCGGCGCTTGCCGGGGCCGGGATGCTGCTTGCCACCAGCCTGCTGGTATTCAACGCCCGCCGGCCCATGACCGACCTTCCGGGGACGGCGATCGGCTTGGCCGGCTTCATTCTGGTAGCGTTCGGACAGGGGCGCGGGCCTGCGATTGCTGGGGGGGCATTACTGGGGCTTTCGGCCATGGTGAAGCTGGTTGCCCCGGCGCCGTTCGTGGTGGCCTTGCTGTTGTTGCAGGCCGATCGGATCTTCCGGCGGCCGTCGCGTCTGCTGATGGCCTTCGCCGTTGCCTTTATTGTCGTCCTTCCGTGGCATGCGGCGATGGCCTGGATTCATGGGCCATCGTTCATGGACACATATGTAGGGTTCCACCTGTTCCGGCGGGCAATGGTTCTGGTAGCGGGGGAGGGGCCATCGATCTACGCTACGTGGTTCGCCGAAAAGGAGGGTTCGACAACGATCCTGATTGTGCTGGCCGTTGCCGGTGCGGTCCTGCTGGCCTTCCGCGGGAACCGTGCCGCCAGGGCGGCGCTGGCGCTGCTGGCCGGGGCGGTCCTGCCACTGGCCGTTTCGCAAACCGCCCTGCCGCACTACCTCGTACCGCTGCTGCCCGGCCTGGGACTTGCTGCGGCTGCATCTTCCGATGCGGTGTTCAAGGCGGCACGTCCGCGCTTGCGGATCGTCTTGGGGTGGGCAATGGGAATTGCTCTGGCGGCGGCGTTTCTGGGGGCCAACATCAGGGACCTTGCAAATCCTGACTACGGTCCGGGGGCAAAGGCCGTCTGTGAGACATTGCGGGCATCGGGAGATGTCGAGAGGTTGGCCGCGACGCTTGATCTGCATGACCCGGCTTTGGTGTGGTACTGCAACCACCCTGTCGATTTCCTGGGCCTGGAACCGGGGTTCCTGTCGGCAACCCGGGCAATTCCCATGCTGCGCGACGTGGTCAAGCCGCTTGATGCGCCGTTGCTGCAGAATCTTGCAGCCAGAAAATCCATTATCGTTACCGTGCCATCGCGTCTGGAGGCCTTGTCGTCAGCAGCCAACACGGCAGGGGTCCTGCTGGGCCAGCCGAGCAGCCTGCAAGGACTGGTCGTCGTTGATGTTCGGCTGGAATAGATCCTTACGTCATCACGTCAGCGCATGCGAATCTGGCTTCACGTTCCACCGTCGCGAGGCAGGTTGGAAAGTTCCTTCAGCGCTTCCAGCACGACGTCGTCGTGACCATCCACCTTGACCTTTCGCCAGGCGCGCCGGATGACGCCTTCGCGATCGATCAGGAAGGTCGAGCGTTCGACTCCCAGGGCAGTCCGGCCATACAACGTTCTTTCCTTCCATACGCCGTAGGCATCCATTACCTTGCCTGACGTGTCGGACAGCAACGGGAAGTCCAGTCCGTATTTCGTTCTGAATTTTGCATGGCTGGCGATCGGGTCCTTGCTGACGCCCACTATGGTGGCGCCAAGTTTCCTGAATTCGGGACCCCGGTTGGTGAAGGCACATGCCTGTTTGGTGCACCCCGGGGTATCGTCCTTGGGGTAGAAGTACAACACCACCGGTTTTCCGCGCAGGGACTCCAGCGCGACTTCGCCGCCCTGGTCGTTCATCAGCGAAAAACCAGGGGCCATCATGCCTTCCTTCAAGTCCTTTTCTTTCGACATGGTCGACTCCTGCGAAGACTGGGATGTCCGTCCCCAACGGACGGGCACCAGGGGACTATTGGTACGATTGGTCGTCGGTGCAAAGTGGCTCGACTGCTATTTTGTTGCGGGACTCGTTGAATGTTGGGGAACGACCGCCGCGAGATCAGAACGCCGCACTGCATCCATGCGACCGTGGGCGCTTGACCTCGGGCTCTTCCCCCAGACCCGAGTCATCAGTCGCCAGGTCCCTTGCGAACTCATCGACCGTCCCGGAATCGCCAGGTTCCGCAGCGTCGAGCATCGGCCAAAGATCTTCGGCCGGCGCCCCCAGGTCCCCGTCTGCAGCGGCGTCGTCGATCCCGCCCTCATCCTTGACGATCGGTCCCAGGCAGGCCACCTTGATCAGCAGATCGCGGGCGAAGTCGGCGGCGGTGAACCGGAACCCGCCGCCAGCGAGGTCCTCGGCGGTCGGCGACTCGGCAACGGCCGCGCATGCGCCACTCCAAGGATCGCACTGCGTCAGTACGCCTCGGCACGCGCCTTCTTTCTGCCCGGCACCAGCCACTTCGACGACCACCCCGATATGGTTCACCGGCCCCCATGCGGCATCCCGGTTCCATTCGGATCCGGCGTCGTGCAGCCATACCATGGCTCCATCTACGGTCCATGCTGCCCGGGCCTCGACAACGTGGTCCGCGGGAACCGTGCTGCTCCCGTCCACGGTCCCGCCGTCAGTGACCGTCACGTCGTCAATTGGCCCGACCACCTTTCCCGCCCCCAGGGCGCGCAGCCTGTCTGCCACGGTTCCCAAAGTCGCCCAAAGGCCCTCGGGTGTCAGGTAGTTGTCCCACCACCATGACATGGCGCCGCCGGTAAACCCCGACATCACGGCCAGCATCGTAGCGTTGACCAGGTGCGTTCCGTCCTTGTCCCGCAGGTTTTCGACCCCCTGGGTGTCGATCCCGAATTCCCCCAGGACAACAGGTTTGCCAAAGGCTCGCAGCGTCGGCCCGAAGAGTGGCAGCACGCTCCAGTAGTCGGAGATGTAGTTGTGCATCTGGACGAAGTCGTACCCGGCATAGTCCCAGTCCTGTTCGTCAAAGACCGGCATGGCATACGACGTGGTCACCAGATGCCTGTATGGATCAAACTTCCGGAGGTTCGCGACTCGATTGTGGGCCCACTGAACCACGACATCAGGATCGTATCCCTGGATCAGATCGACCTCGTTCCACAGTTCCCAGGCCATGACGGCTGGGGAATCTCCGTATCGTGCGGTGATGTATCGCACCCTGGCGTCGAACCCCTCCACGACGTCCACGTTCGTGAAGAACTCCATGCTGGTAGCGCAGAGCCCTCCATTGGCAACGTTCCACGGATTTTCGGCCCAGGACGACCACTGCAGGCATTCAAACTGCGAGTGCTGCTGCAGCACCAGTTGCACCGAAATACCCCGTTCCTCGGCCATTTGCAGGATCCGGTCCACGCGCCACGCCGCCTTCAGGTTGTAGGTCCCCACTCCAGCGTATCCGCCGTCGTCGCCGCCCGCCTTCCACTCCAGGGCCGTCCCGTCAAAGCTGGTCATCCATAGGCGGGACCAGTCGAGGCCGGCGTCGCGCATTCGGTCGTACCATCCCTCGATATCCTTTGTCCCCCCCGCACCAGACCAGCAAACGTTGGCCCCGAACGGCACCCATGGCAGACCGTCGCGCACGAACCCGGCTTCAGTCCCCAGCCGGACGTACTCCAGGCCGCCCCCGGTGGACGATCCTGCCACGATGAAGCCCGTCGACATGGTTCCCGATCCATCGGCATCGGTCGCCGTGACGGTCATCTCGTGCTCGCCGGCGTCGAATGGCCGAAACCGCACGCGGAAGCCTGGCAGGCCTTTCGTGGTCAGGAATTCCCGACCCTGGTCATCGATCGCGGCATCGTGGTCCTGGAACCAGAATCCCTGAACGGAAACTGTACCGCCGCCCGCCCGGTTCAGAGTCGCCTCGACCGTCACCTCGGCTGGATCGAACGGGTGGGCGTACGATTTCGCCAGCACCACGTCGAATTCGGCGCGCTGCCCGACTGCGGCCGACCCTTCCCCGCCAACCTGGGTCACCGATACAATCTCTGCCGCTTGAGTCTCGACATTGCTGCCGATTACCAGAGCCGCGAAAGCAAACAGCGGAGCCAGGCGTTTCATCGATGTCCCCCGTAGTCAGTGACCACCGTGGCAGCCTTGTTACCAACCTTGCCGGATGCATCATCGCTTGCATCTGTGCCTTATTCTGGGGCAAATATGCATGGAACGAAACGGGTGTAACATCAGCCAGTCGGTTGCCAGGGGCGTGATGTCTTCGAACTTATCGCGTCCACGGTGGATGACCCGATCCAAGAAGGAGTTTTCATGACTACCGCTAAAGCCTACGCCGCGACCTCAGCCACTTCGCCCTTGGTTCCATGGCAGTTCCAGCGCCGGGCCGTCGGGCCGAGGGACGTTCAGATCGAAATTGCCTACTGCGGCATCTGCCATTCCGACATTCACCAGGCGCGGAACGAGTGGGGTGGGTCGAAGTACCCCATGGTTCCCGGCCACGAAATCGTCGGAAAGGTCACCGCAGTGGGAACCCTGGTGAAGGGCTTCACTGCGGGTGATCCGGTTGGGGTGGGCTGCATGGTGAACAGTTGCCGGACCTGTCCCAGTTGCCAAAAAAACCTTGAACAGTTCTGCGAAAAGGGCAGTGCCTGGAGCTACAACAGCACGGAAATGGACAGGCAGACTCCCACCTATGGCGGCTATTCCTCCAGCGTGGTGGTGGATGAAGCCTTCACGCTCAGGATCTCGCCCAGCCTCGATCTTGCTGCAACGGCGCCGCTGCTGTGCGCGGGCATCACCACCTATTCGCCTCTCAGGCACTGGAAAACCGGGAAAGGCACCAAGGTGGGCGTCGTGGGCCTGGGTGGTCTTGGGCACATGGCCGTCAAGATTGCTGCGGCGATGGGCGCGGAAGTCACCATGCTCAGCACCTCGACCTCGAAGGAGGCCGATGCCCGCAGGCTTGGTGCCCATCACTTCGGGCTCACCTCGGACGAGACCACCTTCAAGCGTCTGGCGGGGCAATTCGATCTTGTCATCAACACCATCTCCGCGCCTCACGACTACAACAAGTTCATGGGCCTGTTGCGTGTCGAAGGCGCCATGGTGCTGCTGGGCGTGCCGCCAGCACCCTCGCCAATCGCGGCCATGGCCCTGATCGGCGGCCGTAAGATCCTCACTGGATCACTGATTGGCGGTATCGCTGAAACCCAGGAAATGCTGGACTTCTGCGCCCAGCACAGCATTGTCTCCGATATCGAAATCATCCCCGTTCAGCAGGTCAACGAGGCTTACCAGCGGATGCTGAATAACGACGTTCGCTATCGTTTCGTGCTGGATATGAAGACGCTCTGACCAGCGCGATGCCAGCTATTTCAATCATCCGATGGGATCAGCCGCCCATCGCAAAGCGGGCTGCCACCGCGACGATCAGGGCAATTCCGGTGTTCAGCAGTGCGCCGACGATTGTCCATCGCCAGCCGATCTCCCTGACCTGTGCCGCCAGAGTCGATATGCATGGCACGTAGAATGTCACGAACAGGGTGAACGTCAGCAACTGGGCAGCCGTCAGAACGCTGGTGACGTCGCTGGTTCCAAGGGCCTGGAACAGCATCACCAGCGACAGTTCCTTGCGCAGGATGCCGAAGAACAGCGTGACTCCGACCGCCTGGGGCAGGCCCAGCAGGCCGGTCGTCATGGGGGCCAGCGCGCTGTTGACCCAGGTGTTGACTCCCAGATTTTCGAGGACTCCCATGATGACAGATGCCACGATCAGCACGGGCCAGGCTGATACAAGGAACTCTCGTACCCTGAACCACACTTTCCTCAACACGGCCATTGCCGGTGGAATCCGGTACGGAGGGATGTCCATCAGCAGGCCGGGCGCGTTCCCAGGAACTATTGCCGACAGCAGGCGCGCCGCAATCGCCGTCACCAGGATGTTCAGTCCATAGACGCCCAGTGCGGCCAGCGGTCCCATCGTGGCGCCAACCAGCGCAAGGATCAGGACGGTGCGCGCCGAGCACGCCGTCAGCGGTACCAGCAGCGCAGTTATGATTCGATCCCGCGGACTTTCCAGAATGCGCGTTCCCAGGATGCCAGGCACGTTGCAGCCATACCCCAGAATCAGCGGGATCACGCTCTTGCCGTGCAGGCCGACCCGGTGCAGCAGGCCGTCGATCAGAAACGCCGCGCGCGGCAGGTACCCGACGTCCTCCATCACCGACATCATCAGCAGCAGCGGCAGAAGATAGGGCAGCACGATTCCGGCCCCGCCAGCGACGCCGTCCAGGAGGCCACGGCCGATGTCGGCCCAGATCCCCGAGGTCGCAGCCGGCAGCAGCCAGTTGGCAAGTGCATCAAACGGTTTCTGGACTACGCCCGCAACGAGGCTGCCGACGACAAACGAAACCATGAACAGCGCGGCCAGTGCCAGGCCCGCGAATATCAGGCCCCAGAAAGGGTGCATCAGGACGTCGTCGAGTCGTTCGCGACGTGAAAGCCGGCGTCTGGAACGGACGGTTGCAACCGACTCGAACAGGTCTACGGCCGCGGCGTGACGATGGCTGCCGAAAACGCTCTCCTCGGGCCAGTCGTGCAGTTTTGCAAGATGCTGGCGCAGCGCGGTGGCACGTTCAAGGATTGCAGGGGGCATGCGTCCTTCCAGGTGCCGCAGCATGAACGGATCTGCTTCAAGTAGGCGTACTGACAGGAACCTGGGAGGGACACCCAGTTCGGCTGCCAGCGACAATGGAATTATCTGGGAAAGGTCGGTCAGTGCCTGTTCAATGTCGCGGTCGTAGACCGGCGAGATTCCACTGCGGCGTGTCCTGGCTGCCGCCATCCCCTTCAGGGTCACGGAAACGACTCCTTCGCCGCGCGTTGCGACCGTGGGCACGACGGGTACGCCCAGCCGGGCTTCAAGTGCCGGGATGTCCACCTCGATGCCCTTGCGCCCTGCCTCGTCCATCATGTTCAGTGCCACCACGATGGGCAGTCCGGTCTCCAGCAGCTCCAGCGTCAGTTCGATGCTGCGGGACAGGACCGAGGCGTCCACCACCGCGATGATCGCGTCCGCGTGGCCTTCGGTCAGGTAGCGTCGAGTGACTTCCTCGGCGCCATCGCGAGGCGTCAGGGAGTAGGTACCGGGCAAATCCACGATGCGGGCGTGCATGCCGGCTACAGTGACGCGACTGGTGGTGAACGTGACGCTGGTGCCCGGGAAGTTCCCCGTGTTTGCCTTGAACCCTGCGAGGGCGTTGAACAGGGTGCTTTTGCCGCAATTGGGCTGGCCGACCAGTGCAATCACAACTTCGCGAACGGGTTCTGCAAGGGGTTTACCAGCGCGGTTCGCTTGGCCTTCATGCCACCGCATTGGCGGGTTCCACCACTACTTCCGCGGCCATGCCGCGGCCCATGGCCACGCGCACTCCGGAGGACGGAACCTCGACCAGGACCGGACCGCTGAACGGAGCGGCTCGGACCACGATGACCTCCTCTCCGATGTGAATTCCCAGCCCGGCTATGGATTCCCCATCCACGGACGTCATGCGTTTACGGCTGACCACCTTCAACCGGCTTCCTATTGTGGCATCAGCAAGTGTCATGACTATCATCTCCGCACGGGCTCTGGCCCCGAACGTTTAGATGATAGCCATTTTCAATTAAGAGTCAATCTACGGGGGTTGTGATTCTCAGCCTTCTTCGTCGAAGCGCTCAATATGGGCGCCCAGCGCCCGCAGTTTTTCATCGACGCGCTCGTAGCCGCGATCGATCTGTCGGATATTGCGGATCACCGAACGACCGGTGGCAGCCAGACTGGCGATCAGCAGCGCCATCCCGGCACGAACGTCGGGGCTTTCCAGCGAGGTGCCGTAGAGGCGGGATGGACCGGCGACGACCACGCGGTGCGGGTCGCAAAGGATGATCGAGGCGCCCATTCCGATCAGCCCGTCCACGAAGAACATCCTGCCGTCGAACATCTTCTCGAAGAACAGCGTCGTGCCGACCGATTGGGTGGCAACCACGATTGCGATTGACATGAGGTCGGTCGGGAACTGGGGCCACGGGGCGTCGTCAATCTGCGGGACGGCGCCGTGCAGGTCGGGGACCACCCGCAGTTGCTGGCGTCCCGGTACGAAGACACGGTTGTCGGAGAACTGCATCTGGACGCCCAGGCGCTCGAATACCAACACGATCTTGCGCAGTTCCCGTGGGTTGGCGCCATGGATGGTCACCCCATCGCCCATCACGGCGGCCAGGCCGATGTACGAACCAATCTCCAGGTAGTCGGGGCCGATTACATGGGTCGTCCCGTGAAGCCGATCGACGCCCTCGATGGTCAGGCTGTTTGTGCCGATGCCGGCGATGTGGGCGCCCATCGACACCAGCATGCGGCACAGCCCACGAACGTGGGGTTCGCACGCCGCGTTCTCGATGACGGTTGTGCCCTTCGCCAGCGAGGCGGCCATGATCGCGTTCTCGGTCGCGGTGACGGAAGCCTCGTCCAGGAACATTTCGGTGCCTATCAGGGCGCTGGCCCGCAGGCGGTACTGGTCGCCTACGTCAAGGGTGGCTCCCAGGGCTTTCAATGCGTCGAAGTGGGTATCCAGCTTGCGCCGTCCGATGACATCGCCGCCCGGGGGGGGCAATGTAACTTCGTGTCTGCGCGCCAGGATGGATCCTGCAAACAGCACGGACGCGCGAACCCGCCGGCCCAGCGTCGGGTCAAGTTCGCTTTTGCGGACTTCAACGGCCTTGACGCGCAGCCGATTGTTGCCGGTCCATTCGGCCTCGGCGCCCAGATCCTGGAGGATCTGTACCATCACCTCTACGTCTCGGATGCGCGGCAGGTTCTCCAGCAGCACCTCTTCGTCCGTAAGGAGGCACGCCGCAAGCGCAGGCAGCGCCTCGTTCTTGTTCCCGGAGGGCACCACCTCGCCAGCCACCCGGTATCCGCCGTCAATCACGAACCGGCCCATGACTCCTCCCTCATGAATGTTCCTGCGTGTGCCCTGAAAACGGTCGCGTCCCTTACCGCGTCCCGTGACGCGACGGCGCTGGTAACAAACGCCTGCCCCGGGTATGTCCTCAGGACAGAAACCACCCTTTCCTGGCGTTCGGGGTCCAGGTCCGCAAGGGCATCGTCCAGAACCAGGACGGGAGCCTCGCCCACGGACGCCAGGTACTCCAGTGCCTCGGTCACCTTCCATGCCAGCATCAGGACCTTCTTTTGTCCGCGGCTGGCATGGCCGCGCGCACGCCTGCCCTGCATGACGACAACCAGGTCGTCGGCGTGCGGACCGGCGGTAGTATAGCCCAGCGCAAGATCGGCGTTCATACGTATTCGAAAAGTTGCCAAAAGTGCGTCAATAGTAGGTTCGCGGCCTCCTGCCCATTGCGGTTCATAGCTGACGCAAACGCCCAGGTCCGATCCCGACATCGCATGAAGCGTGTCGGGAAGTCGTCTGGCAAGACGTTCCAGTGCATCCAGCCGCGCCTTGACAACCTCCAGCCCGCACTGCGCCAGCGTCTCGGAGGACGCCTCCAGCAGCCGCGAATCAATCGTTCCCGGAACCGCCCGCAGCAAGCGGTTGCGCTCTTTCAGGTGTCTTGTGTAACGCTGCATCAGCAATGCAAGAGGGGGCCGCAGCAGCACGACCAGGCGGTCCAGCAGAAGGCGCCGTCCCTCGGGGCCACCCTCCAGCACAGCAGGGTCGTCGGGACTCAGACAGGCCACTGCCAGCGCCGAAAGGCACTCCCGAGGCGACCTGACTCCCTTCTGGTCCAGCATCGCCCGTCGGTTCCCAGCCGTTATCGTGACTTCCAGTTCGTGCCCTGCGGGGCCTCCTTCGACAAGGCCCAGCAGGTGCGCGGCCTCAATTCCCGAGGCAGGCAGGTCTGCGCTGCGGGAGGTTCGAAACGAGCGCAGCCACGACATGAAGTAGACGGCCTCGACCAGGTTCGTCTTGCCCTGGCCGTTGGCGCCCAGAACCAGGTTAACCCCCGGCCCAAAGGCCAGCGATGCCTCGCGAATGTTGCGAAAGTTGGTGAGACTCAGTCGTGTGAGGCGCATCCGGCGCCTCCGTCAGTCAGCTGGCCCGCGCGAGGCGGGCGCGCAGCACCATGATTACCGCTGGGGTCATCATCAAATCCGCACGGGCATGATCAACTGAAGCAGGCCGTCGTCATCGACGCTGGACAGCAGCGTGGCCGATGACTGGTCCTTGACCGACATGACCACCGACGCACCTGGCAAGGCCTTCAGGGCATCCTGCAGGTACTTGTGGTTGTATGAAACCTCAAGAGGTTCGCCCTCGTATCCCAGGTCGATCTCCGAGTGGGCGTCGCCGCGTTCCGGGTCCTGGGCCATGATCTGCAGGCGGCCGGAATCCAGCTTGAAACGAACCAGTGGCGTCTTGTCGGACGAGATGACGACGCTGGCGCGGTTGACGGCGCTTTGCAATTCGGCACGGTCCATCTGGAAGCGCCAGCGGGATTCGGTTGGGATTACACGGTTGTAGTCGGGGTACTCCAGTTCGATCTGGCGCACCAGCAGGAAGCCTGTCGGTACACGGAAAACCACGGCATTGCGCTGGAATCCTACCGTAACCAAACCGGTCTCGTCGTCCAGGAAGCGCTTCAGTTCCGTTACGCCCTTGCGGTGCAGAATCGCGGCCACCGGCTCGGTAAGGCCGGCCGACTCGACGGTGCGGACCATTCTGGACAGGCGGTGCCCGTCGGTGGCCACGGCCTCGATGCGTGCCGCATCGCCTTGCGGGGCAACCTTGACGAAGATGCCGTTCAGATTCGGGCGTCCCTCGTCGACCGACTGGGCGAAGGACACGCGATCAACCATCTCGACCAGCAGGTCGCGCGGCAGGCGGACCTCCAGCGAAGTCTGAGGTTCCTGTGCCTCCGGCATGTTCTCGGGGATGATGCCGGGGACCCTGTATTCGGTGCGGCCAGCCGATAGATCGGCCCAGTGATTCGGGGTGCTGCGCAGCCGGACTGGGGCTTCGGGCAGCATTCGGGCAGCGTCCACCAGGCTGCGACCCGACAGGGCCATGCGCCCACCATCGACTACCTGTGCCGCAAAAGTGGTCACCAGCGTCACTTCGTAGGACTGGGCCGTCAGGCGAACGGTCTGTTCTCCCACGGACTCCAGCAGCAGGTTGGCCATCACGCTGCTGAGGTTCTTGGCTTCGGGAATACCCGATGCCTTCATCAGGGCGGAGGCGAAGTCTTTTTTAGCAGCGACGAATTCCATGGGTTCCTCCTTCGGAAGCGCGTTATCGTATCCGCCGTCGCCATGAGACGTCAACGATCGCGATGCCCTTCGGGGAAATCGGCTGAAACTTCAAGGTCGGAGTGGCTTGCCTCAATATGGCCCTGTGCAAGGTTCATGACTTTTTCTCGTTTGCGTCCGTTTTCTTTGCTGCTAGGATACAGCCGCGATGGCTGACCGACAGCGATACAAAATCGTCGAGAAACTGGACGCCGGTGGCATGGCCGAGATCTATCGTGCCAAGGCCATCACGATAGACGGCTTCGAAAAACCGGTCGCAATCAAGAGGATCCTGCCATCGCTGTGCAACCAGCCCAAGTTCGTCAACATGTTCCTGGACGAGGCCCGGCTGTCCATGCACCTGAACAACGCGAACATCGTCCAGGTGTTCGATGTCGGGCGCGCGCAGGGTACGTACTTCATCGTGATGGAACTGGTTGACGGCTTCAATCTGCGCCGCGTCTTCCAGCGCCTGTCAGAAGTGGGCCAGCGCTTCCCTGTCCCGGTAGCCCTGTTCGTGGTTGCCGAGATGATGAAGGGGTTGGCACACGCGCACGATCGCCGGGATGCCAACGGCAACCCGCTGGGGATCGTTCATCGCGACGTCTCGCCCCCGAACGTGTTGATTTCCCGATCGGGCGAGGTCAAGGTCACGGATTTCGGTCTGGCAAAGGCCATCACGCAGGCCGAATTGACCGATCCTGGTATCGTCAAGGGCAAGTTCAGCTACCTTTCCCCCGAGGCAATCGACGGCCGTTCGGTCGATCACCGGGCCGACATATTCAGCGCAGGCGTGGTCTTGTGGGAGTTGCTTGCCAACAGGCGACTGTTCCTTGGCAAGTCCGAGATGGAGACCGTCGATCTGGTTCAGAAGGCCGAAGTTCCTTCGTTGACGCTGCTGAATCCCGATGTGCCGGACGACCTTGATCGCATGGTTGCAAGATCGTTGGCGCGAGATCCCCGCAAGCGATACCACAGCGCTCGCGAGATGGTGGACACGCTGACCGGCTATTTGTTCCGCGAGGGTTTGAAGGTCACGTCGTACGACCTGGCCGAATTCCTGCGGTTGATTTACGAGGCGCAGGCTGTCGAGGCCGAGGGCGCCAGCCAGGAACGCATCGGGATGCTGATTTCGGACGAGATCCTCAGCCTGTCGATGATGCGGTACGCGGGCCAGACACTGCCGGTCGAGGGCAGCAACCCGATACAAATCGAGACGCTTGGCCGCGTTGCGGGCGGGCGTCTTTCGTCGGACGATCTCAAGGGAGTTTCCTCGGGCATGGAAGGGGTCAGCACCACCCGGACTCAGGGCACGGCGCTGGTCGACATGCTTGAAGGACGCGAAACGATGCCCATGTCGCTTGCCAGCCTGCAGCCCAGGAAGAGCGGCGGTTCATCCTGGATCATTTGGGGGATTGGCGGCCTTCTGGCCCTGGTGGGACTGGCTGCTCTTGGATGGGCCTTGTGGTTCCAGGTTCTTGGCCCCTGGCTTGATCTTTAGGGCCATGGCGCCCAACCCTTCCCGAATCTGTATCCATCGTCGACCTCCATTTGCTGGTCATGCCATACGGATAGGTCGTGAACTCGGCACATTAATCAAGCGACGGCATCAACGGAGTGAAGGGCTGCGCATCACAGGTCTTTACAAGAACCATGTGTCCGATGTAGATTCCGCGCCTGTCCGGTTCCTTGAAAGGGCGGAGTGGCCGAGTGGTCGAAGGCAGCGGTCTTGAAAACCGTCGGGCGGAAGCCCCGTGGGTTCGAATCCTACCTCCGCCGCCAAGTGGTGGTGTGGCCTCCGCGATGCCTGGAGAGATGGCCGAGTGGTCGAAGGCGCTCGCCTGCTAAGCGAGTACACGGGGTAACCTGTGTCGCGGGTCCGAATCCCGCTCTCTCCGCTGTGATGGAAGGGTTGAAATTCCTTCCGATTGGTGATAGGTTCTTTGCCGCTTTTGGAACTGCGCCCGTAGCTCAATTGGATAGAGCATCAGACTACGGATCTGAGGGTTGGGGGTTCGAGCCCCTCTGGGCGCGCCTGGTTCCTTTCAAGTGTCTTTTGTCTTCCGGTATCGGATGACCGCAGCGCTTATCTATCCCCCCCTGTGTGACCCTACGGCCCCTTATCTGTCCGTGCCCCTGCTGGCGGCGTGTCTGCGCCGCGCGGGAATCGATGTGCTGTCGATCGACGCCAACGCGGATGCCGTGGCCTGGCTGCTTCAGGGTTCCGTCATGGCAGGGTTTGCCCGGCGCGTGCGTGCACGTTTCGCCCAGTTGGATGCCCGCTCGTCGCTTGGACTTGCCGACCAGTTGGATCTGGTGCAGATATACGAGGCTCTTGGACCGGCCGGATGGGTCCCGGGGGCAGTCGATGGCGCGACGGCCACTTTGCGGGACCCAGTCAGGTTTTTCGATCCTTCCTCATATGCCACGGCAGTTGCCACTGTGGAGGCCGCACTCCAGGTGGTCTCGGCGGCCTGCGCCCCATTGCGCATCGACTTTGCTTCCTGGAGCAGTCCCTTTTCGCTGCTGAATCCGAATGAGATTAGCGATGACGCAAGTCCGCAGCGCGATCCTTTCCATGCGTGGTACGCAGGTCCTCTGGCTGCCCGCCTTCGCGAGGCTCGTCCTTCGGTCGTGGGTGTCTCGGTTGCCTTTCCAGGGCAGGTTCAGCCGGCTTTCGCGATGGCGCGGGCCATCCGCAAGGCGCTGCCAGAGACGCACCTGGTGGTCGGAGGACCGGCAATTTCGCAGATTCTTTTGAGGATTCCGGAAGACAGGATACCCGGAGTCCTTGGGCCGTTCGACAGTGCGGTGGTCGGCGAGGGCGAGCGTGCGCTGGTCGACCTGGTGAAGGCGGTCAAGGCTGGCACAGCCCCCAGAGGGATCGTCCACGGGGGGGGCGACCAGGACCTTGCCGATCTGCCGCCCCCTGATTTTTCCACGATGGTGCCTGGAGCTTATCTGTCTCCCTCAATGGTCCTGCCGTATGACGCCGCGCGAGGATGCTACTGGGGGAAGTGCGCTTTCTGCCACTACGGCCCGGTGCGCTCCGGTACCGCCAGATACCGCGAGCGACCTGCCGCAACGGTGGCAGATCACCTGGGTGCCCTGGCAAGACTTCATGGCACCAGCATCTTCTATCTGTCCGAGGATACTTTATCGCCAAAGGGCGCGCTGGCCGTGGCCCGGGCGTTGTCTGCTTGCGGCGGCGGTCTGCGTTGGGCAACCGACATCAGGCCGGAGATTGCCTTGTCCCCGGCAGTTTGCGCGTCTCTGGTGTCAGGAGGTCTCCTGGCGGTGTCGATCGGCGTGGAATCTGCCGACCCGGGGATCCTGGCGCGAATTGACAAGGGGATTCGGGTCGAGGACGTCGATGCCGCCGTCATGGCCCTTTCCTCGGCAGGAGTGGCGGTGGAGGCCATGGCGTTCACGGGCTTTCCAGGCGAGACAACAGCCGAAGCCTTGCGGACGATCAGGTGGCTGAAAAAAAGACGAGACTCCCTTTCCTTGTTCATCTGCGGCGAGTTTGCGCTGACCCACGGATCAAGGGTGGCTGGCGATCCGTCGGCCTTCGGCCTTGCCGAAACATGGGAAATCGCAGGTGACGAACTGCGGTCCGGTCTGTTCTGGCGAGGCATGAAACCAGGCCCCGGCCCAAAGGTCGATGCCGCCGTCGAGGAGCTGTCTGAAGGCTGGAACCTTGGGTCCTACCCGTGGGCGGGATCGCTGTCGACGGCCCACACGTTGCTGTGGTACGCCAGGTTCGGGTCTTCCGTTTTCAAGGACATTCGGATGCGAGGGAAGGAGTCGTTGCCCAGGCAAGCGCGACGTGTGCGTACGCGATACGACGTGGCCAGTATTGCCCGCTGGGCGCCAGTGGCGGACCAGGAAATCTGGGATATCCTGGTAAACGACCGTCGCGATGTCTCACGCGCCGCCTGGGAAGCCATGGCTGCTCGGTTTCCACCAGCAGTTCCCGGTGCGTTAAAACCGTAAGAATCCCAAGTATTCCGGGCGGATATGAAGTCAAAGGCCGCGCTCTATTCGAATTAAGGTAAAGTTTATCCGAATTGTCCGACCGAATAGGCGGCCGGAGTGATTGGGAGGGGACCATGGGCCGCTTGATGGTTGGGTTGATGGCTGTTCTTGTGCTGGCATCTTGCGATAGCGTCAATGGCGTTACGGACAACGGTCCCGCGGTAGACGTTACCTCGGAAGTGTCGCTGGACGTCCCGGTTACGGGCGATACGGCCGGTGTTGATACAGGTCGCGACGACGGGATCCCGGACACTGGTTCGGTTGATCAAGGAACGTCCGATCTGGCGTCCACCGATCTTGTCGTGGTCGATGTGGAAGATTCCGACGTGGAAGGGTCCGACGTGGTCCTGACCGACCTGGTGTCGAATGACGTGGCGGCGACGGACCTTGGCCCGACCGATCTGGGCGTGGCCGATGTGGGTTCCCAGGACGTCCCGGTCGGCCCTTCCGGTCACACCGAAAACAACGGTGGCGTGCTGCACAAGCCTGGCAAGGCGGATGCACTGGCGAACTGCACCTCTTGCCATGGGTCAACCCTTCGGGGGGACATTGGGCCGTCTTGCTATAGCTGCCACGAGGCAAAATTCCAGGCCAGTCACACGCTGTCGCGCAGTGGGGATATGCATCTGCCCGGCTCGACCTCGGTCTGCGTCAACTGCCACGGTCCGAAATCCGGTTCCAGCGCCAAGTCGTCCATGGGCGGTCTTGGTCCGGCCTGCTCCAACTGCCACTAGCATGACACGGTCTTTTTCAACCTGAATCCCCTGGTTAGTAATCCGAAATGCTTGCTTCCTACCCCTTGCCAAACAGGCTCGGGGGTGGCTAGAATCTGACCGCGAACTGTCCGGTTCAAATGACGGACCGTGTTGCGGGATCAGCGGACCGCGCAGCTCTGCCGCAGGAATGCCGCAGGGTTGCTAGAGAGGGACGAAATGCTGGACGAGGCGCTTGCTTCCCGTTTTGAATTCGGCACGCAGGCCGTCGAGGACAAGTATGGTCGGCACCTGTCGGGCCGGCGTCTTGCCGACGACGCCCCGGTCGTGATGACAGTTCTGGATCCGTCGCTGAAGATAGGCCCGACGGAAGCCAACGCAGTCTCGGTTGCTTCAAAGAAGCTTGCCGCGTCGCGATGGGGAGCTGCACTCCTCAGTATCGAGGTTGGTAGGACCGAGGGCGGAAATACATATATCGTCAGCGAGTCGGTTGGTCTGGAATCCCTGAAGTCTCTGCTGCGGACCAGTGGCGGGCTGACTCCGGCCCAGGCTCTGGCGATTGCCTACCGGGTTGCCGCTACCTTGAAGGCTGCTTCCGAAGTGGGCGTCAGGCACCTCGACATTTCGTCGGCCAGCATTCACGTTGCGCTGGAACCGGAAGTGAAGGTGTTCGTTGCCAGGCTGGGTTTTGCGAACCTGCTGCCTACCTATAATCCGGCCCGCAAGAACGAGGCGCATCACGGTACCGCCGAATACATGGCCCCGGAAGTTTGCGCCGGGCGATATGGGGACGAATCAGCCGATCTCTACGGACTGGGTATTCTTCTGTACGAAATGATTGCCGGCAAGCCGCCGTTCATGTCGTCCAGCCCGTCCACGACGATCAAGCGCCAAGTCTACGAGAAGCCACTGCCGCTGCACCTTGTCAAGCCGGGCATGGGCCAGTTGGATGCCTACGAGCGCCTGGTGACGCGGTTGCTGGCCAAGGATCCGAAGGGACGTCCGGGCAGTGCAGCCGAGGTCATGGAAGCCATCCAGGCTCTGAAGAACGAGGCTTACGGAAACGCGGCCCTGGGGGTCGAGCCGACGCGGGCAACCGTCGTTGACGTGATTTCGCATCTCGAGGCCGAACTGGTTGTTCCGGTTGTCGCAACATCCTCGGACCCGGTTCCGTCTGGTCGGGAGACGATGGTCTTTACCGGGCTAGCCGAAGCGATCGAGAAGGCCCAGGCCGCAGCGCAGTCGCAGTCCTCGGGCGCGCCGGCAGCGTCGATACCTGCGGGAGGCAGCCGCCCAACCGAGGCCTTTGATCCATCGTTCGTTGTTGCGGCGGTCGAGGCGGCACAGAAGGCGGCAGCCCAGGGTGCTGGCCCGGGGGCGACCGAGTCGCCCGAGGAACGCACACAGGCTTTGCCTGGCTTGACCCCGGACTTCATTGCAGCTCAGTCGAATGTGGCGGCGCCTGATGCCGAATCCACACAGGCCTGGACTGCAGTGTCTGCACCGACGCCAACATCGGCAGCTGGCCTATCCGAGTCGCCGACGGCTGCCAATGCGTCGGAGGACTGGTTCATCAAGGGCAAAGCAATCGCCGAGGCATCTATTCCGCCTGAGGATCGCGAGAGCAGGAAGGAAACCCGGATGTTCTGGGTGGTCGCTGCAGCAGTGGCGATCCTTTTGGCCATTGCTGTTGCCGTGTATTTTGAGAGCCGGCCCGGCGGGGCCCCGGGCGAATTGCCTGTTGCCCCCGAGGTTGCCCCTGCGGTAACTCCTGCGCCATCGCCTGTAACCGCGCCGGTGCCAGTCCCAGTGCCTGCGCCTGCGCCGAAGCCTGCTGTCTCGGCCGCGCCTGCAGTTCCTGTGGCGGCTCCGGTTTCTCCGGCTGTTGCCCCGGCAGTTCAAGTCGCAGTGCCCGTGCCTGCGCCTGCAGTGCGGCCGGAATCAGCCGTGGTGCCCGTGCAGAAGGCCGCACCCTCGACAAAGCCCTTCCCGGTCGAGGAGAAGCCCGCAGTAAAGGCAGCTACGCCGCCCCCGAAGCCTGCCCCGGCGGTCAAGCCGGCGCCTGTTGCGAAGCCTGCCCCGGCGCCCGAACCTCAAATGTCCGATTCGGACCGTCAGGACAAGGTCAAGCCATTGATCAAGGCCGGCCGCGATGCCTACAACGCCGGGAACTATGCCGACGCCATCGCGAAGTACAACGAGGCCTTGGCGATGGACAAGGGCAATGCCCTGGTCAGGAAGCTGCTGGAACAGGCGAAGGCCAAGCTTGATCAGTAGGTTCGCCGCGATACGGGCAGGAAGGGCTGCTTTTGCATCCATGTCGGCGTTAGCGATAGGGAATGTGGTTCTTGGCCAGGAACGTATTTCCGGCGCCCGTTATCGCCTAGCGGCGCTTGAAGGCGTTGCCTTTTTCCCCGCCTTGGTGTAAGGTCCCCACGCGTTTTTGGAGGCTCCGATGGCGGACGATCTGGGTCTTCACCTGGTTCCTGTGAACATCGAAGACGAGATGCGCTCGTCCTACGTCGATTACGCGATGAGCGTCATCATCGGGCGGGCCTTGCCCGATGCCAGGGATGGCTTCAAACCGGTTCACCGGCGCGTGCTTTTCACGATGCACGAGTCGCGCAACTTCCACAATACGGCCTACAAGAAGTCTGCCCGTATCGTCGGCGACGTCATGGGCAAGTACCACCCACATGGCGATTCGGCGATCTACGACACCATGGTTCGAATGGCGCAGAACTTCAGCATGCGCTATGTCCTGGTCGATGGCCAGGGCAACTTCGGCTCGGTCGATGGCGACGCTGCGGCGGCCATGCGCTATACCGAAGTGCGCATGACGCGTGTCGCCGAGGAGATGCTGGCCGACATCGAGAAAGAAACCGTCGACATGGTGCCGAACTACGACGGTTCGCTGGAAGAACCCACGGTCCTGCCGTCCCGCGTTCCGAACCTGCTGATCAACGGATCTGCAGGCATCGCCGTCGGCATGTCCACCAACATCCCCCCTCACAACCTGGGCGAGGTGGTGGACGCGACGATTGCGCTGATCCGCAATCCGGAAATCACGATCCAGGAAATGATGGAATTCGTGCCTGCCCCGGACTTTCCCACGGGCGGCTTCATCCTGGGGACGGCCGGTTCGCGCCAGGTGTACGAGACGGGTCGCGGCGCGGTCAAGATGCAGGCCCGGACGGTCATCGAGGGCGACAAGAAGGGCGAGCGCACCGCCATCATCGTCAACGAGATTCCTTACCTGGTGAACAAGGCGCGCCTGCTGGAGCGCATCGCCGAACTGGTCAAGGAAAAGCGGATCGAAGGCATCCACGACATGCGGGACGAATCGGACCGCGACGGGATGCGCATCGTCATTGAACTGAAGCGCGACGGCGATCACCAGGTCATCCTGAACCAACTGTTCGCGATGACGCCCATGCAAAGCACCTTCAACGTCATCCTGCTGGCGATTTCGCACGGTCAGCCCAAGCAGTTGAATCTGAAGGAGGCGTTGCAGGAGTTCGTCAGTCACCGCAAGGACGTGGTGACCAGGCGCTGCCTGTTCGAACTGCGCAAGGCCCAGGAGCGCGAACACATCCTGCTGGGCTACAAGATTGCGATCGACAACCTGGATGCCGTCATCGAACTGATCCGGTCGTCGCGGAATCCCGAGGAAGCCCGTAACGGCTTGATGACGACCTTCGAGCTTTCCGAGATCCAGGCCAAGGCCATTCTGGACCTGCGCCTCGAGCGACTGACCCGCATGGAGCGCGATCGGATCCTCCTGGAGCTTGAGGAGATCCGCAAGACCATCGGGCGCCTGCGCGAGATCCTGGGTTCCGAAACGGTCCTGATGGACGTGATTGCAGCCGAACTGCAAGAGATTCGCGAAAAATACGCCGACAAGCGTCGTTCCGAGATCATCGAGGACCTTGGCGCGCTGAACCTGGAGGACCTGATCCCGGTGGAAGACATGGTCGTCACCGTGTCCGCCCAGGGTTTCATCAAGCGCACCCAGACGGCGATGTACCGCAGCCAGCGGCGCGGCGGGAAGGGCAAGTCGGGCATGCAGACCCGTGACGAGGACTGGGTCGTGGACATGTTCGTGGCGTCCACCCACACCTACGTCCTGTTCTTCACGGACAAGGGCCGCGTGTTCCGCGTCAGGATCTTCGATATTCCACAGGGCGCGCGTACGGCTAAGGGCCGCGCCATGGTGAACCTGCTGAACCTGGCTGGCGACGAGCGGGTTGCGGCGATCCTGCCGGTGCCGGAACCGGACGCTCCCGAGTCGCTGGTGTTCGGGACCCGGAAGGGCGTGGTCAAGCGCACCGAACTGGTGCAGTTCAAGAACATTCGTACGTCGGGACTCATTGCGATCCGGCTGGATCCGGACGATGACCTGATAGCGGTGCGTCGCGCCACCGCGGACCAGAATGTGCTGCTGTTCTCGCGAAAGGGCAAGTCGGTTCGATTCGGACTTTCCGACGTGCGACCAATCGGGCGTGATACTCGTGGCGTACGTGGCATGGCGCTGGGTTCCAACGATTTCGTGGTTGGCATGGAGATCGTCCAGCCCGGTTGCGAGATTCTGGCCGTGACCGAGAGGGGCTACGGCAAGCGGACTCCTGCCGAGGAGTATCGCCTGCAACATCGTGGCGGTACGGGCATCCTGGCGATGCGGGTCAGCCCCAAGGTTGGCAACGTCGTGGCGATGCGCGAGGTCAAGCCGGACGACGAACTGATGCTGACGTCCTCGAAGGGCACGACGATTCGCATCAAGATCGGTGACGTGTCGCTGATAGGCCGCGTAACCCAGGGCGTCCGCGTCATGAACATGGCGGCAGACGAGAAGTTGGTGGCGGTGGACGTGGTTGTCGACAAGGACGACGAACAGGAACTGGTGTTCGAGGACGACGTCACGCTGCCGACCGAGGAACTGGAATAGCCCCCTGTGCCTCCTTAATAATCCGTCTGTCCTGAAATGCTTGCTTTTTCCGGCACAGGTCAATGCTGGAAAGCTACGGGGGACGGCGGTTGCCGTTCGACGACCAGCCACGACGCCAGCACGATGCTCGCGCCGCCGGAGGGGTAGGGCGCGCCTTGGTAGAAGCCGCGGTACTCGAAGGTGGCGTCCTGGCCCGGCGTGACGTCGTCGGTGACGTCGATGACCTGCATCGGCACCTCGCGGCCCGGGCACCAGCCATCCCTGCCGTACCACCAGGTGCCATACTGGTTCGGCACCGTGCCCTGCGCAGTCTGCCTCATGCAGCCCTCGGGGTCCCCGGGTTCGGTGAACTGCACGACGTGGTCGTTTCCGTTCACCGAGAAGTGGTGGTCGGGCGAGCAGAACTCGGCGCAGTTGCCGGGCTGGGCGCCGCCGTGGCCGGTGACCGTGATCGCCAGCGTGACGCGCTTTGCGTCGGCTGGGATCGGGACGGTCCGTGGCAGGCGGCCATCGTTGTAGGCGGGGCCGAAGTCGCCGCCGGAAAACAGAGGAGTGGCCTCCGAGGGAACCGTGGCCCGGCCCGCGTTGGACAGCCTCAGTGACAGCCCGACCCGGTAGGCCTGCTGGGTGTAGAAGGCCAGGCGTCGCGTCCCGCCGTCCTTCAGCAGCGGCAGCAGCGGCGACACGTCGTGGACCCAGCGGCCCCATCGATGGTAGGTCGTGATCCAGCGCCCCAGTTCGACGTCGCATTGGTCCGGCGCGTCCCGGTCGCACAGGTACAGGTTGACGATGTAGTCCCAGGCCGGGCACGTGCCGTACTCGCCGGTGCCGTTGCAGGCGAGGGTCAGGTCCAGTTCCAGCGTGTCGAAGGCAGCCATGGCTGTCGCGTCTGGCAGCGCGACCTCGACGGTCCCCCGCGTTCCCGCCCATCCCGGGTCCGACAGGACCTCGCCCTTGAAGGCCTCGACCACGGTCGCCTTCTTGGCGACGAGGGCGGCCTCCCGGGTGACTTCGAAGTCGTAGTACACGGGCTCGTTGGCGGCCATCCGCAGGTTCGGGGCGAACCACTGCTTTGTCGCGTCGTACTGCCCGTAGTCGGCGTACGACCCGACATAGCGGATCCGCTGGAACCGGTCGATCCCGACGCCCCAGCCCGGGGCGCGCATCAGCTCGCCCAGCCAGCCGGGCAGGCTCCGGCCGTTATCGGAGACATAGTGGATGTGGCGGCGCAGCAAGTCGGCGTCGGCAGGGGCGAGGTAGCCCAGCACCTTCTCGACGCGGATCTTCAGTTCCGCAAGAGCCGTCTGGCCGTCGGCGACCGGGGCCCGCATCGAGATGAAGAAGACGTGGGCCGTCCTGGGCAGGGCGTACAGGAACGTGTTGACGTTGTATGTGAAGAGGGTGTCGGGCCAGCCGGCGTTCTGGGCCGGGCGGTCCTGCAGGAACAGCAGGCTTTCGCACCCGGTCCAGTTGGCCTGCAGGTTCCATGGGCCGTCGGTGGTCGGGATCGTAATGTCGGCGGCAGGCGCGAACAGCGACGTCGAGCCGTCAGCGGCCTGGAACGGGCGGCGCGGCACGCCGTCCTCGCAAACCGGCGACAGCGGGACGTCGGGGGCAACGTCCGCCGGCAGGTCCGGCAGGACATCCGCTGGGGCCGGGTCGCCAGGCAGATCGACAGGCACGTCGGCCGGCGCGTCGGCAGGCACGTCGGTCAAAGGAGGAACGTCGAGGTCCGCGGCCGGGACGTCCACCGGTTCGAGTACCTTGGTACCGCCGCCGCAGGACGGCAGCCCCGCCGCCGCCAGAGTCACAAGCACGACAAAAACGGGCCCGATCCAGCCGTTCATGGACGCCTCCTCGAAAACGTTCCCAGGCAACGCAAAAAACAAGATGGACCCGTCACGTGCGTTGCCACCCAGCAACCGAGAGTGTAAGACACATCAACCACAAAACGTCATCGTTAGCCAGGTATCAGGGAGGTTGAACCCGACACCCCGGCCATCAACTCACGCATTGCATTTGGCAAAAGTCGGTTGCGGGAAACGGCACTGGGGGCTTGTTGCTCATCAGTTACACGTCCGCAGGCAGCGTGCCCCGGGGTGCGAATTTCTGGAAAATGCGTTTTACCAAGTGGTAAATTAAGTACGGCCCGCCTGCTTACACTATGCGGCCCCTTGTTGGTCGGTTACTATGTTTCTCCGTACCCATAGGCAGTGAAGGAGGGTACCGCAATGAACGCGACACGGTCAGCGCTTTCGATTCTGGTGTTCCTTGGCCTCCTTTCCTGCAGAGGTACCGGAGTAGCGGCCGACACACTGGCTGCGGTGGACAAAGGAGCCCCGACGGGTGTGGATCCTGGTCAAGACGATTCTGGCGGCGTCCTTCCAAAGGGAACCTTCGTGATGCCCGACGGCCTACTCCCTGAATCACCGCAACAGATATCCGATGTGCGATTCGGAGCCGGGGCCCTTCTGGTGCAGATTGAGAAGGCAAACGTTTGGACGCCGTTTGTGCCGCAAGTGGGGCAGGTCGCCGGCCCGGCTGAGATCGGGGGGAAGGTGACTGTTCGCATCTTGGGCGGCGAGGGGTACACCTTCACGAAGGAGCGTGTTTACGCGCGTACTGGCCTTAACGCCAGTGTAAACCGCCAGGATTTCCAATTGTTGGTCAACTCGTTTGACCCCTATTGCAGCCCGTATGTTCGCATGGTCAACCCCGTAGACAACTCCGACATCGCGGCGGAGAATTCAACCGAAGTCCCATCCCTTGGTCTTTGGTTCAATTCCTGCTACTGGGCGTTCGGTGCCGAAACACGTGTTGGCGCGACAGAGCCTTGGTCGTTCTCGCCCAAACCCGGCGAAAGATGGCTTGTCGGACTTGCAGCCTCGGCAAGCACGGACCCGAGATTCGAAGTCGTTGTCAACAGAGTTCCTTTGTTCTCGTTCTATCGGGTATCGGACTCTGACATGGTAGACGTCTCGCGGTTGGGAGGGGAAAGGCAGGCGGCAGTCGTGCTGGCGGAGTTCCTCTCGAAAGCCCAGTTGACACCTGTTTCCGCCGAGCAGTAGTGCGTCCACGTTGTCCCCATCTTCCAGAATGAAATCAACTTCGTGACGCCCCTGGATGTTCCAGAAGTGCATCTGTGCCCTGGGTCGCCATGCTCCCATCAAGGCTCGGAGGTTCTGGTGGATCCAGGTCTCCAGGAGTTGGCCGGAGGTCCGATCGGACGGGTCAGTTGCCATCAAACTAGCTGTCAAATTGACAGCATTTCAGTGGCGTGTGATTGAAGCATCCAAGGAGACTCGGGTGCCAGTCCGTGATTGCTAGCCGCCTGCCGCGCAGTCTCAGCCATGCAAACAGGGTGAGTGTGAACACGCGCAGGGCCTCGGTAAGAATACCAACGACGCGGTTCACAACAGCCCAGGAGCATCTACCAGGATTCGACCAAAATTCCGTTCACTTCATTGAAATGCGGATCGCGGGTTACGACCGTCAGATGGTGTTCGATTGCAATGGCGGCGATCCAGATGTCGTTTTCAGGAATAGGCCTTCCCTTACCTCGAAGTTCGTTCTTGATAATCGCGTAGGACTCGGCCGTAGCACGGTCCACAGCGAGAAGAGAGACCGATTGAGCAAAGTGCCTTACCCGCCGGGCGTTTTCCAGAGAACGCGCAGACTTTGCGGCGCCATAGAGCAGTTCCCCCACAACAATCACCGGCACGAACACCTCGGGCAATTCCTTGACGCGATCGACCACGGCCTTCTCGTTACCAAAAAATGCGATCACTATATTTGAGTCGAGAAGATATCTACCACTCATCGGCGTTGACCTGTCCGCAACCAGATTCGATCTCAGAGGCCATAATTTGAAGATCGTCCGAAGGGATTGAGCCTGCAAATCTGGCCAGCCGTCGACCAGCCGTTCCACGTCGGCCGATGGTGGCAAATGCCCTCGCCACTTCCAGCAACTGGCGCCGCTGGCGCGGGCCAAGTTGTTCGATCTCGTGCTGCAACTGTTTGAGAACCGCTTCTGCCATGTTTGCCACCTCACGTCGCAGGCTGCAAATGGCATTGTAGCCGTGACTGGCTTCGGTTTCCATCGGTCATTCCGCGGGTTCACTACACCGGAATCCCACGGCCACCAGCATCGAAATGCAGGATCTATTGCCGTCTGTTCAGTAATGAATACAGGGCGAATGCCTGTGCCAGATTCAGGTGTGATGGCCGGATTGTCGGGTCGATGCCGGCTTCGGCCAGTGCCGGTGCCAGAATCTCGCGGCCGGTCGTCGCCAGGCCGT
Source organism: uncultured Myxococcales bacterium (assembly GCA_903936705.1). GTDB lineage: Bacteria > Myxococcota_A > UBA9042 > DTJE01 > DTJE01 > CAIZWN01. The sequence goes on from CAIZWN010000027.1 coordinate 56,569, forward strand.
CGGACAGTGAATTCAAAACCGTCTTTCTTGGCTGCGCGAACAATGCGTGAACGAAGGTTGAAAAGGCCGGGTCGTCGGCGACTTCCATTGCAACTGGATCCGCCAGCCCGGGCTGGACCAGAATCACCGAGGACCACACCTTCGGCGGCGGGATGAACTTGCCGGGGGAAACGTCGAACAGCAGTCTCGCGCCTGCCATGGACGACAGCAGCATCGAGACCGCGCCATGATTCCGGTCGCCGGGTCTGGCGCACAGTCGCTGGGCCACTTCGCGCTGGAACATCAGGACCATCGTGCAGATTCGATCCCGCCTGCGCAGCAGGTTGAACAGGATCGGGCAGCCGGCATTGTAGGGCAGGTTTCCGATGACCTTGATTCCCGCTCCGGCAGGGGACACGTCAGCAACGTCAAATACGGTGGCGTCAGCCTCGTGGACCTGGACCCTTTGGTCGTCCTGGAAGCGGCGTGCGTGTTCGGCGGCAAAACGCTGATCCTTCTCGATCAGGACCAGTCGGCCGCAGGCGGCCGCAAGATCGTGCGTCAATGCGCCTCGCCCGGGCCCGATCTCGACCACTGTGTCGGCCGGCCCGACGCCAAGGGTCTCGATCATGCGATTCACGACACGGCCACTGTTCAGGAAATGCTGGCCAAGCGACTTGCGCGGACGACGATCAGGGGAGGTATCTGCATCGGGATCTGGCTGGGATTTCAATTGAACTCCGTCGAAAGCGCATAGGCGTTCATAACCCGACATCCCTGGGTGTCGGGGTCTTCGGTATCACAGCCCATCTGGTACAGCAGAACCAGGCGGAAGGGATTCGACGTCGCCAAAGTCCCGCCAGCCTGCAAACCGACCAAAACCATCGATCCTCCCGCCGGCACGCGCAGTCGCGGGAACGGCGGCCCGACCGCGTTGATGTCGCAGGAGGCATGGTCCATCCAGCCCCTGAATTCCGTCGGGACGCCATCCGAATCGATCGGCCAGGTCTCGTCGTTGCTGCGAACCTGTAGGTTCAACGCAAGGCACGGGGAAAAGACGATCGCGACGGGCAGGCCGTTGCGGATGACGGCGACGCCATCTGGATTGTTTCCAACTACGCCCGAGTAGTTGATCTCGATACCGGGGGAATCCCGGGCCGGAAACGGGCCGCAATAGCCGCCGTGCATGCCGCCCGCGCGGCACCGGTCGCCGGGAGGGCAGGGCGCCGTTCCCAGGCAGGAATCGGAAGTGCCGCAGTCGGAGTCCTGCCAGCATTCTCCAGCGTGGAATTTGGGGCCCGGGGTGCAATTTCCGGGATGGTTCAAGACCGCGGAAACGCAGATGGTACCGTCATCGCCGCTCTTGCAGTCCGCGCTGCCAGTGCAACCGGGCCGTGCGCCAGATTCGCAGGTTCCCGGAAGGTCGGCGCAATTGTCGTTTCCCAGTTCGCAAAGTGTGGCACCCTTGCACCAGGACTCGCCGCCGCAGTCGCCGTCATCAAGGCAGCTTCCGGCGACCGGCAACGGTCCGCACCGTCCAGGGTGGTCGGTGCACGTTCCCAGCCTTGTTGTGTCGCAAGCCGTTTCCCCTGCGCACAGCAAACCGCCAGTGCAATCCAGGTCGCTGAAGCAGGCCCCGGCACCTTCTGGCAGATCCCGGCACGAGCCAGGCAATGTGACGACACCATTCGTGAAAGCACCTGCACATCCCTGCCCCGTCGGGCAGTCACCGGCCTTGGTGCACGTGCGGGCGTAGGTCCTGGCTAGGCAGACGCCGGGGAAGTCCTGGCACGAGTCTCCCCAGCATGGCGGGATTTCGCATGACATGGGCCGTGTGCATGCCTGGAAAACAGGGCAGTCCGACGAATCAAGACACTGCCAATCGTGCAGCAGTGCCCTGCAAGCGCCGGCCAGGTCTGCTTCCTGGCCTTCGCCATCGGCGTCCGGCATCAGAATCCCGTCCGGCAGATCCGTTTGATCCGGCAGTTCGGAAGCATCCCTGTTCGCGTCCCAGGCGACATCCCTTGGTTGTGTGTCCGGAGCGACTTCACAACCAGCAAGAACGGCCAGCGTCGCCGTGACTGGAATTACCGACAGGGCAGACAGCAGCAGGCGATTTGCCAGGCAGTTCGGCATGAAACATGTCATCGGATCCTCCCGGCCCTGGCTGGCAGGCACCTACCAGCCGTCGTCGACGCGTCGTACGAACGGGTCCATGTCGATGCCTCGCGGGGCGTCCGCGTCCTTCAGGTCGCCGAACAGATAGGTGTGCCCCAGGCCGGCTATCATTGCGGCGTTGTCGGTGCACAGGGCGATCGGCACGGCATGCAGCGTCCGGCCGTCGCGAGTCATAGCTTCCGCCATGCGGGCGCGCAACCGGCGGTTCGCCGCAACGCCACCGGCAATGACCACGTCCTGCACGCCGTGTAAACGGGCAGCATTGGATGTCTTGGACACCAGAACATCCACCACGGCCTCCTGGAAGGCTGCGGCGATATCTGCAACCTCGTCCGCGGAAGGCTTGTGATCCATCAGTTCCAGGTGTCGCCGCAGGGCAGTCTTTAGACCCGAAAAAGACATGTCGAAGCCGTCCGAGATCATCGAGCGCGGGAAGCGAACGGTGCCAGGATCCCGTCCCGCAGAAACCCGGTCGATCGCGACGCCACCCGGATAGGGAAGCCCCAAAACGGCGGCGGCCTTGTCGAATGCCTCGCCGGCCGCGTCGTCCCTGGTGCGGCCCATCAGCGTGATGCGGCCCGGGGCATGCATCAGGTACAGGCTGGTGTGGCCGCCAGAAACCGCCAGGGCCACGAAAGGATACCGCGGAGGTTCGCGGTCATTCACAAGGAAGGCTGCCATCACGTGGCCTTCCAGGTGGTTAACTCCGACCAGCGGCAGGCCCGTGGCCAGTGCCAGCCCTTTCGCGAACTGGACGCCCACAAGCAGCGACCCAATGAGCCCGGGGCCAATGGTTACTGACAGGCCGTCGATGTCTGCCAGGGTGACGCCGGCCTGATCAAGTGCCTGGGACACTACCGGGACGATCGAACACAGATGATTGCGGGAGGCAATCTCGGGTACCACCCCCCCGAACGGCGCATGGATGGCCACCTGTGACCAGATGACCGAACCCAGTATGACGCGCCCGTCGGCCACTACGGCGGCCGCAGTCTCGTCGCACGAAGACTCGATGCCCAGAACCTTCATGGCGCGGATTGTACCAGATGACGCGGTGCGCGGGCGGCAAACCCGTCTTCCGGGGGCCTTCGGGCAAGTGAAATCGCGGTATTGACCGGGTTCTTTGCCATGTGCTAGCTTCTTTGAAATTGTTGCCTTGAAAAGAGGTTGCCAATGTTTTTGCGCTCTCGGATGTTCCTTTTGCCGGTGGTTTTTCTGGCCGTTGCCGCTGTCCCTGCGACGGTTCTTGCTGCCGGTTTCGAGTTTGGGCCGCAGGGCGTTCATGCGGTTGGACGCGGAGGCGCCTTCGTAGTTGGTGCGGACGATCCTTCTGCGATCTGGTGGAACCCCGCGCGCCTGGCGCTGATGCGTGGCACCAGGTTGATGTACAACCACACGTTGTCGGACATGAACCTGTCGTTCGACCGGGCTCCGGCGCAAAAATACGCGGTTGATGGCAAGGGCAACGTTATCATCGACGCAGCTACCGGCCTTCCGAAAGCGTTCGTGCGTGCCGATGGGACCGATGAACCTCCCCAGACCTACCCGACCTCGAAACAGCTAATGGGCTGGTTCCCACTGGGCATGAGCCTTGGGCTGACGTCGGACTTCGGGCTGAAGGACTGGGGTTTTGGCATCGGCCTCAGTGGTCCGTCGGCTTACGGTACGGTGGCTTACGCGAACCAGGCAAACGACGGCAGCGCCGATGACCCCACGCTGACATCGGCAACCAGGTACTCGGTCGTCAACATGGACGCGCTGATAGCCTATCTTTCGGTGGCCGCCGCGTACAAGTACAAGGAATGGTTCGGGATCGGCGCCACGTTCCAGTACGTTGCAGTTCCGTCGGTCAAGTACACACTGGACGTCGTGGGTCCGGGCAAGGTCAAGGACCAGAACGATCCCAGCAAGAACCTGGCTGACCTTCAGGCCAACGTGAACGTGTCGGATTGGGTGGGTTTCACGGGCATAGTCGGTGCCTGGGTGCGTCCGCTGCCCAGTCTGGAACTGGCACTTTCTGCCCGGGTGTCCCCGATCAAGGTGCGGGCAACTGGCACTACCGATATTCTACGGCCGCCAGGCATCATGGGCGGCAGCCAGACCAAGCTTGGTTCCGTGTCGGCTAAGCTGTCTTTCGACTATCCGGTCGATGTAAAGGTCGGAGCCAGGTATCGCCACATGAAGGGCGACCTGGAGGTCTTTGACATCGAGGCCGACTTTGTATGGGAACAGTGGTCGGCCATGGACGCCTTCAGGACCAACTTCGGCGGACAAAGCGTCTCGATGTCGGGTTCGAACGTAGTCCTGAAGGACATCACGATGATCCGCAACCTGAAGGACACGTACAGCGTGCGGCTGGGCGGGACATACCAGGCGATTCCGGACCACCTGTGGGCCCGCCTTGGTGGCTGGTGGGAGTCAGGCGCCCAGAAGAACGAGTACACGATTATCGATCTGCCGTCCTGGGACCGGTTCGGCATCGGTTTCGGGCTTTCCGGGGCCTTCCGTGGCGTCGAGATTGGGCTTTCCTACGCCCACGTGTTCCAACTGTCGCGTGAAGTGAAGTCGGGCACCGGAGCAATTCACCAGCAGGTACTGGACTTCGACGGAAACGTGAAGGACGGGTACGCGGTCAACGAGGGCAAGTACTCGTCGTCGGTCGATGTCATCAGCCTGGGCATCACGATCCTGTGGGAGGAATTGATCTACGGGAAGAAGCCTGGGCAGAAGAACACTTCGGCGGTTGTTTCCTCGCTGTGACGAGCTGACCGGCAGGGAACTACCGGCAGGTAATCCTTGCGTCGGCCCAGTCCGCATAGTCGCCCGACTCGCTGTCGGCCCCAGCGGTCGTGACCAGTTTCAGCAGCATTTTTCCTGACAGATCAACCGTAACGGGCTTGGACTGGTCCGTGCCGGACATCACGCCGCTGTCGAACAGCCTGGTGCCGTCCGCCCACACCTCGAAGGAAATCGTGCCTGCCCCTGCTGCGTCGTCATCTACGCCCACGTCGGCCTGGAACGCTGTGCAGCGCCCTCCGATCGGAACGATGACAATCGAGCCGGCGTAGGCGCCGATGCCCTTTGAGAACACCTTGTTTCGAATCGACAGTGCCTTGCCGTCGCGGGCCGGCGTTCCTCCGTTCGACCGGTCACGTTCGACCGGCCCTCGCGATCCGGCCATGTATATCCAGGTGTTGTCGGACACGTACGACTGGCCTGCAGCGGGCGACTTTTCCGTACCGGCGATCCGGAACATCCTGGCGCCATTCGCGACCAGATCCACGGGGAATGTCTTGCCCAGCGTGCCCAGATCCGTGCGCGCCCACAAATCGCGCACGCCGGTCTCGCCGGCGGCCAGACCCAGGTCCAGCGAGGCCAGATCGAACGTGAAATTCTCCTCGCCCTTGTTGAACACGACGACGGCACGCCATCCTGGGTGTGCCAGCGGCTTGGTCCAGACGTCAGGGGTGTAGTCGTCACCGATTTGAACCCGGACCCCCTGCAAACCCAAAGCATCCTGGTCAACCGCAATGACTTCGGGATTCGTCAGCAGTTCCTTGGTGGTCGCGTCCATCGTACGAAGGTCGTTGCCGGCGATCAGCGGAGCAGACAGGATAGCCCACAAGCTCATGTGTGACCTGTACTGGTCCTCGGTCATGCCGCCGTTGCCGATCTCCAGCATGTCCGGGTCGTTCCAGTGGCCGGGTCCGGCATAGGCAGCGTGTGGCTCGGTCTGCTCCAGGTTCAACAGCATGCTGAAGTACCCGTCGCTGATGTCGCCGGTGGTTCTCCACAGTTGTCCTGCGCCTGCCCCCCAGATCCATGGTTCCTGCACGCCCCAGTTGCACAGGCTGAGGACCATGTCCCGGCCCGATGCCGCAATTCCGTCCCTGAACTTGCCGTACTGCGTTTTTGCGTTCAGATCGGCTGCAAAGCACCAGTCGACCTTGATGTAGTCCACGCCCCAGGACGCGTATGTCAACATGTCCTGGGCTTCGTAGTCCAAACTTCCGGGGCGCTCCTGGCATGTCATCGAACCGGCGCAGGTATAGACCCCGAATCCAAGGCCCTTTTCGTGGACATAGTCGCCCAGGGATTTCATGCCGTTGGCGAACCTGGTGGCATCCGGGACGATTTCCCCCTGCGCGTCACGCGCGACCTGCCAGCAGTCGTCAAGGTTCAGGAAACGGTAGCCGGCATCCTTCAAGCCGGTGGATACCATCGCGTCGGCGGTCTCCTTTGCCAGGGCATCGCTGATGTCGCAGGCAAACTTGTTCCACGAGTTCCAGCCCATGGGCGGCGTTGCACCAAGCGTGGTGCAGTCGCAGTCGGAAGGGCAGTTCAGGCATGCCTCGCCGTGAGTGCAAACGCCGTCGCCGCAGCGGCACTCGCAGTCGGCGGGGCAGTTCCAGCATGTCTCGCCTGGGTCGCAAGTTTTGTTCCCGCAAGGGTCCACCGCAGGAACCTCTGCCGGGAGGTCCGGCGGCGCATCGACTCCGGTGTCCGGCGCGGTGTCTGTTGCGGTGTCCGGCGCAGTGTCCTGCCCGGTGTCCGGCATCCCGTCGGCAGGAACATCCGCCGGCACGTCAATCGTGACGTCCGCACCAACGTCCGGCGTGCCACCGCCACCAGACGATCCGCAGGCTACCAGGAACAGAAGTGACATCCATATTGCCAGGCGATTCATTCATTCCTCCAGCAGCAGACACGGTCCCCAGTCCAGTGCTTATCACTGCAGCAGGAACTATCACAGCATGCAGGAAAATTCATCATGTTCCGGTCGGGTCGAACGTCATTTCGTCCGTTTTGCCGCCGGCTTTGTGGCCGGGCCAGCCGTTTGTTGATCCGGGAGGTCATTTGACAACGAAACTTTCCGAAGAATTAACAGGTTACGGTGCGGGAGGAGGCAAAACCCTTATAGGTTCAGAAGTCTTCACTGCGTTCTCAGCCACGCCACCTGACGACGTCGTGAAGCTATCGAAGTGACACCTCCTTGAATAACTTTCCTCCTCTTCCACCGTGAAGCCCGTTGATGCCAGTCGCGTCTGGAGCGATGAAACACTTGTAGTTACGTCGTCAAGGTCGAAGATCGTGTCGTCCACCACCGGGTACAGGCCGGTTATCAGGTATACATCCCGCTCGCCCGTGTACTTCTCGGCAAAGCAAGCGCGATTGGCGAAAACAAGATTTCTCCCACCGGAGACCGTCCAAGAGTCAGACGGATATGAGCCATCGAAATGGTAAAGCCAGTCGTCTACGAGGTTCGACACCTGTGGCGTAAAGGACGAGAGCATTGCAATCGAACCTGGGTCACCGAAAAGCACATGAGAGATGCTTTTGACCGCGAAGGGGCAGATGACAAGGCAATCCTCACCGAACTCGGAGGGAATACAGTGCTTCAAAACACCATCGTGGCAATCAGGGACAACATTGCCGACGAACGCCACGGAAGCCAACTTTTGCCAGTACTTCATCCCTCTCTCAAGGTACTTGTACTGGCAGTCACCTCGAACTTCATCGAAAACCAAACCGTCAGCCTCCAAATCTTCGCACCATGGAACCGCCGGCGTACTCGTGGATGACCGCAAGATAGGGCCTGCCGTGAGGTCCCTGTCAGGTGTGGCAGTGTCCTTTCCGCAACCCGCAACCAAAAATACCATCGACAAGGCACAACCGAGCAACTGGACTTCGGTAAACCGCTTCTTCATCCTTGGCCCCACTCGAACGATATGACACTAACACGCCACTCGCTTTCAGGGCAGTCCAGGATCCGGGGACCAGATCATGGGGGCATCGTGGTGTCCTAGTCGTTTTGCGCCCTGTGGTAGACTTTCGCGGCTCGCGCGGGATGCGCGGCGCCAAGGGAGAATCATGTATCGCCGCCTGGAAGCTCTGCTGGATCGCTGGACCGAGTACTCGCTGCGGCACACACGCTTGGTGCTGATAGTGGCCTTCGTCTTTTCGCTGGTGTGCGTCGGCCTGGCGTCCCGACTGGAGCTGCGATCGGATTTTGTCGAGATGCTGCCGACCGATTCGCCATCCGTGGTCAATCTCGAGCGCCTGAAGAGCCGGGTTTCGTCCTACGCAACGCTTGCCGTAGCCATTGGCAGCCCCGACCTGGAGTCGTCCAAGAAGTTTGCCGAAGACCTGGTGGCGCGCCTGAAAACCTTCCCGCCGGAACGCATCAAGTACGTCGATTACAACCTGAAACCGCTGCGGGACTATTTCGACAACAACAAGTATCTGTACGCGGAGTTGACCGACCTGTCCGACTTCCGCGACCGCCTTGACAGGCGCATTCGCGAGGAAACACAGGAGAATGCCTTCGAATCCCTGGACGATTCGCCCCGGCCGGCCAAGACCGACCTGCGTATTGCCGAGATGAAGGCGAAGTACGAGGCGAAATCAAAGGGACAGGATCGCTATCCGGGTGGCTATTACGTGACACCCGACAAGTCCCTGCTGGTCGTATTCGTACGGCCACCGTCGGGCGCCGGCGGATTTGAGGCCAACACCAGGCTGGTGGCGGACGTGCAGGCCGAGGTCGATCGCCTGCAACCGGCGCGCTATCACCCTGAAATGACTGTCGGGATGACCGGGGACATCAAGACCGGCCTCGAGGAGCGCGATGCTCTGGCCCAGGACGCCGAGTTCATCGGGATCTTGTGCCTGGTCTTGATCTGCGGCGTCATTGCCTTGTACTACCGTGGCCTGCGGTCGGTCCTGCTGATCGGGACTCCGATGATCATCGGCCTTGCCGCGGCGATGGCGGTAGCCTGGCTGTCGGTAGGCTACCTTAATACGGCGACGGCCTTTCTGTCATCGATAATCGCCGGCAACGGCATCAACTTCATGATCATGCTGGCGGCTCGCTTCTTCGAGGAAATCCACAAGCGGGGACCGGAACATCTGGACGAGTCGCTGAAGGTGTCCGTGCGCGGGACCGTGTCAGGCACCTTGGTGGCCTCGGCCGCCGCTGCCATTGCCTACGGGTCCCTGATGATGGCGGGCTTTCGGGGCTTCCGGCAGTTCGGCCTGATCGGCGGCGCCGGAATGGTCCTGTGCTGGCTGGCCACCTTCGGCGTCGGGCCGGCCCTGGTCGCCTGGCTTCATCGGATGCGACCCCTTGCCATGCGCAAGGAATCCCAGAACCATCCGATTGCCTCACGTGTCGGCTGGCTGGTCACGCGGCATCCCAGGTACATTCTGACCTTCTCGCTGGTACTGACGGCGGCCTCGATCCTGGTCACGATTCCCTACGCGTTCGACCCGTTCGAGTACGACTTCCACAATCTGAGAAATCGCGAGGGTGCCAAGCGCGGGTCGGCGATGCTGTCCAACCGCGTGGACAAGATATTCAGCCTGCCGCAGTCACCGACCCCGATCGTCATCGACCGTGCTGAAGACGGGCCTAGGGTCAAGGAGGCGATTCTTGGCCAGCCATCGGCCCGCGCCATAGTCGGGGATGTAAAGACGCTGCAGGACTTCCTGCCGAAGGACCAGGAAAAGAAGCTTGTCGTTCTGGGCGACATTCGTCGCTTGATCGACAGCAGGATCGACTTCCTGCCTGCGGACCAGCGCAAGGATCTCGAGGACTATCGTCCCTCCGATAATCTGAGGGTGCAGGGGCTTGAAGACATTCCCGAGACGGTCGCGCGCACCTTCACCGAATCGGATGGCCGCCGCGGGCGCATCCTGTACGTCTACTCGCACCCGAAATCCAGCCTGCTGGACGGGAAGTACCTGCTGAAGTTCGCACGCTTTGTTCGCGGCGTGAAGGTGGACGGGGTCGAGATGATCGCCTCGGGCCAGGCGATGGTTTTCGCCGACATGATCGACTCGATACTCAAGGACGGCGTCAGGGTTACCGTCATCGCAATGGTCGGCGTTCTGGTGCTGCTGATCGTGGCTTTCAGGTCGTTGACGGCGATCGGCACGATCCTGGCGGGCGTGGCGATGGGTACCATTTGGATGATCGGTTTCGCCGCGCTGTTCGACCTGAAGCTGAACTTCCTGAACTTTGTGGTGGTTCCAATAACGCTGGGGATCAGCGTCGATTACGGCGCGAACCTATTTGCCCGCTATCGCCTGGAAGGTGCCGGGCGGGTTGCCCAGGTCATCCAGTCAACCGGCGGTGCCGTGGTGCTGTCGTCGGCCACCACGATCCTGGGGTACGCCGCCCTGATAACTTCCACCAGCATGGCCCTGCAATCATTCGGGATAATCGCGGATATCGGCGAGTTCACCTGCCTGTTCACCGCCGAACTGACGATGATGGCCCTGATCGTATGGCTGGAGAATGCCCGCAAA
>CAIZWN010000028.1 GCA_903936705.1 uncultured Myxococcales bacterium
AGCGTGGTCTTCCCGGACTGGCGGATGCCGGTCAGGGCCACCACCGGGAACTGCCGCAGCCGTTCGCGGAAGGCGGCCGCGAGCGTGCGCTTCAGGAAGGCATGGGCGGGGGCGGAGGGACGGGCCATGAATTCCTCGGCAAAACGTCTGGCGGAGATTCTACTTTACGATTTACGGAAAGTCACGGCTGTCATTCGACGGGTCCGTGGGTGGTCACGCCGGGTACACACGCTGGTGCGTCCGGGTGCGTCACCGTGGGGGATCGTGCGGCACGGCGCGTGACGGCAAGTCCCCGTCACTTTTGGCTTTCGGATCAAGTTCGATCTGTTGCAGGAAACCGTGGCCTGATCCCTTCGCCTCCACCACAAGTGCTTTACTTCCTTGGTTTTGCGGGGCTTCTTTGAGCGCGTTCTCCGGCTGGGGCACGATGCGGCTGCGGCGTTCCTGACGTCGCAGCGCCGCAGGGGAACGCGCACCCACATCCCCTACTGGATGCGGCTGAAATTCCACGTATATTCGCAACTCTCGCCATCGCCCGCGTAGTTCTTCGAACCCGAGAACGACGCGGCATCGGGCTCCACCTTTCCGCTGATGTCGTACCCCACCGACACGCTGTAGTCGCTGTCGGGGTCCGTCCTCGTATAGGGTGGCTCGCAGGAGGACGTTTCGACATGGACCCAATGCTGCGTGCCTTTGACGTACGCGCCCCCCATCAGAGCATAGTCCCCGGAGGAATCGGTGAACTTCGTCTGGAACAGGATCGGTTCAAAGTCCGTGGCCGTACCGATCTGTTCCTCGTGGACATCGATCGGGCAGGCCGTTGATCCGGCCTTGTAGTCATGCGTGCGGCTCAATGACGCCGTGGCGGTTGCCGTGACTTTCGCGTTGGCCATCAAGGCGTCCGCCTCGGTCAGGTGCTCCAGTTCTATCGTGGCGATCGTCTTCTCGGAGAAGGTGTCTCCGTTGGTCTCCAGGCTTTCGGCCGAGCAGGTGACGGTCACGGTGCCCTTCCACAGCGAGGCGCCGTCCCCGACCTTCAGCGAAAGCTTCGACATCTCGTTTATTTCCAGGGCCACCCCCGGCAGCAGCTTCGTCGAGACTCCAGCCCAGAAGTCCACGCCCCCGGCAGCGGCATCCAGGTAGGTGGGCGTGAAGGTATGGGTGAAACTGGTCTTCCCCGGAGACGCGCCGATCGTGTCAACCAGTTCGAACCCGACATCCGTGCGGTGCGGTCGGTAGATTCGCACGTCGACCACGTTGTCGAGGCCCAGCCAGGTCATCCATTCGGGCTGCAGGTTCACCGTCAATTGCACGGGCTGATTGGGCCTCACCGTCATCCTGTCGGCGATGAAGGTTCCTCTGGGCGACTGGGCGATGACCGGGAGCGTCAGGGTGATCGCCGGTTTCACGGTCGCGAGGCCTCCGAACCATTGCATCGCCTTCTTCACGTCGCTGCCTGCACCCGCTTCGACGACGGGCTTCAAGTCGTAGGAGCCGTTGAAGATCAAGCCGTTGCGGATCGGACCTGCCTTCATTTCCGCCTCCAGCATCAGGTTCGCCTCCAGCAGGTTCAGCGAACCGACGAGCACCGCGAGGTTCACGCCCGCGGCGCCTCCGAAAGCGATGGTTGCCGCTAGCGACACGGTGTTCGCTTCGCCATCGGGAACCGTGAAGGTGGGCTTCATCTCGGTCTCGTTCGAGTAGTCGCCCATATCAATCATGCCGCCCTGGGGCGTGTACTGGAACCCGAGTGCGATCTTCGATTCGCCTTTGAGGTCGATGGCTGCCTTCAGCGAGAAGATCGAGGCGGTGCCCGTGATCTCGCCCTTGATCGAAAGCGGGATTTCGAACCGGATCAGTGCCGACAGGGCGCCCGCCACGGGCACCGGGATCCTGACGAGGATGGCCTCGCACGAGACCGTGCCAACGAAACCGGGAGAGAGGTTCACGAGGATCGACCCCGTGATGGTCAGCGTTCCTTCAAGCTTGACCGTCAACTCGGTCCAGTCGTCGCTGGCCTCGTCCCGGATGAAACGGTGGTTGAACGTCATCCTCGGACGCAGATCGAGCCTGGCCGATCCCGTCAACGCCCCGCCAACGATCTTGGCCTCGCATTTAAACGGGCCCAGTTGAATCTCGCCCAGCGTGAGCGCCTTCCTCATCGGCTCGGCGTATCCGGGCGGCTCGACGGTCAGGGACGACGGGGTGGACGCAGTGGCCAGCGCGTCGGCCATGGCGACCGGGTCGATGTCGTAGCTGCCATCGACGTCCAGGCGCTTGAACAGATCGAGAAGCGGAATGAGTTCGAGCGTCACGTCGAGTTGATCCTGGCCGGGAACTGCAGTCGCGGACACCACGCGTCCGGCCACCGGCTTCCCTTCACTTGCAAGCAGGATCGCGCCTGGAGACAGGGCGGGTACGCCGGTCACGGACAGGGCGACATTCGAGCCAACCTGGTTTGCAGTAACTGGATCGATCGGGAGGGGACCCGCGATGATCTGCGCGTCCGACACCAGCACCGCGCCGGCCGCCGGTTGGGCCACGATCACCATCACCGGAGCCGACACCAGGCTGCCCGCGCGAACGCGAACCTGCGACGAGCCGACTTCGACCATTGCGGTCACCCGCCCTTCCGCGTCCACCGCAACCATGCCGGCGCGTGACGATTCCCAGGCAAGCGTGGTCACGATCTTCTGCCCGCTGGCGTCGAGGACCTCGACGTGAAAGGTGGCTTGATTCCCGATCGCCGTGAACAGCACCGCGGCCGGCGTGACCACGATCCGCCCCAGGGACTCGGGCAGCGGCGGAAGCGGAGTGGGCTCGGGCAGAACCGTCGCGTCCTCGAGCGCATCGATAGAGGCGTCGGGTTCCCCGAGCACGCCATCGTCGGCCGGCGGCGGTCCGCCCGAACCTCCGTTGCAGCCCAGCACCAGAAGCCCGACGGCGACACCGTACCACCAGGAGCGCGGGATCTCGCATCCCGCTTTTCGATCCTTGCGTCGCCTGTGAGAGGTGCCTGAAGGGTCGTTCCGGGCGTCCATCGTCCCTCCTTGGGATGGGTCGGACGCGCGGATTGCTCACCCGGGACACCCCGTTTTGCGACTATCGCACTCCCGCCGCACGATCCCGGCACGTCGAAGGAGAGGCGCCCGTGATCATTGAAGTTACGAAGATGCGAATCCCCTCTACGAATGAAACCTTAAGCAACCCTGACGACGGGCCACGAAACCTTTGGAACGCTGCGTAAGGTTTGCTCAAGAAGTGCGTGCTATAAAGGGTTCATGGGTGTCGTACTGCTCATCGAAGACGACGAGGCGCTGGGCCGGCAGGTGGTGGCGCACCCGTCGATTCCCGGCGGGACGACCCGGAACCGGAAGAGGCAGGCGTCGCCACCCGAGGCAAGCGTGGACGGGCGCGCCAGGCGCAGCCGGTCCCGGTTGAAGTACGCCAAGTCCCCCTCGCATAGCAGCGGCGCCAGTTCGGGCAGGCCGATGGCCGTGCAAAGTTCCACGAAATGGCACCGGTGGACCCGGTAGTCGAAGCCGTCGTCCCCGGCCGCGTCCACCCGGCCCTCGGCGTTGAAGAAGCGGGCCACGAGGTCGCCGACCCGGGCCAGTCGATGCTCCGGAGAAAGAGCCAGCAGGGCCGGAAGATCCAGGGGCCCGACCAGCACGGCGAGGAATGCCAGCGTCGCCGCGACCACGACCTCCCTGGTGGCTTCGCTTGCCTCCTCCGGCCCGAACTCGGCCGCCAGCACCCGGTAGAGCCTTGCCGCGGGAGCCAGTTGCTGCCGCGACAGTTCCTCGGCCAGCGAGCCCGCCTTCCCCAGCCTGGCGAACGGATCCGGCGCGCGCTCGCCCCTCGCGCCCAGCCGAATCGCCCGCGGCAGGCCGAAACGGCGCACCAGCACCCGGAAGCCGGCCCAGGACGACGCGGCCTGCTGTCGCACGGTCAGTTTCATCGCAATGTCCCCTCCACGGGGTCGAGGCTGGCCTCGGAGGTACCCACGTCGAACGTCCCCTCGGCCGAGACCGGGACTGCCTGCCCCCGTGCCAGGGGCACGACGACCACGTCGATCGAGAAGACGTTCACCATCGCGTCGTACATCACCATACTGGTGTGGGACGCGTACCCATCCACGTCCAGGACGACCCGGCCGGTGGCGGAATCCGCCGACTTCAGGTCCAGCCGCCACGATAGTTCCCGGATGTAGTACCCGTTGGCGCCGTCCGGATTCAGGTCCCAGCGCCAGCCCGATGCGCCCACGAAGAGGGTGGCGAACCCCGGCTCCAGCGACAGTTCCAGCCGCCGCTGGGCCTCGTCCGCGTGCGGCTGGGGCTGACCGCCGTCCTCGTAGAAGAGGTCGGGGGTCGGATACGACAGGCGGTAGCCGTGACGGGCGGCGACCGGGGCGGAGCCGTCGACTCCGACCGCGAGGAACCGGGCGATGGCGTGCACGCGGGCGTGCGGTATGGCGGCGTTCATGTTGTCGCGTTCCGACGGACCCAGCGCGAAGCGTGCCCTGGCTCCGAAGACCAGGGTGTCGCCCTCCACCCGGACATCCCTGGCTTCCAGGGCGATGCCGCGGGTCGTGAACCCGAGGGACGGGTCGTACCCCGCGTTCCCGTCCGGGAGCGGGTACTCCGGGTCGGGTTGCGGGACACCGGTTTCGAGTTGCAGGCCGGACACCAGGACGGCGTAAGCGTCCCGGCCGGCGAGCCCTGCCGGCTCCAGGGGCACGCGAGTCTGAATCTCGGTTTCCCACTCCGGCGGGTCGAGGTCGAACGTGACAGTGACTTCGTGGAACGCCGCCTGGTGCAACGCCGACACCGACTGGCCCCAGACCCCGAACACTGCCCGGTCCGTTCCCATCCCGCCGGTCGTCCAATCGCCGCCGACGTACGCGAGGTCCACGGCGGACGCAGCCGGGCAGCCGTTGGCGACCGGGGTGACGCCCCAAAAACTGATGCGGTGGTTCAGGTTCTCCCAGGCCAAGCGGAGTCCCGTGATCACGAGTGCCTCGGAACAGCCGCCGGGCCGGGCAGCCGGGTCGGTGCCGTCGCAAGCCGGCAGGAACAGCGACAGGCAGCAGGCTGCGGCAATCCGGTATCGAGTCTGCATTCTCGGGGTCTCCCGGCCAGCCGACCCGTCTATGATAGCCGATCTGCCTCGTTGCCCGTCCGGCAGAATCCCTGCTGCACAACAGGCAGGCCCGCTGTGCCTCCTCAAGAACCAATCGGCCCGGTTTCGGCCGGTGGTGACTGTCAGTCCGCTTACCATCGGGACGACGGTCGTTCCGCCTGCCTCAGCTACGACGCCTTCTGAATAGCGGGGCCATCGGTGAGGGAGAGGATGGCTACGGCGCCCGAAACGGCATCCCCGCGAAAAGACGAGAGGTAAATGATTTGAACCTTTGGATATCAAACGACAACGTTCTTCAAGGCCACCCGACGTGTCGCACATCGCGGGTATCCGTAGTGCACAGTTTGTGCCCAGTCTACGGCCGGTGGCCGGGGGGGATCTGCGTTCGGCGTTGTCGAACGTTAGGACCTCACATAACCCGAGAGTACCACTCCCGGCCGGACCAGTGTCCCAGGTGCAACGATGGTGAAGGGGTTGATGCAGACGGGGGAACCACTTCGAGCACGATCCCCGACCAGAGCCCCGAGTCACGCCGGGTACACGCGCTGGCCCACCGATAGACCGCCCCTGAGACGGGTGCTACGATTCCCCCAGGCCGCCGGCGTTCCTGCCCGACCGCTGGCAGGCGGCCCGGGCGCGCTGGTCGGCGCCGGCCGTTCGTTCGTCGATTCCGCCCTCCAGGGGGCCGAAGGATGGATACAGTTCCGTCCAAGAGCGGTGGTCGCTCGACGGAGGCAATGATGGACGATCGAAAGGAATCCGTTCGCAAGGAATGGAAGTGGTGCGGTGGGCACCGGCGCGGGGGCGGGATGGGGTTCGGCCTGTTCGTGATCTCGTTCGGCGCGCTGCTGCTGATGCATTCGCTGGGAATGCTGCCTGACGGGGTGGCCGTCTGGGACTTCTGGCCGCTGATCCTGGTCGCGATGGGCCTGGGCCACCTGGGCCACCACCGGGGCGTGCCGGGGGTCCTGTTTGGGCTGTCCCTAGCGTCGGTGGGCGGCGTCTTGCTGCTGTCGAACCTGGGGATCCTGGATGCCGGTGTCACCCGGTACTGGCCCGTCCTGATCATTGTCGGCGGCGTGGCGATTCTGTTCGGCGGGCGGCGCCACGGACACCATTCGTCGCGGCCCTCCGACGTGTCCTCCGCGGACTACGTGCAGAAATCGGTCACCTTCAGCGGCGCGAAGATCCGGGTGGATTCGCGGCACTTCAAGGGAGGCAACCTGTCCGCGGTGATGGGCGGATTCGAACTGGACCTGCGGGACGCCGAGATCGACGGCGAGCAGGCGGTCCTGGACGTCCACGTGGTGATGGGCGGGATCGACCTGCTGATCCCCGGGAACTGGCAGGTGGTCAACGAACTGGAGCCGACCGCCGGCGGCATCGAGGACAAGACGTCGGGCGTCGCCGTGGAGCCCCGCAAGCGTTTCGTGCTGCGCGGGACCGCCGTGCTGGGCGGGATCACCCTCCGGAACTAGGGAGCGCCGTGCACCCACTGCTGACCCACCCCCGATGGCTCCTCGCATACCTGGGCGCGTGGACCCTGCTGTCCGTCCTCCCGGCTGCCGCGCTGGGCCCCTGGGATACCGGCCACGGCGTACAGGCGGCGGCAATCGCGGTCCTGCCGACGCTGGCGTTCGCGTTGGCCGTCCTGCCGACGTGGTACGCGCTGCGGGCCTTTCCGCTGGACCGGTCGGGCCTGCTGCGGCTGGCGACGTTCCACGGGATCGCGGCGGCGGTCGGCGGGGCGCTGTGGCTGGGGCTGGCCGAGGCGGCGGCCCGGGCGGCGGGCCTTGTGCCGGGATGGGAGGACGCAGTCCAGCGCCTGGCGGGGCGCCGCCTGGAACTGGCGGCGACGGGCGCGGTCTTCTGGTTCCTGGTCGCCGCGTTCCACTACTTGCTGGCCGCGATGGAGGCGGTGCGCGAGGCCCAGGCGAGGGCGGCCGTGCTGGACGTGCGTGCCCGCGAGGCGGCGCTGGCCGGGCTGAAGGCCCAGGTCCACCCGCACTTCCTGTTCAACAGCCTGAACACCATCAGTTCGATGGTCGTCCGCGACCCGGCCGGGGCGCGCCAGACCTGCATCCAGTTGGCGGACTTCCTGCGGCAGAGCCTGCGGACGCCCGACGCCAGGCCCATCCCGCTGTCCGAGGAACTGGCCCTGGCGCGCGCGTACCTGGGCGTCGAGGCGGTCCGCCTGGGCCCCCGGTTGGCCGTGCGCGAGTCCGTCGAGCCCGGCTGCGAGGCCGTCCCGGTCCTGCCGCTGGTCCTGCAGCCCCTGGTCGAGAACGCGATCCGCCACGGGATCGCGCGGATCCCCGAGGGCGGCACGCTGGCACTGGACGCCTGGCGCGACGGCGGGGCGCTGTGGCTGCGCGTGACGAACCCCGTGGATCCGGGCAGCCCCGCCGCGGCAGGGGGCGGCATGGGCCTGCGGACGCTGCGCGATCGCCTGGGGGCAATGTATCCGCGGGGGGCGGTGCTGGACGCGCGAAGGACCGGCGACACATTCCAGGTCGCGGTGCGGCTGCCGCTGGACGACGGGGGGACCGACGCATGACGGGCCCCGAAGGCACGCTGTCGATCCTGATCGTGGACGACGAGGAGCCCGCGCGCCTGCTGCTGCGCGAGATGCTGGACGCGATGCCTGACGTCCGCGTCGCCGGCGAGGCGGCCAACGGCCTGGAGGCGGTGGGGCTGGCCGCGCGGGAGGCGCCGGACGTGGTGCTGCTGGACGTCCAGATGCCGCGGATGGACGGCTTCGAGACGCTGGGCCTGCTGGACCCGCGGATCGCGGTCGTTTTCGTGACGGCCTTCGACGAGCACGCGTTGCGGGCGTTCGAGGTGAACGCCGTCGACTACCTTCTGAAGCCGTTCCCGGCGGCGCGCCTGTCCGAGGCGCTGGGGCGGGCCCGGGCCCGTGTCGGCCGTGTCCGCGACACCGACGCCGCGGCCCTGTCGGCGGCGGCGCGCCCTGCCGGAACGTACGCGACGCGGATCGTCGTGCGCGACGGCCCGCGGGTGGACGTGCTGCCCGTTTCGCAGGTCCAGTACGCGCGGGGCCAGGCGGACTACGTGGAACTGGTCGCCGGCGGGCGGTCGCACCTGAAGCAGCAGACGCTGCAGTCGCTGGAGGTGTCGCTGGATCCGGCGCAGTTCGTGCGGATCCACCGGTCGTTCCTGGTCAACCTGGCGTTCCTGAAGCGAATCGAGCCCTGGGGAGCCGACAGCCGCCAGGCCGTGATGGCCGATGGCGTGGAACTGCCGATCAGCCGGGCGGGCCTGACGCGCCTGAACGAGGTCCTCGACGGGCGGGGCTGAACGGGCCCGGGCGAACGCAGGGCCGCAACCCGCCTTGACCCCCTCCCCAGGAATTTTGGGCACGCCAGGGACATCACCAGGCTCGGAATGATGCGTCACGAGGCGTGATCGTGCGTGACGGCTCATGACCCCAAGTTCACGTCCATGTAAACGAATCTAGGAAAGTCGTGGAGTTGGGGAGACCCTCGTGGCTCGGCGCATTCAATTCCGAAGGGGCCGTATTCCCGGTTTCGGAAGGGCGGGAGCCTTGATTCCCGGTACCGGCAACAATGCGGACATCTTGTTCGATGAGCGTTCGATGCAGGCCAGATTCTCACCGGGCCTCCAGGAACCGCCTCACATCTTCCGTCTGGGCCTCCGTCAGCGGCACCCGGCGGCTGTGTTCCTCGATCAGGCTCGTGGCGTCCCGCCCGGCCACGGGAACCGGCAGGCGGTGACAGCCTCCGCACTTTGCCCGGACAACTGCAGAAGGCGGTGCCGTCACGGGACCTTCGCGCAGCGCGGGCTCGGCCGAGGACCTCGCGCCCGAGCAACCCGACATGGCCAGGACCAGCAGCAGGGCTCGTTTCACAGTGTCACCCCCAGCAGGCTGCGTATCTCGAACCTCGGGAATGCGGCATCCTTGGCGGTCACCTGGTATCGGCCGCCCACGTTCCAGAAGAACCGCCGCCAGGTGAACGACACGGTCGGTCCCACGAAGACACCTGCCGGTGACCAGTCCGCTGCGCCGCCTTCCAGTTCGGCTTTTTGCTCGTAAGCCGCCTCGGCGCCCAGGGCCAGGAACTTCGTGATTTCGTAGGAAAGTGCAAAGGCAGCTTCGACCTTGAACTCCCACTCCTTGCCCCAGTCGCCCCCTTCCTGCTCGGACGACAGGTTCAGGGCCATCACCAGGTCCCCGAAGCGGCGGGCCAGTACGAACTTCTCCTCGAAGGCGAATCCATCCGGGCCCTGCTGCCACTCCAGATAGACCAGGGGGTCCACGGGCCACTCGCCAGGATCCGACAGGCGACCGCGGAAACGCAGTTTGTACTTGTCCCACGAGATCGACCCCGAATCGACCTGCTTGAAAACCTGGTAGATTCCCAGGTCCCAGCGATCGGTCAGTCCGAACTCGAACTCAGCCTGGTGAATCCAGTCCAGTTGGAACGAGCCGGCGACGCGGTTCGCCTCCAGCGTCAGGTAGTGCTCCAGTTCCATGGCGCCGGCGGGCATCGTCTTGGCCTCGTAGGTCCAGACGAACTTCCTACCATCGGCCTCGGCGGGAATCGCCAGGCCGCAGCACGCGATCACGAGCAGACAGGGCAGCACCATGCGGACGGCGTGCATCGAATGCCTCCATGCGTAACAGCGGACGCAACTTCGGGGGAGCTGCAGGGGCGGGGATTCGCGCACACCACGCGGCTGCGGTCCATCGAGGCCCACGCGCACTCTCCTCTTTCCCCGGGGCAACACCCCGCGGACTTCCGACAGTAAAGGGCGCTGGGTTCAAGACCTCTGGCCGCTGGAACGGAACAAGAATCCTACCGGCGGGCCGCCGCAGGGGCGCCGCCGTCGCACGTGCAAGACACGCAGCAACAAGCCGTTGCGGACACGGGCACCAGGCATCGGCCGGCCACGTCCACCCGGTACAGCAGCACGTTCTTGCAGCGGGAGCACTTGAACTCGATGTCCAGTCCGGACGTGCGGGCGATCAAGCGGCCGCAGCCGCACCTGACGTCGTTTTCGCAGTCGATTCGCAAGTCGTCATGCCCCACTGAACGAGCACCTGGACCGCCGGGTGTTCCCCGGAACGTAACAATTGATAAGCGCTATCAACAAGAAAGTCCAAAGTGGCCGCGGAACCTTCCGGAATCAGAAGAAGTTACAGACGGATGTGTCGAAGTTCGTGTTGTGGGTGACAGGCAGGGTCACGTCCCCAGTCACCGCCGGAACCGACGCCGACCATCCGTGATCGATGGGAGGGGTGTCGCAGGTTTCGTTGCCTGACAGGTCGGCGTAGTACTTCACCGTGTACGCCCGACCCGCTTCCAGCACGTCGGGGAATGTGACAGTGAAGTCTCCGCCCGTGATCGTGGTTGATTGCGTTCCCTTGGCACTGTCGTCGCCGGCCTCCAGGAATGCGACGGTCAGCGCCTGGCCCTCGTGGGGCGCGAACCCCGAACCCGACACGACCAGGGTGAACTTTTCGCCATGATCGTCGAACCTGTCGCCGGAAATGTCAGCACCCCCGGGGCTGTCGGTGATCGCGTCCTTGCCTCCGGAGTCGCTGGAATCGCATCCTGGGAATCCCAATGCCAGAGCGAGCGCGGTGAACATCACCGGTGCCGCCAGTCGTAAACGGTCCATGTTGCCCTCCTTGTTGCAGGAAAACCTATCGGTTTCCAAGGAAGAGATGGGACTAATGATAGCGGATGTCAACAGGGTGCCGTGTTCGCCGCGGGCGGCGTTGCGGTCGACTGCAGCCAGATCGCGGGATCCCTGCCTGCCACCAGCGATTGCGACGCCCAGGGCCCTCTGGGTGACACGGCGCACAACCCCTGGTCCGATCCGAGGCCGAAACCTCGCGGCCGGGCGTCACTCGACGTCGACAAGAAACTCGCCGCTGCGGGCGACGCAGATTCCGTTCTTCACGACAATGCACTCGATCCAGTGCTTGCCTCGGTACACCAGCCGCGGCGTCAGGTTCATACCCGATTCCCAGCCCATGGCGATCAGCCATTCGCCGGTGACGCGGTTGCGGTCGTTCACGCCAATCGCCAGGAACACTTCCACCGGCTCTGACCGCAGCCGTGCCATGCGTTCAGCCAGATCTGCCGGGGGCATCAGCGCCTTGTTGGGCCGCAACCCTGTTTCGGATCAAGAGACCTACTGGGGAATCATGGAGTAGGTCAATGTCCAGCCCTCCCCGGTCGAGACCACCGGGCTCTCGGGTGGATTGCTGCTGGTGAAGAACTCCAGCGGGAGCCCGATCTGCAGGCCGCCTTCGGTGGTCTGCGCCGGCTCGGTCCGGGTCGTCGTGGCGCAGTCGCCTTCGCCGACGCCCAGGGTGATGGGGGGTGCCAGGGTGTTCCCCTCGATCGTCAGGTAGGTCCCGGTCAGAACGACCCGGGTGGCATCCAGTTGATCCCACGCATCACGCAGTTCCGGCTGGATGCAGCCCGCGCGTGTGTCGGCGACGTCTTCCGCCTTTCCGGTCAGGTTTGTCACATCGAATACGCCGTCGGCCAGCGGCCAGGGCATCTCGAACTCGATGCCGTCCGTCACCTTCGCCGTGACGAAGGTCGTCAGGAGTTGGTCAACCATCTTGTAGCTGCCCTGCACCCGGATGCGCGCCGCCGTATCGGTGATCGTGACGTCCGCCCCGAGTATTCCCTGGACCTCGGGGTGGCGCCAATCGGCGATTCGCACGCTGACCTCGACAACGTCCGGGTTCGGCTTGGTCGACGGGGCCGCGTAGCCCCCCCGTTCCAGATTGGCGTATACGGTACCGATGGTTTCGTTGCCGCCCGGTATCAGGTTCACCGACCAGTTACTGGCGACCTTCGCTGCGTGAGTCACGCTGATCGGGAACCAGTTGTGACCCAGCACGGGACGATCGGCGCCGGGCGAGGGCCGCTCTCCGAGAACAGGGAAACAGTGCTCGATGATGAACAACCGGGCGCCGTCCACCGGGACGGTCGCCCACGGCGGGTTCAGGCGATAAGGGGCCAGGAACGACCAGTCGCAGAAATGCCTGGTCGCGGCGGTAACGGTTCTTCCCGTCGTATCCAAGGCCAAACTGTCCGCCAGTTGCCAGTACCCTTCCGCCGTCTGGAAAGCGACATCCAGCAGTTCCGGCCCGGTGGCGGAGGTTTCCTGATCCGTGTACGCGAAGACGAGACCGATCGGTTGCTGGAACGTCTGGCCGTCCGGCGTCAAGCGGTACCCCGTGCCCAGCCCGCCATGTGCCGTATTGGTGATCGGCTGGATGCCGATCTCGGTGTCAGCATTCAACGCCCCTTCGGGGATGACGACGGTGAGCCTGCCATCGGGCGTGCTGATCGTGCCGCCCCCGGGGCCGATGACCGCGCTCACGGGATCACCGTCGGCCGTGCCGACCTCGGTGGCGGTGGGCGTGGGCTCGCTGTCTTCTGGGTCGCTGCGGCTGTCGTTTCCGGCGCAGCCCGCCAGTACCCCCGCCAGCAACAGGAGCGCAGCCGGAAGCGGGACGGGACGCCTTGTACGTGTCAGGGTCATGGCGTGGCTCTCCGTATGGGGGCTGGAAGCCGTAAGGCGCGAGTACCCACACTTGGACCCTAGGCGGATCGCGGGGGTTTGCAAGTAGCATGCGGTTGCAGGGCTACCGCGCGCCACGATCCGGTGTTGAAGGGAACGACTGCAAGAATTGAAAGACCGTCCCGACGCGTGGCCGCCCGCCGTGACAGTTGCACCTGGATTCGAGGAACCGCGGCGGGATCCACCCAGGCGCTGAAGCCGCGCTGGTCCGAGCCCCACCAGTGGACCATTTGGTAGGCAACCTGACCGCGGCCATTCCCCGCACGCACAGGCCGCGCGGCCTAGCCCAGGATGCAGCGGAAGACCTTGATGTCGGCAAGGCTCTTGATCGACCTGTTGCCCAGGCTGTCGCTGGCCTCCAGGGTCAGGCGCACTATCTGTCCGTCATAGCAGGCGTTGCCCAGGGCCCCGAAATCCCCCAGCAGGGACGGGGTGGCGGAGGGATTCCAGTTCAGGCCTGCGGTCGAACCGGGGCCCGAAACCACGACGGCCGAGGCATAGACGGCCGTGCTGTTCGGCTGGTACGACGTCGCCTTCCACACGTAGGTGATCGGGTTGTTGCCCTCCGGATCGGTGGCACTGGCCGTCACCGCGATCGCCACGTCCCAGGCGTAGCCTCCCGAGTAGTTCGGCGCGGGCACGCTGCCCAGCGTGATGTTCGGGGGCAGGTTCGTCGGCGGAGCCGTGACGATCACGGCCACGGACGCCGAGGCCGGGAGGCCCTGGGGATCGACGGCGCTCAACGTCAGGGTGCGATTCCCGGTGCTGGCGAACGAGGCCGTCGTGTTGCATCCCGTCTTGGGGAAGGCGGCGTCGGCCGCGTTGCTGCTGGTCCAGGTGCATGCGATTGGCCCCGGGCCGGGATCGGGTCCCTCGTTCAGGTCGGTCGCGGTGCCCAGCAACTGGATCGCGATGCCCTGGGCCACGCTGGCGTCCGCGGCGGGCTGCGAGATCGACACCGAGGGCGCCGCGTTGACGATGTTCACCTCCCGGCTGGCGTCGGTGCTCTGCCCGATCGCGTCCTCGGCCGTGACGGTGATCGTCCGGTTGCCCGTCGTGTCGAACCGGTAGTACGCCGTGTTGCCGACGATCCTCGTGGGCGCAGGCACCCAGGTCAGCGGGCAGGCGCCAGGCGGGCAGGGGCCCGACGCGCTGAACTCGGGATCGGTGACGACCGCCGTGAAGAACACCTCGCGGTTGAGGGCGCCCGTCGCCGAGCCGGTCAGCGAGACCGAGGGCGGGCTGCCGCCCAGCACGCGCGCCACCGCCGCGAAGGCGTTCACGCGCCGCTGGTTTCCGGTGACGCCCAGGCCGCCCGTGTTCGCCGTGTCGCGCAGAATCCCCCACACCTGGCCTGCCGTCAGCGACGGATCGGCCGCCCAGACCAGTGCCGCGACGCCCGCCACGAACGGTGACGAGAAACTGGTTCCGGCCTTCAGCCGCGCGAAGTTCGCGGGGTTGTCCGGGTCCGGCCCGACCCAGGTCAGGAACGGGCCGTAGATGTCCACCGAGGCGTCCTGGACCCGGGACCCGAAGTTCGAGCCGGCGTCGCGGGTGGTCGTATCGTGTCCCATCCCCCCCACGCAGATCACGCCGACCAGTTCGCACGGGATGAACATCGAGCCTTCGACGATGTCGCCTCCGTTGTCGACGTCCTTGCCCGCGTTCCCGGCCGACGCGAACAGCAGTTTTCCCGAGGCGGCAACCGCGGTGCTGATCCCGTTCATGATCTCGCTGGGCGACGGGCAGAGGCCCAGGCACGCGGCCTTGACCGCGATGTCCCAGCCGAGGTCCAGTTCGAAACCGAAGCTCATGTTGAGGATGCGGGGGTTGCCGAATGCGGTGCTGGCGATGACTCGTCCCACCGTCGAGAGGGTCCCGAAGAAGTCGCCCTCGGAAGGCACGGCGAGCAGTTCGGCCACCGGGCCCGCCGGTCCGGCCGCACCGAACGCGTTGTCCGGCACGCCCATCGCGGCGGTCGTCACCATTGTTCCGTGCCACGGGCACGCGCCTCCCCCGGAACACGACGCAGGATTCGGGATGTTCCACGAGCCGATCACCGTGCGGCTGGCCGGGAAGTCGTCGCTGGGCGCGAACCCGCCGTCCATGATCATGATCCGGACCCGGTTGGACAGCCTGCCGGCGCGGGACAGCGCCTGCCAGGCCGCCCCGACCCCGATATCCTGGGCACTTCCGCGGTCCATGTAGGGCCAGAGGAATGCGTCCGGGCCGTACAGGCCGTCCTCGCCCGTGGGGGCCTCGGCCGTCGTTCCGTCGGCGATGGCGTCGGACGGCAGCACGAAGTTGGGCGACGCCGTCAGTCCGCCGCGATTGGCCTCGGACAGGGCCACGGCCAGCAGTTTCGCCGCAGCCTCGCTGGAACTGGTGAAGGTGCCGGTCAGGTCCGGTGCCTCGGCCTGGACGTCGGCCAGGAGGTTCGCCACCTGCGCGTCCGAGGGGTCCAGCCGGACCCGGTGCTGCCGGGGTTGGTCGCCCACCTTTTCGGTGCTGGCGAGCACCGTGCCGCCCCATCGCGCCACCAGGGCGGCCAGCGCGGCCGTGTCGTCCGTTCCGATGATCAGTTCGCCCAGCACGAAGTCCATCGCGACGCCGCCCGCCCCCTTCATCCGGGCCACCGGCCGGGGGTTCCCTTCGGCATCCGGCAGGCTTGCCTGGATGGGCGTCAGCGTCGGATCGATCGGCAGGGCCAGCGGGGCAGCGGGACCCGGTGCGTCGGGGCCGGTTTCGACCATGCCGGGGTCGCCCGGACCACCCGGGTCGCCGGCCTCTGCTACCACGTCTCCCGTCGGAACCGCGTCGTCGCTTCCATAAGCATCGCCGCCACCGCAGGCGGCGAGTCCAGCCAACAGAAAGGCTATGGACAGTGACAGTCTTCGTTCCATCGCGAACCTCCTCGATGCAACCGACCGCGCAGGTACTCCTGAGCACTGGTCTTGTCTGCGTTAACTAGGATAATTTACATCCGAGATGAAAGGTAAATGCGCTCCCAGTAAACATGTGACTATACGGTGGGTTGACGAGTCGTGAGGATATGCGTTCTCATCAGGCTGGCGAAGCCTGGGCCCCTGCGGAAGGGGATTGACTGGAAATCGGATAAGCCGAATCCTCGTTGAACACTCCTTCGTGGCAAGAATCTCCGTTGCGAGCGCCCCGTGCGCCCGCTGTGGCAGGAATAGCCGTTTCCGGAAATCCTGAGGAGGGAGTGCGACTACGGCGGGAACGCCGAGGAGGTGGGCCAGACAGGTCCGGGTGGCGGTCAAGGGAGGTGCCGCGATCGGGGTGCACCCGCAATGTACTTTCACTTGTTGAGCAAAAATACTCAGCGATTGAGTATAATGGGCTGAATGGGAGGAAAACCATGCCTGCACTGACCTTTGAGCGCGCCATCGTCGCCCGCCTGGTGAAGGGCCTGGAGGCCCATGGGAATCTGGTTCAGGTAGTGGTCGGACCCCGCCAGGTCGGGAAGACCTGGGCGGCCCACGCTGTGCGCCGGCAGTGGCATGGACCCGTGCGGTACGCGGCGGCCGACCAGTTCCTTCCCCCGGGACCTGAGTGGATCCGGTCGCACTGGGATCTGGCGCGAAAGGATCTGGCGGACGGCCAGGCGCTGCTGATCCTGGACGAGGTCCAGAAGGTGCGCGGCTGGGCCGACACCGTCAAGGCGGAGTGGGATGCCGACCGCGCGCTTCCCCAGGCGCCGAAGGTGGTGCTTCTGGGTTCGTCCGCGCTGCTGCTGGCAAAGGGCGTGACCGAGAGCCTGGCCGGACGCTACCTGCTGCACCGCTGCACGCACTGGTCCTGGCCGGAGATGCGCGGGGCGTTCGGCTGGGACCTGGACCGATGGTTGTGGCTGGGCGGCTACCCGGGTACCGCGGCGTTCGCGGAAGACGAAACGGCCTGGAAAGCCTACGTGCGGGATTCGCTGATCGAGGCGGTCCTGGCGCGCGACGTGCTGTCGTTGCAGGTGGTCGCAAAGCCCGCGCTGCTGCGCCAGTTGTTCGCGCTGGCGTGCGGGTACCCGGCCCAGATCCTGTCGTACAACAAGATGCTGGGCCAGTTGCAGGAAGCCGGGAACACGACCACGCTGGCGCACTACCTGGAGTTACTGGGGACGGCGTTTTTGGCCAGCGGCCTGGAATCCCATTCGCCCGGCCAAGTCCGGGCACGCGGCGGGAGTCCGAAGCTGATTCTGTGGAACAACGCGCTGGTCGCCGCAATGGACCTGCGCGACCAGGTGGCGGCACGACGCGACGGGGAATGGTGGGGCAGAGTGGTCGAGAACGCCGCGGGTGCGCACCTGCTGAACCACCTCCAGGGGCTGCCGTACCGGGTCCGCCACTGGCGCCGGGGCGACGACGAGGTCGACTTCGTGGTCGAAGCCGGCGCCGGGGTTCGGGCCATCGAGATCAAGACGTCGCGGTCGCGGCGCCGGTCCGGGCTTCCGGCGTTCCTGGCATCCCATCCCGGTTCCCGCGCGCTGATTGTCGGGGCCGGCGGGATGCCGCTGGAGGAGTTCTTCGCGTCGGACCCCAGGGAGTGGCTGCCGTAGGATGCGGGGCCATCAGCAGTATGACCGCAGACCGAGAGCCGCCCTTACCTCCGATTGGAGGCGTCTTCTCGTCAGGAGAGCGCCGGTTCTTGGGCTGTGCGATCGGGTCGTGTCGGCTGTGCGATCGGCTCACACGGAGTGGCAGTAGAACTCGCCCGGGGCGACGCATTTCTGCGACGAGCAGAGCTGCGACGCGCACTGCAGGTTGTAGTCGCAGGCATCGCCGATGTTGAGATAGGCCGCGCACGTGGGGGTGTCGCCTAGGTTGTTGCAGTAGCCGCCGGTGCAGGCCTGGGTTTGGGCACAGTTCTCACTCACCTTGGGCAGGGCGGTGCAGGTCGTGCCGCCGCACCGGGAGCCGGCGGCGCAGGTGTCTGCCATGGCTGGGGGAGTGCAGGGGCTGCCCAGACCGACGATTGGCCTGCAAGTCACATCGCAGACATCTGCCGCAACGCACTTGATGCCGAAGCCGCACTCCACACCGGTCGCAAGCGGCGCCTGGCACTTGTATTCGACACACCGCAGGTCGTAGCTGCAGTCGTCATCCATCTCGCAGGTGACGTCCAAGGTGGCGTAGGCAGCGCACTTCGATGCGAGCGTGTCGCAGGTCAGGCCGTCGGCGCATTCCTGGGAATTCATGCAATCGCCACCCAGGGCGACGCGATCCTGGCAAGCGCCCGGGCAGGTACGAGTATTAATCGAGGTGCAGTAGCCGCTGGAACACTGCGTGCTGCGGCTGCAGGCGGCGGATGACGCGTTCAGGCCCACCACCACGCTGGCGCATGGCGTGCCTGGCATGGGGAATCGGAACGGATCCATCGATCGGGGCACGAGTTGATCGCAAGTGAGCGCCGCGATGGTTGCCGAGCACTCGTCGGCATTCGTTGGATCGAAGTTCGTTTCAAGGTTCTCGATATCTGTTTGGATCGTGGCGCAGTCGATCGCGCCCGGAAGGCCGGCGAGGTAGTCGGAGTCGGTGAGGAAGCAGTCGATGTTGCGCTGGGCTAGGGTGGCGTTCCACTCGGCGCACAGGCTTGGCCAGGAACTGTCAACCGTGTATTCGGCCGAGACCACGTCGCTGTTCTTGTAGCCCGGGACGACGGCCATGGCCTTCACTGTGGCGCTCGTGGTGATGCTGATCGGGCCCGTGTATATCCGAGAGGTATTGGTCGGATCCTTGCCATCGAGCGTGTAGTAGATCACCGAGCCTGGTGTAACCGAGGTGATCGCCACAGTCGTTCCGCCGGGCAGGTTTCCGGCTGGCGGAACGACCGTGGGCGTGCGGGCGATGAAATAGTAGGTGGCGCTGACCGAACGGGGGGCGTAATAGAAGGGCTGGCCCTTAGGCGCAACGGTTACATGGAAAGCCACGGTCCCAGGGGTCGTCTGGCCTTCCGCCGTAGGTGTCAGCGTGGCGCCACAGGACCCTGGGCCATTGCAATCGTTATCGATGTTCGAGACAGTCCCGCCGTCGGCCGTGTAGGAGGCCCCACCAGAGAGGTAGGCATTCACGATAATCGCGACCGGCTGGTAGAATGTACCTTCCGCCGGGGCGAGCTCGAGTTTGAAGCCGTTGTCGACGCCGATGCCGCTGCCGTCGCATT
Organism: uncultured Myxococcales bacterium; assembly: GCA_903936705.1. GTDB lineage: Bacteria > Myxococcota_A > UBA9042 > DTJE01 > DTJE01 > CAIZWN01. Next base: position 18,910 of record CAIZWN010000028.1, read on the forward strand.
GCACGCCGGTCAAGGCGAAGATCGAAAGAAAAGCCAGCCCTGTAAACGAAGCATACCTGTGCATTCAGTCCTCCCGAGTTTGCGCCTGCCCCTTTCGAGCGGGCGATCTGCCTAGTCGGGAGGGTAATGCATTTCGGGATCGCGGCAAGCAGTTGTCCGTCATCACTAGCGGGCCGTAAAGATGATGTGGTCAGCGCGCTGGTGCGTTCGGATACGTCATCATGCGGGGGCATGCATCGCTGATCCTGACCGGAAGTTTCCGCCATTTTTGCTCTCGGACCAAGTTCGTTTTCTTGCAAATATGCCAGGTCAGACCCCTCGTTGCAACTCCTGAATTCTTAACGGAAATCAGTGGGTTCAGGTGGTTGGCCTCGTGTGCGCGGTGGCCCAGGATCTCAGCGGTACTTGAATCCGATCCGTCGCAGCCATCGTACATCTGAAACTTGCTCGAAGCGGCGAATCAGGATTACCCTGCGTTCAGCTAGAAGCATGGCGCGAACGCCTTGCGAAGAAATCTCGTATGGAGGCTGGAGGCAACGATGCGAAACAGAACCATTCTTGCGACCCTGGCATGCATCGGCGTGGTGTTGCTGACCGTGGGTTGCGGCAGCGAATCTGGAGGCGACGGCGGCGAACCTTCGGGGCCGGGGCCTGGCTCCCAGACCTCCGCGCCCACTTTCAGCCTCCCTGGCGGAACCTACACCGGCCCCCAGACGGTCACGATAGCTTGCAAGACGTCAAGCTGCGAGGTCTGGTACACGCTCGATGGCAGCATTCCGAATCTTGAAAGTACCAAGTATTCCGGAACACAGCTTGCCATCCAGGAGACGCTAGAGCTGAAAGCCGTCGGGAAGTCGGCTGGGATGGCCATCAGTTCCGTAACTTCCGCCGTCTACGTCATTAGCGACAGCCCCAAACCCTACGTGGCCCCGCCTCTCTTCATCCCAATGCCCGGCACTTACCTTGGCGCCCTGAGTATCACTATGTCCTCTGTCACCACGGGTGCGGAGATCCACTATACCCTCGATGGCACGGAGCCGACCGCAGCCTCCACGATCTACTCGAATCCTATCGGCGTGGGGGTCGGTACGACCGTCGTGAAAGCTTATGCGATCGCCGCCGGAGCTTTCGACAGTTCAGTCCACATGGGCACCTACATTGTCGAGGACGGCGTTCAACCCTACGCGGCCACGCCCTCCTTCGATCCCATACCCGCCACTTACACAAGCGCCCAGAATGTCACGATTTCCAGTTCTACCTCGGGTGCGAAGATTCACTTCACCACCGATGGCACCAGCCCGAACAACTCCTCTCCGGTCTACGCGAGTCCTGTCAGCATTGGGGTCGGAACGACCATGCTGAAAGCGTACGTGACAGCGGCCGGATACCGGGACAGTGTCACCCAGTCAGGTAACTACGTCATTTTTGGCGGGAACGTCACGGCCACGCCGACGTTCACGCCGTCCGGGGGCGCCGTCGCCTACGGTTCGACCGTCACGATCGCGTCGGCAACCCCCGGGGCCGTCATCTACTACACGATGGACGGAACGACGATCCCTGAAGTTCCCTATACCGGCCAGAAATACGCGGACCCGATCCCCCTCACGCTCCCCTATACGCTAAAGGCCGTGGCCAAGGCAGAAGGCATGGACGTCAGCTCCATCGCGACCGCGGATTTCACCATTATCCACGTTTCGTTCGCCGACGCGTGCTCCGACTGGAACGCGGCCATCGCAGCCCGAAAGGTTTCCTGCCTGCATGCGAACCCCGACTACCTCGCCGGACTCCACGGCGCGCTGGACTGCACGACGCTCCAGGCCGACATCGATGCCGACCAGACGACCTTCGACGAGACCAAGGCCCTCGCGTGCACCGCGGACCTTCAGGCGTTGCCGTGCTGGGGCCTCGTGTCCACCAATACGTTCGCTCCCCTGGAATTCCCCGTCCTAGGCACCGCTTGCGAGGGTGTCCTCGTTGGCACCGGCGTGTCCACGACCGGGCAGGGGACCGGCACCGAATGCCGGCGCAGCACCCAGTGCGCCAGCGGCTACTGCCCGACGACGACCCTCCCCGGCCAGTGCCCCGGCGTCTGCGAAGACCGCGCCGCCGAAGGCGTCGAGTGCGCGTACTGGCAGCAGTGCGCCGCCGGCCTTACGTGTGCCAGCGGAACGTGCCGCGCGCGCGGAATCACCGGTACTTACTGCTACATGGACGAGAGGTGCGCCGCCGACTTGCGCTGCCTCGACAGTTCCTGCAAGGCCCCGCTGGCCACAGGAGAGGCGTGCACCTACGACTTCCAGTGCATCGCCGAGGACCGCTGCTTTGGCGGCACCTGCCAGCCGCTGGTCGGCCTGGGTGATGCGTGCATCGAAGCGGCGGCGGCCAGCCTGCCGACCGTTTGCGGCGACGGGTACTGGTGCGATTCCGGCATCTGCGCGGCCTATCCGACCGTCGGCAACTCCTGTACGGACAGCGTGGCCTGCATCGGCGGCTACTGCGACTTCTCGGCCCCCGGTTCTCCCACCTGCGCGGCCTACTTCAACGTCGGGGAAAACGGCACATCGAAATCCCACTGCTCTTCGCAGCTCGCCTCGTACGACGGCATCTGCGTCGCTTACGGCGACTTCTACTGCTCGACGCCGTGAGGCCGAGGTCAGCTGAACGTGCATGAGAACCCAGCAAAGTAGATACCCCCTTAGGGGGCATTGCACGGCATGGCTATTGCGATTTACAACAACGCGCGCCCAAGTAGGGGGCGTAGTCGCCGTACGTGGGGCCGAGGTTGTATCGGAACGACCCTCGCAGTGAGCTGGGGTCGTGGGTGCCAAAGCTGCCGCCCCGATCGACATGGATGGAGGCGCGCGGGCTGTCCACCCACGCGCTGCCGTTCGTCGGCGCATCCTGGTAGCCGACGTGGTAATCGTCCTCCATCCACTCCCATACGTTGCCCGCGAGGTCGCACACTCCCCACGTGTCGTTCCCCGCAGACTTCGAGCACCCCGCCGCCGGTTCAGATAGCGAACAACCGCTCCCCGACCAAACAGCTTCGTCGCAGGTCGGGTCCATGTCCCCCCACGGGTACTTGTTTCCAGCCGACCCGTTTCGGGCCGCGTACTCCCACTCGGCTTCGCTGCACAATCGACCGGTTGCAAAGGCGCAAAAAGCCTTCGACTGATCCCAGGTCACGCAAACCACAGGGGCGTCATAACGAGCTTGCGTGCAACCGGAGTTCGGGGCCGTGCATGTCCCCTCTGTCACGCACGCCTGGTACTGCGCAACCGTCACTTCCGTCTTTCCCATGCTGAACGACGGAACCGTTACCGAGTGGACGGGCTGCGATTCGCTCCAATCCATCGCCCCCATCTGGTACGTCCCGCCAGGTATCGCAACCCAGTCCACTGAAGTACCTTGTTCCGGCCCTGGGTCCACTTGGCCGTTGTCGATCGGACCTGTGTCTTGCAGCGCGTCGTCCTGGGTCGGCACATCGTCCGAGGTCGGCGTATCGTCCTGGGTTGGCGCATCTGCCACCACATCCGAGGCATCCACGAACACCGGAATATCGCTTCCGGCGGGAATGTCCGTTGCAACGGGTGCATCCGAGGCTATTGAGTCCGCCTGGCCGTCATCGACCTGGCCAGGCTCAGGCGTCGTGTCGCCGCTGGTCGGTGCATCGGCCAAAGCATCAGGCAACTCCGCAGACACCGGAATGTCTGGCCCGGTCGAAAGGTCCGTCTCTGCTGAACCACCGCCGCATCCGAAAACAAATCCGACGACTACCATCGACACAGCTATTCGACGCATCTTGCCCACCTTCTCTGGAATTCGGGTGCGATGGTAGCACTGAGAAAGAAGGGCCGATACCACCCAATCCGGGTTCCAGCGCGTTGATCATCGGTGCCGGCGGGATGCAGATCCGCTCCCCGGAAATCGAGGGCCCACTCGCCAGTTCCTGCCGCCGCTGTTCGGAGTGAAGTATTGACCATCCCTGGGGCCCGGTTCGATACTTGCCTGCGGGGAAGCAGTCCAGGTAAGTTCTTGTCAAACTGGCGTCGCTGCTTCAAAGGGCGGCAGGCCGGTTGTGCGACCGCATCTTCAACTGGTAGGGAGGATTCCATGAGGGGTTCCTTGATAGTGGTCTTCGCGGCAGGGATTCTGGCGTGTGATGGCTCGGGTGCCGGCAGCCAGGCTCCTGGGGGCGGGAACTATTACGGCACATGCGACCACCGTCCTCCTGCCTCGAAGCCCTGTGTCGACTATTACTGCGACAGCGCAAGTTCCTGCAACGATCCTGCCACCAACGGGCAGACGACGTGCGAGACTGGCGGTACCTATGGGACTCCCTCCGCCTGGTCGATCGCTCCTTGTCCGATCAGCGGCCTCGTCGGCACGTGCACGTTTTTGACAAGTGGGGATGGCAGGTTGGTAAACTGCTACTACACCCAGACCGATAACGTCGGGAAGTCCGTCTGTGAGACGGCCGGCGGAATCTGGACGCCGGGTTCGTGACGCGCCCGCTGTCTTACAGTCGCCTTGGCAGACCAGCATTCCTTTCCTTGGCGACGCTGACCCTCAACCAACTTTGCGTCAAGGCAGCGAATGACGTTTTAGAGGACAATTCCTTCCGATGTGCATGTGCTTTCAACTTCGGCACTGATTGCGGTTACATCACGTTCTCATCATTGATTACGTCTGGTTCCTCGTTGCTCCAGCCCAGGCGTTCAAAGATATAGAAGACGAGACTGAGAACGATACCAACGAGGGTGGCCAGGACCATGCCCTTGAGCTCGGTGCTGCCGATGTTGATGGGCACGCCGGAGATTCCGACTACGAAGACGACGGCCGACAGCAAAAGGTTTCGGGACTTGGAGTAGTCCACCTTCGCCTCGATAAGAATGCGCAAACCGGAAGCCGCGATGACGCCGAAGAGCATCATGCTGACGCCACCGGTGACGGGGACTGGAAGGGTGCGGATGGCGCCGCTCACGTGCCCGAAGAAGGCGATGAAGATCGAGATGACCGCGGCGCCGCCGATAACCCACACTGAATAGACCCGCGTGATCGCCATGACCCCCATGTTCTCGCCGTAGGTGGTTGTGGGGCATGATCCCGTAAAGCCCGAAAGCATGGTGGCAAGGCCATCGCCCAGCAGCGAGTTGTGAAGGCCAGGTTCCTTCAACAGGTTGCGACCCACGATGTTGCTGGTTACAAAGAGGTGACCAATGTGCTCGGAAATAACTACCAGCGAGGCGGGGAGCACGATGAGGATCGATGCCCAGTCGAAGACCGGGAAGACAGGCTTAGGCAAGGTGATGAGCGAAGCCTGGCTGATGGCGCTGAAGTCAACGGTGCCCAAAAGCACGGAAAGGACATATCCCGCGACAACACCGACAAGCACGGGAATGGCCGCCCAGAACTTCCGGAAGACCACAGATCCGATGATAACCACGCCCAGCGTGAAGAGCGCGATGAAGATATTGGTGCCGATGACGACACCGGAACCCATGGATCCGTCCTTGTAGAAAGCCATGCCCACGGCGACAGGAGCAAGTTCAAGGCCGATGAGCGCAACAATAGGGCCCATGGCCGCCGGAGGCAGTACGATGGAGATCCATCGCCTCCCCGCGAAGCGGATGATTGTAGCCACCAGAACAAAGACCAGGCCGGCGATGACGAAGCCACCCACAGCGTGGCGGAAGCCGAGTTCGTGGTCGGCGGCGGCGGTGATGCAAGCAAATGTCGGCGCAAGAAAGGCGAAACTGGGGCCCAGGAACGCAGGAGCCTTGCCCCGGCAGATGAAAAGATAGATCAGGGTGCCGATGCCGTTCATCAAGAGCACCAGCGACGGGTCCACCACCTCTTGGCCGGCGACCTTGTTGAACAGGACGGGCACCAACACCGAGGCGCCAAACATGGCGAAGAGGTGCTGCAGGCTGAGGGGAATGCCCTTCAGAATCGGCACTTTCTCTTCGACCTGGATGATTTCCCGTCGCACGTTGGTTGCCATCTCTCTTCCCCTGTTGTCATTGACACTGTTCAGAGTGCTTTGATTCGGGAAACCTACGCCGTCAGTTTTGTGCCGCCTTGAGTCCATAGAAATTCAGCGCCGATGCCGGGATCGCCACGGGGCCTAGGCGCGTGTCAGGGGCCTCATCCCCGTCCCGGTACAGTACGGCCTGCTGGCCGGCTTCCAGGTTCAGGGCGTAGGCACCGTCCGCGTTCGCCGTAACGGTTCCGAGCAGGTCTCCCGCCAGCCGGGCCACGGGGCCCAGGTCGGCCCGCACGCGGCAGGGCTCGCCCGCCAGGCTGCGGATCCCGACGAAGGTTGTTTTCCCACCCTGGCGTGCGGCGCTGACCAGGAAGGCGCCCTCGGCCCGTAGTTCGTGGAACGCCACGTCCGACCAGGCGGTGGGCACGGCCGGGAAGACGAGGATCGCGCCGTTTCGATCCTGCAGCAGCATGTCTTGGATTGACTGAGCCGCCGAGAGTGGCGTTTCGATGACGGGGCCGCCCTCTACGTACATCGTGGCCGGCTCGAAGCGTGGCGCAGCGCGGTCCAGGTACCCCAGTGCCCGGTCGCCTTCCCCCAGCAGGCTGGCCATGGAACTGGACGCCGTCCAGGTGTACCCCTCCAGGCCGCCGTCCCGTTCCCCAAGGGCCAGCCAGTGGTCCATCGAGGTTCGGATCAGTGCCCGGTCCGCGGGCACGTCCGGGTCCAGCAGGTGCAGGGGATGGATGGCCAGCAGGTGCGAGAAGTGGCGATGGCCCTTTGCGAAGGGTTGGTCCGCGCCGATGCGCAGGCCGTCGTTGTCTACCGGCAACACCGTGCGCGCCAGCACGTCTCTCCAGCGGTCCGCCAGTGGATCCTGGATTCCCAGGCGCGCCGACAGGTCCAGCAGTGCCTCGCAGCCCCAGCGCATCAGGCTGACCGCGTAGGTGCAGTCCGTGAACAACTGCGGCAGAAGGCCCTCGCCATATTCGGGCGAGTGGGTGGGCGGCAGGTGCAAGAGACCGTCGGCCCCCTCGTACAGCATTTTCAAATAGAGGTTCACGCTGAGGCGCAGCAGCGGGAACAACGTGTCGCGCAGCAGCTGGGGGTCCATTGTGCTGCGCCAATGACGCCAGACGTCGTGCAGGGCCCAGGTCAGGTTGCCCAGTTCCAAAACCTGGGTCGCGTCCCCGACGATGGACCACGACACCATGTCCAGCGAGGCGTACCGGTCGATGTGAGCCGCATCACCATCGGCGCCCCATTCGGCGGCATTGATCTTCAGGCTGTCGACGTGCCCGGCCAATGCCTCTACCAGCGACGACCCCTGGTCAATTCGATTGGAGGTGTAGACCGGCGAGTAGCTGAGTTGCACGTTCAGGTTCCACCAGGCCCCGGGCCATGGCGTGTCGGTCAGCCACGGGCCCTGGTTGTCGATGAGTGGCCTGCCAGGGCGCGTCGCCGAGGCGTGCTTGTACATCTGGATCCAGTAGAAGGCCAGCCAGCGGCCATCCGGGATGGATAGGAACGAAGCCGGCCAGTAAACGTGCCACCAGTTACGATGGGAGGATTCAAGCGCCGTCAGGCCGGTCGCCAGCGCGCTGTCCACCGAGGCCCTTGCCTTCGCCGCCGCACCGCCTTCGGGCCAGCCGTTTGCGATGGACAGCAGGGCCACCTGGCTGCCGCCGTCCGCCGTAACAACCTGCCAGGTTGTCGCGACGTCGCCGCCGGGCAGCAGTGGCTGCACGCAGGTTTCGATCGAGCCTTCCCGAGTACAGGTCGGCTGTGGCGGCAGATCTGCCGAATCGACTTCGGCCTGTTCCTGGACAACCCTGGGGCTGATGCCGTGGATAGGCGCAAGGGATAAAGTTGCGTGTTCGGTTCCGGTGACGCGCGTCTCCAGCACGATGATTTCGTCAGTGGCGTGCGTGAAGACGCGCCACGACACCGTGCCTCGGTCCGTCCGAATCTCGCCGGTAACCTCGGCGTCGTGCAGGTGCAGGCGCATGGTCTCGGATACTACCGAGCCGTCAGTGGCCAGCAGAAGGTCTCCAATGGGAATGCGGGGGATCGACCAGTCCACGAATGGGACCCGGTAGTGGGCGGTCACGTCGCTGCGCCCCAGGCGGAAGCGCAGCGTTCGATCGTCCTTGCGGTACGTCATGGTGCCCAGGAGGCCGTTGCCAGTGAAGGCGCCGTCCTGCCAGCGGTCGGTCAGGCGGTCCCACACGGGGTCGCTGCCTGCCAGGAATGATGCCCCGTCGATGTCGGCCCGGGGAAATTCGGGACCAGTTGCGGGGCCGGTGCAGGCAGCGCAGATCGACAGGAAGGCCAGTCTTGCCATGAACGCCGTGCGTCTCATGGATTGCTCCAGTGAAAGATCAAGGTCACAGGGCCGTTGTGATCTACGGTTACAGTCAGGCGACCGTCGGCGAAGGTGTCGGCGACGGTAGCCCGGGTATCGCCCGAGGACTGCACGATGGGGGCCGCGGAAAGTCCCTGTACCTCGACGATCGTGCGTCTAGGTGCCTTGTCCGTCGGGTTCACCGAGTACTTCTCGGTGATGTACTTCATCGGGTCGTCGTTGATGGACGCGTCCGTCCAGACGTCGGCCTCGGAGTCGATGCGATAGTTGGACAGGTCGACCTCCAGGCCGTCCGTTCGGGCCAGGGCCAGCAGCGATGTATGGGCCGGAAGGGTGGCCGACAGTGACAGCCCGGGGGCGTCCAGGGAAGCGCGGAAGGTCGTGTCCACGTCGGCGTTCTCGTGCGGGTTGAAGGCGAAGAGCCGCCCGGGGAAGGCAACGAACCAGGCGTCGCCCTCGCCCGTGGCCGGGTAACGGGCATCGAAGAAGGCCTTTCGGGTCGCCAGGTCAGACAGTTCGACGGACCAGCGGTCCGAGTCAACCACTTCGGCGAAGAGGGCTCGTTCCCCGGGGGTTGACTGCACGGGCAGGATTGGCAAGTAGAAATAGCGTCCCGTGGAAGGCAGCCATTCCCAGAGACTCGCCTCCTGGGGGCCGTAAAGACCCTGGAAGATCCCGTCGTACATCAGATCCTGCAGGGGCGCCTCCTGGGGTTGGTAGGCGACCTTCATGCGGGCCCGGGCCTCGTCCCGCGTGGGGGCCAGTGGCTCGGCGATCATCCGGCGGATCAGCGGCAGCAGAACCTGCGTAAAGGCCGGGCACTGGCGCGTGCCACCGGGGGTGAATACCTTCGAGGGAATCTCGCTGCCGAAAACCGTGGCGCCGCCTGCCAGCCCGGCCATCCAGTCGATGCCGAACATCGCGTCCGGGAAGGCCATGACCGTCTGCCATGCGGGGCCCGAGCGGCTGCCGCCAGATGACGGCTGGAACAGATGGGTATAGCCGGCCTCCCACCAAAGCCAGTCCTCGCTGTGGACACCCCAGTTCCCAATGGCGCATGTGGCCCACATGCCCAGGGGCGCGGCTGTGTTCACAAAACGCTTGCCGCTGCCGTTGTGCTTGTTCTGCACTATGACGTGGCGCCCATGGGCCCGAAAGGCCGCCATCAGGGACAAGTCGGCGCCGCCCTTCAGGAAAACGTGCGGGACCTCGACCACGTTGTCCGTCGCCATGTCCTGCCACAGGAGGTATCCCCCGTGGGCAGCAACCACGTCCAAATCGGCGATCATGCGGGCGATGTAGTCGTCGTCAAGGCCGGTAAACCACAGGCCGGACCAGCAGATTTCGGAAAAGACCAACCCCGCCAGCATGGGGTGCGCATTGAACATCCCGTGCAACCAGTCAGCCGGGGCCGTGTTGCGGGTGTTGCCGTGCTCGATTTGTACGAAGAGGGGAATCCCTGCTGCATCAGCGGCATCGGCCATGACCTCGACAGACTGTTGCCAGTTTTCCGAGAAGTCGTAGGGCTCGGCCGGCACGAAGTGGAAGGCGAAGCGGGAACGCACGTCGCCCGGCAGCAGTTCAGCCAGCGCCGCCAATTCTTCAGGGCCGCCATAGAGGTTCAGCAGAAAAAGTGGCTTCGCTGTCGAGATCTCGATGCGCAGGCCTTCGGTGGAGAGGTCGCATGAAGGCAGAACGGGCGTGCCGCTGTCGTCGCCGGCGGGCAGGTCGGCAAGGGCAGGGGCATCAGGGAGGTCGACCCCGTCCGAAAGGGTGTCCATCACGGACAGGTCAGACGCGATGTCCGTCGGTGCGTCGGTGGCATTGACCGGAACCTCGCCGGCGCAGGCGGCTGCCAGCAAGACAAGTGGCAGCAGCGTTCGGGTGATTTGCACGGGGCCTCCTCCACAATCGTCCGCAACATACCATCGAGGCGTGGTGAGGGTCCAACCTAGAGGAATCGTTGGACGCAGAAGATGCGGTTAGCTGAAATGGCTTGCAGGTGCTGCCTAGGTTGCAGCGGTGAAACCAGTCGAACTCCCCAGGCAAGAGTGAACACCACGGAATTCTGGTGTCGGATCCGTAGAAATTAAGTCTTGCGGTTGTGCCGGGACTCGCGACTGGGTACGCTTCCACTCCAAAAGGTGCGAATCGCGGCCTGCTGTTTCCCGCGGTTCGGCCGAATTCTCGAATACCAGAGGAGTCCTCGATGCCCAGGCGCGACGACGTGCACACAGTAATGATCATCGGTTCGGGACCGATCGTGATTGGCCAGGCCTGCGAGTTCGATTATTCGGGAACCCAGGCCTGCAAGGCGCTGCGCGAACTTGGCTATCGCATCGTGCTGGCCAACTCGAATCCAGCCACGATCATGACGGATCCGGGGATCGCGGACGCCACCTATATCGAACCGCTGAACGTCGCACGCATGACCGAGATCATCGCCAAGGAGCGTCCAGACGCGTTGCTGCCGAACCTAGGCGGACAGTCGGGCCTGAACCTGTGTTCCGAACTGCATAATGCCGGTGTGCTGAAGGAATACGGTGTACGAATCATCGGCGTGGACATCGATGCCATCCAGCGGGGAGAGGATCGTATTCTCTTCAAGGAGACCATGTCGGACCTTGGGATCGACATGCCGCGCAGCGCGCCGGCCTATCGCGTCGAGGAAGCCGAGAAGATAGCCGAGGAACTTGGATATCCCGTCGTGCTGCGGCCTGCCTACACAATGGGCGGCACCGGAGGCGGCCTGGTCTACAACATCGAGGAACTTCGCGTCGTGATGGCGCGAGGCCTTGCTGCCAGCATCATCCACCAGGTGCTTGTCGAGGAATCGGTGCTTGGGTGGGAGGAGTTGGAGGTCGAGGTTGTACGCGACGCGAAGGGCCAGTCGGTAACCGTCTGCACGATCGAGAACATCGATCCCATGGGCGTTCATACGGGAGACTCGTTCTGCGTGGCGCCGTTTTTGACCGTTCCGGACGAATTGCGTGAACGCCTGGAACGCGATGCTCACCGCATCGTGCATTCGATTGGTGTCATCGGCGGAACCAACGTGCAGTTTGCGCACGACCCGGTGACCGACCGCGTCGTCATCATAGAAATCAACCCGCGCACGTCACGTTCCTCGGCACTGGCCTCCAAGGCTACGGGCTTTCCGATCGCGCTGATCTCGGCGAAGCTGGCTGCCGGCCTGACGCTTGACGAGATCCCTTACTGGAACGGCAAATCCCTGGCCGAGTACCGCCCTTGGGGCGACTACGTTGTCGTCAAATTCTCGCGCTGGGCCTTCGAGAAGTTTCGTGGTGCCGAGGACAAACTGGGCACCCAGATGCGCGCAGTCGGCGAAGTGATGAGCATCGGACGTACGTACAAGGAGGCCTTCCAGAAGTCCATCCGCGGCCTGGAGAACGGCCGTTACGGGCTGGGATTCGCGAAGGACTTCAATCGCAAGACGCTGCCCGAGTTGCTGGCGCGGCTGCGCGAGCCCAGCAGCGAGCGCCAGTGGCTGCTGTACGAGGCGCTGCGCAAGGGCGCGTCGGTCGAACAGTTGTTCGAACTGACGAAGATCAAGCACTACTTCCTGGGGCAGATGAAGGAACTGGTTGACGAGGAGGAGGCGTTGCTGGTCCACCGTCGGCAGTCGGTGCCGGACACGCAGTTGGCGCAGGCCAAGCGCAACGGCTTTGCCGACAAGTACCTGGCGAAGATCCTGGACCTGCCCGAGCGCCAGATCCGCGAGCAGCGCAAGCGGTCGGGCATCGTCGAGGAGTGGGACATCCTGCCGGTCAGCGGCGTTCAGGGGGCTTTCTACTATTACTCCACCTACAACGGCATCTCGCCAACCAGTCCGCGTATTGCTCCGCCACCGCGCAAGGCGCGCCAGGTCATGATCCTGGGGGGCGGCCCCAACCGCATCGGGCAGGGCATCGAGTTCGACTACTGTTGTGTCCATGCGGCGTTCGCGCTGCGTGACGCCGGGGTCTCGACGGTGATGGTCAACTGCAACCCCGAGACCGTGTCCACCGACTACGACACGTCGGACTTGCTGTACTTCGAGCCGCTGACTGTCGAGGATGTGCTGAGCATCTACGAGAACGAGAAGCCGGACGGCGTGATCGTGCAGTTCGGCGGGCAGACGCCGCTGAACATAGCCGAGGAACTGGCTGCCAACGGCGTGAAGATCCTGGGGACGACACCCGCGACGATCGCTATGGCCGAGGACCGCGACCTGTTCCGTGGCAGGATGGATCGCATGGGCATACCGATGGCCGAGTCGGGCATGGCTACCACGATGGACGAGGCGCTGGACATCGCGGCGCGCATTGGCTACCCGCTGATGGTACGACCCTCGTTCGTGCTGGGCGGCCGTGGTATGGAGGTCGTATACGACGAGGACGACCTGCGCCGCTGGGTGACTGCGGCCACGGATGTCACGCCCGAGCGGCCGATCCTGATCGACCGTTTCCTGCATCCGGCGCTGGAGTGCGAGGCTGACGCGCTTTGCGACGGCACCGATGCCTTCGTTCCGGCGGTCATGGAACACATCGAGCAGGCCGGTATCCATTCGGGCGACTCAGCATGCGTGATTCCGCCTGTCACGATTTCAGCCGCACATCTCGAGACCATCGAGGACTACACGCGCCGCATCGCGTGTGAACTTAACGTCATCGGCCTGATGAACATTCAGTACGCGATCGCGGATGATCGCGTCTTCGTGCTGGAGGCTAATCCACGGGCATCGCGCACGGTTCCGCTGGTCTCGAAGGTTTGCAACATTCCGATGGCGCGGCTGGCGACCCAGTTGATGCTGGGGGCCCGCCTGGTCGATCTGAAAATTCAACGACTGCACGTTCCGCACTTCGGCGTCAAGGAGGCTGTCTTCCCCTTCAACATGTTTCCGGAAGTGGACCCGTTGTTGGGACCGGAGATGCGGTCAACGGGCGAGGTGCTGGGTCTGGCCGACAACTTCGAGATGGCCTTCTTCAAGGCCCAGGAGGCAGTGTCGTTGCCGCTGCCGACCAAGGGCCGTGTGCTGATGACGGTGATCGAGAAGACGGACGAGGTCGTCAAGATCGCCCGCGAGTTTGTGAAGCACGGGATGGTCCTTTGCGCGACGATCGGGACGCATCGTTTCCTGGCGGATCATGGTGTGCCGTCGGACCTGCTGCAGAAGCTGGGCCAGGGGCGGCCAAACCTTGTCGACGCCGTGATGAACGGCGAGGTAGCGCTGGTGATCAACACGCCTGCGGGCCGCGCCAGCCAGACGGACGATTCCTACATCCGCAAGGCCGTCATCAAGTACCGTGTTCCCTATTTCACGACGCTGGCTGCGGCATGGGCCGCAGCGCAGGGCATTGGCGCGGCCCGGAAGGGGCACATCGGGGTGCGCTCGTTGCAGGAGTTCCACCGCGACCTGGGCTGAAGCAGTCGGGTAGATGCTGAATAGCATGGTTGTCTTGGTCCCGGGTCCTCTTCGTCGTCGTGTTCTTCTGTAGTAGACTCCCAGAATACTCGAGCCTGCGGCGATTTCCACCATGATTGGCATGGAAAGGAGTCGAGACATGTCACGAATTCCTGCGGCAGTCGCAGTTCGGGCAGTGGCAGTGGCGAGCCGGTCGGCCTCTTGAAAGGAGCATCCATGCCAGACGTCTTTGAGGAGCTCAAGCGCTCTGTTTACGCTTGTCTTGAGACCTACTCCAACGTGCATCGCGGCAGCGGCCATCACTCGATGGTTTCAACCAGGCTTTTCGAGCAAGCCCGTGCGGTGGTCCTGCAGTACCTGGGCCTGGCGGCGGGTAGCCACGATGTTGTTTTCTGCTCTCCGGGTGCTGCCGAGGCCTATCTGGCCCAGCTGGAACCAGGCGACAGCCAGTGCCTTTCCAGTGCGGACCTCGGCTTGCCCCTGGGTGTGCGGGCGCTGGTCATTCGACGCCAGGCTTTATCGCGCCTGACCTTGTTCAAGGCCGGTGGCGGCACGGCCCGCCTGGTTGGCTTTGGCTGGGTGGTCTGGGCCAGGGCGCCAGGTCGCTTCGAGGCCGGGACCCCGGCTATCGTGAACGTGATTGCTTTTGCCAGGGCGCTGCAGTTGGCACGGCGCCACGGTAAGGATTGTTTTCGCGAAGCCTGGAATGATGCGGCTTCCGGCCAGATTCTTCATGGCGGTTCGCCGGAATCCCTTGGGGGCGGCGAGTTGCTGGCCAGCCTCAAGGCCAGTCGCATCGGCCTGGGCTTGTGCGTTCCCACGGCAAAGGGCATGAGCCCGCTGGTCAACCTGGACAACGCGGCCAGCACGCCCACCTTCGCTCCAGTCTGGGAGGCTGTCTGGCGCACCTGGCAACTGGAACCAAGCGCCCGGCCGGTCCTGGTGAGGGAGGCGGCTGTTGTTGTCGCCGGCTTCCTTAATGCGTCGCCTTCGACCTACGATGTGCTGTTTACCGCCAACACTACCGAGGCCATACACCTGGCGGCTGAAAACCTGTGCCTCCAGGCCTCGGATGGCTTCGAGTTGGTGGTGCTGAACACCATCCTGGAGCACAACTCAAACGAACTCCCCTGGCGCGGCCTGGCCGGAGCGAGCCAGGTTCAACTGGACGTGGATGCCGAGGGCTTTATTGACCTGGCGCGGCTGGAGGCCGAGCTTGCAGCGTACAACCAGGAGGCCAGGCATGGCACCAAGCGGATCCGCTTGGTGGCCGTCAGCGGCGCATCGAACGTGCTGGGGTCCTTCAATGACCTTGCTGCCATTTGCCAGGCTGCCCACCGTCACGGTGCCCACGTG
This sequence comes from uncultured Myxococcales bacterium, assembly GCA_903936705.1. Taxonomy (GTDB): domain Bacteria; phylum Myxococcota_A; class UBA9042; order DTJE01; family DTJE01; genus CAIZWN01. The sequence continues at coordinate 34,042 of CAIZWN010000028.1, forward strand.
CTGGTGGACGCGGCTCAGCTAGTGGCCCACCGCCGTGTGGACATGGAAGCCTGCGGGATCGACTATCTCGCATTTTCTGCCCACAAGGCCTATGCGCCTTTCGGCAGCGGAGCATTGGTTGCCAGGAAGAGCCTGCTTGCCTTCGACCCTGGTCGCCTGCAGCAGATCCGGACTTCTGGCGAGGAAAACGTTGGCGGCCTGGCAGGCATGGCCAAGGCGCTGCAACTGCTGCAGCGCATCGGCCTTGACCTGGTCCAGGAGGAGGAGCAGGTCTTGACAGCCCTGGCCCTGGCCGGCATGGCCAAGGTCCCTGGGCTGCGGGTGCGTGGCATCGCGGACGCCTCTTCCCCACGTTTCGCCCAAAGGGGCGGGGTGATCGCATTCGAATTAAAGGGTTCTCTGTCCTACAAGTTGGCCGGGGAACTGGCCGAGCGGGCCGGCATTGGCTCGCGTTGGGGCTGCCATTGCGCGCACATGCTCATCAAGCGCCTGCTGCAGGTTCCCCCGTGGGCGCAGCAGATCCAGCGGGCAATAGTGATTGTTCTTCCGAAGCTGGAGCTGCCCGGCATAGCCCGAGTGAGTTTCGGGCTTGGTAACGACCCGGCGGACGTCGAGATTCTGGTCAAGGTACTGGGTCAGATCGCCAAGGAGGGCAGGGTACGGCGGAAGGAACTGCCGAAGAGGATGAAGGAGTTCGAGGAACAAGCAGTGCAGAGGGTGTTCGGTGAAAGGTGAGCCTGGGATGCTGCTGGGCAATCTCGGCCACCCGGCGTTTCAAGGTTTTACCAGGGGCGGTTACAGGAACAGATGCACTACCAGATGATGTCTTGCCTGCAACGGCCCACGGATAATCGAGGTGGAACCGTGTAGAATCCCGCCCCAGGAAGGCATTGGAGGAAGGCTTGATGCGAAGAATGGCCTGCGTGTGTGCGTTGGTGCTGGTTGCTTGTGGCGGCTCCGGGGAGACGGATCGAACGGACCTTATCCCGGGTGAAGTGTCGATCGATCTGGTGTCCCCTGATACGGCCCGGGACGTTTTACCCGAAACGCCGGACGACCGTCCTCTGCTTGACGCAGACGTCCCGGACCCTGGTCACACCGACCAGGGGAATGGCGGCCTAGACCTCACTGACTCCAGCGACCCGGATTCTGGGCAAACCGACCTTGTCGCCAACGATCCGGGTTTATTCGACCACGGCCCCACGGACACCGGCGTCGTCGATGTGGCCCAGTTGGATGTCCCCGCCTTGGGTACCAAGACGGCCGGTGAGTTGTGCAAGGATGCCGCCGAGTGTTCGATGAGCATGTCCTGCATCAGGGGACAGTTCACGCCTGCCCACTGCAACATTCTTTGCTCGCTTACCACCGAGTGCCAGGCAATCTCCCCTGGAACGAATGTCGAGTGCCAGAACCTTGGCGGGAACGGTGTCTGCATGTGGACGTGCCAGGGAGGCGTCAAGTGCCCGGGCGGCCTGACGTGCGACGGATATTTCTGCGGGTAGCCCTGGCCCAGGGCATTTACGCCAGCACACTGTTCGTACAAGAGCGTGCTACCCTCGAAACAGCCTGATGGATGGCATCGCAATGCTTCGCTCCCGACGTCTCCGTTATTCTTTCCAATTCCTGGTGGCACTTGGCTTTTGTAACGTGCTGCTGCCAGTCGCCTGCTCTGGCACCCACGATGTCTATAGACTAACAACACTGAACGGCGAAGCCCCTGTTGTTGTGGCCCATCGGGGCGCTTCCGGGTACCTGCCCGAGGAGACCCTCGAAGCCTATATGAAGGCCATCGAGTTGGGCGCGGACGTCGTCGAGATGGATCTCATCTCCACGAAGGACGGCGTCCTGATCTGTCGTCACGACCCCAACCTCGTCTACAGCACCGACGTGGCGAGTCACCTGGAATTTGCCGGGCGCAGGAAGACCATTCAGGTTGATGGTGAAACGCAGACAGGTTGGTTTGCCAGCGATTTTACGCTGGCCGAGATCAAGACTTTGGGGGCGATTTCAACCGATGCCGAACGCCCGCAGCAGTACAACGGCCTCTACCGGATCGTCACCTTTCAGGAGGTCATCGACCTGGTGAAGGCCCGAAACGCCGCAAGCGGGAGCACGATCGCGGTCTATCCCGAAACCAAGAACCCGACCTACCATCGCGACCTCGGCCTGCCATTGGAAGATGTACTCATCACCCAGATCAAGGCGGCCGGTTGGAACAGTCGTAGCGCGCCGATCTACGTCCAGTCCTTCGAGCCGGGAAGCCTTAAATACATGCGGACCAATGGCCTGTATACCAGGATGATCCAGTTGATCGATGCCGCCGGTGTGGACCTCAAAACGGGTGCGCTGAACTTTGTCCTTCCATCCGATCGCCCGTACGACTGGACCAGGGCCGGTGACCCCCGTCTGTTCAGCGCGATGGTCACCCCCGCTGGCCTGGCCGAGATCAGGACCTATGCAGACGGCATCGGTCCATGGAAACGCTACATCATCACGGTCAAGGGCGTTGTCGATACCGACGGCAACGTGTTGGACATCAATGGCGACGGCCTGATCAATGAAGCTGATACGTCCATCCAATTGCCCACCACCCTGGTCGAGGATGCACACCGGGTCGGCCTGCTGGTTCACCCCTACACCTTCCGCAACGAACAACGCCGATTGGCCCGTGACTACATGGGCGATCCCACGAACGAGTACCTTGCCTTTTACAGCCTGGGCGTGGACGGTGTGTTCACGGACTTCACAGACACGGCCCTTTCCGCCCGGGATTCCTACCTCAAACTCAACGATAGACAGTCCGGCGGTTGCCTACCTTGATTACCGCCACGACAACATGTGTGCAAAATTGTTGGGCACTGTGCGGCCAAGTTGCTTGCGTGCGCTACAGTTCGTAGTATCGCAGGTGGATAAGCCACTGGAGGTCGGCGGACGGGTTCCCGGTAACTGGATCCCCGCCGACGTACGCCCCGACCCCCAGGACCAGGCGAAGTTCCCCGCCGTAAACGTCCTTGATCGGCATCGTAAGGAAGATTCGGCCACCGCCCAACAGTCCGTGGTTCGTGTACTTGATCTGTTCCATCTTGGAGGTGAAGGGTTTCTTCCGGTACCAGGAGGACAGCGAGGGCAGGTATTCAAAGCCGGCCTGAACCTCGAAGTGCAGCCGCCCCCGAGCCATCCCGTAGTCGTATACCGCCTGGGCCGAGACGTCGCCTACGACCAGGAGGGACGGCTTGTCTCCCCAGTTGGATGCTGCGGAAAGGAAGGGATTCAGCAGGATCCCGGCCCCCAGACGAAGTCCCACCGGGAATCGATCCGACAGCCGAAAGAGAACGTTTGTGTTAATCATTCCGAAAATGGCGTATCGCCCACCGAAATGGCTGCTGTTTGGGTCGGTTCCGGCGCCGATCGAGTACGCGCCAGCGGCAAGCTCGGCTGCGACCCATTTGCCATGCCAGCCAGCACCCCAGCCTCCTATCACCAGAGGAACCACGATTTTCTGTTTTGATCCTAGCAGCAAGAACCTCCCGGGTACCGGGGCCAAAGCCAGGCCAAGCCACCGTGTGCTCCAGGGGCGCCAGAGGGTCTGGGGGTCGCGGGTGTTTTCCTGCAAGGCTGCTCTCGAAAGCCTGGACCTCTCCTCAGCCTTCTCGAACTCCTCCCGTGCCTTCCTGGCCTCGACTCTGGCTGCGTCAGCCTCCTCCTTCGTCCGGCGAGCCCTAGCGTCAGCCTCGGCTTTTCCCTCCAGATATGTTGCGTCGGCCGAAGTCCCCCGAGCCCGGAATTCGGCGAGATCCGCCCTCTTGGCCTCGGCCTCTCGGGCCTTGGTCTCGGCATTTTCCTGTGCCACTTGTGCCAACTTCTTCTTCTCGGCGCGTTCCTTTGCAAGCTCGGGATGGGCAAGTTCGTCGATGACATCCAGCAGAAGAGCCTTCAGCTCAACTAGTTTGCACCCGCCCTCGCGGTCCGCACGACCCACGAGTTCCTGCTGCTGCAAGCTGAAGAGTTCTGCGGTGATCGTGCACTTGCCGTCCGCGGAACTGACCTCGGTCTTAAGCTCGTGGTTGTGGGCCGTTATGTCGCCCATCTGGACTGTCGTGTCTTTCGCGTAACGGTCCTCCTGGGCGATCTGTGCAGTTTGCGCCTTGGTAAGTTCCTTCGCGTCATTGTCCCGGGCGATGAGTTTGTACTGCCCGGTGGCGCTGGCGCGGCCAAATACGTATTCCGAAAGATCGTTTAGATCGATGGACGATAACTTAGGACCGAGTGCGCTAGAACGCTCAATAACGTCCACTACCTTGACAACCGGCCTGTTGCCAGCAGATTCATCGGGTCGGTCGCGTCCGACGGTGCCGACCGTGGCGCAGCCGATAGTCACCTGCGTGATCGACGCAAGAACCAATATCGATGCCGTGCGCAAGATAACCTCTGAAGAGTCCTGCCGGGCCGGATGGTAGCATAATCGTTCCTGCTAATTGAATGGTCCCGGCTCGAGTTGACGGTCCGTAATAACCTTGACTGACTTTACCGTATGTGTGAACCGCTGGAATGCGCGCCGGGCGACCTCTACCACTTCTGCGTGTCGAACAGTGCATCGCAGTCCACGAAGGGCGACGATGAAGGATCCCGATAGGGGCTTTCACAGTACTCCATCACAGCAGCGATTTCCGCGGGCTGGAACACGGCGCTTTGACCGTCAATCACTTCCGAGGACACTCGGTCCCCAGGCAGGTAGTCGTACTCGCCGTCCTTGACTGATTCGGCCCACAGATCCCACATGGAATATTGGCTGTAGTGGATGGAGGCGCGCTGCAGTTCGCCAGAAACCAGCCTGGCCTCCCGGGCGGTCAGGGGGAAACCATAGCTGGCGGCGGTGATGAAAAAGGTGGCGGCATCGCCATCCCAGGTGGCGACGGTTTTCCTTGTGGCCTGGTCGTTCATGTAAACGTTGGCCCGACGTTCGAGCCCGGCGGCCAGCGCGCGTGCCGCATCGTTGTAGCCGTCGGCAAGGGCTTGGGCCAGGGCCGCGATGTGGAAGTAGTAGATGATGGGGGTGCCCCAGTACTTGGACGCAGTTGCAGCCTCTTCGTAGAGGCCGCCATAGCCGTCCAGACAGTCGTTGCCCAAGGGCTCCTTGTAGGCGATCAGCGCGCTGGCGAGCTTGGCGTTGCATTCGGCGTTCGGGTCCAGCCAATCGTAGGTGGTATAGCTGGCAAAATCCTCGGGCGCTCCATCGGCGAAGGGCTCGTAGGGCAAACCATCCGGTCCCCTCGTGCGGATGCGGTATTCGTGATCAACGATGTCGCGGCAGAACCCGCGGACGAAATCGAGGGTTTTCGTGGCCTCTGCCACAACTTCCGGATCACGATCGTTCTTCAACACCCGCATCAGCACCGGTACAAGGCGATAAAGAAAGGGCAGATCGTCATTGCTGCGCTTGCTGCGCACCCAGATGTTCCCAAAGTATGGATTGTCAGGATTGTTCAGGATGTCGTGGCGCCGTTCCAGTTCCTGATGCCAGGACGGCAGGTAATCAACCTCAGCCTTGCGACCGCCAGAAGCCACGTACGCGTGGTTGTGGTTGTAGATCGCCCTGGCCATGATGGTATCGATAGGCGGGTCTTCGTTCCCCCACACCATCGACGTGTACATGGCCTGGATGCCACGAAGATACTGGATGCTGATTTCCTTCAGCTTGGGGTGGTCGGTGACCATGTGGCCAGCCAAGGCGTACAAAAGTACCCGCGCGTGGCGCAGTAGGTTGTTGTCACCGCCGCCGACATGCTTGAAGGTTACGGTGTCGCCAACCTTCACGGCCGTCGTGTCCTGCCACCACAGCTTGTAGTCCGGATAGCCCCACTCGTTGCCTGTCGCCATGCCGTGGCTGGTGTCCAGGATCCACTGGAAGTAGGAAGTGCTCTTCCACAGGGAGAGTATGGATTCGGTGGTTGTCGTGATATCGACCTCGGTCAGAGGCACGCCCTCGGCCTTGCGCTCGATGTGGAATGGCAACTGGTAACCGATGTCTGTCGGGGCGTCCGCATCGAGCAGCGTTCCCTCGTCAGCACCAATATCCGGGTCGCCGGTGGATTCCGGGTCGCCGGTGGAATCGAGGTCGCTATTGTGGTCATAGATGGCGGTATCCTCGTCCACAATGTCGGAAGATTGTCCGTCGGTGGCGCTGCAGGCAGCTAGCAATATGATCGTTAACGCAGTTAAGTATATATAAAGCAAGCGAGTCATTTCCTCGACCTCCAACCCAATTCGCAGCCAAAGGACAGACAGCCAACCTATTTACTTAACAGGAAAAATAGTGTCAAGAAGCACCCCACAGGAGGATTGACTTCAAAGTATCAAAGTCTACCATCGCCGCCCTGGGAAGGGGTCCTGCGTTCAATGGTTGACCTGGTGAACGGTTACGACAAACAGAGGGAACTGTCATGAAACATAGTTCGATGAATTGGCTGATCCTGGTGGCATTTTGCTGTCCCCTATCCATGGCGGCCGGCTGTGATACGCCGTCCAATCAGGATGGTGGTGACACCGAGTTGCTTTCCGTAGTGGCGATCAGTCGGCACGGGATCCGGTCTGCGACGGTTTCCACCGAAAGCTTGAACCAGTATACTACGCAGTTGCAGGGCTTCCCCTTATGGCCACCCTCTGCGACTGACCCCGATGTTCCCGGAAATCTCACTATTCATGGCGAGCAGAATGTCACCCGGCTGGGGTCGTGGTATCGCGACTTTTATGTTACCCAGGGGTTCCTGCCCCCAAGAGGGTCATGTCCCGCGGATGGGGCGGTGTTTGTCTATGCCGATATCAACGAGCGGACGATCCATACGGCTCAGGGTTACCTGGACGGCATGTTCCCTGAACCGACGACTAATTGCGGGATACAGGTGTCTCATGCCAGCAATTTGCACGCAGCCGACCCGTACATAGTCACCGCGGCCGCCGGAACGTGCAAGATCGATACGGCGGCGGACTTGATCGCCTTCAACACCAGGACAGGCGGCGCCGCTGCGTTGATCAATACCTACTCCAGCCAGTTGCAAATGCTTGAGTCTGTTACAAAGTATCCGCTTCTGGACCTTCCTACGACAGTAACCTCCGATGGAGCCGTCGCGTTCGCCAGCGGCACCCTGTTTAACGTTGCCGATATGATAACCGAGACGTTCGAGCTGGAATACGCCCAGGGAATGCCCGATTCGAACTGCGCATCGACCGTCGGGGCGCAGTGCTTTGCCTGGGGGGCAATTCCTACGGGTGGCTTGAACGACCTGATGAAGCTGCATGTGCTGAACATGGGAACTGCCTGCGGTCTTCCATCCTTTGCTCAGGTTGGCTCGTCAAACCTGATGTGGCAGATGGTTGGGACGATGGATCAGACTCTGAGTGGCGTGAGAAACCCGGATATGCTTGCTCCGGTCACCAGCAAGTTCACGTTGTTTGTTGCTCACGATGAGAATCTGTTGGCGATCGCATCATTCCTGGAAGGCGTGTCTTGGGAGGCGGAAGGGTTCCAGAGGAACGACCCGGGTCCTGCCGGCGCGCTTGTCTTCGAACTTCACAAGGACAAGCACAGCGGTCAGTTCATCGTAAGGCTCTTCTATGTGATAGCGACCTTGGACCAGATGCGCTATGCCACGACCCTTACGCTGGATACGCCACCCCAGCGCGTCCCGCTGGCGATTCCCGCGTGCGGCGGTGCCTACGATTGCCCATACGACCAGTTCAAGAGCTTCATCACCGCGAATGTGCGCCAGGACTGCCTTGTCACGCAGTGAGTTAGACCCCGGGTGAAGGGATCGCGAACCGAACCCCTGTCAGCAATTCGCTGACGTCCCACAGCCTGGCAGCGACGTCCCGGTCGATCGCTCGTTTCGGAATGCGGGCAGGTACGGGGCGTCCTCTCAACTCCTGGAAGCCGGATGGTCCCCAGTAGCTGCCACCTGACGCATCTGGGTCGGTCGCGGCGCGCAGCGTCGGCAGGGCGCCGTCGGACGCATTCATAGCCAGAAGGGGGTTCAGGGCGCGGATGATCCAACTAGAGCGTTGGAGATCGGTAGCTGTCCAACCCGGATGGGCCGCCGTGACCTGCAGCTTTGCGTCTGCCCCGGTCAGCCGTTGCTGGAGTTCCATCGCGAATATCAGGTTGGCCAGCTTGCTTTGTCCGTAGGCTTCCCAGGGACGGTACGTGCGTCCTTCCCAGTTGAGATTGTCGAAAGCGATCCGGGCGGAATTCGCGACAGCGCTGGAAACAACAACGATCCGGGCGCCGGGCGATGCCAGCAGCAGGGGCAAAAGGCGCCCGGTCAGCGCGAAATGCCCGAGGTGGTTGGTTCCAAACTGGAGTTCGAAACCTTGCTGCGTGCGCCCAAACGGCGGGATCATCACGCCGGCGTTGTTGATCAGGAGGTCGAGCCTCGTTAGATCCCGCAATACCTGGTCCGAAAATGCCGCGACCGAGTCCAGGTCCGAAAGGTCAAGCGGCTGGACCTTCACACTCCCTTTCGGCGACAGTGCCTTGATGCGGCGTGCCGCTTCGGCTGCCTTATCCGGGTTCCTGCATGCCAGTACGACATCGGCGCCCTTGATCGCCAGCACCTTAGCAGTCTCGAAACCGATGCCAGTGTTCGCGCCTGTAACGACGGCAACGCGCCCTGATTGATCAGGGATGCTGTTGAAGTTCCAGTCGGTCACGTTGTTGCCACCGGTAGTCGAGATATTCCACTTAGCCAACGTCGTCCCAGGATGTCAAGCCAGGCGACCATCCAACCGCAGGATGAGGCGCATTCTTACTGTTCACTGCGCGCCCCTGGAGATACCATGTTTTCCAGCCAGACAGAGGGCTCCCGATTCGTGATGAGGTGGCGTTCAACGGGTCGTGGTTCGCCGTGCTCGAGCGACCGCGCTGAGGTTCGACATGACTAGGATCACGACCGGGCCAGCCGCGTGGTGCATCTTTTCGGCCATGCTTTTCGGGGTTGCGACCCCAGCCTCGAAAGTCCTGCTGGGTCCCCTGTCACCTGTGCTGCTGGCCGGGCTGCTGTACCTGGGGGCGGCCATCGCCGTTCTTCCGGCTGCTGTCAGGAACCGCCCGGCACGCATTGATCGTAGAAACGTTCTGCGACTGTCGGGTGCCGTTATTGCAGGAGGTGTCCTGGCTCCGGTTCTGCTGCTGCTGGGTTTGACCAAGGCCTCGTCAGCCTCGGTCGCGTTGTGGTTGAATTTCGAGCCGATTGCCACAGCCCTGCTGGCCTGGGGGGTCTTCCTCGAGCATATCGGTCGGTGGACCTGGGCCGGAGCCGCCGTTGTCCTGGTTTCGGGAACGATCCTGGCCGCGCCATCGGGATTCGAGGCCGGGGTTCCTGCGTTGCTGGTAGCTGCCGCGTGTGCCTGCTGGGCAATCGACAATAACCTGATGGCGACCATCGACGGTTTCTCGCCAGCGCAGTCCACGTTTGTGAAGGGTCTGGTGGCGGGGATCGTGAATATCGCGCTTGGTCTGATGCTGGGGGATGAGATTCTGCCGCTGGGCGCGGTTGGCGTGGCCCTGGCAGTAGGTGCGGTCGGGTACGGGCTGTCGCTGGTTCTGTACGTCGGTGCTGCCCAGCAACTTGGTGCTACCCGGTCGCAGATGCTGTTCGCGACGGCCCCGTTCTTCGGCGCTTTGGTGGCTTGGACCGTGCTGGGCGAGCCGCTGACTGGATGGCAAATCGCGGGTGGGGGTGGCATGCTGGTGGGGTTGCTTCTGGCAGCCTTTGACAAGCACGGTCATCTTCACCACCATGACCCCGTAGTTCACTTACACCCTCATCGGCATGACGACGATCACCACGATCACGATCATGGTCATGTCCAGCCCGGCGGATGGCACACGCATCCTCACCGGCACGTTCCTGTGGCCCACCAGCATCCGCATCAGCCGGACCTGCACCATCGCCATGACCATTGATGCGAGATGTTCCGGTCGCCAATATCGGTGCCGGTGATTTACTGCCGAAACGGTAGCCAAGGTGTGCCAGCGTCATTTCGCTGACATGGAAGGTTGACGAGTTTCGAGGCCAGCACCGTGGTAGACTGGCCAACGAACGCGTCAATCGTCGTGATCATGGACATGCCGTAAACGGTTGTTTCCAGGGCAGGGGAGGGCCAATGCTAGTCGTCAGACTGTTCGTGTCGCTGGTTCTCGTCGTGCTTGCCGGGCCTTTTGCCTGTTCCAGCGGTGGCCGCGTCGGTTCGCTGAATGACGCCGATATTTCCGGTATTGACGATGCACCGCCTGATGTCGTGGTTGTGGACGAGGCCGAACCTGGTGACCGGATCGGCAGCGACTTGTTTCAAGACGACGGCGTCGAGGGCGATGTCGGCGATGTCGGCAGCGATTCCGTCGCTGATGCGCTTGCGTCGGACGCTGCACTCGCGGACGGTGACGCAAGCCTGGTCGATTCCGCGGAGGCGATTGATGATGATGGTCCGGGTAGCGACGTTTCCGAAACCAATGAACCCCTGGTGTACGCGCCGGAGTACTGTGCCTATTTCATGACTGGCGAAGTGGACTTGCTGGGGACTGACGCCGATGGCGATGGCGTGTCGAACGGCTGGGACCATTGCCCGAACAACCCATACGACTGGCTGGACAGCGACCGCGACGGGATCGGCAATCGGTCTGACCCCGACATGGACGGAGACGGCATCCCCAACGACGTTGATTCCGACCGGGACGGTGACGGCGTCGATGACACGGTGGAGGAAGCCGCGGGTACCGATCCGACTGATCCGTCTTCGATTCCTGGGTTGCCTCGACTTGAGGTTGACCTGGGTGTGTGGAATGCCAAGCCGGGATGGTACAAGACGGACCTCCATATTCATTGCAGCTACAGCCACGACAGCAGTTCCTCGCTGACCGCGTATCCCCCAGCGTGCAAGACCACCGGTTTGGACTTCCTGGCGATCACCGATCACGATGTTTTCAATGCGCCGTTTGATCCGGCCTGGGTCCAAGATACCTGTCTGATGGTGCCGGGGATGGAATGGGGGGGATCTGGAGGCCACGCGAACCAGTGGGGCATACGCACGTTGAATGACGCGGTCCCTGATACGCCCGACCAGATTCGCAAGTCGTGGCGGCTTGCCAGACTGCAGGGTGGGGTGCAGTCGCTGAACCACTATGGTGCCGACATGGACACACTTGCCCCATTGTTTGCCGCGGCCCCCGATCTCTACGATGCGCTGGATGTAATCGAGGTCTGGAATTCCCCATGGGCCTTCAACACGAAAGCCAATGAACCTGCCATTCAGCTGTGGGAGTCACTGCTGAACCAGGGCTACCACATCGGAGCGGTCGGCGGCGGTGATTCACACACGCCGATCCTGACCGTTTCCAGCCCGACAACGGTGGTGTGGGCCGAGTCCCTGTCGGTTCCGGGGATCTTGCACGGAATTCGCAAGGGCCGGACTTACATCACCCAGGCCGACTCCCTGGCCTTCACGGGGCGCCCCGAACTGGACTTCCGCATTGATGCCGATGGCGACGGGGTCTTTGAGGCTATGCTGGGTGACGAGGTTCCACCTGGATTCATCACGCTGCAGGTCAACGTTGTGAATGCCAAGGGCCCCGTGGTGCTGATACGGAACGGAGTGGAACTTACCCGCTTCGAAGGTCATGCCTCGGGTGCGACCATCGCGCAAAAGCTGGCCGACAATGCACCGCCCAAAGCCTGGTACCGGGTTCAGATGCGTGAGAGCATGTTGTCGTTCTCGCCGATGCGCTTGTTTTCTTCCGCGATCTACGTAGGTGAATAGACCTGCCTGCGCCGGGACCGCGGGTTAACTTTCGCAAGGACATTGAGGGCGCCTTTTCACTTTCGCCAAGTGCGGTCCCTGTGCTACCTTCGGTCCCGGCCACTCAAGCTTGCTGAACACCCAGGCTTTAAGGGGGATGCTGTGCGTGTCTGTCCGGAATGCGGCAAGGGTACGGATGCCGAAACCTGCCCGGTCGATGGCACTCCTACGCTTGATGATCGCCTTTTCAAGGACAAGGTTGATCCGCTGATCGGCAGCGTTCTTGTGGGAAGGTACCGCGTACTGGAGGTTCTGGGTCGCGGTGGCATGGGTAAGGTCTATGTCGCCGAACAAATTGCGATGAGGCGGCAGGTCGCGCTGAAGGTCATCCTTGCCGAGCAGGCCTCCGAATCCGATGGTCGGTTTGACCTGGTGAGACGTTTCCAGCGGGAGGCCCAGGCCGCCAGTCGGCTGGAACACCCGAACACGGTCCGCGTTTTCGATTTCGGCCATACGGACGACGGCGTGCTGTTTCTGGCGATGGAACTGTTGAAGGGTTTCACGCTGGCCCAGGTGGTTCGTTCCAATGTTCGCCTGGCGCCGCAACGAGTCGTGCGTATCGCGTCGCAAATCTGCAAGAGCCTGTCCGAGGCCCACGATGCCGGCATCATCCATCGGGACATGAAGCCCGACAACATCATGATAGTGCCGATGGCCGGCGAACCTGATTTCTTGAAAGTGCTGGACTTCGGCATAGCGAAGATCGTCAACAAGGATACCGACAGTTCCAACATCACCCGTACCGGGACGGTGATGGGAACTCCCACCTACATGGCGCCGGAACAGGCATCAGGGGCAACGGTCACTGCCGCTACGGACCTTTATTCGCTGGGGATAATCCTTTACGAATGCCTGTCGGGTCGGCCACCGTTTACCGGGGAAACTCCGCTGTCCGTTCTGATAAAGCACATGAACGAGCCGGTGCCGCCCATTGTCGTCAAGGGTTTTCCACCTGACGTGCCTCAGGAATTGGTTGATCTGGTCATGCACCTGCTGGCCAAGAATCCTGAAGCCAGGCCCGGAACTGCCCTCGAGGTTTTGCGGCGGCTGGAATGCCTGGATTATTCCAGGATGCACGAAGGCAGTCAGGTCGCCGTTGCAGAAGGCTTCATGCCGGCGCTGGTTGAAACGACTGTCTCCCTCGACAGAACGCCAGGGGGAACCCCTCGAACTTCCGGAGTCGGGGGGGCGATATCAGGCAACAAATCCGTTTCTGGCGGGCGAAGGTGGCTGGCGTTGGCGCTGCTGTTAGTCGCGGCTGGACTAGCCGCAGCGCTGGCCTGGGCATTCCTTGGTCCCGCTGAAGTGGCAAGGGAATCGGCAGTGTCGCCTGACGCCAAGCCTGCATCGATTTCTAGCCAGGTTCCTGCGGTATCGGGAGGGACGACTGCTGCCTCGGATCAGGTGGTCGCGCCCGCACCAGCGCCCGCGCCCGTCGTCGTGCCGGTTCGGGAGGATCCAGGTGTTGTCGCAGCGGCGCCCAAGCCTTCTGTTGCCGGAACATTGTCGCAAACGGCCACTCCCGCTCCCGTGCCCGCCGGCGCAAGGGCCAGGCCGTCAGTCATAGCAAAACCACTATTGCCAAAGGATCCCGTCCTTCCTGCATGTGCCAAGCTGAAGTGCCCCTTCACGCAGGACTGCCTGAACCAGCAGGGGAAGCGCACATCCGGCAAGGACCACTGCATTCTGGATTTTTGACGAGGGACCATGAACGCAAGCTCCAGACGTAGTCCACGGACGTTCCTGGTGGCCGCTGCGCTGTTCCTGGCGGTACCATCAATCGCCTTCGCCCAGCCGCCTTGTGCGGCAGCCGACTGGGACAGGGCTGTCGAGCACGCCAGGAAGGCGCGCGGACTTGCGGACTCGAAGGAGACCCAGGCGGCCCTGGTTGAATTGGGCATCGCTTTCGGGATCTGTCCGGATGGCAAGCTTCAGCGCGCCATGGCAAGGGTCCTGGAGGATTCCGGTCGTCTGCCGGAGGCGCTTGATGCCTACCGCGCCTGTGTGCAGGCGGCCAGCGAGGCCGAGACGCGAGCAAGCTGCGAGCAGCGCGTTCAGGCGCTGGCGGCCACGCTTTCGACAGGGACCATGCTGGTGGAAGTTTCGCCACCAGGGGCTGAGGTTTTTGTTGATGACGGCGTTGCCGCCCATCCGGCTGGCACGCCCGTCGTTCTGGGGGTAGGCAGGCACCAGGTCGAGGTGCGGGCAGCCGGCAGGCAAGCTTACCGCCGGGAAATCGATGTCCTTCCCGCCAAGGAAGTCCGTTTCGCGGTGGTTCTTGAAGTCCAGCCGCAACCAAAGGTGGCAGAGATCCCGGTCCAGGTTCCTGCGTCACCGCCCGTTGCAAGTCCCAATGTGGCACGTCCGGCCGGCCAGCGCAGTGCGGTGTCGAATTGGGTCGGTATCGGCGTAGGAACCGCGGTCACCGGGGTAGGCCTGGCGTTCCTGATCCAGTATGGCATCGACAAGAGCAATGCGCGCGGCGCCCAGTACAGCCCGGACGGCAGGCTTTTGGCAGATGCCGACAAGGTGGGGTCGCGGAACGTCATCGTAGGATCGGTTCTGTCCGTTGCCGGTGTCGCCGGGGTGATCATCTCGGCAGTTCTGTGGCCCAAGGCCCCTGCCAAGATATCCATCGGACCGTTGCATGGCGGGGGCGCTATCGCAGTCCAGATTCCACTGTAGCGCCGGGTGGCTCCTCAGCCGCCTTCAAGGAGGAAGCTGTGCTCCTGACACGAGCCTGTCGTTTCATGATGGTTCTGATGCTGCTGGCAGTGGGAATATCGGGGCTAGCATGTTCGGACCTTCAGCGCGGGCATCGTTACGATGTGATCCTGGATATGGCTTTTGACGTTGCAGATGAAGTGGATTCAGGCAGGGACTCGAACGTTGAACAGGACGATGGCGTCGAGGTCGGTGACGCGATTTGGGACGTAATCGGGGACATCGACGCTGGGGAAGTTTCCGACGTGTTTCGGGATATCAGCTTTGATATCGACTTTGGTGATTCTGCCGATGAGGCCGACGTGGCCGACGCTACACGCGACATCGGTCTGGACGCCGACGTGATGGTATTTCCGGATTCCAGCGGCGACATCGTCCAGGCTGATGAGGGAGTGTCCACGAGGGATCCTGGGACGGACATCTGCGTTCCCCAGTGCGACGGCAGGGATTGCGGGGACGACCTTTGCGGTGGCCTGTGCGGGACCTGCATCGACGGGAAGCAGTGCGTCGTTGGGACGTGTTCGTGCGTGGCCGAGGATCACAAGGCTTGCTGCGGTGATACCGTATGCTGGTTCGACAGTTGCGATGCCCAAGGCGTAAAGACCACCGACTGTCCTTATGGCTGCAACCCGGATGCCGCGATTTGCAGGGATTGCGTTGGCGATTGCTCGGGCAAGGATTGCGGCGACGACGGTTGTGGCCTGGAGTGTGGCTTGTGTACCAAGAGCGCTTGCGACCTGCTGATATTTACGCCAGGCCAGACGTGTTTCTCGGACATTTGCACGGGCGATCGTACACCCCAGAACTGCAACGACGGGAATGTTTGTACCACTGACTTGTGCGACCCGTCGGGTGGATGCGCGAACACCAACAACACATTGGAGTGCGCGGCAGCAACTTGCGAGTCCGGAATATTTCACGCGGCAGTCACGTGCTTTGGCGGGGCTTGCCCTTCGCAGACCGAGGTCGCGTGCGACGACGGAAAATACTGCACGGATGACACGTGCGACGTTGGGGCCGGGTGTAGCAGCGCGCTGTTGGGGGGCTACTGCCTGATTGACGGTACCTGCCATGGGGATGGGCAGGCGTCGGTGTCGGATGTTTGCCAGGTGTGCACCGTTCTTGCGAGTACAACGGATTGGAGCAACGCGACAGACGGAACCGATTGCACCGAGCCATCGTGTTCTGAATTGACGTTCACGGCAGGCAAGACGTGCGCATCCGGGGCATGCACGGGCGGAGGCGGGACGCAAGATTGCTACGACGGGAAGACATGCACGAACGACTCGTGCTCTACCGGCGGGTGCAGCAGCGTCCTTCAGGACAGCCACTGCCTGATTGCCGGGACATGCTATTTGGAGGGCGCATCGAAAGGGTCCGACTCTTGCCAGGTGTGCACGTCGACGCTGAGTACGACCTCGTGGAGCAATGCCATTGACGGTACATCCTGTGGGATTGGTGGCGGGTGTGTTCTTGGTTTGTGCTGCATGCCGGATGACCACAAGGCATGTTCAGGTGGGAATGTATATTGGCACGACTCGTGCGGTAACGAGGGGGCCTTGGCGCAGAGGTGCCAGTCCGGATGCACGGCAGGCGTGTGCGACCCAAGCGGTGGCTGTCCCTTGGGGTACATTTTAGTCCCATCCGGGATGTTCACAATGGGGTCGCCGACAACGGAGCCCGCGCATAGTCTCGACGAGACCGAGCATCAGGTAACGTTCTCGCAGTCATTCTGCCTGAAGGTAAGCGAGGTAACCCAGGGTGAATGGCAGGCATTGATGGGTAACAACCCGTCGGGTTTTTCAACATGTGGCAGCGACTGCCCGGTTGATACTGTGTCCTGGTGGGACTCTGTAGCGTACTGCAACCAATTGTCGTCGAGTCAGGGGTTGACGCAGTGCTACTCGTTGACTGGGTGCACGGGTACTCCCGGGGTGCCTGGATACACCTGCACCGGGGTAACGTTTGCGGGACTCACCTGCACGGGCTACCGCCTGCCCACTGAATCGGAGTGGGAGTATGCAGCCAGAGCCGGGACCACGACCGGGACGTACTTGGGGACGAGTACATTGATTGGAAGCGAACAGCCGAACGCTGCCCTTGACTCGATTGCCTGGTTCGGTGGGAACTCCTCGGGCAAGACGCACGTTGGTAAGGGCAAGACGCCGAACGAATGGGGCCTATACGATATTCTGGGGAATGTTGTGGAGTGGACTGGGGACTACTACGGGGCATATCCAGGGACTGTGACGGATCCGACGGGTGCTGCGTCGGGTCCTGACAGGGTGCTTCGGGGCGGCTTCTGGGGCGACGATGCCAGGTACGCCCGGGCCGCGTACCGCTATTACGTCCTCCCGGGCTTCCGCAACGACGCCCTGGGGCTGCGTCCTTCCAGGTCAACTTGCGGCGGCATTGCCTGCCCTACGGTGCCTGGATATACCGCTGTCTGTAATGCTCAGGAACATTGCGAGTACGCGAACGTTGATCCAACCGGATGGAAGCAATGGGACGTGTGGGTCCTCGTTCCCCCTGGTTCGTTCACCATGGGTTCGCCATCGACCGAGTCTCCACGTAATTCCACCGAGGAGCCGAACCATGTGGTGACTTTCGCCTCGGGTTACCTGATGGCGAAGTACGAGGTGACCGTCCTTCAGTACGATGCTTGCCAGGCAGCCTCACCTGGAACGTGCACACCGCCCAGTACGGTTGATTGGGCCGGCGCGCAAGGGACGAACACGTCGGCGAACGGTCGTTCGGCACATCCCCAGAATGGGTTGACGTGGGCCCAGGCTGGAGCCGTGTGCGAATGGATGGGTGGCCGTCGGCCGTCCGAGGCCCAGTGGGAGTATGCGGCGACTGGTCCGACGCACCGGAAGTTCCCGTGGGGAGATACTCCAGAGCCGACGTGCGCGAACGATACTGCGAACTTCTACGAATCCAGCAACGGCTGCGGTACGGGAGGTACGCTGGCTGCGGGAGTTAAGACGGCCGGCGTGTCCTTCAGCGGCGCGTTGGATATGGCAGGCAACGTCTGGGAGTGGGTCGAGGATTGGTACCACTCGGATTACGGTGGAGCACCGACGGATGGCAGTGCATGGGTCTCGCCAATCGGCGTCAACCGGTTGCTGCGTGGAGGCAGTTTCGACAGCGTCGCGGCTGATCTGCGATTGTCGAATCGCGCCAGTGGTGGAGCTGAACGTCGCGACGCGAACGTCGGTGCCAGGTGCACGAGACCCTTGCCATGCGGCAACGATCTTCAGCCGGGCTACTGCTTGATTGGAGGGATATGCTATGGGGACGGTCAGGCGTCGGCGGCCGACGTCTGCCGGGTTTGCGAGTCATCCGCCAGCGCATCCGCATTCAGCAATGCGACAGACGGTACCGATTGCGCAGCCTCGTCCTGTTCCGGATTGACGTTTTCGGCGGCCAGGACGTGCGTTTCGGGGGCATGCACGGGCGGCAGCGGGACGTTGAATTGCGACGACGGGAAGACATGTACGACCGACACCTGCACTGCCAGCGGGTGCAGCAGCGTTCTTCAGGCCGGCCAGTGCCTGATTGCCGGGACGTGCTATGCGAATGGCGCGGCTAACGGGACCGACTTGTGCCAGGTGTGCGATACGACGCAGAGTACGACGGCATGGAGCAACGCCAACGACGGCACATCCTGCGGTATTGGTGGCGGGTGCCAAATCGGCACGTGCTGCACTCCCGACGACCACAAGGCATGTTCTGGTGGGAACGTCTATTGGTATGACAGCTGCGGGAAGCAAGGAAGTCTGGCGCAGACGTGCCAGTACGGATGCTCGGCAGGTGAGTGCTATGCGAGCAACCAGTGTCCCACTGGGTACGTCTTAGTCCCGTCAGGGACGTTTACGATGGGGTCGCCGACAACTGAGCCTGATCGTTTTATCGATGAGACCGAACATCAAGTTACGATCTCCAAGCCATTCTGCCTAAAGGAGACTGAGGTGACGCAGGGGGAATGGCAGGCGTTGATGGGTAACAACCCGTCGTATTTTTCGACATGCGGTAGCGACTGCCCAGTTGAAACGGTGTCCTGGTGGGACTCGGTAGCGTACTGTAACCAATTGTCTTCGAATCAGGGATTAACGCTGTGCTACACGCTGACAGGTTGCTCGGGAACCCCTGGGGTGGCGGGGTACACCTGCACCGGTGTGACGTTTGCAGGACTCACCTGCACCGGCTATCGTCTGCCTACGGAATCGGAGTGGGAGTACGCAGCGAGGGCTGGGACGACGACCGGGACGTACAATGGAACAAGTACCTTGAGGGGAAGCGAACAGCCAAACACGGTCCTTGACTCGATTGCTTGGTTCTCCGGGAACTCTGGCAGCAAGACCCACATAGTTAAGGGGAAGACCCCGAACGCGTGGGGCTTGTACGACATGCTAGGGCACGTTTCTGAGTGGACTTGGGATTGGAGCGGGGACTATCCAGGGACGGTGACGGATCCAACGGGTGTTCCAACGGGCTCGGTCCGGGCGCATCGTGGCGCTTGCTGGGGCAATTTTGCCAGGTATATCCGGGCTGCGCTCCGCGGCAGCGCCGGCCAGGACGCCCGTGGCACGACCCTGGGGCTGCGCCCTTCGCGGTCAACATGTGGTGGTATCATCTGCCCGATGGTGCCAGGCTACACGCCCACCTGTAATTCCCAGGCACATTGCGAGTACGCGAACATTGACACCACCGGATGGAAGCAATGGGACGTTTGGGTTTTCGTGCCACCTGGTTCGTTCACGATGGGGTCGCCATCGACCGAGTTTCCACGCAATGCATCGGAGGACCCTGAACACACTGTTTCGTTTGCCTCGGGGTACCTGATTGGTAAGTACGGAGTGACCGTCAATCAGTACGAGGCGTGCCAGGCAGCTTCACCCGGAACCTGCACGCCGCCCAGCACCCAAGACTGGGGCGGGACGCAGGGGACGAATACGACGGCGAACGGGCGTTCGGCACATCCTCAGAACGGGTTGACGTGGGCCCAGGCTGGAGCCGTTTGCTCCTGGATGGGTGGTCGTCGGCCGTCCGAGGCCGAGTGGGAATACGCGGCGACGGGCCCTAGTCATCGGAAGTACCCTTGGGGGGATATGCCTGCGCCGACGTGCGCGAACAATACGGCGGTGTTCAACGAGGTCGGGCTGATAGCGGGGGATGGGTGCAGCACAGGAGGGACTTTGGCGGCGGGGACGAAGACTGCAGGCGCATCCTGGAGCGGGGCGTTGGATATGGCAGGCAACGTTTGGGAATGGGCGGAGGATTGGTACCACTTGACCTACGCGGAAGCGCCGACGGATGGAAGTGCGTGGGTTTTGCCAACCGGCACTTACCGCGTGATTCGTGGCGGCGGTTTCGGCCACGACGCGTCGAATCTGAGGTCGTCGTATCGTACCGGAGGCGTTCCGGACGTCCGCAGCGCGGACCGCGGTGCCCGGTGCATGAGGCCACTACCATGAGGCCTATTCCTGGCAGGATATAACCTGTTTCTGGTTTGGGTCTGCTGCGCTCGCAGTGAAATTCGTTTTGGTTGAGGAGGCGATGATGTCGGACATGCTGGCGACCACCGTTGACAAGTTCACTTTCCGGGTGCCTACGGACCGGCTTTTCAGCCCGGAGGGGTTGTGGGTGTTGTGGTTGCAGGACTTGGCGGTCGGCCACGTGCGACTGGGCCTTGGTGACTATCTTCAGCAGCACAGCGGCGATGTGGCGTTTGCCGAGGGGATGCCTGTGGGGACGATGGTCCAGGTTGGGGACGAGGTCGGGATGATCGAGACCGTCAAGGCCAGTCTTGGCCTTTTGTCGCCTGTCGAAGGGATGGTGGTTCAGGTGAACCCTTTGCTGGAGAGTACACCTGAGGTTATCAACCAGGATCCATACGGCGATGGCTGGCTTGTTGTGATAGAGGTGGCTGACTGGGATTTGCAGAAGTCGCGCCTGCTGGCTGCGGACGCGTATTTCGTTCAGATGAAACAGCAGGCCGAGGACGAGGCGAAGGCAACGTGATGGTAGGCAAACGCAGGGTTGTCATTGTTCCTTGCAGCGGCATCGGGAAGCCGTTCGGGACTGTGGCCAGGGAGGCGGCATACGACCTGGTCGAGGATCTGCGGCCGGACACGACACGGATTGTCGCCTTGTCGAAACTGGTCCTTGGGGACCAGGAGTCGAGGGCGATTGTCGCGGCGGATCCGGTTGTCACGATCGATGGCTGCAAGTTGAACTGCGCGGCAAAGATGGTCAAGGAAAGCGGGGGGACAATCGCTGTCGAGGTGGCAGTGCTGGAGGTCTTTCGGCGGCACAAGGATCTGAAGCCCGAGGGCATTGCGCAGTTGAATTCGGAGGGCGTTCGCCTGGCGCTGGTGCTGGCCCAGGAGTTGCTGCCCGAGATCGACGCGCTGACCACGGCCACCGGGGAGGTCGATCATGCCTGACCTGCCTGAAAAGAAGGCCGGGATAATCTCGTGTTCCGGCGAGGAGCTTGCCGAGGGCACGGTCACACGGCTGGCCGCCCTGAAGGTACTGCACCAGACGCGCCGCGGCGACACGGTCACGCTGTGCCTGCCGCTGTTCCTGGCGGGCGGTGAGGGCGAACGGACGTTTGCGAAGTTCTACCCGACCATCACGGTGGACGGTTGCCAGTTGCGCTGCGCCGCCAGGGCGACGGAGCGTTACTCGGCCAAGCCCGCTGCCAGTTTGGTCATCACTGATCTGGCTGCCGAACGCGGCATCAGCGGGATCGCCGGGTGCCGTCGGTTGAACGACGCCGGACAGCAGGCAGTCGAGGCCACTGCGGAAGTCCTGGCGGGGCTTGTGGACCAGGTTCTGGGCCGCACGGTGCCGCCGCCTAAGGTCATGGAGGATCCAGTTGCCCGGCGACCTGTTGGAACGTGCCAATGCGGGTCCGGCGTGCCAGTGACGATGTTGACGATCAACGGCCGCGCAGTCGAGGCCGTCGCGCTTCCGATCCTGCTGGATCGCTTCGTCGGTGCCGGGCGCACCGTGGACGCGGCGGGCCTGAACGACCTGCTGGTACAGGTCCGCATCTACAACGAAGTTCTTCCCGAGGACGAGGCTGCGTGGGTTGACGCGCTGCGCCTGGAATTGGAATCGAGGAGCCGGGAGGGACCTCCATGAGCCGGACCGCCATGTACCACACGACCGTCCGTTGGACCGGAGATCATTGGGGGCATATCGCGATGGGCAACGGCCCCGAGATGCCCTTCTCGGCGCCCCCGGATGCCCAGGGGCACCCGGGGGTCTTCACTCCCGAGGACGCATTCGTCGCGTCCGTCAACACTTGCGTCATGATGATGTTCATATGGGCTTGCGAGCGCTTCAGGCTGAAACTGGTTTCCTTCGACTGCCGGGCCGAGGGCACAAAGCTTGTCGAACTGGACCGCACCGAGACGTTCACGCGTCTGCTGCTGAAGCGGGTCATCCGGATCGCCGCCGGCACCGAGGACGCTGCTGTGGTTCGGGTCCGCGCGAACAAGGCCATGGCCGCGGCGCGCAAGTACAGCCTGGTTGCGAACTCGGTGAAGTCCGAAATCGTGATCGAGCCGGAAATCACCATCGAGCAGGGGAGGGCCTAGTGGAAGTCAAGGTTCTAGGCGCGGGTTGCGCGCGCTGCAAGACACTTTTCGAGGACGCAAAGAAGGCCATGGAACTGGCAGGCCTTGGTGCTGCTGTCGAGTATGTCAGCGACATCACCGTGATCATGAACTACGACGTGCTGATGACCCCGGCCCTGGTGATCAACGGGGAGGTGAAGGCCGCCGGCCGGGTGCCGTCCATCACCGAGATGGTGACGTGGTTCACGAACGCCGCGGTGGCCGAGGGCTGAAGGAGGTCGATCGTGAACGGCAAGCGGATCGTAACCGTGCTGCTGCTGGCATTTGTGGCGGCCAGCGTCGGTTTCCTGGTCCTGAAGGAGACCCGCAGCAGTGCTGCCGAAGAGACCGTTGTTGCCACAGCACCGGCAGGGGCCCTGGCGAAGGCAGCCGTTTCGGCAGCAGAGGCGACACCTGCTGCCCGGAAGCTGGTCGCGTACTACTTCCACCTGAACAAGCGATGCAACACCTGCCGTGCCATCGAGCTGCAGGCTAAGGAGGCCGTTGATGCCGGCTTCCCCGAGACGCTGATGTCGGGGCGTTTGGAGTGGCGGGCTGTGAACCTGGACGACGCCGGAAACGAGCACTACTACCAGGACTTCCAGTTGACGGGCAGCAGCCTTGTGCTGGTGGATCTGGTCCAGGGAAAACCGTCGCGCTACAAAACATTGCAGAAGACCTGGGACCTGGTCGCTGACCCGCCAGCGTTCCAGGCGTATATTCAGGCCGAGACGAAGTCCTGGTTGGAGGCGCCGTGACGAGCACGCTGGTTTTTGCCGCAGCGTCTGCCTTCTGGCTAGGGGTGCTGACGTCCATCAGCCCGTGCCCCCTCGCTACGAACATCGCCGCGATCTCGTTCGTGGGTCGCCGCCTCCAGAACCCCCGGCAAGTCCTCCTGGGCGGACTCCTGTACACGCTAGGCCGTGCCCTGGCCTACGGAATCCTGGGTGCGCTGCTGGTGTCGAGCCTGCTGAACGCACCCGTCGTGGCCCAGTTGCTGCAAAAGTACTTGAACCAGATCATCGGGCCGCTGCTGGTCGTAATCGGCATGTTTCTGCTGGAACTGCTGTCCTTCGGCGGTCGCGGTGGCGGCACCTTCGTCGGGCTGCAGGAACGCGCTGCCAGGCGCGGGGTTTGGGGGGCGTTTCTGCTGGGCTTTCTGTTCGCCCTGTCGTTCTGTCCGATCTCGGCAGCGCTTTTCTTCGGCAGCCTCATCCCGCTGGCAGTGGCTGAAGAGTCGGGCGTGCTGCTTCCGGCCGTCTACGGAATCGGCACCGGGCTGCCAGTCCTCGTGGTGGCGTTCGTCGTAGCCACGGGTGCGAAGTCGATCGGCGCTGCGTTCCAGAAGTTGTCCGCGTTCGAGAAGTGGGCGCGGCGGATCACGGGCGTCGTGTTCATCCTGGTTGGGGTCTACCTGACGCTGGTGTATGTATTCGCGGTGCTGTAGTCCCGACGCCGCCGACCTTCCCGCACGAAGCGATCACCTTGCGTCGAACACTCGCCCCAACCTGAGCACCAGTTCGTCTCGCACATCGCAAAACGCCTGCAAACGCGATGCGTCGTCCTCCCCGATCCCGGCCGGGTCCGGCAAGCCCCAGTGCAGGCGGTGTGCCCGTCCCAGCCAGGCCGGGCAGACCTCCTCGGCGCACAGGGTGATGACGGCGTCCACCTTGGCGGCGGGGACATCGGATATGCCCTTGCTGTAGTGTTGAGAGATGTCGATGCCGATCTCGGCCAGGGCCTGCACGGCCATGGGGTTCAGCCTGCCGGGGTTGGAGCCCGCCGAGAAGACCTCGACGCCCGCGGGTGCCAATGACCGGGCAATGCCTTCGGCCATCTGGCTTCTGGCCGAGTTCGCGACGCACAGGAACAGTACGCCGCGAGGCTTGGCGGCCCGCAAAACGTCAGCCTCCAACTCCCACTGGCTCACAGCTTCGTTTGTCATGACTTCTCCAATAGTTGAGTGTTTATCACCGGGCCCATCGGCCTGAAGCCTGGCGGTTCGCCCGGGTGCACGCCCACAGCCGTTTTCGCCCACAGCAGCAGGGTCGAGCTGACCACGACCGAGACGCAACCCGCCTCCTGGAAGACCACGGCAAGGACCGGGCTCATCAGGCCCAGCGTGGCCAGGCCCAGTCCCACGGCGTTGTAGACGATGGAAAGAAAGATGTTGAGCTTGTTGCGGCGCAACACCTTGCGGGACATCTGCACGAACTCGACGACCCGGCCAAGGTCGTCGTTCATCAGGGTCACATCCGCCGCCTCGATGGCCACGTCCGTGCCGGCCGCGCCCATGACGATTCCTACGTCGGCCAGGGCCAGCGCTGGGGCATCGTTGATTCCGTCGCCGACCATGGCGACCACCCGTCCCTGGGCCTGCAGTTCCTTGATCAGGCGCTGCTTGTCCTCGGGCAGCAAACCGGCATGGATATCATCGATCCCAAGCGGTCCGGCAACTGCCTGCGCGACACGTATGTTGTCGCCGGTGAGCATGGCGATATGGCGGATGCCCAGGCCCTTCAGTGCAGACACCGCCAGCGCCGTTTCGGGCCGGACCTCGTCCGCGATGGCCACGAGACCTACTACCTCTGCGCCACGGGCCACCAGGATGCTGGTTCGGCCCTGCTCGGCCTGGGCGGCCACCTCGCCCGCAAGTTTAGCGGACACGGAAACGCCCAGGTCCTCCAGGAATTCCGGCCGACCGATCCGCAGGACGACGCCCCCGTGGGACGCTGTGACCCCCAAGCCTACCTCGGCCTTGAACTCGTCCGGGTCCGGCACGTCCAGGCCACGATCCCGCGCCAGCGCCATCACGGACTTCGCCAGCGGGTGTTCGGAGTACTTCTCGGCTATGGCCGCCAGCAGCAGCACCTCGTCCTTCCCGATGCCCTGCAAGGCTACGATCTCGACAACCTTCGGGCGTCCGAACGTCAGCGTGCCAGTCTTGTCCACCAGCAGCGTGTCGATCCGGCCGGCCATCTCGAAATAGATTCCGCCCTTGATCAGCACGGCTCGGCGGGCCATGTTGGCAATTCCGGCTGTAACGGCCGCTGGCGTCGCGATGGAAAAAGCGCAGGGGCAGGCGACCAGCAGGATCGAAACGGCCACCTTGATGTCGCCCGACAACAGATAGCCGATAACGGCCAGCGCCATCACGATCGGCAGGAACCACGTGGTGAATCGGTCGGCCAGGGTCTGGATGGGCGCTTTCGCCTGCTGCGCCTGCTCGACCAGGTGGACGATCTGCGCCAGCGTGGTGTCGGCTCCGACCCGGCCCGTGCGAACTTCCAGCCGGCCAGTCTCGTTCAACGTGCCGCTGAACACCTCGCTTCCCGGGAGCTTTTCGACGGGCATCGACTCGCCCGTAATGGGGGCCTCGTTCACGGCACCGGCGCCTGCGACTACCTGACCGTCGACCGCGATGCGCTGGCCCGGCCGTACGACCACGACGTCCCCGACCTGCAACTCGGCAACTGGGACCTCCACTTCCTGTTCACCGCGCCGCACGGTTGCTATGGCTGGCGCCAGATGAATCAGGTCGCGGATGGCACGCCGTCCGCGATCCAGCGTGAACGATTCCAATCCGCTGACGACTGCCATGATGAACACGATAAGGGCCGCGGAACGGAACTCGCCGACAGCCAGCGTCGCCGCGATGGCGATGGTCACGAACAGGTTCGTCGTCAGCCGGGCGTGCAGGAGATCCTTGACGCCGGACCAAAAACGCAGGAAGCCCCCCAAAAACACGGCGATAACGGCCAGGCCGGCGTTCACCCAGGAGGGCCCGACCTCACCATGTGCCAGCGCCCAACTGGCGAGGATCAGCACCAGGACAAGTACCGGAACCAGCGCCAGGACCAGGATCTCCTGGATGCGCTCGGACTGTCGGTCGTGCGGATCCTGGGACATGAAGACCCTCTTGTATCCGGCATGGAACGCGTCCACGTATTTTACCGGGAACCCTTCGAAATACGGCCTACTTCGTTGCGTCGTCCTTAGGTTTTCCGGCTTCCGGGGTGGCCGACACCTTCAAGGGCGGCGGCGCATGGCAGCCACACTCGGGACCGCAGCCCTCGCTGCTCTTTGCCATCGACGCTTTCAGCAGGGAGAAGAATCCCTTCTTCTTCGGCTTCGGATCATTCAGTTTGTCCATCGTCGATTCCCCAAAACGGCGTTGTCGCCGTACCGATCCGCTATCTGCCCAGGCCGACCGCGCCGACGGCCTCGTCCTTGAACCACTTGCCCCGAATCCACAGGGACACGTTCACCAGCCCGATCAGGGCGGGTACCTCTACAAGGGGCCCGATGACCGCCGCGAACGCCGCGCCATGGTTGATCCCGAAGGTCGCAACCGCGACGGCGATGGCCAGTTCGAAGTTGTTGGACGACGCCGTGAACGACAGCGTCGTAGCCTGGCCGTAAGACGCGCCAACCTTCTTGGACATCCAGAACGACACCAGGAACATCAACACGAAGTAGATCAGCAGCGGGATCGCAATGCGGACCACGTCCAGCGGGACCTCGACGATCTTCTCGCCCTTCAGGCTGAACATCACCACGATGGTGAACAGCAGGGCAACCAGGGTGATGGGGCTGATCTTCGGGATGAACTTCGCGTGGTACCACTCCTTGCCCTTCACCGAGATCAGGCTGAAGCGGGTGATGACGCCGGCCAGGAATGGGATCCCCAGGTAGATGAATACGCTTTTCGCGATCTCGCCGATGGTGATGTTCACGTCGCTCCCCGGGAGACCCAGCCACCGAGGCACCACGGTGATGAACACCCAGGCGTACACCGAGTAGAACAGCACCTGGAACACCGAGTTCAACGCAACCAGCCCGGCACAGTACTCGGAATCCCCCTTTGCCAGGTCGTTCCAGACGATGACCATCGCGATGCAGCGGGCCAGGCCGATCATGATCAGCCCGACCATGTAATCCGGTTGGTCCCGCAGGAACACGACTGCAAGCCCGAACATCAGGATGGGCCCAACAATCCAGTTCTGGACCAGGGACAGCAGCAGGACTCGCCAGTTGCGAAATACCGGCCCCATTTCCTCGTAGCGGACCTTCGCCAGCGGGGGGTACATCATCAGAATCAACCCGACCGCGATCGGAATGGACGTGGTGCCGACGCTGAACCGGTTCAGGTACGGCACGATATCCGGGAAGACGTAGAACGACCCTACCCCGGCCGCCATTGCCAGGAAGATCCACAGGGTCAGAAAACGGTCCAGAAACGAGAGTTGCTTGATGACGCCATCTTGCGCGACCTTGTTCATGTCATACCCCTTTGGGCCTGTTATAAAACATCAGCAGCAGGTGGAATCGCCGCCCACGGAGCACCCGCACGTAGGCTCGGTTCCGGCCAGCAACCCGGCCAAAACGCCGGCAGCGCATCCAACCCCGGCCCGAACCTGGATTGCACCCGGCTGGCAGTTGCGTGCACACGCACCGCATTCCATGCAGGCGCCGCGGTCGGCCAGGAACGCCCGTTTGTCCTGGAATCCGAAAACCCCGTGAGGACAAACCTTGTTGCACAAGCCGCAGCCGGTGCACATCGACGGGTCGAATTTCAGGGTCACGACGGTTTCCAGGTACCTCATCACGATCATTGACCTCCACCCAGGAACAGGCCGACGATCCACAGCACCGCTCCGACGCCCGCCGCCACGGCCTGGACCGGTATGGCAAAGCGCATCTCTCGCAGTACTCCGCTTAGCGACGTGAAGGTTGAAGCTCCGGTAAAGTTCATCACGACGAAACTGGACAGTGCAGGAACGATCAGCGCCCAGGCTGTGAACTGGATTCTGCCGACGTTCATCGTGCCGGTGCCGACGAATAGCACTCCGATCACTGCGACGGTCACCATTCCCAGAATTGCGCCCTTGACCGAGAATGCACGCCCAGGCAGCCATGGCAGCAGAACCGGGCCAAGGACCGACGACACCAGGAAGGTCCCCAGCAGGACAGCCGCCCCAAAAAGCCCGTTCCCTCGTACTCCAGCCAGGGAGTATCCATCAGGGCCAACCCCCCCCAGCAGCACGACGACGGCAGCCAACAGCATGGCCGTCTTCAACCCCAGAGCCAGTTCGACCGGAGCCAGTACGGTCCGGTCGCGAAGTCCGAATTGGACCCGTCGCATCCCCGGGGTTGCCTTCAAGCCGGCATCCAGGAATGCAGGCAGATCCTCGACTCGGACCGGTCCGTAGATCACGCGAAAACCACAACTGGCGCGAACCTCGTGGGCCGCGATTCCTGGCGCGCCAAGTTGGGGCAAAACTAGCGTGCGGTGCGTCACCACCCTTTCGAGCCCGGATCCTTGTACCTGCCGGACCAGTTCCCTGGTCCCGAAAGTCCCCTTGCCAGCGGCACACCAGACATTGATGCCGAAGGTGTCCAGCACAAGGATCCATGCATCGCGGCCTGTCATAACGGACCGCAGGCGGTCGAAGCTCATCTTGTAGTTCGCGGTCACCAGTACGGGCGAACTTGCAATGGGATTTCCGATTGCGTAGAGGCCTGGCAGCACCTTGTAGTCGTTGCGTCCGATGGCCCACCTGGCTTTCCATGTGCCCAGGTGATCGGCGAAATCCAGGTCTGTACGCGCCCGTGGAACGTCCCCCGCGTCCGTCCGAACGCTGCCCGCCAGCCACCGCGCCTGATCTGCAATCCTTGCTTCCCCGTTCACGTCGGAGCCATCAGTGAGTAGATGGCAATGCCCACTGCCGCAAGGATCACCAGCACAGTCAGCAGCGTTTTGACCGGGCAACGTCCCTCGGGTGACGAGCCGCAACCGCAGCCAACTTCGGCGCCGCTGGCAGCGGCACCCTTGACCCCGGCGTCCCCTTCACAGCATGAAGCCTTTGAAATGCTTTGCGTGTTCCCAACTGCCGGGGAATCCCCGCAACAGCAGGGGGCCTGGTTTCCTGAGATCTTATTCTCGTCGTTTGGTTGCATCGTTTGCTCCTCAGTCATCGACCGTGTCATCGGTCTTGTTGCCGGTCGCGGCACCCATCGCTCCGGCGAAGAAGCTCGCCAGGAGTGCCAACGCGTCCTCGCTGACCCAGCACTCGATCCGTTGTCCGGATCTTTCCATATTCAACACGCCCGCTTGCCGCAATTCCTTCAAGTGATGGGAGACGGTGGAGGCCGCCAGGTTCATGTCCCTGGCCAGGTCTCCAACGCAACTGCGAACCCTTGCCGTAGTCTGACCGGAGCAGCAGTCAGGTTGGCAGCAATTGGTGAGCTTCATGAAGACGCCAAGCCGCTGGGGGCTTGCAAGCGCCTTCAACATTCCCGCGAGGCGATCGGTGTCGCTGATTCGAAAGTTCGACATGCATCGAAGTTTAGAAGGATGGTCGGGGGAAGTCAACCGAAATCGCGAAAGTGGCCAAGCAAATCTGATTCGTGGCAAAGCGAGGTTCTTGTGATTCGTAAATAGGGGCCTCAAATCTGGTTTCCAGGGGACCGCGGCTGCCAGGGAAAATCCGAGAGAGGTGAAATAGGGTGATAGGATCCGGTACTGTTTAAGGTTCAGGATCCGGCAAAAGGGAGGTGAGTATGCGTGTTCTGCTGTTAATCGCCATTGTCTGCCTGGTTGCTGCCTGTAACTCTTCGAGCGATGGTACTGACGCCGTGGATTCGGGGCGTGACATGGCGTCCGATACTCCGGCGATTACCGACGCGTTCGACCCAGGGCTTGCCGATGTCGATATTCCAGCCGACGTTCCGTCCGCGTCGGTCCTGACGACCGCCCAGGAAGTCAGCGCATGCGGAGGTTTCACAAGATCCAAGTCTGCTGCGCCGCTGTCCTATTGCGACGCAGAGGTTCTTGTCTGGATCTACGAGGAATCGGCCGGGACCTTGTCGCTGGTGAATTCCAGGGTTTCCCTGAACTGCTGCGGGGAACACTCCATGGTTATCGAGGGATCTGACGGGGTCTATACCGCGACCGAGACCGATGCCCCGCAGGATGTCGGCATGCGTTGCGGTTGCATGTGCGTGTTCGACTTCAAGGTGGTCGGCGCCCCGGTTGTCGGCCAGGACCTAGTCCAGCTTACCCTTGTGCGCAATGTTACGGACCAGGCCGATCAGCCGAAGACCGTCTGGACAGGCACGCTGGACCTCTCGGCAGGGTCGGGCACCGTCGTGATCGATGCGACACCGGTAGTCATGGGTTGTGAACCGATCTGACGTAACCGATACGCCCGACCCAGTAGATCATTGAAATCGTGATGGAATTTCATGGTGTAGGCAGTGCACGCGCATGCCATGTTTCCAGCCCCAGTGGCGCTTGCGTTGTCCCCCCATGAATCACGATAATGTCGCTATTCCTTCGGCGTTTCGGGGTGGTTCTACATGCTTCACTCAATATTTCGGGCGTCGTCAGCCTGCGTTGCGTGCTTGCTGACGGTCGCAACCGCGTGTGGCGGTACTGTCAGCAGCCAGGAAGATCTGCGTCCTGACGCGTCCGACGTGTTCGAAGTCACCGACGTCGAAGGTCCGGATCTTTCGATTAACGAAACCGATTCTCCGGACGACCAGCGGGACCTTTGGGTCGATTCCGTCCAGGATGCCGAGGACCGGCCAACGTGTTGCACCGAAGCCATTTGTGCCCAGTTGCTGTCGATTTGCGACCCGGCGACCTGCCTGTGTCGACCTGGAACGAACTGCTGCACCGAGGAACTTTGCGCGGCGGCCGGCATGGCCTGCGACACAGATACGTGCCGTTGCGCCCGTGTGCCGTGCCAGCTGGAGGGCGTTCGTTGCGACGATTCCCTGGTTCCTGGGGATTTTGGCCGTCTAGTCTGTACGGCCACTTCGGTAGGTCTCGTCTGTCTGCGACGCGTGACTGGCTGGACGGGCTGCGGAAGCAGTGTATGCGGCGCCTGGGACGACAAGGGATGCACTTGCGGTTGGGTCGGCTGTACGACTTTCGAGGATATTTGCGGCCCTGGCCAGAACTGCCTGATCGGGAGCTATGCGCCCATGACCAGCGGAACCTGTGGCGTGGCCGGCACCCTTCGCGAGGGCGAGGTGTGCAATGGTCCCGAGTCCTGCGCCCCAGGCCTGGCCTGCCAGTCGGTCTGCGTGCGCGTCGAGTGCGGCCTGGCCCCAGGTGCCCCGGGTTGCCCCGTCGGGTTGACCTGCCGTCCGCTGGATCCCTGGGGCTTGCTGGGAACCTGTCGGGTCCCATGCGACCCATATGATCCCGCCGGTCCATGCGGGTCCGGCGAGTGGTGCCGTGGGCCCTGCGCCTATCTCGAACCGGCCCCCTTCTGCCAGACTGCTACCGCTGCGACCTATGGGCTGCTGGGTGGCTGGTGTTCTGCATCGCAGGACGTCTCGCCTGCTGGGGCTAATCAGGCATGCGAGGTTGCGCCCTGTGCCCCTGGTTTGCTGTGTGCAGCCGGCGTCTGCCTGGAGGCATGTCCCGCCGGCCTTTCTGCCGGTGACGTTCGAGACCAGGCTGCGTGTTCCCCAGGCCTCGAGTGTGCTCCGGTTCAGGCGAACTGGCCGATATCGACACCTGGGGGCGCCTGCGCCACGCCTTGCGATCCTTTTGCGCTGGACCCCGATGCCGTGTGCGAAGCCAACCGATTCTGCACGATGTCAGCGTTCGCCACGCCTTCCCTTGCACACTGCCTGCCGATGCCCTGGCCGATGGCTGGCCCTGGTGCGTACTGTTCTCCATGGGGTCTTCCCTGCCAAGCCGGCTATTCGTGCGCGGCATCCGGTCCGGGGCGGGACTATATTTGTCAGCCGGCATGCGTGCCGGGTGTCGATGCCGGGGCTCCTGGCTCGTGCCCAGCAGGGCAGCGGTGTTTCAGGTACTACGATCTGATTGCGAATGCCCTGGCGCCCTGGGGAGCATGCGCCACGCCATGCGATCCCTTCGCAGAAGGCGAGGCTTCCGGTTGCGCGGCCAACGAAGTCTGCGAGCCGCGCGAAAGGGACCTTGTCACCGGTCGGCTTGCGGGACAGTGCTTCTACCGGGACTCGGGCGCGGAAGGCCAGCCCTGCAAGTCGGCCGAACCTGGGGTGCATCCCGGATGTGCGCCGGGGCTGGTCTGCCGCTCCGAGGGCAGCGATTCCCGCTGCCGGCCGCAATGCGACGTCCAGTGGCGGCGCACGGGCCAGGGGGCATGCCCGGAAGGGCAGGAATGCAAGGGAGCGTGGCCGCCGGTTGGCGATCCATTCATGGCTGGTTGCGTGACAAAGTGAACCTTCGGGGAGGAGACCATGAAGATACTGGGGACGCGTGCTGTGTTGGTAAGCCTGATGGTGCTGGGGCTGGCTGGAACGGGGTGCGATTCGACCCCTGGTGCCACGGCCGATGTGGACGCTATCGAGGTATCGGGTGACGTGCCGGCAGATGTACAGGTCGATGCTCCGGCCGATGTCCCTGCAGACGTTCCGGCCGATGTCCAGATCGATGTCGCTATTGATTCCACGGGTGACTCCCTGGACCCGCCTGACGTGCCCCCGCCGGCAGTGACGCTGGAAACTTATCCACGTGTCGATGGGTCGACTTCCAACATCCCCCTGGCGCGAGTAATCGCGTGCGAACTGTTCGGAATGCCCTGGCAATGGGACTACCAGCCACAGACCCCTGACTCGGACTTTCCCGAGAAATCCGTTTTTCCCGCACCGGCGACCGTACAGCAGGAGGCCCTGGCGACCGGCATAATGGAACTTACGGTTCACACCAAGACTCACCAGTCCTATCTGAACCTGATCGACGGCACGAAAGACCTGATTCTTGTTGCCAGTGCCCCGTCACCCGACGAGCGCGCCTACGCGGTCGAGAAGGGCATTACCCTGGTCTGGGCGCCCCTGGCCCTGGACGCCCTTGTGTTCCTGGTGAACCAGGAGAACCCGGTCCAGGGATTGACCGCCCAACAGGTCCGTCAGATCTTCATGGGCGAGGTGACGAACTGGAAGGACGTTGGAGGGCTGGACCAGCCCATTGCCCCCTACATTCGGCCCGAGAACTCGGGCAGCCAGCAACTGATGCAGGAATTGATGATGAAGGAATTGACGATGCCCGTCTGGCCCGAGGACTTGATTATTGCTGGCATGGGCGGACTGGTGGATCGCATCAAGGAGGACCCCAACGCGTTGGGGTATTCGGTCTATTACTACGTCACCTGGCAGTACTCGATTGGGGGCATGCGCATGGTGGCAATTGACGGTGTGGCCCCGGGTGCATCCACGCTGGCCGACGGGACCTACCCGCAGGTTGCTCCGGTCTATGTCGTGACCCGGACAGATCTTGATCCGACCAGCATGGCAGCGCGTATGCGCGATTGGTTACAGGTGTCGGGTGGCCAGGCCGTTGTTGCAAAGAGCGGCTATGTGCCGGTCATCCCCGTCGCGGCGTCGGCTGGCCTAGTCCAGGAGTAGGGTTTTATCGGGTACCTGGATTGGTCAACGGAAATCGACCCAATGGGCTGTTGCAATCTTCAGTGGATCGCCAGTGATCGCCCTGAATTGCAGGTATCAATCTCTGGATCCCCATGTGAACTTGACCGTGTCGTTCCTGCTCGTGATACTGCGCTTCGCTGCGAGCCAGGCGCTTCCTGGCCAGACGTGATTGGTGGGCGGGCATGTTGAAGATTGGCTGTGCGCGGACTGACATCACGGTGTACGAAGAGGGAATGGGACTGCTGGGCTGGGCCCATCGCAAGAATGTGGTGAGGGGCGTGGCGATGCCGCTGTGCGCGCGCGCCTTCGTGCTTGAGGATGCGGCCACCGGCGGCCGGGTTGCCATCGTCGTTGCCGAGATTGGATTTGTTACCCAGGCCCTGCGACAGGCCGTCGTCGACGAGATCCAGCGTCGGCCACAGTTGGGCCTGTCGGACGAGCAGATCATGATCACTGCCACCCATACGCACAGCGGCCCCTCGGGCTTTTCGCATTCGGTTTTCTATAGCGCCACGTCTCCTGGTTTCTCGGCCAAGGTGTTCGGCGGGCTGGTCAACGGGATTGTATCGGCCATCCAGCAGGCCGCTGCGGCCATGGTGCCAGGCAGGGTCCTCATGAAGGCCGGTCAGATCCCGGTGTCAGAACCGGTGGCGTTCAATCGGGCCATTCGATCCTACGAGTCCAATCGCGACGTGACCGATTGCACCGGTCTGCAGTGTTCGCCCACGGCCATCGACCGCGAGATGACGGTGTTGCGTTTCGACGACGAGGCAGGGCGTGCCCTGGGCATGATCTCCTGGTTCGGTGTTCACGGCACCAGCATTCACCGCGACAACCTGTTGTTGCACCCCGACAACAAGGGTATGGCGGCGGCCTGGTTCGAGCGTTTTGCCGCCGACAGCCTGGGCGCGCCCGGGTTCGTCGCCGCGTTTGCCCAGTCGCCCTGCGGCGACGTGACTCCGAATCGCAACTTCTCGATTGCCCGAGGGCTGACGATTGGCGAGCATCCAGACGACTTCGAGTCGGCGCGCCGGAACGGCGAGATCCAGGCGCGATTCGCCAGGGATCTTTTCCGATCGGCCCTGCCCACCGACGCTCTGGAACCCAGCCTCGACGCCGCGCTGCTGAACGCGGACTTTGCCGACCTTGCGGTTGATCCCCTGTTTGCCGACGGCAGGCCAGGGCGGCGCACTGCGCCGGCGGTCGTGGGCGTGCGCATGATTTTCGGAACCAGCGAGGGCCCCGGCTTGCCATATTTTCTGACGCCCTACCTCGAGGCTGCGGCTCAGGCCGGTACGACGCTGGTTGCCTGCGCCAGGGGATTCGGTGACGACGATCCACAGGCACCCAAGCTGCCACTGTTCGAGGCAGGCCTTGGGGCAAAGGGCAAGGCGCTTGGTTTCTATTCGATGAATAGACCATTCCCGATTCCCGACAGCGCGGACCCGACCGTTGGCTTCCTGAACAGGATCATCGGAAGCGGCGCAGTCGATTCGCGCCCGTGGGTTCCGCAGATTCTGCCGGCCCAGATCATCGTGATAGGCGGTTTCGCCATTGCCGCCGCTGCCGGCGAACTGACTACCGTATCGGGGCGCCGGCTGCGCGCCGGGCTGCTGGATCGGTTGAAGCGGCGCGGCGTGCGACACGTAGTATCGATGCCGTACAGCAATACCTACGCCGGCTATATCACCACCCCCGAGGAGTACCAGTGCCAGGGCTACGAGGGGGGACATACCCTGTTCGGGCGCTGGACGCTGGGTGGGCACCAGACTCTTTTCGACCAGGTGGCCCAGCGGTTGCTGGTCGATTCCCGGGTTCGTGGTACCGACCGCGGCCCAGTCCCGCCGCGTGCCGACCCGGCCTTGCTGAAGCGCTGGGCCCTGGTCCCCTTTGCCCCGCCTGCCATCGCGCAAACCTTGTCGCGATTCCTGCATCGTGCCGGCACCAGGATTTTCGCCAAATCAACAGCACGCGCCTGACGCCCGTTGACCCGCATTCGCAGTAGCTTGATACTCTGGTGCCCTGGTGGGTTTCGTGGTTGAAATGTCTTACTCATTGTCCGAGTCCTTTGTCTTCCCGCTTGACGACCCGTACATCCACCTTCAGTTCGCCAGGAATCTAGTCGATCACGGAGCGTGGTCGTTTTTTGGCGATGAAATGGTTGTTTCGGGCTCGTCCTCGCCGCTGTTCACGTTCCTGGAAGCCGTTGGTCTTGCCCTGGGCGGCGAAGGTACCTCGGTGGCGTTGCTGATCGGGATTGCTTCACACTTGTGCCTCTCGCTGCTGGTGTTCCAGGTCGGGATTCGCCTGGGGGCGGCTCGCAAGCTGGCCTGGGTGGCGGCGTTGGCAACTTGCCTAATGCCGCGCCTCTTGTGGGCGTCGGTATCGGGCATGGAAACATCGCTGTTCATGGCGATTACGATGGCGGCTTTCCTGGCGTGGCAGGACGGGCGGTGGAAGGCGACCGGGGGGCTGCTGGGTCTGGCTGTCTGGGCCAGGCCCGAGGGATGCCTTTTCGCGTTCATACTGCTGGCGGCCCAGGCGATGGGCGATATCGCCAATGCAGGCCCTGCCGATTCTACGGCGGGGCTTGGGTGTCGCAGCAAGTGGTATCGGCTGCTGCTTCCGCTGGTTGTGCTGGCCTGCCTGTACATGGCGTTCAACCTGCTTCTGGGTGGTCATGTCATGCCCGGGACGGTAGGTGCCAAGGCGGCCTACTACCAGGATGGCGAGTCGCGCTATTGGGGCGACGTGGTCGCCTTTCTTGCCGGATTTCCGCTGGTGTTTGCCGGTCCATTCGTTGCCTGGGGAACTGTCGTCATTGGCTGGAACCTGGTGCGACGCAGGTTTGACGCTACTGCCCCGGCGCTTGCATTCGTTCTTGCCATGATCGCAGGGTTTTCAACCAGGCTCCCTTACCTGTTCCAGCATGGCCGGTATCTGATGCCGATTCTTCCGTTCCTGCTGCTGGTTGGCTTGCGTGGGGCGATCGACGTCTGGGAGCGTGTTGCAGCCCGATTCCCATCTGCATCCGCCGGTCGTGTCGGCGGGTTGGTCAGTAATCTACTGCTGGCAGGCTTTGTCCTGGTATTCGTCCCTGGGGTTCCATCGATGTTGCAGGGCTACCAAAACGACACGGACATCATCGCCAACCGGCAGGTTGCGACCGCGTTGTGGCTGCGCCAGAACGTGCCTGCCGATTCGCTGATAGCCACGCACGACATTGGTGCCATCGGCTTGTATTCAGGTCTCAAGGTGCTGGATCTGGCTGGACTTGTTTCCCCGCAGATGGTCGGATGGCTTCGGCGGGAACCGCAGCTTGCAGGCGAACTGCGCCGGCAGGGCGTATCGCATGTCGCAGTGCTTCCGGAATGGCTGGAGGCTGTCAATTCCGAACCGATGTTCGTGTCGCCCGGAAACTACATGACCGATGGGCCGATGCTGGTGTTCAAGATGGACCAGAGACTGGAGTTCACAGGCGTTGATGCCAGGGATTTGTCCAGGCGGGCCAATGATGCCCGGACGGCGGGCCGGCTGGAATACGCGGTGCGACTGCTGGGCCGGGCGGCCGAAATCGAACCGAACAACTCGAGGGTGCTGCACGATCTGGCGCGGGCACTTGCAGGAAGTGGCCGGCCGGACCTTGCTCTGCTCGAGCTGGATCGCGCCATTTCAGTCTTTCCCGGCTACTGGCAGGCATGGATGACGCGTGCGCAGGTGCTGCATGGATTGGGCCGTCTGGACCAGGCTAGAACCGCTGTCGATCAGGTCCTGTCGCTGAAGCCGGATGACCCGACTGCGCTGCAGGTGCGCCAGTTGATGAACCGGTCAGAGTAGGGTTTCATTCTGCACGGAATTCATAGATCGCTGCGGTTCTGGGATTTTTAGG
Organism: uncultured Myxococcales bacterium; assembly: GCA_903936705.1. Taxonomy (GTDB): domain Bacteria; phylum Myxococcota_A; class UBA9042; order DTJE01; family DTJE01; genus CAIZWN01. The sequence continues at coordinate 71,560 of CAIZWN010000028.1, forward strand.
TGCTTCAACCCACCTTATTCATACTCGGCATCCTGAGGCCCGATCGGCAGGTCATACGCGCCGCGCCTCTGTCGTTGGCGGGATAACGACGGGTTCGGGTTCGTTCGGATGCAATTGTTGGGTCGGTTCACGCTGGAAAACGGTCTG
>CAIZWN010000029.1 GCA_903936705.1 uncultured Myxococcales bacterium
CCCACCAAGGCTTTGACGGGTAGCTGGTCTGAGAGGACGACCAGCCACACTGGGACTGGAACACGGCCCAGACTCCTACGGGAGGCAGCAGTGAGGAATATTGGACAATGGGCGAAAGCCTGATCCAGCAACGCCGCGTGAGTGATGAAGGCCTTCGGGTTGTAAAGCTCTGTCGGGGGGAACGAGAAAGGACGGTACCCCTAAAGGAAGCACCGGCTAACTCCGTGCCAGCAGCCGCGGTAATACGGAGGGTGCGAGCGTTGTCCGGAATTACTGGGCGTAAAGCACGTGTAGGCGGTCCGTTATGTCGGATGTGAAATCCCAAGGCTTAACCTTGGAACTGCGTTCGAAACTGGCGGACTTGAGTGCGGGAGGGGATGGTGGAATTCCCGGTGTAGAGGTGAAATTCGTAGATATCGGGAAGAATACCGGTGGCGAAGGCGACCATCTGGCCCATTACTGACGCTCAGACGTGAAAGCGTGGGTAGCAAACAGAATTAGATACTCTGGTAGTCCACGCTGTAAACTATGGATACTAGGTGTTGGGGGTAACAATTCCCTCAGTGCCGTAGCTAACGCGTTAAGTATCCCGCCTGGGAAGTACGGCCGCAAGGCTAAAACTCAAAGGAATTGACGGGGGCCCGCACAAGCGGTGGAGTATGTGGTTTAATTCGACGCAACGCGCAGAACCTTACCCAGACTTGACATGTAAGGAATTGGGTAGAAATACCTGAGTGCCTGGTTTACCAGGAGCCTTAACACAGGTGCTGCATGGCTGTCGTCAGCTCGTGTCGTGAGATGTTGGGTTAAGTCCCGCAACGAGCGCAACCCTCGCTGGTAGTTGCCATCATTCAGTTGGGCACTCTACCGGGACTGCCGGTGTTAAACCGGAGGAAGGTGGGGATGACGTCAAGTCCTCATGGACTTTATGTCTGGGGCTACACACGTACTACAATGGCCGGTACAGAGGGCCGCGAACACGCGAGTGTAAGCCAATCCCAAAAAACCGGCCCCAGTTCAGATTGGAGTCTGCAACTCGACTCCATGAAGGCGGAATCGCTAGTAATCGCTGATCAGCAGGCAGCGGTGAATACGTTCCCGGGCCTTGTACACACCGCCCGTCACACCATGGGAGTTGCTTGCTCCTGAAGTCACTAGGCTAACCCGCAAGGGAGGCAGGTGCCAACGGAGTGGGCAGCGACTGGGGTGAAGTCGTAACAAGGTAGCCGTAGGGGAACCTGCGGCTGGATCACCTCCTTTCTAAGGAGAGACCGGCCGGAAGGCACGGTCCAGGGGTTCTTAATGAGGTTTCTACTATCCAGTCTTCAACGAGTGAGGCGTAACGCCGAGCTCTTTGGACTCCAGCGTTGCCCGCGGGGCCACTCTGCAGGTCCTTTTATCAGGCCTTTTTGGCTTGGTTAATGGGCCTGTAGCTCAGATGGCTAGAGCACGCGCCTGATAAGCGCGGGGTCGACAGTTCGATTCTGTCCAGGCCCACCAGTTTCGAGCGGAGGCGCAAGCCTCCTCTTCTTTCTGGGGCTGTAGCTCATCTGGGAGAGCGCCGCCTTTGCAAGGCGGATGTGGCCGGTTCGAGTCCGGCCAGCTCCACTCCGCAAGCAACACGCGACAACTGTCGTGCTGGCTCGGTCTTTGACAAGTGAATCCTGTTGATGCAATGACCTTGGTCACAACACCTGTAATACTGTGAATCGGCGTGGTCAAGCTACTAAGAGCATGTGGTGGATGCCTTGGCACTCAGAGGCGATGAAGGACGTGGGTGGCTGCGATAAGCCTGGGGGAGGTGCTAACCAACCCGTGATCCCAGGATGTCCGAATGGGAAAACCCAGTACCCGTCATGGGTAACCCTCATGACGGAGTATTATCCCTTCGGGGAGGCGAACCAGGTGAACTGAAACATCTCAGTAACCTGAGGAAGAGAAATCAAACGAGAATCCGCTAGTAGCGGCGAGCGAACGCGGACGAGCCCAAACCGACCTAGTGTAAGCCTGCCGGCGTTGCTAGATCGGTGTTGTGGGGTTTTGTTGGAGGAGTCGGCAGTCTCCTCGGGAAGTTACAAACCAGAGCTTGGGAAAAGAACGTGCCTGGAAAGGCCGGCCATAGAGGGTGACAGCCCCGTATTTGAATCCGCATCTGGCTTCCTGGACAAGATACCCGAGTACGGCGGGACACGTGGAACCCTGCCGGAAGCTGGGAGGACCATCTTCCAAGGCTAAACACTCCTGAGTGACCGATAGTGAACCAGTACCGTGAGGGAAAGGTGAAAAGCACCCCTGCTAGGGGAGTGAAATAGTACCTGAAACCGCATGCTTACAAGCAGTTCGAGGGCTATGGCCGCAAGGCAATGCCTGAGAGCGTACCTTTTGCATAATGAGCCAACGAGTTGCTACTCTGCAGCAAGGTTAAGCCGAGGAAGGCGAAGCCGTAGCGAAAGCGAGTCTGAATAGGGCGTTTAGTTGCAGGGTGCAGACCCGAAACCAGTCGATCTATCCATGGGCAGGTTGAAACGTGGGTAAAACCACTTGGAGGACCGAACCCACCATCGTTGAAAAGATGGGGGATGACCTGTGGATAGGAGTGAAAGGCTAATCAAGGCTGGAGATAGCTGGTTCTCCCCGAAACATATTGAGGTATGGCCTCGGTGAAATCAGGGACGGAGGTAGAGCACTGGATGGGCTAGGGGGCCTACCAGCTTACCAAACCCAACCAAACTCCGAATTCCGTCCGCTGTTATACCGGGAGACAGTCCACGAGCGATAAGGTCCGTGGGCAAGAGGGAAAGACCCCAGACCGCCATCTAAGGTCCCAAAGAACGCGCTAAGTGGTGAAGGATGTGGGATCGCGTAAACAACCAGGAGGTTGGCTTAGAAGCAGCCATCCTTTAAAGAAAGCGTAACAGCTCACTGGTCGAATGCAGTCCTGCGCCGAATATTTGACGGGGCTCAAGCGCGTCGCCGAAGCTGCGGAATGCAATTTATTGCGTTGGTAGGGGAGCATTGGAGTTGCCTGTGAAGGTCGACCGGAAGGACGGCTGGAGGTCCTCCAAGAGATGATGTTGGCACGAGTAGCGATAAACCGGGTGGGAAACCCGGTCGCCGAAAACCCAAGGGTTCCCTGGCAAGGCTAATCCGCCAGGGGTTAGTCGGGTCCTAAGTCGAGGCCGAGAGGCGTAGGCGATGGAAATCAGGTTAATATTCCTGAACTATTTCGATGCGGTTGAAACCAGTGGGGACGGAGAAGGGTAGGTCATCCGGGTGATGGATATCCCGGTTCAAGGCCGTAGGGGGATCCTCCAGGAGGCAGAATGCCACAAACGGAGGGTCATATACCCCGAGAGCTGATGAGCGTGTCAATCCCTCGGGAGCGATACGACTGACTGATCCCACGCTTCCAAGAAAAGCCACGGGTGGACAATTCGGAATACCCGTACCGGAAACCGACACAGGTGGGTGGGGTGAGAAACCCAAGGCGCTTGAGTGACTCCTCCTTAAGGAACTCTGCAAATTGCCACCGTAACTTCGGAAGAAGGTGGGCCTGGCTTGGTGTAGGGACTTGCTCCCGAAGCTTCGCCAGGTCGCAGATAGCAGGGGGTAGCGACTGTTTATCAAAAACACAGCACTCTGCCAAGTCGTAAGACGAAGTATAGGGTGTGACGCCTGCCCGGTGCCGGAAGGTTAAGGGGAGATGTCAGGGGCAACCCGAAGCATTGAACCGAAGCCCCGGTAAACGGCGGCCGTAACTATAACGGTCCTAAGGTAGCGAAATTCCTTGTCGGGTAAGTTCCGACCTGCACGAATGGCGTAACGACTTCCCCACTGTCTCGAGGAGGATCTCAGCGAAACTGGAGTCTCGGTGCAGATACCGAGTTCCCGCGGATAGACGGAAAGACCCCGGAACCTTTACTGCAACTTGGCAGTGAACCTCGGTCGGGTTTGTGTAGGATAGGTGGGAGGCGTTGAAGCGGGGGCGCTAGCTTCCGTGGAGCCAACCTTGAAATACCACCCTGATTCGATTGATGTTCTAACCCGCGCCACTAAACGTGGCGGGGAACACTGCCTGGTGGGTAGTTTGACTGGGGCGGTCGCCTCCCAAAATGTAACGGAGGTGTGCAAAGGTTCCCTCAGCCTGATTGGAAACCAGGCGTTGAGTGCAAACGCATAAGGGAGCTTGACTGCAAGACCTACAAGTCGAGCAGATACGAAAGTAGGCGTTAGTGATCCGGTGGTCCCGAATGGAAGGGCCATCGCTCATCGGCTAAAAGGTACTCTGGGGATAACAGGCTGATCACGCCCAAGAGTTCACATCGACGGCGTGGTTTGGCACCTCGATGTCGGCCCATCGCATCCTGGGGCTGGAGTAGGTCCCAAGGGTCCGGCTGTTCGCCGGTTAAAGCGGTACGCGAGCTGGGTTCAGAACGTCGTGAGACAGTTCGGTCCCTATCTTCCGCGGGTGTAGGATTCTTGAGGGGACCTGCCCTTAGTACGAGAGGACCAGGGTGGACGGACCTCTGGTGTACCGGTTGTCACGCCAGTGGCATGGCCGGGTATCCACGTTCGGAATAGATAACCGCTGAAAGCATCTAAGTGGGAAGCTAACCCCAAAACCAGGAATCCCGACGCAAGTCCTAAAGGCCCGTCAGAGACTATGACGTTGATAGGCCACAAGTGTAAGCGCTGTAAGGCGTTCAGCTGAGTGGTACTAATCGGCCGTGAGGCTTGACCATACTGATTCACAGCGGGTGTTGCGGCCAAGGTCATTGCATCAACAAATGGGTTCCTTGTCTTAAAAAGACGAGGGGCTGGTGACCATACCGGAAGGGCCATACCTGATTCCATCCCGAACTCAGAAGTCAAGCCTTCCAGGGCCGATGGTACTGCGGGGGAGACCCCGTGGGAGAGTAGGTCGTTGCCGGCCCCTTTTTTTTTGCCTTGTAGTCCCGTCTACATCTGCATTCGTTCTATCATTTCTGCGCGCGTTTGCCGCTCCTGCCTGGGGGTTGGCCGGCCTTTGATTGATCGACACGAGGTGTCAGATGCCGCGATGGATTGGTGCAGTGGTTTTCTTCTCGGTTGCTGCCGTTATCTGGTTTTCAATTCACCTCTATCTGTATTTCCGCGTGTCGGCTGCGGTGGACCTTGGTGGCACAGGGCGAACTGTTATCAAGGTGGCTCTTGTTGGGCTGGCGCTCTCCTATCTTTTGGGGCGAGTTTTGGCGGGCAGGTGCGACACGGCTGCGTTGTCTTTGACGTGGGTTGGTGCGGTCTGGATGGGATTTGCGGCCTTGGCATTTACCCTGTTTATTCTTGGTGACCTGATGGTCGCGCTTCCTGTCGCGGGAATGGAGAGATGGGCTGGGCTGGATACCGGGATTGCGACCTCAATCAACCGATGGTGTGGCAGGGTGGCCCTGTTGGCTGCGGCAATCGGGTTGGTCTGGGGAATCAATGTCGTCAGGTCCGGGCCAAATGTCTCGTCGATTGACGTTGCAGTGAAGGGTCTTGCTGCTTCGATGAATGGCTTTCGGATCGTGCAGGTTTCCGACGTCCACATCGGCGAAACCATCGGACCAGAACATCTAGGCCGGATCGTCGATGTTGTTAACGGGTTGGACGCGGATCTGGTCGTGATCACCGGAGACGTGACCGACGAACATAATGGTGGCGACGGTACGTTGCTGAGGCTGCTGGCGGGGATGAAAAGCCGGAACGGCGTGTTTGTGAGCACCGGTAATCACGAGGTGTACTCTGGAGGCGTGGGCACAGTGTCTGCGTTAGAGGCAACTGGGATGAAGGTGTTGCGCCAGGCCCACGTGGTGGTCGGTGGATCTCTTGTTGTCGCCGGCGTGGATGATCCCACCTTTCTGGGCGGGCGTGACAAGCTTCCCGAGGCCATGGCGACGTCCCTGAATGGGCGTCCGGTCGGACTTCCGGTAGTACTGCTGTCCCACCAACCGCTGGCGCTGCAGGCCGCTGCGGATCTCGGTGTCGGGTTGATGCTGTCCGGCCACACTCACGGCGGTCAAATTCCGCCCTTCCAGCTTCTGAATCGAATCGCGTATCGGTACATTTCCGGATTGCACAGGATCGGGGATATGTTTCTTTACGTGTCGCGCGGCGCTGGATACTGGGGGCCTCCTGTCAGGTTGTTCGCGGATCCCGAGGTCGTCTTGATCAGGCTGGGTCCCGCATGACTCCGAATTCGATTGCCTTTTCTACCCAGGCAACTGTCGTTGCCTGACTCGCAATTCTGCCAGTAACAATTGCCATAGTTGCATAACAGCATTCCGGATTCCTGGAATTCCGGGAAGAGGGTAAAGCCCAGGAAACCTGCCTTCGGTCTTGGTTCGGATGGTTGACAATGAGCCCGTTCTAAGAAGATGCAGCATCTGGCGCAGTCGAAGGGCGTTGCGGTAGTCCGTATCAATCGATCCTGATACGACATGGGCTAGCAGTCGGCCAGTTGCGGACGAAGTTGGTGGTTGCCTTCCCGAAACCAGGAACTCCACCAGTTCAATGACGGCAATAATCTCACCACGCGATACCGAGTTTCCGACAAATTGAGAGATCTTCATAAATGAATCCCGGCAATCTGCGACATCGCCCAGCATCCGCATAGGTGGATATCGATCTGCACCGAAGCCATGATCGACAAGTCCGTGAACGATGGCGTGAGCCGCAAGGAAAGAAGCGGCCGGGACAAAAGAGTCGCCCGGTAGCGAAGGTATCCGTTCAAGAAGGCCGTGGCGCGCCAGGTCTTCAAGAACCACCGATCCAGCGATATCAGGTACGGTGCACCCGGGGATTTCCAGGTGAATCTCAACCGGGGGATCGCGTCCTTCGGCCAGGGGCTGCAGGTGGTGTTCGGATCGCGACGGCCCGAGCGGCGAGAATCCAGATGTCATCAGGGTGCGGTGAAAGGCCAAGGCAAGTTGCCGAGGAACCAGCACGTCCACATCGGAGGCTGGCCGGGATGCAACTCCAGTCCTGTTCGACAGATGCAGCGCAGCCCCCTTCAAGAAAACGATTGGTATGCCGTTCCTGGCAGCAACTTGCGACACGCGATCTGAACTGCGCAGGATTCGAAGCGCCTGCCGGGCGGCCGCACTTCGATCTGCCAGGGCGGCCTGCAGGCCGGTTGTTCCAAGATCCAGCAAAAGCCTGGAACCTGGAATTCGTGATGCGATGCGACCAAGCACGTCAAGCTTGCGCGCCAAGGTAATTGCGTCAGAACTATCCGGGGGAGGCGAATGGCTGGAGTCCGGCGAGGCGTATGCTCGATGCAGCACCCACGAAAGCTCGGCTGAATGCACCAGGGGTGGTGGGTTGAATCGGCAATCACGCGTCGAAGTGGGTCGCTTCAATGGACCCTCCTGCCTATGACGCGGCGCAGGTGACTCCGTGCTGTTTCAGGCAGGTGGGCCCATAAGGTGCGCTGCGTCCAGCGCATCACAGGAGCCGTCCTCCTCCCAAAGGCCAGCCAGGCCCGAAAAGCCGGGTTTTCAGTGCGAATCCATATGCCCATCCAACCGATTCGGGTGACGATTCCGATGATGGAGTCGGCAGGCGTCCTGGGGTCGTCATGGTTTGCCCAGAGACCTCGTGTAACTATCGAAAAAGGCTCGGCCTGCGATCCTAGCCCGGCCACGACGTGGCAGATCGGAGTGTCTCCAAGACGAACAGCCACCAGATCGCCGCATGCCGCCGCGCCAGTTGATGGATCTCGGATCTCGATATCTGCGCCGGGCAGAACGGCCGGAAGAAGGCTGAAACCGGCCAATCGGAATCGCCGGCGCCCAGTTGTGGCAGGTTCGTTTCGAATCCGCGATGCCTTGCCGGCGGGGACAGTCATCATCCGTTCCCCACGTTCCTGGAACGCAACTGGCCCAACACTCGCGTCCACATCCGGGCGTTTTCGCATGCGGTCGTGTAGGGGGCGGTGGGTCGGCCCGAAAAAATCTCGGATTGACCAGGACAGAAATCGCATGTCACCAGATGCTCGCAAACCATACATTCGTCGCGATCGGCATTCTTGATTGCGCGGACGCTGGCCAACTCGGGGGACTCGACGAACGATGCAAGGCCGCCTGGATCTGCAATGTTTCCAAGAACCTTTGGCCATGCGACACACGGGCTGATATCGCCTTTGGGGGTAACATAGAGTCGGGTATGTCCCGCCGAACAAGGGGCCGACAATGGCTTTACAGGACGAGGTTCCATTGGTGCGGTGTCGGTGAAATGGCTATGAATCGAGGCCATTCGGGTCTCTTCATCCAGTTCCGTACATCCAGCTGCCTGGCCGTCGCGACGCCTGAGAATCGTACTGGATTCCCTGAACCGGCAGCCGCGTTCCTGCGCCCATCGCAGCAGCATTCCACCGTCCTCGGGAATTCCCTCGACAAGACTTCGCGTCACCCTCACCGGCACGTTCCGCCCCCGCAGCGATTCAATCGCAGCCGCAGCCCTGTTCCATGAACCCGGGAGACCGGTGAACGCGTCGTGAACGTGTGGTTCAATCGAATGCAGGCTGATGTCAACCATGATCCAGCCCAGATCCGCGAACAAATCAACAGTCTGCTCGGTCAGAAGAATTCCGGTTGTCTTGACCAGAACTGCAAACCCTCGCGATCGGGCGGCTTGCAGAATGTCATTGAAGTCCCTTCTGATCATCGGTTCGCCGCCCGACAAGACGACCTGGGCGATCGCCAGTGACTTTGCCTGGTCAAGTACCTTTATCCAAGCCTCCTTCGATAGTTCATCGGCATGACTACCGACAAGATAGCAATGTGGACAAGTCAGAGGGCACCGCCAGGTCAGGTCAATGTGAAGAAGGAACAGACGATGACAATCGAGGTACCGGTTCTCCAGGGCACGCAGCACCGTCCACATGTCGTTCATTAAAAATCCAGCATCGGCCATGGGGAATGTTCAAGCGGAAGACCAAGACGGGTAACTCCGTGGTTGCGAGCCAGTCGCAAGGATGTGTCCATCACGCGCTCGCGGATGGAAAAGGCTGCGTCCGTCATGAAAGCGCGAAGTATCAAGCTGGAAAGGGCCTCGGCCGTCGAAAGCCTGGCCGTGAAAGCCTTTTCACCTTTGACGAGATCAACAATCATTGCAAGCGGAGCCGCAGGTCCCTGAGCCTGGAGCTTTTCGCGTCCGGGAAAAGGCGAAGGCACAACCCAGGGACCGGCGCGTCCAGGAACAACCAGCGTCATGTCATCCGCCAGCGAGTTTCCAAGGGAGTGTCCCTTGATCAACGTGGTCTTGCCGCCGCCAGACGGGGACAAGAATATATACGCACCTGACGGCCGGGCGACGGCTGCCGCATGCAGCGCAATGCCTCCAAGTGCCAGCAATGCTTCTGTGACGAAGTGGCGGAAGAATTGCTGCAAGCCGTAGGTGGCAATAACCTGAGATTGATTCGTCGCCAGCGTGACCGATACCGAGTCGAGACCGTTTCCCTCTGCGATCCACAGCGGATCTTGACCCATTCTCCATGCACCCTTGGCCGGGTCCCCTTCTCGGACAAAGCGGCGTTCTGACGTAAGTGTCAGCTTTGATTCATAAAGGCAAAGTCGCGTGCTAACGTGTGCCTGAAATTCCAAGGGGTCGGCGTGGCGCGCTGGCCATCGTAAGGCAAGACCATCAACTGCCAGTTGCAGCAGATCGGTTGACGCGTTGATCCCGAATAGGATCGGGCCGGTCCGAAGCTGCACTACGGTGCTCCGGAGTCGCAACCGCTGCCCTCGTCAATGCATGTTCCGCAAGTACACGATGCGTACAGAACGGCCTTGTCAATCGGCTGATTAGTGCGCACCTGAGGCCGGGTGTATGTCTTCCGGTCGGTCTGCTTCGGTTGGAACTCTTCTTCCTTGTCTTGCTGGTCCATGGGTCATTGCCTCCCTAGTACAGAATTGTAGCGTACCCGGAACCGTTGGTACCGACCAGGAGGTCCGGGAACCCGTCGTCGTTGAAGTCGCCGATCGGGTACGCCCCGAAGTATCCGAACTTCAGCCCGGTCTGGTCAATAGGATCTACAAGAGCCGGCGATCCATATGGCAAAGTACCGTAATCGAAGCTGCCAGCCGGGTCTTTCAGGTTCCGGCGGATATGAACCTTGCCGTTGACTGCGGACGCTGCCATGACATGGACCAGGTCGACGGAAGGGCCATTCGGGTCGTCATCGAAATTCCCGATTGGAATTGCGCGTTCGAAAGAGCCTGCAATGACAAGTCCCCTCTCGTTGCCGAGGATGTCAGTCCCGACTACAGGTGTGGCATTGATCTGTACCGTCTGGCCGAATTGCGTTTTCAGGTAACCTCCACGGAAGATGAAGATTGTCTTGTTCTGCGGAAATACGAACGGGGTTGCCGCAGAATGAGTGACGACGATCTCGGGAGAATTGTCCCCATCGAAGTCGTAGCGCCCCGCAATCGAGGTAGCTCCGAAGTTTAGGGCGGCGTTCGGGGCATCAGGCGCCAGTCTGATGACCGTCAGGTTGTCGCGTCCGCCCGATGTAACTGCGACAGAGATGTCCGTCAACCCGGTGAGGGCGCGTCCCTTGATCACCAGTACCTGCGAGGGGACTGCATAGGTGGATACTGCCGCCTCGTCCATTCCGTCGCCGTCGATGTCGCCGACAAAGGCGACGCGTGTTCCAAAGCGAGTTGATGCATCGCCATCGGTCATCATCAAGGGGACGATGCCGTGCGCTGTGCGGACGTCCGCGTCCGACAGGTTGATTGCCAGATTGGTCGCCGCCGTCCATGAACTGTTGCCAGGGACCATGTATACGATGCTATTGGCCTGCGAGCCGACCAGCAGGTCCCCGACGCCATCGCCGTTAAAGTCGCCGCCTCCGGCCGTCGAGACTGCTGCCAAGGACGACTGGATTCCAGTGAACGTCAGATTCGGCAGTGCCGCCAAACGACCACCTGCAACACCGAACCAAACCTTCATCGTCTGGTTTGGTGTGGTGCCCTCCCCGACTAGAAGGTCTTCAACCCCGTCATGGTTCAGGTCGCCGCCGCGTTCCACGGGGATGCCAAAGTTGCTGCCAGTTGCTCCCGAGAGGCACTGGTGGCTTGGACCTGTAGCAGCAGAGATAATCAACGGCGGAATGGTTTTATCCTGGCCAGATGAGTTTCCATAGACGATGCAGAATGTGTTGGCCATCGTGCCAGTACCGCCGCCGCCCAAAGCAATGTCGCCCCGGCCATCGCCGTCAATGTCGCCAACCCAGGCAACGCGCTTGTTCATCAGGGGATCGTTGAACGGGGCTACCGACCCGCTGATGTTTGCATATCGCAATGCGACATCGACGTCCATGAAGCTGGACGCAACAAGCGGAGAAACGTTGCCTACTGCATCTATTGCCCTGACTGCGAAGGCGTAGTTGGTTTCGTTGTCATTCGTGCCCGGGATGAACTTGCACGGGGTGCCATTCTCGGTGACGTTCGGATTCCGGACGTCTGGGCCGGTGATTGTGATGGACTCGGCCGAACCGGGGGCTGCCGGAACCGGGACCGCGGCCGTGTAGGCAAGCCCTGCAACGCTGCATGCGCGAGCGAACTCGGCATCGCTGGTTATGGGCAGCGGGGAATAGCGGATGTCATAGCTGGTGGCAGGAACGCCAGTCGTTCCGTTGTCCGCCACGGCAGCCCATCGCAGGGTGACCGCCGGTCTGCGCCGGTTGAGGTCGGCTGGGGCAAGTGTCTCGAGGGTCGGCGATGCCGGAGGCTGAAGATCGACCTGTGCCGTGAATGAAGACGTAGCGATGTTCCCGGCCGCGTCGGTAACGCTGATCGAGACCGTGTCATTCGACTGGTCAGGCAGCGTGGCATCGAGGTCCAGCGTGGTCGGAGATACCGACAGGGCATAGGGCAGCGAAAGATTCGATGTCGGGATCGACTGTGCGCCCATTACCAGGGCATCCATCGTCCCACCCATCAGGTTTATGTCCGTTGCCTGCACTGTAAGTGTGCGCTGCAGCCCCGGAGTGCCTGGGACTTTGTCCGCCGTAACGCCCCATTTGTTGGCTGATCCTGATGCCGGCGCGGTGAAGCTGACCACCGGATCCTGCAAGTCAACGATGCGCGTTAGGGCGCCCGACGAACCAGCCGGCGTCGATCCATCGATTGCCTGTGCCTCGAAGCTCGGGGTGGTTCCGTTGTCCACTGTCACCGTGAATGTGGCAACCCAATCGACTATCGGCTTGTCCTCGGTGGCCACGATCGTGCCTCCGATTGTCTTGGTCAGACGGGCAGTAGTGGCCGCTGCGCAGGCGGCCGAAACGTTGACGGTGACCGATATGGAAGCCGTCGGGCAGTTGGTTCCAGGTGTCGGGCAGTGCTGGTTGTTGACGTACTGACCCGAACCAATACCGGCAACTCCAACCTGGCAATTGACCAGGTTCAACGTCAGGTTGGCCGAGGCCGATCCCTGGTTGCCCGCGCTATCGGCAACCACGGCGATGACCTTGAAATACGAAGTTGCAGTCACCGGCAGGGTCGGGAACACCGAGGGCTCAAGTCCGCCCGCATTGGTGATTGCTCCCTGGGCAATCCTGGTCGGCGGGTCGCATGTCGTGAAGGTTGCGTCGCAGTTCAATGCCAACTGGATCTGCCAGCCAGAGCCATCCAGACTGTCGGTGCCCAGGGAAACCTCGATCTGGAATCCCGGCACCAAAGGCTGTGCGTCGTCCGAGTCGTCCAGGACCAGACCAGAAACGGGCTTGTCGAGAACAACGTTTGGCACGATGGTGTCCACGGTGACCGCCCGCGTTGCCGATGCCGGATTGCCCGCCTCGTCCGATACGGTGACCTCAAGGGAATGATTGCCGTCCGTGAGGATCGGCATGCTGGTAAACGGGAATTTTGCCGTCATCTCGGCATCGACAATAGCGGTCCACTTCTCGATGCCGCCATCCAGAAGAACGACCGTCCGGCCGATGGCGTCCGAATGGACCACGACATCAAGCAAATCTCCGGCCCGGACAAAGGCGCCAGCGGGGTCGGCGATCGACAGTGTCGGCGCCAGTGTATCGACAGTGGCATTGTAGTAGACCACCGACTCGGACTGCGGCAAGGCGCTGTAGTTGCCCACCAGGTCCCTGACCTTCGCGTAGACCTGGTTTTCACCTTCGTAAAGCGTGGTGTTCACCAGGGCGTCGCCTGTAAAGGTAGTCAGCGTGGAGGCATCCAGCCCGTTGACAACCAGGGTCAATTCGCCTGGCTCGGAGGCAACGATCTTCATAGAGAAGACCCGATCAGCAGCCAACTGTTCCGCAATATTCAGTACACCCGTGGGTGGCAAAATGTCCGATGGACAAGACAGTTCGGATACAACCGGGGCGACGGTGTCCTGGAAGATGTAGCGGAATTGTTCCTCTGCCACGGGACTGTCGGCCGAAGAGGGCCATGGCTGTCCCTGGGCAAGGCGGCCTTCGGCAACAAGGGTGTGGGATCCGTCCAGCAGACCGTTCACCACGACCGACGTGGAAGTCGAGCCGTAGTTGGAAACAAGGGCCACCTGCCTGTATCCCTGCGTGCTGCAGAGGGGGCCGCTCAGTCCAGGGCGGTTGCTGCAAATACGGAGGTTATCGATCCCGGGGGGGAGTGCCGAAACCGCTACCATCACGTTCCTGGCGGTCTCAATACCCCATGGAGTAGCGCAGAATCCATCGGCGCACACGGCACTTGCAGCGCACGGCAACACCGAGGAACATGCGACGCGATTCACGAACGTCGGCGAAACCAGACGGACCACGGGTCTGCTGACGATCACGTCTACGAGTCTGGTCAGCGAACCCTGGTTGCCGGCCGAATCGGCCGTCCGGGCGGTCAACGTATACGTACCGTCCAGCAACGTGGCTTGTGGCAATGTGATCAACTGTGCGGTTCCATCAGGCACTGCCATGGTTAATGTCGTCTGGACCTGGCCAGGTTCACGGCCTGCAGTTTCGTACACGACGGTAACGACGCTGCCTAGTTCGAGGCCCGACACGATGACCTTGAAAGTGAATTGCAGACCAGGAACGGCCGGATCCGGGGATTCGTCGAACGAGTAAGTCAGCGAGTCGATGGTCGGGTCCGGTTGCTGGAAGGACGCGATCACGGGCGCAATACGATCGACACTTACCGTAATTGGCTGGGCGCTGGCCGACTGGCCGGCCAGGTCCGTTGCGGCCGCGTCCAATGTGCACGACGACTGATCGGACAGCAATACGTTGTCAAACTTCAGAACGCCTGTCGCGTCGGCTGAGCCGTTGTACACGATTGTTGAGGTGCCGCACGTGACCGTCAGTTGGCCTGTCGAGTCCTTTTCGAGGTTCTGTCCGTCGACGAGGACGTCGATGATGCAGTCCAGGCTTCCCGGCAAGCATGCCGTGGTCAAGAGCGATATGGATTGGTCGCTGGCTGGCACCCTGAAGGTCAACACTGGCAGGCTGTCCTTGAAGCGCAGCACGCGCGGGGCCGAGAAGCCCTCGTTGCCGCCTACCGTGGCACTGGCTACAAAACTCTGAGGAGTGGTTGTCAGTACGTCAATCGAGATTGTTGCGATGCCATTGGAGTCTGTGGTCAGCGGGTATTGGGTTGTGCCATCGACCGTAAGCGTGACCGGCAAGTCCGCCTGTGCGACGTCGGCAACGTCGGTGACGCTGATGGCAAGGTCGAAAGGCAGAACGGCAATGGGGCCGTTCTGAGCCGGGGTGATTATGCGAACCCGCGGTCCGGACAATATCAGTTGAATGGTTCGCGCGACGGTTGCCCCGACGTTCCCGCCGGTGTCGGTTGCCTGGGCAGACACTTCGTTATTTCCGGGGATCAGGGTGACGCCAGGGAAGGTCGCAACCGATGCGTCTGGCGCCATGGTCTGGCATGAGCGGTCACCGTTCACGGTAAGGCACACGATTGTTCCCGGGCCGCCGCCGGAAAGAACCGTGACTTCAATCGTGGTCTGGTAGCCAGGAGCGGTTGCGTCCTGGTCTGCTTCCAATGGGTTCCCGCCCGCAGGGTCCAGCGTGCCGGTCCCGGGCGAGGTGATGACCACTTCCGGTGCAGCCGTGTCCAGCGTAAAGGTTGTTCTGGTAACGCTGGCCGGATTGTCGGAAGCCAGGTTCCCGAACACGTCAACAGCATCAGTGTAGAGGGTCCAAACGCCATCAGGCAGGGGTTGTCCGCCGACCAGCAGCGGCAACGTAAAGACCAGACCGTCGTTCCGTATGGGGCTTGCGGGCGTGAACAACAATACCTCCAGGCCCCCCTGGTCCAGAATACCAATAGTCGGCACGACGTCGTTCAGGCTGGAAGTACTCAGAACCACAGGAATACTTGTGCTGTTGACAAAGGATCCTTCGGCCGGCCTAAGAATGTCCATGACCGGGGCAGGAAGGCCGACCGTGAATGCGACCTCGCTGGAACGGGAAGGGTTGGCAGCATCGTCGATGACCTGGCAAATCAGCGATGTATTCCTGGTCTGTACCGAAAGGGAAATAGGCACAGTGTACTGCCCGTCCACCGAGGGGGTATCAACCAACAGAGAACCGACGTTTACGAAGGGCGTGCCAAAGCGGCCCTCGCGACAGCGGACGGTCATTGTTGTTCCGGAGGTAAGTCCTTCATTGACGATCACGGCCGTCGTCTCGTAGATCATGGGAGTCGAAGGGTTTCCGTCATTCTTGGCCAGCAGGACTTCGCCTGCCATCGGCGAGACCAGAACGATTGTTGCCGTGGTTACGAGGGCCGTGAACTCGCGCTCGACGGTGCCAATGCGGCCACATGAATCCGACGCCTTTGCCACCAGTTTGTAGACGCCATCGATGGTGATGCCGAGGTCGTTTACTTGCCACTGGCCGCTGATTGCGTCCGGTTGCGGCGTGCCTGCGACTTCCGACCTGAAACTGACCTCCACTGGTTCGCCCGCCTTCGCGCCGGTGACGGTTCCGGATGTGTTGAACGTCAGGCCGTTCGATGGATCTGCATCATTGTCGTCCTTCAGGGTCAGGACGGCCTTGGACGGTTGGTCGATGGTCAACACCGGGTCAACCAGGTCTAGTACGAACGGGAGATCCGCCGTAGAAGCAGCGCGGCTGGGTGATGCCGTGTCCGAGACCTCGGCCGACACCTGGACCGTCACGCCGTCCACCCCGTCGGTGTGATCCAGCAAGGTCACGCGAATCTTGGTCGATCCTGTAGAGGCAAGTGATGACGGATCGCTGAATATGGAGTTCCCGTCGGACGTTACCTTGATTCGTGCCGTCGTGCATGTGCGTTCAGGGTTGGATACGATGAAATCCACCTGAAAGCCTGGGGTGGTCGGGTCAACGTCGGCCAGCAGGCAGGACGTGTTCGTTGGCAACAAGACAATGCCGCAACTTCCGATATCGACCTTGGCGATCTTGGTAACCTCGCCGCTGGCCTGCTGCAGGTTGGTAGCCTCGGCCTTCACTTCATAGCCGGTGGTGTTGTTGGTCATTACGATGTTCGTGAATTCTGCCGTTCCGATACCTGAGGTTTCATTGACCACAACATTTACGGTCGATACGAGGTTGCCCGCCACGAACAGGCGGACGGCTGCGCCGTTCTCCAGGTTCTTTGAGGTGATCGTGATATCCATCTGGAACCCGGGGCTGTCCAGGTAGGCGGTTGGTTCGTCTTCCTTGAACAGGCTTACTTCGGCCGTGTCCGCGCCCTTTGGACCTGACGCCGTGTTGAACACCATCGTTAATTCGGGCGTCAGTGGGACATCGGTGGCGTCGTCGGGCGTCAAATCGGCGTCTGAAACAGTGTCAACATCCGGAAAATCTGGGGAATCGACCGTATCGACGTCGAGAGTGTCATCAACTGGAGTGAGGTCGGAGGCCGAGTTGCCGATTGTTCCGCCGGCACAGGCGCCGCCTGAAAGAATCAGAACTACAAACAATAATTCCAATGACTTACGATTCACTTTTGTCCTCCAGGACTATTCTCTCGAGAACTTCCCGTGACAGCAGGTCATCCAGGAAGGTTCCTACATCGGAAGGTACGTCCAGGTCTTTAGTGTCGAACTCCTTGCCAACGGCGGTCACGATCTCGTCCAGCGACCTAGGGGGGGCATCCTTCAGATATCCAAGGATAAAGCCTCCAACCGGGTCCGAAACGGTGTGAAAGGCGCTGTCGGCCGACAGCAGAAAATGCTGTTCGTCCAAAGACCTATAGACGACATCCTTCCGAAAACGGAAAAGTGGATGATATTCCATAGGCCGAAGAATAGCTGACAGGGGTGTAACCGTCAATTTCCGGCGGCCTGTGCGAGGTTCGGTCGAACGCGATAAATCAGCAAGTCAGGACGGATTGAACCGAACCTCTCGAAGGAATCGCGCGGCATCCTCGGGGGGGGTTGGGTTAATGTAGAAGCCGCTGCCCCACTCGAAGCCGGCGGTCTTCGTCAAGCGAGGAAGTATCTCGATGTGCCAGTGCCAGTCCTGTTCGATAGTGGACCAATAACCCGGTCGGCGCGTCATCATGTGGTACGACGGTGCCGTGTGCAGCAGGAAGTTGTATGGAGGATCGTCCAGGCTGGCCTTCATGCGTCTGATGACCTCCCGCAGGTGGCGAGCCAGGCTGAATATCCGTCCGTCATCCAGCGCGGCGTAGTCTGAGTCGTGGTGCAGCGGGGCCACGCACATCTCGAACGGGAAGCGTGAAGCGTAGGGACACCAGGTTACGAAGTCCCCGTCCTTGGCCACGATCCTGGTCTGGTTGCCCAGTTCCTGCGCAATGATGTCGCAGAAGATGCATCGCTCCTTGAGGGCGTAGTGATCGCGGGCGCTTTGGAGTTCAACGGACACCGTTCGTGGAGTGATCGGCGTTGCGATCAACTGGGAATGTGGGTGTTCCAAAGATGCACCGGCGGCCGAGCCGCGGTTCCTGAAGATCAGGATATAGCGGAATCGCAAGTCGCGCTGCAGGTCGATGATCCGCTCGCGGTACATTCGCAGGACCGCGGCGACGTCCTCGATGGGGAGGTCGGCCAAATCCATGTCGTGGTGCGGGGTCTCGATGATGACCTCGTGTGCGCCCACCCCGTTCATCCTGTCGTACTGACCGACGGCAGCGCGTTCAAGGTCGCCCTCGATCCGCAGGGCCGGGAACTTGTTTGCGACAACGCGGACCTTCCAGGCGTCGGGCGAGGCTGGGTCCGGAAAGGAATGGATTTGTGGCGGCGTCGATTCCTCGTGCCCGGGGCAGAAGGGGCAGGTCTCGCGGCCCGAAGTGGCGCCTTTTGAGCGATCAACCAGGAATTCCTGCGGCCTGCTGGCCCGTTCGGTCGAAATGATGACCCAGCGCTTTTGCACCGGGTCGTGGCGGAGCTCGGGCATCAGGCCCTCCAGGTGGTCAAGCGAACCATTGGGAGCGCACGATTCCGTTCGGGTCGCACGCGACATCGATGACGGCGTCCCAGGGGAATCGCTCGTCCGAAAGGTCGGCACTTCCTAGCACAAGGTGGAACTCGATGGCAAACGGCCGGCGGGCTTCCCTCCAGGGCTGGAAAATGTCCAGGGGCAGCGAGATTTCCAGGACGTCGCCGACTGCGGCCTTCGTGTCGGCCAGTCTGGCAGCAGTTCCGGCCGAGTCGATCAGTTCCACCACAAGACCTTCGTTTTCGTGACGAATCATCACGACCTGGGGCTGTGGACGGGAGATCTGGAGGCGCAACCAGTCCCCGTTCTTCAGCAATTCTTCCATGGGGCGGAAGCCATCGACCCTGATGAACAAGTTGTTTTCGTCGAACCCGAAACGCACCCCCGAAACAAGGGGCTGGAGGCGGTGGATCGAACCTTGCTGGAACAGGCAACACCCAGCTCCAACCCACTTGTAATAGCTGTCTCGATTCCCGGTGATTGCCGGGGAAATCCGGGCTGTTGGTGGATGGACATGGACTCCTGTCCGGTCGCGCTCGAGGGGGCGATCCAGGTGGTCCGGGGGTTGAAGCCCTAGTTCCTCGTGGATGACGCGGAGGTTCTGGCGGAACAGGTAGTCGAATTCGCGTTCGTGAATGGACGAGTGGCCTTCGCCGAACCACCAGAACCAGTCGGATGCTTCGGCACGCATCAGCAGACTCTGTATGCGTTCGATCTTGTCATGTGCCAGGGTCTGGGTGTCGCGCGCCACGTCGATCGTTTCTGCCAGAAAGGACCACGCGCGATTCTTTATGGGGTCTCCGATCCAGGTGTTCAGATTGCCGTCGATCCAGGACCCGGTTGCCAGGAAGTCCAGCGGTTCGCCAGGTCCGTGTTGATCAAGGTACTCGCTGAATGTTACCGGCGTTGCAAAGTCCGAAGAGGATACGGCCTGGTACAGCGCGTCCAGGAATGGGTAGCCGCCGTCCGGGAAATGTTCCCAGGCGTTTTCTCCGTCCAGTGCGACCACCACGACCGATCGGTCATCGTCAGTGGCCTCGGCCCGATGGCGCAGTTCCCTCATGAAGGAATTGACGGCCTTTTCGCGCGGCCACTGCGAGTACACGAACCCTATCTGGTCCGACAGGAAGTGGTCGCGGAAGAAGATCGAAACCCCGGCGTAGGAGTGTGGCCGCAGGCGCTCGTGCAGGGTCATCGAGCCGCCCAGGGATCGGCGCAGGATTTCCTCGTCGGTGCAGATCCAGCGCATGCCTCGAGATCCCAGCATCCGGACGGAGGCCTCGGAAACGGCACCCTCGGCCGGCCACATCCCCGCGGGACGGCGGCCGAAAGTCTGTTCGAAGTAACGGAGCCCCTGGTCAACCTGGCGCTCGGCTTCCTCGGCAGCCTCGACCCTGGCCCAGGGCAGGCGTGTTGTCGGGTTGGCCTCGGTCGCAGCATGAGTCGAGCACAACAGCGGCAGGATTGGATGGTTGAACGGGGATGTGGACAGTTCCATCTGGCCCGAGTTCCACAGGTCGCGGTACAGGGGAACGATTTTCCCCAGGAATTCGCGTCCGATTGACAGCAATCGGTCTCGATCGTCGGCAGAAAAATCCTGGCCCTTTTCCGCGATGGCTTGCACCTCGGGGTTTTGCTGCAACGTGGGACCGCACCATACCAGCAGGAAAAGGACCACCAGATCCCTGAAGTCTCGCGTGCTGAAACCGCTTGAAGCATTGCCCGAAGCTGCCGATGCGTGCAGGTTGTTGAACAGTTCTACGTATCGAGGAAAACGGGTCAACATGGTTTCTCGATTGATGCCGAAACACGTTCGCAGGAGGAACTCGCTGTCGGCCTTGGTCAATTGGTCCGGGTCCTTCAACATCACCTGCAGGGTCTGGTCGGGTATCAGGCCAGGTTCAGCATATCGAGACAGACCCTCCAGAAGGCTTGGAGTGAAGTTCACCACCGTTCGCATTTGCGGGTTTCGTTGTGCGACGGACCCCATGTCATAGTAGTCCTTGGTGCCGTGGAGATAAGTCCACGGCAGCAGGAATAGACCAGACCTTGGCTCTTCGTAGGGGGGCTGGTGCATGTGCCAGAGGAATGCGACCGAGATTCGGTGTTTCATGGGTGGAGGATACCATACGGCTGTCGGAACGAGGCTCGTGCCGCGGTTCGCATTAGCCGCTCGGCTTGCCGAAACAAGGGCGCGACGATGGCTGGAGATGTCGGAAGTCGCGTGTGGGGCGGAGGCGCTGTAGAATCCTGTCGCAATTGAAGTTTCCGGGCGCGGCCCGGTCCGGAGGGACCCGATGGTTGGAGTTGATGACGAGGCGACCGTCCGAATCCCGGGCAGGTTGCTGTCCATGGCCGAAGTTGCCGAGGCCTTGTGCCAGGCACATGACGGCCTGGCGCGGTTGCGTGACAACGGGAACGATCATCGCCAGCTTCCGTCCAGAGGGGCGTTGGTAGAGGCGGTTGACGCCCTGCGCTCGGTTCTGTTTCCTGGGTACGTTGGCGAGCCGGATGTTCGGCGCGAGGGGTTGCTGTTCCACCTGGGCGCTACGCTGGACCGGGCGATCCGGGTCATACGCGAGCAGATCGAGCGCGGGCTTTGTTTTTCGGGATGCCTGATCCCCGACCACTGCCCGACTTGCGCAAAACGGGCGGACGAGTTGACCGCACAGTTCGTGGCCAGGCTGCCCGAGGTGCGACGCCTGCTGGCAACGGATGTTCAGGCGGCCTACGAGGGTGACCCGGCCGCTACCAGTCCTGACGAAGCGATCTTCTGCTATCCGGGGATTTTGGCCGTGACGATTCAGCGTCTGGCCCACGAGCTGTACGTCCTGGGTGTGCCGTTGATCCCGCGGATCCTGACCGAGCATGCCCATTCGCTGACCGGCATCGACATCCATCCTGGCGCCGCGATCGGCGAGCGGTTTTTCATTGACCACGGCACCGGAGTGGTCATCGGAGAAACGTGCGTAATCGGTCGTAACGTGCGGATCTATCAGGGTGTGACGCTGGGGGCTAAATCATTCCCCATGGACGCCGAAGGCCATCCGATCAAGGGGATTCCTCGCCACCCGATTGTAGAGGATGACGTCATTATCTACTCGGGGGCAACGGTTCTGGGTCGCGTTACCATTGGTGCCGGCTCGACAGTGGGAGGAAACGTTTGGCTGACGCAGTCCGTCCCGCCGGGAAGCCGCGTTTCCAAGGAACCAGCCTGATTCCCTGGATCAACCTCCGATAGGCCCTGTCGGCCATGAATGCGGCGGTTCCATGCTACGATTCGGCGATTCTAACCCGGGGGAGCCTGGCGCAAGCCTTGGGTGGGGGCGTTCATGAAGGGACCGACAGCCGGTGCTACGGGGCGCAAGCCCCGGGTCAGGCGGTCGCTAAAAATTGGTGCGATTGCGATCGGTGCTGTGACCCTGCTGGTGGTCGGCAGCCTGCTGGCGATCCGTCCACTGGCACTCAAGGTGGCTCGCGACGAACTGGATTCGCGCCTGGGACCGCTTTCTGAAGCCCTTGGCCGTAGGATAGTCGTCGGGGGCTTGGCCGCGGGATTCACTGAAGAAATATCGCTTACCGACCTGCGGTTGCCGGCCGACAGGGAAGGGCTGGATACCCTTGTAGTCCCAGTTCTTCGCCTGGGATTTTCCCCGTGGGACATCCTGAAGGGTAAGGCCTTGCCTGATAAGGTGACGCTTGAGAAACCGGTTTTGGTAATTCGCCTGGACGGGGCCTCGCCGACCGATTTGAAGGACCTTTATGAAGGTGTGATGAGGTGGCGGGCCCTGCGTGGCGGGTCTTCATCCGGCAGTGCTACCCAGGTCCGGGTGCTGCCCGAAATCGAGGTTGTCGATGGGACCATCCTGTTTCTGCAGGGTGGGGATCCGACGCCGGTGGCGCGCTTGTCCGGCCTGGCTCTTGACGTCGTTCGAAACGATGGAGCTTTGGAAGCCGATTTGTCGGCCATGGCGGAAGGATTGTCACCGGCACCTGCCCGGATCCGTGCAGTAGCTACCTATGATGACAGTCGGATTGCATATGCCAGCCTGGATTCCGACGTGATGCTGGCATGGACCCGCCTGCTAGGTGCGGCAGCTCCACTGGCCATTGCTGTCGATGGAGCCGGGGTCGACCTCGACAGGAAGACCGGACGGCTGCGCGTGACTTTGAAGGGAGCCAGGTCTGAGGACGTGACGGCCATCCTTCCGGCGGCGGTGGCGCGATGGTTCCCGGCAGCTGGACCGGTTTCGGCGGACGAGATAAGGGTTGAGGTTGATTCGGCGTTGCTGGTGGCTGCCGCCGGTGCCGGCGACTTGAGGAAAGGGCTCCAATCCTTGGCCATTCGCGGGGCGCGGGCCCGGATGACGCCGTCGCGCGGGTCCTGGTCTGCACTGTCCCTGGAGGGGGTCTCGATTGATCTGAATCGGGATAAGGACGGGGGCATGCTGTTGCGAGTGTCGGGCGGGACGGCCCTCGGAGCCGGGGCCGGGTCGCGGTTTCAGGGCGAGGTCAGCCTGGGACCTGGCGATGTCCCGCTGGGTGCTGGCCTGAAACTGTCTGGTCCGTTGGCGGTACAGGCGTTGTCTGTCCTGGATCCCCATGTCCTGCCTTGGCCGGGAGCCGATATCGATCTTGACCTGTCCATTCTTGGCGACGGGACGCGCTATACGGCCAATGGTCGTGTCGCTGGGACAGGCTTGTCGTACTTCTGGACGAAGATCTGCCTTGTCCCTGTGACCGACCTGGCCTTCTCGGCGGTGCTGCGCGGCGAAATGAATGTCGAGAAGCAGACAGCCCACCTGTTCGTTGACCCGCTGACGGTCGGCAGGGCCACATTTGCTGCTGACGTGGGAATCGAGGGATTCCATTCGAAGCCCAAAGTGTCGTTGCGCTTTCAGATCCCGCGCCAGCCGTGCAACTGGATCGCGTCGGCCATTCCGCTGGTGATGGTTCCGCGATTGAAGGGAATGGTCCTGGACGGGTCGTTGGAGTTCGATCTGAAACTGTCGGTCGATATGAACGGCCTGGAAGTTCGCACTGGTGGTCCCGATAACAAGACGATCGTGAAGGGCGCCAGCCTTGCGGTGGAGGGGGATTTCGAGGCTTGCGACGCGAGGACGCTGGGTCGTCATGCCAACCTGCGTGCGCTGGACGAGCCGTTCATACACTTGATCCCGGCCGACGAGGAAGAGAATACCCCTGCCATTCAGGTGGGGCCGGCCACCCCGTCGTACGTGCCTCTTGAAAGGATTCCGGAACCGGTTTGGCAGGCAGCTCTGGCCACGGAGGACATGGGGTTCTTCAAGCACCAGGGATTCAAGCTGGGCCTGATCAAGCGTGCCATCGTGCTGAACCTGGACAAGGGCTGGTACGTCTATGGAGGCAGCACCATCAGCCAGCAGTTGGTCAAGAACCTGTTCCTGTCGCGTGAAAAGACGCTGTCGCGCAAGCTGGAAGAGGCGATCATCGTTTGGCAGATGGAGCGCCGGTTGACCAAGGAGAGGATCCTGGAGCTGTATCTCAACTGCATAGAATACGGGAAGCGGATTTACGGGGTTCAGTCGGCTGCGAAGGCCTATTTCAACAAGGCGGTAGAGGATTTGACGCCTGTGGAGGGCGCCTTCCTGATGGCGACGAAGCCGGCTCCAACATATGCGTATGGTGTGTACGAGAAGCGCCAATTCAACCGTTGGTGGGCCGAGCGAATGAAGGGGATCCTGGTGCGCCTGTGGAAGGAAATGAACGTCCTGAGCGAGAAACAGGTTGCCGAGGCGGCGCCTTATCTGCCGCTGTTCTGGTATCCGGCGGATGGTGTCTATGCCTATCCTGCCGTGGACTCGTCGGCGCTGGTTCCCCCCGGTATGCCTGTGGAACTGCCAAGGGAGCTGCCTTCCCCGGTGCAGGTCCCTTCGACTGCCCCCCAGCCGGCCATGTGACCATGTCGTCCCTGGGAACGCAGGTGCAGCATGAGGATCGATACCGCCGCTGGGGTGATCCCTTCCATGCGGCTTGCTGCGCCAAGCGTTGCGGGACGGGCGCGAGCCAGGCGCTCGCGGACCTCGATTGACAGGCCGGACAGGGATGCGATGTCCAGGTCGGGCGGGAGTTTCAAGCCATCGAACGCGCGGAAGCGTTCGGCCTCGACCCGTTCGCGGGCGATATATCCCTCGTAGCGGACGCGGATGGCGAGCGCGGTTCGTTCGTCTGAATGCAGGTTGGCCAGGGTTCCCGAGGCGTCAAAGGGAATCAGGGTCGTCAAGTCGGTGCCGGGCCTGCGCAGCCACTCGCGCAGAGTCAGCCCGTCCGGCGGGGTTGGCGTGCCGGATGGCAGGTCCGATGATCGAATTCGCGTGGCGGTTAGCTTGCGGTCCGCCGCATCCAATCGGCAGGATCGTGCCTCGACGTCTCCTGCGCGGCTGGCGTCCAGCAGGCCGATGCGAGTGGCCAACGGGGACAGGCGGTCGAGGGCGTTGTCCTCGCGCAGGCTAAGTCGGAACTCGGCCCTGGATGTGAACATGCGGTAGGGCTCCGTCACTCCCCTGGTCACCAGGTCGTCAACCATTACACCCATGTAGCCGTCGGCGCGTGACAGAATCAACGGCGGTGCCCCAAGCGCAGCAAAAGCCGCGTTTGCGCCGGCCAGCAGCCCAAGAGCCGCCGCCTCTTCGTAGCCGGTAGTTCCCAGCACCTGGCCGCCAAGGTACAGGCCGGAAACGCGGTGGCAGCGCAGACTGTGATCAACCTGGCTAGGGTCGACGAAGTCGTATTCGACCGCGTATCCCGGCTGCGTGATTACAGCATGTTCAAGTGCCGGTATGGCATGAACGAATGCTTCCTGGACGTCAAGCGGGAGGCTGGTGGACAGTCCGTTCGGATAGATCTCGGGGCTGTCCAGGCCCTCTGGCTCCAGGAATACCTGGTGATGGTCGTGGTGGGCAAACCTGACGACCTTGTCTTCCAGTGATGGACAATATCTAGGCCCTCGTCCGCGGATCTGTCCGCTGAACAGGGGCGCGCGATGCAGGTTTGCCCTGATGACGGCGTGGCATTGATCGCCGGTCCAAGTGATATGGCATGCGCGATGCGGCAGTGATGGGCCGGGGTGTGGCCAGAGGCTGAACGGGGTTGCTGCCGGATCCGATTGCTGGGGCGTGGTTGCGTCGAAATCGATTGATGACGCCAACAGGCGCGGGGGAGTGCCGGTCTTCAGGCGTCCCAAGCGCACCCCCAATGCCATCAGGGCAGCGGAGAGTCCGGTTGATGGAGCCTCGTGAATACGGCCGCCAGGGACCGTTTCGCTGCCGAAGTGCAGCAGACCGTTCAGGAACGTGCCACAGGTCAGGACAACGGCGTCGGTCTCGATGATGCGCCCGCCGGCGGTTCGCACCGCACGAACAGCCCCCTCGCGGACGACAAGGTCATGAACCTCCTCGCCGATCACGGTGATGCCGGGTGTTGCCATCACGGTGCGAACGATGCCCTGGTTGTACAGATACCGGTCGCACTGGACTCGTGTTGCGCGGACGGCCGGACCCTTTTGGGTGTTCAGAATCCGCGCGTGAAGAGTCGAGGCGTCCGCTGCGCGGCCCATCTCGCCGCCAAGAGCGTCGATCTCCCGGACAAGATGCCCCTTCCCTATGCCGCCAATGGACGGGTTGCAGGACATGCGGCCCAGCGAACCGGCATCATGCGTCAGCAGGACGACCGGTACGCCCAGGCGTGCTGCCGCCATCGCGGCCTCGACCCCGGCGTGTCCACCTCCTACGACGACCATCGGCTTCAAGTTCACCTCCGGCGGGCAGGTATAGCCGATTCGCGCAGTTCATTCCATCCTTGCCAGCGGTTGCCCCGGTTGCAGGCGAGGATGCATTGATGACCCGAAATGTGGGGGCTTACGTTCAAGAGTCGGTTGACTTCGCGTATTAAACCGATAAGGTCCGATCAGGCTGGAACCCGGAGGAATCTGATGCGACTGACCCGAGCCACCGAATACGCCTACCGTGCTCTTCGTTTTCTCGCTTCCCGGAAGGAGGAACGATGGTTCTCCATCCAGGAGATCGCACAGGCCGAGGAGATGCCGGTGCAGTTCCTGGCCAAGGTCATGCAGCATTTGACACAGGCCGGCCTGGTGCATTCGGCTTGCGGGAAGACCGGCGGATATCGCCTGGGACGGCCGGCAGCCCAGGTCAAGATGGCAGATGTCTTCCTTGCGATGGAAGGCCCGTTGTCGGTGAACATGTGTATGATGTACCCGACGGACTGCAAGTTTGTCGAGCACTGCAAGGTTCACAACGTCTGGCAGGAACTGCAGGACGCCATCCTCAATGTGATGAACCGGCACACTCTCGAAGAGATTCTTCCTACCGGAGTGCCTTTCCCGTTGCCCGAGCGTTCAAAGGGCCGCAAGCGGGTTGCGCCGGCTGCGGTTGGTTGATTCGGTCGACAGGAACGCATGGAAGACGTCGATGTTCTTCGGCAACCCGCTGACGGACTTCGTGGCTCCGTAATCGGTTCCAGGTGCTTGAAAATCAATCCATGCTGAACCGTCTGACTTTCCTTGCCCTCGAAAAAACCGGCAGTGCGTTCATGAATGGAGTATTGGCGAACAAGGTGCGTCTCGCGGTGGTTGGCGCGTCGAGACGCGGTCAGCGCGGATTGTAGTTGGGCGGTTCCTCGGTGATTTGCACACCGTGGACGTGCGACTCGCGCAGCCCGGAATCGGTGATGCGGACGAAGACGGCCTTTTCGTGCAGGTCGGGGATGCTGCGGGCGCCGCTGTAGCCCATGCCCGACCGCAGGCCGCCCATCAACTGGTAGACAACCTTCGACAATGGACCCTTGAAGGGGACCCGACCCTCGATGCCTTCCGGGACCAGTTTTTCCGGTTCGTAGTCGTCCTGGAAGTACCGGTCTCGGGATCCTGCGCGCATCGCAGCCAAGCTTCCCATGCCGCGGTAGACCTTGTATGCGCGGCCCTGGTAGAACACGACGTCGCCTGGGGCTTCCTCGGTTCCTGCCAGCAGATTGCCGACCATGACGGTGTCGGCGCCGCAGGCTATTGCCTTTACCAGGTCGCCGGAGTACTTGACCCCGCCGTCGGCGATAATCGGCATGTCGTGCTTGTGGGCCTCGGCGGCGCATCGAGTTATCGCGCTGATTTGCGGGACTCCGACCCCAGAAACCACGCGGGTCGTACAGATTGACCCAGGGCCGATCCCTACCTTCACGGCATCGGCTCCGGCCTCGGCCAGGGCGGCGACTGCCTCGGGCGTGGCAACGTTTCCGGCGGCGACGTCGACGTGCGGATGGCGGGTCTTCAAGTCGCGCACGGCATCGAGGACGCCCTTGGAATGCCCGTGTGCGGTATCCACGCACAGCAGGTCAACTCCGGCCTCGACCAGTGCAGCCGCCCTGCGCAGGCCCTGGACTCCGACGCCAACTGCGGCGGCGGCAAGAAGGCGGCCTCGGCCGTCCTTGGCAGCGTCAGGAAAATTGAATCCCTTTTCGATGTCCTTCAGTGTGATCAATGCCTTCAGGAGTCCCTGCGCGTCGACGATCGGCAGCTTTTCGATCCGGTGCTGGTGCAGGATTTCGATTGCCTGCTCCCAGTTGATACCCTCGGGTCCGGTCACCACATCCCGGGTCATCACCGCAGACACTGGGCGCGACACGTCGTTTTCGAACTGGAGGTCGCGACTGGTCAGGATGCCCACCAGCAGGCCGTTCTCCAGCACGGGCAAACCAGAGATGCCGTGGCGCTTCATGACCTCAAGTGCCCGAGACAGTGGTTGGTCCGGGGAAACCGTCACCGGGTTGTCTATGACCTTGCTTTCCGATTTCTTGACGCGCTCGACTTCCCGAGCCTGGTCGTCGATGGAAAGGTTTTTGTGGATGACCCCGATTCCGCCCTGTCGTGCCATGGAAATGGCGGTGTCGGATTCGGTCACCGTGTCCATTGCTGCAGCCATCAGCGGGATTCGCAGCCAGATTCGGCGCGAAACTCGCGTGTCCAGTCTGACGTCCTTTGGCAGGATTTCGCTGTAGTTAGGAACCAATAGAACATCGTCGAATGTGAGGGCAGGTTCGGTGTCCAGCAGGCGCATGACGCTCCTCCGCAGGGAAAGACCCGGAGGATCGCCAGGGCGGGCGCGACCCGGGGCCGCCGGGTACCCCCTTGTAATAGAATCGCGAACGAGTGTCAAAGTGGATTTCGGATGTAGGATTTCGAAGTGCGGATTGGCATGGCGGGAGGGAGCGTGGAAAAGCGGGACCAGGATGACCTTTTCGGGCAGGCGGTAGGCGGTACTGCGGCATTGCCGGTGGCCGGCGGGAATACTGTTCCCAGCGGCAGGGAGATACGTGCCGGCGGTCAGGCGGGGCGGGAACCGCTTGCCGAAAGGGTGCGTCCAGCGACGCTTGACGATTTGCTGGGGCAGGACGAGGCGTTGGGTGAGGGTGGTTTTCTGAGGGAGGCGATCCAGTCTGATGCCTTGCCGTCACTAATCCTCTGGGGCCCCCCCGGATGTGGCAAGACCTCCTTGGCGCGAGTGATAGCGGGACGCACCAAAGCGCGTTTTGTGCCCTTTTCGGCCGTTCTGTCTGGGGTCAAGGAGGTTAGGGAGGTCGTGGCCGAGGCCCAGGTCGTTTGGGCGCGCGAGGGGCGCAAGACGTTGCTGTTCGTTGACGAAATCCACCGGTTCAACAAGGCCCAGCAGGACGCCTTCCTGCCGCACGTCGAAATCGGGACCATCACGCTGGTTGGGGCCACGACCGAGAATCCATTTTTCGAGGTGACCTCTCCGCTGCTGTCTCGCTGCCGAGTGGTCCGTCTGCTGCCCTTGGGGGTCGATGCCCTTGTTGCAGTCGGCCGGCGCGCGCTTGAAAACATGGAATCAGGGCTTGGAGGTCTGGGCGTCGAGGTGCCAGAGGTCGTGATGGTTGCCATGGCCAGGTCGTCCGACGGAGATGGCAGGCGGATCTTGAACCTCCTTGATGCGGCCGTGGAGTTCGCGGCCAGAAGGGGACTGGCGGTCGTTGACGAGGCGCTGCTGGATGCGGTCCACGCCGGTCCGGTGCTGCGGTACGACCGTGCCTACGAAGAACACTACAACGTGGTTTCGGCGTTCATAAAGAGCCTGCGCGGCTCGGACCCAGACGCGGCGATCTACTGGATGGTCCGCATGCTGGAGGGCGGGGAGGATCCGGCGTTCATCTGCCGCCGAATGGTCATTTTTGCGGCCGAGGACATTGGGAACGCCGATCCGCGCGCGCTGCAGGTTGCGGTCGCCACCAAGGACGCCTTCGAATTCCTGGGACTGCCCGAGGCTGCGATCCCGATGGCCCAGGCGGCGACGTACCTGGCTTCGGCTCCGAAATCGAACGCGTCGTACCTGGCCTTGAAGGCAGCCAGGAAGGTCGTCAAGGAAATGGGTAGCCTGGAAGTGCCCATGCACTTGAGAAATGCGCCGGCGAAGGGCATGGCCGACCTTGGTTATGGCCAGGGATATGCCTATCCGCACGACTACGACGGGGCATTCGTATCAGCGGAGTACCTGCCCCAGGCCATCGAGGGTCGGCGGTTCTACGAACCCGACGGTTCCGGGTACGAGAAGACGATTTGCGAAAGGCTTGCCTGGTGGCGATCAAGGAAGGATGGTGCCGATGGCGGCTGAATATTGCAGTCGATGCCTCAGGCGGATCGTTGGTGTCAACTGGACTGGACTGGGCTTGACAATCCAGGACTTGCGGCTTTAGGCTGCGTGGCGGCCCCACCCGCCCATTGAACCGAGGAACCAGGATGACGACCACCAATGGTTCCGACGCGGTCCTGCCTTCCTTGAACTTCCAAACGCCCGATTCGCCGCGAATCAAGGTGTTCATCGTCGACGACCACCCGGTCGTGCGCCAGGGGTTGAGCCTGCTGCTGTCGATGGAACCAGACCTGGTCTGCTGCGGCCAGGCGGAAACGATCCTTGAAGCCATGCGCGGAATCGAAACTACCAGGCCCGACGTTGCGGTGGTCGATCTGTCGCTCAGGGGTGCCAGCGGGCTGGAACTGGTCAAGAAACTCCACGCCTGCAACCCGGAGTTGCCAGTGGTGGTCCTGTCCATGCACGACGAAACCCTGTATGCGGAACGAGTGCTGAAGGCCGGTGCCATGGCATACGTGATGAAGGACGAGGCCCAGTGCACCATCCTGACCGCGATCCGGAAGGTGAAGGCCGGGGGACTCTACCTCAGTGAACGCATGTCGGGTCGGCTCCTGTCCATGTTCTTACAGGGCCCGAACGCCCCCGGGAATTCACGGATAGGCCAACTGAGCGATCGCGAGATCGAGGTGTTCGAGTTGATCGGGCGTGGGATTACGACCCGGGAGATCGCCGGCCAACTGAACCTGAGCATCAAGACGGTCGAGGCACACCGCGAGCACATCAAGAATAAGATGAAGTTGGCGGATGCTACGCAACTGCTCCAGCACGCCATCCACTGGGTTCAGAACGAAGGACAGCCCTGAGGACTTCAGTCGGGGTTCACTGGCTTCCGGTCCGCGTGCTTCGGACTTCCCATCAGATGACCTGCGGCGATCACGAAGGCGCCAGTCAGAGTCGAACGCGTGACCTGCTCGAGTTGCTTCGTCAGATCTGCACCTAGGGTCGCGATGTCCCGCAACACGTGACCGGTACCGACAACTCTCTGCTGCACGAATTGGTTCACCTGTGATGCTCCTCTTCAAGTAGACAAACTATGACACAGATGATTCACTGGTTCGCCTGTTCCAGCGTCAACTCTTCAAGACAACAGGTGTTTTCCTGTCGGGGTTGAATCGTCCGGAAACCCGCAAAAATGGTGTGATTGCAAGAAGTTAGGTGTGTCACTTAAACTGTGATAGGGAGTTCCCCCAGTCAGTCGGACTGGCCGGAAGCCGCGTAGGCGTCCCGTCTAGTGTGACCGTGGGGGCAACGAAAGCACGCGCTGCGGCGCTTTTCCAGCGAGTTCGCGTCCACGTAGTCGTCCAAACAGTTTTCCAGAAGGACCCAACGGCGGCGCGAACGGCAGAGGAACCGGTCGCCAAGGGACATCCTCCCGGCATCCGAGCGAGCCGTGTGAACAGTGTGCGCTGATGGCTGCATGTCGATTCCTTTCCGCGTCCTTCCGAAGAAGTCCGGCAATCTCGGACACCGCATCCGATGCGTCATCATCATCGACCGTGGGGGGGTAATCCATTGGTACCGTGCCCCTGGACGGCATCGGGCTAAGGTTCATCGACCGGTAGGTAATTGCCCTATGGACGTCCGGGCAGATCGCGAAACGGCCGTCGTTGGCGACGTCCGCTTGCTGCCTGGAAAAACCGGGGCCTTCACTCCTGCACGCCTGCCGAATCCGGGTTCAAGGCCTGCATAACGTGTTACGCTTCCACTGCCTGAGGCGGGGACGCGAGTATCCGGAATCAGGCAGATGGAGAGGCAATGGCCTCCGTACGAATCTTCCTGTAACAGCTCGCAGGCGAGGATCTTCAATGAAGAAGCGAACGACAGCCCCTACGACCGCCTTTCCCGCCGCGGTAAAGCCAGCCTTGGAGCCAAGGCCGGTCTGGGATGCCGCCGCGCCGGTTGCAAGTTTTCCCGTGGTTGGTATTGGCGCTTCTGCGGGCGGCCTGGCGGCGTTCGCAGCCTTTTTTGCCGGCATGCCAGCCGAAACCGATCCGGGAATGGCCTTCGTGCTGGTGCAGCACCTGGCCCCGGATCACAAGAGCATCCTTTCCGAACTCATCCGGCGCTACACCCGCATGGAGGTCTTCGAGGTCGAGGACGGCATGGAGGTGAGGCTCAACTGCGCCTATATCATCCCGCCGGGCCGCGACATGGCGTTCCTGAATGGCACGCTGCAATTGCTGGAACCCAGCGAGCCGCGCGGCAAGCGTCTGCCGATCGATTTTTTCTTCCGGTCGCTGGCACGGGATCAGCGCGAGAGGGCCATCGGTATCGTGTTGTCGGGCACCGGCAGCGACGGCATGCTGGGCGTTCGCGCCATCAAGGGCGAGGGCGGCATGGTAATGGTCCAGAACCCGGCCTCGACCGAGTTCGACGGCATGCCGCGCAGTGCCATCGCCACCGGCCTGGTGGACTTCGAGCTACCGCCGGCCGAGATGGCCGCCCAACTGATCGCCTACGCCACTCATGCCTTTGGAAGGCTTCCCGGGCCTGACGCCTTCCCGGCGCCCAAGTCCGAAAGTGCGATGAAGAAGATCTTCGTTCTGCTACGCGCCCAGACCGGCAACGATTTTTCCCAGTACAAACCCAGCACCATCCACCGGCGCATCGAGCGACGCATGGCCGTCCATCAGATCGATGCGATCGGCACCTACGTCAAGTATCTTCAGCAGACCCCGGCGGAAATCGATGCGCTGTTCCTGGACCTTCTGATCGGCGTGACCAATTTCTTTCGCGACCCGGAGGCATTCCGGCTTCTGGAGGACAAGGTCATCCCCGAACTCTTCGAGGGCAAGCCGTCAGGTTCCGCGGTCCGCGTCTGGTCGGCGGGGTGCTCTACCGGCGAGGAGGCCTATTCCATCGCCATCCTCCTGGTCGAGCGCATGGAGGCAATGAAGCGAAGCTTCGCGGTGCAGGTCTTCGCGACCGACATCGACAGCCAGGCGATTGCCACGGCCCGCGCCGGCGTGTACCCGGCCAGCATCAGTGCCGACATCACGCCCGAGCGGCTGGCGCGCTTCTTCACGGCGGAGGCCGATGGCAGCGCGTACCGCATCAACAAGGGCATCCGAGACATGCTGATCTTTTCCGAGCAAAGCGTCATCAAGGACCCGCCCTTCTCACGGCTGGATCTGATCAGTTGCCGCAACCTGTTGATATACATGGGTTCCGATTTGCAGCGGAAACTGATCCCGCTGTTTCACTACGCACTGAAACCTGGCGCGTGGCTGTTCCTGGGCACGTCCGAAGGTATCAGCGAGTTCGACGCGCTGTTTTCCGTGCAGGACCGCAAGTGGAAGGTATACCAGCGGAAAGAGGATCCTCACGGCGTGCAGCGTGCCGCCCTGGGCCGGTTCCTGCCGCCGATGACGGAAATGGACGTGACGCTTTCCCGGGCTGCCGTCAAGCAGGCCGGCCCCAGGAAACCGACCCTGCGCGAGATGACCGAACAGGCGCTGCTGCAGCAGGTCGTGTCGGTCGGCGCGCTGGTCAACGGCCAGGGCGATGTTCTTTACCTGCACGGCCGCACCGGGATGTTCCTGGAGCCGGCCCCGGGCGAGGCGGGCATCAACAACATCCTGAGGATGGCCAGGGAAGGCCTGCTGAGCGGCCTGACCATGACGCTTCACAAGGCCGTGGGCACGCGTGGCACGGTTCACTGTCCGGGCCTGCGGGTAGGGACGAACGGCTCACACACCACCGTCAACCTGACCATACGTCCGGTGACGACCGGTCCGGTCGCGTCGCCCGAGTTCCCACTGTACCTGGTGATCCTGGAGGAAGTGCCCCACGTCGTTCCCGAATCGGCGGCGCCGGATTTCGTGTCGGCCATGGCCGGCCAGGAGGGCCTGACGCCGCCGGCAGCCGAGGAACGGATCGCGGCTCTGAAGGCGGAGTTGCGGGCCAAGGAGGAATACCTCCGGAGCACCCACGAGGAACTGGAGACTTCCACCGAGGAACTCAAGTCCTCCAACGAGGAAATGCAGTCGGTGAACGAGGAACTGCAATCCAGCAACGAGGAACTGGAGACCTCCAAGGAGGAACTTCAGTCGCTGAACGAGGAACTGGCCACCGTCAACACCGAGCTGCAGACCAAGGTGCTGGACCTGTCGCGGTCCAACAACGACATGAACAACCTTTTGGCCGGCACCGGCATCGGCACGGTGTTCGTGGACCACCAGTTGCGAATCCTGCGGTTCACCCCGGCCGCCAGCCGGATCATCAACCTGATTCTCAGCGATGTGGGTAGGCCGGTGGCCCACATCGTTTCGAACCTCGTGGGATACGGTTCACTTGTGGCCGATTTGCAGGCTGTTCTGGACACGCTGGTGCCCAGGGAAGTGGACGTTCTGTCGCTGGAAGGCAAGTCGTACACGATGCGCATCCAGCCATATCGCACGCTGGACAACGTGATCGAAGGTGCGGTGATCTCGTTCGTGGACATCACCCAGCGCAAGCACGCCGAGGATGCGCTGCGCAAGGCGAACGAACTGCAACGCCTGGTCGTGGTCATGCGCGATGCCCGCGATGCCGTCATCGTTCAGGACATGGGGGGGCGCATCCTGGCCTGGAACCCTGGTGCGGTGCGCATGTATGGCTGGAGCGAGGAGGAGGCCCTGAGGTTGAACGTGCGCGACCGCATTCCGCAGGGGCTGTGCGAGCACGCGCTGGACCAGCTTGCCCGGTTAAGCCAGGCGGCGACCCTGCTGCCCTGTCTCACCCAACGAATTACCAAGCAGGGAAACACCGTCGAGATTTCGATGATCTCCACGGCCCTAATGAACGAGGACGGCCAGATGTACGCGGTTGCGACCACTGAGCGTGCGGTAGAGGGGCTGGAGGATGAGCATAGATAGCCCGGCTCCGAATCCGGAGGCCCTGTCGCCCGAGGCGACGCTGCAACTTTTGCACGAACTGCGCGTGTACCAGACCGAACTGGAGACGCAGAACGAAGAACTGCGCTTGTCGCAACAGGCTCTGCACGTTTCGCGCGAAAGCTACGTCGACTTCTACGATCTGGCGCCGGTGGGCTATTGCACGGTTAATGCGAATGGGCTGATCGTCCGGGCCAACCTCACCGCCGCCAGTCTGCTGGGCCTGGCCCGGAGCGCCCTGGTCAAGAAGCCGTTCCTCCGGTTCATCCTTAAGTCGGACCAGGACAGGTACTACAAGCTGGAGCGCAGGCGGTTCCTGGAAAACGGCGAACCGCAGTCCTACGAACTGCAGATGGCGAGGAGCGACGGTACGCAGTTCTGGGCCCACGTCGCGGCAACCGATGCCGAGGGCCCCGAGGGCGCGCCCGAACTCCGCATCGTGTTCTTCGACATCACCGACAGCAAGTCGGCGTCAGCCTACCGGGAGATGGGCCGGGAGGTCCTTCAGGTCCTGAACCAGCCGCAGACGCCGCGGGAGTGCATGCAGCGCGCCGTCGCGGTCATGAAGGCCTGGACCGGGTTCGACGCGGTTGGCATCCGCCTTGAGGGCGCCGATGACTATCCGTATTTCGCGCAGGAAGGCTTCTCCCAGGAATTCCTGAAGGCGGAGGACTTTCTGGTCAAGCGCGCCGCGGATGACGGAGCATGTCGGAACGCGGACAGTACTCCCCGCCTGGAATGCACGTGCGGCCTCGTCATTTCGGGGCGGGTCGACCCGGCCAGCCCGTCGGTAACGCCGGTGGGAAGCTTCTGGACGAACGATTCCCTCCAGATCCTGAACCTCCCGCGCGCCGAGGATCGGCGGCATCGTCCGCACAACCGATGCATCCGCGACGGATACGAGTCCGTGGCCCTGGTGCCCATTCGGACCCGGGACCGGATCGTGGGCCTGATCCAGTTCAACGATCGGCGCAAGAACCGATTCACGTTGGAATCGGTCGAGTTGCTGGAGGGAATCGCATCGCACGTCGGGGCGGCCCTGGTGCGCGTACAGGCCGAAGAGGCGTTGAGCCGTGCCCTGGGGGACTTGGAGAGGCAAGTCGCGGAGCGGACGGCCGAACTGTCCGACTCGAACCAGGTGCTGCAGATGCTGAGTGCCTGCAACGAGGCGCTGGTGCGCGGGACCGACGAGCCTGCGCTGCTGCAGGAGGTCTGCCAGATCATCGTCGACGTCGGAAAGTACACGATGGCCTGGGTCGGCTTTGCCCAGGATGACCCGGACAGGACGGTGTTGCCGGCAGCGCGCGCGGGCCACGAGGATGGCTACCTGGATTCCGCAGTGATCACGTGGGGCGACGGGCCGCAGGGACAGGGGCCTACCGGAACGGCCATTCGCACGGGGAAGATCGGGGTCGCCAGCGACCTAGGCACCGCTCCGGATTCCTCGCCGTGGCGTGCGGCGGCCCTCCAGCGGGGCTACCGCTCGTCCGTCGCTCTGCCCCTGGTCTCCGGCGGGCCGGCGTTCGGCGCCCTGACCATCTATGCCAGCCGGCCCGCTGCGTTCCCGGACGAACGAATCGCATTCCTGAAGCGACTTGCCGACAATCTTGCGTCGGGTATCATGGCCCGTCGGAACCTGAGCGCCCTGCGCCGCGTCGAGCGCGAGGTCCTGGATGCAACCGAGCGCGAGCAGCGGCGAATCGGGCGCGATCTGCACGATGGTATCCAGGGCAGCCTGGTCGGCATCGGCTTCATGCTGGAGGCTCTCAAGGCGGGCCTGCCGACAGGCCAGGTCAGCGTGGCAACGATGATGGCCCAGGTGAGCAACCTCGCCGGCATCGTCAAGGATACCTTCAACCAGACGCGCTGGCTGGCCCGCGGGTTGTGCCCTCAGGACTTGAAATTCGAGGGCTTCGCGATGGCCCTGAGCGAACTGGCCCTGACCACCAACGATCTGTTCCACGTGGACTGCCGGTTCCGGAACGAGGGGTTGGTCCAGATGGACGATGACCTCATCGCCATGCAGCTCTACCGGATCTGCCAGGAGGCGGTCAGCAACGTCCTGAAGCACGCCAGGGCCACTCACATAACGATCAGCCTGGATTCCCGGCCCGGAAGCCTGGTCCTGCAGGTGCGGGACGACGGGACGGGTATTCCGGAAGATGCCGCCGTGGCCGAGGGGATGGGCCTTCAGACCATGGCCTACCGCGCCGCGCTGATCGGGGCCACGCTGACGATCGGTCGGGGGGATCCCGGCGGAACTCTCGTGGAGTGCACGGTGCCGGTCCACTCACCTGCATGAGAAGATCAAGTGGGCCCAGGGTCTCTTCCATGGTGGCTAGGGCGCAGTGGCAAGCCTACCGGCTGAACGGATTGAAGCAACGCACGCTCGTCCGCAGCACGTCGGCCACGGCGCAATCGATGGGCAGCATTCGATTCCAGTAGTCCTCGACCAACCGGCCACGACGTGCCTGAATTGCCCGATCTGTCGGCAGATTCCTTGGGGGCATGCAATGAAGCGACTGCGAACGACCAGTTTGGGCACCATCAGCAAGCCGACATTTTGGCAGTTGAGGCAAGCATTCCGGCCAGGGCGTCGATCAGATGGTCAACGTCGTTGGTGGTGTTGAAGGGCCCCAGGCTGGCCCGCACGGTGCCGGCAGGCAGGGTGCCCAGCGAGGCATGGGCTTCGGGAGCGCAGTGGAGGCCTGCCCTGACGGCGATTCCGAATGTCGCGTCCAGCGCCCCGGCAGCGTCATGAGGATCCAGATCCTTCAGTGTGAACGAGATCGCGCCCGTGCGGCCATTCGCTCCGGCAGGTCCGTGAATCGATACGCCGTCGATGCTTGAAAGCCCTGCCAGCAGCCTGGCCGCAAGCAAGCGTTCGTGCTCGCGTATTGCGCCCACGCCACGTTCCATGACCCACCGGCAACCGGCCCTCAGTCCCGCAAGTCCGTGTGCGTTCGGTGTCCCGCCTTCCATGCGGTGTGGCATGGCAAGCGGTTGCACTGGCAAGGTGGAATCGCCTCCCGTACCGCCTTCACGCCATGGGGCAAGGTCCAGCCCAGCGCGGATGTAAAGGGCGCCGGTTCCCATTGGGCCCATCAGGCCCTTGTGTCCGGGGAATGCCAGCAGGTCGATTGGCACACGGCCAGCAACGTCAACATCGATGCTGCCGACTGCCTGGGAAGCGTCCAGCAGCAGCAGCGCACCTTGCGTCTTCACGACCTCGGCGATCTGGTCGATGGGCTGGATCGTCCCGAACGCATTGGAGGCCCAGGTCATCGCGACCAGGCGTGTTGATGGGCGCATCAGACGGCGCAACGAATCGGGGTCTATACAGCCCGTCATGTCGTTGTCCGCCCGGTCCAGATCGATCAAGCCTGCCCTGGCCAGCGCGTTCAAGGGGCGCACGACTGAGTTGTGTTCCATTCGCGAGGTCACGACGTGGTCACCAGGTCGCAGGATTCCGTGGAATGCCATCGACAGTGCATCGGTCGCATTCAGGCACAGGGCAACCCGCGACGGGTCGGGCGCCCCGATCAGTCGGGCCACTTCCTGCCGTGCCCCCTCGACTTCACCGGAAGCCGCAGTCGCCCAGTGGTGGCCTGAGCGCCCGGGGTTACCTGCGTCGTTCCGGGCGAAGTGTTCCATCGCCTGGTGGACAGCCTCGGGTTTGGGGAAGGTTGTTGCTGCATTGTCGAGGTATATCAAGACGGTTTCTCCGGGGTTCTTGCGTCTACATGCCCAGGTACTCGGCCACAACTGCACGGGCGCGAGCCGGGTCCTCGGTGCCGCGCACCAGCGCCCTGCCATCAGCGAACAGCGTGACTTCGCATGCACCTGCCACAAAGCGCAACAGGAAAGGCGTCACAACGGCGTGGGCAGCAGTTGGCAGGCTGGCCGCCAGTTTTGCCAGGTCAGGGCGCGCGCCGGCAGAAGGCGGGACCTGGATGACGTCGCGGCCGCACAAGCGTAATGCCTGCCCTCCGCGGCGACCTTCCAGCCAGTCGAATCTGTGCTGAACGCACACCGGGCATCCGTCGCCGACCGTTGCGCGGGTAATGGCTACTTCCGATCGGGTGCCTATCCACGGGTCCATCGACAGCAGTGTCCGGCGCACGCGGTCGCTGTGCCCTACCAGGATCTTCACGGCCTCGGTCGCCTGTGTTGCAGCGACCATGGTGCTGACCATCGGAAGGATACCTGCAGTCTCGCAGGTAGGCGTGGAACCTGGCGCCGGCGGTTCGTCGACCACGCAGGCATAGCAGGCGGTCTGACCTGGCAGCACCGTGAACTGGATGCCGTAGGTGCCGACTGCGCCTCCGGACACGAAGGGGCGTCCAGCGCGGACGCAGGCTTCGTTAAGCAGGAATCGCAGTTCGAAGTTGTCAGCCCCGTCGATCACGAGGTCTACGGACTCGACCAGGGCCAAAACGTTCGTCCGGTCCAGGTCGGCCACGACGGCCTCGCACAGCACATCAGGATTCGCCCGCGACAATCGTCTTGCCGCTGCCTGGGCCTTGGGCGTTGGAATATCAGCGTCCTCGTCGTCGTAAAGGACCTGCCTGTGCAGGTTCTGGCGTTCGACCACATCGCGATCGGCCAGAACCAGCCGCCCCACTCCCGCGCGGGCCAGCAGCATGGCTGCCACGGACCCAAGCGCTCCGCACCCAGCCACAAGTACAGACGAATCCAGCAGGCGCTGCTGTCCGTCCTCACCAATCTCGGGCAGTCTTGTCTGGCGGCGGTATCGGCCGTGGTCCACAGCGGTCCTTTTTCAGGGTCCGTAGCGCAGAATAGGCGGCAGATCAGCCCGCGTCAACGTGTCCCAGGCTGGTCCGCTTTTTTGGTTGACAACCCCCTTGTCCGAGGGTCAGGATCTGGCGTCTCTCAAAGGAAGTTTTCATGGCCACCGTCAAGAACGCGAAGTCCGCGAGTGTGCCCAAGCCCGTATCGAAGCCTGCTCCAAAGTCAGTCGCAAAGCCGGTTGCAAAGTCAGTCGCAAAGCCGGTTGCAAAGGCTGTCGCCAAGCCGGCGGTCAAGGCCGTGAAGTTGGCGTCCATCAAGGCGCCCCAGCCGGCCATGCAGAATTTCGAGGCATTCGCAACGGCATGCATCTTCGACTCGATTCTTGTGCAGGTCCATTCCGACTTTCGCAGCGAGAAGGCCGAGCTTGCCGATGTCCGTGCTCGAATGGTCGCGCTTGCCAGCGACATGAACCTGGCCAACAGCGACGCGTTGATGAAGCACATCAAGAAGCTGCCTGACAAGGATCTTCATGCCTTGATAGACGTCCTTGAGGGCATGGCCCGCGTGGCCAATGCCACCGGCATAGGGCCCTGATCATCGCCCGGGTTCCCAAGATTTTCCCGTTCATCATCAGGAAGTCCGTCGTTGACGGTTTGGGGAGTTCCAGCATGTGCAAGCAATCTGAGACGTCACGCAATTCGCAGTTATTGGAAATCACAGGCGAATTTCTGGATGAGATCAAGGCGGCAC
Source organism: uncultured Myxococcales bacterium (assembly GCA_903936705.1). Taxonomy (GTDB): domain Bacteria; phylum Myxococcota_A; class UBA9042; order DTJE01; family DTJE01; genus CAIZWN01. Next base: position 40,512 of record CAIZWN010000029.1, read on the forward strand.
AGGCCGAGAACTCGGTGTCCAGTTGGGTCGCGGGGCGAACCTGCTGGTATGACGGTTACGTGCCTTTATCGTGCAGCCATGCGGCCATGGATGGCCCCAGCGAATTGACAATTGCCCTGACGCTGGAGGACGTGCCTTCAGTTCAGGTCGATGATGTCGACGCGTCCGACCTGCCGCCGCGGGTGGACTGGCGGTTTCTGGACCCCCGCGGGTATCCCTGGATGGACGCCGTGGAATTCCAGGGGCTTTCATTCGCCTGCCTTCCGTTCGCCCTGACGGCTGTGGCCGAGTCCTTGGCCCGCACGGCTACCGGGGATCCGACGCTGCCCAGTCTTTCCGAGGCGGATCTTCTTTTCGGCAGTGGCGGGAATTGCTGGGCGCCATTCGACGATCCACGTCCGGCACTTGCCCACCTTCACGAGACAGGCATTCTGACCCATGAGGACTGGCCGTTTGAAGGATGCAATCCGCCCGGCTTCGACACGGACAAGGTGCGTCGCGCCGGTCGCCGTACGCGTGCCAGCGAGATCGCGTGGGTTTTCGTCAAGAACGACCCTACGGCAGCAAGGTGGTGGCTGGCCAACTGCGGGCCCCTGCTGGCAATCCTTTCGCCTGCAAGGGACTTCCTGCTTTACAGGGCCGGGACATATGTTCCGGTGCTACGCGATCAATGGATGGGGGCTCACGCGGTTGCGCTGATCGGGTACGACGACGTTCGGAATGCCTGGTTGTGCCGGAACAGTTGGGGGCGCAATTGGGGCGAGGACGGGTGCTGCTGGATACCATATGGCCCCGAGGACAACTGCGGCATTCTGGCCCCCAAGATGTACGGCGTGAATCGGTTTTCGATGGTCAACGGAGTCAAGGTCGATACGCCCCCGTTCTACACGGGGCGCAAGTAAGATCAACAGGTCCTGGCCGGTGCCCCTGGAACGACGGGACTCTGGTAACCTATCTCCCGACGGAGTTCCACCATGGATCAGGGTGCCTTCATTCCCATCGATCAGCGGTTTGCAATCGCCGATGGCAGGGAACTCGGGGGGGTGGCGAATGGCGTGGTGCTGTCGTTGGACCTCGTGGGTTCCACCCTGCTGATTGATACGCTGGTCAAGGCAGTTGGTCCACGGCGCGCAGTCGGGACGTTTGGTGCCTTTCTAAGTCGGCTGTTTGGGCTGGTCATCCAGCGGGTTCATTCCCACCGCGGGTCGGTGGTCAGTTTTGGCGGGGACGCCGTCACCTGCTGGTTCGAGTCTCCAGGCGAGCTGGCTGCCCTGCAATGCGCGTCCGAGATCCGTGACATGTTCGCCACCACGCATGTGTTGCACTTGCCCGACTCCAGTGCCAGCCCTGTGGGGTTGAAACTTGCCCTGTGTGCCGGGTCGGCTTTGCGATGTGTCGTGGGTCGGCCCGAGATCCAGCGTATGGACGTGCTGGCTGGCCGGATCATGGGACGCGTGGCGGCGGCAGGGCACCTGGCAAATCTGGGCCGCATTGTAGTTGACGAGCAGTTGCGCCGGTTGTCACCGATTCGCGTGAACGCCACGGGTTCAGTTGACGGCGGAAGTTTTGGGAATTTTCTGGAATTCGGCGAACTGCTTGTCCCGGTCATACCAAGGCCCTGGCCCGGCGTGCCACCGGCGATTGCGTCGGCCGCTTCAAGCTGGATTCACCCCCATGTCCAGCAGCGCCTGGCTTCCATGGGGTCGTTTCTGTTTGACGAAATGCGGTCGCCCGCGATTCTGTTCGTTGGATTCGGGGGTGTCGACTACGACAATGACCCCGAGGCTGGCACCAAGCTGGACCGGTTCGTATGCTGGGTTCAGGATGTGCTGGGGCAGCACGAGGCGTTGTTGCTGCAGCTTCTGATGGACGAAAAGGGCAGCCATTTCTACGCCTCGTTTGGCGCGCCACGCGCCAATGAGGACGACTCGGGGCGGGCCTTGGCCGCCGCCTGCCAGTTGCTGAATCCACCTTCCGACTTGTCATTCATCAGCGGCTTGCGGGCAGGGGTTTCCCGCGGACCGGTCTATGCGGGTGCATACGGAGGGAACGAGCGCTGCACATACGGGGTCCTTGGGCGTGACGTCCATATCGCTGCTCGCCTGATGGAGGCCGCCGATCCAGGCGAGGTCATGTTGACCGCAGTGGTGGCCAAGGACGCCGATCAAACCTTCGAATTCGAGGATCGGGGGGAACTGGTGCTGCGGGGTATCGAGACGACAACGCGGGCTTTCCGCGTCAAGAGTCGCAAGCTGGCGCGCACAGTGCCGGCGCCCAAGGCGGGATATCTCCACGGGCTTGTTGGCAGGCGTCAGGAAATTGCGGCACTGACCCGTCGACTGGATGGGCTGGATCGCGGTGATGGTGGGGGGGTGCTGCTGGTTGGCGATGCGGGCATTGGCAAGTCCCGGCTGGTTGCCGAGACCTGGGGGCAGGCGCAGGCGCGCGGGTTCATGACCCTGGCCGGCTTTGGGGAGCCTGCCGGAATGGCCACTCCCTACCACATCTGGCGTCCGATCTTTGATGCGCTTTTCGGGTTCGCAAAAGGGGACGTGGCTGCCCAGCGTGCCGGGGCAGTGCTGGCCGAACGGGGCTTCCAGGCGAACCTAGCCCCGTTGCTGAACGTAGCGCTGCCCCTGGGCCTGCCCGAGAACGACCATACCAGTGGCATGTCTCCCGAGGTGCGTGGTTCCCAGACCAGAAGCTTGCTGACCGGGCTTTTGCGGCAGGAGGTCGCTGCTGCTGGCTGCCCCGTGATGCTGGTAATGGAGGATGTTCACTGGGCGGATCGGGCCTCATGGGCCCTGTTGGACCTGGTGCTGCGGGAGCTGCCAAGCCTTCTCGTCCTGGTGACCACCCGGCCCCCCGAGGCCAACGCGGCTCTGGAATGTCTTCGAATGCTGGAGGTGCCAGGTAGCGAGCGCATTGACCTGTGCCGCCTGGATGCGGACGCCACTGAACTTCTGGCCTGCGGTGTTCTGGGGGTCGAGGCGATGGGTGCCGAACTGCGGTTCGCGGTGAATGCCCGCAGCGAGGGAAACCCGTTCGTGGTTCAGGAGATCCTGAGGGACCTGCTGGAGTCGCATCGGATCCGGGTCAAAGACGGGATTGTGCAGTCGACCTCCACCGAGGAGATGGCCTCCATTGCCCTGACGCCCAGGTCCATCCAGGACATCATTACCAGCCGCTTCGATCGCCTGGCGCCCGGTCTTCAAGCGTTGCTGAAGGTGGCAAGCGTCGTTGGACGCGCGTTTTCGGCCTCGGCATTGAAGGACATTCTGGGGCCGCACGTCAGTGCCGACGAGATGTCGCGCGACCTGACCGACCTGACGACCCTGGCCATTCTTGTGGCTCGACCTGCCGAAGGGGCTGACCATTTTGCATTCAGCCACGCCATTACCCAGGAGGTTGTGTACGGGATTCTGCTGGAGTCCCAGCGCGAGTCGTTGCACCGTGCTGTGGCCCAGTGGTGGGAGATGCACTACGCGGACGACCTGAGTTCGCACCTTGGCGTTCTGGCCCACCATTGGGAGCGGGCAGGGGATGTCGTTCGTGCCGTGGAATACCTCGACGGGGCCGCGGAATCCGCATTGAAGAACTTCTCCAATGACGAGGCTGCCATTCTGTTCGATCGGGTCAGGCACCTTACGGACCATCACGCCCTGCCAATTGCCGATGCCAGACAAGCGCACTGGGCGATGGGGGCCGGTGACGCGATGGCAAAACTGTTCCGCAACGACCTGGCCGAGGCGCGCGTGCGCCGCGGGCTGGAACTGCTGGAGTACAAGTTCCCTCGCAAGTCGGTCCAGGTTGTTTTACGAATGCTGAAAGAGGCAGTCAAGCAACTGGGGCGGCGACTGCTGCCAATGGTTTTCCGGCCGAACCCACCAGTTGATCGGGAACGGACCATGGAGGTGGCGCGCGGTCTGGAGAAGCTCATCGAACCGTTCGTGATTACCGGTCGTACAGCCGAGGCCTATTGTGCTGTGTTCACGGTGATGAACCTTGCCGAGGACTGTGGCCCTTCGCCCGAACTGGTCAGGAGTTTCGCAAACATGGGCCTGGGCCTGGGGCTGGAGGGGATGCATGGCGCGGCCCGGGCCTACATCAAGCTGGCCGGCGACGTGTTGGCGGCAGCCGAAGATGCGCCGACGCGGGTATATGTGGGCCTGATGGCTGGCGTCTACCACACTGGGATTGGCGATTGGAAGCAGGCAGGCAGCCTGCTGCAGATGGCTTTGGAACTGGCAGAGAGTCTGGGTGATGCCCGTCGTGCCACCGATGTCCTGACGGCGCTGGTCCCGTCCTTGATCATGCAGGACCGTATGCAGGAGGCCGTTGCGCTATCTGACCGGCTGGTCGTACTTGGTCGGTCCAGCGTTTACTCCCGTAACCTGTGCGAGGCTTTGTACATCAGGGCCGCCGTGCACATGGCGACGGGGAAGCATTCGGGGGCGAAGACCGACATGGACGAGTTCGACCGCACCCGGCGGTCGGACCCTTCGCTTGGGGAAGCGACTCTTGACGCCATGCACTTTGCGCTTCGGGCCGAACTTGCGCTTGCGGCGGGACAGTCGGATGAGGCCGAATTCCTGGTTCGGGACGGGTTGGCGGCTGCCGAGCAGAAACGCTTCCTTTTCGTGTCGTCCTACTGGTCCTATGCGGCCCTTGGCGATGTGGCAGTTCGATTGCTGGGCGCGAACGAAGGCTGCAGTCCCGCGCGCAGGTCCCAGCTTCTGATCCTTGTGCGTCGGGCGCTGGGCGTGATGGCCTGGTTTACTCACGGCGTGCCGGTGGCTCGTCCGGCCCTGCTGCGTATCGAGGCCCAGTACGCCTTGCTGTCCGGGCGCAAGAAAAAGGCCGCGGCGCGCCTGCGCTTGTCGGCGGAAGCGGCTCGCGGACTGGGGATGCCCATGGAGGAGCGCCGGGCCCAGGCGGAGGCATCGGGGGCGGGTCCTGCTTCCTGGGCCGCTGGTCAGGAGTCCGCCGGTGGGGAAGCATGACGAGCTTTCCCGATACCGTGGCCACCGAGGTGCTGGGTAGGGCCATGGCGCGGTTGGAGTTGTACGTCAGAGGTGCCGGCCCAGTCCTGTCTGGGCACGTGCTGCCGTGGATGTCCGGTCTGGCCCTTCCTGGCTCGCCCCACTGGTCCTACTTCATCCACCAGCGCGGCTTTCCCTTTCTTGCGCTTCCTTGGTGGCTGGAAGAGTCCATTGCCGGGAAGGTCGATTCGGTCTTCCAGGAAGACCTGATATTGTCGTCGATGTCGGCCTACTACTACATTCGTCTTGTCGATCAGATCATGGACGAACGTGACGCTCCCGAGCGGGCCTTGCTGCCTGCCGCGGGCGTCTTTCTGATGGCGTTTCTGGAGCCTTACCGCCAGCGTTTCCCTCCGGGGGATCCATTCCATGAGCAACTGGCGGCGCTGTGGTCCCTGTCGGCGGAAGTCACTCTTGACGACGGGATGCAGCGCGAGATCGACGAGACCGCCTTCCGGAAGGCCGGGGGGCGCAAGCAGTGCGCGGCACTTGTTCCCGTCGAGGCCGTTCTTCATTTTCACGGCCGCACCGACCTGTCGCCCGCCTGGGAAAATTTCTTCAGGACCTTCGGCTTGTGGCACCAGATGGAAGACGACGTTTTCGACTGGAAGGACGACATCGAGAAGGGCCGAACCACCTACCTGATTTCGGAGGCGCGGCGACACGATTCGGCTGGCACGTCTGCAGGGGCGGCGGCATGGATTCTGCGGGAGGGGCTGCAGTGGGCCTTTGAATGCCTGGAAGGGTGGTGGGCCGATGCCAACCAGGCGGCCAAGGAACTGGGTTGCCCGCAACTTCAGGACTGGATGGTTGCCCGGAAAGTCGAGGCGGACGGGAGGCGAGAAGAAATGCTGGGTCTTGTGCGGAAGCTTCGCGAGATGACGGCCCTGTTTGCACGGGCAGGTGACAAGACATGATCAAGACGTGTTACCAGCGCTTCCTGCCCCCGGGGGATGCCCTTCTGGTGGTTCCTCCGGTAACTCGCATGACCCTGTCGTCCCATGGTCCACACGTGCTGCAGGCCGTCGCTGCCCGCGAGGGTCTGACCGTAAGGATCTTTTACGGCAGCCTTTCATACGCCGCGATGGTGGGCCCTGACTGGTACGAACCGCTGGCGCAGATCCCTCCGTTGCTGGGCGGTTTTCTGGGCGAGCGCCTGTTCGCCCGCGCTGCGCATGGGCTGCCCCCCCTGGGCCGGCGGGCCCAGCGGATCTTCGATATCGAGGCGCAGATAGGTGCCGCCAAGTTCCGCCAGCTTGCAGGGATTCCCCTTGGCCGCCCGTCGGAAGGTCCGATTGCCCAGGCCGAGTTGCTGGCTGCCGAGCAGGCTGCCATGCAGTGGGTGGTTGAAACGGCCGAGGCCATCGCAGAGGCCGGATACCCTGTCGTTGGTTGTTCGACGATGTTCGATCAGACGAACGCAAGCCTGGCCCTGCTGCGAGAAGTGAAGCGTCGCCGGCCCGAAACGATCACCATCATAGGCGGGGCCAATTGTGCCGGCAGTCTTTCCCGCGGCATCATTGGTCTGGACCCGATGTCCGAGGCATGGGACTACATCTTTGACGGAGAGGCGGAAATCACCTTCCCTCGCTTCCTGGCCGATCTGAAGGCGGGGCGCCGGCCGACGCAGCGGGTCATTGGCGGGGCTCCGTGTCTGGACCTGGACTCGTTGCCACCTCCAGGTTACGACGACTACCTGGAACAGCACGCGGCCTTTGTTGGGGGCGCCGCAAGCATCTTCCCGCAGCGCGACATCCAGTACGAAACCAGCCGCGGCTGCTATAGGCACCTTGCTGGCCGATGCCATTTCTGCGGGCTGAACGGCGAGGAACGTCGTTTCAGGTTGCGGGCGCCCGAGACCGTTGTGAAAGACGTGGCCGGCCTGCACGAAAAGTACCCCGACAGCGCCATCTTCCTGGCTGACACCATCGTTCCCGATCGCAACCTTGGAGCCCTGGCGGACGTGCCCAGCGGGGCTCGATTGTTCGGGCAGGTGGCGTCACGTACTTCGGCCCAGCGTGCAGTGCAGTTTCAGCAGGCCGGGTTTTTCGCAGTACTGCCGGGCTTCGAAAGTCTTGATACGACCCAGTTGCGGGCGATGGGCAAGGGCACCAGGGCCGCCGACAACGTGAACGCCATGCGCCGTTTGTGGTCGGCTGGCGTGACAGCCTTCTGGAATCTTCTGTGGGGCTTTCCCGACGAGGACCCTGGTGCCTACCGGCGCATGGCGGCGGTTATCGACCGGATTCACCACCTGCCACCGCCTCGTTCAGCGTTCCATGTGTACGTGACGCGCGACAGTTCCTTCCGGACCGACCCGGCGCGTTTCGGGATCCGGTCGGTCAGCCCTCTTGCGGCTTACGACGACATCTTCCCCGAGGGTACGGACACGCGCGACCTGGCGATGGTCTTCACGGGCGACTACGACAGCCCCACGTACAAGGCCGCCGACGAATTGCTGTTCTTTCTTGATGCGGTGGATCGCTGGCGGGCCCACTGGAACCCAGGTCCGCCGCCGGCCCTGGCGCTGGCGCCGTTCGGCGACCTTGTTCTGCTGATGGACACGCGGGGCCTGCCGCGCAGCCGGCCTGTTCGCGTCTTTACCTTGGAAGACGCCCGTTTACTGATGCAGCCGCGTCAGTTGGACGATAATCCGGTGGCGCTGGCGGCAGTCGAGGACGGTCTGGCCCTTGCGCTGGATGGCGAGTATGTGCCTTTGGCGGTTGCCAAGCCGGAATTGCTGGATGCCCTTGGTGTTGTTGATGCGGTTCCGGTTCAATCTTTGGTTTGATTGGCGTGACGCTTTGGAGGGCCGGGTCCGGGGGTGCCCCTCCGGGACCGGAGTTCCGGCGGGGGCTCTGCCCCCACCGGCCTCCTGCAGTCTCGGCGCGGCC
>CAIZWN010000030.1 GCA_903936705.1 uncultured Myxococcales bacterium
CGCGGCGGATGCGCCAACTTGAGGCAGACAAGGGGGCTCGACCCGGAACGCCGCTCCGGGAAACAAGCCCCACCCACAGCAGCCCCATTGCGCCCCGGCTTTCACCGGTTGATGGACAACTGCGTTCGCGAGAGGGCGTCAGGTCGGAGATTGCCAGGAATGAGACCGCGAAGACCAGGATTTTGTCGCCCTGGGTGCCGGAATCGAGGCCGGGGATACCCGGTTGTCGATGCTGTTTCGTGGTTGATGTTGCCTATACGCTTGCAGTACCACACCAGAGCCGGGTCGTGCAGATCAAGTGTCGCAGCCAGCCTGTCGACATCGCCCGATGCACGCAGAGTCTCGCAAACGGCCTTTGCCCCGGGGCCGTAGTCAGGGTTTGCAAGGTCCCTGATGTTGGCCCCCAGGAATGCCGCCGCCAGGGCAAGTCCCATTGCCCACCCCAAGACGATCCGCAGGCGCGGACGTGCCGTTTTGAACACGGCATCGGAACATGCGGCCGCGGCAAGTCCCAGGCCGGGCAACAAGGGTACGAGGTAGTGAGGCAGAGCGGTTCGTGAGGCGGCCAGTGGCAGGACCGCTCCGGCCAGCAGGGCCAGCGCCGCCCTGGCGGCACGGTTCCCGCGAAATGCCAGCGGGATCGCGCCGGCAAGGGCCAGCATCATCAGGATCGTTGTCGAGCCCTCCTTTTCGGTGAACCACGTCACGTAGATCGAAGGCCCCCCTCCCGCCACCAGGTCTATTGCCCGCCGGAACAGGTGGAACCCGACGTATGTATCCAGGAACAAGGGCCCATGAATCCATGCCATTGCCGCATGCCACGGAAGGACGACGACAACCGCTACAGCGAAGGCAATCAGCAGGCGCGATGGCCGCCGGAAAGTCCTATCTACCTGCAACAACAGCAGGGCCAACACGAATGGCGCCGGGGCAACCAGCTTCACCATTGCCGAAAGCCCCAATAGTGCACCCCCCGTAATCGCACGCCCTCGCCCCTGTCCGAACGCCACCAGAATAAAGCCGGCCAGCCGATCGCCGCCCCCGGAAGGTCGGTCATGGGCCGGCGGGCGTTGAATGCCAGCAGGCTGGTGGCAAGCAGCATCCCTGCCCCGGCAAGCGCAGCCCCTGGAGACAGGCCCGCTGCACGCGCCATCGCAATCCCCAGCATCAACAGCGTGAGGCCCGCCAACACGCCAGGAATCCGCACCGACAGGTCGCAAGGACCGGCAACCGATATTGCCGCCTCCAGCGCCCAGAACAGCACCGGGCCCTTCTCGAACAACGGTCGACCCTGCCATGTCACGTCGAGAAGCCGCCCGTCGGCCATCGCCTCGCGCGCGGCCTGCGCGTAGATTGCATCGTCGCTGGGCATCAGGGATCCCTGGCCTAGATTCCAGGAAAGGGCGATGGCGGCAGCCGCGAGGAACAGCATAACGGGCAGATGGCGAACCATGCCGGAAGGCGGGAATTCGTCGCGCAATTCGGGCCTCCCGGTTGATGGGGAAGGTCCCTAGACGCCGGGCTTCCAGGTCAACACCGGGTTCCTGGCCGCCATGACCTCGTCGGGACGCGATATCGAAGTGATCCGAGGTGCCTGGTGCAGCGCGTCAGGACTCGCAGCCACCTCGTCAAGGATCCTTTCCATCGTCGCCACGAATTCGTCCAGCGCGGCCTTGTCCTCGGTCTCGGTAGGTCCTGGCAACTACCGACGCCACCAGCCCGAGAAGACCGCCCTGCACGTCGTTGTCCGAAACAACCTCCAGACTTTCCTGGCAGATGGCCGGAGACGCTTCGATGACGGCCATGGCTACCC
>CAIZWN010000031.1 GCA_903936705.1 uncultured Myxococcales bacterium
ACCGGGCTGTCGAAGTGCAGCCCGCTGACCGGCGAGTGCGTGACGGCCATCGTGTCCCTGGGCGCCTACCTGGGCTCGGTGGGCGTGCTGAACGGCGTGGCGCTGGGCATCGAGGGGGGCATCCTCGCGATGCAGCACGAGATTTCCGAAACGGAACTGGACTCGGCGAAGTGGCAGACCGAGTCCCAGTGCGACGCCGCGCTGATCGATTCCAACGCCCGCACGGCGACGATGCTGCTGCAGGTCAAGAACCTGCAACTGGACGCCCTGCAGGCCGAGCACCAGGTCCAACTGGCCGTGGGCGACATCCAGGCCCAGGTGAACCAGTCGAAGCGCCTGCAGGACCAGTTGGCCGAGGCCGAGCAGTTGTCCATCGACGTCCATGCCGCCCGCGATGATCCGAACGTCCGCATCTACAAGGACGACGCCATCGTGAACGCCGACGAGACGTTCCACGCCGCGTTGCAGGGGGTGTACCGGGCGACGCGGGTCTTCGAGTACTACACCAGCCAGAGCTATGCCGACCTGGAGAAGCTGTTCCTGGTCCGGACGGTGCAGTACGGGGACTACAACCTCGAGATGTACCTGAGGAACCTGGAGGACGCGTACTACGACTTCGAGGAGGCCTACGGCATTCCTTCCACCCGGGTCGCCATCCTGTCCCTGCGGGACGACATCCTGCGGATCCCCCGGCTGGCCGACGACGGGACCGCCATCGCCCAGACGGACCGCATCGACCGGATGCGGGCGCGATTGAGGGACCCGTCGCTGCTGGACGGGAACGGGTACCTGACGATCCCCTTCTCGACGTCGATCGCGGACCTTTCGCCGGTGACGCGGGATCACAAGATCGCCTGGCTGGAAGCCGAGGTCATCGGGTCCGCGGTGGGCGACACCCTGGGTCGCATCTACGTCCGGCAGGACGGCACCAGCACGGTGTCGAGCCTGTCGGGCGACCGGCTGTACTACCGGTTCCCCGAGCGCCTGGCCGTCGTGAACCCGTTCTTCAACGGCAACCGCGTCCTGGCACAAGACGTGTACAAGAACCAGGATTTCCGTGACCGGCCTTACCTGAACACCGCCTGGGAACTGGTCATCAACCAGCGGGACGAAAAGGTCAACCAGGATCTGGACCTGCAGTCCCTGACCGACGTGAGGCTCTATGTCTACTACACCGACTTCGTCGGCTACTGAGGAGGAGGGCACCATGCGTTCACGCTTCGTGCGACCTGCGGCCCTAGCCTTGCTGGGCCTGCTGTTCGCGGCCTGTTCGGGGGGCGGCCCGTCGGGGCAGGACGCCTGCACCGGGTCGGGCTGTGGAACGGATGCCTGCGTGACGGGGGGCGTCGGGTGTGCGTGCCTGCCCGAGTCCACCTGCACGGCGGGCGAATGCGTACTTGGGACGTGCACCGACTGCCAGCGCGGCCAGTCGGGGTGCGTCTGCCTGAAGAACGGCACGTGCGATTCCGGGCAGCGGTGCGGCGACGACGGGCTTTGCACGGCCTGCACCGACGGGGTCAAGACCTGTCCCTGCCGGGCGGACCGCACCTGTGACGGCGACCTGGAGTGCCAGGACGGCACCTGCCTGGTGCCGCCGTGCCCGAAGGGAACCGACGGGTGCCCCTGCGGGGACACGGATCCGCGGTGCGGCGACACGCTGTACTGCACCGGCGGTGCCCTGTGCGCGCAGTGCACGAACGACGTCGAAGGCTGCCCCTGCCAGGACGGCGCCTGCGACGGGGGCCTCGTGTGTGACGAGGCGGGGGACACCTGCCGCAAGGCGAAGACCTGCTTCGAGGTGGCGTGCGTCGCGCACCAGTCCTGCCAGGCGGACGCCGGTGACGACGCGCTGTGCCTGGCTACCTGCGAGGGCGGCTGGACGTGGGACGCCGGGTCGGGGACCTGCCTGGTCACCCCGGTGGCGAATTGCCAGGCCGGGCGGGCCGGCAGCATCCGCGCTGACTGCGACGCGAAGCACCGGCAGTGTGTCGATGACGCCGGTGGAGCCCACTGCGATGCCTGCCTGCCGTACTTCCTGGCGGCGGACGCCGACTGCCGCGCGGCCAGAACCTGCCTGGACCTGGGCTGCGAAGGGTCCCACCGGGCCTGCGCGGTCGAAACGGCGACCTCGGACGCGGCCTGCGGGGACTGCCTGCCGGGGTACCTGGTCGACGGCGCCGCGTGCCTGACGCCTCCGGCCCACTGCTCCGCCGGCCTGCCCGGCAGCATCGTCGAAACGTGTGCCGCCCTGAACCGCGGCTGCGTGACGCCCAGTGGGGGAGGGGTCGCCGAGTGCGGCGCCTGCCTGGACGGGTTCGCCGAGGACGGCACGGGGGCCTGCCTTGCCATGCAGACCTGCGACGAGCTGGGCTGCCACGACCTTGGCCGCCAGTGCGTGGGCGAAGTCCCCTTACAGTCCTGCGGCGCCTGCGACGCCGGGCTGGCGACGTCCGCCGACAACCCCGACGCCTGCGTTCCGCCCCTGTCGTGCAGGGATCTGACCTGCCCCCCGGACCGGTTCTGCCAGGACGGCGCTGCGGGCCAGGACGCCCAGTGTGCCCTGGCGCTGTGCCCCGCCGGGAAGGCCTGGCGCGCTGACCAGCAGAAGTGCATCGACTGCTATGCCAGTTGCAACGCCAGCGATCCCGGCGAGACGGGCCGCACCTGGCCCTTCACCCTGTTCCAGAACGACACCTGCATCTGCGAAACGCTTTTGGGCTGGTACTGGGACGACGGCGAGCGGGCGGCGAAGCCCTGCGATTCAGACGGGGACGGGTGGGTGCGGACGCCGGCCCGGACCTACCTGGAATCGGCCGACGACACGCTGCGCCAGAACGCGCGCTGCCAGTTGCGGCGTATCGACCGGTTCACGCTGCAGAACGAGTACGCCCAGCGGCTGGACCTGTACCTGTGCCAGGGGATCCCGGCCGTCCGGCGCCAGGACCAGGGCTACTGCGCCACCTTCGCGCCGCTGCCGCTGTACGAAACGGTCCGCAACGACGACCAGGCCGAGCTGGGCCTGGATCCCCTGCTGCCGTCGTACGCGGCGGGCGGAAACGGGCGGAAGCCCCGGGCGGCCGAGCTGAACGGGCTGACGCGCCTGTGCACGGCCGGCGGGGACGCGAACCAGAACGGGGTGTCGGACCTCAGCGAGTGGCACGGCATGCCCCCCGGGGGCATGACCGCGGACCAGGCGGTCCTGTCGCGGTTCGGCTTCTACCTGGAACTGGACCGGGGGTGGTACGAGGCGGGGGCAGGACAGCTCTACGGCCGGTATGTCATCGCCGAGCGGTCCCGCTGCGACCTGGCGGGCTTTCCGCTGCACTACGCCGACACCGACGGCTCGTACTGGCGGCAGTGCACCCGCAGTCGCGACACGGCGTACGACGCTACGGACGGCCCGGCGACCCCCGACTTCGGCATGGAGTTCGCCCAGTGGTCGTGCCCGGCCGCATTCGGCGGCTGCGCCATCCCGCCGCCTCCGACCCCGGTGACTCCCGACGGGGCCCAGGCGCCGGCCCACGGCCTGTGCGAGGTCGACCTGCCGCCTCCCGCGAACGAGTGCGAGGAGGGGGATCCCTTCCCGTGCCTGCACGGCCAGGTCTGGCGCGGCATGTCCCACCACAGCCAGTTCCGGTGCGTCGTCCTGAACGCCGATACCTCGACCGCCGAGCCCCGGGCGGCCCCGCTGGACGTATACGGGGGGCAGTTGCGCTGGAACCAGTGCCACGTGGCCTGCCCCGATGGCGATCCTGCCTGCGCAGCCGACTGCGCAGGCGACCTGTGCGCGGTGTCCTCCACACGCCCGGCTGCGGGCACCGCTAACCCCTCGGACCCGCGCCTGATCTGCGACGTGGTCGCGACCCCGGCGTCGGGGGACGTGGGCTGGGTCCTGGCCTCCTTCGCGGGCGGCCTTCCCTATGTCCGTGGTTGCATCGACGAGTGGACCCCCGACACGATCCACGGAAACCTGAACGGCTCGGACGACCCGGTCGTGTCGACCTGGCGCAACCTGTGTCCGGGGTGGGTGCGGCAGCCCGATTCGGCCACCGGCGAGGGCGACGCCGACGATTTCGGCCGCCTGCAGTGCGGCTGCGGGAACCACTACGGCGGACCCACCTGCGAGGTTGGCTGCCCGACGAACGGGCTGCACGTGGACCCGTCCTACGACGCCGCGCTGCGGCTGGGATACTGGATGTGCGCCTGGCCCCGGGTGGCCGGATTTGCGGCGAACCTGCCCGACGCCGGACCGGCGCTGGCGGGCACCGATGCGGACGGAGGCACCTGGGTGATGCGGGGCAACGTGCCCCTGACCCCGACGGACGGCCAGCCCCTGTGCCAGGACCCGGAGGGTTGTGTCAGCGGATTCGTGCTGGTGGCCGAGTGATCGGGTTGTGAAAGGACGCCCCCCTGGGGGGCGCTGGAGGATGGACGATGAGCGATTCGAAGAAGACGTTCCTGGCGGCGCTGGCTGGCGGTTTCGTGGCGATGGTCTTTGCGTCGGGGATGACGGCGTGGGCCGACGGCAACCCGGGCACGGACGGGGTGCCGCGGGTGATCCCTTACCAGGGCACGCTGGAAAAGGACGGCGCGGGCGTGACCGGCCAGGTCCAGATGACGTTCCGGATCTTCGACGGGGCCGGCGCCTCGACGGCCGCCTGGACCGAGGTGCTGCCGGTCGAGATCTACGCAGGGCGCTTCCAGGCCCTCCTGGGATCGACGTCGACCACCAGCGGCACGAACCTGGCCAAGGCGATCAACAACGCGGACGACCTGTACCTCGGCGTGTCGGTGACCACCGGGACCGGCGAGGTGCCCCTGTCCAACCGGCAGCGCTTCCTGCCGGTGCCCTACGCCATGTGGAGCACGGCCGCGACGGACTTCAAGGTCGGGAAGAACCTGACGGTCGACGGCACCGCGGGCGTTTCCGGCGCGTTGACGGTGGGCGGCACCGCGGGTGTCACGGGTGCGCTGAAGGTGGGCGGCAGTCTCAACACGACCATCACGAACCAGGCGATCGAGGGCAGCCCGGCGCTGCTGTTGAACAGCACCAACAAGGCCGACGTGGTCACCGGTGGCAAGCTCCGGGTGATGGGCTACGACTTCGAATTCGACCCCTTGGACGACAGCGTTCGGGGCGATGGAGGCCGGGCGCTGGTCCTGAACGGCGGGGAGGTCCTGACGCTGAACTTCGAAGGGGATTTCTCCGGAGGCACCCGCGTGCAGGGCGACATCCTGGTGGTCGACGGGCGCATCGAAAGCGGCAACATGGGCTGCCGGGGCGGCTGCGCGAACGTGTCCTGGGTGGAGGCGCCGGGCGGCGGCGCCTTTGGTTCGTGGCGGGGCCGGGCCTACTGCCCCGCCAAGACCTACGTCTGCGGCCTCGAGCAGAAGGTCGAGGGCGACCAGGGGAGCGGCGGGGACGACACCGCCGCGAACAGCATCGCGATGCTCTGCTGCCCGTTCTGAACCCGGGCGGGTCGTCCTGGCCCGTGACCGGGGCGACTCGTCGCCCATCATCGTGGACGGCGGCGTCCTGTTCGCATCCGGGAAGCGGATGGTGTTCCTGGGTTTCCCAACAAAGCCGTAGAGGATGCACCCGCCGGACAGGCGGCGGGACACACTGTAGACAACCTGCAATGTGGTGTAGCGCCACCTCGCTGACGTCGAAAACAGCCAGAAAGGTTACGGGACCCGTGAAACGCCGTTTTCGATAGGGTTTTTAGGGGGGTAAATGGCACTATCTTGTAAAAACCGTCCCCAGACCGTCCCTACGCCAGGCAATCCCGGGGATGGGCCTTCGAGCAACAAATGGTTCTTGCGCAGGTCACTCCTGCAACTTTCTCCGGACCGCACCCTCGATTGCCTTTTGAGTCGGCGAAGGCGGTCATTCGGCGTGGTCCATGGCGACGTGCAGGGGTTCCCGGGCGTCGGCGGCGGACAGGTTCTTCAACTTCTGCTCCAGCAGTTCCAGCAGGTTGTCGGCCTGGCCGATCTTCGCCGCCATCCAGACCCTCAGCAGCACTTCGGTGTTGTAGTCCATCCCGGCCGGGTCGTCCTCTCGGGACTCCCACTGGGACACGACCGAGTGGTTCGCCATGTTCAGGGTGCTGGCGAGGTCCGCCTGCCGCATCCGCAGGTGCTTGCGGATGAAGCGTACCTCGGCCCCGGTCAGGCGGCAGGGCTTGACCACCAGCAGGGCGAAGACCGCTTCCTGAAGCACGTGCAGGTTCACGTCGGGCACGCGCTCGCCGCGTACCTCGACCATCCTGGGATTCACGAGCAGGACCGGGAAGCCCAGTTCCATGTAAAGGATGTCAGCCATGGTTCAACCCTCCGGTTCTTCACGGTCCAGTCCGCCTGTAGACCGGACATCTACTCCCGCTTATGACCCGGACATCTCGTCCGCTTCTTACAGGGAGTGTGGGCGTTCTTGCCGGATTCCCTTCCTGCCACTAGACTCGGATTTCCTGGGGTTGCGGGGCGAAACGGTTCGGCCTGGAACGACCCGGGACCGGCTAATTGGGGAACGGGGGCTCGATGGAATCTGGAATCCTGGCAACCTTGGTGCTGCCCGTGGCATTGGGAGTCATCATGCTGGGTCTGGGCCTGTCCCTGACCGCGGCGGACTTCAAGCGCCTGCTGGTGGTTCCCAGGGCGATCATCGGCTCGATCGTCCTGATGTTCGTGATTCTGCCTGCAATCGCTTACGGCATTGCCCGGGGATTCGGCCTGGCCCCGGAAATGGCAGTGGGGCTGATGCTTCTGGCCGCGACCCCGTCGGGAGGCACTGCCACCCTGTTCACGCATCTGGCCCGGGGCGACACGGCCCTGGCCCTGACCCTGACCGCATTCAGCAACCTGCTGGGCCTCTTCGCGATTACGATGTTCGCCCAGTGGGCAATGGGACAGTTCCTGGGCCAGGAAAAGACAGTGCCACTGCAACTGGGTGCAATCCTCGGCGTCCTGGCGGTCATCCTGGTCCCGGCAGTCATCGGCATGTTCATCCGGTCGCAGAAGCCCGGTCTGGCAGTCAGGATGGACAAGCCCGTGCGCCTGCTTTCCCTGGTGTTCCTGGTGCTGGTCATCGTTGCCCTGGTCATCAAGGAACGGGCGATCCTGGGCGCGTCCTTCCAGGAAGTCGGCCTGGCTGCCCTGGCCTTCAACGCGGTTGGAATGGGCCTGGGCTACCTGCTCTGCTGGATGCTGAAGGTCCCCCGCCACCAGGCAACCGCCGTGGCAATGGGCCTGGGAGTGCGCAACGGCACCCTGACCATCACAGTGGCAGGGACCGCACTGGGCAGCATGGCTATGGCAATCCCCGCAGCCGTCTACAGCCTGCTGATGTTCGGCACGGCCGCCGTCGCCGGAATCGCATTCCGCCCGAAGAAGCAGAGCTGAACGCCACAGCTTTGACCTCCTTGAGATGCGGTCCACGGAGAGCCGACTCCTTGTCCAGCACCGTGAGGACCTGCCGGGGGGGCAGGTTCACGCCAAACTCCCAGCCCCGTGCCAGCCCGGCGTGAGCGCACTGATGGGACCACCTCGCTCCCGATGCAACTTGTCGAGGAGATCGCCCGCCAGGAGTCCAACGAGAAGGCGTTACGCAGCCTCCAGACGGCCTTCTACTTGACCCGCTGCAGGTAGCGGTAGAAGTCCGAGTCGGTGGAAACGACCAGGCGGGTGTTCGCCTGGATCGCCTTGCGGTACGACTCCAGCGTCCGAACGAACCCGTAGAAATCCGGGTCCTTGCTGAAGGCCTCGGCATAGATCCGGGCGGCCTCCGCGTCGGCCTCGCCGCGGATCTGGACCGATTCCCGGTAGGCGTCCGAAGAGATGCGCTTCAATTCCTTCTGCATCTGGCCCAGGATGTTGGCTTTCTCGCCCTCGCCCTCGGACCGGAACTGCGACGCCACCTTCTTCCGCTCGCTGATCATCCGCTCGTACACGCGCAGAAGGACCTGCTCGACGTAGTTGATCCGCTTGATCTGGATGTCGACCAGTTCGATGCCGTACTCGGGCATGGCCTTCCGGGCCTCGACCTGGATGGCCGCCATGATCTCCTCGCGCCCCACCAGGTTCTCGGGAATGATTTCGCGGCCGTCGAAGTCCATGACCTCCTCGGTGCCATCCGGGGCCTTGTAGTCCTTGCCCCGGACCAGTTCCACCAGGAGGTGGCCCGACACCGCGTCGCGGACGACCGAGTCCAGGATGTCGTCCAGCCGGCTCAGGGCCCCTTGCTCGGTGGCCACGGTGGTGTAGAACTTCAGCGGGTCCTCGATGCGCCAGCGGGCCGTGGTGTCCACCCAGATGTAGCGCTTGTCCTTGGTCGGGATCTGGTTGGGATCCCCGTCCCACATCAGGATCCGGCGGTCGAAGCGCCGGACCTGCTGGGTCATCGGGATCTTGAAGTGCAGGCCGGCCTCCCGGACGCCTCCCACGGGCGCGCCGAACTCCGTGACGATGGCACGCTGGCTCTCGTCCACGACGAACACCGAATCGAAGGCCAGTGCGACGGCGATGACGAGGACGAGCCCGACTCCCAGTACCTTCCACATCATGGCTTCACCTCCTTCGTCCGCCCGCGCAGCTCCAGCAGTGGAAGCGCCGATGGCGCCTTGCCGTCCATCGCGTAGATCTGATCGATCTGCGGCAGCACCTCCTCCAGGGTTTCCAGGTGCAGGCGTTGCCGGGTGACCAGCGGGGCCTTGCTGTACTCGGCCAGCAGGGCCAGGAAGCGCGCCGTCTCGCCCTTCGCGCGGTTCAGCCGTTCGACCGCGTAGCCCTCGGCCTCGAGGATCGTCGACTTGGCCACGCCCGCGGACTTGGGGACCTCGCGGTTGTACTGTTCCCGCGCCTGGAAGATCAGGCTCTCCTTCTCCTGCTGGGCCTCGTTGACCTCGTTGAAGGCCGCCTTGACGGGTTCGGGCGGGTTCACGTCCTGGAACTTCACCGTCACGATCCGCACGCCGATGTCGTAGCCGTTCAGGATCGTCTGGAGGTTCTTCTGGATTTCCGTGGCCAGCATCGCCCGCTCGGTGGTCAGGACCTCGGTGACGTTGGAGTTGCCCACGGCCATGCGCACGGCCGCCTCCGCGACCATCCGGATCGCTTCTTCGGGGTCCTTGATGCGGAACAGGTACTTGAAGGGGTCGGCGACCTGGTACTGGACGATCCACTCCAGGTCGCTGACGTTGAGGTCCCCGGTCAGGGTCAGGGATTCCGCCTCGAAGCCCTTCGTGGCGTACTCCGTCTTGACGTCGGCCCGGACCGTCCGGAACCCGAATTCCAACTTCAGGACGCGTCCCGTGGCCACCTGGTAGACCCGGTCGATGCCGAAGGGCAACCGGAAGTGCAGGCCCGGGTCGGCGAAGGTCGTGAAGCGTCCGAAGCGCAGCACCACGCCGGTTTCCTCGGTCCCGACCTGGTAGAAGCTGCTGAGCCCGCCCCAAATCGCCAGGGCGGCGGCTGCGACGGCCAGCAGCCATCGGGCGATCCGCCTGCCGTCAGGTCGCGGCCCATTCGGGCCCGCCGCGGCGCGTGTGCGTTGCGCGAACTTCTCGAATCCCTTGCGGATCGCCTCGAATGGATCCTCGTCTTGACCGTTGTACATCGTGCCTCCTACCGCCGGTATGAGCGAGCCACCCGAATCACAACCCAGGCCACCAGCCAGGCCGCCAGGAACAGGATCCCCAGGCGGGGGCGGAAGCGGAACAGCAGCAGGCCGGTCGCCGCCAGCAGCACGGTCCACAGCCATGCAAGGCTGCGGCGCCGCGGGGGTCGTGCGTTTCCGGGGCCCCGGGTCGCGTCATAGCGGGTGCGGCGTTCGGGGTCGGACAGCACGTCGTAGGCCGCGTTGATCTGCTTCATGCGTTCCGCGGCGCCGGCCGAGGGGTTCACGTCCGGGTGGTACATGCGCGACAGCCGATTCCGGGCCGCCTCGATCACCTCGGGTTCCGCAAGGGGGTCCACCTGGAGGATCCGGTAGTAGTCGGTCGCTTCCATGGTGCGGAGTGTAGCGCAAACCGGCGACTTGCGGGATCTCGGCGCCCCGGCATCACCGGGGCTTTCTTCAGAGCGGGAAACGGGAGTCGAACCCGCGACCTACAGCTTGGGAAACAAGAACAGCCCCCGAAATCTCGGGGATGACTTCTTGATGGATCAACGGGTTGGGCATCACCCCCCGATTTGTCGGGGGTACCCGAACGGCCGGTGGTGTGACCCGGTGAGGGCAAAATCCCTGATTTCGGACGTGACCGCTTTCGCTGGGCAGACCAACAAGTTCGAGGACGTGTTCGAGCAACAGAACGTGGACACGGGGCTGGTCCTCAAGGCCAGGAGGACAGGGTCGGTAAACCGAAGTACCGTCAATAACAATAGTTTCTTCCTCCCGACCAGAGTACAGTGGTCGAACTACCGAGTTTCCCGCCACATTCGGCTGCTCTTCCAGAGCGGGGATGGACGATGACCATGCGATCCACCTGGATCACGTTCGCCGGAGTGTTTGTACTCGCCTGCGGGATTGTCGCGGGGGGCTACGCTTACTACTCCCACGAACGGGCCGCTATCCGTGACTCCAGGCTGGCCGACCTGAAGACCATCGCCGAGTCGAGGTCCCAGGAGATCACCCGATGGCGCGAAGAACGTCTCAAGGAGGCGCGCCTCTACTCCCGGACCGTGTTGCGTCACCCTGTCCTCATCTGGAAGAGTGCAAGCGACCCGGAACGCGAAAGGACTGAGTTGCTCGCCAGGATGAGGGTGCTCCAGGAGAACGAGGGCTACCAGGACGTCATCCTGACCGATCTCGACGGGACGGTCCGGCTCGCGGTGGATCCGCGTGTCGCCGAACTCCCGCCGGAGGAACTTAGGCTGTTGGCCCGGTCCGAGGCTGCGCGTGACGCCGTCTTCGGGGAGCCCTTCCGCTGCTCGATCTGCAACCACCTTCACCTCGACGTGGCGGCCCCGATTCTGGACGACCAGGAGCGCCCGGTTGCCGTTCTGATCCTGCGGACGGATCCCGAGGCCACCGTGTTCCCGCTGGTCCAGTCCTGGCCTTCCGCCAGCACGACCGCCGAGACCCTGCTGGTCCGGAGGGACGGTGGCGAAGCCTTGCTGCTGAACGTGCTGCGCCACAAGAAAGACCCGGCCCTGACGATCCGGTTCCCCTTGTCGCAAACGGAGGTTCCCGCGGTCCAGGCCGTCACCGGCCACACCGGGGTGTTCGAAGGCCGCGACTACCGGGACATTTCCGTCGTGGCCGAGCTTCTGTCTGTGAAGGGCTCGTCGTGGTTCATGGTGTCGAAGATCGACCGGGCGGAGATCTTCGCGGAGGTCCACTCGAAGGCGCAGTTCGTGCTCGTCCTTGGTTTCCTGGCCATCATCCTGGTTGCATCTGCTGGCGCCCTCATGTCCAGCCGCCGCAGGCTGGGCCTTCAGGATTCGCTGCTGCGGTCGGAACGGGAGCGTCGGGAGGCCGCCGAGGAGGCCCACGTCACCCTGTACAGCATCGGCGACGGTGTGATCTCGACAGACGTGGCGGGCCGCGTTACGCGCATGAACCCGGTGGCCGAGACCCTGACCGGCTGGACCGAGGCGTCGGCCTTGGGTCAACCGATTGCGGCGGTCTTTCGGGTCATCAACGAGGAAACCCGTGCTCCCGTCGAGAACCCCGTCGAGCACGTTCTGCGGGCCGGGGTTGTCGTCGGGCTTGCGAACCACTCGGTGCTCATATCCCGCGACGGCACCGAGTACCCGGGTCACCGAGTTGTACTCGCACCTGCTGCCAAACGCCCTGGCAGCTGCCCGCACGGCGGTCAGCTTCACCTCGCCGGTCAGTGCGGCCGAAGCCACGGCCAGGAAGGCCTGGGGTACCAAGGGGCCAGTCGTCCAGAAGACCGGAACGAAGGGGTGAAAAGAAGTGGTTTTCGACGAAACCGTCCCCAGGACCGTCCCCACGCGGGGCGTTCCTGGGGACGGGAATCGTGCAACATCTTGTTATGTTGGCCTGTTGGCGGTTGAAGGAGCACGGTTGACTTACAGCTTTGTAGAATGGTTGTCGATTTTTGGAGCCCTTCCATCCACCCTCTGGACCGTCCCCGGGCCACCCTCTGACCGTCAGCAGTTTTCGTCCTGAAGCTCGATCAGGAGCCCTGCGGATTTCGCCGATCCCGATTCTTGCGGTCAGGTCCGATGGGTGGTATTACCCGGCAGACATTCGTAACACCGGGGCGGCTTGTCCCCGGAAGGGAGGCGACGGGATGGATTACAGGAAGGGCTGGCCGGCGTTGGTGATCGTGGTCCAGGCCCTGGCGTGTGGCGGAGGAAGCGGGTCCGCGACCGTCAGCATCAAGAACGACTTCGGGGCCATGCCCCCCTGGACGATCTGCCACGCGAACTACCTGGACGTGGAGTTCGGGAAGATCGCCATCGGCGCATCCTCCGACCCGCAGAAGGTCCCGCCGGGCCTGGACTTCGTGCTGATGGTTGCCGCCTGGAACGACCCCGACTGTGCACCAGAGCACTGCCTGCCCATCGCGACCTCGACCGAGGAGGAGGTCGTGGACGGGCAGACGCGGACCATCACCGTCGCGATGGCGAACCACCAGGGCCCGTGCCCGCCCGAAGGGGTCGCGCCCATCCCGCAGGCCCAGTACGACCGGATCCTCCAGTTGTACCCGGAGTACGGATTCAAGCCGTACGCCGACAGGGCCCTGAACCCGCAGTGCGCCCAGTGACGTTCCACTGTCGCAGACGGGCCGGCTCATGGCGAGCGGTCCTCGTCGCCTTCCTGGTCGTGCCCGCCACGCTGGCGACGGGCTGCGATCTGGACTACCCCGAGGTCGTCGTCGTCAACCGTATCGCGGCGGACGTGGTGATCCGGGACCCGAGCTTCAACGGGTGCCGGTGGAACGTCACCCTGAACTTCGGGGACACCACGATCCCGAAGCGCTGCCTGCCCGGGGATGACCGCGTCCACTTCCAGAAGCTCGACCTCGGGAAGTACGCCGACGACCTGGCTGCAGCGGGGACCGACGTCCCGGAACCGATGTGGTTCAACTACCAGACGGTCAGCGTGAAGAGGGTCGGCGAGGGGGACTTCCGAGTGTTCGACGTCACGGCGGATGACCTGGAGCAGGACTTTTCGATCCCGGGGCCCTACGGGCACTGACAGGGGGGCGGGTGCATCGGTTGCTGCCCACGGTGGTCCTGGCGTTGGCGGTGTGCTCGATTGCGCAGGCACAGACGACCGAGCCGCCGCTGCCCGAGCCCCTTGCGTCCGGCAGCGAAGCGGTGCCCTCCGATGTCCGGCCCGGGGAAGCGCCTCCGGTCAACGAGACCGTGATCAAGGCGCCTCGCCCCGTCTCGCCCGACCGCACCCAGGACCAGTTGGTAATCCCGGGCGACCGGCTGCGGGAAAGTCCCAAGCCGAACCTGTTCGAGGCCCTCGCCCAGGAGTCCGCCTCGATCCACGTGACCCGGCGCGGCGTGGGACCGGGAGGGGTGTCCTCGGGTGCCTCCGGGGGCCTGACAATCCGGGGCCTCGGCGGCAGTCCCAACACGCAGGTCGTGGTGGTCGAGGACGGGGTGCCGGACGTGCAGGGCATCTTCGGCCACCCGCTGCCCGACGCCTACGTGCCGGACCTGATCGACGAGGTCGTCGTCGTGGAAGGCGGCGATTCGGTGCTGTACGGGACCAACGCGATGGGTGCCGCGATCCTGCTGCGCAGCCGCTGGAGGGACTTCGACGGCTGGGAGGTCGGGTCGGACACGTCTTACGGCAGCTACACCACTCTGGGCGAAACGGCGACGGCGCTGGTGCGTCATGGAGGGTGGGACGGCGCCTTCGCGCTGCACGCGTTGCGGACCGATGGCCACCGGGATGGGGCTGGAGGGGCGGATCTGGTCCTCCAGAGCGCGGGCCGGTACCGGTTCGACAGCGGCTGGAGCATCGCCCTTCGGAACAAGGCAGTCCATGTCACAGGTGGCGACCCGGGAACGGTCGAGCACCCCTACACCGACCACACGTTCGACGTCTGGCGGGACAACATGTCTGCGACCGTCGAATACAATCGCCCCGGCCTGCGCGTGACCCTGCTGCCCTATGCGAACGTCGGGCGCCACCAGTTGTACGACGGCTTCCAGTCGAAGGACTGGACGGTGGGCGGGAACGTCGAGGCGTCGATCCGGCTGCACCGGGACGTGGACCTGCTGCTGGGCCTGAACGCCCAGGAAGTGGACGGGACCATCGACAACCGGATCCAGGGCGCGTCCCAGGCCATCGACGCGACGGTGGACTTCGCGCACTACAACCAGTTGACCTGGCGGCCGGTGAAGGGCCTGTCCTTCGTGGCGGGGACGCGGGAACTGTACAGCCTGAAGTACGGCTTCGTGTTCCTGGGCAAGGCCGGGTTCCGGTGGAACTTCTGGGACGGGCTGTACGTGCGATCCCGCGTGACCCGGAACTTCCGTCAGCCGACGATCCGTGAACTGTACCTGCCGTACCCCGTGGCCAACCCGGACCTGAAGCCCGAGACCTCGTTGAACTGGGACGCCACGATCGGCTACAGCGACTACCGCCACGTCGAGGTCTCGGTCACGGGCTTCAGGACGCAGGCGAAGGATCTGATCAAGTATTTCGGCGCCTGGCCCGCGGCCGAGGTGGTCAACATCGACTCCATCGTGGTCTGGGGCGTGGAAGGGCGCGTGGCCGTCCGCGATCTCGGGCCGTTCGGGGCGTCCCTGTCGGGGATGTGGCAGGACGTGGGCCGCTACACCCGCCAGAACCCGAACGCGAAAATGGACTTCACGCTGTCCCTGGCGCACGAGTTCGGCAGCCACCGGATCGCTGGGAGCGTCACGGGAGAGTGGGACCACGGGCTGTACATGGCCGATTACGGCCGGAAGCCTTTGCCGGACGCCTTCTTCGTGGACGTCGACGTGCGATACCGGTTCTCGGATCCGGGTAAGGGGTGGGCGGTCGAGCCGTACCTGGTCCTGCGCAACGTCCTGAACCGGAAGTACGAATTCATCCAGGGCTACCAGATGCCCGGGTTCAACGCGCTGGTCGGCCTGAAGGTCGCCCTGGACGGGAAATGGCCGACACCCTGAAACCGAACGGGAGGCTCGATGAGACCACGGGACCTCGCGTACTGTGGATCGTTCGGGGCGGCGGCCCTGCTGATGCCCGCGCTGTTCCACGTAGTGCACCTGGGCCACGTCTTCCTCCCGATGTTCCTGCCGCTGGTCGCCCTGGCCTTCCTGGTCGGGCCGGGGCCGGCCGTGCTGACCGCATGCACCGTGCCGCTGCTTTCCGGCGTGTTGACCGGGATGCCGCCGTTCTGGCCTCCAGTCGGTCCCTTCATGGCGGTCGAACTCGCGGCCACCTGCGGCGTGATCGCGCTGGCCCGGCGATGGAGGCCGCGCTGGATCGAATGGATGGTCCTCGTGCCCGCCCTGCTCATCGGGCGCGTCACCTACCTTGGATTGGTGTACGTGTTCGCGCAGTGGGTCGACCTTCCGGCCGGGTTCCTGGCGGGGATCTCATTCCTGGTCGGGTGGCCGGGCATGGTCCTGATGCTCGTGGTCGTGCCGCCGGTCGTGCGTCGGATCGGGAGCCGGCAGGCAACGTCGGAAAGGAGGGAGTGACGAGATGGACAGTACGAGGCTCGAAGTGCGACGCGCCTTCTTCGACGGCATTTCGTCGAAGTGGGATGGCTGGGAGGATCTGGCGCGGCTGCAGCAACGCCTTGCGGCGGGGCTCGACGAGTTCGGGCTGGAACCGGATGAGACGGTGCTCGACGTCGGGTGCGGCACCGGGAACCTGACCCTGGCGCTGACCCGCAAACTCTCGAACCGCGGTCGCGTGGTCGCCCTGGACCTGTCCCCCGGGATGATCGAACAGGCGCGGCGCAAGGTCCCGGATGCCCGGGTCGCGTGGCATGTCGGAACCGCGGACAGCGTTCCCCTGCCTGACGGGAGCGCGGACCGGGCAATCCTGTACTCGGTATGGCCCCATCTGGAGCACCGCGAGCGCGTCGTCGCCGAACTGGCGCGCATCCTGCGACCTGCCCGGCCCGCGCATGTGTGGCACCTTTCGTCCCGTCATCGGATCAACGAGATTCACGCGGGCGCCGGGGAAGCCGTGCGCCACGACGTCCTGCCCGTGGCGGCGGAAACGGCCCGGGTGTTCGCTGCCGCCGGGTTCGTGGTGACGTCCACCGTGGACGACGACGATCGGTACCTCGTGACCGCCGTTTCCCCGGGAAAGGAGTAGCCGGTGGGCGCGTTCCTTGCGGAGATTCCGGGCAGCGCCAAGGGGGTGTTGACACGCCGCTCCCCGTCGGCCCGCATCGCCTGCGGGGCCGGCGTGTTCGTCGCGTGCCTGGCCTCGCCCGCGACCACGCTTGCCGGGAGCGCGTTCCTGCTGTGCACGACGGCGGTGTGGGCGAGCCTGTGCGGCCTGCCCCTCCGCATCGCGGTCCGCGTCCTCGGGTTGCTGGCGGCGGTTCTGCTGCCGCTGATCCTTCTGGCCCTGCTGCCGGTCGGGGACGGGTGGAACCTCGCCGAAGCCCTCCGGGTGTCCTGGGCGCTGGTGGCCCGTGGCCTGGCCTCCACGCTGGTGGCCGTCGCGACCGTCGCCGCGCTCGCCCCCTGGGAACTCCACGAGGGCCTGGAGGCGCTGCCGCTGCCCCGTGTCGTCGTCGCCGTGCTGTCCCAGGTTGTCCGTCAGGCGGACACGCTGGCCCGGGAGACGGCATCCATGACGACCGCCATTCGGTTGCGCGGCGGCGCGGGCGGGTTCCGGGCGGCGGTGGTGGTGGCAAGGGCGCTTCCCGAGGTGTGGCTGCCCCGGGTCGGGGACCGGGCGGAACGGACGGCCCGTGCGATGGAGATGCGGGACTTCGACGGCGGCTCGTTGCAGAGGACGGCGACATGGTCGTCCGGGGATGCCGGTCTCGCCGCTGCAACGATGGCGTGGACCGCACTCGGCCTGGTCCTGCGGTTCTGGAGTGCATGATGGAAGCGGCCCTGGAGTTCCGTGGACTCGTCGTGCGCTACGGCGATGGTGTCCCGGTCCTCGACCGCCTGGACCTGCGGATCGACCCCGGCGAACGCGTCGCACTGCTGGGGCTCAACGGTTCGGGCAAGACGACGTTGCTGATGGCCGCCGTGGGGCTGGTCGCCTGTGACGGCATCGTCCGTGTCCTGGGAGAGACCCTTTCCGACCGGACCGTCGGCGCCATCCGGCGACGGACAGGCATGCTCTTCAACGTTCCGGAGGACCAGATCCTGCTGCCCCGGGTGGTGGACGACGTGGCGTTCGGGCCGACGCGGCGCGGGGTGTCTACGGCCCGGGCGCGCAGCGACGCGCTGGCGACGCTGGCCTCCCTGGGCATCGACGAGGCAGTTGCGGCCGGCTCGGTCCACGCCCTGTCGCACGGCCAGAAGCAGCGGGTCGCCCTGGCCGGCGCCCTGGTGACCCGGCCCGATCTGCTGCTGCTTGACGAACCTTCCGCCGGCCTCGACCCGCCGGGACGGACTGCGTTGGCCCGCCTGCTGGCGGGCATCGACGTCACCCTGTTGGTGGCGACGCACGACACCGAGTTCGCCCGGCGGACCTGCAGCCGTTTCATCCTGCTCGAAGGAGGACGGGTCGCCTGGGATGGAGCCGACCTTGCCGGAATCACGAGTCGATGGGATGCCGGCGGTCCTGGGTGAGGCGCTACTTCAACCGCTTCCCGGTCGTGGTCGCTGTGAGCCTGCCGTGCTTCACGCCCCGCGTGCCCACCAGGGCGTCCGCGATGGGCTGCACCACCGAGGCTCGCCCCTGCACCGCGATGACCTCCAGGCAGTTGTCGTGATCCAGGTGGACGTGCAGGGCCGACAGGATCACATCGTGGTGGTCGTGCTGCAGGTGGGTCAGCCGGTCGGACAGTTCCCGTACGTGGTGGTCGTAGACCAGCGTGACGGTGCCGACGATCTCCTGGTTCCCGTCCCATTCCTCGCGGACCAGCGAGTCGCGGATCAGGTCCCGGAGGGCCTCGGAGCGGTTCGAGTAGCCCCGGCGTCTGGTGGCCTCCTCGAATTGTTCCAGCAGGTCGGCATCGAGCGAGGCGCTGAACCGCACGACGTTGCCCATGGGCACCCTCCCGGTCTTCGGACTTCGGCCGCCCGACGATAGCCCATCAAGTCGCTGGTGGCGAGTCGGGTACGCCTTCTGAACTGTCCCCAGGGCACGATGGCTTCCCGAACTGGTCGTCGTACCTGCCTTGGGACACCCTGTCCTCAGCCTGCAATGCGGGTCAGCGTCACTTCGGCTGGGCATTGAAACAGCCAGGAAGGCCTTCGGACGCCTGGAACCCAGTTCTGGATGCCAAAAATGGGGGGTAAATGGGTGTTTTTGATCAAAACCGTCCCCCAGACCGTCCCCAAGGTGAAAAACCCCGGGTGGGGGAGCCGTCTAACTGCTTGTAATCGTTTGGAGCGGGAAACGGGAGTCGAACCCGCGACCTACAGCTTGGGAAGCTGTCACTCTACCACTGAGTTATTCCCGCGTCGGATAAGGCGATGGCAAGTCTAGCGTTGAGGCCCGGGAACTGTCAAGAGGCCCTGGACCGGGCTTTCCTGGGGCGGGGCGGCGGGCGGGTCGGACCATTGGCGCCACGTTCCTGGCAGGCTGCGCACAAACCGTAGATTTCCATCCGGTGGCTGTTCATCAAGAAACCGTGGCGCTGGCTGGCCTTGTGCTGAAGAATTTCGATGTCGTCGTCCTCAAACTCCAGGATCGTGCCGCATGACGTGCACACCAGATGATCATGGTGCTGCCTGGCCTCGGCTGCCTCGTACCGGGAAAATCCTTCGCCGAACTGGCGAGCCTCGATCAGCCCAGCCTCGCCCAGCAGGTGCAGGGTGCGGTAGACCGTCGCGCTGCCGATACCAGGCCAGCGCCGATGTACCGCCTTGGCAACTTCCTCCACACCGGGATGCCCCTCCATTGCAAAGAAGACCTCGGCAATGCGCAAACGCGGCCCGGTGATCCGCCCGCCGTTATCCCTGATGTGGGCGGTCAGGCGGTCCTTCCAGCCCTTGTGTTCGCTGCACGCGCTCAATCTTCCGGGTCCTTCAAACGTAATTCCGACGACAAGACGGTGGTTTGCTCCAGTACCTGCGGGCGTGCCCCGTTTGCCATTTCAAACAGAAGGTGTGTGGCCTCGGATGCTTCGGCCTGAACCGTCACGCCGGTGTCAGGCTGGACCAGATATGCGGCCTGGCCACTGCCTTCGCCCAGGGTAACGATCCCCTTTCGGCCACCAAGCACTCCTCCGCCTTCAATGCGAACCTTCCATGATGCTTCCAGCAGCAGCAGGTCACGTTCATCCTGGCGGACGATCCCGGCGAATCGCACCGTCCCGTCCCTGTCCAGCTTTGCCGAAGCACCCTGGTCCAGCATACGCATCGAAACGGACTTGAACGGCCAGGTCTCGCCAGGATTGACATTGCGATCCGGCAAGGGGGCGATGAGTCGGCTCATCGTATCAATGACTTCTCTCGAAGGTCCGTCAACCGGGTCGCCTTTTGCCACACCGGTTCCGTCCAGGGAACGTTTTACAACCACGCCTTCGAGGTCCTCCTCGATGGCCGGCCCGGTCTCGTCGCCTGCCGGGTCCACGGTCACGTCGGCCGATCCCACCGTCCAGGTCACGGTGGCGCGACCATCCGGGAGATCTTCCTTCTCGGCAACCTCGAATTCTTCGCGCAACGAGATGGCCACCGGAGACTGGCCGCGCCCGCGTACTTTAACCTCGTGCTCGATAGCTATGGCGTAGGTTCTGCCGGCTTCGGCAACAAGGACGCGGTGCAGTTCGAGGCTTCCGGAAGGCGGCACCGAAGTCACCAATCCTTCCGCCAGCGGCAGGGCCGGGACCTCCGGAACAACCCAGGACTCGGCTGATTTTCGGGTGCACCCAGAAGTTGCAAACAGCACCAGGACCATGATCGGCCAGCAGCGGTGGCGCCACCATGCGTCAGGAACAACGGCGCCCGCAACCCCATGAAAACCTTTAATTCCAGTTTGGCAGCACTGGTCAATTGTCACTGGCAGATGTACTCCGTTTCAACAAAAACGCACTTAGCCGTGCCGGTGCAGGCGGCCCCTATCCCGCACTGGCAGATGCCGTCAACCGTGCACTCGCTGGCGATGTCGGCAGTGCATGCAACCGACGGCGTTCCGCAGACGCAACTGTCGGCGACGGTAGATACCCCCGAAACATTGCACGTGGAATTGGCCGCACAATCGACGTGGCCAACACACGCCAATTCCGTCTTCGATTCACTGCAACCCAGCGTGCCCGTCTTGCAAGGTATCGGCGAGACAGGGTCGATGTCGCAGGCGAGCCCCAGGTCCGTAAACGGGTCGTCCGTGACCCCGTTGCAGTCGTTGTCGAGGCCGTCGCAAAGCTCGATTGTTGGCGGGCTTGGCGGGTCAGGCTCGTTAACGCACTCGACGCCCCAGGCCGTCGGCGGTGCAGGTGTACGTCCCCTGCAAACATGAATCAGTATCAAGCCCGTCGCACAATTCGCGCGCCGGGAAATCTTCGTCGATCATGTCATCGCAGTCGTCATCCTTACCGTTGCAGGTTTCGCGAATATCTGTGACCGTCTCGACCCCGCACGTGACTCCTCGTCCGTTGGCGCTGCACTCGAAAATGCCGTTCTTGCAGCGATCCGTGTCCAGCCCGTCGCACGCCTCACCAAACGGGAACTGCCCATCGACGACGCCGTCGCAATCGCTGTCGATGCCGTCGCACAGGGTCTCGGCCACCTCGAATCCCGGAATCCCCGAATAGTTGCAGACCCAGGCGCCCCTGACGCACGAGGCTGGAACGGTCTTTCCCGCACAGATTCCCTTTCTGAGGCAATCAAATGACGATGCCTTCACCCCGTTGTCAACGTGGCCATCGCAGTCGTTGTCCAGGCCATCGCAGATTTCGGGCTGTGCCTGAGGGGACGATCCGTCAGGGTTCGACGAGCAGACCGCCAGCCCCGAGGGCATATTGCATTCCACCGTGCCCGGACCGCAGGTGCCGGCGCCCAGGCACAGAGCGCCAACCGGCAGGCCGGCATACAACATCCCGTTATCCGTCTGTCCGTCACAGTCGTTGTCCAGTCCGTCACACGTTTCAGGGATTGCCTGCGACTCGGCACCGTCGAAATTGGTGCTGCAAGTCGCGCGGCTGCCGTCGATGCTGCACTGCACCCGTCCGGCTGTGCACTGGCCGTCGCCCACGCACTCGGCACCCATGCCAAGCCCATGGTAGGCAAAGCCCTCATCGGTTGGGCCGTCGCAGTCGTCGTCCTCCTTGTTGCACCGTTCGACCGATGGGACCCGCGACGAGCAGGCCGACCACTGCCCTGACGCGTTGCAAAGACGTACGCCATTGCAGGTGCCGGACTGGTTGCTGATCTCGCATGGGAATGCCATGTCCTTCAGTTCTGCGGTGCATGCGCAATCGCCCAGGTTCGGCAGGCACTGGTTCTTCTGGTCCTCGGGCAATCCCTGGATGTCCAGCAGCGTGCATGTGAAGCCGATCAGGCACGATCCGGTCGGGCAAGGCGTGGAGCAATAGCGACCGCCCCCAGGCATGTCCAGGCACTGGCTTCCAGCAGTCGGGCAGTCCGACGGCACCTGGCACGCCGCGCACAGGCCACCTGGGATCGGCATGCACATCGCGACGCCGGCATCGCCCGAAGCCAGGCACTGCAGGCCGGCAGGACAGCCGCCATCGCATGGACCGATGCAGACTTTCGCTGATTCGGGGTCGTTTGCAATCCAGGGCAGGCAGGCGCCTCCCACGCAGTCGGCATCGTTCAAGCAGGTGCCTCCAACTGCGACCAAGGGAATGTCCGCGGCAGTGGCGTCATGAATGTCGTGGTTGACGTCGGAACCGACGTCCGTCAGGTCCGGCAGTTGAACGTCGTCACGGATATCTGGCGTGGCGTCGGCAACATCCATGACATCCTGCACGTGCACTGTGTCTTCAATGTCGTTCGCAGGATCCGACGACGGATCCGTCGTCGAATCGCCGCTGGTTTCGAATACGTCGATGTCGGACATATCGTTCGGAACGTCCGGTACCGGAATGTCCAGGCCGGGTTCGGCATCGGGGCTTGAATCGACTGACAGATCCGTTGGCAGTTCACCTGAAGGGTCCGTTCCCGAAAAATCCGGCGCATCGCCGCAGTCACCGTTGGCACAAGACGCGGGCTGCGCCTGGAAACGGGTACACCCGGCCACAGCCAACGAGAACAGCAACACGAACGACAGCGGCCAGATTGCTCGCATCGGGGCGACTCCCGAAAGGCCTTGAAGGCTCGGCCGATTCTATCAGAAAGCCACTCGCGATGCAGACCTCCTTCGCGAATGGTATCCTCGCGCCCATGAAGACCGCAGACGTCATTGTCGCTCTGGCAACCGGCGCGGGCAGTGCCGCAATCGGCGTGGTTCGCCTGTCCGGGCCAGGGGCGTGGAACATTGCCCTGACCTTGTGTCGCGATCGCAACGAACCTCCCCCCGAGCGTCGGCTGGTGATGGAATGGCTGTCTGACCCGTCGACGGGGCGTGTTCTTGATCAGGCGCTGGTGGCCTTTTTTTGTGCCGGGGCATCCTACACCGGCGAGGAAGCGGTCGAGCTTTACTGCCACGGAGGGCCGGCTGTTCTTGATCGGGTCCTGATGGCCTGCCTGCGGACGGGTGCCCGTTCCGCCAGACCCGGCGAATTTACGCGAAGGGCAGTGGTGGCTGGCCGCATGGACCTGTTGCAGGCCGAGGGCGTGGCTCTGCTGGCCATGGCCGGGACCGAGGCCGCCGTCGATGTGGGGCTTGGTGCACTGTCAGGCCGGCCATCGGCCCAGATTCAAATGGCAAGGGAATCGCTGCTGGACCTGCTGGCCGATGTCGAGGCGGCGCTGGATCATTCCGAGGAGGACGGTGTCGTGGTGGACCTTGAAGCCGTCGCCGAACGGCTTGGTGACCAGGCCAATCGCCTGGCTGGCTGGCTTCAGGACGCCCGTATGTTGCGCCCTGCCGTTTCGGGGGTTCGTATCGCGCTGGTCGGCGTTCCGAATGCGGGTAAATCCAGTCTGTTCAATGCGCTGCTGGGACGCAGCCGAGCGATAGTTCATGCCGACCCGGGCACCACTCGCGACGTTGTTGGAGAACAGTTGCCGCTGGCGGGAATTTGCTGCCAGTTGCTGGATACGGCCGGCCTGAGGGATGCAGGGGCCGATGAGGTCGAGGCCGAGGGCATGTCGAGGGCCGCCGATGCCGCACGGGAGGCGGATATTGTCGTTCTGGTGGTCGATGGCGCGCTGCCGCAATGTCCGGATGTCCTGCCTGCGAAGGTGGACGTAGTTGTGGTTACCAAGGCGGACCTGCCCCAGTCTGAGGCGTCCTGGCTGGATGCCATGCCGGAAACGCAGATCCTTCGAACCTCCTGCATATCTGGCGAGGGCTTGAATGAATTGCGTTCGATGCTTGCCGAAAAGGCATCGGAAGTGGCTCGCCGAGGCGATGCACTGAAGGCTGTGGTCGCTGGCCAGCGCCAGATCGATTCGTTGACCAGCGCATTGCGTTCCATCGAGACTGCCGGGCACGAATGGGCCGTCGATGACGCACCGCTAGAGGCTGTGGCCTCCGGGATTCGACGGGCAGTCGAGTTCCTGGGAGAGGTGGACGGATCCCGGGTTACGGAAGAAGTCCTGGACCGGGTATTCCAGCGCTTCTGCGTGGGGAAATGACCCGGCGCGCCGACCTTGGTAGCTAGGCGAAAAGGTCAGCCTCGATCAGGCCGGCCAGGAACTCCTTGAATTGGGCCAGTTCTCCCGGGGTCATCTGGGTGAACTTAACCCCCATGCCGGCTTCCTTGTCCCCGCCAGTTGAACGGGACCAGACCACTTCGCCGGCGAATGACAGTGGCTGGCCAGCCGGATCCAGGAATATTCGCAACATGACGGGCTGTCCGGAGGGTACCGGGGTCTCGGTCTTGATGAATGCCCCGCCAAGACTCAGGTTCAACATCATCATTTCGGTCTTGTCCAGGTCGAGATCGTGACCGAAGATGCCAAAAACCCTGGTCGAACAACGGGCGGAAGTGCGCTTGTTGGGACGGGACAAGGTCATGAAGGCCCCCTTTCCCAGGATCGGGAATTCGAACCAGGCATCAATCCGTGCAACCGATCCGAGCCGGCTTCGGCTCCGATGTCAAGGAATTCGGGAAAACCAGCGAGGTGTTTCGTCGGCAAGCGAGGTTGTCCCCAAGGGGCAGGTCGTGCAGGAATCTCCGGATATCGTCCTCGGCGGTCGATTGTTCCAGAGGTCTTTGGAAAATACCCATTAGGGAATCCAGGCTGTCTGATACCGCCCGGCCCACATTCAGGTCATCGCGCCACGACCAGCATGCTTAGACCAAACGGCAGGTCGTGCTTTCTGACAAGAGAACGTTCGGCCTCGAACACCCTGGTCAGCAGATGATTCATCGGTCCAACCTTTGCAGCGGCATCACTTGGCCTGTCGGGCTGGTTCATCCATAACAAGCGGGAGGCCAGCCTATGGGCTGCAACCGCTGGGAACAGAAGGCTGTTGGTCCAGGTAGCCCGCTCGATCGTGAACCCGGCATTCTCCAGCAAGGCTATGAATTGCAGGCGTTTGTACCGCCTGACATGGTGCAACGCCTTGTCGTGCCCGGAATACAGGGCCGGATGACACGGTACGGTCGCTATCAGCGGTCCTCCCGGTTTCAACACGCGGCGAATCTCGCGCACTGCCGCAGCGTCGTCCTCGATGTGTTCCAGTACGTCCAGCGCAGTGACTCCATCGAAGGCGTCATCGTCAAAAGGCATGGCCGTGGCGTTGCCTATGACCACCGGATTTCCGGATTTGACGCGAGCCATCTCGGCCGCCTTGGGGTTCGCATCCAGTCCTGTGAATCGGCCCAGGCCACTCAAGGCCGCCATCATCCCGCCGGTGGCGCAGCCCACATCCAGCACACGCGAGTCATGATCCAGCCCCGCAGCAATGTAGGCGTCCAGGATCATCCCGCGGATGCCGACGAACCAGAAGTGGCGGTCCTCGACGGCCGCCATGCATTCGTATTCGCGATCTTCCATCTAGAAACTTCCTGCCCGCTGGCCCCGCAAGGATATCACGGTGGCGAATCGAATCACCAAGGACACAACCCCTGACACAACCAGGCCAGTGCCCGTCCCTTCCAGCGCCTGTCGGATCCCCGTACAATCACGACGGAAGCACCCGGGCCCTGGTGGGTTCCTCAGTCTTCAAAACTGGTGTGGGGCGCTGAGAGGCGTCCCGGGCGGGTTCGATTCCCGTGTGCTTCCGCCACGGCCAATAGTTACAGTAGGTTAGCCTCTGTTTGAGGGGGCGCTGCCAACGTCCTGCCAACATCGGGGCCTTGCACGCGCGACCGGTCCTCTTTGGTATAGATCGGCGAAGCGGGCGAGGGGACATGGCGTGGAGATGGACGCCCTACACCAACTTCAGCAGGTGCCGGATCATCTGAGCGACGTTCTGGGCATCATCGACCTCGACCCGGCAACCTGCGTGGTCGCCAACAGGACCGTGCAGGCGGCAACCTGCTGCACCCTGAACGACGACGGCCTGTTCCGAGACTGGAACAGCGAGAAGGGCTGCTGCAACCCGCCCGTCGGGCGCGACACGGACAAGTGGGTCGAGAAGGCCATCGAGGAGTACCGGGCCGGGCAAGCGGTGAATCGTCTGGCGGGCCGGGCCTTGACCTTGGTTCACTGGGTCGGGACCACCGTGCATGCGGTCGGGTGGTGGTCGAACCACGGGCCCGGGGCGGCCGGGGCGCCCTCGGTGACGCCCGCGGTCCAACAGGTCCCATCCAGGAAATCCGCGATCACGTGGTCGATCGTCACGAATCCCCCGTAGGTCGGCAGGCCGTCCGGGTCCGCGTCGGTCAGGAAATGGAACCGGGTCCCGGGGCCGACCTGCGACGCCAGGTACGCGGCGCTCGGGTCCCCTTCGGCCAGCCTCGCCGGGTCCGTGTTGAAGTCGCCCAGCACCAGGTTCCGGACACCGTTCGCGGCGGGTGCCCCGTCGCCCAGGTCCACGAAGATCTGCCGGAACTGTTTTCCCCGGCAGTCCTGGTCCCCAGCCGCGATGCCCGAGGATCCGTGGACGTTGACCAGGTTCAGCGCGCCTCCGCCCACGAGGTCGATGACGCCGCGACCCACGCGAGCGCCCTTGCCGCAGCCCTCGATGGTGCTGCCCGCCAGGCCGTCCAGGCACAGGTCCCCGTCGCATCCCCGGAACGTTCCGAAGCGTCGGTTCACGCCCGCGCACTTGTCATGCTTCAGCCAGTTGCAGGCGACCTGCCATCCCGGACCCAGTACCGCCTGGGCCACGATCGGCTCGCCGGGCTGCCAGGTCTCGCAGACAAAGCCCGGGCGAGCCTCGACCGGGATGTCGACGCAGGATTCAGACGGGAAGATCTCCTGGAACACCACCACGTCCGGGTCAAATGCCGCCAGGAAGATGCGGGCGGCGTCGACCGCCGGAAGCCAGGCGAGGCCGTTCCCGTAAAGCTTGTCAGCCGCCTCGGCCTGGGCCGGGGTCATGCTTCCCGGGCTGCCGTCCGGGGCCATGGATATGCCGGTGTTGAAGGTGACGACCAGGAAGGGGCGGGGTGCCTGGGCGTCGGGGGAGAAATCTGACGTGAGGTCCGCGGGGGGTACGGCGTCGATGTTGCCGAAGGTTTCGCCGACCAGGTCGCCGGGGGCGTCGACGGGAACGGTCGAGTCGGGCGGGACATCGAGGGCCGGGTGAGCAACCGACGAGCAGCCCGCGAGGGCGAACGCAAGCAGGGCGGCCACTGGCCAGGGGCGGCAGCTAACGTCGGTCATCTCGTGCCTCGTCCCTCGTTCCCGCAAGGATACCACCGACCCGCGTGCTACACTCCCCCCGGAAGCGCCTCTGTCCGGGTGGGCGGCCTGGTCTTCAAAACCAGAGTAGGTCGATAAAAACGTCCCCCGGGGGGGCGCTTTGCCCGTCGCCCTGCGTCAGGCTGGAGAACGCCACGATTTCAGTGCGAACCAAAATAAGGCCAAGCACAGGCCGATCGTTGACCCTTCGCCGTGGCACGTTGATACTTGGCGCGCTTGCGGGATTCGATTTCGGGAATTCGGAGACATGACTGATTCGCTGGTGCCGGAGGCCGAATGGGTCGTTATCTTGCACAGTTGGACGGCATTCGGTTCCTGGCGATCATCCCGGTTCTGATGTTCCACCTGCCGCTTCCAGGATTCAGTCTGGGGTGGTCGGGGGTGCAACTGTTTTTCGTGCTGTCCGGCTTTCTGATTTCGGGCATCCTGCTGGACAGTCGCGAGGACCCTCACTATTTCCGGAACTTCTATGCCCGCCGAGCCCTGCGTATCTTCCCGATCTACTACCTGGGCCTTGGGGTACTGGTCGTCGGTGGCCTTGCGACAGGGCAGGCGGTTTCGGATGCTCCCTGGTACCTTTTCTACCTGCAAAATCATCTGCTGGGCCAGACCAATTTTTCGCCTGACTTCCCGCTGCTGTTCAACCACACCTGGTCCCTGGCCATCGAGGAGCAATTCTATTTTCTGTGGCCCCTGGCCGTCCGCCTGTTGCCGCGCCGCGCTCTGACGGCGACGGCATTCGCGCTGCTTGCGGTCGGGGCGATATCACGGATGGCGTTCCTGGCTGGTACCGGGTCCACCGCCATGACCTTCACGTCCCTGCCGACCGAGGTTGACGCCTTGGCCGCAGGGGCGCTGCTGGCGATCCTGCAGCGATCGGGATTGCCGGCAACCGCGATGCAACGAGTGGCGGCGGGTTGCCTGGTGATCGGCGGCGCGGGCATCGGGGCCTTCGTGGCCCGCAGTGGAATCCGGGCCTTCTGGGCCCCCTCGGGGTGGCTGTTTGCGGCGACGGATACCTTGTTGTGGTCGGCCCTTGCCGTCTTTTTTACTGGCGGGCTGGCTCATGTCCTGGCCTGGCCATCGGGGCGCATCGCCGGCATCCTCCGGTGGCGACCCTTGGTGCACGTGGGGAAAATCAGCTACGGGTTGTACCTGTACCACTTCCCGGTGTTCCTGCTGGTGAACAATGGGATGGCAGCTGGAGTTCTGCCCGATCTGCCTCGTCCGGCCCATGTCGCCCTGAAGCTGGTCTTGACCTACGCAGTCGCCCTGGCGTCCTTTCGATGGATCGAGTCGCGCTTCCTGGCCCTGAAGGACCGCTTCATTTAGGGATTTTGGGTGGTTTCGGACTACCGGCCGTCCACCGGCTTCACGACTTCCACGACATCACCAAACCCGCGAATCCAGGTCCAGACGTCGGACATCGACTGCGCGGTGAACGTCATACGCATCCGCCCGTCGGGCAGGTCCTCGAATTGCTGGGTCGGGTGCCAGCGCCGCTCGCGCACATACATCTTCAACCAGCGTTCGTCGGCGAAGATCAATTCAACCTTCCGCGGCCGCGCCCCTGGTTCGCGATAGATTCCGAACGACCCGTCCAGCAGTTCATCAGGCGCGTATTCCGCGGGCGGCGGATACCGGAACGTCTCGCCCGTCCGCTCGACATCCTGCATTCTGTCGATGGCCAGGTAGTAGATCTTCTTGTTGCCCTTGAACCGCACGACCAGGTACAAGGCGCTGCGCCAGACCATCAGCGTCAGCGGTTCGATCAAGCGCGGACCCGAGGCGTCGCGGGCACCGTCGTAACTGGCCCGAATACGCTTGCAGAACATCAGGCAATGCAGCACGGCCGCGATCTTCCGGTCCTGGCCCGTGTAGTCCTTTGGGGCATCGGGGGCCACCAGCACCTTGCGGTCCAGGTCCCGCAGCAACTGGCGAAAGACGAACGTGCGTTCATCAATCCGGTCCAGGAATTCCTGCCGGAAGGCACTCATGTCCTCGCCGATGCCGGTTGGCGCCAGAAAGGCGAAGGCCTGCCGTGCCATTTCGAGGGCCGCAACGCGTGCCAGGAAGTGCGGGTGGTCCTCGACGGGTTCCTCGCTGTCCCGCAAGCGAAGGTACCGAGCGTCGCCCTCGCGGGCCTCGACCACCAACGACCCCTTCGTGTCCACCAGGTAGTCGAAATGTTCCTGCAGCAGTGCCCGGTATTTGCGGTACGTGCGGTCCTTGATGCCCAGCTTGGCCTGGAGTTCATCAACGCGCCAGCCACGCGGATCGGTGATCAGTTTCAGCAGGATCTTGGCGAGGTTCAAGGCCAGCGGGGATTCGGGGCGGTCGGTCGTGGCATTCATCGGGGCCTCGTCAAACAGGAGGTTGATGACGGTACGTATCGTGCCATATCCTGGGTCATCATGACACTATCAAAAAACCTACGGACTGATTCGCTACCCCCGACATCTCCCCTCAAATCGGCATCACGTCCACACGCAAGCCCCATGGAACCTTGTGCTGCCACGCGCGCAGCGGCACTACCCAGATGCAGGGCCAGTTCGGGGCGTGGTTGGGGAAGTACGATTCAAGGTCGGTCATGCCGATGAAGACGTCGGGTTCCAGGCCTTCGCGGGCCAGCCATTCGAAGACCGGCCGGTGGTCGGTTCCACCTCCGCCCTTTGCGTAGCCGGCCGCCAGCCACTTCAGGATGTCGGTTGTGCCGCGCACGATTTCCTGGATCGCCGCGTCGTGGACTACCAGGATGGCTTCTTCGGCCACTTTCAACAGGGGGCGAATCTCGCGACCGACGGCGGCCAGGTCCGACAGTCGCATGCTGGCCGAGGTGTCCAAGGCGACAACCACGTCTCCTGGACGGTCGGATCGCAGCGAGGGCATGACGAGGTCGTAGGGCATCCATCGGCGGTTGGGCCTGGCTCGCGAAAAATCGTCCCGCTTGATGGAACGCCCCAGATGCTCGCGCAGCAGTTCCCACCAGGGCACCTCCTCGCTGCCCTTCGATTGCATCGCGCGCAGCACGTCGCCGGGTACGTCGCCAGCGTGGCCCAATGACGTCGCGTGATCGATGGCCCGGCGCACCCGTTCCTTCGCCAGATCCCCGAAATCGTCGCGAGCCTCATCGCCCGCGCCATCGCCGTCCGCGGGCGCCAGGGCCTGGGGCGGAACGTGCAGGTCCAATCGACCCACGTCCTCGGACAAACGTACCAGGCGCCCCATCCGCCGATCGGGTGCGGCAGGCTGAGGCAGCCCCAAACTGCCGTCTTCGCCGTATTCCAGGTCGAGGTCGGCATGAGGCCAGTCAGCCGGATGGTCCTCGCCCAGGGACTCGTAGATGGCTTCCGCAGTCATGCCGTCGTAATAGTCGTCCAGCGGCGGACGCAGGTCGCCCAGGCCAGGTATGTGGCGTCGCGGGATCTTGTACATGGGCCTTAGACACGCCCCCGGTTCCAGAATCGACGCCACCATCCGGTTGATCGCATGGTCGGTTGCCAGATTCCAGCGCCCCAGGTCGCGGTCGCGCCGGCGCTGCAGGCTTTCCAGCACCACGTGGCCGACTTCGTGGGCCAGCACGAAACCCAGTTCGCGGTATGGCAGGTATCGTGTGTAACGCGGGTTGTACCAGATGTGCCTGACGCCATCGGTGGCCGCCAGTGACGGAAGGTCGGGCGAAGGGCGGAACTGGGCATCCATCAGCAGATATCCCCAGAAAGGGTGGTGTTGCAACAGTTGCATCCGGACCGTCGCGATGCGCCGGTGCTCGCGCTGAAAGTCCTTCTGTTCATCACGAACGCGCTTCATGCGGCCTCCCTGCTTTCCAGGCCAACGTGCACCGCGCAGATCGCCGCCGCCAGTTCGCGGTACTCGGGCAACGCCCGCAGGCGAACCAGCAGATTCCCCCGCCCCTTCAGGCGCCGCAGGAACATGAATGTGAACTCGATGTCCAGTCCGGGCGACCGCAAAAAGCGCACTACGTTCGGCAGGAAGGCGTCGTCGATTTCGCCATGTCGAGCGATCCACGACGACACCGTATGCACACAGGCCTGTGCAAAAGACGGATCCATCGAGTCCTGGGCCGTGAAATCCATCGCGTCCCCCCGCTGGACAATGCCCTGCGGGTCAACCCGCTCGTACAGCATCAGGAAGGAAAAAAAGCGCTCGGCAGCCCTGGTCCCCACACACGCTGCCACCACCCGCCGCCGGTCCTCGGGCCGTGCCGTCGCCAGCGCCCGGCTGGTCATTTCCCACGACCGCGGAGTCGGGAATGGCCCGTCCCCAGGCGCCTCGTACAACGCCGATTCCCCCTCCCGTGCGATGAAGGCCACCACAGCCTCGTGCAACTGGGCCTTGTTCGCCCAACGCACCCACGCGTCGGCATCGGCCCGC
This sequence comes from uncultured Myxococcales bacterium, assembly GCA_903936705.1. Lineage (GTDB taxonomy): Bacteria > Myxococcota_A > UBA9042 > DTJE01 > DTJE01 > CAIZWN01. The sequence goes on from CAIZWN010000031.1 coordinate 31,375, forward strand.
AAGGACAGGTGAGCAAAGCGGTTCGACAATGCCGACGACATCGGCGACACGATGGCGTGGTCCTCCTCCAGGTTGCCCGCGGCCATCACCACTGTGCCCGGGTGGAAGGCGAACGGCCCCACGCGCCGCTCCAGCACGATCTGGTATGCCGCGGCCTGGTGCAGCTTGGTCACGGCGGCGTTGATTTCGTCCAGGAACACGAAGGCAGGAGCCGCGCACGCCGTCTGGACCCAGTCGGGCGGCAACAAATCAAGCACGCGCCGTTCGCGGTCGGGGAAGTACACGCCGCCAATCTCGGCAGGGTCCCGCTGGGCCAAACGGATGTCCACCAGGGGCAGGCCCATGGCCGCCGCGATTTCACGAGCCAGCGTGGACTTGCCCACGCCTGGGTGCCCGCGGACCAGCACCGACAGGCCAGCGGCCAGCAGGGACTCGGCCAGCGGCCTGGCTTCGTCGTACGCATAGCCCTCGGCCAGCACGGGCAGGCCCGTGGCCACAGCACGAAGGGCCGCGGCCTTGGGCACGGGTTTCGGCTTTACAGCAACACGTCTAGCAACTGGCATCGCAAATCCTCCTCCCGGACCAGCACCGCCACGATGTGCGGACACAGGTCGGTGCCTTTGAACTGGTTATTCACATACTGCTGCATGCACGTGCAGGTCGGCCTCTTCACCCATGCAGGGTCGGCGGTGACGGTTTCCATCTTGCCGCCCCGGTCGGTCACGCAGAACTTCTTCACCCCGTCGGCAGCCGGTTTCTGGGCCTCGATGTGCCCGCGCCGCAATACCTCGCGGGCGGCCCGCAGCGCCTTGGTTTCGCCCGGCCGAATGTCCACCTTCGCGTCGTTTCCCGCTGCAGCCATCACGCCACCTCCGACGCGAATCCCACGCGTCCCTTGCCGTTGCCGCCCATGGCGACAATCTCTTCTTCTGCCGCAATTTCCAGCGCCTGCATCGATACCACCTCGTTGCGACTTGCAACCCGGAAGGCCGCCTTGAACACCGCGTTGCGGATGCGCCCGCCCGACAGCGCATAGCGGCGACCCAGACGCACGACGTCCACGGTCCCGTCCATCGGCACCGTGTCAGGCAGCAGCCCGCGCCAGATGGCTGCCCGTCCAGCGGCATCGGGCATCGGGAAGGCCAGCCGGTAGGCGATTCGCCGCGACAACGCCCGGTCCAGCACCACTTCCCGGTTTGTTGCCAGCAGCACCAGCCCGTCATGACGCTCGACCAGGCGCAGCAGCACGTTGACCGCCCGGTCGTCGTGATGCGCGCTGCCGCCAGGGGTTTCGCCGCCCCGTTCGCCCAGTAACGAATCACATTCGTCCAGGAACAGAACCGCCGAATGGGCCTTCGCGTCCCGGAACATCTGCGCCAGGTTGCGCTCGGTCTCGCCCACCCACTTGGATACCAGCGACGGGATGGACGCCTCCAGCAGCGGCCGCCCCAGCTCGCCCGCAACCGCCTGCGCGCACAGCGTTTTGCCGGTTCCCGGCTCGCCCACGAACAGGGCAGCCAGGCCCTTGCCGCCCCCGACGTGCCCGGCGATTCGCCAGCGCTCCAGCACCGTGCGCCGCCCCCTCGCCGCCGCCACCAGTTCTTCCACCTGGGCCTTCATCACCGGCGGCAGCACCACGTCGGCCAGCAGCGCCTTGGGATTGGTCAGTTCCAGGTGTTCGTCCGACGCCCGGTGCCCCTGGTTGCGCGCGGCGTTTTCCAGGTGCGCCATCGTGATCCACAACTTGTCGCCGCCGGTCGCAACCGCCTCGGCAACCGCCTCCAGCACGGCGTTCTTGATGTACCCCCCTGCCAGTTCATGCCTGTCGGCCAGGGCGTCCAGGTCCACATCCGCGGCCAGCGGAGCACCAGCCGGCAGATGCCGTCGCCACAACGCCCGCCTTGCCTCGCGGTCCGGCGCCGGAAAGCGCACCTTCACCAGAATTCGCCGGTCCAAAGCCTCGTCCAGCGCCGCGGGCAGGTTGGTGGCAAGGATCGCCACGCCCTCGAAACGCTCCAGTTCAGTCAGCAGGACCGTCATCAGCGCGTTGCCGTAACGCCGGTCCGCGAACAGGCCCTCGCACTCGTCGAAAAACAACACCGCGTTGCGCAGGCGCGCCTCCCGGAACAATGCCGGCAGGAATCGCCCGGACTCGCGATTTTCCAGGAAGGTCGGGATGTCCACGTTCAGCACGCGTCGGCCCAGTTCCTTTGCCACGGCGTGGGCCGTCAGAGTCTTGCCCGTGCCTGGCGCCCCGTGGAACAGCATCACCAAACCGCGCCCGTAGGTGATGACCTCGTCGAAACCCCACTCGCGCCGACACTCCAGATACCGGTCGTGGTGCTGCAGAACCGCCAGGATGCGCCGCTTGTCCTCGGGTTCCATGACTACCGCGTCAAAGCCCGCCAGTGGCGCCTCGATGCGCGAAAATCCCAGGAATGCGTCGTCCAGTCGCGGGTCGCCGACAACGTGATTGAAAGCCTGCGACGTGATGCGCAGCGCAGCGCCCAGCAGGTCGTCGGGCCACAGCATGCCGCCCGTCAGGTCCACCGTAACCAGGTCGTTGCGCACCAGCGGCGCCACGCACCCGAAAGTCGCCCGGCGCGGCACCGTTTCCGCGAAGGACATTCCCGCGAACGTGAACGCCACGTCGGGGGTCAGATTGGTCCCATAGCCGCGGTCGGCCAGGTCCGCGAACAGTTGGCCAAAGCGGTTTGAAAAACACGCCGCGACGGCCAGCAGCATGACCGTGCGCTCGAACGCGTCCAGCCCAGCCTCGTTTGCCAGCCGGTCGAAGGCCGTGGGCCCGTGCGCCGCCCGCCACTTTGCCAGGCGCAGGTCGATTGACGACCGCAGATCCTGTTCCTTTTTTCGCAACCGCCGCAGGGTTGCTGCGCCATTGTCGGTTCGTTCGTCATCGTCCTGTTCGCCCCCGCGCCGCCGCCCGCCACGGCGTGCCTCGGTCGCCGCTTCGCGAACGCGATCCGCCGTGATGCGCCGCAGCCGCGTTTCCACCCAACGCAGTTCCTCGTCCAGCCACTCCAGTTCCGTCGCGTAGGGTCCCTTCAATGAATCCATCGAACCCGAAATCCGTGCCCTGGGCATCTGCCACCTCCTCGCCTTTACAACCCGTGAAGAGCGGGGACTAAACCCTGAAACCGCGACATCGCGATCAACTCGCCCTTCCCTGTAACTACCCGCGAGAATTCGGAATTAAGCCCACTGGAACGGCTTTAGTCACGGCGCGGCACGTTGCGTGCCGGTTTGTTGCAGATTCCATATTTTCCGGGGTAGGTTCGCGATCGGCAGGGTGCCGCAGCACGTTCAGCTCGATGGGCACGTTCCGGTCACTGGCCAACCGTAAGTACTGCGGGAAGTCATGCAGGTTCGTCGCCGTCCAAAGTCATCACAGGTACTCGGCAAGGGCCGCACGGGCAATCCGGTACAGTTTGATGACCCGCCCCTCCGGTGCCGGCGTCGTCAGCTTCCACGCCAACGAACCGCGGGAGAAACGCGCCGCGAAAAAGCCTGGGAAGTGCAGTCGCAGCGCCAGCAAAAGGGCCTGGATCGCCTCTGCTTCCCGGCTGTCCACCGCCACCGTGCCCCGCGACAAGCCAGCCAGCGCGGGCGCCAGTTCCCGGATCAACCGGTCCCCGCTTTTCGGCACTTTCCTGGAGGCGCTGGCCGCCGACATCGGCAACCCCAGTTCGCACAACGCGTCCCAGTCCGGTTCCACGGCCTGACAGCCATGGGTCAGAGCCAGTTCACGCATGACCTTCGTCAGCGTCGAAAACGCCGGATTCGCACATCCCGCCTCGATGTTCTGAATGCTAGCCAGACTGACGCCGGATCGACGCGCCACTTCGGCCTGAGTGAATCCAAGTTCAAGGCGCTGCCGACCGATCGCCGGTCCCAAAGTCTTCATACCTAGAATATTATGGGTCGCGACGCGGGTTGGCAAGCGGTCGCATTCGACTGCCAGCCCTGGCCGGAAGTCGGCGTCTCGTGGACTCGCCTCGGCTTTCCTGTTAGATTCGGCGTGCCCTGCGGAAGAGGCGCTGATGATCAAGTCGTTGACAGTTAAGGATTTCACGGTCTTCAGCGAGGCCCGGTTCGACCTGGGTGCCCTGAACATAATTCACGGCGAGAACGGCGCTGGTAAGACACACCTTCTGAAACTTGCGTATTCGGTCTGGTCCACCTTGAGGCCCGAGACATCGGCCGGAGCCCCGGAACGGCCGACGAAGAAGTGGCTGGAACCCGAACTGGGGCGGAAGCTGACCGCTGTCTTCCGACCCGACAAACTCGGGCGATTGGCCCGCAGGATGCCGGGGACGGCGAAGGCGTCCGTGAACGTGCGCTTCGACGACAAGTCGCTGAACACGAAGTTCGAGTTCCACACGCGCAGTTCTTCGGATGTGACGGTCAAGAGTCTGCCCGAAGCGTGGGCCGAACTGGCACCCGTCTACCTCCCGACGCGCGAAGCCCTGTCGGTTTTCCCCGGTTTCGTATCACTGTACGAGGGGACTCGACTCCCGTTCGACGAAACCTGGCGCGACCTTTGCCAGCAACTGGACGCAAGGCTACTCCAGGGGCCGCGGCCAGCGGCGGTGCAGCACATGCTTGATCCACTTAGCCTGGCGCTCGGGGGGGAACTCCGCCTCGAAAAGGATCGCTTCTATCTTTACCTCCCTAGCGGTCGCATGGAGATCGACCTGGTGGCTGAGGGGGTGCGTAAGCTGGCCATGCTGGCATGGTTGGTCGCCACACAGAAGTTGCAAAGCAAGGGCGCGCTGTTCTGGGATGAGCCGGAAGCCAACCTCAACCCAAAGTTGGTGAAACTGGTTGCGCCGGTACTTATTGGCTTGGCGCGCAGCGGTGTCCAGGTCTTTGCCGCTACCCACAGCCTTTTCCTGATGCGCGAACTGCACGTCCTGCTGCAGGGGGCCGATAAGGGAGTGAAGACCCGATTCATCGGCCTCCATTTGAACGATGGTGAGGTCACGGTCGATCAGGGGGACACTCTGGACGACTCCGGCGAAATTTCGACGCTGGACGAAACACTGGAGCAGTCGGAACGATACCTAGCCCTGGAGGGCTAGCCATGAGGCTTCGTGAGGGGAACGTCGAGTGGACCTTCCCGGATGGCTGGACCGCCTCGAAGTACGACGAATGGACATTCTACCGCAAGCAGTTCCAGCGAACCGCTGACCGTGGCGCCAAGGCTGCCGACTTCGTTGCGATCACTCCCGAGGGCGACACCCTCTGGTTGATTGAGGCGAAAGACTACACCTTTGAACCCCGAGGCGATTCAAAGGAGTCGCTGGGCATCGAGGTCGCACGAAAGGCTCGGGATACGCTGGCTGGGCTGTTCGCCGCTGCCGTCAATGGCGGGGGGGACGAGCAGGTAGTTGCCGGCAGGGCCTTGGGCGCGCGCCGGATCCGAGTCGTGCTGCACCTTGAGCAGCCCACCACGAAGACCCGGATCTACCCAACAATCCTGGACCGGGCTGACGTTTTGCAAAAGCTGAAACAGGTGCTCAAGGCCATCGACCCGCACCCGATGGTGATGGACACGACCCACGCGGGAGGGGTGCCCTGGGCCGTCGCCTGGAAGCCCGACATGCCTTCCTGATCCATCGGCGCATCTGGTGTCGGTTTGACGCTCCCGATCATCACGAGGTTCGATAGCCGTCGCCCCCCTTTGCCCTGGCCGGCCCCATCTGCTAACTTGCAAAAGCCAAGGGATGGCCATCGTTGACGGAGGCTCCATGGCCACAATGCACCCGAGCTCGTTGCCCGATGAGGTCCGGGACGACCCGCGTCGATCGGCCGAGATCCGCACCTTCCACGCGCTGGATACGCTGGACGACGACTTTCACGTCTTTTATGGCGTGACCTGGCAATCGCGCAGCGGCGGGCGCGCCCGGGATGGCGAGGCGGATTTCCTTGTGGCCCACCCCGACCTGGGCCTGCTGGTGCTGGAGGTGAAGGGCGGCGGCATAGCCCGCGGTCCCCAAGGCTGGACCAGCACGGACCGCACCGGTACCGCTTACGGCATTCGAGACCCAGGCCAGCAGGCTCGGGAAAACCACTACCTGCTGCTGGACAAGATCCACGAGTTCCCGGGCTGGAGTCACCGCCACGTTCGCGCCGGTCATGGCGTCGTGTTTCCCGATTGCTGCATCGACGGGGCTTTGGCACTGGACCTGCCACGGGA
>CAIZWN010000032.1 GCA_903936705.1 uncultured Myxococcales bacterium
AGCAGACGCCGGACGGCCTGCCGGTCCACAGCTTCGGGACGCTCCTCACGGAACTCGCCACTCAGGCCCGCGTCACCTACCGTGTCGGCGCCGCCGAAACGACCTTCGACCAGCTCGCCAAGCCCACACCCCTGCACCAGCGAGCCTTCGACCTGCTCGGGGTGTAGTCAGTCAGGCCGCACTGCATTTCCGGGATACGTCAGGTGATGCGGGGACTTGGGCCTTGTAACCCGATCAAACTTCGGCCTAGCGTCCCCGCCCGTAGTGGCTCGAGGGTCTGAGCCGCAGCCGGAGCGTTAAGCCGAGCCGATGCGGGCATCCAGATACGTCGATTAATCCGCAATAGAACTGCCCGACAGCGGCTCGGTAGCTCCGACTGCAGCGAAGGCCCCGAGCCACTCGGGAAGGGGCGGGGGGGTGGTACTGGAGCGGCGCCGGCCCCCCCGCCGGACCCGTTACCAGGTACGTGAAGCTGCCTGCCAACGCCCTACGCCCCACACCCCAAGCGCCAGTGGATTCAGCAGTGGCTATAGGACCAACCAGGGTCTGGCAGCTCGGGCCAGGGTAATCCCAGCGTGGACACCACGGTTGGGGGCGGCGATAATCCGTTTGCGGCCTGGATTTCTGGCTGATTTTTCCTGCCTGATTCGGGGGGCTGTAGTGGCGGCGGGACAGTACGATGCGTTTCGGGTTCTGCGTTCTGGCGGGGTGTCGGGTGCCGTATCTGTGGCGCGGGGCCCTGGTGCTGTTGCGTCGGCGTCACGACAGGCGTCGGATCTTGCGATTGATGTTTTGCAGGCCGGTGGCAATGCCTTTGACGCCGCCTTTTCGCTGGCTTTTTCCTTGTGCCTTTACCACCCGCAGGCCGGCAACATTGGCGGGGGCGGCTATGTTCTGTTCTGCAAGGCGGGTGACGATCCAGGTGCTTTCGATTACCGCGAGCAGGCGCCTCGTGCGGCCCGGCGCGAAGCGTTTCTTCTGCAGGACGGCACTGCGGATCCCGACCTGACGGCGTACGGTCCGGCATCGGTTTGCGTTCCCGGGACGGTCAAGGCGTTTTTTGAACTTCATCGACGGTTCGGGGTTCTGTCGGCCCGCGACCTGTTGCATGGGATTGCCCGTCGTTGTGAAGAGGGAGCGCTGGTCACGCAGTACGAGGCCGACTGCCTGAACCGGCTGGGCCCGCGGCTGGCGGCTTCCCCGGAGGCCAGGCGGTTGTACGTGCGCCCCAGGCCGTTCGTAGTTGGCGACCTTTTGCCCAACCCAGGGCTGGCGCGCACGCTTGATCTGCTGTCCGTCGAGGGCGATGCCGCCTTCTACCGCGGGGCCATAGCCGAGTCGATCGTCTCGGACCTGTCCGCGAACGGTGGTTTTGTTGCCGCCGAGGATCTGGCCGACTACGCGATCCGCGAGGTGCAGCCGATCTCGATGGAGGTTGCTGGGCAGCGTGTCTGGACGGTGCCACCGGAGGCTGGCGGAGGCCTGCTGCTGGAGATTCTGGGGATCCTGGACCGAGACGAGACGCGGCAGATCCCTCGGGACAGCCCACGGATCCACCACCTGCTTGCACAGGCTTGCAAGATCGCGTTCATCGACCGGTTGGACTGGCATGGCGACATTCCCGAGGCCGCGGGGATCCTGTCGGAAAAGCTGGGCCGGAATGCGCTGGATGCGCGGTTCGCGTGTCTGGATTTGCTGCGCGACATCCCTACCGACGTGCTGGCGAACCGGATCCGCTTGCTGGGCAGCGACGTGTTGAACCAGGCGCCGCAGGCTGGCCCGGGAGCCGCCTCGGGTCCGTCGGGAAAGAACACCACACATTTCGCTGTTGTCGATGCGCAGGGCAACGCAGTCTCGAATTCATACACACTGAACCTTCGATACGGATCAAAATGGGCGGTCGATGGCGCAGGGTTCCTTCTGAACGGCAGCATCGACTCGTTCTCGTTCGCCGAAGGGGCTTGCAACTACTACGGCGTGCCCGGCAGCGCTCCAAACCGTTTCCGGCCTGGAGCCCGGCCTGCCAGCAACATGGCGCCAGTGCTGGTCACAGCAGGAGGACAGGTCAGGATGGCGCTGGGCACGCCTGGAGGACCGACGATTCCGACTGCATTGGCCGGCGTATTGTTCGCGATTCTTAGCCACGGCGTCCCGCCTGACCAGGCCGTGCGTGCAGGCCGTTTGCACCATCAGGGTTGGCCGGACGTGCTGTCTCACGAACCAGGCTTTGACAGACCCGACCTGCTGACGGCTCTGGCGGCAATGGGCTATCCCTTGAAGGACAAGCAGGAGACGATCGCCGACGTGCATGGTGTGTTCCGCGATGGCGACTCGTGGTTGGCTGTCAGCGACCTTCGCCGCGAGGGCGCAGCAGCGGCCATCCAGGGTTGACAGTTCCAGTCCGTGAATTCGTTCAGGGAGTGAAGGGTTTCCAGGCATCGACCTGGATCTCCCACTCGTAGCCCAGTTGATCGTTTTGCAGGTACACCTTGACCGGGTATCGCATTTCGTTCGGGCCTGCCCATTCCGGGAAATCGATTTGGATGACCGCACCGTCCCGCAATAGCGATCGATGTCTGAGGTCTCCGGTGACCGGGTTGTCAGTTTCTCGAACCAGGGTGCTGCCCATCTTGCAGGTTCTCTCCGATGGACCGCCGGCAGTTTTGGTGCAGCCGCCAAAGAAGGCCCAGCGCACATCGGCCAGCAGGTGGCGGGCGTCAAGGCGGGCAAAAGCCTCGATGCGCGACTCGACAGACACCTTGTCACCGTCCGCACTTACCGTCAGCAGGCGGTTGCCGGCCGGGGACAAAAGCACCAGGTCCAGTCGCGAACCCTGTTTCTGCACGACTCCACGGCCAATGAACGAATGGCCCAGGTAGTTGACCCAGACCGACTGCTGGATGGAAACGTCGGGTGACAGGGACGCTGGTGACACCGGGTCGGGTTCGGGCATGGCCGTGCCGGGGCGACAGGCCAAAGTGCCGGCGGACAGGCAGTATGCGGCAACGATCAGCGTGGCAAGCCTGGCTGATTCGAAAGCATTCTGCCGAAAGGGATCATGTCGGTTCACGAAGGCCTCCGAAGGCAAGGGCGCGCACTGCGAATGTCAGAAGGCCCAGCACCGCAATCCCCACGCCAACGGTAACTCCGACAGACACCAGCGCCGACGTCCGGCAGAAACCCATCAAGCCGAACGACACGGCAGTAGTCAGGGCCGACAGCAGAACCGTGGGCGCGGCGCCGGCTCCACCTGCAGTACCGGCATCGTCGTCCAGCAGGAACAGGCCCAGGTCGATGCCCATGCAAAGTATCAGCAGCAGCGAAACGACATGCAGGAAGTTCAGGGGTATTCCGAGGGCAGCGATCCCGCCAGTCACCACCAGCAGAGTCAGCAGCGTTGGCGCGAGAGTGGCCAATGCCAGGCGCGGACGGCGTCGGACTGCGGCGATCAAAATGATGTTCAGCAGGACACCGGTTGCAACCAAAGCCAGGGTCTGACGCTGGGACGAGGTGACCAGCGAGGAAACCAAGGCGCGTGGGTCCATGACCGTCACGGATCCATCGGGCTTCTCCAGGTCCAGCAGGTCCCCAGGTGTGACTTCGGGCCCGGCGAGAGTCAGGACGTATGCACGGTCCGCGTGCGTGAACGTGAACCCCTGGAGGAGGCCATCAAGCGACGTGCCGGCCAGGTCCGATGGCAGCAAGGGGTGGACCAGGCCATCCCTGACGCGACCAAGTTCGGTGATGAAGGGCTGGAATCGTTCGGGCCGGAACCCTGCCGATCGTAGTGAGGCATCAATCAGGGTAGCGGGATCGGGCAGTGCCGCAAGTGTGTCCAGGTTGCCTTGCTGCAGTTCGGCCGATGGAAGAAGCGCGTGCATGGATGCGAAATCAGGTCCGGTTCCAGCAGCCCTGCGGGCGGCAAGGTCGGCGTGCACGGTATCGGAACGGGCCAGAGCCTGCTGAAGGTCGGACCCAGAGGCCAGCACGACGCGCGGGAAGGCCGATGAAGGCAGGTGTGACCGGATTGCGGCGTCCTCGGCCAACGTGACCGGTTCGCCGGCATCCAGTGCACGAGCATCCTGTTCGAGGCGCAGGGAGGGGAGCATGGCGGTGGCGGCGACAGCCATGACTACCAGCAGTCCCAAAATTACCGCGCGGTGTCGGCGCAAGACCGCAAGCGCCCGATCGATAGGGATGTGGAATGCGGTCGCTGGCCTGCCGCCCGGCCGCGGGGCAAGCCAAGGCTTCAACGGCGGCAGGAACAAGACCGTCGATGCGAACGCTACTGCGATTCCCACCATGCAGAAGACCGCGATCTCCCTGATGCCAGGGTAGTCCGAGAAGCACAGTACCAGGAAGCCTGATAGCGACGTCACGACACCGGCCCCAAGATTACGCCGCATGGCTCGCGCTGCCGCCTTTTGGGCAACGTCATCTGCCTCGGGGGGGGTTCGAAGGCCGTTCAGAAGATGGATCGGGTAGTCGATGCAGGCGCCTATCAGGACACCACCAAACCCAAGCGTCAGGCCGTGGATCGACCCCTGGAATCCAGCCAGCACTCCTACGGCGGCGGCCACGCCAATCGACACTGGCAGGAAGGCCAGAACCAGGAAGCGCAGGCGCCGAAAAAACATCAGGAAAAGCAATGCGCACGCGATCGTGGAGGATATCGAAGCAAACGAGATGTCCGACTTTGCGCGGTCTTCCGACTCGGTTACGAAGCGTCCAAGCCCGGTAAACGACAGGACGTACCCGCCGCCAGCCTCGGCGTTCCGGGCAGCAAAGCGATCGCGGACAAGGACCATGGCCGCGCGCTGGGCGTCGGTGTCGAAGGCTGCGGCCGTCGTCTCGGTAAGTATCAGTGCATGTCGCAGATCGGCGCTGTACCACTGGCCGTTCAACTGGCGAGGCGCCAGCTTCGCGATCCCACCCTCTGCACGCTGGAGGAGGTCGGCGAAGGACATCAGTGGATCGGACGGTGCCAGGCTTTTTACCAGAGGGCCCGTCGGCAGCACCAACGCGTCCTTCAGGCGGCGCATTGCGGCAGCCAGGCCATCGGGTGAAAACAGCCGGGGCACTTCCTGCTGGGGATCATCCGACAGGAAGGCGAGCCTGCGCGGGAAGTACAGGCGCTGAAAATCCTCGGCGGTGGATGCGCCCGGACCGGTGCGCACCGACTTGAAAAGGGTGGATGACGCCAGATCCGATGCCAGCCCGGTAACCATTGTGGCGGCAGCGTCGGTCGCGGCATCGCTTGGCATCGAATCGGGAACGGCGATATCGATGACCAGCCCCCGGGAAAAGCCGGTGGCCTTTACAAGACCCGACAGGGCCAGACGGTCCCGCTGGTTGCCCTCGGGCAGGAAGCGCGTGATATCGGTTTCCAGGCGAACCGAACGCCACTGGGCAAGGCTCCAGGCCAACAGCAGCAGCAGGAGAATCCTGGCATAGGTGCGCGGGTCACGGAGTGAAATAGGCCTTTGCCTCCTCGTCCGTGAAGGGACGGTTGGCCACGGTGTCCCGGAAGGTCATCGTGGATGCGTCCCCGCCAAGCTCCTCGACGCGGACTTCTCGCAGTGTTCCGTCGCGGGCCATGCGAACGTCCATCTTGCGCACGGCCTTGGCAAGCGGGTCGCGCAGGGGGACCAGGGTCAGTCGCCAGGCATCCTCCTCGGGCACGGCCTCGCATCGATACAACGAGGAAAGTGCGTCGATCCTGCCGCCCAGGACCAGCAGCATGTTGGCTACTACAGCGCGTGCCACTTCGGAAGCACCTAGATCCATTGATGATTCCCGGCCCAGGTCGGCCTGGACAACCTTGATGCGGGCGCCAGACAGGGTGACAGACTGGCGCGCCGGAGCTTCTGTGACAATGTGCAGACGGTCGGGGCGCTGGTAGTAGACGTGTCCTTTCGACACCAGCGGCGCATTCAGGATGGCGATTTCCTTGCGATCGGTGAATGCCGCCCGCAGGGTCGAAACGTCGGTGAAGGATTGGGTCAACCCAGGGACTTCGTTGCATGGCCTGGGCGCGACCGAAACTGGCGCGTCAGCCGCCATCGCGCGGGAAGCGAGGCAGGCCAGCAGCGTCGCGGGCAGGATCCACGATCTCATGCGGCAGCTCCAGTACGAGTTCAAAGGTGTCCACGGCCAGCGCGACCTGGAGGGTGTATCCCTCGGCCGCCTTTTTCTGCGAGGTGTCGTTGAATATTTCGTACGCGATCAGCAGGGAACGGTCTGCATCCACGATGTAGGCACGTGCGCGCCCGTCGTCGCCGTTGCGCAGCGGCGACAGGTAGCGGCAGTGCGCATCCACGACCGGGCATACCAGTCCGTACCGCAGGATCGCTTCATGGGTCAGACCCATGCGTCGTTCCAATTCGGTGCGCGCAATCTCGAAATACTTGATGTAGTTTCCGTGCCAGACCACCTGCATCGCGTCCACGTCGTGGAATGGCACCCGGAAGGGGACATCGACCACCAGGGCCCCGGGTGCGGGACGCATGCGTGGCATTCGAGGCGGTCGCGGCGGATTGTGTGCAGGTGGATCACGTTCCGGCATCGGCTTCAGTCCTTCTTGGGTCCCCAGAAATCGTAGAAATTGTACCACTGCGTCGGATAGCGACGGGCGTATTCTTCAAGACGCACCGAGTACCGAAGCGCCAGGGCTTCGACACCGGCGGATCGATCGCGGCGGTTCGGAAGATCCTCGGGTTCGGCAAATCGCTCGATCAACAGCGAGTATTTGCTGACATCGGTCTTGACCAGGAACATCAGCAGGATCGGGGCCTTCAGCGCTGCCGCCAGAAGGAATGGCCCGGCCGGAAATTCCCGTTCGACGCCCATGAATGGGACCTTGACCCGCGGACCATTGGCGAACGTGCGATCACCCAGGATGCCCACGTATTCACCGCGGTCCAGGCGGGCGCGAACTTCCAGCAGCGGCGCAACGGAATCGGCGTCGGAGGCCACCTGTATAACGTTTCGCTCGATGCCCGGGTCCAGCCGTTTCAACTCGTCGTACAAGCGCGAGGATGGCGCATCGTGCATCATCATGCTGAAGTTCACGCGCTCGGTTTCGGCAAAGGCGCGTGCCATCTCCATCACCCCGAGGTGGGCTCCGATGACGAGGTGGCCGCGGGGAGGCTCGGTTCCATCCAGAAGGCCGGCTGGGGACTGCACCTTCAGATTGAAGCTGCGTCCACGGCCCATGACAGCGAAGGCCCTGTCAAGGATCGACTCGGCAAAAGCGAAAAACGACCGGTAGGTCAGCCAGTGCGAGGAACGACCCAGCGCGTACCGGTGGAATTCTGCGAGGCAGCGGCGAGCCTCGGGGACCCGAAACGTGTAGTACAAGGCCAGCAATGCAACGAAGGCGCGGGTGGCCCGGTAGCCGACTATGCGAATCAGGCCGAGGGTGAACCTGATACCCAGCCTTGATCCTACTTCGCGCGTGTTCTGCCAGTCCATGACGGACTCCTCGTGGGCGGTCTCTTATAGGGGCCCACGACTACTGAAAAAGGCCTTGGTAGTGTCGGAAACCTTTTTTGCCAGGGCTCCAAGGCTCAGGCGCGCATGCAATCGGGTCATCAGCACGTTGTCGATGAAGGGTTTGAAATGGGACCTGTGTTCCCCCGGGCGCCCATAGCGTACGCGTGTCGGAATTCCGCGAACGGTCCATCCCTGACGCACGGCGCGCACCAGGATCTCGACGTCAAAATCCATCCTGGCGCCCATAGGGGGGAGCGCATCGAAAAGGGCCAGCGGGTAGATGCGATATCCGCACTGCGTATCGGTCAGCGGATGGTTGCCAGTCTCCAGATGGTACCAGAACATTCCGAATCGGCGTCCGAAGCGTGACGATGCCGGGGCGTTGTGGTCAAACAGGCGCTCGCCGGCCAGTACCGCCCGATCGTCGGCACGGCAAGCTGCGATAAATACCGGAATGTCGTTTGCGTCGTGCTGTTCGTCGGCGTCCATCTGCAGGACGTGGGTGTACCCGTGATTCCTGGCGACTGTGGCCCCGGTCTGGACGGCTGCGCCCTTGCCACGGTTTCGATCGTGGTGCACCAGGATGATTCCGTGGTCGGAAGGCAGGTTTGCAGGGCCACCATCGGTCGAGCCGTCATCAACCACAATCACGGTTGGCAGATGTACCCGCAGTGCCGCCACGACACGGGCAACGGTATCCCCGTTGTCGAACAGAGGCACAAGGCCACAGATGCGGGGGCCGTTTACGTGGTTGGTCATGGCGAGTTCTTTGCGAGCGAAAGCTCTCCGGTCGACACCTCGGCGCGTGCATCGGAAAATTTCCAGGCAATCCGACCCTTGGCGGGGAGAGGTTCGATCCGAAAATCAATTATCGCGCCGGGGCGGACTGGCGACGAAAATTTGACGCGATGCAACGTCAATACCCGCACAGGCGATTTACAAGCCGCCGCCAGCAAGCTGGTTACCAGGCGCACCTGGGCCACGCCCGGCAGCAGGGGCGAGTCCGGGAAGTGCCCGTCGAAAAAGGGAGAATCCTGCGGAATGCGGAAGTGGCCCGCATGCACCCCTTCTGCGGTGTCGAGTTCAAGCAGATCAAAATCGGAGCGCGTCACTTGAGGATCTCCTCCGCTTGGGGGTGTCGCACGATCGGCCGGCCGGGTCAAGTGTTCTGACGGCCCAGGACAACTACCCAGTTGGGACCCAGGGGGGATGTTCCTATCACCATTATTCGCCGCGGTGGAATCCCGGGGATCGTCGAGTCGGCCCAGATTCCACCTTCCAGGCAAGCTACCGCCGCCATCAGCGCCGATGATGCGTCAGCGTAGCCGGCGGCGTCAACGGTTGATATCAGCGGCGGCAGGTGCTGGCCAAAGACTTTTTGCAGCGCGTCCAGTTCCCGTTTGAAACCGGGGCCGCCAACCGGGGCTGCGGCTATGGCGTCCACCTGCGACGGAAGGCATTCGGCACGCTCCAAAGCCTCGCTGATGGCGGCGGCCAGGGCATCTCCCGAGGTAGACAGTTGGACCAGGTCGCCGGTATCGGTCGAGGCCGCCCAACCCAGGATGCAGGCCAGCGGACATGCCCCTCGACTTGCGGCCTCGTCAGCCGTTTCGATCACCATCATGGCGGCACCCTCGCCCGGATGGCGCCTGCGCCACCCGTTGCCGCCAGTTGTCGCGTCGTCTGGTGGCAGCCAGCCGGCAGCGTCGTCGTTGCGGAAGGCTTGTTCGTAGACCTCGTCGGCAGACCCGGTAACGATGCGAACGGCGTGGCCTCGCGATACGGCCTCGGCGGCCACGGCAAGGGCGGCAATTCCGGCCTGTGGCCCCGAGGACACCGTGGTCCCGTACCCCTTCAGGTACAGCGCCTGCGATACGTATCCTGCGACCGAATTGGCGACGCTTTCCGCAAAGCCTGTCGGGTCGGCCATGTGGTCCGGCGTGGACCAGACGCGGCGCATCAGAGTCTCCTCGGAAGGTCCGACGTTGACTCCGATGACCAGTCCGGACGACTCCAGTACCTTTGGCCGAAGCTGCAACCCGGCTCGTTCCAGGGCCTCGCGGGCCGCCATGGTGGCGAAACGGCCGATGGGGTTCATCGGCCTCAGGTCGATCCGGCGTTCGTGCTGTCGCCAGTCGAAGGGATCCAGCAGGGCCCCGTATCTCGACGTGCAGCCGGAGGTGTCAAAGCGAGTGATGGGTCGTATTGCCGTCAGTTTTTCCGACAGTGCATTCCACAGTGCGCCAGTCCCGATTCCCAGGGGCGTAACGGCCCCGATTCCCGAGACCACGACCTTCCGGTTCGGCATGTGTGGCTGGTTGCCCCTGGAAGTATCGGGGCGCGACATCAACAAGGCTGCGTTATTGCCGGAAAACGCCAGATTTACCTTCATGAACGGGTCGCGTTCCATGGGTCGCGGCCCCGGTCCTACCACGTCCAGTCCAATCCCTGGTCGAGGACCGTCAAATCCCAGCGTTGGCGGGATGAATCCATCCAGCATGCCAATGACCGATGCCGTCGCCTCGAGGATCCCCGCGGCGCCCAGTGTATGTCCCAGGAACGACTTGGCCGAGGTGACAGGAACCTTGGCGTTCCCCAGCAGGAGCTGCATTGCTCGCGATTCGGCTCTATCGTTGGCCTCGGTGCCGGTCCCGTGGGCGTTGATCGATCCCAGTTCGTCAGGTCTCATGCCTGCGCGGTCCAAAGCTGCGCGCATCGCCCGTGTCGCACCGCTGCCCGATGGTTCCGGTGCCGTCAGGTGATGGGCATCGCCCGACAAGCCATAGGACAGCAACTCGGCCAGGGGCCGTGCCCCCCGCGCGGTGGCCGATCTTTCGGACTCAACCACCCATATCGCGGCGCCCTCGCTGAGCGTCATGCCGTATTCCGCCGGCGATCCCGAGAACGGGCGGCAGGGACCAGGTTCGGCCATTGCCTTGACCGCCGAGAATCCCGCCCAGGTGGTCAGGCACAATGCGTCCGAGCCGCCTGCCAGTACAAGGTCGGCCCGTCCCGACTGGACCAGGTCGATGGCGCTTCCAATGGCGTTGGTCGATGACGAACATGCCGTTGTAATGATGACAGTAGCCCCGGACACGCCGAACGTGTGTGCCAGCGCCCGGCCCAGAGCCGAGTAGCGCAGCAGGTGGGCATCACGCTGATCCAGAGGGGCGCTTGGGTTTGCCAGGACCGCCTGCCACCTGACCTCGGCGGTCCGCAGGCCGCCGTTGCACGTCCCCACGCAAAGGGCGGCCCGTCGATCCCTGAGGTTCGCAGGGAGACCTGCATTGGCGATGGCCCGCCGCGCTGCTGCCAGCGCGAACTGGATATAGCGGTCGGGGTACGCCTGCGCCTCGCCCTCCGGCAAGTCGCTGTCGGGATTGAAATCGTGGATCTCTCCACCAAGACCACTGCGAAAGCATGACGTGTCGAAGCTGTGGACCGAACGGATGCCGGAGCGCCCTTCCAGCAGGGCGTTCCTGAATGCCTCAATCGAATGGCCGAGTGGGCTGACCAGCCCGATGCCGGTCAAAACTGCGCGTAGGCTGCCGGGGGCATCTTGGGTTGGGGCAGGGTTCGTCATCTGCAAAGAAACTCCCACATGGGTCCGATGATACGTCCGCGCGCATGGGCGCGTCGGACCAGGGCAGCCATTTCGTCGGATGAATCGTCCATGACGAAATTCGAGCGTAGGGACCCTTCCTGGGCCATGCGTTCCTTAAGCCAGGCTGGGTCAACGTCGGGCGAACAGTAGAAAACGGGGTCGAACAGTGTGTCTTCTGGCGTCACGACGCCTTCGGCCAAGGCCCTTTGATGCAGCGGCGTGCCGGGATATATTCGAATGGTCATCCCTGGAAAGAAGACCGAATTTGCCAGTGTCGCGGATCTGGCCAGCGTCTCCTCGACGGTGGCCCGGGTCTCGCCAGGCCCACCGAACAGCAGGAAATGCGCCCGGTGCACGCCGGCCTCGCCCAGGACAGCATGGGCACGTACGACATCATCAAAACGGAACGGCTTGCCGTATGCCTCCAGAACAGGATCGCTGAGCGATTCGGTGCCCAGTTCGGCATGAGTCAATCCGGCAGCGCGCAGCAGTCCTACGTAGGACGGTGTCAGGCGCCACGGGGCGATATAGGCGGCGAAAGGCACCTTGACCCCTCGTCGCAACAGTGCCTCGGCAAAGGCCGTCGTGTGGTCCACGTCAAGGTTGAACACGGAATCCACGAAGAACAGAAAGCGGGCGCCGCCGTCGCGCAGGCGCTCGACTTCGTCAACAAGCGAATCGACGTCGTGGCGGCGCAGGACACGTCCTTCGACCATCGGATACGTGCAATAGCAGCATCGCAGGCTGCATCCTCGCTTGGTCTGCAGGTTCAGCATTCCGCCGAAACCCTGGTAGGTCTGGAAAAGACGCCGAGACGCGGCGGCATGACCAACGCGACCGGTCCACCTGCCTGGCGGCGTCGGTGGCCGTCCGGGTCGGATCAATCCGGGAACCCCGTGTCCACCGTTGGCCTCGTCAGGGTCAAGGCCGGCATCAATGGCGTCCACCAGGATTCCCAGGAACTCGCCCTCGCCTACGATGCCGTAATCTGCCCCAAGTTCCTCCATGTATCGCTGCGGAAAAAGGGTGAAGGCCGCCCCTCCTAGAACAAGGGGGGCGGTCGTAGCCGACTTGATGATGTCAGCCACGCGCCGGTAGTCCGACGCGTAAACGCGACCGCCGGGTTGCGGCATGTCGACGTTTCGCAGGCTGATGCCTACGAGGTCAGGCTCGAAGGTGCGGATGGCCTCGGGCAGGGCATCCTCGCCGTCCACGATGCAGTCGAACAGCGACACCTCGTGGCGGGGCTGAAGGGCGTGAGCCACGTACGATATCCCGATCGGGAAGACCGGGTTGGGGAATTTTTCCGGATTGGCCGAGATCAGGAGGACTCTCACCGTCACCTCGCCTGGGCCGGGCCGCAATGAATGCGAACCAGCGAACCGCACATCAGGGCCGTTGTGTCGAATTCTACAGATCCCGGCAGATCCAGGAAGGGCTTCAGCAGGGAATCCAGCCTTGCTGGCGGCCCATCGTCGCCCGAAGCCTCTCGCACAACGGTTATCTGACGTGACCTCCCCTGTGGGGACGGCCGGGAACCCAGGATGCACAGTGTTGCGAACCCACTGCATCCGACTCCCGACACGGCGCCGAATTCTCCCGCTACAGCGGCCTCGCAAGAGCCGGCTGAGACCTCGTGGATCGCGGCGACCAGGGCCGCCACGCCTGCGGATGAGTCCTGGATGATGGCGAAATTGGCACCGCGATATCCTCGAAGGATGGCCAGTTCCGCGCCGGGAGTGGACGGTAGCGTCCTGGCATACGTGGCGGGCGAAGGGCGCTCGTTGATCGACTTTGCAAACGCAAGATCCGCGTCCAGGCTGCCGGTCGAGGAACCGAGTATTACAGATGTCGCGTCGGGCATGTCGGGACACGGAGGCGGCAACAGGCCCGCAGCGCATATGACGTAGCGACTTGGCAGATCCAGGCGGGCCAGGCGTGGCTGGTCGGGGAAGAACCGCCGCGGATCGGGCGGTACGTCGTGACCATCGGGATTCCAGGACTCGTAGCCATCCGGCCCAGCCAGGACCTGCTGTTCCACCCACGCGATGGCCTGCAGAAAGACTGGTCGCATGGTCATCCCTCCAGCACCAGGGCGGCGTCCAGCCCACCGAATCCCGCATTCACGGTCATGATTCTTCCTGGTGCGACGTGACGGGTTGATGCGACGATGTCAATGCCGCTGTCGTTAGCGGTGAACCCGACCGTCCCAGGAATGTATCCCCCATTTATTGCCAGCACGCATGCCACCGCCTCCAGGACTCCGCAGGCCCCCAGCGTATGGCCTGTGGCGCCCTTCAGGCCGAACACCGGAGGTGCCCCGCCAGGGAAAAAGGCGCGGAATGCGGCAATCTCCATTGCGTCGTTCGCCACGGTGGCAGTGCCGTGGCCGCAGATTGCATCGACTTCACGGCCTCCGGAATCGGCAGACGCACGGGCCATTGCCAGGGCCAAGCCAGATCCGTCGTCGCAAGGTCGAACGATCGTGAATGCGTCGCCGGCCAGGCCCACGCCAGCCAATCGCACACCCGGCACGTGGTCGTCCACCAGCAGGACGGCTGCAGCAGCCTCTCCCAGGGACAGGCCGTCACGGCTGCCGTCGTAGGGCCTGCACGCAGTTGTTCCCAGGGCACCCAGACACCCGAACCCTTTTGCCAGGAAGGGATCCAGACGGTCGAATCCCAGGACCAGCACCCGCCTTCCAAAACCCTCTTCGAGCAGCCTGGAGGCCCTGGCAATGGCAACAGCGCCTGACGCGCAAGCAGCCGACACCAGTTCCGCATGGCCACGGTGGCCAGCCGCTCGTCTGACGCGCGCCAGGAAAGGGCCAAGGCTAGTGGAGCCGCCTGCCGCCAGGAGGCCGGATATGTCCCCCTTTGTCGTGGCGACTATCAGGGCGGTATCCGGATCGGCCAGCACGTCAGGATGCTCGCCAGCGCGTCGGCACGTAGATTCCAGCACGCGGACCAGAAACTCGGCAAGAACATCTCCCGGTCCATCCCAAGCCGGGTGTGGCATGTTTCCAAGCCAGGCCCCGTCTGGTTGCACGCCCAGGCCACCTATTCCGGATTTGATGGCGCTGGTGAAGGCATCAAGATCTGCGCCCAGGGCGCTGACGACCTCCATGCCCGCAAATCTGGGTTGTATGCGCATGCCGGGACATCCGTCAGAAACCAGGGGGCGATTCTCGCTGTTCGAGTGATGGCGGGCAAGCCTATTCCGCCTGTGTGCGTTGAATTCCAGGGGGACCGCGGGTATCCTACGCCGGCTTCCGGGTGACTCTCCGCTTCGCATCGATTCGGGGAATCCCGGCCATGGAGTGCGCGTGCAGGCGGGATGCAACCTGGTGATTGGCCTTGGGCCGGTCGGGGCCATAGTGGCATTCCGATTGAAGGCGGCTGGCGAGCGCGTCTTTGCCGTAGAGAGAAATGTCGAAAGGGCGATGGCCGTCAGGAAGAGCGGCATTCTGCTGACCGACGAGACCGGCAGTCGGACCGAGGTTCTGGACGGGGTTTTCGACACTCCTTCGGACGCCGTGGCGTCCGGCCATTTCGATTGCGTGTTCGTTTGCGTCAAGGCGAACGATCTTCCGTCGCTTCGTGCCGACCTGGGCGTACTGGGCGCGTCCGGGGCCACCGTGACAAGCCTGCAGAACGGCCTGGGTATCGAGGACCTGCTGCTGTCGTCGGTGGGTGCCGACCGTTTCATTCGGGGCGTTGTCAATTTTGCCGGCCAGATGGAAAATCCGGGCTGCGTCAGGGTGACCTTTTTCCAGCCGCCAAATCGACTGGGAGGGCTGGTTCCGGCGGCTGAAGGGCGCGCCCGCGCCGTGGCCGAGTTGCTGACTCGCGTCGGCCTGCAGTCAGAGGTTCCCGCCGACATCGGCCTGTACGTCTGGCACAAGATTGTCCATCTGGCCATCCTGGCCCCGGTGTGCGCCGTGACGCGCATGAACATGCGGACCGTTTTGTCCCACAAGGAATTGCGCCATCTGTCGCAGGGGCTGCTGTCCGAATGCATCGAGGTTGGTTCCCGTCTTGGTTACGATTGCGGCAACGGCTTCTTCGAGATGTCGATGAGGTACGTGCTGGAGGCGGGCGATCACCCCCCGTCGATGCTGGTCGATATGCTGCGTGGACGTCCGACCGAGGTTTCGTACATCAACGGCAAGGTCGTCGAGGCGGCGGCGCGACTGGGCGTGGATGTGCCGTTGAACCGGACCATCTGTGCCCTGGTCCAGGCGATGGAGACCGGCCGTCCTCATTCCCAGCGACCGTGAGGCATGCGCCATGTCGGGACGCATCGAGTCAACCACACTCCTCCAGTCACTGATGGCCACCGCGTTTCGCGAGTGCGATGCGGCAGCACGCGACCCTTCGCGTCGTGTTGCCTGGTGCAGCAGCGTCGGTCCGGTTGAACTGCTGCGTGCGCTGGATTTCACCGTGTTCTTCCCGGAAAACCATGCAGCCATGCTGGGCGCTTCCCGCATGTCTACCGGGCTGATTCCCTTCGCCAATGCCGAAGGTTTTTCCCCGGAGGTCTGTTCGTACATGACCTCCGATATCGGAGCCTTCAGGCGCAATGTGACGCCACTTTCGCGAGTCGACCCCTCGATAACGTCGGTTCCGAAGCCGGACGTGCTGGTGTACGACTCGAACCAGTGTCGCGACGTTGTGGACTGGTTCTCGTTCTATGGCCGTGAACTGGGTGTGCCAGTGATCGGAGTGGCGGCCCCGCGTGGAGTGCAGGAACCGACCGAGGATCTGGTGGCCGCGGTGGCGTCGCAGATCCGCGCGCTGGTGTCGCCGCTTGAGGCGATTGCCGGCCGGCGTCTTGACCCGGATCGACTGCGCGAAGCCGTCGCCGTGTCTCGCGACACCTCCGATCTGTGGCGCAGCGTCCTGTCGTGCGGGGAGGCGCTTCCATCGCCGTTGACCTTCTTCGACGGGTGCATTCACATGGGGCCGGCCGTGGTGTTGCGCGGCGATCCCAGGGCGCTGGAATACTACCGGGCCCTGCTGGCCGAGTTGCAAGCCAGGATCGCGGCGGGCCAGGGCGCGGTTTCGGGCGAGCGGGTGCGCCTGTACTGGGACGGGATGCCAGTCTGGGGCCGTTTGCGTGATCTGTCGGACCTTCTGGCAGGCCTGGGCGCCAGCGTGGTCGGATCTACCTATTGTTCGTCGTGGGTGTTCGGGCAACTGGATCCAGATGAGCCGTTCGACAGCATGGCTCGGGCGGCCATCGAGCTTTTCATTGCGCGCACCGACGCTGTGAAGGAAATGGTTCTGGCGGGCGAGGCGCTCCGTTATCGCGTGGACGGGATAGTGTTCCACGACGCGAAGACCTGTCCGAACAACAGCAACTGTCGTTACGGGATGCCGGCGCGCCTGCGGGAAGGGAAGGGTCTTGCGTCCGTCATCGTCCACAGCGATCTGAACGATCTTCGTCTGCACGCCGACGAAGGGGTGCGCCTTGCCTTGGAGGCCTTCGTGGAACAATGCCTGGAGGCGCGCCGGTGAACGCCTGTTTTTACTGCGGCGTCGATGTAGGTTCATCGTATTCCAAGGCCGTTCTGCTGGACGCGTCTGGAGGGTTTGCTGCCGGTGCCATTCGCCGGACCGGCCTGGATTTTGCCCGTGTTGCAATGGAGTTGCACCAGGATCTGCTGGTGGCAGTGCCGGATGCGCGGGACAACGTGGCCAGGACCGTTGCCACCGGCTACGGCCGCGACAACGTGGCATTCGCCACCAGTCGCATTACCGAGGTTTCCTGCCAGGCTGCGGCTTGCTGGCACCTGTTTCACCAGGCGCTGACCGCGATCGACGTGGGCGGCCAGGATACAAAGATCATCGTGCTGGGTGAGACCGGCCGTCGAACCGATTTCCGGATGAACCGGCGTTGCGCCTCGGGCACGGGTGCGTTTCTGGAGGAAATGGCTGCCCGTCTTGACACGACGCCGGATGGTCTGGAGGCGCTGGCCGGGAGGGGGCGTGATGCCGTGCCTTTGTCGTCGTTTTGCACGGTATTCGCCAAGGGCGAATTGTTGTCGTTGATCCGTGCCGGACGCCCGGTCGAGGACATCGCGCTAGGTGTCTACGACGCGGTGGTTCGCAGGGTCGTGGAAATGGCGTCGTTGCAATCGGGAACCATCGTGCTGACGGGTGGCGCCGCGCGACCCGGTGGCGTTCTGGTTGGTCGCTTCGAGGCCGCTCTGGGACGTCAGGTGCTGGTGCCCGACCGACCCCAATTGACGGTCGCTTTGGGGGCGGCGTTGCTGGCGATGCGGGAAGGGGAGGGCGTGCCATGAGTTTCGCCGGGGCTTTGCGCCAAGGTGCGACGTTGGCGGTCGAAGGTCAGCCTCCTGCCGGCGACCTGTCCTTCCTGTTCAGGCCACGTGGCGTAGCGGTGCTGGGCGCATCGTCAAGGGAACTCAGCATCGGTTATCGCGTCGTTCGAAACCTGCTTGATGCCGGGTTCACGGGCGGGATCTACCCCGTGCATCCTACCGAGCGAGAGGTGTGTGGGCTGCCGGCATTTCATTCCATCAGCGATGTTCCGGGGCCAATCGACCTTGTAAACGTGGCTCTGCGCGCCGACCGGGTGCCCGAGGCTTTGGATGCGTGCGGGCTGGCCGGTGTCCGGGCGGCGATCATACATTCGGCCGGGTTCGCCGAGGTCGGCCCGCAGGGGGCTGTCCTGGAATCACAGGCGCTGGAGACCGCGCGCCGGCATGGGATGCGGCTGCTTGGCCCGAATGCGCAGGGCCTGATGAACAGCGACCCCGACGTGCGGCTGTACGCGTCGTTCACGTTCACGCCGCTGGTGCCCGGCCCGGTGACGATCCTGGCCCACAGCGGGGGCGTGGCCGAGCTTTTGAACCTGCATCTGCGTCGGGCGGGCGTAGGGATTCGCTGGTACGCCAGTCCTGGGAATTCGTGTGACGTGGATCTGTCTGAACTGCTGGCCGCTGCAGCCACCGACGAAGGGACGCGCGTCATTCTGATGTACATCGAGTCGGTGCGCGACATGCCAGCCTTCGCTGACGCGGCGTTGCGCGCTGGCCGCGACAAGGCGCTGCTGGTCCTGAAGGCCGGCCGCACACCCGACGGCGCTCGCGCTGTGACTTCGCATACCGGTGCGCTGGCTTCGGGGGATGTACCTTTCGACGCAATCCTGAACAGGGCCGGAGCCCTGCGGATGCCTACGTTGCGGGAGGCTGTTGCAGCGGCGACCGCCATCGCACGGCAGCCTCTTCCTCGTGGCAGGCGGACGGCGTTGGTTTGCAATGCTGGCGGGCCCGGCATCGCGGCGCTTGACGATGCCTGCCTGAGCGGGCTGGAGTGCGCCACTTTGACCGACGCTACGCGGGCTTCTTTGCGTGATTCGCAGTCGCCTTTTGCCACCATCGGTGCCCTGGTCGACCTTGCGGCCACTGCCGGTCCGCTCGAGTTCAGATCGGCGCTGAATACCCTTCTTGCCGCGGATGAAGTTGACGGCCTGGTCCTGTCCATGGTTACACCGTTCTTCGTGGACTGCGATGCAGTGGCAGATGCCGTGGCCCTGGCCGCTGCCACGTCGGACAAGCCGGTCGTTGTGAACGTGATCACGGATGGCCGTTGGTCCGGTGTGGAGGATCGCCTGCGGTCTTCCGGCCTGCCGGTGTTCGAGTTCCCGGAGGACGCCTCGCGTGCCATGGCGGCGTTGACCAGAGTTGCCGAGATGCGAACTCGCTTGCCGGTTTCACCTCCATGGGAACGGCTGGACCGGTCGCGTCTTGAGGCTGTCCTGCGGGCATCCCGGATCAATTCCGATGGCTGGCTTTCACAGGGCGACGCTTACGCGATGCTTGCTGCCGCCGGGATTCCATCTGCGCCAATCGTTGTGTTGCGGGACGATGCGCAGCTTTCAGCCTTTGTCGAAACCGTCGCGCGACAACTTGGTTTTCCGGTGGTCGTGAAGGCTGACATGCCCGGCCTTGTGCACAAGTTGGCTGCCGGAGCGGTGCTGCTGAATATCGCTGACCGGGCATCCCTGGTTGCCGCAGTGACCGCCTTGCGTTCCCGTTTCGGCGAGGCGCACATGTACGCACAGCGCCAGGTTGATGGCGGCATCGAGGCGATCCTTGGAGTCGTTGCGCAGTATCCGGGCTTGCCGCTGGTGATGGCCGGCCAGGGCGGCACGAACGTCGAAAAACGCGGGAGCGTCGCTTTCGCCTTGGCCCCGCTGGACGATGTTGCTGCGCTGCGATTGATTGCCGGATCGCGATGTCCGGCTTTCGATGACACGGCATGGGACTGCGAAATCCAGGGTGAAGGGGCTCAGTTGGCAGATGCCCTCGTGCGCCTGTCGCTGCTGGCGGTCATCTTGCCGACGGTACGGGAGATCGACATCAACCCGCTGACGGTCCTGCCTTCAGGCGGCGGCTGCATCGCACTGGACTGCCGCATGCGTGTGTCCTGAACACGCTTGATGGACATTCCAGCACGCTGGTATTTCAGACAGCCACCGGCGTGGTCTTCAAAACCAGGCAGCCAACCCGCACGATCCGTCGGAAGTGGTCGTCGTACGTGAGGACCGTTGCCCCCTCCCGGACGGCCATGGCGGCGACCCACAAATCGTTCGTCGGCACAGGCGTGCCTGCACGACGCAGGTCGGCGAACAGTTCTGCATATGTGTCGGCAGTCTCGTGGTCAACGTTGACCACCCTTACAGCCGGGTTGGACAGAAACTGGATCAGGCCTGCTTCGTTTTCTTCCGTACGCGAACCCAGTTGGAACCCTGCGTGGAGTTCGCCCAGGACGATCACAGGAACCAGGACGGACCTGGCGCGGGTTATGGCCTGGACAGCCTCGGGGCTGCCACGCCGGAAGTTGGTATAGGCAGAGGTGTCCAGGCATATCCTGGTCATCGCCACATCTCCGCATCGACAACTTCGAAGGCTTTGGTTGCCTGCTCGAACTCTGCGAGATCTGCGGGCGACCAGGTGCCGGCAAGATGCCCAAGCCCGTTGTCGAAAAAGGCGCGTCGAGCGATCCCGGTCGCCTGGCTCAACAAATCGATGACCGTCTGGTTCAGCGATAGTCCCCTTTCGCGCTGTTCCTGCTGCAGTTGGCGCGCAAGTTCCTCTGGCACATTCCGAACCGTCAAATGTCGCATGCCGACTCCGTGTATTCACATGGTGCATTCTATCAATGCTGAGTGATGCATTCAACTGATCCTCATGAGCCAGTCCCTGCATGGAATATCGCCGAAAGCGACGTGTCGTTTCGGACCGCGTTGAATCTCTGTCATCCCAACCGTCATGTCATGTGCCCGTCTGCGCCCGGCGCCAAAGCCGGTCGTCTTGACGCCCACTGTCCTGTCTGATAGTTTTTCCGGCGCCATTGCAGGCGTTTGCCAGCCTTTATACGGCGGTTTTTCGATGGTCCGCGGGGTCGGAACCGACATCGTGGTGATTGAGGACCTCAGGCTGCGGATGGAACGCTCGCCGGGGCTGGAGCAGAAGGTCTTCGACCCCGGTGAATCGGCGTATTGCCGTTCGATGGCCAGGCCATTCCAGCACTTCGCGGCGCGGTTCGCGGCGAAGGAGGCTGTAATGAAGGCGTTGGGGACGGGCTGGGGCGCGGGAGTGGACTTCGCGGATATCGTGGTGGTCCGTGGGGCGGAAGGCGCGCCGACCGTTGAATTGAAGGGCGAGGCCGCCCGGCGGGTGCTCGCGGCCAGTGGGCGGGTGCACGTGTCCCTGTCGCATGCCGGCGAACATGCCGTTGCATTTGCGGTTTTCGAGGCCCAGGAGGAGTTGCATCATGGCTGATATCCCCGCGGACCTGAACGGCGAGATCAAGCGAGTGATTGTCGAGGCGCTGAACCTGGATACCCCTCCGGAGGATATCTTGGACGACGCTCCGCTGTTCGGCGAGGGTCTTGGTTTGGATTCGATTGACGCACTGGAGATCGCGATGGTGCTGGAGAAGCGCTTTGCAATCAAGGTGCAGCCGGACAAGGAAACCAAGAAGTACTTTTTCTCGATTGCGACCCTGGCCGACCTGGTCCGCCAGCGACTGGCCGGCGTGTCCTGACCGTCCGGGCCCCGCGCCGAGGGAGGCCCATGTCAGAAAACCCCGATGAAACAGACCTGGCCGTTGTTCCGGTGGCGCCGGTGCAATCACCGCAGGTTGGCCAGGCTGCTCCAGGCTTCGCACGGCGGTTGGTTGGTATTTTCGCCGGGTTGCTGCTGGTGGTCTACCCGTTGGTGGTGTATCTCGCCCTGACGCGCCTTGGTGCGCGGGCCACGGCCGCGCTGGTCCTTCTTGCCCTGTTGCTGTGGGGATTGCGTGCGCGGCTGTTGGTGAAGCAGGGCTTTCGCACTCTTCTGGTGCAGGTTGGCGGGATCGCGGTGCTGTCGATCCTGACGTTGGCGTCAGGTTATCCGGCGTTTCTTCAACAGATGCCCGTCCTGGTCAGCGTGTTTCTTCTGGTGACGTTCCTGTCCAGCCTGGTGCGTCCGCCGCCGATGGTCGAGCGGTACGCTCGCCTGGTGACGCCTGACTTGTCGGACGCTGAGGTTCGCCACTGTCTGGTCGTGACGTGGGCCTGGGTTTTGTTCCTTGTTGCCAATGCTGCCACGGCCGAGGCGCTGGTGATTTGGGGTACCCCCGAGCAGTGGGCCATCTTTGCTGGCGGGATTTCATACGGGCTGATGGGCCTGATGTTTGCCGTAGAATACGTTGTTCGCAAGGCACGTTTTGGCCGGTTCGGTAACGGGCCGCTGGATCGAGTGCTGGCCGAGTTGCTGCGCGGCGATTCCCAGGGGAACCCATGAACAGTCGCGGTCGTCGCATGCGCGGCGTCTTTCACACCCTGGTGTTCTACTCGCTGTGGGTGGTGGTTGGAGTCGCTTTCACGCTTGTCTTCTTCCCGCCGCTGTACCTGTTGTCGCGTCTTGTGCCAGGGGCGGTGCGTCCGTTTCGCGTGTTCACGCGGCACTTCTACGGGGTGATCATCCGGGCGCTGGAAGTTACCGGTGCCATTCGCCTTGGAGAAATGAAGGGTGTCGAACGGCTGCATCGAGGTGGAGCCGCGGTGGTGGTCGCAAACCATCGAACTCTTCTTGATGTGCTGATTTTGATGTGGCAACTGCCCCATGCATCGTGCCTGCTGAAACCGCTGAAAAAGGCGCCCGATGGCCAGTCGCGCAATACCATGCCCGACTTCTGGAAGCCGTTCATAATGGCCCCGTTCTCATTGCTGGGCTATGTCCCGATGCCTCCGTCCTGGAACGACAGGGATGCTTTGAAGCAGACGTTTGATCGGTGCATCGCCCTGTTGCGAGCAGGTCGGCCAGTAGTCATCTTCCCCGAAGGTACGCGTTCACCCGATGGACGCCTTCTGCCATTTCGTGATTTCCCGTTCCATCTGGCCAAAGCAGCCGGGGTGCCGCTGGTGCCGGTGCTGATCCACACCGACACTCGCTTCATGCCGCAGGGTACTGTTGGCATTGATGCGGCGCGGCGTTGCACATACCGACTGATGGTTCTTCCGGACATCCTTCTGGGTCCGCGCTTGCGATCGGCTGATCTGCTTGTCGAGGCTCGCATGCGAATCCAGAAGGCCGTCGGCGAGTATGACCTGGAATACGGCTACCTGGACGAATGATTTCAGGGTCATTCACGTTGCAAACCACCGGCGGCGGGCGGCTACAAGGCAATACGCACGTCCACGACCGTTGCTCCGAGTCCATTCGCGTGGACCAGCACCGGATTAAGATCGATCTCGCGGATTTCCGGACAGGTGGCCATGAGGCCTCCGACTGCCTCGATGACCGCCACAAGGGCATCGATGTCGGCGGGCGGCTGGCCGCGAACGCCGTCCAGAAGCTTTGCCGCGCGAAGATCTGACAGCATGTCTCGCGCCTCGAACGCCGTGACCGGCGCCAGGCGGAATGACGTGTCCTTGAGAACCTCGACCAGCACGCCTCCCAGACCCACAACTACCAGGGGCCCGAACACCGGATCCCTGGTGCCGCCCACAATCATCTCGATGCCTCGCGCGGCCATCGCCTGTAACAAAACTCCTTCGCCGGTATCGAACGGCCCGAACCTTTCTGTGAGGTCGGAAAAGACCTCGGCCAGACGGACCCCGTCATTGATTCCCAGGACGACTCCGCCGGCATCGCTCTTGTGGACGGCTTTTGCCGAGATGACCTTGGCGGCAACCGGGAACGAGGCAACCTTCATGAGGTCGGATGCCTCCTTGGCCATGGTCCATGGCGCCACGCTGACGCCGGCAGCCTGGAGCACATCAAACCCTTCGGACAGCAGCGACGTCCGTCCCGCCTTCGCCAGCGCGCTGACCTTGTCGGCTGCCGCCTGCACGCGCTGGGGAACCTGCCACGATCCATTCGACGACCGGCGCTGCTTCAGCAGTACGTTCCGGTGCGACGCGGAAAGTGCCTTGATCCCCTGCTCCACCGAAGTGAAGAACGGGTAGTTGTTCAGCTTCTTCAGCTCGGCCAGCTCTACCGCATCACTGTAAAGGGCGACAACGATCGGCTTGTCGTACTTTTTTGCCAGTTCCTCGGCCTTGGAAACCAGTTTTCTGGACCCGTGGCGCCGGGAGTCGGCGACATACGTGTGGGCCAGGATCACCGCGTCGAAGTCGGGATGGGCGGCGGCCTCTTCCATCAGTTCGGCGTAAACCTCGAAGTTGAAAAGGTCCCCCAGATCCAACGGGTTGCGTGGGCGAATAACTGACGACGAATGCAACCTGGCGAACGTGGCAAGAAATTCTGGTGGCAGGGGAGGCAGCGTAAATCCGCATTCGGCGGCGCTGTCGGCGCTGATGACAGCGTGACCGCCGGAACGCGAGATGACGGCCACCCTGGGGCCCTTCATCGGTGGCATCAGGAAGCCCTTAACCTGGGTGATCATGTCGTCGGTGTCGATGACCCGCAGCGCGCCGGCCTGCTGAATCGCCGCCGTCAGTACGGCATCGTCCGAGGCTAGTGCCGCGGTGTGCGAGAACGCTGCGGCAGACCCAAGCGAAGTGCGTCCCGACTTCTGTATGAGGACTGGCTTGTCACATGCCCGCAGCGCCTCGAAAAACGCGCGTCCCCTAGACACACCCTCCAGATACATTGCAATGATGCCAGTCTGTTCGCCATTTGCCAGCGCGTTCAGGAAGTCCGTTTCGTCCAGGTCCAGCTTGTTTCCAAGAGATGCGAAGTGCGAGACTCCAATGTTCTCGCTGGCCATGTCGAAGAGGTAGGTCACGCCGACCCCGCCCGACTGCGCCGCGATGGCTACGTTCCCGGTGCGCCACAAAACTGGGCACGGCACGAATATCGTGAACATCCCGTGACTGAATGTGGACATCCCCAGACAGTTCGGTCCCTGGAAGCGGATACCGTGCCGGCGCGCTATTGCAAGGACTTCCTCACCCAGAGCCTCGCCCTCGGGTCCCATCTCCTTGAAGCCGGCGCTTTCGATGACCACGTGGCGGATCCCCTTGGTGCCGCAGTTTTCCATCATCCCGGGGATCGTCTTGGCTGGCGTGATGATCAGCGCCATGTCGATTCCCTGCGGAATCTCGTCCCAGGACGTCTTGATCCGGTGGCCGATAAGTACGCCCGGATCGCGCCCCATAAGGTGCAGTTCTCCCTTGAACCGGAACTCCATCAGGTTGGCTACGATGTTGCGACCCAGGTTGTCTGCCTTCGGCGAGACGCCGATAACCAGCAGGCTTTTCGGGAAGAACAGTTGATCCAGCACGTCGACCTCCGCAGGTGGCATGCCTACTTCAGGCATGCGGGACTACGACCGTTCTACCAGGGACTTTGGTAAAATAAAATGACGTTCAAGGGGTCGAGGTCGTCCAAGAATCAGCCAGTCGTCTCATGGAGGCCACGTCGCAGACCGAATGGACCTGATATGCATCGGCATCCGGCCAGATCCGCCGCAGCGTACCGCGCAGCACCTTACCGGGGCCGACCTCGACAAAACGTGTGACACCGTCTGCCTTCAGCCCCTCGATGATGTCCACCCAGCGGACCGGATTGCGCAGCTGCGAAACCAGTGCCTGGCGAATAGCGGCAGGGTCGTCTGACGGCGTTCCGGTTACGTTCAGATACAAGCGTTTCGCTGGGGTGGAGATCCTGAGCAAATCCAGTGCTGCCGTGAACGGGGCCTCGGCCGGGGCCATCGCCTCGCTGTGCCACGCGCCCGACACCGCCAGGGGCACGCATCTGGCACCCTGCGCCTCGAAGTGCGCCACCGCCATGTCCATCGCCGCGATCGTCCCCGACAGCACCACCTGATCGGGCCCGTTCAGGTTGGCCACGCCTCCGTCCTGCACCGCCAGTAGTTCCCTTGTCTGGGCGATCACGTCCGCCGCAGCAAGGCCGACAACGGCAATCATCGTTCCAGGGGTTGCCAAGGCGGCATCATCCATCGCCTGGCCGCGAACGGCAGCCAGCCCTATTGCCTCAGCGTCCGACACGCAGCCTGCGCACGCGAGGGCAGACAACTCCCCCAGCGAGTGGCCGGCGGTTGCATCTGGAATCACCCCGTGTGATTCCAGCCATGCTCGGCAAGCCAGGTTCACGACGGTTATGGCTGGCTGCAGCACGCGCGTTCTCGAGAGGGCCTCGAACGGTCCCTTGAAGCACATGGCCGCCAGGTCGCAGCCTGCTGATTCGCTGGCTGCCTGGAACAGCGCGCGCGCCGCGGGTTCATCCCGGAAAAGGTCGGCGCCCATCCCGACGGATTGCGAACCCTGACCTGGGAAAAGGAATGCCGTACGTACCTGAACCGTGACATCAGTCGACATCGTCATATCACCGTGACCGACAGGCCGCCGTCCACCACCAGCGCCTGTCCGGTGATGTAGGACGACTCGTCGGAAGCAAGAAACAAGGCGGCAGCCGAGACTTCTTCCGGTCGCCCGAAGCGGCCCATCACTATGCGTTCCCTGTAGTTCCGTCTTGCCGGTGAAGGAATGCTGGCGGTCATGTCTGTGTCCACGAAGCCAGGCACCAGACTGTTGACGCGGATGCCCTTGCCGCCCGCCTCGGCAGCCAGCCCCCGCGTAAGGGACATTATCGCTCCCTTGGACATGCTGTATGCCACCTGGCCAGGCAGACCGAAAAGGCCGGCGACCGATGCCACGTTAACGATCGACCCGGACTTTCGTAAAAGCATCGGGCGAAAGACTGCTCGCGCCCAGTTCACGGTTCCAAGCACGTTTGCATCCAGCACCTGCCGGACATTGTCGGCAGGCATCATTGCGAACAGCCCGTTGTGCGCGACACCGGCATTGTTGACAAGGATATCGACGCGCCCATCCCTGGCGAGCACCGTCTGAAGGGCGGCTTCTACCGCAGCCGGATCACGTCCGTCGCACAGGATCGCGACGGCGCCCGGGACGGCAGCCTCGACCTCGCGCGCGGCCTCCTCGTGACGTATGTAAGTGAACCAGACCTTCGCCCCTTCGGCGGCGAACCGTTCGACAACGGCTCGACCGATGCCCCGGCTTCCGCCCGTGACGATCGCGACCCGGTCTTCAAGTCTTCCGGGCATCCAGGCACTCCAATTCGAAATCCGAAATAAGTCAGACCTCGTCCAACCGGACAAGAAGGCTGGCCGGAATGAATGGTGGAAGAGAAATCGAGGCAGCAGCCAGTGCACCGTCTGCCCCTTGGACGACCAGTTCCAGGCCGGCCCAGGCAACCGGGCGGTCCATGATGGCAAGGCCCATTTCGCGGGACAGCCTGCCAGACCACCCGCAAGCGACGACCCGGCCCGCAACGCCACCGTCAAGGAACACGGTGTCGCCATTCGAGCTGCCACGCAATCCCTGGGCCAGTGCGAACCCGATCACCTTCTCGTGAACGCCCGAGGATCGCCTGGACAAAATCGCTTCACGACCCGAAAACCGTTCCTTCTGGAAGTCGAACATCCACTGAAGCCCCAGGGCCAAAGGATCCCCGACAACACGTCCCTCGCAATTCACGTTGAAGAAACGGCCATCCAGTTTCAGCAGGTCCAGGGCATCCTGGCCGTACGGTTGAATGCCGATCTTTCGGCCTGCCGCCAGTAACCGATCGTACACGGCGGGCGCGCCCTCAACTGGTGCCACAAGCCAGTACCCGAACTCGGCGGTCTTGCCGGCCCTCAACATGGCCACAGGCACCCCGTCGATATTCTGGTTCTCAACCGAGAGATACGGCATGCCCAGGATATCCCGTCCGGCCAGTTCGCGCAGGGGGGCCCAGGCTTTCGGGCCGTCAATGCAAAGCACTTCGACGTCGTCGGTGACGTCAATAACCTGGCAGCGAGACAGCAGGGAAACCACTTCCTCGCGCGGTCGGCATGCCTCGCACAGGACCATGATTTCGTCGTCGTTGCAGGCGATGTATGCGTCTGCCACTACCTGCCCCAACCGGTCGGCCAGGAGCGTGTGCAGCACGCGACCGAATCTCAGATTGGCGACGTTACCGGCAAACACCTCGTCCAGGGGGAACAGTGCGTCATCGACCGTTCCCTTGAAGACCATCACGTGCGAGGCAACCATCAGCCCGGCAGCCTCGCGAACCGCGCGGTACTCGGTGCCAACATCTCCAAAACCGGCGATTACGGTCGTACCGTCGCGGTCCGATATCAAGGCGCCCTGGGACTGAAGTCGAGCGGTCAATGGGGACGGATTCATCGCGTTCCCCCGGCCTTGATTGGGGTTCCAGCGCCTTTTTCCAGAACGAAATCCACGAGGGTGTTGATGGATCGCAGAAGCCCGACGTTGCCTTCCGCAATCTTCACCCCGAATTCCTGCTCGATTCCCAGTACCACTTCCAAAGCGTCCAGGCTGTCCAGGCCAAGGCCGGATCCAAGCAGGGAGACATCCTCGTGCAGGTCATCCTCGGTGTACGGAAGGGACAGTCGGGAAATCAGGTTGCGCTTGACGCGAGTGACCACATCAGAGCGTGCGGCAATGATCAAGGCAGTTCCCGATTCCATTCGTTCCTCGTTAACCGGCGTGCCACGCCGGCCCAAGTGCGGCGATACTCTAGCAGATTCGGACCTGAGTGCAAGCCGGTCAGAACGAAAACGACAGTGAGGGAAGGAAGCGGGAAGCCGGCTCGGCCCTGCCGGCGGCCAGACGGAATCGTGGGCCGGTAAGGGCTTCGGGTCGCAGGAATGATTCCTTGTTTTCCTGCCAGTAGCGGATCATCTCGTTTTCGGCGCTGGAATTGCTGGCAGCAATGGCGACCCCTGGGATGAAGAGAGCAAAGCCGCCGCCTATTCCGCCTGCCAGGGTTCCGACAGCAACGTCTCGCAAGCCAGGATCGCCAACGTAGATTGCGGAGCCGATTATCGAACCGAGAATGATGAAAATTGCGCCGAACGCGATCAGGGCCCGGCCACCGGACAGGCGGCTGCGGCTGGCTGGAATGAAACGTTCTGCCAGCTCCTTGAACTGCTTGTCGGAACCGAGGATCTCCTCGATCAGTTCGGGGTCGTCCTTCAGGGACTTGACGACCATCGCGAAATGGCGGGACGGCATCCCGGAGGATGTCCTTGTCGCCTGGCGGGCCGGGCGTGCCAGCAAAGCTGGTTGGACGGCCAGCAGGACGACAAGGGCAAGAACCAGTGGCGCAAATCGCGACATGGAATACCTCCCCAGGCTGTTACGTTTTCACCGTCGAATACTAGCAGCGACGACCTCGCTACGTCAACGGACGCTGTCCGGCCAACGCGTTGACAGCTTCCCGGGCTTCCCGGATACTCCGGTCCGAATCGGCATGGAGCTAGATCCTCGTGGAACCGTTGCCTATCCTGGGTTTTTCGGCCGTGAGCGCGCTGGGGACGTCCCTTGATGAAATGCGCGATTGCTTGCGTGCCGGACGTACCGGATTGCGCCTTGGTTCGACAGTCCTTCCCGGGGCGAAGGCGCCGCTTGGGGAGGTTCGGGTATCGCTGCCGCCATTGCCTGCCGGGCTTGGTGCCTTTGACAGTCGCTGTGCCCGGCTGTCGGCGCTTGCGATGGCCCCTCTTTCCGATGTGCTGGGCGTTCTGCGGGATCGCGTGTCGTCCCGACGCATTGGTGTGGTCGTGGGGACTAGTGCCTCGGGGAACCGTGACCTGGAGGATGCCTTTCTGGGCGATGGAGCCTTGGGGTACGACTACCACAATAGGCAGTCTTTCGGTGCGGCAGCGGTTGTGGTTGCCAGGCTGGCAGGCGCCGATGGGCCCGCCTGGACCATCTCGACGGCGTGTTCGTCGGGTGCTAACGCCGTGATTTCGGCGGCACGTATGCTGCGCACCGGTATGTGCGATGCGGTAGTGGCGGTCTCGGTTGATGCCCTTTGCTGGACGACATATCACGGTTTTCGTGGCCTGGGGGTGATGGATGACGGCCCTTGTCGGCCTTTTGATGCCGATCGCTGCGGCCTTAATCTGGGCGAAGGTGCGGCGGCGATGGTGATGGCGCGCCCCGGGATAATGGCAACAGCCGCGGGAGCTGACCTGTACCTTGCCGGATGGGGTGCCGGTTCCGAGGCGTATCACATGACGGCTCCGGAACCGGAAGGCGATGGTGCTGCGAAAGTGGTGGCCAAGGCGATTGCCAGCGCGGGGATCGTCCCTGAAGACGTGGGTTACGTGAACATGCACGGTACTGCGACGATGGCAAACGACACCGCCGAGTCTCGTGGCGTGGTCAGGGTGCTGGGAAGGGACGTGCCGTGTTCGTCAACCAAGGGATTCACAGGGCACCTTCTGGGGGCGGCGGCGGGGGTCGAGGCGGCAATTACCTTGCTGGCATTGATTGACGAACGACTGCCGCCCAACCTGGGCCTCACGACTCAGGATCCCGATGTTGCAGCCTTCATTATTCGAGAGGACCTCCATGCGCCGGGTATCCGGTTTGCCCTTTCCAACTCGTTCGCTTTTGGCGGCAACGACACCTCCCTTGTGTTCGGGGTTCGGCGATGAACGGTTTTTCGATACTTGGTGCGGCTGGCCTTCTGGACGGCAGCATCCAGTTGCACCATGACGAAACCTGGGGTGATGGCGACTTCATCCCGAAGAATGTCAGACGGCGAATATCCAGGCTGATTGCGCAGGTTCTACGCGTCACGTACGAGGCTGGTGGCATGGCCGCCAGCGAGGATGCCGCGATGATCTTCGCCACGGCCAACGGAGAGATCAACACCATAGGAGCCATCCTTCAGGCGTTGCTGGCCGTCGAACCACAGGTATCCCCGACGCTGTTCCACAACTCGGTTCACAATGCAGCTCCCGGCTACTGGGCCATCCTCGCGAAACGGCTTGCTGCGTCGACCACTCTGACAATGGGGGTGGCGTCGTTCGAGGCCGCCATGCTGGAGGCGTGGATGCGTCTGTCGGACGGCGAGTCCGAGGTCCAAGTCTCCGTTGGTGACGAGGCGATAACCGGGGCGCCATGGGCAGACCCGGCACACTGCACGGTCGATTTCGCCGGTTCGTTCAGGGTCGGTTGCGGGACCGAACCGGGTCTGGGGCGCCTTGCGTTGGTCGAGTTTGTTCCCGAGGAGCCGGATGGATTTGATGAGATGGCTCGCGCCCAGGTTCTTGGGGCTACCGAGGTTGTCTGTGACCCGATGACTGTCCCTGGAGGGGCCATGCACCCTTGCGCGGGTGCCGCTGTGGCGCTGTCTTTTCTGCTGCGACCCGGCGATGCCGGTCGGTTGTTGCTGGTTCGCCGATCCCCCGCAGGAGGGCGCTTCATCCTCGTGTTCGATCGGGGGGTACATGACTGAACTGCCTGCCATCGAGGCTCTTCTGCCCCATCGGGGCGCCATGCGCTTTCTGGATCAGGCGATTGAACTGGGACCCGAGCACGCCGTTTGCACGGGTCAGGTGCGGCCCGAAAATCCATTCCTGGACGACGGAATCCTTGATCCGCTGGCGCTGATTGAATTCATTGCTCAGGCAGCTGCGGCACTTGTCAGCGGTCAGGACCCAGATAGGGGCCCGGTTCGCGGGTGGCTTGTGGCAGGTCGGAACCTGGAACTGGCCGATGGCAGTGTGCGGGTAGGGGATGTCCTGGAAGTCATGGTCGATCAGGCAGCCAGGGTGGGCGATTTCGCGTCGTTCGACGGCATCGTTCGGTGCCGTGGCGTGACCCTGGCGCATGGCAACGTGAAGGTCTTCAGGGCTGCCGAGGAGACGTAATGACGACAGGAAAGGCGAGGCGTGCGCTGGTTACGGGTGCCAGCAGGGGCATTGGTCGGGCGGTGGCCCTGGAACTGGGGTTGGCCGGCTTCGATGTGCTGGTGAACTACCGGGCCCAGGCAGCAAAGGCAGTCGAGGTTTGCGATGCGATCGTGGCGTCCGGTGGTAGTGCCGTTCCCGTATGTTTCGACGTGACCGACGCCGAAGCCGTTGCTGTTGCGCTGGCGCCCTTCATCGAGGATGCCGATGGCATTGATGTCCTGGTCTGCAATGCTGGCGTGACGTCCGACGGCCTTTTTGTGGGGATGGATCTTGATTCCTGGCAGCGTCCGATTCGAGCGTCTCTGGACGGCTTCTACAATGTGGCACGTCCGATTGTGCGCGGAATGGCAAAAAGACGACGAGGTCGTGTCGTCGTGGTTTCGTCCGTAAGCGGCATTACCGGCAACGCCGGGCAGGTGAACTACTCGGCGGCCAAGGCTGGCCTGATTGGTGCCACGAAAGCCCTGGCTCGTGAGCTGGCTGCGCGCAACGTCATCGTCAACTGCGTCGCTCCTGGCCTTATCGACACTGACATGTCGCAGGATGCCCCTCGCGATACGATGCTGGCGGCGATTCCCATGCGCCGGATCGGACGCCCCGAGGAAGTGGCCAAGGTGGTGGCTTTTCTGTGCAGCGAGGCCGCATCCTACCTGACGGGACAGGTTATTGCGGTGGACGGTGGCCTGACCTGAATGGTCCGGATTACAACGGGTTGGTAGGTTGCTGAAAAGGTGCGGGCTGGGGCGTTACTTTTCGGTAATCACGAACTCGACTCGGCGGTTCTTGGCCTTGCCTTCCTTGGTTGTGTTGTCCGCGATCGGGCGGGTCTGCCCGAAGCCCTCGGCCACTAGTCGGTCGGCCGCGACGCCCTGATTGATCAGGTACTCGCGGACCGATTCGGCGCGCTTCTGCGACAGCACCAGATTCTTTTGTGCCTGGCCGGTGACGTCGGAGTGGCCCTCGACCCTCAGTTTCTTGATGAACACGTTGTCCCTGAGAACCTTTGACACGTCGTCAAGAATCCCGAAAGACGCCTTCTTTATCACGGCCTTGTCGGTTTCGAAGAAGACCATCTCCAGGATCTCGATCTTCTCGGCTGTCAGCTTGATATTGACGGGCGTGGGAGGTGGGCAGCCCTCGAATTCGAGCGTGCCGGGCATGTCGGGGCACTTGTCCTTGTCATCCGGGATCCCGTCGTTATCGCGGTCGGGGCAGCCCTCAAGTTCGATCTTTCCGAACACCTTCGGACAGCGGTCTATGTAGTCCGGCACGCCGTCGGTGTCGGTGTCGGGGCACCCCTCGAACTTTGCCGGACCCGGGTCGTTCGGGCAGCGATCCTTGGTGTCCTCGATACCGTCGTTGTCGGTGTCGGGACATCCGTAGAACTCCTTTTTACCGGGTACGTCGGGGCAGCGATCTTCCGGGTCGATGATACCGTCGCGGTCGCGGTCCGGGCACCCCTGAAGCTCGGCTGGTCCGGCCAGCTTCGGACACTTGTCCGTGTCGTCCGGAATTCCGTCCTTGTCGGTATCTGCAGTACAACCGCGGCTGATTGGCGGTTCATAGCTGACGCCGGCCGTAACCCGGTACGCCGAGCTTCCGTAGCCCTTCAGGGCGCCGCCGCCTGCAGCCATCATAAGGGTCACGCCGCCTACGCGCCCACGGATGCCTCCCAGGAATTCCAGTGAGTTGGCATACTTGCCGAAGGCGCCTTGAATGCCGCTGCTCTGCATGCCGCCTCGATACTCCATTGTTCCGATGCCTTCCAGCTTTCCGCAGATGAACGGGACGACAAGGCCGGCGCCTATCAGCAGTTCGTTTCCGATTTTATAGACTTCACCCAGCGGCAAGGGAATAGAGGCCGATGCTCGCAGTCGCACCCCCAGGTTGACGGACACATTCCATCCCTTCTTCTGGTAGTCGGCTATCAAAGTAGTGGTGCCAGACACCAGACGGTCACCGTTGAAGTAACGGGGGTTTGCCGACGGGAACGTCAATTCTTCGGCCAGCGCGACACCGAATCCCTTCTTGCGCTGCTTGCCGAATACAGACACCTTCATCGCCAGTCGCATGTCGCCCACGGCCGCACCGTTCGACCTGCTGAGTGAAGGCACCGCAATCGAAGTGCTGCCGGTGGTGTACATGAACACAGGCAGGCCCAACGCAAGGTCGAAGTAGTCCGAAAGACCCAGACTGATGAACAAGTCCGCGACGTACTGATTGGAGACAACCGCAAACGACGTGTTGGACGCCGGATTCTGTATGGATAGCGGCTTGCTGTTCCAGGTCAGGAACAGCCCTCCACCTACCTTGAGGTGCCCTGGTTGGTTGCTGGTCTGGATCGCAAGGATGTCCCCGGGGTGCAGCGACGGCCGATAGAAATTCAGGTTCACTTGCGGGTTTTTGGCTTCTGCCGGTGAGGGCAGTGCCGTCAATACCAGCATCAACGGCAGGATCCACCCGGCCCGTAACCAGGTTCCAATGTTCATGTCGCCCCTCCGTGTTCCCAAAATACCCCCCCCCGGGTCCACTGGAACCGGGGGTTACAACGGTCGAAACCCTAAAAGCAGGTCTGCCTGGAAGACGAAGTATAATGCCCCCCTGATTTCTTGCAAAGTAGCGATTCGTCGAATGTCTTGATTTGGCAGGTGATTCCGGTGGCGCATGTGGGCATCTGGCGGCGATTTCAGCCGCCTTCAACCGATTCCCATCGCCTGGGCCAGATGCCTGGGGCACAGGTCTGTGGAATCGCCTGACGCCAAGCGTCTGGCGGCGCATTCCGCACAGATCGCCGCGGCCTCGCCTGCATTTTGCAGGCGCTGCACATGAAGCGCATCTGCAACCTTTGTCGACGCATCCGCTGGCTGGACAGCGGCCTTGAATGGATTCCACCCTGGAGTGTTCAGCAAACGCCTGACACCACCGTCAACAATTCGCTTCCGGGCACGGTTCGAAAGTGATCTGTCGTCGTCGGTCACCCGAACACCTCGGTGTCATGCAGTATCAGAACGACCACGACGTGCGTGCCAACGTCCTGATGTTGTAGTTGTTGCCGCAGTCCTTCAGATACTCGGTTCGGGTGTATGACACCTCCAGGCCGACTCGCCAGGCGCCGCCTATCGCGTAGTGCGCCGCACCATACACCGAAAGGTTGTACTCGCGCGGGGGCGCTTTCGCGTTGTATATCGGTGCCAAATCCGACGAGTTCGGGCGGTCTATGCCAGCGCCGGCATACAGGCGCAAATCGCGGATAGGCTTGATCGACAACTGACCCCATCCGCCCATGGTACGAATCGATTTGACGTTGTAGGCAAGTGGAACGCCATCCTTCGCGGGCGTAGCCGTAACGGCCACGCCCTGCAGGATGCCTGCGAAGAAAGTGTTTACGTTCGCCCCGATGAAAAACTCGCCCATCAGGTCCAGGTACTTCGTGGTCAGCTTCAGGTCCATGTTGGCCATCCACACGTCCACGGTCTTCGAATGCAGTTCTCCTTCGTCGGTTCTTGCCATGATCTTGCCGGTCGTCACATTGACGATGCGCTTGACCTTCTCGCGGCCATAAACGCCCGAAACGCCCCAGCCCAGCGCGACTCCAGCGCCAAGGTCATGCTGACCTCCAAGGCGTCCCATGAAGAAGGGGAGGTTGCTCCATTCTCCGTCGCTGATATGGTCGTTGACCGTATCCGTCAGGATCTCGTTGGACCCCATCGGACGATTCGCGCTGAGGTCCAGCTGGAGGCCGGCCCCGCGGACAGTCAGACGCACCTGCGGAAGGCGGATCCACGGGTTGCCGGATGTCCCCAGGGAGATCCAGTTGGCTGTGTCTGGAAACAGAGGGGCGAAGATCCCGAAGTGCTGTCCTGCAAGAATCGTCACGTACTTGTTGTCCAGGCTGACCCAGGCCTGCTTCAGGCGCAGCAATGGCGAGTAGGAACTGCTGCCGCCGGTGACGAAACCACCAACAAAATCGATTTCGACGCGCGCGTTCAGTGCCATGCCGCCTACAACCTTCGGCCAGTTCATATGCATGCCAATAGGCGACCCGCGTACGGACATGCTGAATGAATCCTCGTCTCCGTTCAGGGTACCTTTTGGCTCGACCCATGCCAGCCAGTCGCTGATATAGGGGGTCGTCGTGTCGTAGTGAGCCAGCAGTTCAAGCTTGCCGTACAGCTTCAGCGTCACGCCGTTCTTGAAGGCGAAAACAAATGGTTCCTGCAGATGAGCCGTGTCATCAAAAGTGGTGGCTGGGGATGTCGCAGGCCTGGTGATTTCGGTTGGCGCGGGCGCCGTGATAGCGGTGAATGCTGGTGCCGTCTTGACTGGCGCGGCGTCGATTGGCTCGATCGTTACGACTGCTGCGGCGGCTGGCGTTGGCGTGTTGGCCGGCGCCTCGGCAGGCGCAGTCGGTGGGGGGGCCGCCATGGCGGTCATCGACCAGAAAAATGCAAGTGCTGCTGCGGCTTGTCGACAATGCACGATACCTCCAGGGATCTGCAGGAACGGCCAGATACTATCCGGGTTGCAAAAGGGATAAAAGCGGCTTTGCATCGGCAAAAGTTCGTAT
>CAIZWN010000033.1 GCA_903936705.1 uncultured Myxococcales bacterium
AACGACTGGCTGCTCTGATGCCGGCGTTTTACTCCAACAACATCCGGTATCACGGCGTGTTTGCAAACCGCTCGGAACGGCCTCGGCCAGCCAGGCCACCTCCCTAAACCGCGCGGCTGACATGCCAATGACCTGAAGGCAGCGGTCAACCCGGAACGCCGCTCCGGGAAACAAGCCCCACCCACAGCAGCCCCATTTGCGCCCCCGGCTTTCACCGGTTGATGGACAACTGCGTTCGCAAGCGGACGTCAGGTCGGGGATTGCCAGGAATGAGACCGCGAAGACCAGGATTTCGTCGGCCTGTGTGCCGGAATCGAGGCCGGGGAATCCCGGTTGTCGATGCGATTTCGGGGTTGATGTTGCCTATACGCTGCTCTTGCGTCGTTGTATCCTTTTTCGCCAAGGAGGGAACCCATGAACAACGCCCTGCTGCCGCGCATTCTGTGCGCTGTCGCCGTCGTCGCATGCGCACGACAGGCTGTCGGTTCTCCGGGAGCCGACCCTCAGTCCTCGAGGTTGATGACCAGGGCGGAATTCGAGGCTCGCTCCCGAGAACTTCGCGCCAAAGTGGTGCCCGGTCGGACTGGATTCCTCTACTTTCTGACGAACCCGAAGGATACCAGCCTCACGATCACTGCAATCGGGACGAAGAAGGAGAATCGTGTCGAACCCGGGACGCTCGTGGAGGTGGCGAGCGGGTGCTTCTTTGTGGAAGCGACCTGCCGCCGGTTCCTGCCCACGGAAGGCGTCGTCTGTGTCGGGCCTGACGAAGCCGCGCGCCCCCAGATCGACCTTCTCTCGGTCCCCATGAAGCCCGGAAGTGCCACGTTCATCTCGGATCCCCTGGACGCGGTCGTCTGGCTGGATGGCCGGAGAGTCGGGGTGGCGCCGATGACGTTGAAGGACATCCCCGAGGGTGACCACCAGGTGAGCATGGCCTTGGGTGATCTGATCTGGAGTGGCACGGTCACGGTGCCCAGCGACGCGGTCGCGTTGGTGAAGGCCCGCCTGTCTCCCAGGGCGCAGGCGGCCGCACCTGCAGCGCCTGTGGTTCGTCAACCGGTTCCGGCCCCAGCACCGTCCGCTCCTCCGGGCCCGAGGTGTCGAAATCTTTGCTACATCTATGCTGTCACATCGCCGATGGCCCGCGGGGAAGGCCAACTCGACGTGGTTCTGAGTCGGTGCCTTGTGCGCTGCGAGAGCGAGAACCAGTCCCCCAACCATCCGCTTACCGACTGTCTCCGTCAGACGATGGATGCGACGACCGCTGCCGCCTGTGACGCGATTCTCTAGGCTGATCACACCGCCGTCATGGGACCAGATCCGTCCCCCTCCCGCAACGCTGAACTGCCCAGCGAACCCAGGTAAAACAACGATTTGACAACCTCGGCCATGGGGGTAGCATCGGCCGAGTATAGAACTTTCAGACGCCGGACCACGTGCAGGCGTACTTCTGCACAAGGTGCCCCGGGGGGGGCAGGGCGCTTCGTGCCTTCACGGGCAGAGGGGCGTCCACGTCACAGTTGTTTCGTTAGCGAGGGGGATGACATGAGACTGACCTCGATCATGGCGCTGTCGGTAGCTTCGGTCCTTGCTCTGGCGGCCGGGCCGCTCAAGGCCGAGGAGTCGAGTGCACCGCCGGTTCGCCACTCCTGGACGGAGAGGATGGCTGCATTGAGCGCCGAGGTGTCGGAGTTGGAACCGATTGCGGCGCAGGCGCAAGGCGAGGTCGTTCGCCTGGAAGCGGAAGCAGGCGTTCTGCGGGCCCGGACTGCTCGCTACCCGGTCCTCGCGCAAGGCGCAACCCTGATGAGGTCCCACGGCGTGTGGTTGATTCTCCCGACGTTCCTCGTGTTGTGGCTCATGCTCCTGTTCCGTCCGGGGTTGATTTCCAGATACTTCGAACGCGGGACTCTTCACGAAGCATTTGGGATAAAGCATTGGTTCCTGAGGACGGGCAGCCCGGTGGCGCGGTATGTCGTCGCGGGCGTGATCCTGTTGCTGGCGTTCGCGTTCTCGACCGCGGCGTTCGCTCGCGGGAACGCGCCAGGCTGGGGGGAGGCGTCGGCCTATTCCAAGCCCAGGCT
The DNA here is from genome assembly GCA_903936705.1 of uncultured Myxococcales bacterium. GTDB lineage: Bacteria > Myxococcota_A > UBA9042 > DTJE01 > DTJE01 > CAIZWN01. The sequence goes on from CAIZWN010000033.1 coordinate 2,088, forward strand.
GCCTGCCTCCGCCGTGTCCGGTACTCCGACGGTTGTCGAGCCCACTCCTCTTACAATGGAGGAAGCGCTGGCAATCGTTCAGCAGATTCTGGGTGCATCCGGGGACGAGAAACTGATAGCCAAACTGGAGTTCCTTCGCCAGAGCCTGGGCCAGTCGACTTCCATGGACCGTCCCAAGGATTTCCCGAGCGGGTATCCGGTTGTGCGGCGGGTGGTTTCGGGGTCACCGGCGCACCTGACGACGCTCGCGATCCTCTACTTGATGCGCGATGACGCGACCAAGGCGGCGAAACTGGACGGTGCCATCGTCGCATCCGCCCCCGTGGACTGGCGCGGCGACACCGCGATCTTCATGGCCGAAGTCCTGAAGATGTCTTCCAACAAGGATGCGATTGCGCTCTTCCCGTATCTTCAGAAGGCCTTCAGTGAGCGGACCAAGGAGGTTGTCCTGCTGATAGACGTCGCTTCGGCGGTGACCGATGCGGCGGTAGCCGCGAGGTTCGTGGATGCCGCCGAGAAACTCGCAAGACCTCCGGAGGAGGTGCTGCTGGTGCTGGGTTACCGGAAGGCCCATGGCGGCATGGCGGATCTGGACGAAAAACTGGACAAACTGAAGAAGTCCCTTGCGAACACGAGATCTGGAAAAGCTCTCGCGGATGTCTATGTAGCCGCGACGAAGTACGACTTCCCGGATCTCGCCACTGAAATGCTTGGACGCTTGCGCGAGGCGAAGATCTCCACGAGGGAAGCACTCTACTTCCTGACGCGTGCCTTGACGGTCGGGAAGGAGGCCGAGGCCCTCCCGCTGCTGTCCAAGGCGCTCGGCACCGAAAATGACATCTCTACACTGTTCGACGCGCTGGATGCGGCCAGATCAATCCCGTCCACCACCGTCGAGGAAGACGCCACGCGACGACTGCTGACCGTTGCCGAGGCTGCCTACAATTTCCCGATGGCGGTACTAGCCGGATTGCATGGACGTTCCCTGACGACGGTGACCGGTTCCGCATTCCAGATGGGTCTGCGCAAGGCCCGCTGGAAGGGCGAGTGCAACGTGTTGGTGGAATTCGCCCAGCAAAATTTGACGACGACCCACGTCGACATGGCACTGATGCGCCTGGTGGATTTCATCAATTCGACGCGGGAGTTGAAGGATCTGTTGAAACTGGCGCTGGAGCAGAAGAAGTTGCCCATTGCGCTGGCTGCTGCCCGGAACCTGGTTGCCAAGCCGAACGGCGCATTCGAGACGGTCGTTCCGCCGGACTACCTGGTTCCGGCCGGCGAACGCGCCTTCTACGATGATCCCGTCTATGTCAGGACGGTGGCCAACCTGCTCAGGAATGCGCTGGGCGAGACGGGCGCGGTGGAAGACCAGTGGGCGTTTGCCCGTTCGGCCATCGAGTTCATCGTGTTCGCTGATACCCAGAATGCCGCCCCGGCTCTAGCCAAGCTGAGGACCAACGATGTGTCGGTCCTAGGACTGCTGCTGGGCGCGGGGCAGTACAAGACCCTCAGCGAATTCGTGATCGGGCCTCTGGTCGACGCATTCATCGCGACGTTGGGGCTCGATGCCCCAATTCCGAAGTCCATGAAGGCGGATTGGGCCAGGTTGACCCAGGCTCGCGAACGTCTCAAGGAACAGATCGCCACGGCTGGTGTGGCCAAGGAGGATCTCGTGGCCGGGATGCCGAAGCTTGGCGCGGCAGCCAAGGCTCACGAGAAACTACTGCTGAAGGGGGCGGTCGGGGCAGTGGCCCTGCTTCTGTTGGCACTCATGGCCCTGTTCATCCAACTGACTGCAGCGACGCTGGCAGCCCGGCGTGCGGCCGAGTTCCGGACTTCGGCTTTCGTGGGCAAGTGGGGCGAGATGACCGGCTGGCAGTGCTGCATCACGGTACTGCTCATGCCCATCGGCTTGCTGATCATTCTGTCGAGCCAACTTGTGGAGGTCGTCTTTGCGACGAACCGCCACGTTTCGCGGATTCCTGTGCCGCCGCCTGCGGAAACATCGATCCTGTGACGAAGGTCAGCCCCTTCGAAAGCATGCGGATTTATGTGTCGTGAACCGCTGAACCGGGGGCGACGCTGTTCGTCCGGACCGCTTCAGGTCACCGTTCGATTTCCTGCCGCCCCTGCCGCCCCGTCCACCGCCGAAGTTTCGCCCCCGGCAAGGATCAGGTTCTCGGCAATCTCCAGCGCGTCAATCGGCCAGAACTCGAACGGGCGAGGATGTTCGACACCGGGGAAAACAGGAGGCGGCACGACAGGACCAAGCGCCGCCACTGCATCGGGACCGCATCCCGCCCGTGGACCGCCCCCGGGCAGCCTGGTATTCGTCCATCTGCCGACGCCCACCGACCAGGAATTTGCAGACCTGGCAACAAGGCTGACTGACAGGCTGACAATCCTGGTTCAACGCCAGTTCAAGCGGGCTGAGGAAGGACTGTTGCGCACCGACCCGGCAACCCTGCCCTTGCGTGCCTCGACCGCAGAATCCATCCGCGTTCCTGGTATGCCAAAACGCACCTTCGGCGAGTCCAGGGAACAAAAGCCAACGCCGCCCCCTGACAAGCCCTTGTGCTGTCGCATCAACGGATTCTCACTGCATGCAGCAAGGACGGTCGAACCCAGCGACAGAGCCGGTCTGGAACGCCTGGCACGATATTGCCTGCGCGCACCATATTCCCTGGACAGGCTGTCCCTGACACCGGAGGGCTTGGGCCGGTAAAAGCTGTACCGTCCTTGGCCGACGCCTACCGGAAGGTCCGAGAT
>CAIZWN010000034.1 GCA_903936705.1 uncultured Myxococcales bacterium
CACCGTTTGCGATGCTTCATACTGCGCCATGACCTGCGGGAACAGATTCTGGACCAACTTCGGCGCGTTCGTAGGTGGCCTGGAAGTGCCCCTGCAATGCGACTACAACGGTAGCGGCGCGAACAACGGATACCTGATCGCCGGCGACTGGGAGGCCAAGTCAGTTCCGTTCGGCGATTCCCCAACTGTGAAGTAGACTTCCCCGGCTTTGCCAGTCAATCATGCACCGCGACAAAACCTTGTCAGTTCAGCATTACACCTGATCGCTATTCAGCAAATGGCTTTGACCAAAGGGGTCTATGGGTCAATAAGCTTCACTCGGCGGACAGGGTGTCATCTGCGACCCCACGCGTACTCATTGAGGGCCATCCGGCGGTAGGACTCCATGAACAAGGTAGTCGCTCACTTCATCGACGGTCACATCGCCAAGGGGTTCACAAACGATTTCCTGCCGGCAAAGGACCATTTTCATGTCACGACGGTCGAAAGCCCTGAAGGGACCAAGTCCCTGAACATCACGAGAGCGGACTTGAAGGCTCTGTTCTTCGTCAAGGATTTCAAGGGCGACCCCACGCATACAGATACCAATGAGTTCGATTCATCGCGACCTTCTGCCGGTCGAAGGATCAGGGTTCATTTCAGGGACGGGGAGGTTCTCGTAGGGACCACGCAGGGCTACCAACCCGGTCGTCCCGGGCTGTTCGTCGAACCTGCGGATCACGGGTCAAACGTCATGCGCTGCTATGTCGTTTCCGCGGCCACTCAGGAAATCACCTTCATTTGAACGCTCGGTTACTGGCCAGTTCATTCGAGGCATGCCGCCCACCGAGCCGCTCGTGAACCACTCACGTCCTGTGCCAAAATCCCAAAGTGTGCGATCCTGACATGACCCCGAAAGCTCAGGCGCGGCACTCCGACTTCCCCGGCTTTGCCAGTCAATCATGAATCTTCAACAACCGACCTGCGACTGCCTGGACCTCCAACTGAAGTACAGATAGAACGGCACCCCAAGGAAGACCAGCAAGGCGCCTACCAGCGCATTTCGAGTGTTCTCGACGACCGACAACACCACAAAAGCTGCCGAAAATAGGGCAAACGACAACGGTACCCATGGGTAGCCAGGGACCCGAAAGGGCCGGGGAACATCCGGAAACCTGACCCGGGCAACCACAACCGCGACCGCCAGCAGGCCGTAGAAAGCCCACGACACGAATATCAGCATGTCCGTAATCTGATCAAATGTTCCCGAAAAAACCAGCGCCGACGACCACACAAATTGGATCCACAGCGAGACGTGTGGCGTCTGACGGCGCCGATGAACTGCGTCGATCCCTCGCCACAGAAGGCCGTCTCGCGACATGGCCCAGTAGACGCGGGCCGAGACCAGCGCCGTACTGTTCAGCGCCCCGAACGTCGAAAGGATGACGGCGATAGCCACCAGGACGGCACCTGACGGCACGACGGCCGAGACCGCATCGGACGCAACCAGGGAGGAGGACGCCACCTTGTCGATTGGCAGCAACGCGAAATAGGCAGCATTCACACCGACGTATCCAAGACTGACCAACGCCATGCCTATGGCCAAAGCCTTCGGGAAATCCCGTGACGGGTTTTTCATCTCGGTTCCCACATAGGTGACATTTATCCACCCGTCGTAGGCCCAGAAGACACCCGACAGGCCCAGTGTTACCGCCGCCATCAGCGGCCCCCATCCCATGGTTGCCGGGTCCAGGCCGGGCGGAACCAGTGGGCCCTCGAACGGCGCCAGCAGGGAACTGGCGCCCACAACGCCAACGCCGATTATCAGCGCCAGGATACCCAGCTTGATCCACAGGAACGCATCCTGCACCCTGGCGCCCAGGCGGACACCCAGCACGTTGACAACCGTCACAACCAGCAGGCAGCACACGGCGACAAACTTGGTCCCAAGGTCCCTCAGAGGAAAGAAATCAATCACCCCGAAAAATGTCCCCCCCAGGGACGCAACAGCTGGAGAGGGTTCGCCCCACCCGCCGAACACCCGCAGGTACTCTGCGAATATGTAGGCTATTGAAGCCAACGTCCCAGTCTGGATCACGGACAGCACCGACCATCCGTAAAGGAACCCGGTAAATGGCCCGAACGCGCGCCTCAGGTGGGCGTAGAGGCCTCCTGCATCGGGAAACGTCGAGGCCAATTCGGCCGCGCAAAGGGCCCCAAGGAAAGATATCAAGGCTGCCGCCACCCACAGCAGAAGAACCAACGTCGGAGACGGCAGTTGTGCCGCCATCGGAGCAGCCTTCTTGAAGACCCCTGAACCGACAACCGACCCCACGACAAGGGCGGTCGCAGTCAGCATTCCTAGGGTTCGCGGCAGATCCCGCAAGGATGTGGCGCGGGCTGACGATCCTCCGGCACCGGATTCGACAGACGACATTCGGTCTCCCATGAATCGCAAGGGTGTCATGCCGCGGACCTTCCAGCCTACGGCGCTGCAGTAATGATCGACACAAGGTCCCGGGCCACCATCCCACAAAAATCGCGAACCTGTCGATCGGCCGCCGCGGCCTGCTCGGGCAGAGTGACCTCGCTCTCAACCGCCATTACCTTCATGCCGGCAGCCCTGGCAGCCAGAATCCCCGAGTGGGCATCCTCGACCACCAGGCAGCGAGGCGGTGGAATGCCCAGGTCGCCGGCAGCCAGCAGGAATATCTGGGGATCTGGCTTGAACCTCGTTACGTCGTCGCCCGTCTTGACCACATCAAAGAATTCGCCCAGCGCCGTCACCTCCAGCACCCGGCTGACGTACCGCCATGGCGAGGACGAGGCCAGTGCAACCGGCATGTCGGCCAGTCGCAGGCTTTCCAGAATCTCCCTGGCTCCGGGAACCAGCATGACGCCCTCATCATCAAGAAGACGGCACACCTGATTCATGCGCAGGTCCACCAATTCCTGCGCCGGCTGGGTCAGTCCAAAGCGCTCGCAGTAGAACAGCATGTTCTGAATAGCCGAACGGCCTGGAATCATGGATTTTTCCTGGCAAGACAATTCGTCCAGAGATCGACCCACGCCATCCAGAATCTCCTGTGTGGCACGGCGGTAGAGGTCCTCGGACTGGACCAGCGTTCCGTCAAGGTCGAACAGTATTGCGTAGAGGCCGCGCCGCTGCATCCCGGAAGGGTACGACGGTCCGGCGCGCAGCGTCAACCTGCCCTCCTTCCTGGATCGATAATGCCGATTCGGCCGGGCTCTGATATCATCTCTCGAAGCCCAGGACTGGGTTATGGAGGCGCTGTTGCGGGTTCTGCTGGTAAATCCCCCCGACGACCTCCATGCGATGTTCGGCGTGGGCAAGGAATTCATTCAGAAGGCCGAACCGCTGGGTCTTCTGTACATCGCTGCGGTCTTGCGGGAACGCGGCCACCTCCCTCGGATTCTGGACGCCCACGCTGAAGGCCTCGGGATTGAAGCGGTCCGCCTGCGAATCGAGGCCGAAGCTCCCGACCTCCTGGGGCTGACTACCCTGACCTGTCAGGGTGCGGCTGTATTCGAACTTGGACGCTGGGCAAGGCAGGCGCTCCCAGGAACCAGGATCGTCCTGGGAAACATTCACGCCTCCATCTTCGCCAGGGCGTACCTTGAAAACGGCTGCTGCGACGCGGTAGTCCATGGAGAAGGCGAGTACGTACTTTCGGACCTCGCGGATCGCATGGCAGAAGGTCGTTCCTGGGATGACATCAATGGCATTTCGCGGCTGGATGCATCAGGCCAGTATGTCCGCCAGGGGACCGAAGCAATTGTCGATGACATTTCCGCGCTTCCATTCCCAGCGAGGGACCTGGTTGATCCGGCACTCTATGGACTCGGTTCCATCAGCAACCGTTCGTTCGTCGCCAAGGACTCGCGAAAGGCCAAGACAATTTCATCGGCACGAGGCTGCCCGCACAGATGCTCGTTCTGCGTCATCCACGGGGGACGGCGACCGCGCTTCAATTCCGTTGAACGCGTCGTCGATGAGATCCAGCACCTTCAGGATCAATACGGCACAAACTACGTGTTTTTCGAGGATCCTCTGTTCCTGGCAAACAGGAAGAGGGTCCAGCACCTGTGCTCAGAAATCATTCGCCGCAAAATTTCCATCAGGTTTGGCGGCGAGGCGCACGCGAGGCACCTGGACGCAGACCTCGTCCGGACTCTGGAGGCCGCTGGCTGCCACGAACTCGCCATTGGCATCGAGTCGGGCTCACAAAGAATCCTGGATTCCGTCCACAAGAACATCACGCTGGAACAGGTGCGCACGGCGGTTCACACGATCAAGGACAATTCGGACATCCAGGTAGAGGGGCTGTTCATACTGGGCCTTCCTGGCGAGACCAAGGCCGAGGCGATGCAGTCCATCCGATTCGCCTGCGAGTTGCCGCTGGACATGGCCCAGTTTGCCGTATTCACGCCGTACCCAGGGTCGCCGCTGTTCGAGGACCTTGCTCGCCGCGGCGAAATCGACACAGGGCTGCGACCCGGCGGTGGCGTAGACCCGTCCGTCTGGCGCCGCTATGCCCAGTACATTCTTTTCACGGACATCCAGCCGATCTGGATCACGCCCGGCAGCACAGTCCAGAGCCTGCGAAGCCTGCAGAAGCAGGCGTTACGTTCGTTCTACCTGCGACCTGCGCAGTTCCTGCGAAACTTGAAGCGCCTGAGGCCTGACAACTTCCTGAAAGCTGTCAGGATTGCGCTGCGCGGGTTCTTCTGAGATTGTCAACCTGGCGTAAGTGCGTTCTCGTCGAGAAATAACCTGCTCCGACAGACAAATTTATCTGCCGCAACAGCGAAACACCTGACTGCTGACGCCGATTCATGTACCATTGACGCGGCCTTGGCTGGATGTGCCGATGAAGCGGATCTTTGCTTGCGTTGGGATCGTGGTAGGTATTGTCGCGCTGGGCTGTTCATCGTCAACTGCTGGCAAGGATGCCTCGGAAACGCTGTCGGTGATTGATGTGGCCGTTCCGCAGGATCTGTTGGCCGACGACGCCGAGGCCGATCGCGGACCGATTGACCTGGGGTTGGTCGATACCGGCCCGGAGGACCTCGGCCCACCCGATCTTGGCCCCCCGGATCTGGGCCCCATTGATCCGGGACCACCAGACCTGGGACCGATCGACCCTGGCATCCCGGACCCAGGGCCGCCTGACCCAGGGCCTCCTGACCTTGGACCGCAGCCGGACCTTGGCCCTGAACTCAGCGAAACCGCAGCCGCATGCGTCTACGTCGTTGAGAATATTTGCGCAAAGGTGTTGCCGAAGTGCGACTTCCTGGGCCTCATTCCGGCGTCCTGGATGACCACGTGCACCGACTTCCTGGTGAACAACAACGGTGTCATCGCCGGCGGTTGCAATACGCTGGACACCGTCAATACGACCGACCCGAACATCCTGTTGATCCAGCAGATGGGACCGCTGTTGCTGGAGCAATGTGTCGACAACTTCGTGTGCACACTGGAGACCGCCACGAAACTGGGCACAGTCGTGATGCCGATCATCGGCGGCGCGAAGGTCGATACCGGAGACATCATCAACCTTGTCGCGGGTCTCTGCTTCAAGTAGGCGCCGGTAAGGTATTCACTTTGCCACAACCCGGTTCCTGCCAGCGGCTTTTGCCTCCAGCAGACCGGTATCGGCACGATTTATCAAGGTCTCAGGCGTGTCGTCCGCAAGCATGTTTACGGCCACACCCACCGACACTGTCATCCTGATGCAAGACTTGTCCTCCATTCCCGGGTGCTGAACGTTGGCCTCCTCGATGGACCTGCGAATCGATTCCGCAATTGACTCGCCTTCCGCCAGGGTCGTTCCTGGAAGGGCCAGCACGAATTCCTCCCCGCCGTATCGGGCCAGAAGGTCGGTCTTCCTGATTCGCGCTTTCAGCAGTCCAGCAACGGCCTTCAGCACAACGTCACCAACGGCGTGGCCATGCAGGTCATTGACGCACTTGAAGTGGTCCACGTCGATCATCAGTACTGACAATGGATCGGCGACACGGCGCGCGCGATGCCACTCTCCCGAGAATGCCTCCATGAAATATCCACGGTTGTGCAGCCCGGTCATCGAGTCGTGGATCGCGCGTTCGTGGGTTGCCCGGTAAAGGGTCGCATTGGATACCGCAAGGGCAACGTAGTGCGAGGCAAGCCGCAGAAAATCCAGCTCCTGTGGATCAAAAGCGTTTGCCTCGCGCCGCAGCAACGTGATGACTGCCGTCGTCCCGGCCGGCCCGCGAACCGGCACCGCCACCAGTGATCCACCAGTACGCCGACGACCACGCAGGCCATCGGCAATCGGATCGATTGACAGATCTGGCACGTACTGAATCTCCCCCTCGTCCGAACAACGACCGACCATGGAAAGACCTGCCGGCCACGAACCTTCCATTATCGTTTTATCCAGCACACCCAACGCCTGCCTGACCCGCATTACTCCGGTATCCGGATCCGGCATCAGAACCAGAAGTTCCTCGACCGCCAGCGTCTCGACCAACGTCTGGCCCAACCGGTCAAGCATGCGCCCCATCTCCAGGCTGGTCGATGCAACCTCTGCAATTCGCAGAAGATTTGACGCCTCGCGCACCTTGCGAACCAAGGCCTCGTTCACCGACGCCAGCTCGTTGGACTTGGCCATCAGTTCTTCGCGCAACCGGATTTCAGACTGCGCCCACTTGACCATCAGATCCGAATGAAGGGCCGACGCTGCCAGCCCGGAAACCTGGTCCATCAATGCATTGTAGGTGCGCTCGACATCGGCGAACTCGTCATCGCCACCCGTCGGAAAACGTCGCTGGTAATCTCCAGCCTCGGCATTGCGCATCACATCGGCCAGTGACGACAGCCGGCGAACCAGGGTCAGTCTGGCAGCACGACAGGCCAGACACGCAAGGACAGCGGAGGTCGCAATTGTAGCGACAACAACAGCCGTAAACGCCAGGAAGGTGTGTCCGGCCTCAGCGAGACTGCCAAACAGCAGCAGGGCAGCAGACAGGAAGGCTCCAGCTACAACACCCAAAGCAATTACACGCCGTACCTTTCCGAAGGCCGGGATACAGAACTTGACGCTGAAGCGCCCTTCCACTAGCAGATTCCTTTGGCTCGCGAGCATTTTGCCATCGCCAGCCGGCTTTATCAACGAAGTTGCATCTGCATTCGACATCTAGAGGGCCTCTGGGTTGACGCCAGGGCTCGAGAGCTACACGATTCGATCATGGCTTGGACAATCGAACAGGTCAGGCGGCTGACCCTGGACATCCCACATGCTCCAGGGGTGTACCTCATGCGCGACGGGACCGGAAAGGTCGTCTATGTCGGCAAGGCCGTGGACCTGCAAGCCCGCGTATCGCAGTATTTCCACAAGGCTGGCGACCCGCGACCGTTTGTTGCGCTGCTGTCGGGGATTCTGGAACGGATCGACACAGTGGTTACCTCGAACGAGAAGGAAGCCCTGATTCTTGAGAACGAACTGATCAAGAAGCACCGTCCGCCGTTCAACGTCCTTCTGCGCGACGACAAGACCTACCTGTACCTGCGAATCGACACAAGCGACGACTTTCCCAGGCTGGAACTTGTTCGCAGGCGCAAGTCCGACAAGGCTTTGTACTTCGGTCCCTTTGCCTCGGCATCGTCTGTGCGCAGCACTCACGCGATGGTCAACCGGCACTTCGGGCTGCGGACCTGCCCCGACACACAGTTCCGAAACCGCTCGCGTCCGTGCCTGGAGTGCCAGATGGGGCGATGCCTGGGTCCGTGCGCTGGCGGGGCCACGGCCGAACAGTATCGGCAGCGCGTGGACGCAGTCGTCATGTTCCTGAAGGGACGCTACGAGGATGTCCGGCGGCGCCTTGGCGAAAGGATGCTGGAGGCAGCCGAAGCCGAGAACTTCGAGGAGGCCGCGCGCCTGCGGGATCAGGCTAAGGCCATTCAGACGGCGCTGGTGCGGCAGGCCGTGGTGCTTTCTTCCACGAATGACACTGATGTGATCGGCGTGGCTCGTTCGGGAGATTGCGTTACGTTCGCCGTGCTGCGATTCGAGGGTGGCGTGCTGACCGAGCGTGTGCCTCTGGCGATGGACGGAGTGGTCGCGCCGCTGGAAGAAGTGGCTGACAGCGTGCTGTTGCAGTACTACGGGCGGGCGCCTGTGCCGGCCGAAGTGCTGGTGCCGGCCGATGGCTTCGAGGGCCTGACGGCACTGGCCGAGGTGCTGTCGATCCGGTCGGGACACCAGGTCAAGGTCCGTACTGCATCGAAGGGGCCGCTTGGAGACGCCGTCCGGATTGCGCAACTGAACGCCCAGCAACTGCTGGTGGAGCATCTGGCGAAAGGGGAAGTCCGGGGGCGATCGGCCGTACGTCTGGCCGAGCTGCTTGGCCTTGGGCGCCCGCCCGAACGGATCGAGGGCTATGACCTGTCGACGTTCCAGGCCGACGAGCCGGTAGGTTCAATGGTGGTGTTCGTGGATGGCCGGGCCGAGAAGCGCGCCTGGCGAACATTCGCGGTTCGCCTGGAAGAGGGCCCGGGAGACGTCGGCTTCCTGCGGGAGGTGCTGAAACGACGTTTCACCCGCGCCCTGGAGGAAGGCCAGCAGATGCCCGACCTGATCATGCTGGACGGTGGCGAGGCTCAGTTACGCGCTGCAATGGACGTAATGAACGCGCTGCATATCGATATCCCAATGGTTGGTCTGGCCAAGTCGCGGGTGATTGGGAAGGGCCACGGACCTGCAACGCATTCGCCGGAACGCCTGGTGATCCAGGCGCGCGGAACCGGTGTAAGAGAAGGCGCGGCTGCTTTTGGCAGGATTGAGGTCGAGACGATCGTCCCCCCCCAGAACGATCCGGGACTTCATCTTTTGATGCGAGTCAGGGACGAGGCGCATCGGTTTGCAGTGACCTTTCACAGACGACGCCGGGGCCGGAAAGAGCGCGGGTCGGTACTGGACGACATTCCGGGGCTTGGCAGGATACGACGCACGGCACTGCTGCGCCACTTCGGTTCGGTCGCTGCCCTCAGGGCGGCAGACCTGGTCATGCTGAAGGCCGTGCCTGGGATGCCAGGACCGGTGGCAGAGGCCGTCTTCTCAAAGATTCACGGGTAGTTCTGCAAGGCGCATGAGGTATTCCTCGATCACCAGTCGGTCGCCCTCGTACAAAGCCAGGTCCATCGCCATCGAAAGCGCCATACGCGCCATCCTTGCATCCCCCGCCCACGTGGCAGCCTTTCCCAATGTCTTCCATGCCTCGGCGTCGAAGGGCCTGTCGTCCACACAGCCCGGGGCCACCGGCAACCCCAACGCCAGAGCGGCAGCCAGATCGTGGAATGCCTCTTCAAACTGCCCGACCGAATATAGCAGTCGCCCCGCAAGGTAACGCAGCACGGCATCGTCCGGGACCTCGGCAGCGGCAGCAAGCAAGGCGTCCATCGCCTGACCGTCACCGCCGGCCAACGCCTCAAGCGTGGCATCGCGAGCCCGGGGAGGCAGATCCAGCGCATGAAGGCGAGCGACAAGCGAACGCAGCTCGGGTCCATGATGGCGAACAGCCACAGCTGCGGATACCCATCCCGACTCCACGTCCGGGCCCGGGTCACGGCCGGCCACGCGAGCAGCGATGGCGCGCACGTCTCCGGCCGATACTCTGCCTGCCACTGACGGATCGGACGAGCTTCCGGCGCCCGCAAGGCCTGCCGCCAGATCCGCCACTCCCTTCAGGTCACCGGCCCGGGCCCTCAGCCTCAACAGTGCGCGACGCAAACCGACGGCGCCCGGATCGTGACGAACCGCGGCCTCAAGGCAGCTTTCAGCCCGATCCAGTTCGCCACGCTCCTCGGCCTCAATTGCATCTCCAACCATCCTGGCCACATCCACGGCACACCTGTGTCCAAGGACACCTGGTCCAAGGAACCTTCCGTATGCTCGTGCCATCAAATCAGCGGTGATCGCACCCCCAGCCACATCCCACAGGTACTGGCGCCACTCGTCCGCCAGCGCTTCCAACGTCAGCCCTGTTGCGGTTTCGAAAGTCTTGCCAGCAGCAATCGCCCTGAATGAATCGATCCCGTAGACGTCCTTGATGAAGGCTATAAAGGACCCGGAAACAGTGTAGGCACGAGCCGGCGAAGCATTCAGGAACGATGCCGGCCCGAAAAGACCAGGCAGGTCATTAGCCACCCCGGCAAGCTCCATTGCCAAAGCCCACTCGTGGTCTGAAGGCCCGTCGTCAGCAAATGAACACGCCTGCGCAATGCCCTCCACACGTGCCATGTCCGGAACGACGCCGAACTTGACGGGCATTCGCAGGAACCCGGGCGCCAACCGACCGGCAACGACATGGGCGATCTCGTGCTGCAGGACCGGGTCACCGACCGCAAGATCGGAAATATGAATCTCCCCCAGCCACGGCTTGGCCAGGTCCACCTGCCGCGCCCCGATCAGACGCGCCTTCTGAGCGTCATCACGGTAGATGTAGGCAATCAGAGGCGCGTCGGGCGACTCTCCAAGACATGCCGACGCCTGACGATACCTGAACCCGCAGTCCTTCAGCAGCAACGCCATCCGTGCCGGGTTTTCGGACGGGTCGTGGCGGATCGTGCACCACCGGTCGGAAACCTCGCCCGACAGAACAGTCTGAACGTTCTCCCTCGTCTCGCGAAAGCCCAGGTCCCCCGCGCGACCGAAAAGCGCCCAGCCGACCCCGAAACCGGCCGCCGCCAATGCCCACCATCGAGCCCGACGATCGATTCGCAAGCGAAGATCAATCGAGGTTATCGCGTCAACCAAAGCCCACAAGCCAACGGCAATCGCGATGCACATCGCACGAAATGCCAGGTATGGCGTCCCGACCTCCAGGCGAACGTCGTACAGCGGTCCGGGGAAGAAACCCAGGAACGGGGCGTAGAAGAAAACGGACGGCTCCCGGAAAAGGTCGACCACGGGCAGGATGAACGAGGCCACGAAAATCAGCGACCATGAAGCCACGGCCCAGCGCCGTCGCGGGATTGCAACGCCGACCAGAATGCCAGCGCAAGTCGCAAGGACTGCCGAGGCAAGCGGTCCAGCAGCATAGAAAGCCAGCCCGTATTGCCAATCGCACGGGCCGGCGAACATTGCGCTGGCAAGAATGCCAACCAGAGGCACCATCGACAGCAGGCCTGCGGCAACGAAGGCTCGGCCTCGGGCCGATGACAAGGTCTTTCCACACTGGCGAGCCTCGGCTACCGCTGTAACCGCAAGCGATCCTGCGGCCATCGCCAGAAGGGGAGCAATGACGAGGCAGGCGTGAAACGACAGGACGTCGAAGCCGGGAAGGAAAGAAAGGGCCAGGGAGACCAGCAAAAGAATCGCGCCCCAGGATGCAAAACGGCGTCGCAGCAAAGGTCTGCCAGCCATCCATTCACCCGTTCAGACGGCCGCTGCGAAATGGTTCAAGGTCCACGGTAACGTATGCAAATCCCGCCGCGTGGGCGGCCTTCACGACAGCTTCCCTGTCCGGGTCCATCGCCAGACGAGGCAGATCGGCCGACCGGACCTCTATTCGCACCATATCGCCGTGGAACCGAGCACGGAATTCGGCGTATCCAAGGTCGCGCAACGAGGACTCGATGGTCTCGACCTGCTTCAGCCTCTTTACGTCAATGGCCGTCCCATATGGAAAACGCGATGCCAGACATGGACTTGCCGGCCTGGCCCAGAAGGGTAAATGGTAGACATCACGGGCAAGAATGCGAACCTGTTCCTTGGTCAACCCTGCCGAAGCCAGGGGACTCAGGATGGCAAGCTCGCCCGCGGCAGTCCGGCCAGGTCGCCAGTCCGACATGTCATCCGAGGTGGTACCGTCGGCGACCGCGGCAAGGCCCAGTTCGCGCGCAACGGCCCAGGCCGTGCCGAAAACCTCCATCTTGCAGTAGTAGCAACGATCCTTCGGGTTTGAGGCGTACCTGGGGTCTTCGATTTCGTTCGTTTCACGGGTGACGAGGCGGATGCCCAGGGCAGCAGCAGCACGTTTTCCAGCCTCGAGGTCCCATGCCGGGTGCGAGGCCGAAACTGCCGTGTACGCCACGGCACGGTCCCCAAGAGTCTCCCTGGCCACAGCACACAGGAATCCCGAATCCAATCCCCCCGAAAAGCAGACAAGCATCCCGCCAGTAGAAAGCACCTGGGCCCTCACCACATCAAGACGCCCCAGCGATTCGGCATCGGGCGCCAAGCTCCCATCCTCATGTTCCGTCATCGGCAAATTCTCCACCATGGAACCCAAAGCTGTGTTGAAGAAAACCTAGCGCTCACGTCCGGCCAACTCGGCGACGACCTCGTCAAGCCCGACGTCGTTCTTGACCAGATACGCCAGCAGGAAATACATGACGTCCGCGGCTTCCCAGGCGATGTCGTCGCGGTTGCGAGCCGTCAGCAATTCGTACATCTCCTCGGTCAGCTTCCGGGGAATTCGATCGTCCTTTTCGAACAGGAACGACGTGTACGACCCAGGACGTGGATCCTGGCGCCTGGTCGCGATGATTTCATGCAAACGCTGAAGACCGAACTCGCGACCGCCATTGCCAAAGCACGAATAGATCCCCCGCGAGCAGGCGTTGCCAGCGGTATCCACGGTCAGGACGACTGCGTCGCGGCGGCATGACGCCACCGCCCGTGTCACCCGCGCCCCAGCAAGACCGTCACCATGGTCGGCCGGCGGCTCGGCGCAATTGCAAGCGAATGTCGCACAACCTGTTTCCAACGAAGTACGCAGACTGTCACAGGTGGAACACTCCAGTCGCAGAACCTGGCCAGCTCCGTCCACCACGACCGAGGAAACCCCTTCGGACGGAAAATCCAGGCAGGCAACGAACGCCTCTGCGGCGGTGAAGCGCCCCAACCTCAAGGCCGTTCCTGTCTCAACGTCCACGCCCATCCGATCAAGCTCGCGCACCTCCGCCACGGACCTGACGCCGCCCGAAACGGTCACAGGCAGGTTTGTCGCAGCGGCCAGTTCACGAACATGCTCCATTGGCAGACCAGCCATGGAACCTTCGCCCTCTACGAATGCACACGAGAACCCGGAACAATGCGGGGCCAGGATCTGCATAACCTCGACCGGGGTCCTGCCGGTGCGCCGAGTCCATCCATCCGTCACTACATCCCACTCCAGCGCATCCACGGCCACCAGAACGCGGTTCCGCGGCAGCCTGGACAGGAATTCGCGCGACGCCGCGGTACCGATGATCACCTTGCGCGCGCCGGCACGCAGCATCCGCCTGGCCTTGTCCTCGTCCCGGATCCCGCCCCCGACACGGCACGGAAATCGGCGCACCAGGCGGCGCAGCAGAACCTCGTTGTCCCCGCGTCCCAGCGCCGCATCCAGATCAACCACCGTGATTTCACCGACTCGTGACAGCTGCTCGGCCAGCCCCATAAGGTCGGCGCCCTCAATCGGTTCCCATCCACCGCCAGGCACGGCTCGAACGGGCTTTCCTTCCAGAACATCGATGCCGGGAACAAGCATCGTCGATCCTCCAAGTAAGCAGGCCTCGTCGGACCCAGGTTGCCCCACGATCAACGCGGCGGCGTCATGTTATCATTCTTGGCAAACTTCCGGGGCAGGGACATGAGACCAGCCTTGACGCTTCGTCCAATGTTCACTTCGCCCGCCGCAACCATCAAATCCATTTTGTCCAACGCGCACAGGGGGTTGCCGTGACCGATCCCGAGTCCCAGCCACCTCGTCGCGAACTCTCGGTGCACATGATCAGCGAGGAGATTCAAGCTGACGTCCGCGAGGCGACCGACGCACTTCGCGAACAGGTCCTGGCGGACGCAATACGCATTCAGAAGACTGCACGGCTGATGAGTCACGGGTTGGTGGCGGCGGTTCTAGTGACACACATGGCCGCCACTGCCCTGCTTACATGGATCGTGCTGGCCAACCCCGTGCCTCACCCCGGAATGTACCCGATGATGGGACTGGTATTGTGGCTGGTTCTTACAACCCGCTTCACCGCCATGATGAGCGGGCGAAAGGCGGCGGCCATACGTGGTTTGGTCATCAATCTTCTGCTGCACGCCTTCTGGATAGCCATCCTGGTAGATCAGATTCCTGCCCGCATGATTGCAGGCAACACAATGGTCCAGCGCGACCCATTGGTCTGGCTGGCGGCTCCAATCGCGCTTTACTGCGTCGCCCTTTGCGGAATGATCGTCCACTCATCCATGCGGCGCCGCCAAGATCAACCTGTCACTGCTGTCGATGCAGAAGCCGGGCGCTAGGAACCCGCAGCGCATGAAGCCCCGGGGCCAGCCACAGCTAAATCCGACCCCCAGGCCTAGGAAGTCAAAACTGTAATAGCAGTACCGTCGCCATACGAGGAAACACCCAGCGCGGCAGCCACCGTCGCGCCCATGTCAGCAAAGGTCGAACACAGTCCAAGGTCGCGCCCGCAGCCTGTGGAAATACCGGCATGCCATGCCAGCAACGGCACGTACTCGCGAGTGTGGTCCGTAGACCAGCCGGCCGTGGGGTCACAACCGTGATCAGCGGTAATCAGGACAAGGGTTTTTTCGCCGGCCGCCTCCAGAAGTGCCGGCAGGAAGGCATCAACCTCCTCGAGCGCGCTGGCATACCCGGCCGCATCACGCCGATGGCCGTAGACCATGTCGAAATCAACCAGGTTCGCAAAGACCAGACCCGGCTGGCCGCGCCGAAGAACCTCCTGGCACCGACGCAGCCCATCGGCGTTGCCCTCGGTATGAATGGATTCGGAGATCCCGCACCCGGCGAAGATGTCGGAGATCTTTCCCACCCCAACGACCGGCAGTCCCGCTGCATTCAGTTGATCAAGTACCGTTGGACGTGGAGGGGTCATCGAGAAGTCCCGCCGGTTGTACGTGCGCGCAAAGTGGCCTTCACTCCCGATGAATGGCCGGGCAATGACGCGGGCCACCTGGAGCGGGTCCAGAAGGCGACGGGCTACCTCGCAAGCCGCGTACAGGCGCGGCAAGGGAACGGTTTCCTCGTGCGCCGCGACCTGGAAGACCGAATCGGCGCTGGTGTAAACTATCAAAGCCCCAGTCCGGCGGTGATCCTGGCCCCAACGCTGGATGATCTCGGTGCCGCTGGCCGCGACGTTACCCATCCAATCGAACCCCGATTCCAGACGGAAGGCTTCCATCACATCAGCCGGGAAGCCGGTGTTCGTGAATGTGGCGAAGGCCTGTTCCAGGATGACCCCTGCCATTTCCCAGTGACCGGTCGTCGTGTCCTTGCCGGGAGAAGCCTCGGCCATTCTTGCGAAGAATCCATCCGGAGCGTCGACAGGCGGCACGCCGGCCACCTGGTGCAGATTGCCCAGTCCCAGGCGGCCCAGATTCGGCAGGCGCAGTCCACCCGCGGCCCTTGCCGTGTTTCCCAGCGTGTCGGCAGATGCATCGCCATAACGCCCGGCGTCGGGAAGCGCACCGATTCCCACGCTGTCCAATACCAGCCAGAAGACCCGTTCGAACGCCTTGTCCGTACTTCTCATGGGCGGTATATTCGGCGCGAACCCGGCACCGGTCAATTCCGGGACGCCCGTGCGTGCATCGCAGGCCTGGATGAACCCGGATCAGGATTTTGCCGTGTTCCCGAACTTACCGGCAAGCGGGCGATTTCGTGAGGCCATGACAATGACGATTCGGGCGAGACGTTTCTTGAAGCTACCGACGATTCTTTGTTTTCTCCTTGCAACCGGGTCTACCGCCGTCGGATGCAGCGGGAAGACCGACTCCCCGGCAAAGGCGCCCCAGGCTGTGGCGGCGGCTGCGACCGAGGCGGCAAAGCCGGTCGAGCCCCCGAAGCCCGCACCCAAGCCCGAGCCGGTCTGGCCTGACCCGCTGCCATCAGGATGGAAGATTTTCAACGACTACGAGACAACATTTTCCCCACGCAAGACCATCTGGGGAGGTTACTGGGACAGTTGGGGATTCCGGGGCGGCAAGTGCGTGCTGACGACCGTGGACGATTCCGGCAGCAGGCGACTGAACGTGCAATTCGCGCTGCCGATGGACAATTCCCAGTGCGGAACCTTCGAGTATTTGGCTGGTGACAAGGGCAAGCCTAAACCCGTCGATATCAGCGGGTACGATGGAATCGCGTTCCTGCTGAAGTCGGGCGACGCCGACGATCACAAGGTACGTTTCGAAATCACGGAGCTGGACCAGTACGACGCGGCTCTGCAGGGATACACCGGCGAGACGGCGCCCCTGACAGCCGGCAAGGAATGGGTGCGCCACGAAGTCCGTTTCGACAAGGTTTTGCACCCGATGTTCGACCGCAGGAAGGGCAAGCAGGTTGG
This sequence comes from uncultured Myxococcales bacterium, assembly GCA_903936705.1. GTDB lineage: Bacteria > Myxococcota_A > UBA9042 > DTJE01 > DTJE01 > CAIZWN01. The sequence continues at coordinate 16,340 of CAIZWN010000034.1, forward strand.
CATCCGCATCGATCGGAAAGACCAGGGCTCCGGAGGGTCTGGGGTCGTCCTGATGGACAATGTAACTTTCCTGACGAAGGGTGCGGGAACGCGATGAGGCGTCCCCACCGGAGGAATTCATGAAGCGTGCAATCGTAAGCGTATCGGACAAGACCGGTGTTGTTGACTTCTGCCGCGGCCTGGTGGACCTGGGGTTCCAGGTGGTCTCGACAGGCGGGACGTCTCGCAGCCTGCGCGAGGCTGGTGTACCTGTCACCGACGTATCGGACGTGACCGGCTTCCCCGAATGCCTGGACGGTCGGGTCAAGACGCTGCACCCGAAGGTGCTGGCAGGAGTCCTGGCCCGAGGCAACGCCGAAGACCGCCACACCCTGCACGAGTTGCAGATCGAGTACGTTGACCTGGTGGCCGTCAACCTGTACCCGTTCCAGGCGACCATCGCCAAGCCCGGCGTGACCGAGGCCGAGGCGATCGAGAACATCGACATCGGCGGACCCACGATGATCCGCGCTGCGGCCAAGAACGCGGACCGCGTGACCGTCGTGGTGGACCCCGACGATTATGCTGGGGTCCTGGACGAGTACCGGGCCAGCGGCGAGACCTCGGCGGCCACCAAGCGCCGCCTGATGATCAAGGTCTTTGCGATGACCGGCGCCTACGACACCGCCGTGGCGTCGCACTTCGGCTCGGCCGGCGAGAACGGCGGGCTGCCTTCCGTGCTGTTCCTGGGCGGGACCAAGGCGCAGGATCTGCGATATGGCGAAAACCCGCACCAGCGGGCGGCCGTGTATCTGCCGGCTGGCGGGGCCACAGGCATCCTGGGCGCAATGCAGCGGCAGGGAAAGGCACTGTCCTACAACAACCTGGTTGACATGGAGGCCGCCTGGCAGTTGGTGCGCGAGTTCGAAGGCTGCGCGGTGGCAATCATCAAGCACACGAACCCCAGTGGAGCAGGAACCGACGCAACGTCACTGGCGGCAGCCTACGAAAAAGCTTTGGCGACCGACCCGGTGTCGGCCTTTGGTGGCATCGTCGCACTGAACCGCGAAGTGGACGAGGCACTGGCAAAACGGATGTGCGAGCACTTCTACGAGGTCGTGCTGGCACCCAGGATGACGCCCGAAGCGCTGGCCGTGTTCGCCGCCAAGAAGAACCTGCGGGTGATGGAACTTGGCGAGACGTTCTTCGAGGCGTTCGCTCCAATGGTCGCCAAGCATGTCTCGGGCGGCCTGCTGGTCCAGGAGACCGACCCGCGCGCCGACGAGGTACGTGGGGGCAAGGTCGTGACGCAGCGCGCTCCGACCGAGGAGGAGTGGGCCGCCCTGGACATGGCGTGGCGCGTCTGCAAGCACGTCAAGAGCAATGCGATCGTGTTCGCGCGCGCCGACAAGACGGCCGCAGTCGGCGCAGGCCAGATGAGCCGCGTTGACTCGGCGCGACTGGCGGCAGTAAAGGCGATGGATCGCAAGGTGGACCTGAAGGGCACCTCGGTTGGCAGTGACGCCTTCTTCCCGTTCCCCGACGGTCTTGAAGAAGTTGCAAATGCCGGTGCGACCGCAGTGGCCCAGCCTGGAGGATCGGTCAAGGACGCTGACGTCATCGCGGCGGCCGACCGACTGGGCATAGCGATGGTCTTCACTGGCCGTCGCCATTTCAGACACTGAATAACCCTGGCCCTCGGAGGTCCGCATGAAGGTGCTGGTGGTCGGAAACGGGGGGCGCGAGCACGCCATGGCGTGGAAGCTTGGGCAGTCCCGCGGCGTCGAAGTCCTGATCACGAAGGGCAATGGCGGGACTGATGCAGTGGCCCGCGCGCTGCCTGTTTCCCCGACCGACATAGACGCCGTCATCGAGACTGCCAGGGCCGAGGGCGTCGGCTTGGTAGCCATAGGGCCCGAGGCACCCCTGGCCGCCGGGCTGGCTGATCGGCTGATGGCGGCCGGGATACCCGTTTTCGGGCCTGTCCAGGCTGCGGCACGCCTGGAATCCAGCAAGGCATTCACGCACGAAGTACTAGAGGCCGCGCACGTTCCGGCCGCCGGATGGCACGTTTTCGATCACGCCGACGATGCCCTGCGCCATGTGGTTGGGTGCCACCTGCCGGTTGTGGTCAAGGCAGACGGGCTCGCGGCAGGCAAGGGCGTCGTTGTGGCGCTGCGTCGCGAAGAGGCAATCGAGGCCGTAAAGGCATTCATGGTGGATGGCACTCTGGGCCATGCTGGTCGGCGCGTGGTGATAGAGGATTTCCTGGTAGGCGAAGAAGCGTCCTTCATGGTGATCACCGATGGCGAGCATATCCTGCCGCTGGCTGGTGCGCGGGATCACAAGAGGGTCTTCGACAACGACATGGGCCCGAATACGGGCGGCATGGGTGCCTTTTCGCCGACGCCGCTGCTTGAGGGCGAGGCCAGGGACCACGTGCTGGCCTCGGTCATCCGCCCAACCCTGTCCGAACTGGCAAAGCGAGGCATTACTTACAAGGGCGTCCTGTACGCCGGTCTGATGTTCACGGCCGAAGGACCGAAGGTACTGGAATTCAACTGCCGTTTTGGTGATCCGGAAACACAGCCTGTACTGGTCCGAACTAAAGGCAACCTGTCCGAGGTGATGCTGGCGTGCAGCGAAGGACGGCTGGATCAGGTACGCCTGGACATCGAGCGCCACCCGGCCGTTTGCGTTGTCCTGTCGTCGGCAGGATATCCCGAACAGCCGCGCGTTGGTGATGTCATCGAGGGTCTGAACGAGGCCTCCGAGGTCGAGGGCGTGCACGTGTTCCATGCCGGGACAAGGCGACTGCCCGATGGGTCGATAGTCACGGCCGGTGGCCGCGTCCTGGGAGTTACTGCGGTTGGAAAATCGTTCCGCGAAACACGGGAACGAGCCTACCTGGCCGCAAGCCGAATACGGTTTGCCGGCATGCACTACCGTTCCGACATCGGAAAGGCTGCGCGCGGGTGAAGAGGGTGAAGTTTGGTGCCCTGCGAAGTCCGTCGGGGAACCTGTCCGAACCCCGGAACGACACAGGTGGGCGTCGCAGTACCCGCATAAGGCGTCCCGGCCGAGCCGGGCCTGCACACCGCGGGAAGGGGCAACTCCCGGATTTCAACACCAGCGGTTCGACCTGAAAAGTCACCACCGGCGCACCTGCAGGGCACCAGATCGGATGGTACGGCTGTCGAACTCACATTGCAATCCGGGGTGCGGCAGACGACAGGCGAATCCAAGCGCACGGCCATGATCGTACGACAACACCGTGTCGGAATGTCCGTTGACCAAGGATCCTGCTGGATGCAAACTCGCAACGGCTTTATGAGAGTCTGATGGCAAATCCGTCGCGTATCGAAACCCAGGTCTTGATCATCGGGGGCGGCGTTACAGGAACCGCGCTGGTCCGTGACCTCGCGCTGCGCGGGGTTGATTGCATCCTGGTCGAGAAGGATGACATCAACGCCGGCGCCTCCGGACGCAACCACGGCCTGCTTCACAGCGGCGCCAGGTACGTCGCCGGCGACCAGGAGGCAGCGGTCGAGTGCCGCGTCGAGGGCGAGATTCTCAAGCGTCTGGCCTCGCAAACCATCCAGGATACCGGCGGCTTTTTTGTTGCGGTCGAGGGTGACGATGAACGATACATCGCCGACTTTCCATCGCATTGCAAACGCTCCGGAATCCTTGTTCACCGGGTGGACGTTGCCGCTGCACGCGAGCTGGAGCCAGCGCTTTCGCCCCACACGATCGCGGTCTTCGAAGTTCCTGATGCCTCAATCGATCCTTTCAGGCTGTCTCTGGAAAGCATGGCCCAGGCCAGGACCTTGGGCGCTCGCCTGATGAGACGCTCCCGCGTCATCGGCTTCCAGCGCGAAGGGCGGCGGATTCGTGCAGTGCAGGTGCGATCGATGCAGCTCGGGGAGGACGTGTGGATCGAGGCCGCCCAGGTGGTTAACGCGGCTGGGGCATGGGCCAGGGAAGTGGCGCTGCTGGCTGGGGCGTCGATCAACATGACGTACTCGAAGGGGACGCTGCTGGTCACTCACGGGCGCCTGGCCCAGCGGGTCGTGAACCGCCTGCGACCGCCCGGCAATGCGGATATCATGATGCCTGGGGGCACGGTCTCGATAGTCGGCACCACATCAACGCGCGTCGACTCACTGGACAACATTTACCCCACGACCGCCGAGGCCGACCTGATCGTAGATGAGGCCTCGCGGATGCTGCCGGCCCTTCAAACGATGCGATTCATTCGCGCATATTCGGGCGTGCGACCGCTGGTGGGATCAACCGGCGTTGCCGACGGCCGCACGGCATCCCGGGGTTTCGCCCTGTTCGACCACGATGTAGACGGCATCGACAACCTGGCAACCATCACCGGTGGAAAGCTCACGACTTGCCGGCTGATGGCCGAGCGAGCTGCGGACCTGGTCTGCCGCCGCCTGGGAGTGGCTGCCCCTTGTCTTACCGCAATTACGCAACTGCCGGTGGCCCCCGAATGCAAGTGGACCGAGCCCGGCCACGCACCGCGCGAATGGATGAGAACAGGGCAGGCCGAAACGCTTCTGTGCGAATGCGAGATGGTGTCTGCCAGTGCAGTCGATACGATCTACGCGGCGCTGGTAGCAGCCGGCGACACGCCTACGCTGACTGACATCGGCATGCGCAGCAGGGTCGGCAAGGGCGCGTGCCAGGGTGCGTTCTGCGCGGTACGCGCCGTGGCTCACCTATACCAGCGCGGCGATTTCCAGGCACAGAGGGGCCTTGACGAGATCATCGATTTCTTTGCCGAACGCTGGAAGGGACAGCACTCGGTATTATGGGGCGAGCAACTGGCCCAGGCCGAGCTGATGGAGGCGCTGCATTGCGGCCTGTTCGGCGAGGAATTGCGCGGGGACGACATGCACGGCTTATGCCCGCCCGCCCTGAACGGCAAGGTGTCCCCATGACGCACACGCGACAAGACACGTTCGACGTAGCAGTGATCGGCGCTGGAATGGCAGGCATGGCGGCAGCACTGTTTGCGGCGGAACGTGGTCTTTCGTGCATCCAGATCGGCAATGGCGGCGGGATCCTTTTCGCCAGCGGCCTGCTGGATCTGATGTCGATCCACCCATTGGCCGAGCGTCGCAAGTGGGGCTTTCCGTTTGATGCGCTGGCTGCCCTGGCCCTTGAACAGCCACAGCACCCACTTGCAAGGATCGATGCCACGTCGGTCCGCACGGCGTTCAATGCCTTCGTGGCAGCGCTTGGCAAGGCAGGGCTTCCATACGCCCCGCTTGGCAAGGCAAACAGCGACGTCTTGACGTCGATCGGCACGATCAAGCCAACCTACGGTGTGCCGCGCTCGATGATTGCCGGGGTCAAGGCACTGGCCCAGCGCCCCCCGTGCCTGTTCGTGGATTTTCACGGACTGCGCGAGTTCAGCGCACGCCAGATTGTCTCGACGCTGGGCGACAGCTGGCCTGCCGCCCGCTTCCAGCGACTTCAATTTCCCGGGACCGAGGCCGTGCCCGAGTTGTATGCGGCCCACCTGGCCCGCGCCCTTGAGAACGTGGAAACTCGCGCCAGAACAATCGACCTCGTAAAGCCGTTGCTTGGAGACGCACAAGCCATCGGATTCCCGGCGCTGCTGGGCCTGGAACACTCGGTTGAAGTCCACGCTGCATTCGAGGCTGGATTGGGCCTGCCGGTGTTCGAGATTCCGACGATGCCGACATCCGTACCCGGGTTGCGTCTGCTGATGGCGCTTGAGGCAGCAGTGGCGACCCGCGGGGTCAGCAGGCGCCACCATTCAACTGTCGATTCGATCGTTTTCGACGACGAGACTGCCACAATCGGTTTAATCGATAGTCCCGGCGGCGAACGCGTGGTCGCACGCACCGTAGTATTGGCCACTGGACGTTTCATGGGTCGCGGCCTTGTCGCCGATCGTGGACACGTCAGCGAAAGCATTATCGGGCTTCCGGTACACCAGCCGACTTCCCGAAATGAATGGCACCAGCGAGACTTCCTGGACCCAACGGGGCACGCCATCAATCGCGCCGGGCTGTTGATCGACGATTCGTGGCGGCCACTCGACGCGGCTGGAAACCCGGCCTGGCCTCACCTCTTTGCCGTAGGCTCGATTCTGGCACACCAGGACTGGATGCGGTCGAAATGCGGCTCGGGGCTTGCTATCGCAACGGCGTGGGCGGCGGTTAGACAGATCACACGGCAGCTCTACGGAGACTGCGACAAGGCAGGAGAGCCATGACGCCAGCGCTCTTCCGGATAGCCCTGTACGGATCGCTAGCCATCTGCCTGCTGGGTTTGTTGTGGCGCGTTTCGACCTGGTTCCATCTTCGTGTCGGTCCGGATGCCTGCAATGTTACCGTGTTCCAGCGACTGATCACAGCGGTTCGTGGTGCAGTCTCGGTTACGTTTAGTCGCGGCCTGGTACACGTCCTGCGCGCTTTTTTCGTCGATGTGGTGTTTCAGAACCGGCTCTTCGCCCGCGAGAAATTGCGCTGGCTTGGACACCAGTTGATCCTGACTGGCTTCACCGGGTTGGTGTTGGTGCACGCGCTTGCCTCGGTGCTGGCGGGAAAGCTTTCTCCGGGCTACCAGCCGACACTGGATCCGTACATGTTCCTGCGTAACCTGGCTGGCGTCATGGTCTTTGTTGGAATCGCCATGGTGTTCGCGGGAAGACGCCGGCAGCAGACCGGTTTTCCCCAATCGCGACGCCCGATTGACGCCATCTTCGTCGCTCTCCTGGGGACGATCCTGGTCTCGGGGTTCCTGCTGGAAGCCCACAAGATAGCCTCGCCGCGCGCCTTCTACCGCATGACGGACCAGTTCATCGGCACGACCGATCCCGAAGAGCTGAAGCCGTTGCGCGCCTTATGGGCCAGCGAGTTCGGTGTGGCATTCGACGACATGGGGGACGGGATCGAGCCGGCCGTCATTGCAGAGGGCCGCGAACTGCATGGCGATGCCTGCGCATCCTGCCACGCCAAGCCGACATCCGCCTTCATCTCCTACACAGCAGCAAAGGTGCTGGCGCCATTGAGCGGGGCTCTGGACGAGGCACGCGCAGACACTTGGCTTCTGTACCTGCACCTCTTCGCCTGTTTCATCGGCCTGGCTCTGCTGCCGTTTTCGCGGTTCTTCCACGCTGTTGCCGACCCGGTCAGTTTGCTGGTCAACGGAGCGGCCCGTGAACGTGAGTTCTCGTCCGCCGGCCGTGCCTCGAGAAGGGCTCTTGCCCTTGATGCTTGCGTACACTGCGGCCTTTGCGACTCCAGTTGCTCGGTGGGACCGCTGGCACGTCACCTGGGCAACCCGGCACTGCTGCCATCGCACAAGATTGTCGCCACCGGCGCGCATGCCAGGCGGAGGCTGCTTTCCCACGGTATCGGGCCGGATGCCCTTCTGGTTTCGGAAGGCGCCTTCCAGTGCACGGACTGCGGACGCTGCACCACCAGGTGCCCGGTTGGCCTTGACCTGGCTGACCTTTGGGAAGCCGGACGCGGCGACCTTGCGATTGCCGGGCTTCCGGCGCCGTCCCAATGGGTACAGGCACGATCGGCCTTCGCATGGGCCGAGTCCCTGGACTCGCGATCGACGCCTGACGCCCCCTCGGCCCCGCTGGCGTCCGACCGCCGCACCTTCTCGCATTGCGTCCAGTGCCAGACATGCACGAACGTCTGCCCGGTCGTCGCCCACAGCATCGATACGGAACACGGCGTGGACCTTACACCCCAGAAGGTGATGAACCTGCTGCGACTGGGCATGCTGGACCTGACTCTGGGCTCGCGAATGGTCTGGGACTGCGCCACGTGCTACCAGTGCCAGGAAAATTGTCCCGAGGGCGTCCGCGTGACCGACGTGATGTGCGAATTACGCGGACTGGCCTACCACCGGCTGGGTTCAGTCCGGAATCCCGGGGGGCCGTCATGAAATTTGCGCTGTTCGTCGGCTGCAAGATCCCGTCCCGACTGCCGGCGTACGAGATTTCTACGCGCGCAGTACTGGGCCGCCTGGGAGTATCGCTGGTCGATCTGGATTTCACGTGCTGCGGCTATCCTGCCAGGAACATCAGCCGGGACGCCTTTGTCCTTGCAGCAGCCAGGAACCTTGCACTGGCCGAGCGGGCAGGCCTGGACGTGCTGACACCCTGTAAATGCTGCTTCGGAAACCTTCGTCATGCCATAAGGTTCCTTGGCGAGGACGAGGCGCTGCGTTCGCGTGTTGAGAAGGCGCTGGCAACCGAGGGCCTGGCCTGGTCGGGGCACACCGAGGTCCATCACCTGTTGCCGCTGCTGGCTCGCAAGGTCGGCATCGACAAGGTCACCGCATCAGTACGCCTCCCACAGACCGGCATGCGCGTGGCGGCCCAGTACGGTTGCCACGCGCTGCGTCCTAGTAACGTGACCCGCTTCGATAACCCGATGGCGCCAACGATCTTCGAGAAATTGATTCGTGCAACCGGCGCTGTCGCTATCAACTGGCCCCGTCGCCTGGATTGTTGCGGCGACCCTCTCCACGAGGCCAACGGCCCGCTGTCGGAAAGAATAACGCTGGCCAAGCTGGCCGACGCACGCCAGTCGGGGGCAACAACAATCTGCACGGCCTGTCCGCATTGCCATCTACGCATGGACGCCGTCCTCGCCGGCAGCACCAGCGCGTCCGCCGAAACCGGGACGGAAATCAAGACCCTGCTCTATCCACAACTCCTGGGACTGGCGATGGGCCTGGCTCCAGAGGCACTTGGGATGTAGTGGGTTTTCAGCGCCGATCCCGCCTGACCAGCCAGATCGGGCCCAGGTCCCAGACCCTTGTAGCGCCCTTGGCGTACTCCTCGCCAGGCAGGGTCATCATGTAACGACGCCGTGCTGCTCCGTCCTCCGGGAAGTCTTGCCCCAGTTCCCGATCGGCAATCACGTGCGCCGGATAGCTTGAACACTGGGTGCGAGGAAGGTTGCACTCGAAGGCAACGGCCTGCCCTGGACTGTCGGCAAGGATCGCCCGGGCGACTTCGCGGAATACCGGGACGCTGGTCTTCGCCTCTTCCTGCAAGTAGTAGCGCGCCGACAACACGCCCTGGGCGAAAGCGACCAGGGCCAGCAGGACCAGCACTGCCCCCTGGATTCGCACCGACCTTACCCTCGACAGCACCCATGCAACTGGTACCAGGGCCAACGGGAACACCACAATCGTGTAGTGCGGGAAAAAGAGCTTCCTACCCCAGAACAGTGCGGCCACCAGCGGCAGATTGACTACGACCAGGAAGGCCAGCGGATTCTGCACCACCGCATCCCGACCCTTCCTTGCCAGGTTGACGATTGTGTTTCCAACCAGGGCCAGCGTGGCGCCCAGGGACAACAGAACGCCGATCGCGATCGCGCCGGTCAGCATGATCCCCGTAGGCAGATGCAATTCCAGGAAGTCCGACATGATCTTGAGATTGCTGCCGCGCAGGAACCCCCACTCGGTCATCGGAAAGGCCGACCCCTTGGCGACAAAGTAGGTCATGTCGCCGGCGGCATACAGGACCATGTAGTACACCGCACGAAGGGACTCGATCACTGGCGCCGAGCTGCCCGCAACGTTCCCCAGCAGAAGGCGGGTGTTGGCAAACCCGTTGAGGGCGTCAACGATCACGTATGGCAGGTAGGTTGCAGCCCCGGCCGCCAGGCCCGCCACAAACTGCAGCCACCTGAAACCCTTTGGCCGCACCACGACCATGGCGGCCACTGCCAGGGCGACAAGAAGCGCCACCGACAGATGGATTTGCGGGGCCGCAACCATCAGGGCTCCCAGCCAGAAGGTCGATCGACGCCCCTGCCCGCGGATCGTGTAGACCAGCACCACCAGGAACCAGAAGCCTATTGGCAGCAGCAGGTTGGGATTCCAGATCCGGTCCGAGTGGAACAGATGAAACGGGTTGAACGCCGCCAGCAACAGCCCGCCCAGGGCGGCAGGAGGACCATATTCACGCCGCAATAGCCGGTATCCAATCGCCAGTCCGCCGACCGACAGCAGGACGATCAGGGCCATCGACGCCTCGGGGGAGTTGAACACCAGCAGAGGCAACCCCAGAATCCAGAAATACACACCGCCCGGAATATGGGCGCCCACGGCAACAGTCGTCAGCGTCCCCTGGACCGGGAAGTGCTTCAGGTCACCAACACTCTTGGCGATGCTGTACTGCAACGCCTCGTCGCCGGCGAAACGTGCGTTGTCGTAGAAGGCAAAACGGAAGATCAGCGAGGCCGCCAGTACCACACAGGCAATCCAGTCCCATGAAAGCATCCTTGAAAGCAGACGGTCGGTCGGCTGCGAAAATCCCTGCCCATCGGGGCCAGTCATCGTCGATTCCCCATCCATACAGACAACGAAGGATAGACGAACGGGGTCAGCCGGACACAACCGGTTGCGAGGCAGGATAGGCACCAGCCCGCAAGCGACGGCGGATCTGGATCACAGCCAGCCACATCCCGATGCTGTCCCGTACCATGCGCACCGACGAACCATCCCGCTGGATTGCAACCACCGGCAGACGCCGAATCGCCAAACCCCACAACCTGGCCAAAGCCAGCAACTCGACATCGAAGGCAAAGCGCTCGATCGTCAGGCACGCGAACAGTGCCCTGGCAACCGACCCCTTGAACGCCTTGAACCCGCACTGGGTATCGGGAATGCCCAGGTGCAGATAGTGGTCGACCATCGCCGAAAACGCCACATGGCTGAGGCCGCGTATGAATGTGTTGTTGCCTGCAGCTCCCGATTTGGAACCCAGATCACGCGCCCCAATCACGATGTCGGCACCCGAGCGCAGTTCCTGCAACGCGGCATCCAACGTGTCCAGCGGATATGAAAGGTCCGCATCAAAGAACACGACGGCTTCGCCGTTGGATGCGAGGACACCATGGACGAGTGCGGCACCCTTGCCCCGATTTTCCGGCAGAAGGACCGGAAGGACGAACGAATGGGCCTTTGCGGCCTCTGTGATCAGCTCTGCCGTCGCATCCGTCGAACCGTCGTCAACAAGCACGATCTGGAAGGGGTGGGTGAATCGCTGGCAATATGCGGCCACCTCGCGAACAGTCCGGTCAAGGCGTGGAGCCTCGTTGTAGCAAGGAATGACAAGGGACACCGAAAAGTCGATGACCTTATCGAGATGCTGGCGCTGAAGGGGAGCTGGCCCCTTCGACAAGGAATGAACCCTGCTTTCTTCGGTGTCACCCATGGCGGCGATAGACTAGGGGAAACCGGACGGAACTGTCAACGCGAGGTGGCAACTTGACCGCCGACCGGGTCAAGAACCAGCCGACTCTGGAACCCTGTCGGCGTGCAAAACATCGACCGTGCAATCAATGGCGCCACTGCCAAGCATGACATCGACGTGATCGCCAGGCTTGACCTGGTCGTGACGATGGATCAGGTGGCCGCCGCTTGTTCGAACCAGTGCGTATCCGCGGTCCAAAGGAGCGAAAGGAGACAACGGCAACAGGCGAAGGCCACAGGCATCCAGTGCGTTGCGGTGTGACAGCAGCAGATGGGCGCCAATGGCCTGCATCCGGCCGGATTCGACCGAAAGCATATTGCGGGGACGATTCAACAGCAGAGGACCCTGGGCTTGAATTCGGCCGGCCAGAACACCCATGCGACGTCGCGCTTCACCCAGACTGCGGGCGGGATGCGAGGCGACAAGGCGTGCCGCCAGCAGATCTGCCGAGTGGCGATGGTCCTTCAGCACGTGTTCTACGACCCGTGACAACCTGAGTCCCGATTCGACGACACGCTGCCTGGATGGATCAAGCAGACGATCGCCTGCAGCTCGCAAGCGCGTTTCCAGGTCGTCCAATCGTTGTCCCGCAACCTCCAGACGACGCGTCAGACAAACGGACAGCCGGCTCCGCAAGTCTTCAAGGGAAATATTCAATTCGGCAATCGACGGCACGACCAGGGTCCCGGCCGCAGTCGGAGTGGCCGCCCGAGCGTCGGCCGAATCATCGGTCAGTACGCGATCCACGTCGTGCCCGACGGCCGATACCACCGGTATCCTCGATCCTGCGACCGCCCGGACAAGTGTCTCCTGGTTGAAAGCCCAAAGGTCCTCCAGCGAGCCACCCCCTCGACCGATGATGATTACGTCCACGTCCGGCAGCAGGTTCAGCAGATCGATGCCTTTCGCCACTCCCTCGGCCGCTCCGTCACCCTGGACCACACTGTCCACCAGAAGGATTCGTGCAGGAAAGCGCATAAGAATCGTCCGAACAATGTCGCGCACCGCTGCGCCCCTCAGGGAGGTGACAACGCCGATGCGCCTTGGCAGGAAAGGGATCTTGCGCCTGCGCGCCTCGTCAAAAAGTCCCTCGGCGGCGAGGCGACGCCTTAGTTCCTCCAGGCGGCGCAGCAGGTCGCCGATACCCGCCTCCTCGACGGCATCGACGCTGAGTTGGTACCGGCTGGTCCCGCCGTATGAAGTCACACGGCCCGTGGCCACCACACGCTGGCCGTCGCGCAGGTCCAGGGCGGCTGCGACCCGGGCGAACCGGTAGATGACGCAGTCCAGCTTCAGCGTGCCGCCCTCGGGATCCCGCTCGGTCAGAGCAAAGTACGAATGGCCCGATACCGCCCGCTTGAAACCGGTGATCTCGCCTTCGACCCTGATGCGCGAAAAGGACGTCTCCAGCAGGTTCTTCACCAAGCGGGAGACCTGCACAACGGTCAGCACGTCAGTCTGGCGGGGTTGCAATTCCATGGGTGAATACTACCTCACCAGCACGACGTGATACCGCGAATATCAGGAACGAAGCCGGCCGGCAGCACCGGCCGCGACGAAATAGAAAACGTCTCGGGGAACAGAAGGTCTTTCGTCGTGTAGACCACGTCCACGTAGTAGACCAACGTCCCGGGGTCCTGCGGGACGAACTCGGTGTTTTTCGTCCCATAAAGGCTGTTGCCCTTCGATTCCAGTTGAAGACTGGCCCACACCTTTGCATCGGCGCTGGCCCACAGGCGAACCTCGGAAACGTCCAGGGTCGATCCGCCTTGATCAACTTGCACCAGGGCGGCCGACGGCCCGCCCCCGGGCAGGAACGTCAGGTTCGAAGGCGGCAGCGGCACGTAGGCATACCGAGGGTCCATGCCAAAGACATGGCGGAACCACATGCGCTGGCCGCCCTTTGCCGCAACCGACGCCCTGATCTCGACGTCATCCTTGTCCTCGATCGAGGTCAACTGGAAGCAACCGTGATCGAAGTTGCCAGCAATCGCCGTCCTCTTCGCGTCACCGGGAATGGCATCGAAGGTCGCCACATGGGCGGTCAGCGGGAAGAACTCGTCAGCCGACCCGTTGACCATCAGTATCTGTGCTGTCGTCGCGGGCAACAGGTGAGCCGAGTCCAGGTTTGCCATCAGCGCCGACCACTCGGGGCTGGCTGTAGTCAGTCCCGCCTTGGTCAGCAGTTCGTGCTGCCATGCCTTTGGAGACACGGTCGCGACATCCCATGCCCCGCATGACGACAGGGGAACAGCCGCGCGAATCCGGTCGTCAACCGCGGCGCCGATCAGCGTCACAACGCCACCCGCAGAAAAGCCCGTCATGCCAAGGCGCCCGGCGTCAACATCGTCGCGCCCCTCAAGGCACGTCAGTCCGCGCAGGCCGGCGACCGCATGCCCCCAGAACCAGGACCCGCGCGGGTCGTCAAGCGTGTCGAACATCCGATACCCATTGCCATCGCCTGCCGGCAGCCCCTCGGATGTGTTTAAAGGCACGTCACCGCCGCCTGGCCCAGTGAACGCAATAACGAAAGCACCCAGCAACGCCGCCGTTCCGGTGGCATGGGCCTCCTGGGACATCCCGCCCAAACCGTGCGCCTGAACCACTCCTGGCAGACGGCCAGACGATCCTGCTGGCCGCGCCGCGAATCCGCGGATGCGGATCGACCGCAAATGCCCATCCACAGATTCCCAGGACAGGTAGCTGACGTCCCAGGCATCCAGCAAAACATTGTCCTTCAAAACCGTGTGCTGGTTCGTGAACTGGCAGTCGGCCGTCGCACGATCGCGAATCCTCTGGGGATCAAACAGCGAAATCCAATCGTCGGCAGGGGTATCAGCCAAGGTGTCAGACGGGGAGGTCACATCGATCGCGACATCCAAGGCAGGAACGTCGAAAAAGGCGTCAACAGCCGTCGAGTCGAACGGCACGTCGACAGGCGGCGTATCAGTCAATCCATCGGAGGCCGGGTCGGCCTGGATTCCATCGGTGACGGTGTCTCCGACAGCATCAGCGAAAGCAGTATCTGCGGACAGATCCAGCCGGACATCGCTGGACAGATCGTCGTCCATTTTGTCCTGGGTCGGCGCATCCGCAGGGACGTCGCGCCCCCCAATATCGGGGATTGCCTGATCGGTTCCCGTGTCCTTCGGCACGACCTCCAGCGGTACATCGGTCAGGACAGCATCGGAAGCATTGCCGCCCGACCCGCAGGCCGCAAGCAGCAGCGCCAGGAACGGCCACGCCTTGCTGTTTCCGCGATTCACGCTCACCTCCAATTCACCGTCAATGTACCGCAAAAGCTACGCTGCCTCCCACCGATAGCTCCGCGGCAGGCGTCGTAGCTGACACCGTGCCAAAACGGGAGGCGGTACGTGCAATATCGCTTTCGGGCAGCGGCAACCCATCCACGTCGATGCCTGGTTGCCCCGATGAGGCATCCCACCGCAGATCCACTTCCCACATTTCGCCCACGGCACCGCCCGCCTGCCGCGCAATCTTCACCTCGACCCGGTCAGCCTCGATCCGCTGCACCGTGAGGTCGAACCGCTCGCCCCCAGCGCGCAGCCCGCGAAACGCCATTCGCGGCCACCCGACAGGCAGATGAGGACGCAGCAGAATTCTTCGCGCCGCCGCATCGGGAGAAAATCCAGCCAGATATCGCATGGCCGCCTCGGAAACAATCCCGCCCTCCCACGGACGGAACTTGGCTGTGTAGTCACCGACGGTCCCTTCCGGATCGTAGAAGGCCGACAGCCCCGAATGGTCATCGAACAACATGTATTCCTGAAGGTTTCCCGAAGTGTCCAACGACTTTCGCACCGCCGCAAAAGCGTCCCCTGCCTGCGGATGACTCGCGTCGGTCAGCCCGGCAAGCGCATAGCCTGGCAGCATCCCGGTATAGACACCTTCCCAGGAATCGAAGACCCCGCCGAATGACGGGTCCGGCCGACTGACGATCTCGCCGGGAGCCCGGCCCAGACGCTGCACCAGACAATCAAGAGACGCGGCGGCAAACGGGTCGTCACCGTCCTTCCACCCCGACCACGTGACCTGCAAGGCCACGTCCTCGAACGGCATGGAAGCCGCCAGCGTGTCCTTCGAAACGAAGGCCGCCACGCATCCGTCCTCAAGCACGAAGCGAGGCACCGATGACGCTTCGACCTCGGCCGCCAGCGCCCTGGCCTCGTCGCCTTCGCCCGTCCGACCCAGTTCCTCAGCCATCCTCTCGAATGCCCGCGCCGCACCCAACCACAGGAAGGTCGAGTTCGCCGACCACGTCATGTCCTGATGCGGATACTCCAGTTCCATCCCGAAAGCGGCGTTCATCGCGGCCCGATAAGTCTCGTCGCCGGTAAAAGGCAGCAACCGGTCAGGCCCGAACCCCTGGTCGAACAGACAGCGCCGCAGCAAGTCCCACCGTTCGGCTACGCGCGCCAGATCACCGGAGTAACGGTGGTGAAGGCCGTACATGGTGACCAGATAGGATGGCGTCTCGGCGGCAACGCGACCGGACAGTGGAGACATCAACTCCCAGTCCGGTGCAGGGGGAGCGCCGGTCACGTCGAGGTCCGCATCGTAGCTATTCTTGAGGTCGCCGGCATACCGGATCGCGCCGTACACGTAGTCCAGCATCCTGTCGACATCCTCGAACGCCCCGAAGGCCAGCAGCGCCATTACCGGCCCGATATTGTCGCGTGCCCACGTCCGCGTGTACTGAGACATCGGGCAGGTGGCGCCGGTCACCGCCGTCTGGACCTTCAGGGTCATCTTCATCCCGTCCAAAAAGTCCGCCACCATCGGGTCAGGCAGGTCGGCCTGCACAGTGCCAGCTTCCCAGGCGCCATAGGCAAAGGCTGCAGCGTCCAGTGCTTCTGCGATTGCACCCTCCGGATCCGCCACCTGCCACAGTTCATCGGAAGAAACCGGATTGATCGGGGACATTCCAACCGGTCCCGTGGCCGGCGTTTCACCTGTACAGTGGGCCAGAACCCGCAACAGCTCGCCACCGGGCTGGATTTCCCCGACGTACAACGACAAAGTCTTCCCCTGCGCCACGGCATCCTGCCCGACGGCCCCGACGAACAGCGTCGCAAGCGTCCTCACCATGCCGTCGCTCTCGACCCCGTTCTCAACCAGCACCTGAGGCTGCACTGCAAAAACTTCGTTGTTTGCAGCGACCACCAGCGTTACCGGCCTGGAAACCGTGGTTGCCCTGTTACGCACAAGGAGGATCCGGAACAGACAAGTGTCTGGCAGGACCACGGCGGACGTCGGCGAAACGTCGATCGTGTCCAGCTCAAGTTCCCCCAGCCGTCCCCGCGTCACAACTACCGGTGCCGACAGGCTTCTCCCAATCCATTCCTCCTCGAAATCGGGCGGCGCCGAATCCTGGATGCCCGCCAGCTGCACCCGGTAATCTCCAAAGAAGTTTGGCCGCCGCTCGTATGTCGGTCCGACCAGCGAGTGCAGCGTGTTCAAGGGATCCGCCAATCCTGAAAAAGCGAAAACCTTGCCGTTGCCAGCACCGAAAGACCCGCGATGGCCCTTGTTAGGTCGTTGGGCCACCGGCCCCGATACGTGCGTGGCATAGCGGCTGATTCGGGCAAAAGCCTTCGGGTGGGCCGCATAGAAGACACCGTCCAACGGAAACTGGACTGACCCGGCCCAGGCGACATCGACCGGAAGTGCGTCGGATGCATCGACATCAACTCGGTCGGAATCAGCAAGTACGGAATCTCCCTGGGCATCGTCCGCGTCTGCAGCCGGCATGTCGGACGACACGTCGGAAACGTCCTGCACAATGTCAAGGTGTATCGGCAGTTCGCCCATCAGGTCGAGCTGCAGGTCTCCCTGTCCGGCAATATCGGCCCCAACCTCATCCCCACAAGAGACGACTGCCAACCCGACCATCACAACCGTCGAAAAAACCAGCAACCGCGCCATTCACGTCACCTTCTTACCGGTCGCCGCAAGGGTACCGTGTCGCCGCGGTACCCGTCTACCGTCTCGACACCAATTCCAAATCTTCAGTCCACCGCACAAGATTCCGGACCGGTCTGGTCCAATTCCCCTTTTCATGTCCGAGACTTCCTTGACAATCCCTGACCGCTGGGCTAGGAAACTGGAAGGATCGCTGGGCCGGCGGCCTCGGATTGTGCATTGCGACACCTTCCCGCCCTGCCCCCCGGCACTTGCTTACCCAGCTTGCGGAGGTTTTCAGATGACACAGAAGGAGTTCCTTGACCAGATCGCCGCGCGCAATCCGGCACAGCCGGAGTTCCTGCAGGCCGTGCAAGAGGTTGTTGAATCGGTTTGGGACGTCTACCAGGCGAACCCACGTTTCCAGAAGGCCAACATCCTTGCGCGACTCGTCGAGCCCGAAGCCGTGCACACCTTCCGCGTGGCGTGGGTCAACGATCGAGGCGATGTCGAGGTCAACCGGGGCTACCGGGTGCAATACAACAGCGCCCTCGGCCCGTACAAGGGAGGCCTGCGTTTCCACCCGTCGGTCAACCTGTCTATTCTCAAGTTCCTGGGCTTCGAACAGATCTTCAAGAACAGCCTGACCACGCTGCCCATGGGCGGCGGGAAGGGCGGGTCCGATTTCAACGCAAAGGGCCGATCTGACAACGAGATCATGCGATTCTGCCAGGCGTTCATGACCGAACTTTTCCGCTATATCGGCCCGAACACGGACGTGCCTGCCGGCGACATCGGCGTTGGCGGCCGAGAGATCGGCTACATGTTCGGGATGTACAAGAAGATTGCCCGCGAGTTCACGGGCGTGTTGACCGGCAAGGGCCTGGAGTGGGGTGGCAGCCTTATGCGGCCCGAAGCTACAGGTTTCGGCGTGACATATTTCGCCGAAGCAATGCTGAAGACAAAAGGACAGTCATTCGCGGGAAAGACCGTCGCGGTATCTGGCTTCGGCAACGTGGCCTGGGGCGCGGTGATCAAGGTCGGTCAACTGGGCGGTCGCGTCGTAACCCTGTCTGGGCCCGACGGCTACGTCTACGATCCCGAAGGCATCAGCGGCGAAAAGATTGGATTCATGCTGGAAATGCGCGCCTCGAACAATGATCGCGTCGAGGACTACGCCACAAAGTTCGGCGTGAAGTTCTTCCCGGACAAGCGCCCCTGGGAGGTCAAGTGCGACGTGGCTATACCCTGCGCGACCCAGAATGAACTGGACGAGAATGACGCGCGCGCCCTGGTCGCCAACGGCTGCACCTGCGTGGCCGAGGGCGCCAACATGCCCTCCACACTGGAGGCCACCAAGGTCCTGCTGGAATCAGGCGTCCTGTTTGCCCCCGGCAAGGCATCGAACGCCGGCGGCGTCGCTACATCCGGCCTCGAAATGAGCCAGAACAGCATGCGGCTGCGCTGGTCTGCCGAGGAAGTGGATCAGCGCCTGCACCAAATCATGCTGCGCATCCACGAATCATGCGTGCAGTACGGCAAGGGTCCCGACGGTTTAGTCAACTACGTCAAGGGCGCAAACGTCGCCGGCTTCCTGCGCGTGGCCAACGCCATGCTGGATCAAGGCGTGGTCTGACGTTTCCAAGCCTTTTCCGGGGCAGCTCCAGCCTCCTGGGTCCAGCGGCTGCCCAGGGTGTATCATTCCATGTGCGAAGGGCATGCCCGGGAGTCCATGGATGAACACGCCGCTGCTTGACGACCGCGAACTTGACGAACTGTCGTACCACCTGGAACACCTGCTGCGTCCCGGAACAGGTGCCCTTGGGACCCTGGCCGGCACGTCCGTACGCTATCTGTCCGGAATCCTTGGGGCAGAGGGCGTTCCTTGCGAGGTGGTCGAGGCCGACGGCGGCCAGCCCTGCCTGGTCGCCCGACTTTCGGCACACCGGCCGGACGAGGGTCTGCTGATTGTAGCCAGCGGGGACCCCATTGGGGACATCCCGATGGAACCCAGACGGGCACTGCAGGGCGGCGTCATGGCGGCGGTCGGCCTGATGGCCCTTGCGCTCGTTCGCCGCAGGGAATTGGTGCCGTCGCGAGACATCGTTCTTGCCGTGATCCCTGGCCGCGGTCCCTATACAACTCCCAGGCTCAGGGACCTTGTTGCCCGCCAACAAAATCGGCTTCGTTGCCGCCTGGTGCTTACCTCCGATGGCAGCGCTCCAGGAACACCTGGCAACCGAAAACTGATCGGCATCCAGGCAGCCTCGAAAGCATTTGTGCGAGTAGTAGTTCGATCCAATGCCTCAGACCTTGCTTGCGGCCCCGACAGCGCACCACTAAGACTGCTTCGCAGTTTGTTGCAACTGGAGTCCGGGGTGCTGGCGACACGCCCTTGCCTGCCGGCGACGGCATGGCTGGATGCCGTTGCATCAACCTTGCCTTCTCGTCCGGCCGCCATGCTGCGCGGCTTCCAGTTCCTTGGCGCCGGCACGGTTCTATCGAGGTTCGTGCAGGACCAGGATCTGGCTGCCACCCTGGCCTCGATAAGCAGGGACACCGCCGAGATCGTGGGTCTTCGGGCGGGGGAGGCCGCCGGCTTGCCTGCGGGCCAGGCCGAGGCAGACGTGGTCTTGAGAATCCTGCCAGGTCGACGGGTGGAGGAATGCGTGCTTGACCTGGCGTCCCTGCTGGGCTCCGAAGTTTCCGTCGAGGCTGTGGACTCGGTCCTGGCTGTGGAAACTCCTCCTATGACGCCACTTTGGATCCACATCGCCGATGCCATTGAACACGCCATCCCGGGTGCGCTGCCGGTTCCAACCCTTTCCATCGAACCATGGGACGCGGCCGCCCTGGCTCACATCGAAACTACCTCCTACGGATTCGGCCCGCTTTCGGTTCTTGATGACGACGAATTGACGACCCCCGATGGAACACCCGGCATCACGCGCGAAAGTCTCAGGCGAGGTGCCGACGCGATGACTCGAGTCATCCTTGGCACCTGCATTCCCAACGTCTTTCCGCTTGGACAGACCTCTTCGCGTTGACAACAAGGCTTCCCGTAGCTAAGGTTTGGCGCGGCTTGAACCGGTCGGACGTGTTGATGGCATTCCTGGACGCAGCGAATCCGGACGAGACTTTTGTGCAGCACGAGGAACTGTTTGACGAGTTTGGCCCTGGCACGGTTCCTGGTGCCGACGCACCGGTCGAACTGCCGCCCGCGCCTGAACTTTCGGCCCCTCATCCTGCCGAAGTGCGGCTGGCCGAACTTGAAAAGGAACTGCGTGAGGTGCGGGACTGGTCAACCAGAATCGCTGCCGACTTCGAGAACTACAAGAAACGGATCGAGCGCGAACGCCAGGACCAGATGCGCTTTTCAAACGAGAAGTTGCTTAGGGAGTTCCTGCCGATTTTCGACAACATGATGAGAGCCCTGGATGCGTCAGTCCGGAACGGCGAGGCACCTTCGCTGACGGCCGGCATCGAACTGGTCTTGAGCGAGATGACAAAGACGCTGCGTCGTGCGGGAGTCGAGCCCATAACGGCAGTTGGCAAGGTGTTCGACCCGGCCATTCACGAGGCGTTGCAACAGGTGGAAACCGACGCCGTCGAACCCGGTTACGTCGTGCAGGAGATCCAACCCGGCTATTCGCTTTCGGGCCGCGTGCTGCGCCCGACTCTGGTCACCGTTGCCGTCGCACCCGAAGTCACCACACCAGGCGTCCTCCTGACCGACCTGGACTAGGCTCTACAGACCAATCTTTTCAAGTGCAATAAGAGCCGCCGCGGTGTCGCTGACCTTCAGGAAAAGGGTACCGGCCTTGTCTATATTGTTCGTACCGCCGTAGGCATACTCGATGTTCACGCCAGCCTCACCCAGCGCGCGACTGACTTCCGAAAGGCTGCCCGGCCGGTTGTCGAGGGCGAGGGCAAGCACATCCGAGTCCAGAACCAGCAGTCCAGTCTCGCCAAGGACGTGCACCGCCACGTCAGCCTTGTCAACCACGAACCTCAGAACGGCGTGGTCCATTGCATCCGCGACGCTGATCCCGCGAATGTTGATCCCGTGCTGGGCAAGAGTCTGACAGATCTGGGACAACGTGCCTGGACGGTTGGCCACAAAAACCGCAAGTTGCTTCATCGTGTCCATCGAATCTCCTGCTGATTGCGTGTTAGAATCGCCGCCATCGTAGATCGTGGTTCTCCCATGCGTCAAGGAGGCGACATGGATGCTAGGTCTTCCCGAACGCAGGAACTACTTAAGATCCTTGGTGAATATTCGGGCAAACGAATGTTCGTCGCGGTCCTAGGCTCGCCGGACCCAGATGGGCTGGCATCGGCGTGGGCATTGAAGTTGCTGGCCCGTCATGCCGGCGTGACGATGGACATTCTCAGTTTCGAGGTTCTCAGCCGCCCCGACAACATGGTTTTTGCGCAACTCCTGGGCATCCCCTTCCGGCAGGTAGTCGGCCGATTGCCGCGCCTGGGGTTCCATGCTTTCGCCGTGGTAGACCGCCAGAACGCCCGCCTGCCCGTGCCCCATTCCAAGAAACTGCCACTGGTGGTTCACGTCGATCACCACGCGCCGGTTCCGACAGGGGCGATATTCTCGCAACAGGATCCCACGGCTGGCAGCACCTGCACGCTGATGGCTTTCCATGTGGCGGAACTGTTCCGCATGTCGCCCCCCGATCCCAGCGAGGCTTGTCGTCTGACCACGGCACTGATGTACGGGATCCGGACGGACACAATGGACTTCGTCACGGCACGAACAGCCGATCACGAGGCCGCTGCGGCTCTGGCCCCGTATGCTTCCTCCGAAATGACACGCACCATTGTCCAGACACCGCTGGGCAAGACATTCCTCGAGACCCTGACCGTGGCGCTGCGTACGATCCAGAGCCGAGGCGGCCTGACCGTTGCGTACGCCGGCAAGGTAAGCCGCAGGTCGCGGGACACGATAGGCGAAACGGCCGATTTCCTGGCACGGGCCGAGGGGACCAACACTGTGATTGTTTTCGGCCTGGTCAATGGCCGATTCAACGGTTCTCTGCGCGCACAGGACCCGTCGCTGGACCCCTACGCGTTCCTGGATGGGGCGTTGTCAAGCCGACTTGGATTCCCGGTTGACTGTGGTGGCCGCACGTTCTCGGGCGGTTTCTCGGTAGCCCTGTCGGAAGTTGCCGGGGGAAACGAGGAGACCGGGCACCAGCAGATCACGGATGGTCTGATGTCTGCCTGGGCTGGACGGGGAATTCGCGCACGAAGCTCCATCAGGCGCCCAACCAAGGGCTGACGGCTTGTTGCCAAACTGCCGCTTGTCCAACTCCGTTGGAATTCCATAATTGCTGCTTGCAAATGCGCTGCTTCTCTCGTACAATCCTGCCGCCTTGGGCCAACGGGCCTATAGCTCAGTTGGTAGAGCCACCGGCTCATAACCGGTCGGTCCCTGGTTCGAGCCCAGGTGGGCCCACAGTGGTGGCCGATGAAGTTGACGATCGAGTTCCGCGGAACAAACCCCGCCGCGACACTTCTCGCTGGCTCTGGGTGGTTCCAGGATCCGATTGTGCATCGGCGCCCCACCCCAGGCACTGTCCTCGACCCCGATTTCCGGTTTCGCAATTCCGGCAGCCTCACTACCGAACTTCAGGAGGTCTCGTCTTGAAAAGCCTCATCAACGCCCTGCGTGCGCTGCAGGAGGTGGACCGTCAGCGGCTTGACGCCGAGAAGGAACGCCGATCCATCACCGAACGGGTGGATCAGTTGGCCGCGATGCTGGCCGACCTCGAACGCGAGCAATCCGACAAGCGGGACAAACTGCGCGAAGCCGAGCGCTGGTACAAGGAACGGGAAAAGGAACTGAAGGAGGACAACGAGAAGATCAAGCGGGCGCAAACCCGCCTGAACGCATTGAGCAAGGCGAAAGAATACGCCGCGGTTCAGCGCGAGATCGAGGGTCTTCGTCGCGGCAATTCGCAGAAGGAGGAGGAAATCCTCAAGCTGCTTGCCGTCATGGAAGAATTCAAGCGCGCCGTTGAGGAAGAAGACGCCAAGTTGAACGCCATGCGGGCCGAGCTTGCCGCCGAGCAGGCGACTACTGGCGTTCGCGTCAAGGAGCTGGACGAGCGGATCGGCCGTCTTTCGAACGAATATGCCTCGTACGAAAAGGGCATTCCGCCGGAAGTGCTGAGCCGCTACCGACGCATTCAGAAGGCATGGCAGGGCATGGCCGTGGTCCTGGTTGACGCCCGAGGATCGTGCGGAGGTTGTCACCGAAGCGTCCCGCCCCAGCTTTACAACACGTTGCTGCGCCAGGAGACCTTGCTGGCCTGCCCCTATTGCAACCGGTTCGTCTATGTCGAGACCGCTGTCGAGGAGCCGGTTCACGGCTGAACCAATCATCCAAGCGCCCCGCTACTTGTCTCTCTCGGAATCCGGCGCGCTGGCGTGCCTTGCCGATGACCTTGCAGCCACACTGGTCCAATGCGTCTTGTGCCCTCGTCGATGCGCCGTAGACCGCGTTGTCGGACCGTCAGGCCGATGCAGAACCGGGGCGATCGCTCGGGTGGAGTCGGCGTTCGCCCATTTCGGGGAAGAGCCATGCCTGGTGGGCAACGGCGGTTCTGGCACCGTGTTCTTTTCTGGGTGTGGACTCGGGTGCATCTTCTGCCAGAACTCATTGATCTCGCGGGGGATCCATGGGCGCGAAGTCTCGACAAAGGATCTGGCTGACATGATGCTGGCTCTGCAGGATGAGGGCTGCGAGAACGTGAACCTGGTGAGCCCTACCCACGTCAGCCCTCACTGGGTGACCGCGCTGGACATGGCAGCCCGCCGCGGATTGCGGATCCCGCTGGTCCACAATTCCGGAGGGTACGAAGACACTGCATTACTGAAGATGATGAATGGAACCGTGGACATCTACCTGCCTGACCTGAAGACGATGGACAGTGAACGGGCAGGCAGATGGTTCGACGCGCCTGACTACCCGGATGTGGCAACTACCGCAATCATCGAAATGAATCGGCAGGTTGGCTCGCTGGTAACCGACGATCGCGGCATCGCTGTTGGCGGACTTGTCGTTCGCCATCTGGTCATGCCCGGTTCGACCCGCGACTCACTGGATGTAATGAACTTCCTGGCATCGATTGGCCCCGGGACGGCCGTCTCGATCCTCTCCCAATACCGTCCACTGGCCAACGCTGATGTCCATCAGGAAATAGCGCGCCGGCCAACGCCCGACGAGGTTCATGTCGTCGAAAGCGAGGCCAGAAGATTAGGTTTGCGGATCGTCTAGTGGTCTGTCCGGCCCCTGGGAAGACCGGCCCCCCCTTTACTGGGCACACGGAACCTGGTTGCGCAGCAGGGTGACCGTCCGACCTTCCTGGTCTGCGGTGGCAATGTCTGGACAGCCATTGCCGTCCAGGTCGGCGATCGCCATTGCGACCGGCCCAGAACCTGTCTGGAAGACGAACGGCTGGCTGAATGTCTTGGAACCCAGGTTCATGTAAACCGCGACCGTGTTGTCAATTCCGTTCAACACGACGATGTCCAGGAACCTGTCGTTGTTCATATCGACTACCGCCAGATCAACCGGCCCAAGGCCGGCGTGTCCCAACGGCTGGGGTGGCGCGAACAGGATCTTCATGGGATCAAGCCCTAACTGCACGGGATCACTTGTGTTGTATGAAATCATGACATCCTGATCGACCAGGGTGACAACGTCAGGAAATGTATTGTCGCGCTGGTCCTGCGGCACAAGGTCCGGATTGGACGGATCGAACGGAACCGACAGGTAGCCGGCAGCAATTGCAATCGCGCTGGCCCCGATGGCAAAGTCCCTGACGTATTCTTCCTTGTACAGGAATCCAGATCCCTGGTTCGGGTAGACCGAAAAATCGCCAGTACCGCTGTTGGCACTCAAGATGTCCATGAAGTACTGCTCGCCCCTGAGCGCCCTGGCAAGACTGCGCCGAAGCTGGACCGCCACAAGCGCGGCCGGACGCTTGGCATCGCCGACCAGGACCGTCGCACGAACACCTATTGGGACCTTCAGCACGTATTCGCTGGAAGATGCCTCGTCGCGGTAAAACACCTGAAGGCTCTGGTTCCTGTTGCCCGACACATCAAAGAAGCCGCCAATAAAGGCCAGATCCTGATAACCGGGATAGTTTGCGGTCTGGCCTGATGCTGTCGACCAGAACATGTCGCCCGCAGTTGCAAGTGTCGGGGCCTCGCCCGCGTACAGCTGTGTCTCGCTGAAGTTGGCGTGCGTATGAGGGTCCTCGCCGGGCTGGTTATGATCCTTGAATATCAGGGCCGATGCCGTCATCGGATGGGGAGGCAGCGCCGCACCAGCATTTGCAGTAGTCAGGATCAGATCGTCCAGTCCAACGGATTTCTGGGTCGAGAAGTCAAGATTGGCGGCCACGATTCGTCGCTGGCTGGCAATCATGACCTGATACTTTTCCGCGGCAGGAACCATAGGCAGATTTGTCACGCGGTCGTCGGACACCCAGAAGACAAGGGTATCGACGCCCTTGTCATCCTTGCCCAGCAGCACGACATCACGGTTTTCCGCGGCGACACCAGCCCCACGCTTCGTGAACTTGCCGGCTGCAATGGATGCGGGAACAACCGGAGCCAGAAGAACGGGGGTGCCACGATACAACTGCGTCGCCACATCGAATGGAATGAAGACCAGGCTGGTTCCAGCTGCCGACAGCAGCACAAGATCCAGCGTCTTGTCCTGATCGGCATCGGCGCCATCAAAGTCAACCAGGGTAAGGTCGATCACCGGCCCAGACAACATGGCAGGTCCGCTTACCAGGAAATCGGTGTAGTTGTTTTCAACCACCGAAGAAGCATTGCCATGGAAGACGTGGACCAGGTTGCCGCCCTTGCACAGTACAGCGACATCGTTCGTGCCGTCACGATCCAGGTCCCCTACAGCAATCGCACGAGGATCGACACCTGCCGAATAGAGTTCGAGCCCCTGGTTTTTGTAGGTTCCCACCTTGAAATTCACGGATGACCCTTCCTGCAGGAAGGCGGTGTTGACGCGCCCCGAAGTCGCATCGGCCAGAACCAGGACATCCGGCTCGGCCAAAGGGTCGGCAAAGGACGTGGCAACCATCGCCGACAGCCCCGGACTATCAAGAACGCCGTTGACCCCGGATGACATCACCCCCAGGGCACTCATCGAAAACAGCGTGACAACCTTTGACCCGCTGCGCGCCAGGAGAATCGAGTTCTTGTACTCGTTGTTCTCGGGAACTACCGCAAACCGGCCCACTGCAACGAAAGCCGGCTGCTGGGCACCGCCGTATTTCTGAACCTTGCCCCAAGTGCCATTGGCCGCATTGGACAGCGAGAGGCCCATGGACCTATCAGCATCGCCCAACGCTAACGCGATGTCGGGAAGCTGATCGTTATTCATGTCACCAAGCGAAAATGCCACGACCAAGGCCGACACTTCTATCACGGAAGGCTTGCCGAACGAGGCGTCCTCCGCCTGAAGGAATATGGCGATGACATCAACGACCCCGGCAAGCCACACCGGACATGACACGACCAGGTCTTCCCTGCCGTCCATGTTCAAGTCCCTGACCTCAACCTTGTTGCACGACACGCCCTTGGCAAGCTCGGCCCGCTTGTCCAGGCCGCCGGAGGTCGGATTGCGAGTAAACAACGTCAGCCCCGTGGTACCAGCAACAAGGACTCCGCCCTTGCCGTCTGCCAGACGAATGCCACCGATAGCCAGGCCTTTCAGATCGGCCGGAAGGGCAAGTGCAGTGCCGGACTGAAAATTCGGCCGTTGCGAATATGAGAACAACCGCTCGAACGTCGTCTTGCGGCCCAGGTCGTCCGTTGCTTCGACCGTCAGAGTCTTGACGCCGCTGGTCAGAGTCGTTCCGGGAACGCTGATCGTCCCGGTATCAACCTGTGTGGGGGTCCCGCTGCCAGGCCACGAGTACGTGAATGAATCGACCTTGATTGTCACGCTGGACAGACCGGCACCGGGATCCTTGACCATGAACCTGACTGCCAAATCACCAAGAAAATTGCCTCCTTCGGGCGGGGTAGGTTCCAGAGCCTCGATCGAAGGTTCGGCATTATCGATGGTCAACAGGACGGTCTTTATGGCCGAGTTATCGTCGGATGTAGCTGTAACCTGCAGGGTCCACTTTCGCCCGTCCGGAATCTTTGTCGTATCAAGGGACATGGTCACGATTCCAGGCCCGGCCAGATCTTTCGTGACTGGGGTGAACGCCGTGGCCTTCAGCACCTCCATCTTCACGCTGATAGCCTGTTTCTGCGGGTTATCAATGCGGATGGACACTTCAACGGTCCCCGAAACGCGCGCCTCCTTTCCCTCTGGAGGATTCGTTATCGTCACCTGCAAGCCATCAACCGAGCCGTCGGCTGGGACATCCTCGTCGCCGATTCCGAAATCGGGCGCGCCAGAACCACCCGAATTGCAGGCAATCATCGAAATAGCCACTGCGAACACGATAAGGGCAGGGAAATAGATACCTGTTCGTCGGTGCATCCGGGGCCTCCCCGCGTTTCTGGCGGATACATTCTTGCTAATGGGTGCCGGATCGTCAAGAAATGCGCTTTCGGCGCGGACTCAACAATGCAACCTCAGCTACTGATCAAGGGAGTGCTTCCGGTGGACGTCCCGTCGATGATCTGAACCACGCTGGCATCTACCAGGACATCCCTGCTGCCTGGAACCTCGGCATTCCTTGCACCGCTGCCAAATGCGACAACAACCTCGTCTCCCCGGCCCGCATCAAGGAGATCCATGGCCACGATGACCCGCCCGGTCGGCTGTTCGCCCTGGGGCAACATGCAAGTCTCGGCAACCAGCAGCATCTTTTTCCCGGCAAGACGCGGGGCCTTGCGGGTCGCCCAGACTTCGCCAAGCACGCGACCTCGGATCACTTCAACGCTCCTGCATGGATTCGGGTTGCCGGTCGTGAGCAAAGCAAAAGGCCGGTTCTCGGCACGCGTCCTGGTATACCTCGACGCCATCCACGATAGCGGCGATTGCCGCCTCGACCGGGTGTCTGGCGTCGCCCAGTGCCAGCCTGGCGGGAAGCCCCATGCACACTACGACATCCTGGCCGACCTCGGCTCCCAGAGGATCCACGCAAACCAGGTGATCTGCCTGGTGATCCGGGTCGTACCAGGCCAGCGGACGCACCAGCAACAGCTTGTTGCCGTCCAGACGGGGGCTCTGGCGTGCAGCCCAGCACTGGCCTATCACTCGTCCCAGAATCACGATTCAACCATTCCCGTTTGTTGGTTCAACCAGCGCCTCGTCAACGATTGCAATCACACAAGCCTTGGTGGTCACTTCGGGGCCAACCACCAGGTCCCTGACGCGGCTTCCGACACCCACCAGAACCAGTTGACCCGTATCGGCCCCAAGCGGATCAACCGCCAGCATCGAAACAGCCGCCAGGTGCGCGTCGTCGCAATCTGCCAGGAACCTGGTTCCCCCAGTCGCCCCGCCCAGTCCCAGTGGCCGCACCTCGACCACACGACGCCCGTTCAGCCCATCCGACTGACGGGCACCCCAAACCGTGCCAACCACACGACAAAGCTTCATTTCCTGGCGTTCCTTTCCTGGATCAATCGGGCCAGCGCCGCAGCCTCTTCCTCGACGATTTCCTTCGCGTAGGAATGGATTACCCGCTCGGCAATGGCGCCCAGAAGAAACACCTCGACCTTCAGTTCGCCCGACAGGATGCGTTTCGCTCGGCCTGGTCCGGCTGCCACGAATTCCACGTCGCCATGGTTCTTCAGGAGTTCTGCAACCTTGTGGGTTGTGGGGATGTTCGAATAGTGGGCTCGGCCGCTTTTGACGTCCAGCGAGGACTCCTCGATCCACTCCATCCAACGCGGTTCGACCTTCTTGGGGCCGACCGAATGGATTTTCGGAACTGGGAGATACCTGACCTTGCGGGTGATCCGGCCAGCCGACTCGGACCAGGACAGTGTCTCGGCCTCCTGCACACGGGACATCCGTGGCTTCAGCACCTCGACCACGCCCTTTTCGAACATCGCGGACATCAGCGTATCGCGGTCGCAAGGAAACTCGTGTTCGAAACGATACTTCATTGGCGCCCTCCATACAGGCCGAGACCCTTGTCCGACCGGCGACGGCATGATACATTTGCGCCGGTGCGCATGGCAATCCCCACGCCGGCGCAGGCCATTACGCGATCGCAGCCCTGCGACACCAGTTCCGGAGGAAAAACAAATGATTCGCTTACAACGTTTTCTTGCCGAAGCCGGAACTCTGTCCCGCCGTCAGGCCGACGAATGGATCGCCATGGGTCGCGTAATCGTAAACGGCCGTGTGGCGGAACCGGGTACGACCGTGGACCCCGAAAAGGACCATGTACAGGTCGATGGCGAGAGGGTGCAAAAGTCCCGGCACCACATAGTCCTGATGATGCACAAGCCTCGCGGCGTGGTTTGCAGCGAGAAGGATCCCGAGGGCCGCCGTAATGCACACTCGCTGCTACCCGAGCTTCCCGTTCGCGTTCACACTGTCGGACGCCTGGACATGATGAGCGAGGGGCTGCTGTTGTTCACCAACGACGGTGACCTGACGCGCCAGTTGACCCGTTCGGCCAGCGGGTTCGAGCGTGTCTACGAGGTGAAAATCCAGGGGGGCGTTCCAGCCTGGGCAATGGAACGCCTGGAACGCGGCGTGAATCTGGAGGACGGCCGCGCAAGGGCGGCTTCCTGCAAGCGCCTGCGACTGGCCAGAACGAACGAGTGGCTTGAGGTCGTGATGACAGAAGGGCGCTACCGGGAGGTGCGCCGGATGTTCCAGACGCTGGGGATGAACGTGCTGAAGCTGAAGCGCGTGCGCTTTGGGCCGCTGCGTCTGGGCAAGTTGCCGATCGGCGCGGTCCGGAACCTGACACCGGACGAAATCACGGCCCTTGTCGAGAACAGGCCGCCAAAGGCCGTAAGACCCCCCAAGAACCGGCCCACACCCCGCGGTGCACGTGCCGACCGTGGAGGACGCAGCGAAGCTCTGGAAAAGCCGGGTCGCACACCTCGCCAGGGCGCACCGGCTGCCGGAAAACCCGGGGCAAGGCCCGGGCGCGGCCAGCCGAACGAAAGGGACGCCAGGCGACCAGGCGCCCGGCAACAGCAGGATGCTCCAACACCGGATGCCTACGGAATCGATCAGGCGCCGCGACGCGATGCCAGGGCGCCTGGGCGACCAGAATCGTCCCGGGGACCGCATCGTGACAGCAGGGCACCTGCGCGACCGGAGGCGGACCGGGGACCGCATCGTGACAGCAGGGCACCTGCGCGACCGGAAGCGGACCGTGGACCCCATCGCGACGGCGGTGCACCTGCCAGATCTGAAGCGGCCCGTGGACCCCATCGCGACAGTAGGGCACCTGCCAGACCGGAGGCTTCGCGAGGACCGCATCGCGACAGCGGGGCGCAGACGCGACCATCAGTGGAAACTGGCCCGCGCCGCAGCACAAGAACACCCCAGCCGGCTGCGGCCGGACGCGGTTCTTTCCGTGATGCCGACAGCAGCCGTCGCCCTGCCGCAGGCCGGCCTTCCCGACCGGTTTCCGATCGCGGGATCGAGTCCGGCCCTCCGGAAAAACGGTTCCAGAAACAGGTGGACGATGCCGTCAGAAAGGCCGAGGAACTGAAAGGCGGGAAGCCAGGCCGGTCGCCACACGACACCGAACCAGCAACATCACGGACATCCCCGGCTTCACGAACATCACCGACGTCACGGGGATCAACGACATCAAGGGCATCAGCTACATCACGGCCAGCCGCCAGATCATCCGACAGAACTGGCAAGGCACCAAGCCGTGGAAGCGCCGATCGTGGAGGCGCAGCCGGAGGCGGCAGTCGCTCGACGAAGCCTGCCGCAGGTTCCTCGCGGCCGGCAAACCGCACCGCGAAAGGCGGCGCCCGTACCCCCAGGTTCGGGTCAGCAGCCGCCAGGCCTTCGACTCGCACGCCGAAGCCCTCGACACGCTCTTCGAAGCCCACGAAACGGCCCGCCAAGCCCGCTGGCAGGCCGCAGCGTTCGATCCACGCCAACAAGCCTCAGAAGGTGTAGAGAACACCGAAGTGGATATTCCCGAACTCCTCGCGAACCCAGCACTTCCCGTCCTTCTGGTTCACCGACTTGCATCGACGATCCAGGATGATCCCGTAGTCCAGGCGGATCGGAACGACCCCTCCAAGGAGATATCGCAGACCCAGGCCCACAGACTGGCGGATTGACCTGGGATTCAGATCGGTGGGCGCCTCGGCAAGGGCGCCGAAGTCATAGAACAATGCGCCGTGCAGATCGAGGCTGCGCAGGATCGGGAAACGCATCTCCAGCGAACCTGACACGACCGTGTCGCCGCCATAAACCTTCTGGTACTGGACTACCCCGTCAACAAGTTTCGCCTCGACCCGCATGCGCCCCTGTTTGTCGTACTGCCCGATGCTGTCATTCGAGAAACCGCGGACGCCCCGGTTGCCTCCAAGGGAATAGCGCTCTTCGAGCGGCAGACGTCCCCCGCCACCAAAGGCCTCCGAACCTCCATAGTGAGCCGTAAGGCCGAAGGTCAGGAAGTTACGAATCGTCAGGAACCCCTTTGCCAGCAGTTCGTACTTGATGAAGTTGCCCTCGCTGAGTGCGTTGATGTACGAGAACGAGACCTGAACAAAACCGCCGTTCTTCGGGTTGACCGGATGATCCAGTCGGTCATAGGTCAACGTTGGCACAAGCTTGTTTTCGTATATCCAGTTCGAATAGGTGGCCCCAGCCACCAGGGCATCGCGGGTTTTGACCACGCCGGTCTCCCAGGCCAACGCACCGTGAAGACGCTTGTACAATTCGCGGGACACTACGAATTCGGCCCCGAACTGTATCTGGTCAATCGCCTTTGTCGCCCGGTCATAAACCGC
The DNA here is from genome assembly GCA_903936705.1 of uncultured Myxococcales bacterium. GTDB lineage: Bacteria > Myxococcota_A > UBA9042 > DTJE01 > DTJE01 > CAIZWN01. The sequence goes on from CAIZWN010000034.1 coordinate 48,492, forward strand.
GTAAGGCGTCGCCCGGAAGGACAGTCCGCGGACAAAGAAATTCGGGTCATGGTACGTCGGTGCGAACGATGCGTATCGATCCCACGCCGTGAACGAGAGCCCGTACTTGATGGGAAGATACATGCGCTTGCCAAGGCCCAGAAAGTTCAGATCCACGTATCGTGCTTCGATCGTCAACAGGATATCCGGCAGCGGCAGATCGACGGATCGTCCGGATCCGGACGTCACAAGGTCGCTGAGGCCAATCGACGTACTGATGCCCGATATGGCGCTCTCGGGCATGACGTTGGCCCGGGCATCATTCATCGTCTCGAAACCAAGGGCAAAATCAATGAACCGGGTCTTCGTTTCGCGACACTCGACCACCAGCGCCACCTGGTTCCGGGGCGGATTTTCATCGGCTCCGACAGCCGACACCTGCACCGACGTGAAAATGCCCAGATCATTCAGATAGCGAACGCCATCCGCCACGCGCACCACGTCGTAGGGGTCTCCCGGCTTCGGCAACCTGGAAGTTACGGTCACCGGCTTCGTCCGTCCCAATCCCTGCACGAATACGGATCCAATCGTGGCCGGGGTACCCTCGTTGACCCGAACCGTCAGTTCCACCTTTTCTGCCGTGACATTGTCAAGGTCGCATGGCGCTTCAGGGTCGTCACCTCCACACAGGACCACAATCGAGGTTCGCAAGTGACCTGACGCGGCATACCAGCGGGCCAATCGCTGAACCGCCGCCCGCACCCTTGACGGCGAGAATGGCCCGGACGACCCTAGGTCAAGCACCTTTATGGCCTCGTCAAGCCTTTTGCTGACCACCCCATCAATCGCAACTTTTCCAACCAGAGTACGCGTACCTTCGTCGATACCGATCCTCAGAAGAACACCTTCAGTGTTACCTGGCAAAACGACCACCTGAAATGCCTGGCTGTCGGTAGCATAGGTATATACAGTTGAAGTGCCCTCTTCGGTTTTTTGCCGAACGCGCTGGCCCGAATCGACGGTACCAAGGAACCGCATGTTCCTGAATCCGTTCTCGGCATACATGCGCCGTATCTGTTCCATGTCGGAAAACACCTGATCCGGCAGGACGGCGCCAGGACCGCCCAGGAAATCGTATTCCTTGGTCGCCATGACGCCACGAACCTTCTCGATCGGCAGCGACTTGACGCCACTTAGCCGTATGTCGCGAATCTCCACTTTGCCGCCACGCGTGATGAAGTACGAGACGCGGCCGGCAACATGACGACCCCAAGCACCCCCACCGGCGTGGACGATCTCATCCTGCGCGACGGAATCGCTGGTGCCACGGCGCTGACGGTAGTCCAGGACCACGCCAGCGAACAGGAATCCACGGTTCTCGAACCAGCCACGCACCTCCTCGCGTCCCAGAACAGATTCGGCAAGATCGAAAACTCCCGAGTCAGCGAACGGCAAGGATTTAAGAAGGTCCTCGTCCTTCAGCGGGGTGAACCCGACCCGACCCGGCAACTCGCGATCCCTGGAATAGAAACGCAGCAGATAGCACGAGTCGTACTTGGCCTCGATGCGCAGACCCTGGCTGGACGCATCGAACGCAGCCTCGACACGAACACCGGAAAAACCAACGACTCGCAACGCCCGGGTCAGACGGCTGATCACGTTCGGGATCGTTTTCTCGGTCAGGGTCGATGCCGATTCAAGGCCAGCCCAGTTCTTCAAATCGCGTTCCAGCACCACCGGGCAGCCTTCTGCCGTCGATGATGCCCCCGGATCATCCGGCCTGGAGGGGCCAAGCCCGACGTGCACGTCACGAATCCGAACGCGGCTACCCTCCTTGATATCGACCATCATGTCGGTCAGTGTGTTGCCGACATCCTGTAGGCGCGTCGTCACGACGGTCCCGATGAACCCTTCCTCCTGGTAGGCGCGTCGGATGGCATCCCTGGAACGTTCCAGCAACTCGGTCGTGCCCGAATCCAGGGCATCAATCCGGTCCCCGCGCTGCAATGCAAGCCGATTCGCAATCGCACTGTCGTCGAAGTGGGAATTGCCCTTGAACACCAGGCTGCGCAGCCGGCGCTCAACGACAACCACCAGGGTCGCAAAGACACCTCCAACCGCGGGCTCGCAAACGATCGAGGCTGAACGGAAGAATCCCAATCGCCCCAGACGTTCCAGCCCTGTGGACCTCCTGCCAGCATCGGCAACGACACCGGTTGTCAGGTCAGCAAGGTCCAGCAGACCTGCAACGAATGCAGGGTCCTTGCATCCGGGCACATCGCAACCCTTCAATGACACCTCGAGAACGGGCCCTTCCAAACAGGGATCCGAGACCTCGGCCCTGGCCGTATCGGCAGTCGATTCATCGGATGCAGGCTTTTTGTCCTCGGGTTCCGGCGCAGAATCCCATACCGATGACGGTATCGGGGATGACTCCGGCTGCTGTCCAGATTCCGCGCGCAGCACTCCCGGAGACATCGCCAGAAGAGTCGCCACGATGATCAGGCGTCGCCAAGCCGTCATGCCATGAACCGCCTATTCGACCGGAATCCTGAACCTGAGTTTCGTTTCGTACTTGACCCCGTCCTGGGACCCTTCACCCGTGGCCGGAGAGTCGGACCGGATACGGCCCTCCAGCGAGAGATAGTCCGTCAGACGCACCTGGAAACCTGCCCTGTAGGACGGTGACCCGGATTCCTGCATCACCCGGGTCCCGAATTTCAATCGCGAGCCAATGTGGGCCGACAGGTCCAGGTTAAGACCGCCGGACGGGCTGAAGCCAAGGCTGACCGCATCTACCAAAGACCCCAGCAGCAGCTTGGACACCATTTTTGGAACATCGTCGGTCAGCAGACCAAGGCTGAAAAACTGGCTCGAGGAACCGGACGACTGTGGATCCGTACCGGTCAACAGCACGTATTGCAATTCGGTCTGGGTATAGGCCTTGGCGTTTGATGTCAGGCTGATGTCAAGATCGGGATATCGTCCAGACGCCCTCAGGTTGACGAGAATGCCCTGCTCGAATTCATCGCTCCCCGACAAATCAGGATCGAAACGGGAGGCCACTCCAGTGCTGCTGGAGGATGCCCCCTTCAGATCTACCCGGGTCCTGGCAGACAGGTCAACACGCGGCCTGGAGATGTTTCCTTCGAAATCCACGGTTCCTCGAACCACCTCGAACACGCGCCGAACCAGTTGGTACGTGAAGGTGCCGCCTGGCAGGACCTCCACCCGATTCCACAGCTCGGGCGCCTTGAGCTTGCCGCGAACCCTCAAATCCAGGGCGATGTCGAAATCGGTTGATCCCACGGACAGTTTGCTTCTGACCCCAAAGCGCGGACCCGTGACGGCAACATCGAGATCGGCATCGGCAAGCCAGGGCACCACGTCCTCAAGCGACCTTCCCTGACGCTGGGCAACTCGCGCTCCGGACATACCCGAAAATGCCCTGCCGACGATATCGAAGTTCTTGTAATAGGACCCGTCGGTCACCGCAACCCGACCCGAAATACTGGTGCGTGATTGCCCCGGCAGACCCAGGCCCTCGAACTTCGCGCGCAACGCCAGGTTGCCCTCCAGGAAGAACTGCCCTGGAGACATGTACCGCAGTTGGGACCCTTCCAGAATCAATTCACCCTCGGCCGGCACCAGCCCATCAAATGTGGTCGATCCTTGTATGGCAAAGGTCCCGTCGCCCCAGGTGCCCCGCAGCATGTGTTCCTGGGCAATCGATGCCGACAGGCTGCCGGATTCGGAGGACAGGAGGATCCGCCCCCCCTCCTGCAGATGAACCGTGTTTCCCAGGCCTCGAAAGCCAAGTTCCAGGCTGTTGGTCCGCAGTTCTCCATCCGCGACAGGTTTTGCGAAAGTGCCCCGGATGATCATGGAACCTTCACCGGCCCCCGCACGTGAATCGCAACCCTCAGGAGGAGGCCCTGCCTGGAATCCGGGCCGTCCTCCGACATGCATGTACCCATCGGCCAGCGAGACCACGGTACCGACCTTGCGCAGCCAGTAGGCGCCCACCGGCCCTTGCACCCACAGGTTCATCTGGCCGTCCGCATCCAGGAGCGTGCCACAAGCACGCAGCACACCACGACCGTCATCGATGGCCAGCCCCTGCACCGAGACCGAACCGTCCCGCTGGACTCTTGCCACGAGCTTTTCGACGTTTCGTAATTGCACTTCGTTCTCGAAAAATCCCAGGTGCATTCCATCCGGAGGAAGTGTCAGCGAGGCCTCCAGGACACCATTCGGCCCGAAGCCCATTTGCATCTGTACGTTGCCGCTGAACTCGCCCCACAGATCCCTGGGACGCAGGGTCGGAAAAACATCCTGCAATGTCAGACGGTTCATGTCGACTGCCAGGACCAGGCCCGTGAAACGACCATCGCCCCAGGTGATCCTGGATCCCTCGCCAAGGTGCATTCCGGGAAAAAACTGGTCGCTGGCCAGCACCAGGTCGCCACCAGCCTTGCGAGTCAGGTCCAGGGAAATGTCACCCAGATGCTGATCTCCCCATGCAACTCCATGCCCATCTGCACGGGCCACCAGGGTCGGGTCCGCATATCGGCCGCCTGCTGTGGCACGAACGTTCAGCGTGCCCTTCAGCGCATCGTCCTTCTTCATGCCCGCCAGGGCCGACAGCGGCAGATCCTGTCCGTCCAGGCTGGCATCGAATGTCCCGGCTTGCAGGTCCATCGAACCCGACAACCTGGCCACTCCACCAGCCTTGAATGGAATCTTGATCAGCGGCAACGTGACTATCCCGTCAGCGGCAGAAGCCTCGACCTCGACGTCAGCCAGCGCGCGCCCTTCGGCTGTCATTCTGGGCAACGACAGTTTTATCGAGCCGCCAAGGGTGCGCACCGGGTTTAGAAGGTCCAGTTCAAGACTGTCGATAACCACGTTCGCCCGTCCCTTGATCCCCGAGTCTTTCAATGGAGGCAGGCGGGCAAGATCCAGTGACGGGATAACGGCTTTCTTGACGGTCATGTGCATCGAACGTGATTTGCCACCCGAACGTGGGTCCAGAAGCTGCAGCGACCCGCGGGACAGGGCTATTGCGCCAAATGGAGTAGCCGCTTCGACATCCGACAGGGCAACGGCGCCATCACGCCATTCGACCTCGGCATGCGCATCCAGCACCTCCCAGGAGGCTACACTCAAGGCCTTCAAGTTCATCCTTGCCATGGCCGTCAGCGCCCTGAATTGGCCTCGCACATTCAGGTCTTCGAGGCCCAGGCGTCCCGAGATTTTCCTACCCAGCAGCGGCGCCAACGATGCCAGGTCCTTCGCCACTGCGCCGGTCACATCCATGCTGCCCTGGACCAGGTCCACCGTTCCCTTCGCCCGTACCCGATCTGGTCCTGATTGAACGGACAGTTCCTCGATCTGAATCGACGGACGGGCCATGTCTCCGTCCACCGTCATCGACGCATCGAACCGGACCTCCGCGTCATCGCCTGCCAGAACGCTACCCTTTGGCAAAAGCGCCTCGAAGCGGCCACTGGTCCTTGCAAAGCCAATCCCGGTGGCCCAGGACGCCACATCTGCCCGAACCTGCATTCGACCGGATACCGATCGCGGCAGGGGCACCCAGGCGGGCGGCAACACAAGACCAAGGGATTTCATCAGTTCCGGAATACTGAATCCCTGGGCTTGAACGGCAAAGGCCGTGTCGGCCGCCAGCCCATCGGCACTGCCGAACGGGTAGAACACGCCACCATCCAGTTCCAGCCGACCATGAAGTGAGTCGGTCAGGGCGCGTATCCCCTGGAAAGCATATCGGCCGGTCTCGTCTCGGCCACCCGACGCCGCCAGTTCGACATGGCCAAGTTCCATCCCGTTGATCGACAGCGATGGAGAGTCCATCGCGACCTGCAGCCGCGGGTCGAACCGGTCACCACGCCCCTCGACCTCCAGTCGAATTGGCCCCTTCAATAGTCCACCAGTTGCCGTCGTCACCAGTTGGCTGTCGCCGTCGAACAGCAGTTCGGCCTCACCCTCGTAACGAAGGTTCTCGGACCAGGCCAGGAACCCATTCTTGGCCTCGAGTGTCATGCCAGGAAAAACCATGTTTGCCAGATCGAAGGAGATGCGATCCCAGTCGTAGACAAAGCCGGTGACACGACCTGGACCAAGGTCCACCTGTCGCGGGATGGCCGAGACCCCAGGTGCGGCACGAATGTTCCCGAATCCGTGGGTCCATCCGACAGTGGAAGCATCCACCCTGACGCGCGTATGCGGCGCCGTGACAAGGTCGAATCGCGCCTGCAAATCGAGGTCCTCGACGCGAAGATCCCACTCAGGAAACGAGACTCTCCCTACGCCGCCGACCCCGACCACCCGATCAAACACCAGATGCACGTTCCTTTTTGGAACGGTCGCCGGTTTGGGCTTGGATGGTCGCGAAAAGGCGTCCACCAGCCTGAGATGACCGTCTGCATTGAAATCGATATGTGCCTCGTAGTCGAAAAGTCGCACCTCCCACAAATGAACGATGATGTCCGGTGTTTCCTGGGCTACGAATCGCAGCAAGGGCACCAGATCGACACTTACGCGCAATGTGCCGACCCGAATGACTTCCTCGCCTTCCGGCGTGGTGATACGGACGTCAAGTATGTCCAACTGCCAGGGGATCGGACTTATCTGGAGGGTCGAAAACTCGATGGAACCGGGCAGGACCGACCGCAAGAACTGGGACAGATGGCCGGGGAATGGACTGGAGTTCAGGATGAAGTACAGCGAAGGAAGCAGCACTGCAACCGACAGGACCGTCCGCGTGACGACCAGGTAAAGGCCGACCGCAAGTGCCTTGATGATTTTTCGCAGTGTTCCCATCGATCCTGATCGTTCCGGTCGGGACGAGGATACCAGAGCCCCCGACGAAGGGTTATCCGGTGCCGAACAGGGACTTGTGTTTTTGTGTCGCCGGTTTGCAACCGCTGCCGGGTTGGCTTCGCTGATCCAACGTTGAACAAGTCCAGTCTTGTCCAGTTTTGTCCAGTTCTGGCGCCACATGCCCAACGCCAACCACCTGGATTCACGCATCTTTTCCGATGGCACGCATCGTGAAAACAGTTGATCAGGTCGGGTGACGGGAGGCCCAGGTGAACGTCCGTGTCAAGTCAGCGGTGCTCAGCGGGATAGACGGGATCCCCGTGGACGTGGAAGTCGATGTACACCCGGGCGTGGGCCATTTCGACATCGTAGGCTTGCCCGAGGCCGCGGTTCGCGAATCAAAGGTTCGCGTGCTGTCGGCGTTGCGAAACCTGGGCTTCAGGGCCCACACGCGCTGGATCACGGTCAACCTTGCTCCAGCCGACGTCCGAAAGCACGGGTCGCTGTTTGATCTTCCGGTCGCCCTTGGCGTGCTGGCGTGCCTGGATGCGTTTCCGGCGTCAGCACTGGATGGACGCCTGATCATTGGCGAATTGTCGCTGGACGGGCTGGTGCGACCGATTCCCGGAGTCCTGCCGATGGTTGCGGCGGCACGCGATCGCGGCGTCCAGGAAGTCATCGTGCCCGAGGCGAACGGCCCCGAGGCGGCCCTGGTCCAGGGGATACGAGGATACGGCGCACGGTCGCTGGCAGAGCTGATCGAGGCCCTGGCCGGACGGGACAGGCTGACCGAGGTCTTGCCACTACCCGCGTCGCCGATTTCCGTTCATTCAGCCAACGGTCCCGACCTTGCCGACGTCCGGGGACAAGCCCACGTCAAGCGAGCTCTGGAGATCGCCGCGGCGGGGCGGCACAACCTTCTGATGATCGGCCCGCCAGGGTCAGGAAAAACCATGCTGGCCAGGCGTCTGGCCGGCATTCTGCCCTCGATGACCTACGACGAATGCCTGCAGACGACCAAGGTACATTCGGCAGCCGGACTGCTGCGGCATCGCGCCGCACTGATCAGCGAACGCCCGTTTCGCGCTCCACACCACACCGGGTCGGCCGCCGCGATAGCTGGAGGCGGGACCAGGCCCCGTCCGGGCGAGGTCAGCCTGTCCCACCACGGGGTGCTGTTCCTTGACGAACTGCCCGAGTGGCGCCGCGAAGTCCTGGAAGTCCTGCGCCAACCACTGGAGGACCGGCACGTTACCATCAGCCGGGCTGTCGCCACCGTGACCTACCCGGCCGACTTTTTACTGGTCGCTGCCATGAATCCATGCCCGTGCGGCTACCTTGGCGATTCCCGTCATCGCTGCAGCTGCACGCTGGGCGAGGTGGCGAAATACCGGTCCCGCGTGTCGGGACCATTGATGGACCGGATCGACTTGCACGTCGAGGTGCCATCCGTTGCCTTCAGGGATCTGGCCGCTGTCTCGGGTGGCGAACCATCTGCGACGGTGCGTGCGCGCACCCAGGGCGCAGCAGACATCCAGACTGCGCGAGCTGGTCCCGGTAGGGCCCGATTCAATGGCCGAATGGACCCGGCCCAGGTCAGGGCGGTGTGTCGGGTGGGCAACGACGCGTCAAGGCTGCTGGAGGTCGCCATGGAACGGCTGGGACTGTCTGCACGGGCGTTGGACAGGGTGCTGAAGGTGTCCCGAACCATTGCCGACCTGGACGGCGCAGACGGGATCGGCACCGTCCACGTTTCCGAGGCGATCCAGTATCGGCTGCTGGACCGGCCGGCGGTGTGACCGCGGGTCGCGACATACGGGACCGGCGGCGCAGGTGCGTCCCGGCCAAAGGGGTGCGTCAACAAGGAATCGGAGGTTACATGGCCAAGAAGAACGAAAGGATCGGGGAACTGGAAAGCGTCATCGCCGCCATGGACAAACAGTTCGGCAAGGGCACTGTGATGAGGTTCGGGGACGGGCCGGTCGAACGGGTCCCGACCTTCCCCAGCGGCTCCATGAATCTGGACCTGGCGCTGGGCATCGGGGGGGTGCCTCGAGGCAGGATCATCGAGGTATTCGGGCCCGAGTCGTCGGGAAAAACAACTCTGGCACTGGAGATGATCGCGCAGGTGCAGCGCGCCGGCGGCACCGCGGCCTTCGTCGATGCTGAACACGCGCTGGACCTCGGATACGCCCAACGCCTGGGTGTGGCGATCGAGGATCTTCTGTTGAGCCAGCCGGACTGCGGCGAGCAGGCGTTGGACATAGTCGAAGCACTGGTCCGCAGCAGCGCGCTGGACCTGGTGGTAATCGACTCGGTGGCTGCACTGACGCCCAGGGCCGAGATCGAGGGCGACATGGGAGACAGCCACGTCGGCCTCCAGGCTCGCCTGATGAGCCAGGCCCTGCGCAAGCTGGTCGCCGCCTGCCACAGACAGGAGTGCAGCGTCCTCTTCATCAACCAGATGCGCATGAAGATTGGAGTGATGTTCGGCAGCCCCGAGACGACGACCGGCGGCAACGCCCTGAAATTCTACGCATCAATCCGGCTGGACGTACGGAGGATCGGGTCCCAAAAAACCGGCACCGAAGTGACGGGAAACCGCGTGAAGGTAAAAGTGGTCAAGAACAAGATGGCTCCGCCGTTCACCGAAGCCGAGTTCGACATCGTGTTCGGCGAAGGCGTCAACCACACCCTGGAACTTGTGGAACTGGGCGAACGGCTTGGTGTGATCGATAAGTCAGGATCCTGGCTGTCCTTCGGCGGGGAGCACATTGGCCAGGGACGGGATCAGGCCGATCGGCGGCTGCGTACCGACGATGTACTGCGCGACACCATCGAATCGGCCATACGCAAGGCTCTGGATGCGCGCCGCGAGAGTGGCCTGTCGCTGGTGGCGGTGCCGCAATCCGTTGCGATCAGCGCGCCTGCAGTTGCCGAAGCCTGAAACCTGGCGATGTAACCGAGGCCTATCGCACGCGCTCGGCAAACTTGCCATCCTTGGTGGACACGCGGATTCGCTCGCCTTGCTGGACGAACAGAGGCACCTGGACACGCAGACCGTTGTTCATTGTGGCCGGCTTGGTAACGCCGCCATGCGCCGTGTCGCCACGGGTGCCTGGTTCCACATCCACGATTTCGTACTCCAGCATTGCGGGCAGTTCCAGTTCCAAAATGGCGCCCTCGAAGAACAGGGCCTTCAGTTCCAGGCCATCGAACAGGAACCTGGCATCGTCGCCAAGGTCCGCGTCGGTCACCATGACCTGCTCGTAGGATTCCTGGTCCAGAAACACGCGATGCTCGCTGTCGAAGTACAGATACTGCAAAGGACGACGTTCCAGATCCGGTTCGTCAAAGCGTTCACTGGTGCGAAAAGTCTTGTCGAAGACCTGGCCAGTCTTCAGGTTGCGGGCCTTGATCTTGGCCAGCGACGAAGCACCGCGTGCGGACGGCGTCTGAACTATGCTCTCCAGGATGGTGTAGGGGTCGCCATCAATCAGGACCCGCAGCCCCTTCTTGAAGTCCGACGTGGTAATCATTCGAGATCTCCGCAGACCGGCGATGCCGGGGAACGGCCGGAACGTACCAGGGAACGAAGGGACGGTCAACGCGGGCCGGTGTCACCATAATCCACCGCCTGGGTCAACGGGACTCCGTTCGGGAATATTCAGAGACGAGTTTTGGGCACTTATGCGGCTTGAAACCATTGTCGTTGAGCGAACGTTGCCGCTTTGTCGCCTGGATCGGTCATCGATGGCTGTTTTCGGTACTTCAAGGAATCGTTGATAAGCGCGAGTAGGGACACGTAAGTATCTGGTGAAGGGGTCCGGGTCGAGGGGGAGCGGGGCCGCGCCGGTGCCCCCGCACCCGACTGGGGGCCGGCGGCCTTCGCGGCCCAAACTCGGCCCCCTTTAGGGGCCTCAAACAGTGGGCCGCGTCGCGCTGCGCGCGAACAGGCCGC
>CAIZWN010000035.1 GCA_903936705.1 uncultured Myxococcales bacterium
ATCCCTCGCCAGAACGGCGAAGGGACCGGAATATCAACAGATCGTGGAGGCCGACGCGAAGATACTCAGCAGCGCAGCGGCGTAGTCATCCTTGGAGACGACACGGTGAACGGCTCTTACACCACCTTGACGGACGTGACCAGGCCCGATCCCGGGAAGGCTCTGCAGTTCCTCGAAGGTAGCACGGTTTACCGCGACTATAATCGGGGCGGTTGGCTCGCCGTTTTGCGAATCGGCGGCAGTGCATGGAATCCCAGCCTTTTCGCTGGACGCCGCGCCTGCAATCCGGGCTTCGACTGATTGCGAGACAGGACCACGATCATCTGCAGACTGCCGAAAGCCCTCCCGGGCGGTCACTGGACACGGATGCCACAAGGCCAAGACCGAGGCAATTACCAGAACAATTGAAGGACCAGTCATTCCAGCCTCCACAACCTGTTGAGACCGGTAAAATGCACCGTCCGTGCCTGGCAGGACAACGTTGCAATATCCAGGCATTCCAGGCATTGCGGGACGAAGACCGACTGGACTGCGACTGGACAACGAACCAGACGTCCAACGAGATCCAATGTGGGAGAACGACCTACCCCGGATCGTCCAGCGGCCTGACGCGAAAACCTACACCCAGGTCGTCCTCGGCCAGATGCCGACACGCCTCGATGTCGAGGCCTGGCAGCCCGACAACGGTGGCCACGACCTCGGGAATCACCTGATTCGCCCGTCGCAGGAACGCGCAGACAGCGTCGAACGCCCCCTCGCCATAGCGACTGGGACATGAGGCAATATAGGTGGCAGAGTCCGCAGCATTCAGACTGACGCTGATTGAGTCAACCAGGCCGGACAGTGCCGCAGCCACGTCCCGGCCACTGACCAGGCTGGCCAGACCATCGGTGTTGACACGCACCCTGATTCCGCGTGCGTGAACGCGGGATGCCAGGTCCGCCACAACCTCCCATCGAAGCAGAGGTTCACCGTAGCCGCAAAAAACAACCTCGGCATAGCGCTCGAAGTCCGCGCCAATCAGGGCCTCCCAGATTGCGTCGGTCGATGGTTCGGACAACAGGCGCAGGTTGTGCCCCTTGACTACGAAATCCTTGAACTTACTGCAGAATGCACAGCGAAGCGTACACCGGTTGGTCAGATTGACATAAAGGGAGTCGCGTATCGGATACACCAACCGAGGCACCATGGCCTCACCAACCTCAATCCCGAAAATGCGCCGGGCAGTCAGCGCCGTGATACGCGCCACGTCATCCGGCCGCAGCCCCTTCAGCCTGGCGACGGCCTCGCCCACATGACGCACGAAAGCCGGTTCGTTCTTGCGCCCACGCAATGGCACAGGCGCCAGGAAAGGCGAATCGGTCTCGATCAGAAGATCCTCGGCGCGCAACCCAATCACCGCCTCGCGCAACGACCCGGCGTTCGGAAACGTTACAACGCCGGGAATGCTGATCTTGAACCCCAGCTCCACGTAGGCCCTGGCGGTATCCAGGTCGGCAGTGAAACAGTGAATAACGCCGGCTGGCCAGGGCAGCGGCTCGGACCGCAACAAAGCAAGACATTCGGCATGCGCATCCCGCACGTGGATTACAAGTGGCTTGCCGACTGACGCTGCCATCCTGATCTGCGCAAGAAACACTTCCTGCTGCCTACCCCTGGATGACAGGTCATAGTGGAAGTCCAGGCCGACCTCCCCCAAGGCGACGACCTTCGGATCAGAAAGCAGGCTCGCCAGCGTGGCAAATGTCTGGTCGCCAGCCTGGTCAGCCTCGTGCGGATGCACTCCCACCGCTGCCCAGATGCACTCGTGAGCCCGTGCGACCTCGACGGCTGCGAGCATTTCGGCAGGATCTGCCGAAGCACCTATCGTGACGATGCCCTCGATGCCTTGGGCAAATGCCCTGGCGATGACTTCATCGAGGTCTTCGGGGAAGAATCGGCGGTCCAGGTGCGCATGGGAATCGAACCACATTTGGACTCGCAAATCTCAGTCTTCAAGCCCTTTCAGTTCCGCAGGATCATCAGTTTCGTCCTCGACCGGGGATGCATCTGAGGTCTTCCCGCCACCCTTCCACTGAACATCTGCAAGGGGAAATTCCTCGAACAGTCCAGGCCCCAGAGACACCTTCAGCGTCCCTCGAAGGATCTGCAATTCCTTGACCTTGCCCTCGCCCTTCGGCGTCAGGACCATCGCTCCCACTTTGGGGAATGACTTCTGCATCTCGCAGTAGCAGGAATGTTCGTATGCGAGGCAGCACATCAGGCGCCCACACAGCCCGGAAACCTTGGCCGGATTAGGTACCAGCCCCTGAACCTTGGCCATGCGAATCGTGACGGCCGTGAAGTCCCGCAGGAACGACGAGCAACACAGCGGAAGGCCGCACGGACCAAGCCCACCGGTGCATCTGGCCTCGTCCCGAACCCCGATCTGCCGAAGTTCAATTCTGGCACGCATCGCCACTGCAAGGTCACGAACCAGCCCACGGAAATCCACGCGACCCGGTGCCGTGAACGCGAAAAGAATCCTACCATCCTGCAGGATCTCGACGTCCGACAGGTGCATCTCGACGTCATGTTTGCGTGCCAGATCCACGAAGGCGACGCGACCTTCCTGTTCGCGCGACTCGATACGCGCAAGCTGGTTCTCGGCCTCGGACGGGGACAGTCGACGCAGCACCCTCAGGAAGGCTTCCGGAGGAAGCGTACTTCGCAACGATGACTGAAGCGCCCTTACCAGCAAATCACCACGGTCGGTCCGGACCAGCAGAACATCGCCTTCAAAGAAGCGGATATCATCGGCCCCCAACAGGAACCTGCGGCCTGACCTTGGCCGGACCGCCCAGGCAGCCTCAACTACACGCAGCGTCGATCCCGGCAGGACGGCCGACAATCCGGTATCAATCGGTTCGGCGTTCTTCTGGCAATCAGCGGGCATTTCACTCCTGTCCCTTCGGGCGCTGCCGCCCGGTATCAACTGGCGCAACCGACGGCTCGAGCGCGGCCTGGACGATCTTCACCTTGTCGCGTTCCACAATGACGTTGCGAACCCACGGTTCGTATCCCTGCTTTTCAAGGCGCACGGAATGCTTCCGCGATTCCAGGCGCTGCTTCTCGACGGGAGTCTCCCCCAGCGACTGATCGTCCAGAAATACCTTGACCCCGTCCTTCGGTTCGGTCTCTATCTGCAGGAAACCAAAAGTCAGTTTCCTCACCAGCGCGACGTCCACCTCGGTGTCCTTTCCCTCGGTAATCACCACTTCGCGCGCAAAATCCTCGAAATCGGGACATGCACAGGAAACGGTCATACGGTAGGTACCCACCGGAAACTTCGATTTCGTCACTGGAGTGCGGGCCTGGAGGATACGGTCCAGCGCAACCTCGACGCCTTTCGGCTCGCTGCGCAGGGTCAAAGTCCCGGTGCCAGTCTTGGACTCGCAAGCAGTCACTGCCGCTTTTGCCTGGCGATCGTCATCGGTGCCAGGACTGAGGAACAGGAATCCCCGGAAGAACATCATCGTCTCGGGACATTTCTTCAGACGCTCGGCGACACTGCCGGCGTTGAAATACGCATCAATCCCGGTGGGATCCGCCCTTACGGCATCGCCAAACGCCTCGAGCGCCCGCGGAAGGTTCCGCGCCTTGACAAAGCGGGCACCCTTCGACAGCAGATCGCCATACGATTCCTCGGCGGACGCCGGGGCAACGCCCCAGCCCAGTACCAGCAGCACAGCAAGGCCCGCCATTCGAAGCCGCGGGACACTGATGAACAGTTGCATCGTCACCTCCCGCTCCGGGTTTCACGAATGGCGCTGACTGCGGCCGGAGACGTCCAGAACCTTGAGAACCGCCTGACGGTAGTGCGATCCTTCCCCTCAATGGCAAAAACGGCCAGATCGTTCCTGCCATCAACAAGGGGAACAAATACGTCCAGATCGACTGATGCCTCGTTGGTAGGACCCTTTCTCGTCCAGAAGTAGACCTTATCATTGCCCCGGAATATCAAGACCTTCCGACGCGCTTCCCCATCGTGTCCCACAAACTTCGCAGTCCCTGTCACCTTCAACCGCGCGCCCTTGCCGTCGACAGTCGCCGGGACCTCGACCAACTTCAGATCCAGCGCAGGCACTACGTTGGGCGCCAGCGGTGACAGCGGCAGCGTGGAAAAGCGGACGTTACCCGACAAAGCCTCGCAATCGGCGGACGCAACGAAAGCGAACCGTCCATTCTCCACCTCGACACGCAACCAGTCGCCTACTCGACCCTCGGACCGAAGAACGAAGCCGGCCGGGGCGTAGAACAACTCGGGGGCATCCTTCATCGCAGCAGCCCTGAGAGCGACGCCTTCCCTGACCACCCGAACCGCCTGGGGATGAGCCTCGAAGGCGGGGCCGGGACTGGCTGCCATTGGAATGTTCACATCCTCGGAAAGGTACTCCCTAAGCGACATATCCAGGATTCCGATCTCGAGGGCCGAAGCCGTCCCGGTAGGCGCATGCTTCAGTTCGACCTTGAAACGCGCCTGGCCGGACCGACCGGGTGGCAGGCCGTCGGGCAACGTAAACCGTCCATCCCGGACAAACACGCCTCCCTTGCCAGCCTTGGCCCTCAGCGTAACTAGCACCTTGCGAGCGGCACCCTCTCCGTCGTTTTTCAGATCGGCCAGCAAAGTTGCCGTCTCGCCCGGATTCAGAATGCCATCGCCGTTGCCCTGGGCATCGATAATCTGGACACCCCACCCGAAACGAGGTCGAGGCAAGGACCGCGTGGAGACAGTCACCGGATCCGGCGAAAGCACCTCGGTTTCCCCCTGGAACAAATGGAAGGACACGCGGTCGTGTCGATCCCAGACATCGGCTGGAAGCTTGAAGGAAACCTCACGCGTCACAGCAGCACCAGGGTCCACTCGCCCGAAAACGAACTCGCGCCCGTCCAGCAAGCCGAATTCCGAGTCCGTCACGGCACGCACCCGATATACGGATTCAGGACCAGGATTCTTGGCCGTCATGCGAATGACAATCTTCGAGCCGGGAACCATTGGCTGAGGCCCGTCCACAGACCACGTCAGGCGCAGGCTGGCCCCTGGACGACGCGGACCGTCCGCCCAGTCGATCCCGCGAACCGCAAAGCGCTCGACTATCTTCGCGTCCTGTGCGCCGGCCCAGGCATCCACTTCGGAACTGGACGATGCCAACCCCTGCCCACGAGTGGGGGACGCAAGTGCCTTCACGATCCTCTGGGCCAGGACAATCTCGTCGTCCTTCTTGAAAACCTCGTCATCCTTCAGCGGCACTTCCTCGTCGTCATCCGGCTCGCGCACATGGGCCTCGTCGGCCGATAGGTACCGCACCCGCCGCGAAGGCACGTCGTGGGCAACCTTGCCAAACGCTTCCAGCAGACGCTTCGGATCGTGCTCGCGCCGATCATCGCCGGAACCCAGCGACACGGCATCCGCAGAGGCACTAGCCGGAATCAATTCGATGTCTGGCACGATGCCCACAGCCTGGATGGATATGTCGCCAGGAGTAAGGTACTGCGCCACCGTCAACTTCAGCGCGCCTTCGCCAACCTCGTACATCACCTGGACGGTGCCCTTGCCAAAAGTAGTGGTTCCAATCAACGGCGCCCGATCATCGTTCTTCAGGGCGCCGGCAACGATCTCGGCAGCACTGGCGCTGCCGCCATCCACCAGGACGACCAGCGGAAGGTCCGCATGAGGCGCCCGTCCGTCCGCTTCGTACTCCTGGCGCATCCTTTTGCCATCGCCTTCGGTAATGACCAGGGATCCGGATTTTACGAACAGGTTGGCAACCTCGACCGACTGCTCCAGCAGACCGCCCGGATTCTGACGCAGGTCCAAAACCAGCCCCTTCAGCGCACCACGGGACTTCAACTCAGCAAGATGCTTCTGCAATTGCGGCGCCGTGTCTTCCTGGAAGTTTCGGATGCGCGCGTAACCGATGCCATCTCCAAGCACCTCGCTGGTCACGCTACGAACGTGGATCTCGGCGCGCTCCATCACAATCGGCTTCGGCTCGGACCATTCCTTCCGCTGCACAAGGATGGTGACCTTTGTCCCAGGGTCCCCGCGCAACTTCGAAACCGAGTCAGACAGTCCCATGTTGATCGCCGACTCGTCTCCAATCTGGAGGATCTGGTCCCCGCTCTTCAAGCCAGCTTTGGAGGCTGGCGTATCGGGCATTACCGACACGACCGTCACCAGGCCCTTCCTGGCCGAAATCACAATGCCAAGACCGCCAAAACGCCCCTGGGTGTCCAGTTGCATCTCCTGGTAGGACTCGGGTGTCAGATAGACCGAGTGCTCGTCCAGCGGAGTCAGCATCCCGTTTATTGCGGCGTACTCCACCTCCTCTCCCTTCACATCGGGGGGAAGATGGGCAGACACGAATTCGAAGATGTCCACCAGAAGCCAGTTCATCTGGTAAAGGTCGGCGACCCCACCAATGTCGAAGTTACGAACGTTGTCTCCAACGCGAACCTCGACCGACCCCACCTTCAGTGGGTCCTCGGAATCCGGGGTCACCATCATATCCGGAACGGCGTTCTCGGCGCCGCGCAATGCCCCAATCAGCAGCGCAGGCGGCTTGACACGCTGGGGCACCACGTAGTTCGAGCGAATGAAACCTATGCAGCGGGTCAGCAAACGAAGGTGCGAGAGTTCGGGGCCATGACGCTCGGCTGCCTGGGCGCTGGGGCTGCCAAAGGTTTCGAAAAGGGGCGACCTGGCCCCCAGATCCGCGGTGGTCAGACCCCACGCGACCAGCAGGGCGGAGAGCGCCACAACCATCAGGCGAACAGCCCGCCTGATGCCACCTTCGCCACCACCTCTGTCGGCCAGCCGATGCATCGCAGCAACATACCCCAGCAGTATGGTTCCCGCAAGCAGGTTGCCGGCCCCGTGGTTTAGGATGCCGCATCGAGGAACTGATTGCATCCCAACTGGGAACCGGTAAACTATCACCGGTCACGAACCAATCTCGCGTATCGAGGTGAGCAATGAGGATCTATTCGGCAATCATTGGAATCGCGGCAATGATCGCAGTGGGCTGTTCCAGCGGTAGCCCACAAGGCAACCCTGACGCGGTCAACAACGATTTGGGCGATGCCGACAGCTATTCGGTCGACACCGCGGTGTCTGCCGCCAGCGTCAGTATCGGTCAGGCAGTCACGGTCACCTGCACGGTCAACGGCCCCACGGGCGTGTTCCAGACGGCGACCACCATCACGGTAACCCCAGCCGAAGGTTGGACCCTGGACGGCACCAGCTTGACGTTCAGTCAGACCGGTGAGTTCCAGGTCGCATGCTCAGCCCCGGATGTATCCGCCACCGACGAGACCCCAGCGACGGTCACGGTTTCGGAAGGACGTGCAGCCTCGGTTGACACTGCAGTCGCTCCTGCATCAATCGTAGCCGGCGCCTCGGCCACGGCGACGTGCACCAGCAGCGACGCCTATGGAAATCCAGCCTCTGGCGCTACCGAAATTCGCGTGACCCCAGCCGAGGGCGTGGTGGTCACGGCCGGGACAACGGCCGGGACATTCAAGATCGAAGGACGGACGGTGGGTAGCTACGCCGTGGCCTGCGCCCTTCTGGCGGATGGCACCGTCGATGGAACACCGGCCTCCCTGGCGGTAACCCCTGCCGACATGACCAAGATTGTCACCCTTCTCGATGGTGATACCACCACGGCAGGCGTGTCCATGCCCGGCAAGTGCAAGGCATTTGACGCCTACGGTAACGAGCTTACCGGCATCGAGTTCGGTTTTGATGTCCCGGCCGATCTTACGGTGACCAATTCGCCGCTGAGCTTCTCGGTAATGTCCACCAAGGCCGGCACCTACGACATCACCTGCAAGGCGGCTGACGGTTCGCCTGCTGCGCTGGAAAAGGACACCCTGAAGGTCGAGGCTGGTCCGTCAGTCGGCATCACGTTGAAGCTGATTCCCGAGAAACCGGTCTATCTGGTCACCAACCAGGTCAAGGTTGGCTTCGACCTCGTCGATGCCTACCAGAACCCCATTCCAGGCGGCGCCATCACGCCCCCGACTGTCGAGCCTCCCACAGGAACCACGGCGATTTCCACGGACGAGTTCCAGTTCGATGCCGAAGGCAAGTTCACCTTCCACGCCTGTGACGCCACCAATGCCACCTTGTGCGACGACGTCGAGGCCTGGTGCGACGGCAGTGCGCCGGTCCTGGCAATCACGTACCCGCCGCGCGGCGCCACCATCGACGGGGACCGCAGCGTGGTGGTCACAGGAACCGTAACCGAAGCGACCAGCCAGGTGAAATCCCTGATCATCAACGGCCAGACGATCGAAATCGGCGCGGATGGTTCATTCCAGTTCCCGATCATTCCTGAACAGGGAATGAACCTGATCGACGCCACGGCAACAGACACTTTCGACAACGAATACCGTACGCTCCGGTCCTTCCTGTACAGCAGTTCGTGGTATCCGATGGACCAGCCGGACAATCCACTGGCCGGCGTCGTCCCGAACGCCATCAAGGCGTATCTGGATGACAAGCTGTTCTTCAACGCCGATGCAACTGATGAGGCGACCATTTCGGCCATTCTTCAGATGGCACTGGCTGACCTGGACATTGGCTCCCTGCTTCCTCCCGGGCCGATCACGACGTTCTCCCAGAAGCTGGTTTTCCAGACTTGCACCTACGATATCTACCTGGACTCGCTGACATTCGGTCCACCCACGACAGAACTGACACCCGACTTTGGCGCACTGTTGATTCACGCAGTCGTACCGAACCTGAAGGTTGATCTTCGGCTGATCAGTGTCGGCTCCGGTTTTCCGTGTCCTGGCGACCAGGCTGGCACCGCGACCGCGACTGCTGTCGTTCTGGATTCGAAGATCAACATGGATGTAGATCCTGCAACGCACCTGATTCGCATGTCGGCCGGTACCTCAACCCTGACTCTCGACGGCTTTGATGTCCAGATCGACAGCTGGTTCTACAACCTGATCATCGGTCTGCTGAAGGGCACTCTGGAAAACATGTTGAAGGACCAGGTCCAGACCCTGCTGACCGACCTGATCAGCAGTCTGCCGCAGACGTTGAACGACGCCCTGGCAAAGCCGATAGAATTCACGGTACCCGAGCTGCTGGCCGGGATGAACGCCGTCACCCTGAGATTCTCGCTTCAGCCCGAGACGATCGGCTTCACCCCAGAAGGCGGCGCAGTGGACATCAATGCCGCCATCAACGCAGATCACACAATCGACCGGACGATTCTGGGCTCGATTGGCCGCGCATCCTGCCTTGCCGGCTCCCCAGAGGCATTCGGTTTCGACATGGCCAACCCCGAGAAGCTGGCGCTGGCACTGTTCGACGACGTACTGAACGAGGCGCTCTACTCGCTGTGGGGCGGGCGTTTCCTGAACGTCCACCTGACGTCCGAGTCCCTGGGCAGCATTGCGGATCTTACGCAGTACGGCGTCGAGAACCTGGATGCGACCACCCAGGCGCTGATCCCGCCCGTCATCACATCGTGCAACCCGGCCGGCACGCTGACCGTTCAGGTTGGCGACCTGTACCTGGACGCGTCCATGAACCTGATGGGCGAGGCCGTCCACATGCACACGTTCCTGTTCCTGGGGATCGAAATGAACCTTGCGCTGGCTGAAGACCCCGAAAAGGGCCCAGTGATCGCGATCACTATCGGCGACCCGCCCAAGCTGGTGGACATGGATTTCGAACTGTTCGAGTCGGACTACTACTCCCAGAGCGAAATCAAGGACCTGTTCATTGTGACGATGCTGCCCATAGTGTTCCAGCAACTGGCTGCCAAGCCGATCACCTTTGCGATCCCGTCGTTCAACCTGGCAAGCCTGGCCGGCAGCAGCCTGCCGATCACCCTGCCGAACAAGGACCTCGTCATAGTCCCGAAGGCTCTGCAGCACGACAAGGGTTATCTGGATATCTCTGCGGACCTGGAATTGCGCGATCCGGTCGTCGTTCCCCCGACACCCTGATCAACGGCCGCTTCATTAACGCAAACCGAGTCAGTCAGGCATTGCGCTCCCAGATCAACCGCAGCCCCTCCAGAGTCAGATCCGGAATGACCTGATCGATCGCTGTCGAATCGCCACACAGCAGGGTCGCAAGGCCACCAGTCGCCAGAACCCGCACCGGTTCGCGCAACTCGGCCTTCATCCGGGTCACCAGGCCCTCGACCATGGACAGGTATCCAAAGTAGGCGCCCGACTGGATGCTGTGGACGGTGTCGCGACCAATAACGGTGTCGGGACGCACCACATCAACACGCGGCAGCTTCGCGGTTCGCATGAACAGGGCGTCCAGCGAGACGGTGACGCCGGGAACAATGACGCCGCCAAGATACTCGCCGGCAGCGGTGATCGCATCAAAGGTCGTTGCCGTACCGAAATCCACGATCACCAGGTCTGAGTCGGGATATCGGCGATGCCCCGCCACGGCATTCACGATACGGTCGGCACCGACATCGCGAGGGCTGGAATACCGTACGACGATGCCGGTGTCGGTCCCCGGTCCCACCGCCAACGGTTCGACCTTCAGCCATCGCTGTGCCCACCCCGAAAAAACTGCCGTCAGTGGGGGAACGACACTGGCCAAGACCGCAGCCTTGACGGCACCCGCCCCTATTCCCTCCATGCGCATCAGGCCTTCCATCAGGCACGCCACCTCGTCCGATGTCGAGGTCCGGTGGCTGGCCAGCCGGAATTGGGCAACAAGTCGATCGGCCTCGAAAAAGCCGATGACCGTGTTCGTATTGCCTACGTCAATTGCTGCCAGCATCGTTCACCTCCCCGACAGACACCCGGACACGCGTCCCGCCCGGGACGTCAAGCTCCAGTTCGCCCAATTCCGTGATACCAACCGGTCTGCCACGCAAGCCATCAACCAGCACGTCCCGAGAACAGTCCAGCCACCGCGAGGCGCTCACGGGATCGACCGAAAGATCAATTGAAGTGTTCGCGCATGCATTCACGACGGACACCAGAACATGTTCACACGTCTCCATCGGATTTGCGTCAACCGGAAGGTGCGCAGCCAGGCAGGTTGCGACGTCTGAAATCGCCCCGGGCAGTTCGTCCGAAAATGCCACGTTCAGCCCCAGCCCCAGCACCACAAAGCCCTCGTCCACCCTTGCCTCGGCCAGGAGGCCGGCAATCTTCCTGCCTGCAACGACGATATCGTTCGGCCACTTCACTCTGACTTCAGTCACGCCAGCCGCGTGCAGAGCCTGGGCCACCGCCGTACCTGCAAGCACCGACAGCGCCGGCCATGCGCCGGGTTGCGCAAGGGGGCGCAAGACAATGCTAGCGTAAAGGCCACCGGCAGGTGAATGCCACGAGCGTCCGACTCTTCCGCGGCCTGACGTCTGGCCGGATGCCAGCACCAGGGTCCCTTCCGGAGCACCGGTCAAGGCCAGCGCCATGGCCTCGTCCTGAGTACTCCCGACTGTTCCGAAAACGAGAATGCGGGGTATTGTTCCACGCCAACTCGCCAGGCGGCGAGCCAGGTCAACGAGGTCAAACCCCTCCATTAGAGGGCCCCACCAGGTCAAGGTACATCGCGAAATCAAGCCACGGCGCAGAATGGGTCAGCGCGCCGGCCGATACGAAATCCACGCCCACCTGAGCAACTGCCCTCGCGGATTCCGGCGTCATGTTCCCTGACACCTCAAGGGCGATATCGCCGTGACAGAAATCGACCACCGCGCGAACCTCGGCAAGTGACATGTGATCCAGCAACAGAACGTCCGCCCCCGAATTCACCGCCAACCTGACCTCATCCATGGTCCGCACTTCAACCTCGACCTTGCACAGGGAAGGGGCTCCGGCCCGAGCAAGGCGAATCGTCTCGCATATGTCTTCGCGCATGGCCAGATGATTGTTCTTGACCAGCACACCTCCTGACAAACCGGTGCGGTGGTTACGCCCGCCGCCCATCCGGACCGCGTATTTTTCAAGCACGCGCATGCCTGGATTCGTCTTACGCGTGTCCAGTACGGCGGTTGATGTTCCCTCAAGCGCATCAACGAACTCGCGAGTCTTCGTGGCGATTCCCGACAGACGCATCAGGAAGTTCAACGCCGTTCGCTCGGCAACCAGTACCGCCCTGGCAGGCCCTTCGATGTTCATCACCACCTGGCCAGGATGTACGACCGATCCTTCCTCGACCAGCGATGTCGCCGATATGGAAGGATCAATCCGCTGAAATACAAGACGCACCAACGGAATACCTGCCAGGATTCCGTCTGCCTTGGCCATGACAACGCCACGAACCCGTGCGCACTCCGGCACGCAGGCTTCGGTGGTCACGTCACCGGAGCCAAGGTCCTCGTCGATGGCCAGGTCCACGATCCGAAGCACCTGTGGATTGAAATTCAACATGGCGCAGATGATACCCCACGCAACGGCAGGGTGCCACGCGCCTGATTGTGGAATTGAGGGATGCAATCAGAGAGGGCCACACCGAAAACACACACCGAGGCGCCGCGTGTCAGAAGCGCCGCGTTGACGCATCCCTTCGAAACGACTATCCTCTGCCGCGAAAAGGGCGCCCGGGAGGGTCCGTGGTTGCGCGTCTGTTGTTTCTGGTTTTTTTCATGACGGTCGCAAGTTGCAAGACAGGCGGGCCGAAGGATCCCTCTCCCTACCTTGGTCGAGCCGTGGGTCCGACGATTGATAATGCCGGCAGTCCAACAGCCAAGCCATCTTCGGATCGCCAGGGTACCCAACCTTCCTCGGCCACCTCGTCCGAAGCAAAGGGTCAGGCGCCGAACATTGTTCCGACCCTGGCACCTTTGTTCCCGATAGGCACAGAGGTCCAGGACGAGGAGGCCGCAAGGAATGGTCCCTTCGAGACGGCCCTGCGCATGTGGACCGTTCGCCAGTCCGTCGGATCCAGACTGGTTTCTGATTTGTCAGCCGGGGCAGTCTCCCAGCCATTGTTTTCATCCCTTATTGCTCGCGCGTTGTCGGCCCGCGGAAACGAGCCGCTGTTCACCACACAGGACGGGTCATCGCGTCAACTGGACGCCTTGCTGGGCGCCCTTGGAAGCGCCGCCGATCATGCACTATCGGCTACCCGTCATGATCCGGCACCTCTGAAAGAGGCTCTTGCCAAGTTCACATCGTCGGCGGCTGCCGCAACCTCGGCACGTGTTGATCTCGAGCGCCTGCCGGCGTGGATTGCGCTGCGTGGACTTGCAATGGGTCGCCAACCCCCCGCCATGGATGAGGTGGATGGTCTGGACGATGCTGACCGCCTGGAAGGACTGGACACGACGAAGTACCGTGAGGCACTTTCGGCACACGGGCGCGTTCTGGCTTCCGAGATGGCAGTCGGGATTGCGCGCAATCAGGTCGAGGTTCTGGCGCAGGCCGGATTCTTCCGCTGGGCGCTGGACATGAGATTTCGTATCGTGGCCGAGCCGTTCCGTGCCGACAAGGATGAGGCAACCGCCATTGCATCACGATCGGACGACCTGATGAAGGCGTTTGAGGCCTTCGCTGCCGAACCTGTGATCGAACTGGCGATGCTGCCTCCGCAACACACGGACTACGCGGCGTTGCAGGCTGGCCTTGCCAGCTACCGTAGAATTGCGGCGGCCGGACCATTCACAGCAGTAACGGTCACCGGGTCGATGAAGCTGCGACGCGGGTCGCGCGGGCCCTTGGTAGAGGCCCTCAAGCAGCGCTTGGCGCAGGAAGGCTATTACAACGGCAGCATCGATCCCGTCTTTGACGCCGGTCTGGAGACCGCGTTCCGCGACTACCAGTCCACACACGGCTTCGACCCCAAGGGTGAGGTTGAGGAACGGCACGCGCGTTCACTGAACATACCGATCGAACAGCGCATTCGTCAGATCGAACTGGGACTGCAGCGCTGGCGTGAAAGCGAGGTTCGCCCGGAAGAACCTCTTTACGTTCGCGTGAACTTACCGGAATTCATGATGGAAGTCCGCGAGGACGGCAGGCTGCTGACCCGCCACAAGATCGTCTGCGGCAACAACAATTGGGACACTGACCCGGACAACCGGCTCGAAGGTCGAATCAATCGCAGCAAGCTCTTTTCGGCCACGATCGAGCGAGTCATTTTGAACCCCAGATGGCACGTACCCAAGCGGATTCAGAAGCTGGAACTGGACTACGAACTCCTGCAGCAGCCCGACTACTACCAGAAGCACAAGTTCGTCGTGAAAACACTGCCCGACGGTCGCGAGGAGATATACCAGGATTCGGGCGACTCGAACGCCCTGGGCCGGGTGAAGTTCGTCTTCCCGAATCCCTACGGGATCTTCATGCACGACACCAACCTGAAGGCGTTCTTCGATCGCGAGATCCGCGCCTTCAGCCACGGGTGCATCAGGTTGCAGAAGCCGTTCGAGATCATGGACCTGCTGCTGCAGAAGGCGGCCGGGATCAGCCCCGAGAACGGCCGCACGATCCTTGCGAAGGAGGAACTGCGCGACATCACCCTGAAGACGCCCGTCCCCATTTTCGTCGAGTACAATTCCGTTGGCATCGATGCCCGCGGCCGCGTCATGTTCTTTTCTGACGTGTATGGCTATGACAGGGACTACTTTGAAGGGAAGATTCCCTACTCGCCCGAGGAACTCAAACTGCTGACCCGAAAAATCACCAGGTTCGACTGACATGCCGACGCCACGCAGCGACGGATCGCTGGTTGCTCCCACGGAGATATCGGTGTTCATCGACGCGGACGGCAGCGTCACATTTTCGGCCATGCCTTCCGACCTCGTCGAAGTTGCGGCCATTCTTGGATCCTCGAACCAGCATGCCCCCGGTACCTTTGAATGCAGCCCCCGGGAACCAAGGGAGGTCGTGTGAGTGCGCCCCATGCAGTGCAACCGGTGGCCTACGACGGCGAGGCCGTCATCCTGCTGGACCAACGCCGCCTACCTGCAAGCGAGGAGTACCTGCGCTGTCGTACGCCGGAAGAGGTTGCCACAGGCATTAGGGACATGGTCGTACGCGGGGCGCCGGCAATCGGCATCACGGCGGCATACGGCGTAGCTCTTGCTGCGCGACTTGCCCCCGACGCTTCAGGCGAATTTGGGGCTGCCATCGGCGAGGCCTGCCGGGTGATAGGTGCGTCCCGTCCCACGGCAGTGAACCTGCGCTGGGCAATCGACCGGATGCTGCGCCGGCTGTCCACCTTGGGCGACATGGGCATTGACCAGAAACGGGCAGCCCTGGATGCCGAAGCACTGGCGATCCACGAGGAAGATGTTGCGATGAACCGTGCCATCGGGCGCCACGGCAGCAGCCTGATTCCGGATGGCGCGACAGTCCTGACCCACTGCAATGCCGGAGCATTGGCCACTGGCGGTTACGGCACCGCCCTGGGAGTGATCCGTGGGGCACGCGACGCCGGCAAGTCGGTCCGTGTGATCGCCTGCGAAACGCGACCGTATCTCCAGGGTGCCCGTCTGACCGCCTGGGAACTGGTTCGGGACGGATTTGATGTGACCTTGATTACCGATAATGCCGCTGGTGCCCTGATGGCCCAGGGCCTGGTCACCTGCGCGGTCGTGGGTGCCGACCGCATCACGGCTAACGGCGATACGGCCAACAAGATCGGCACATACACCCACGCGGTTCTGGCCGCACGTCACCAGATTCCGTTCTACGTTGCTGCGCCGTCAAGCACGCTGGATCCGTCGATGCCCAACGGCCAACAGATTCCAATCGAGCAACGTCCCCCCGAGGAGGTTCTTTTCCTGCAGGGCCACCGCATCGCTGCCGAGGGCGTTCGCGTGATCAATCCATCGTTCGATGTCACGCCATGGTCCCTGATCAAGGCGATCGTCACCGAACGCGGGGTTCACCGACCGGGGCCACTGGGCTATGGTTTCAAAATATGAGTGGAACCAAGCAGATTTGTCCCAGGGCGGATTGACTGCCGATCGCCAGAACGCACCGACGCACCCCGGCGTCGCCGTCCCGCATTGACTTGAATTTCATGGCTGGTGGCCCTTACGGGAATCGAACCCGTCTCCCAAGATTGAGAGTCTTGTGTCCTAACCGATAGACTAAAGGGCCCCCGTTCTTTACCCATCGGGATCTCACCCCCGCGGGTGGCTCGCCTCTGGGGGGCGTGCCGGAACGAGTCGAAAAGTTCGGGGACAGGGATTCGAACCCCGACAGGCAGCTCCAGAGGCTGCAGTCCTACCGTTAGACGATCCCCGAAATGCAAAGAACAACGCGCCCGGCGGCCAAATCCCACCGCCTGCGCCCGAAACCGGGAAGGATTATAGAAACTCCTCCCGGCCAGTCAAGCTCAATCTGCGCCAGCCGCCGCGCCCTTCGAGCCGCTGTCAGCCGCGCCCACGTTGGACCCGATGATTTCGATAAGGCACATCAGGGCTGCATCGCCCTGGCGCTGACGGATCTTGACCGTCCGGGTAAAGCCGGACACGCGATCCGGGAACATCTTGCCCCACTTGTCGAACAGCGCCTGCAACGGCAACGCACCGAACAGATCGCGCGCCGCCAAACGGCGGTGGTGCAGGTCGCCCTTGCGCGCCCATCCGATGAGGATGTCCGCACGGCGCTTCACTTCCTTGGCCTTCGCCTCGGTAGTGATGATGCTGCCGTGCTCGAACAGCGACGACAGTAGGTTCCGGAAAAGGGCACGGCGGTGCGAGGCGGTCCGCCCCAGTTTGACCTGCTTTCTATTATGCCGCATCGTCGAATTCCTCCGGACGCCCGCCAGTCGCTGCGCAACAGCGCACGACGCGCGAGCAGCACCGCATCAGACCCGGTTCGCCGGGTCGAATCCCTCGAGCCGCATACCCAGGGACAACCCCAGGTCCTGCAGCACGTCCTTGATCTCCTTCAGCGACTTGCGGCCGAAGTTCCGCGTCTTCAGCATCTCCTGCTCGGTCTTTTGTACCAGTTCGCCCACGTGGCGAATGCCTGCGTTCTGCAGACAGTTCTGGGCACGGACCGACAGGTCAAGCTCCTCGACCATGCGATACAACACATCCGACGTCGCGCCGTCAGCGGTGGCAACCGGGGCGTCCCCGTCATCAAGCGACGGCAACGCCAGGGCCCGGGGGTCGTCTTCCTCGCTCCCCTCGTCGAAGCTGATGAAGACCTGTACCTGCTCCTTCATGATCTTGGCCGCGATGGCCACCGCTTCCTGAGGGGAAACGGCACTGTTCGTCCAGACTTCAAGCGTCAGGCGATCGTAGTCCGTCATCTGCCCGACACGCGCGTTCGTAACCCTGTAGTTCACCTTTCGGATCGGCGTGAACACCGCATCCATCGGGATCGTCCCGAGAGGCGCGTTTGGATCCTTGTTGCGGTCGGCCGGCTGGTAGCCAAAACCTTCCTTGACTGTCAGCTCGATATCCAGCACTGCGCCAACGCCCATTGTGCAAATCACGCACCCGGGATTCAGCACTGTAACTTCGGGTCCCTGGAACAGGTCCGCCGCCGTGACAACGCGCTCGCCTTCAAGCCGGACATGCACGTTCTTGGGGCCATCGACTTCGAGGCGCAGTTCAATACCCTTCAGGTTCAGCACGATCTCGGAGACGTCCTCGACGATATCCGAAATCGTGGAAAACTCATGCAGAACGTTCTCTACACGAATCGCAGTCACGGCCGCCCCACGGACGGTCGACAGCAAAATACGGCGCAGGCTGTTGCCAAGAGTCGTGCCAAATCCCCGTTCCAGGGGCTCGGCGACGAACTTGCCGTAACGCTCGGTAAGCGAATCCGAATCGACAATAATCGACCTCGGACGAATCAGTTCCCGCCAATTCCTCTGCATCGTGGCGCCTCCTGGCTGAAGCCGGTTCGGACTCCCTTCGGGAACCCTACTTGGAGTACAGCTCGACGATCAGTTCCTGCCTGATGGCCCGACCCTCAACTTCCGACGCCGGCAGAAGATCCGAGAGATCCTCATGCTCCGGCAGGGAAGTAACGGTGGCCTTCATCTTGGCCCGATCGACTTCAAGCCACCGGACCGTGCGTGACCGTTCTGCAACGGCTGCCGCGGTGGTGACCCGCTTGATACCGGTAGACTTCGCCCGGACCTCAATCACGTCGCCCGCCTTGACCACGTACGACGGAATGCTGACGCGCTTGCCGTTCACGTTCACATGCCCGTGCATGACCAGCTGCCTCGCGTCGGTGCGGTTGACCGCAAACCCGGCCCTATAGCAAACCGTGTCAAGACGAGTCTCAAGCAGGCGCAGCAGGTTGTCACCCGTGACACCCTTCATGCGCTCTGCACGCTCAAAAAACAGGTGAAACTGCCGCTCGAGCATGCCGTACATCCGGCGTACCTTCTGCTTCTCGCGAAGCTGGACGCTGTAGGGTGTCGGCTTCTTGCGCGCCTGGCCATGCTGACCGGGAGCGTAACCGCGCCGCGCAAAAGCGCATTTTTCGGTATGGCACCGCTCGCCCTTCAGGAAGAGCTTCATGCCTTCCCGGCGGCAAATTCTGCACTGACCGTCCGTGTACCTGCCCACGACAACCTCCTGATCAGACGCGCCGACGCTTCGGGGGGCGGCACCCGTTGTGCGGGACCGGCGTCACGTCGCGGATGTACGTCACGCGCAGCCCGGCTGCCGACAAGGCACGGATCGCTGATTCGCGACCGCCGCCCGGCCCCCGGACCAGGACCTGCACCGACTTCATTCCAACTTCCTGGGCGCGCTTGGCCGCGTCCTCGGCCGCCATCTGCGCCGCGAACGGGGTCGATTTGCGCGAACCCTTGAACCCCCGCCGACCGGCAGAGGACCAAGCCACCACCGCACCATTCGGATCGGTGATGGTCACAATCGTGTTGTTGAAGGTCGCTGCGATGTGGACGACTCCCTGCGGGACGTCCTTGCGAACCTTCTTCTTGCCTGTCTTCACCTTGGCCATGGTGCGGCTCCTCCTACTTCTTCTTCCGGATGGTCGCGCCGCGCTTGCCCTTGCGGGTACGGGCGTTGGTATGCGTCCGCTGGCCGCGTACGGGCAGGCCCTTGCGATGCCTCAGGCCGCGGTAGCATCCCATGTCCATCAGGACCTTGATGTTTGCCGACACCTCGCGGCGGAGGTCACCCTCTACCTTGTACCCGGCGTCGATCACCTCACGGATACGAGCAATCTCGCCTTCCGTAAGATCGTCCGTCCGCGTTCGGGGGTCCACGCCCGCCTGGGCCAGGACGCGCAACGCGTTGGTCGGTCCGATGCCGTAGATGTACCGGAGGGCGATCCCAACCGGCTTCTTCCTCGGGAGGTCAACACCAGCGATTCGAGCCATGACGCCTCCAATCTCCCTGCACTCAGCCCTGACGCTGCTTGTGCCGCGGGTTCTCGCAAATCACACGCACCACACCGCGGCGCTTGATGATCTTGCATTTCTCACAGATCTTCTTCACCGAAGCCTTGACCTTCATGGCCGCCTCCTCATCAACGCCCGGGACGACTCCGTCTCCGGCCGAGGCCTCACCGCACCCGGAAGACGATACGCCCACGGGTAACGTCATAGGGCGACAGTTCCACTCGTACCTTGTCACCCGGCAGAATCCGGATGAAATGCATCCTCATCTTGCCGCAGACGTGCGCAAGCACGCGATGACTGTTCGCAAGCTCGACACGGAACATCGCGTTCGGGAGCGCCTCGACTACGACGCCCTCAACCTCGATGGCCTCTTCCTTCGGCATCCAGGACCCCTCGTTCTACAAGACGTGCATGCGTCCGTCAGTAGTTGTCCCTACGACCACGCACCCGAGGCCCGTGAGCCCCGGCAAATCCCTCGTATGACCGGCTGATCAGGTGCGACTCGATCTGCCCGGCAGTATCCATCGCGACACCGACGACAATCAGCAGCGAGGTGCCACCGAAGTAGAACGGCACCGAGAAGTGCTGCTGCATGATGGTCGGCAGCACGCAGATCACGCTGATGTAGATGGCACCGCCCACGGTGATCCGAGACAGCACACGATCGATGTAATCCGCGGTCGCCTTGCCCGCACGAATACCAGGCACAAAGCCGCCGTTCTTCTTCAGATTATCAGCCACATCTACCGGGTTGAACGTAACCGCGGTGTAGAAGAAGGCAAAGAACACGATCATACCGACGTACAGGAAGTCGTAGAATAGACCACCCGGAGTCAGCGCGTTCTGCATCCACACGACCCAGGCCGCACCTGGGAACAGGTTCGACAAGGTAGCCGGGAACATCAGAATCGACGATGCAAAGATCGGCGGAATAACGCCGGCGGTGTTGACCTTCAGCGGAAGGTGCGTGGTCTGACCGCCGTAAAGCTTCCGACCAACCACCTTCTTGGCATACTGCACCGGAATCCGTCGCTGCCCACGCTCGAAGAACACGATCGCGCCCATCGTCGCAAGGATCAAGACGAATATCATTCCCAGCGTCAGGGGTTCCAGACGTCCACCGGCCAAGGTCGACAACTGAAAAGTCTGAACCACGGCCTCGGGCAGACGCGCCACGATGCCCGCAAAGATGATCAACGATACGCCGTTGCCGATGCCACGCTCGGTAATCGACTCGCCCAGCCACATCAGGAACATGGTTCCAGTTGTCAGCGACAGGACGGTCAGGAACTTGAACATGAACGATGACATCCGGACGACGTTCTCGGTTCCCGCCTGCGAATTCAGCGACTGCAGCCAGACGGCGATACCAATGCCCTGCACCGCGGCAAGCCCGACCGCGGCGTAGCGTGTGTACTGGTTGATCTTCCGGCGACCGGCATCGCCCTCCTTCTGGAGACGCTCCAGGGCCGGGATGACCACGGCCAGAAGCTGGAAGATGATCGACGCGCTGATGTACGGCATTACGCCAAGGGCGAAGATCGACATCTGCGAGATGGCGCCGCCCGAGAACATATCAAAGAGCCCCAAAAGGCCCGTCTGTCCGTACTTGACGTAGTTGGCCATGATCTCGCGATCGACACCCGGAACGGTCACAAAAATGCCTATCCGGTAGACCGCAAGCATGCCCAGCGTATACAGCAGCCGCTTTCGCAGCTCGGGGACCTTTCCGAGTCCTTCCAGGCTGTGGGCCACGTTCAACCCTCCGACACAGGGGCGATCACGCCCCGGCTTCCTCGATCTCGACAACCAGGCGCGCCGTACCGCCAGCAGCAATAATCTTCTGGCGCGCAGCATCGCTGAACGCGTGGGCGACGACGTCCAGCTTCTTAGCCAGATCGCCCGTTCCCAGGATTTTCACGCCGTCCCCAACCTTGCGAACAAGGCCGGCGGCCTGGAGAATGCCCGGGTCCACGCGGGTTCCGTCCGCAAAAATATCAAGCGAACCGACGTTGACAACGGCGAATTCGACATGCGACATCGCCCGAAATCCACGCTTCGGCAGCCGGCGCTGCAAGGGCATCTGGCCACCCTCGAAGTACGCCGGATGACCCTTGCCCGTACGAGCTCCGGTTCCCTTGTGCCCGCGACCAGACGTCTTGCCAAGGCCGGATCCATAACCGCGTCCGACGCGCTTGCGCGTCTTCGTCGATCCTGGGATCGGCGACAGCTTGGACAGCTCCTTCATCCAACTACCTCCTGACGGAGACCACGCTTCTCGCGAGCCTCCTCCGGCGCCATCAGCAGGCGCAGGCCGGCGATAGTGGCCCGAACGACGTTGTGCGCGTTGCGGCTGCCGACATTCTTTGCCAGCACGTCCCGCACACCCGCCGCCTCAAGGACAGCGCGCGTTGCGCCCCCTGCGATCAAGCCGGTACCAGCCGACGCGGGACGAATGATGACAAGACCGGCGCCGTAGTGGCCGACGACCTCGTGCGGAAGCGTATTACCAGCAAGCGGTACGCGAATCATGTTCTTCTTCGCGTGTTCGCTGCCCTTGCGAATGGCCTCCGGCACTTCCTGGGCCTTACCCAGTCCATAGCCTACCAGCCCCTCGCCGTTGCCGATGACCACGAGCGCCGCGAACGAAAATCGCCGGCCGCCCTTGACCACCTTGGCCACTCTGCTCAGGTGGACGATGTGCTCGGAGAATTCAAGCTTCTCCTGACCGTGCTCTTCATGGCTCAAAACGCCACCTCCATGGGTCAGAACTTAAGGCCAGCCTCGCGGGCCGCATCCGCCATTGCCGCAATCCGGCCGTGGTACAGAAACCCGTTCCGGTCGAACACGACGGTCTCGACCCCGACAGCCTTGCAACGCTCGGCGATCAGTGTCCCGACCTTCTTCGCAACGTCCATCTTGCCGACGTCGGGATTCGCAGTCGCGAATTCCTTGCCCTCGGACGTGGCAGAACACAGCGTACGGCCAGCGTCGTCATCGACTACCTGGCACGAGATATGGCGGGTACTGCGAAAGACGACCAGCCGGGGACGCGTCGCGCTCCCCTCGACCTTCTTCCGGATCCGCGCCTTCCGATTCAGCCGGGCTGCGAGCCGGCGCTCAGCGTTCCGAACTTCCACGTTGCCCTCCGCCGCTACTTCGCACCGGCCTTGCCGGCCTTCCGCTTGATCTTCTCGCCCTGGTAGGCGACGCCCTTGCCCTTATAGGGCTCGATCTCGCGCACCGCGCGGATCTTGGCGGCGGTGTCTCCCAGGGATTCCTTGTTGATGCTCTTCAAGGTAATCATTGTCCCCTTGGCCTCGACCGTAGCAGTCACATCGGCCGGCAAAGGGAAGCTCACGGGCTTGGAATAGCCCAGGTACAAGGTCAAACCCTTGGGGTCAGCCTCGACCTTATAGCCAGTTCCCGTGATCACCAGCGTCTTCGCGAATCCCTTGCTGACGCCGTCGACCATGTTCGCGACCAGGGTGCGCATCAGGCCGTGCAGGGATGCGGCCTTGATATGCTGCGGATCCGGGTTCACGACAATCTGCGTCTTCTCGACCGCCAGCGTCACACCCAGAAGGTCCCTGGACAAAACACCCAGCGGCCCCTTGACCGTGACGGTTGGTCCTGCCGTCTTGATCTCCACGCCGGTCGGCACCGGAATGGGCTTCTTACCGATTCGCGACACGGTACCCTCCGCATTCGTCGATGCCAACGGCAGGCGCCATCGCCGTACCCCGCCGCACCGCGCCCGTTCGACCGGGCCTCACCAGATCGTCAGCAGAACTTCACCGCCAATACCCAGCTTCCGAGCATCGGCGTCCGCCATCAACCCCTGAGGGGTCGAAAGGATCGCCAGGCCCAAGCCTCGCTTGACGCGTGGAATGTCCCGCTTGCCGACGTACACCCGGCGGCCCGGCTTGCTCTCGCGACGAATGCCCGCAATAGCCGCGCGTTTCGGCGCGACATACTTCAGGTAGATCTTGAGGATCCCCTGCAGTCGGTCATCCATCACCGAGTAATCCTCGATGAAGCCCTGTTCCTTGAGAATCTCGGCAATCCGACGCTTCACGTTGGAACTGGGCATCTCCAGCGACGAGAATCCGGCCTGAATGGCGTTCCGGATCCGGGTCAGCATGTCCCCAATGGGATCGGTCGTCATGACACGCTCTCCTACCAGCTGGCCTTGATCACGCCGGGAAGATCCCCGCGCAGCGCCGCGTTACGGAAGCAGATGCGGCACATGTTGAACTTCCGATAATATGCATGTGCGCGCCCGCACAAGGGGCATCGCCTATAGGCGCGCACCTTGAACTTGGGCTTCCGGGCCGCCTTGATCATCAACGACGTCTTAGCCACGCCTCAACCTCCTCACGCCTGCTTCCGGAAGGGCATCCCCATCCCCTTCAGCAGGGCGAACGCCTCCTCGTCGGTACCGGCGCTCGTCCCGATGGTGATGTTCATCCCCTTGTACTTCTCGACCTTGTCGTAGTCGATCTCGGGGAAGATGATCTGCTCGCGCAGGCCCAGCGTGTAATCCCCGTGGCCATCAAAGGCCTTTGTGGAGACTCCACGGAAGTCGCGCACGCGCGGAAGGGCGATGTTCAGCAGCCGATCCAAAAACTCGAACATCCGCACACCGCGCAGCGTGACGCTGCATCCAACGGCGTTCCCCTGACGGACCTTGAAGGCCGCAATCGACTTGCGGCACTTCGTCACTACCGGCTTCTGGCCGGCGATCAGCATCATCTCGGCAACCGAGGTCTCGATCATCTTCGGCTGATGCGTCGCTTCGCCCAGACCCATGTTCAGGGTCACCTTCAGAAGGCGCGGCACCTGAAAACGGTTCGAATAGCCGAACTGCGTCATCAGGACCGGCACCACTTCTTCCTCGTACTTCTTGCGCATTCTGGTCATCGTTCCTTCCCCGCTCGCGCCGGGAGGCCCTCACGGCCCCCTAGTCGAAGACCTCGCCTGTCCTGGCAGCCACGCGAACCTTCCGCGTCTTTCCGTCAGACTCGCGCACCTCGATATGTACACGCACCGGCTTGCCATCCTTCTTGCTGGCGAGGGCCAGAGCACACATCGGAATCAAGGCCGCCTTCTCGGTGATGCCGGCCTTAAGGTTCTTGGCCGAACGCTTCTGATGCTTCTTCACCAGATTCAGGCCCTCAACGATGGCCCGCTTGGTCTTGACGTCCACTTCAAGAATGCGGCCCTTCGAGCCGGCATCCTTGCCACGCATAACCACGACTTCGTCGTTCTTCCGGATCTTCAGCATCAGAGCACCTCCGGGGCCAGCGACACGATCTTCATGAACCGCTTCGCACGAAGTTCGCGCGCCACCGGCCCAAAAATACGCGTCCCGATCGGCTCCATCGCCGGGTTGACCAGAACCCCGGCGTTTTGATCGAACCGGATGTAGGTCCCGTCAGCGCGACCCACTTCCTTCGCGGTCCGGACGATCACGACCTTGACTACGTCGCCCTTCTTGACCTTGGAACGCGGCAGCGCTTCCCTGACCGAACACACCACGATATCGCCGAGGCTGGACGACTTCCGCCCGGATCCACCAAGACATCGGATAACCTGCAACAACTTCGCGCCCGAGTTGTCTGCCGAGATCAGGTAGCTTTCCTGTTGCAACATAAGTTACCTCGCCCGAAACGGGTGTCCGCAATCAACGGACCCCGACATCACGCCCCGGCCTTAGCTCCAGTAACAATGCGCCACCGCTTCTTGGCGGACAACGGACGGCTCTCCTCAATAATCACGTGGTCGCCAACAGCGGCCTTCGCGTGCTCGTCGTGAGCCATGTATTTCTTCACTTCGGTAATGTACTTGTGAAAGACCGGATGCTCGAAGCGCCTGGCCACCGCGACGATCACCGACTTCGCTCCCGAGACCGAAGTGACCGTTCCCGACAAGTGTCGCTTCCGCCGGACCGTCGTGTTCAACTGCTGCTCCATCGCTCCACCTCGCTTACACCCAGACCGACTCCACAACCGGCGTGAGTTCCTCCGGGAACCCATCCCTTCCGGCAGCGTGCCCGGGCGAGCCCATTACACGGCCTTCAGCCGCCGGTTCTGCTCGGTCAGGATCCGCGCCAGGTTCCGCTTCGTCGCGTTGATGTCCGCCATCTTGGACATCTGGCCAGTGGCCAGCCTCATGCGGATCTTGAACAGCGACTCCCTGGCCTCGTTCTCGCGCTGCACCAGCTCCCCAGGGGTGAGTGCTCGCAGCTCCTCGGTCTTCAGCGCCTTCATCGGATCTCCCCCCGCATCAGCACCTTCGTATGGATCGGAAGCTTGTGGGAGGCCAGGCGGAAAGCCTCGCGGGCTATCGCCTCGTCCACGCCTTCAAGTTCATACAGAACCTTGCCGGGCCGAATTACGGCCACCCACTGCTCGGGAGCTCCCTTGCCGCGACCCATGCGGGTCTCGAGGGGCTTCTTCGAGATGGGCTTGTCCGGGAAGATCCGGATCCACACCTGGCCACCACGCTTCACATAGCGCGTCAGGGCGATACGACCGGCTTCGATCTGCCGCGCCGTCAGCCAGCCGCACTCGACCGCCTGCAGTCCGAATTCGCCGAAGGAAACTTCGGACCCCCGGTACGCGGTTCCGCGCATCCGGCCCTTCTGCTGCTTGCGGAACTTCGTTCTCTTCGGGGACAGCATCGCACGTCCTCCCTTTCCAGGAAGCGTCAGCCGCCGGCCAATGGCCGCCAGCCGTCGGTTCTCACTTCTTCAAAATATCGCCCTTGTAGATCCATGTCTTGACGCCGATGACACCATAGGTCGTCTGCGCCTGGGCGAACCCGTAGTCCAGGTCCGCGCGGATCGTATGCAAAGGCACCCGGCCCTCACGGTACTGCAGGACACGCGACATTTCCGCGCCGCCCAGCCGTCCGGAGCATCGAATCTTGATGCCCTTGGCACCAAGTTTCATGGCCTGCGTAACCGCGCGCTTGGTAGCGCGGCGGAACGACACACGACGTTCCAGCTGCTGCGCCACAGACTCGGCGACCAGCTGCGCATCCAGTTCAGCCTTGCGAACTTCCTGGATGTAGGGCACGACTTCGAGGGACGTCAACTTCGTCAGATCGCGCTTCAGATCCTCGATGTTCTCGCCCTTGCGACCGATTGCAATGCCGGGCCGCGCCGTGAAGATGTAAACCTTCACCTTGTTGGCGGTCCGCTCGATCTGGACCGACGAGATCCCGGCAGCGCCCATCTTCTGGCGAACGCGCTCGCGGATCTGCATATCCTCGCGGGCCCACTGACCGTAGTTCCGGTCGGCGTACCAACGGCTGTTCCACGTCTTCACGTAGGGGATCCGAAATCCCACCGGATGCGTCTTCTGGCCCACGAAGTCCTCCTACTCCAACTCGCCGAGCACAACCGTCACATGACTGGTGAACTTGTGAATCTTGGTCACCATGCCGCGCGCCCTGGCCAGGCCGCGCTTCAGGGCAGGCCCCTGATCCACGAAGATCTCCTTCACGAACAGGTTGTCCAGATCGAAGTTTCCAGCCTGCTTCGCCGCGTCGATGGCGGTGTTCAGCACCTTCGTCACCGGCCTGACTGCGCGGCGCGGGATGAAGGACAACACGGCATTCGCCACGTCCACGCGCTTGCCGCGAATCGCATTGGCAACCACGCGAACCTTGCGGGGAGCCATCCGGATGTAAAGGGCTTTGGCCCTTACCACGTGCTCTTCCATCGCTCCCACCTCTACTTGCCGCCCTTCTTGCCTTCGACCTTGCCCTTCTTGTCACCGCCCGAATGGCCGTGGAAGGTACGGGTCGGGGCGAACTCGCCCAGCTTATGGCCGACCATGTTCTCCGTCACAAAGACGGGGATAAACTTCTTGCCGTTGTGGACGGCGAAATTAAAGCCGACCATCTCGGGCAGAATCACGGACCGACGAGACCACGTCTTTATGGTCTTCTTCTGTCCGGACCTCAGCGACCCCTCGATCTTCTCGACGAGGTGCTTGTCCAGGAACGGGCCCTTTTTCACGCTCCGCGGCATGAATCCCTCCGTCCTACTTCGAGCGCCGCTTGACGATCAGGCGGTCTGTGCTCTTGTTGTGGCGCGTCTTGTAGCCCTTTGTCGGCCTGCCCCATGGCGTCGTTGGATGACGGCCGCCAGAAGTCTTGCCTTCACCACCGCCCATCGGGTGGTCGACGGGGTTCATGACGACGCCGCGGCTCTGCGGGCGGATGCCCTTCCAGCGGTTGCGGCCCGCCTTGCCAATCGAAACGTTCTCGTGGTCCGGATTGCTGACGTCGCCAATGGTGGCACGGCATTCCTCCCGAACCTTGCGCAGCTCGCCCGAGGGCAGCCGCAGCAGCGCATAACCGGACTCCCGAGCCATCAACTGCGCCGAGCCGCCCGCCGAACGGACAAGCTGGGCACCGTGGCCAGGCTTCAATTCCACACAGTGAATCATCGTGCCCTGCGGAATCGCCCGCAGCGGCAGTTGGTTCCCCGGGCGGATCTCGGCGTGGGAAGCGGCCATCAACTGGTCGCCGACCTTGATCTCGCGAGGCGCGATGATGTAGCGCTTCTCGCCGTCCACGTAATTCAGCAGGGCGATTCTCGCACTGCGGTTCGGGTCGTACTCGATCTCGGCCACAACCGCGGGCACACCAACCTTGTCCCGCTTGAAATCAATCGTGCGGAACAAACGCTTGTGACCGCCACCCTTGTGCCGGGAGGTAATTCGCCCGTAGCAGTTGTGGCCGACCTTCCTCGTGTTCTTCGCGATCAGGCCCTTTTCGGGACCTTCACGCGTGATCTCGGAAAAATCGTACCCTTCCGCCGAGCGCCGGCCGGCTGAAGTCGGCTTGTACTTGATGATGCCCATCGTTCCCGCTCCTTCCCGGTGCCGCTTACGTCTACTGGGCCTCGAAGATATCGATCGTGTCGCCCGCCTTGAGCGTCACAATCGCTTTCTTCCACGACGCACGCTTGCCGACGAATCGGCCCATGCGCTTCTCCTTGCCCCGGACGATCATGGTCCGCACGTCCTCGACGTGAACCTTGAATACCTTCTCGATCGCTTCCTTGATTTCCTGGCGATCAACGATCACCGGGACCTCAAAGTGGAACGTGTTGCGCCGTTCCTTGTCGATGTTGGCCTTCTCGGTAATGAGAGGCCGACGAACAACGTCGTACGCACTCTTCATGGCTTCATCGCTCCTTCGATCGCCTCGACGGCACCCCGCGTCAGGATCACGTGGTCGTACTTGAGCACATCGAAGAGGTTAAGCCCCTTCCAGCTCAGGTACTTGATCGCCGCGAGGTTCCGGCAGGACAGGGAAAGCGACCGGTTGGTCTCGTCGATCATCAGAACCGAGGTCAATTCGAAGCGGCCGAGAAACTCGACAACCTTCTTCGTCTTGATCTCCTCGGACGTCCAGCCGTCGAGGACCAGCAGGTGACCCTCGCGAAGCCGATCGGACAACGCCGACAGCAACGCCGCCCTCTTTACCTTCTTCGGTACCTTCACGTCCCAGTCACGAGGCATCGGTCCGAAGACCACGCCGCCGCGACGATAGATGGGAGCGCGATTGTCGCCATGACGCGACCGGCCCGATCCCTTCTGCTTGATGACCTTGCGCGTCGAACCCGAAACCTCGTCGCGCTTCTTGGTCTTTACGGTGCCCTGCCGCTTCGACAGAAGCTGGGCCCTGACCACTTCGTGATAGAGGTGCGGGCGGGACTCGGCTGCGAAGACCTCGTCCGACAGCGCAATCTCGCCAACCTTGCGGCGCGAGACATCGTAGACTTCCACGTTCGGCATGATTCCCTCGTCCTCGCTCAGGCCTTGATCTCGACATCGACGCCCGGGCTCAGGTCCAGCTTCGTCAGCGCATCCAGCGTCTGCAGGGTCGGGTCCAGGATGTCAATCAGGCGCTTGTGTGTACGGATCTCGAACTGCTCGCGACTCTTCTTATCGCAGTGCGGCGAGCGCAAGACCGTGTAGCGACTGATCTTCGTCGGCAGCGGAATCGGGCCCGCGACTTTCGCGTCCGTCTTCCGGACCGTTGCGATGATCTCGCTGACGGACTGGTCAAGGATCTTGTGATCGTATGCCTTCAGCCGGATTCGAATCCTTTGGGTCCCCATGGTCAGATGCTCCTCCCCGCGTTGATCACGCGCGTCTGGACGGCCGCAGGGGCCGGCGCGTAATGCAGGAACTCCATCGTCTGAGTGCCCCGGCCCTGGCTCATGGACCGGAGGTCCGTCACATAACCGAACATCTCGCCCAACGGCACCTCGGCGCCCACTACGTGGAGGTTGTCCTGGGCGTCGACCTTTGCCACACGTGCACGCCGCGTCGCCAGGTTCCCAAGGACATCGCCAAGATACTCGGACGGAACGATCACCTCGATCAACATGACCGGTTCGAGAATGACCGGATTGGCGCGCGCTACCAGGTCCTTCAGACCCATGGAAGCCGCCACGCGGAACGCCAGGTCCGACGAGTCAACCTCGTGGTAGGACCCGTGCAACAACGACAACTTCACGTCCACGACCGGGAATCCAGCCAGGATGCCCAACTGGGCGGCCTCGCGGATACCGCGCTCGATCGACGGAATGTATTCACGTGGGACAACGCCGCCAACGGTCACGTCCTCGAATATCAGGCCCGAGTTTCGCGCCATCGGCTCGATGCGCAACACCACGTGCCCGTACTGTCCGTGCCCACCCGACTGCTTTATGTACTTGCTCTCGGCCTCGACGGTGCGTGTGACCGTCTCGCGGTATGAAACCTGCGGACGACCAACGCGACCGGCAACCTTGAACTCGCGCAGCAGCCGATCGACGATGATCTCTAGGTGCAATTCGCCCATGCCGGACACAATGGTCTGGCCTGTCTCCTCGTGCACCCGGAACTTGAACGTCGGATCTTCCAAAGCCAGGCGACGCAGGGATGCAAACAGCTTTTCGCTGTCGCCCTTCGAGTCGGCCTCGAGAGCCACATCGACCACCGGATCCGGGAACCGAACGGACTCCAGACGAATCGGGTGTTCCTGCGAACACAGGGTATCGCCGGTCACAGAGACCTTGAGGCCAACCACACCGCCGATGTCACCGGCGCGCAGCTCCTTGACTTCCTCACGCTTGTTCGCGTGGATGCGAACCAGGCGGGTCGCCCGTTCCTTCTTGTCCTGCGCCGGATTCAGAACCTGCTCGCCAGCCTTCAAAACGCCCGAATAGACGCGAACGAAGGTCAACTGACCGACGAACGGGTCGTTCATCAGCTTGAATGCCAGGCCGCAGAACGGCGCGTCATCGCTGGCCGGGCGCTCGACCTCGACTGCGTGACCATTCGACTTGTACGGTTCGACACCGACGACCGGCGGAAGGTCCGCAGGCGACGGCAGGTAATCAACGACCGCGTCCAGAAGTGCCTGGACGCCCTTGTTCTTGAATGACGATCCGCAAGCCACCGGGATGATCCCGTTCGCCAGCGTTGCCTTTCGGACCAGCATCTTCAGGACTTCGACGGTGGGTTCGATTCCAGCGAGGTAGTCTTCCATCGAGGCGTCGTCGTATTCGGCGACCGCGTCGATGAGTTCGGAGCGGGCCTTCCGGGCGGCTTCGATATAGTCCGCCGGAATCTCCCGCACCGTGTAATCCGAGCCAAGGGTATCCTTGTCCCAGACCAGGGAGCGCATCTCGATCAGATCGATGCATCCCCGGAACGACGACTCGCGACCGAGGGGGATCTGCACCGGGATGGCGTGCGCCTTAAGGCGCCCACGCATCTGTCCGACGCATCGCCAAAAATCTGCCCCGGTCCGGTCCATCTTGTTGACAAACGCAAGGCGGGGAACCTTGTACCGATTGGCCTGACGCCAGACCGTCTCGGACTGCGGCTGAACCCCGCCGACTGCGCAGAACACTACTACTCCACCGTCCAGGACGCGCAGCGAGCGCTCGACTTCCACTGTGAAGTCGACGTGTCCAGGGGTGTCGATGATGTTGACCTGGTGGCCACGCCATTCGCATGTGGTCGCGGCAGACGTGATTGTGATGCCACGCTCTTGTTCCTGCTCCATCCAGTCCATCTGGGTGGTGCCGGAATCGACATCGCCAATCCGATGCGAAACGCCTGTGTAGTACAGGATTCGCTCGGTGGTCGTGGTCTTACCGGCATCAATGTGGGCCATGATGCCGAT
Source organism: uncultured Myxococcales bacterium (assembly GCA_903936705.1). GTDB lineage: Bacteria > Myxococcota_A > UBA9042 > DTJE01 > DTJE01 > CAIZWN01. The sequence continues at coordinate 31,541 of CAIZWN010000035.1, forward strand.
ATTCCTGACCTTGGCGATGTCCATGGTACGTGCCACTCTAGCGTTCCACCCTTCCTGAGCCTACCAGCGGTAATGAGCAAAAGCCTTGTTGGCTTCGGCCATGCGGTGCGTGTCGTCGCGCTTCTTGATCGCGTTTCCGCGGCCATTGAAAGCATCGATGATTTCCGCCGACAACTTGTTCGAGAAACCCTTCTCGGAGCGACCACGGGCGTAGCTGATCAGCCAGCGGATAGCCAGTGCGGTCTTGCGCTCGGGACGAATCTCTACGGGTACCTGGTACGTTGCGCCGCCGACGCGCCGGGACTTGACCTCGACCTGCGGCTTCACGTTCTCGAGAGCCCGCTTGAAAATCTTTAGCGGGTCCTCGCGGGTCTTCTTGGCGATCTGATCCATCGAATCGTAGAAGATGCCCTCGGATATCGACTTCTTGCCGCGGGTCATCAAGTAGTTGACGAACTTCGCGACCAGCCAGTCGTTGAACCTTGCGTCCGGGAGGATTTCCCGCTTTTCTACTACTCTGCGCCTGGGCATCGGATGCCTCCGTCCTTACTTCACGCCCTTGGGCTGCTTCGCGCCGTACTTCGAACGGCTGCGCCGCCGTGCGTCCACGCCCTTGGCATCCATCGTGCCGCGGACAATGTGGTAGCGCACGCCGGGAAGATCCTTCACGCGTCCGCCGCGAACCAGAACCTGCGAGTGCTCGCTGAGGTTGTGGCCCTCGCCCGGAATGTACGCGATGACCTCGAAACCGTTCGTCAAGCGGACTTTAGCAACCTTCCGCATGGCCGAGTTCGGCTTCTTGGGCGTCGTCGTGTACACACGAGTGCAGACACCGCGCCGCATTGGGCACGAGGCCAATGCGGGAGACTTGGACTTGTACTTCGCGGGCGACCGCCCTTTGCGAATCAACTGGTTGACCGTCGGCATCATGGTCTCCGTACGGGCCCGAACCGAGATTCCACCACCGACGAACTGGCAATCTCTGCCGGTTCGCGAGGGTGACTATTCTAGGCCGATTGAGTCTGGTGTCAAGCCGCTTTTTTCGCAGGGCACAGAACTTCGCGGGAAGGGCATGATTCTCTGCGGGCCAAACCGGGGTGTCAAGATGAATTTTCAACCTGAATCCCCAATGGTATCCGACTGGAATGATCAAGTTCAGAACTGGCGGCCTGGCGTTCACCTGGGTTGGAGAAAACCTGATATTTCACGAAAGTCGATGAATTTGGATCGGCAGAAGAACCAATTTTTGACGTCGCCGTGACCTGTCAACAGCCACGGTAGATCCGCTTTCCCGTCTTTCGGACCAAATTTGAGCTTGCATCCTCGCTGGTTTCTGTAAAATATGCCGACTTCCGGTTTTTTCGGAAACGGATTCGGGCAGCACGAGGTGATGAATATGAAGACCATGCGGCTAATGATGTTGGGACTGGCTGTTTCCATGATGATAGGACCGCTTGGAACAGGCTGTTCGTGCAAGAGCGGCCAGAGGTCGGCCGACTTGGACCTGCTGGCGACTCCGTCCACGCTGGTCTTTGGAACGGTGGAGCTGGGGTCCAGCCTGCCGCTGTCGGTTGAGTTGAAGCACATCGGCACGGAAGGCACGGTCGACATCTCCAGCATGGTCCTTGACGACCTGACCAACGAGTTCGTTGTCAAGTTGCCCGAGAAGATGACACTGGCCGTCGGTGAATCGGTATGGGTGACCGTGACTTACACGCCGACAGGCGCCTCGGCCAGCGACGGAGCCCTTTTGATCAACCACAACGTGGCCAGCCGCGGCAACGTCACCCGAATCCCGATTACGGCGAACGGTCGCGTAGGCGATCTGCTGGTGGATCCCAATCCGATTGATTTCGAGCAGGTTGAATCGGGCAAGGACTACATGCTTGATGTAATGGTGCAGAACTACGGTTCCGCGCCGATCACGATCTCGTCAATGAACCTGCGTCTTGACGGCAGCACCGACTTCACTATCGAAGCGTACCCAGAAGGCAAGACGTTCCCGTTCGAACTGGCCCCGACCGAGAAGGTCTTCCTTGTCATGAAATACGCGCCGACGAACGGAGGCAACGACGAATCGAAACTGGTAGTCGAGGGCGATTCGGAAGGACAGCGCCGATCCTGGTCGTTCGATGTGATCGGCGAGGAGATGGGACCGCTGCTCGAAGCAATGCCCGGCGAACTGCACTTCGGGGCGGTCAAACTGCACGAAGAGAAAGTATTGTTGCTGGAGATCAAGAACAACGGGAACGCCGACCTGATTATCGGAGCCGGTGGTTTTACGCTGTGGCCGCCAAACACGGTCTACAATATCGTTGTCAAGAACCAGCCGACCGAAGAACTGCGAATTGCACCTGACAGCGAACCGGTCCAGTTCCAGATTGCGTGGACCCCTGGTGAAGCCACCCCTGATGATGGCAACCCATTGTGTTCATTGATGATCGCCAGTAACGATCCGATGAAACAAACACTGATTCCTGTGTTTGGAACCGTTGACGCCCCCAAGTTGATCGTTATTCCCGACTCGATCGACATGGGATTCGGCGCCCTGATGACCCCGGTCGAGCGGCAGGTGACGCTGCAGAACGCCGGATCGGGAACCCTGCACATCACGAAACTGGAAGTCGTTGACGCGTCCGACACCCAGTACGGGGTCGAGTTCGCGATCAGTTCGATCGCCTGCACCACCGATTCGGGCGACGCCTGCACAATCGCCGGCAACACATCCACCCCGGTGAAGGTAATCTTCACCAACCGCGGTCCTGCCACCGGCGAGGTCACGGCCAAGCTGCGGATCACATCGAACTATGCCGACAACGAAATCATGGATGTGCCGATAATAGTTCGGCGTTCGGGCGCGCCTGTCTGCACCGTGGCTTTGTCGCCACCTGGCATCAGTTTCGGCACCGTCGCGATTGGATGGCCGGCCGAAAAATTCATGAGCCTGGTCAACGTCGGTACCGGTCCTTGTACCTTTATTGCCGCCAAGTTAACCGACTGCTCCGCTGGATTCATGGGCGGCACGACCTGCAACACACCGATGGTCGGTGGCCAATCGCAGATCTTCCAGTTAAGGGGCGTACCTGCAACCAACACTGAACTGGCGGCCGGATCGACAACGACGATGACGGTTCGCTTCAACCCGCCGCCGGCCAGCCCGCTGTTCGGCCTTCTGAACCAGTATTTCGGGTTGCTGGGCGTCCAGGTGAAGGCTCCTGGGTCGGCGGTGACCACGACGCTGCCCAAGGCCAACGGCACGACCTACCTGTCAAACGTCCAGGGGGCATCGGGCCTTGCGAAGATCAGCGTTCTTCCCGGAGAACTGAAGTTCGGCGTGACCACCATCGGCTGCTTCAGCAAGACCTACAAGGTCTGCATCTACAACTCGGGCAATGCGCCGCTGATGGTGAACGACATCTCGCTGAAGGGTTGTTCGCCCGAGTTCAAGGTCAAGAACATTCCGAAACTGCCGATGGCAGTTCCGAACGGCGCGCCGAAGTGTATCGAGGCTGTGTACGCGCCTCAGGACGAGGGCCCGGACACCTGCTCGATGCAGATCGCCGCAACCGACAGTTCGTCGCCGAACGTGCTTGTGAAATTGTCTGGTTCGGGGACCTACGAGACTCACCAGACGGACGAATTCACGCAGGTCACAGGCCAGGAAGTAGACATCCTGTGGATCATCGACGACTCGGGCTCGATGTGCGAGGAGCAGGATCGCCTGAACCAGTCTTTCAGTGATTTCATTGCGAACGCGAACGTGTGGAAGAACGACTACCACATGGGTTCAATCAGCGTGAACGTAGTCGATGATAAGGTGATGGGGCGTCTGAACCGCGGTAAGACATCGATTACTCCGCGCTACATGACCAAGACCAACGGAGGCTCGTTTGCCCAGTTGACCGACTACGGCTGCGACGGCGGTTCCGATGCCCAGGAATCCGGACTGCAGGCGGCCCAGACGGCCTTGTCGGCCCCCCTGGCCACCGACACGGGCATCTCGTGCTCGTCGCCTGCCGACTGCACCTCGGACCCGAACATCTGTCCCGACCCTGCCAAATGCGCCTATTCCTGCGTCGAGGGCAAGTGCGGCGGGTTCAATGCCGGGTTCCTTCGCGAGAACGCACAACTGGAACTGGTTGTACTGTCGGACGAAGAGGACCAGTCGCCTGGCGGGCTGCCCTTCTACATCGACTTCCTGAAGAACATCAAGGGCTGGTACAACGTCGAGATGATGCACTTCAACGCCATCGTGGGCATATACGGAGTGCCTAACACGCCTTCCGGCGGCAGTTCATCTGAGACCGGCGATTGCGTGTCCTCGGACGGTGGCACCGCCTGGAACGGCGATCGCTATCTCCAGGTCGCATCGGATACCAAGGGCCAGGCCGGTTCGATTTGCGAATCCTCTTACAGCAACATCATGCAAAAGATTGGCGACGTCACATTCCGTCCGAAGATCCAGTTCTTCCTGACGCGCCTTGCGGATCCATCGACCGTCACCGTCAAGGTGAACGGGACATTGTGCAGTTCGGGTTACCGCTATGACGCGCCATCCAATTCGGTCATCTTCGATACCGCGGGATCGTGCATGCCTGGACCTGGCGACAAGATTTTGATCGACTACGAAACGCTGTGTCTTACCTCGTAGTTCGGGACTATTCTTTCTGCTGATCAATTATTGGAGTTACGCATGCGCTGGGAAATCCTTGTTCCGGTGGCACTCCTCTTAGGCGGCACGGCATCCGCCCATCCCGGAACTCTTGGTAGGGACGGCTGCCATGCTTGCCGGCACAATTGCGAAAAGCTGGGCCTGGTTGCCGGTGCAAGGCATTGCCACCCCGAGCGCAACGAACAATCGATGACGGCTGCGACGGCGGCAACCGGCCACAAAGGTTCTGCGGACAAGGCGGAAACCAGGAACGTAGCGCCCGAGCCTGTCCAGGAACGCATTGCAGCATTCGTCGTAAGGGTCACCGACGGCGACACGTTTGTCGTCAAGACCTCCGAGGGCGAAGACAAGATTCGAATCCTGGGCATCGACTGCCCCGAGTCTTCCCACAATGCAAAGTGCGAGCGCGACGGGAAGCAGGGCCGGCCAAGTTGCGACGCGCAGGTACCTCGAGGCGTGGATGCAAAGCGGGTGGCCCAGAATCTGGTCGAGGGGAAGAGCGTGACGCTGGAAGGCCCGTTCTCGCGCGATCCCTTCGGACGACGACTGGCCTACGTCCGCCTGGCCGACGGACGCGACTATGGACTGTTGATGGTGCGCGAGGGCCGATGCGAGGACTTCGGCTGGAAGTATCCGCATCCCAGGTCGGCGGCCTACCGCAGCCCCACGCCCTGAATCTGTTCACTGGTCATGGCTTTGAAGGCACCGCAGGCTTGAATCGAGGCCCCGGGGTCCTGGTTCCACCTACGGTGATCGACCCATCCGATTCCACCACCGCCGTCACATCGCCGACCTCGGTGGTCGCCAACAGGTTCGCCCCAACCGCATGGACCCTGCCGGCAGTCCGGGGCGAAAGTTCGCGCTGGCGCCTGGTTCGATAGCCCGACACCACTACAACCTCCGGGCGCACGGCTTCAAGGAACGCGGGACTGGACGCCCCCGGGCTGCCGTGATGACCCAGCTTCAGAACGTCTGCGTGCAGGTCGATTCCGGAGTCCACCAGCGCCTCTTCGCCATCAATTTCCAGGTCGCCGGTCATCAGAATTGAACGGCCTTTCCAGGCCAGACGAAAAACCAGCGAGGCCGCGTTGCCTTTTGCTGGCACAAATGGCGCCGGCGAAAGTACCGGCGATGGATCTACGCACCCGGGCATCGGGTCCACGCCCTCGATTGCACACCTTACCGGAATGCCCATTTCGCGCGCCCCTGCCAGCATCCCGGCAAGAGGTTCCACGTTCATGGCTGGGCAGGACGGGATTACCTCACCGATGGACAGGGCCCGCAGCAAAAAAGGGACTCCTCCGACATGGTCCTCGTCAGCGTGAGTCAGCACCAGCCCGTCCAGCCGGTCGATTCCGGCGGCGCGCAGTTTTGCGACCAGACCTGACGGGCGTTCGGCGATTCGTCCCTCACCTGCATCCACCAGAAAAGTGCGGCCAGTCGGACAGCGAACCAGGACGGCATCCCCTTTTCCAACGTCCAGAAAGGTGATCACCAGCGACTCGTCAGACGGTCGGGGCGTTCCTGGAAGCGCCAGTGCAAGTGCCAGCCCGGCCAGGGCCGCCAAAATTGTCGAGCCCGGTCGCGGCCTGGCGAGGAAGGCAATGGCCGCGAAGGACAGGGACAGTACCGCGGCAAACACCAGAAGATGCGGCGCGACCAGATTTGGCAGCGCCCGCGCGGCCACACGCTGGGTCCACAGGAAGGCATCAAGAATCCACCCAACCGGCGGCGCGGCCAGGGACATCAGACCCGGCGCGACGCCAGCCACGACAACCAGTCCCAGGGCGGCCGGCATCACGATCAACGTTGTCGCGGGAATGGCGAACAGGTTGGCCAGCGGACCGGCTGGGCCAGTCTGACGAAACGCCAGCAGCGTCAGCGGAGTCGTGGCCAGGGTCGCCGCAATCGACGACGCGAGGGCGATCAACATAACCCTCGCAGTCCTGACAGGCCACGCAAGATCCCCGGCAGGAACTTCCCGCCACCGCACCGGCAGCATCATGGCTACAAGGGGCGGCCCCAGGAATGCCAGGCCAAGGATCGCGCCGTACGACAGAAGAAACGAGATCGACATGGCATCACAGGGCCAGACAATCAGGGACGCAAGACCTGTCGTGGCGACTGCCGTCTCGACCGCCTGCGGCCGTCCCAGAAGCGCTCCGAAGGCAGCCATTGTGAACATGCCGGCCGATCGCACTGCCGGCGGCGGCGAGTTCGCCAACAGCGACACTCCCCACGCTGCCAGGATCGCGGCGCCCATGTGCCAGGCCACAAGGTTCACTGACGGCTGCACGCGAACCAGGATCGGCCCCAGCAGGCGCACTACCACCAGGCCCACGAGAAAGGCCGCGGCGGCCACGTGCAGACCAGACACGCTAAGCACGTGGGCAGTGCCAAGGGCTGCAAGATCGGCTCGCGTACCGGCATCAATCCCGTTCCCCTCGCCCAGCAGCACCGCCAGGGCAAAGTCCGCAGCCGGACCGTCCAGGTGCTGACGCAGGCGCGTGGCCAGAAGCGACCTGACCCTGTCCATCGACCGCTCGTCAGGCAGGCCGGGCCCAGCCAAAACAACGACATCGGACTCGGCCACAATGGCCAGGCTCGGCCTGGGCGGGCCTCGCGGCCATGCCGGCGAGACGGCATCGGTTGGACGAGACGGGGGCAGCCACCAGGCGCGCAAACCGACCACTCGCCCCTCCGGCAGGTCCAGAAACCCCGAAAACCGGATGCGAACCGCACCATCGTCAGGCGGCAGTGCCATGCCCGACGGGTCCCACATCTGCAGAAGCTGCGCGTCGGCCTGCGTCGCCATCCGATGCCGCTGGACGACTCGAGTGATCAGAACCTCGGCCCGGATGGCCTCGGAAGGCGGCGGCATCCCGGCACCTGGCGCCGGTGCGGCAACATCGATGCCCCCCCGCAAGGCCCCCAGTACAACCATGGCCCACAGAGGCGCGAAGACCCTTGGCGGACGCAATCGGCAGGCAAACAGAACAAGCCTGGTTATGAAAGCGACGCATGCTATTTGGGCAATGGCCAGCACCGGCCCGAACAGCCCGGACAACAGTATCCCGCCCAGCAAGGCCAGGAACGCAGACAAGGCAAGGGGTACTGGAGGTCGCCGATTCACAAGATACTATCGGCCCAACCAACCGATTGTTCCGCCCGATTCTTGTGATGAAATTTGGGAAGAATCAGGCTGTCTTCCCTGGACCGAAGCAAACTGGTACAAAAGGCCAACACCCTGGAATTGGCCAACTAAGACGACATCACAAATGCCAATCGTCTAGGTCGTCAGGCAGAGGGTCTCGTAGTCGATCACGAACCTGTCGCCCGCGCCGGGCATGCACGTTCCCGCGGGATCGAAGATAACCGAGTTGGATGGCGCGTCGTAACGGTAACCCGAACTGCACAAGGTTCCGTTCAATTTAAGCGTAACGGTCGCCGGATCTGCAAGGCGAGTCAGGAAGAACTGGACCTTCGGGCGGAAGGTGACGTCGCCAATCTTCTTCATGATACTGCTGTACGAGGATTCGCAAATCGAACCGGCCTGGCCATTGGTATCAGTCGAAACCTGCAGATAACGGGCTCCGTTCTCGGCCGTACCACCGTCGGCCGCGAGGCAATCGCCACCACCAGTTGCCGGCACGCCCGTGACGCCAACTATCGAGTTGAAGTGCATCATGTCGGTGTTGTACCAGCCCTTGATGTTCTTCATGAAATCGATGTAGAAGGGCAGCCCGCCAGGCGACTGGTCCTCCTCGTCCGACAGGACCACCAGTTCCAACTGTGCGTTTTCGCGGAGGAACCCGGCATTGAATCCGCCGCACTTGCCCTCGACGCAGGAATAGGCGCACTTGGCAGGGTCGGGACAGATATTCAGGTCGCCCGTACAGTCGATATCTACCTTGCATGCGATACCGGTGTCTGTTGCCAACGGTGCGGACAAGGCGACCTGGGCCGCCTGCAACCCGGATTCCTGGGGATCGGAACCGCCGTCGCAGCCATAATTGGTCAACTGGAGGAAGGATCCACCGTTGGTCTTGGTCATGTACCGAGGCGACACTTGGACATCTCCACGATTCAGTCTGCCAAGCACTTTTTCAATAACCACGTTCACGCTCACTGAACCCATGTGGTAGTCGCTGTTCCATATGTTCGCGCTAGCCATGAAGTCGCTGAAGGACTGGTTAAGGCGAACCTGTTCCTCGCACATCGAGCCCGAATCGTCGATGATCCACAGGATGTCGACTTCCTGGCCTGTGACCTGCGTGAACTGTTCCGTCTGGTGCGTCTCGTAGGTACCCGAACCCGATAGATTCACCAGTACGTTCGGCGATGAGGTGTCGGTCGCGGAGATCTGCATCGAGCAGGTGTCCGAACCCTCGTCCTGGGGGGCGTAAACGGCCTCGATACACTTGGGAGATCCGTTCGGAACCGCCATCGGCAGCTTCGGCATGTTCTTGACCTTGAACTCGGCTGAACAACCATTCAACGCAATGTCGTTCACCATAAGCGAGGCATTGCCCGAGTTGTAGATGCAGACCTTGTAGGTCTTGCTGTAGCAACCGATGGTGGTCACTCCGAACTTGAGCTCGCCGGGCAGGACACTGATCTTCGCGATACTCGATGCCCCCTGGATGTTCGGCCGATAGGTCAAGGGAGCGCCTGTTCCAGCAGGCAACCTGATGATATCGGCGGACACTGGGTCCCTCACTTGAACTCCCAGCAACGCGAAATTCAGATTCGTCAGTCCGAATAGCTGGCTGGACGACGGCGGGTTGAAGCGCACCGTCATCGTGGTGGTCGAGCCGGCCGCCAGTTCAGCGTTGATCGCGGGCTCGCCACTCAACTGGAAAATCTGCGATTTGCCGCCAGTCATCGGCTCTGGACATGTTGCGCCGCCAAACATATCAGATGGACAATCTGCAATCATGGCTGCGACATATGAACATGGACCGGTTCCCACGTTCACCAGGTTCATCGGTCTCTCGGACGGCCATCCGATTGCGACGGTACCGAAGTTCAGGCCCGATGGAACCAACGCCATCTTGCAAACCGGAGCGCCTGACCGCGTGACGGTGATGGGAACGTCCATGGTTTCGTAGCCGGCGTAGTTCGAGATGATCCGCAATTTCGCAGTGACCCCGCCCGTGTCGGGACCGAGGTTGGTGAACACTACCTTGATGGCGCTGGACGTGTTGCCCTGGATCGTGCAAACGTCGCCTGAATCGGCGGCGCAGGCAGTCGAGTTGATCGCGAACTCGACTCCGTACTGGGTATCGGAAACCTCAACGATCTCCATCTTGGTGATATTCAGAACGCCCGAGCCAACGTTCTGCAGGGTTACCTGGCTCTCGACAGGGGTCCTCAGGGCACCGAAGCCAAGGTCTATCACGTTTGGTACGACGACCAGCTTGGACGCATCGACACTTCCGTACACCGGAACGAATGTCTGCTGCATCGGGTCGTTACTCGCGATCACCAACGAGCACAATGGATTGCCGTCATCGGGCGTGACCTCGGTCGGGGTCCACGCAATCTGGAACTGAACCGAGCCGCTGCCAGGGGCAATGTGAAGATCCTCGGTCGGCTGGTTCTTCACAACAACCTTGCAGATTGTTTCGGGTGGCGACAGAGTCAGTCCGCCAGCAGAAATCACCAGGTCGATGTTCCCCTGGTTCTGGACCTCCAGCAGCAACGTCTTTTCCTGGTTCAGCTTAACCAGCCCGAAATGCAATTCTCCCGGCATTGCCACCAGCAGAGGGCTCAGCTCACCACCGGTAACATCGAATGATGCGGCCTGCCGCTGGCCCCCCGAGTCGCCCTCGACTACCAGCTTCGATTCGTCACTGCCTCCACCGGTCGGCGCATACTTCATCACAAGGTAGACAATCTCGGCCGGGGCCAACTCGAACGGGAACGTCTTGCCTTCAGGATACTGTTCGATAGTGAAATCAGTGCTGCCGTCAAAACGCAGGTTCATCGACGAGATCGTGATCGGCGACGACCCCGAGTTCTGCAGCTTCACTTCCAGAATCAGACTCTTGCCGGATTCGATCTGCCCGAAATCGATCGGGTCTGGATTTGCGACGATGTTCGCCGGCGGCAATACGACGTGGATTTCGCTGTCCAACCCTAAATCCGCAGCATCAGCAGGAAGATCCTGGACTTCACCAGGCAGGTCACGGGCGTCGTCGCTGGACCCAGGCCGGGTTGGCGCAAACATGCAACCCGCAAAAGCAAACCCCAACAACCCGACGACAAGACCAAGGTGCCTGTGCATTGCATCAACTCCCGCCAGCAATCCGGAAATTCACCACCGAACCAGGGCGGTCAAACCGGGAGTTCCGCCCGGCCCAGCGGGGGCCACTGCCGCCTTTTTCGAATCAGGCACGAAGTACAGGATTATCCCTGTCAGCAGTGCTGCGCCACCTACAGACCACAACCCGATCGAGACATCCCGCTTCAGCTTGGCGCTGTCGAACTTTGATTGAACCTTGTCCCACTCCCTTTCCCAGTCCAGCTTGTTCATCGCCTGGTAATCGCCATAGCCAAGACCGTAGGTAACACCGCCAGCCACCGCCGCTGCGATGCCAGTTGCAATGCAGGTCCAGGCCGCGATACGCATTGGCTTCATGCCGGATGCAGCACGGACAGTCTGAACCGCTGCTCTGCTGGACGCGCCGGAGGGCTTTACCGCCGATGGAACCGCGTCAGGCTTGGCCGCAACGGCCCTTGCCGGTACTGCTGCAATCGCCTCGACTGGTGTCGCTGCCTGAGGTGGCTTGGCTGCCGCGGTCGATGGCGCTGTCGAAACCGGCCGGGCCACCGCAGCCGAAGACACAGCAGCAGGCGCCGGCACGACTGCCGGAGCAACCAGGACCGCCGGGGCCGCTGAAGCTGCCGGAACTGCCCGACCTGCCGAAACTACCGGGGACGCCGGGGCTGCCGGCGTGGCCGGAACCACAACAACCACCTTGGCTGCAGCAGACGACGTGACAGGCGGCGCTGAAGGCTGCGCGGCAAGAACCTTCAACGCAAAACCCACCCGCACCTCATCCCCTGAATTCAAGACTACGGTCCGGCGTTCAGGAAGGTGATTGTCAAGACGGACAATCACCTCGTGCCGGCCTCGGACCAGGTCCAGGGTGGCAGGCGTTTTTGAGGAGGCCACTGTATTTCCATCGATCTCGATCGATGCCCCCGGCGGATTTGACTCGACCCACAACTTCCCGGGGATCCTGTCCAGGACTGCGTCCAGGCGCAACTGGCCCTTCGCCCGCCGCTCGGAGTCAGGTTCGCGAGAAACATATTTTTCGTAGTAGGTCCGAGCTTTTACGACGTCTCCCTTCTTGTCGTAAAGCCGGCCGATGTTGTACAGCAGCGTCGGCGCAGGATCCAGAGCGTAGGCCCTCTCGAACAGACCAAGCGCCTCGTCAGCCTTCCCTTCTCCCGCCAAAACCTCGGCAATCAGCGCCATGGCTCGAGCCGTCTCGACAGGTGTCTCGGCAAAAGCCACGCTGGAACCGGCCAGTCCCAGTACTGCAACCAGAATCATCAACCAGCGCCAGCTTTGATTCAGCACGATGAAACCCCTTTTGAACAAACCGCACCCATTGTTCACACGCCAACCAAGCATGACGGCAGGTCTGCGACATAGTCTAGACCACATGGCCGCAATGGTCGATAACGACCTTGCGACCGGGTCGATGGTCGTGCAACCGAGATTAATCCAAGCACCCAAGCCACCGATACTTTGCTTCCGCGCCTGAAGATTATTTGTCGGTTTGCAGTGGAGGCAACCGTGCGAATCCTGTTCCTGGCGATCGGGATGTACCTTGCGCTGGCTGAAGACCCCGAGAAGGGCCGGGTGATCGCGATCACTATTGGCGACCCACCCAAGCTAGTGGACATGGATTTCGAACTGTTCGAGTCGGACTACTACTCCCACAGCGAAATTTGAGACCTGTTCATTGTGACGATGCTGCCCATAGTGTTCCAGCAACTGGCTGCCAAGCCGATCACCTTTGCAATCCCGTCGTTCCCCCGACACCCTGATCAATGGCCGCCCCGCCAACGCAAACCGAGTCAGTCAGGCATTGCGCTGCCAGATCAACCGCAGCGCCTGCAGGGTCTGATCCAAAATGGCCTAGTTGATCGCTGTCGAATCGCCGCACCGCCGGGTGGAACTCAAACCTCGGATGCGCTACCCTTTCAGAGGCACGAACAGGAAACCGAACGTGAGTGCGGCACGCGCGAAACTACACGAGATTGCGGACAAGTTGACGGAGGAAGATGCAGCGCTCGTGCTGACCATTGCGCGGACACTGGCCCGCCGTCGCAAGCCGAGAATCCCTGTCGAGATTCCGACCCGCCAGGAGGCCGCGGAAATCCGTCAACGTCAGGCTGAAGCCCGCAATGGAACTGAGCCATTTGAGGACGTGTGCCGGGAACTAGGTTATTGACGCATGGCATACTCTGTCGAGATCCCGAAGTCTGTGAAGAAAGAACTTGAGGCACTTCCCAGGCAGATCGGCGAACGGGTGGTTGCCGCGGTCCGCAAACTCACAGTTGATCCGAGGCCCGAAGGTTGCGTCAAACTGGCGGGGTTCCGGGACACCTATCGGATCAGAGTGGGAGACTACCGCGTGGTCTATGAAATTCACGACCTGATCTTGCGGGTATTGCTCTTGAAGGTCGGACACCGGCGCGAGGTCTACCGTTGAGTCCCGACCCTGGCCCGCGGACTGCTACCTCGTTTGCTACCCCCTGCCCGGCCCAAAGGCCGAGAAGTGACCATTTCACCTGTTCCTGGTGACGATGCTGCCCATAATGTTCCAGCAACTGGCTGCCAAGCCGATCACCTTCGCAATCCCGTCGTTCAACCTGGCAAGCCTGGCCGTCAGCAACCCGCTAATCACCCTGCCGAACAAGGATCTCGTCATAGTCCCGAAGGTTCTTCAGCACGACAAGGGTTATCTGGACATCTCGGCGGACCTGGAATTGCGCGATACTGTCTTGAACTGATTAGGCAAACCAGGTTTCTAGCTGGTACGGATCAAGACTTCTCTTTACACACGATGCCGGTACAATGGCTTCCATACTGGCACTGGGCATAATCATTCCTTCTTGTTGGTGGAGGTCAACTCATGGCACGCGTAGCATTCGTTCCTGTTCTGTTTGTAATTCTTGTGGCTTTACCTTCCTGTTACACCCAGCACAAGTCTGCAAGTCTTTCCGCGGATTGCGGAAACCGCAGGATCGGGGTGCTGGTCCTGGACGACAACCAGCGCCCAATGAACAGCCCGCTCACTCATGTCTACGATGCCTTGAACATCTCGGGTTTCCAACCGGTTCTTCTGAACGAAATGGCATCAAAGGCTCTTCTTCAGGAACTGAAGTCAACAAGCTTGGTTGTTTCGTACTCGGCCGGTGTCTTGAAGGCAACGAGCAAGGCAGAAGTGAAGCTTGATCGGCTTGTTGAGAACTTCTCGGGCCAGATGGGTTCTTCCGCCGTTGTAAGCGAGTCTGCGGCCGAGCTCAAGAGAATCGCGACCGAACTCAAGCTTGACCTGATCCTGCTGCTCACCAATACGTCCGTCAGCAACCTCGATTTTGACGCCACGGCCATAATCTTTCGTACCGACTCATTCAACATTCTCGCCTCCTGGTCCATGCGACGGTCCGGTCATACGGCAGGCCTAGCGGTCGGAGCCATGTTCACTTGGGGCCTTGCAGGATTCGGGTTCATAGGCGCGGAAAGCAAGTCAATGGCGCTTCTGATGGACAAGGTCGCAGAGAATGTTCGAGGCTTTCGGTGTTCACGCTGATTCACCCTAATTCGCCGCTGAACCACACCACACCGGATGACATGATTGCCAAGGAAGATCGTTTCATGGCTGCAATTTCTTGGGGTGTGCCCGAATTTGTGCCGTTTGCTACCCGGTTGCTACCCCGATAGGGCCTAAAACGGCCCAATTCAGGCTAGGCGACAGACTTGCCGCGTCAGCGGCTTAGTCTTGAATTTATTGGGGTTTTCTTGGTGCCCAGGGACGGAATTGAACCATCGACACGCGGATTTTCAGTCCGCTGCTCTACCGACTGAGCTACCTGGGCGTAGTCGTCAAGGCGGGTGTTTTTAACGCAGAGGCTGACCGGGTGTCAATACCAAAGTTCAAAAAGCCATCTTGAACCATTGGGGCCGGACGTGTAGAATCCGGGCGCTTTGGGAACCGGGGAGTAGCGCAGCCTGGTAGCGCACCTGCTTTGGGAGCAGGACGTCGTCAGTTCGAATCTGGCCTCCCCGACTTGATTTCAATAACTTACGCGAAGGTTGATGGGGCTGCCTTCCCTCATCGAACCTGGCATGTTTCAGCCTGTCCGATTGCCTATCAACGCTAATCCGATATAATTTCTCCGCGTTTGTAGGAAATGACGTGGGCACCAACGACATTCATCACGGGCACGAGGGACAGGATCTTGCGGGCTGCCACGGAATGAAGACCGGGCAAAGACTCGGAGCCACGCTTGGAATAATCCTGCTGTACATGGCAGTCGAGGTTGCCGGCGGTATATGGACCGGGTCGCTGGCCCTGCTGTCCGACGCCGGACACATGGCGTCGGATGCGGCGGCACTTGGCCTGTCCCTTTTTGCCTTGTGGATAGCCCAGCGCCCGCCGACACCTCACCGCACGTTCGGCTACTACCGCGCCGAGATTCTGGCCGCACTGGTCAACGCAGCGGCACTATTCGCCGTGGCGGTCCTGGTCATCATAGCCGCCGTTGAACGGTTGCAGGCACCCAGGATGGTCATGGGCGGACCCATGCTGGCGATCGCGACCGGCGGCCTTCTTGTCAACCTTGCTGGCCTGGCTTTACTGCACGGCGTAAGAGGCCAAAGCCTGAATATTCGTGGCGCATTCCTTCACTTGCTGGGAGACACCCTTGGCAGTCTGGGCGCCATGTTGTCGGGCGCTGCCATCCTGGGCCCGGGTTGGACTTGGGCTGATCCTGTCGCATCGATCGTGATCGCGACACTGATCGTGTTCTCGGCATGGCGACTGCTGAAGGACGCATTATCCGTGCTGATGGAGGGAACGCCCGCCCATGTCGATCCCGATCGCCTGCGCACGGCGATCCAGGAAGTGCCAGGTGTCTGCGAGATCCATGATCTGCACATCTGGACCATAGGCAGTGGCCTGCACAGCCTGTCGTGCCACGTTCTAGCGGATCGCTCCCGCCCCTACGAAGACCTGCTGGCTGGCATCCGCAGCGTTGTGGCGGCATCCAATATCGGCCACGTGACAATCCAGATCGAATCCCGGAATTGCGGACTGGACTGCCAGGCCCCCCCCGGCTAGCCAGCCTTCGCGCGACTCATCACGAACTTCGGGCGGAAGATCCAGATCAGCGTGGGCAGCAGCAGCAGCGAACCGATCATCGACATCGACATCCAGAACACCAGAAGAAGGCCCATGTCGGCCTGGAACCGCAGGAACGAGAACGTCCAGAACACGACGCCCGCAACCATCGTCATCGCGGTCACCACGACCGCCTTGCCCGACGTCGCCATTGCCGTGACTATGGCCTCGGCCAGATCACCGCGGATACGAACCTCTTCCTCGATGCGACTGACTACGTACAGGCCGTAATCCACGCCTAATCCGACGCCAAGTGCCACGATGGGCACCGTATTCACGTCAAGGCCTATGCCACGCAGGCCCATCAATGCGTATGTAAGATAGTTGGACACTACCAGTGGAATCATGAAGAACAGACCCGCCAGCACCGACCGATACGAGATCGCGCACACCAGGAACACCACCAGGAACGCCATCAGCGTAACCAGCGCCTCGGTGCGCATGACCACCTCGTTCACCGCCGACAGAAGTCCCGCGAACCCACCGGCCAGACGGAACCTGGCCCCCGGCTCGACCCGCGGACACTCGTCGCTCGCCCCAGCAACTGGCTTCTCGCCCTCCTCGGCAATCATACCGGCCTCGGCAGTCGCACCGGCATCGCCGCCAGCCGGCGGCGCCTTCTGGGCACACGCCTCGGCTGCAGCCAGGGCCGCCGGGTCGGCCATCTTCATCGGATTCGCCTCGACGAAGGCCCTCAGCTTCTCGACCACCTTTCGCAACGTCTCGCCCTTGTGGTCCTTCAAATAGATCGCGATGTTAGCGTTCCGGCTGTCAGGGGTCACGAAACGCGACAGGTCACCCGGCTCGCTGGCACCATAGATCATCTCGAGGAAGAAGCCCGACTCGCGACCGTCCGTCGGAGTCAGTTCCCACCTGGGATCGCCGCCATGCATCGCCCTTATGATCGGCGGGATCAAATCGCCAATCGACGAAGTGCCGCCTACCTCCGGCAGCAACGACATCTCGCGCTGCAACATCTGTATCTTGGACAGAACGTCGGGACTCTTGATGGCGTTCCACGCCTGGCCTTCGACTATGACGTTCAGGATGTCGGTGTTGCCGAACTTGCGCCCGATCGCCTCGGTATCCTGGTTGTAAGTCGAGTCAGGCCACAGCATCGGCGTGCCTGGATAGACATCGCCGATCTGAACCGTCCGGGCCGCCAGGAAGCCGCCAATTCCAAGGACGACCGTGCCGGCCAGGATCGTCCACTTGCGCGGCCCGATGGAAAACCGACCTACGGCCGCCAGGAACCGCGCCAGGGGGCCCCATTCCGCCGATGGCAAACGCTTCGGCGGTGGCAGGTAGGACAGCAGCACCGGGTTGAAGACCAGGTCCGTGACTACGATGCTCATGCCCCAGAAGGCGCCCATCACGGCAAGCTTCTGCATCAGTGGAATAGGCGTCAGAAGCACTGCCAGCATCGCCAGCACGTCGGCCAGAATGCCTACGAACCCAGGCTCCCACAGCCCGGCCAGCGTCCTCTCGGCCGCCACCCGCGTGTTGGTCGAAATCACGTACTCCTCGTTATAGCGCTCGATCAACTGAACCGAATGCGACAACGCTCGAGCACTTATGATGAATGGCACGACCAGGATCAGCGGATCGAAGTTGTATCCCAGCACCCCCATGAAGCCCAGCGACCAGACTGCACTAAGGACTGCCGTCAGCGTTGGGATCAGCACGCCACGCAGGTCCCGGAAATTGATCGCCAACAGCAGGATCATCGCAACAATTGTAGCGATGAACAGCCACGTCAACTGGTTGTAATGGTTCAGGATATACCCCAACATCACAGGACGACCGATGATGTGGACCTGAGTGTTGGCGTCCTCGACCTTTCCACCGATCTCATGGAGGCGCTGGTACACCTCCTTGACGTCCATCTGATCCTCGAAGAAACCTGCGACAATAAGCGCCGCCTTGTCGTCCTTTGCCACCAGCGACCCGTGAAGACGCGGGTTCGTGTGAACAAGGTCCTTCAGCGCCTGGATCCCTTCCTCTGTTCGCGGGATCTCGGGCCACATGATCGGCGAAGCCTGGAACCCGGCAGTCGAATCGACCGTGATGTTCTTGACCTTCCGCTGCGCCAGCGACAGGACCTGGTAGTTGTTGATTCCGGGCAAAAGCTCCAGTTCCTTGGTGATACTGCGGATCTTCTCCAACACCGCCGTCTGGAAGATGTCCCCTTCCTTGACTTCGATGTCCATGATGACCGCGTTCGCACCACCGAAGACGTCCTGGAATTCCTTGTACGTCTCGACAAACTCGTGGTCCTCGGGGAACAGGTCGATCAACTGGCTGGCGACCTTGACCTTGGGAATCTGCGTGGCAAACCCGGCGGTCACCACCACGGTCAGGATCAGGAAAAACAGCCGATACTGCATGACGAACCGCGCAAGGCGGCCAGAGAAGTTCATGGCTCACCCCATCGTTTCCAAGTCCGCCCGCCATCGGTCGTTCTCAAAACCAACGACCTCCCGCCAACCAGAAACCCCTTCCCATCCTGGCCAACCTGTGCGCCGCCCAACCAGAAGTGACTGGGCGCCTTCCATGCGACGAACGGCCCCTGCGGCGCTTCGGCCGAAAGAAGTATCCCGCCGTTGCCGCTGACCAAGGTACGCGCCCCTGCTCCGGTGATGCGGAACAGGTGCTGTGTCGTCCCCGTCTCGACCGTCGAAAACGTCTTCCCGGCATCGGTGCTGAGAACCAGGACCCCGCCCGCACCGGCTGACATCACTGCACCACCCGGCAGGACCGCCACGCCGAACAGGCTGTCATTGACCCCGCTTGAGACCGACTCCCACGTTACCCCGCCGTCACCGGTCCGGAAAATGGTCCCAAACTCGCCTACGACAATCGCCTCGGTCGACGAAATCATCGCCACGCCGTTCAGCGACGGGTCTTCTCCCTCGGGAGCCACCCTGACCGGCACCCACGTTGCACCGCCATCATCGGTTCGCATTGCCGTCGCGAAGTTTCCGACTGCCATGCCGTGAGTGGCATCGACAAAATCGATCGCAAGAATCGGCTCGGTCGTGGCAGTCGCCTGCTGAACCCAGGTTGCGCCACCATCCCTCGTGGCAAGAATCTTGCCGCCGCGGCCCGCGATCCAACCGGTCGACTCATTCACAAAGTCCACGGCAAAATAGGCCGACCTGTCTGGCTTGCCCTGGGACTCGAATGTCGCCCCGCCATCGCCCGAGTGCAGCACGGTCCCAGGAAAGCCCACGATCCACACGTGCTTGCCCTTGACCGCCACATCGAACAACGGATCGGCCGGCGCCACGCCCGGAAGACCCACGGCCGCCAGGGCCGGCGTAACAACAAGGATCACAACGATCCACGCCGCCAGGAACAGTGTTTGGCGGATACCCATGCCAATCTCCTTGCAAGAAGCGATTCGTTGATTCAAGACTCGCGGGAAAATATCACAAGCGACCGACTATTTCCCCATCTTCTGCAGATTTGACAGGGAGAACTGGGCAGGGTCCAAACCCTTGTTCGCGAAAGCGTTATAGGATGGGAACGCCGTCGCGTGTTCGGCCTGCAAGTCGATCGTCAGCGAGGTGCCGATCGGTGGCGGGTACTTGTCCATGTCAGGACATTCGTTATAGGCGTTGAAGATCACCTTCCACAGCTTGCCCTTCTTGTCGTAGGTCTCCTTGAACGGGATGTAGAAGGTATCGGCGTCGAAATAGAACACCATCTTGCTGTATGGATAGTCCTTGAACTTGGGAATGGCTTCGACCACGTAGACGGCCCGCGGCTCCCACTTGGCCTTGAAGTTCCAATGCGGCGGGGTCTTGAAGTCAAACGTGCGGTCCCGGCCTTCCTTGCCAGCCTGAATGGCTGAGTGCATCGGCGCCAGGATGGTGGTCTTCTTGATCAGTTTCCAGCTCATCCACTCGGGGTAGCCCATGAACCCACGAACGTCCTCGTAGAGCATGTCCGTACTGTTCCAGGCGTCACCACGCGTTCCGAAGGACGCCTTCATCGTGCGGCGCATGGTCGGGATATAGATCCAACCCTCCTGGTCCTTGGGCTCGACATAACGAGAGTACAACGCGCCAAAACCGGCTTTGTCGTACGGCTCGATCGCCCAGGTCATGGAGGTGTACTGGACGTTCTTCTTCTGGAATTCGGGAATATGGGGCTTGGGCGCCAAATCGGTGCGGAACATCGCGCGGATGATGTACAGCCAACGCCACTCCTCCGACCGCTCGACACCGCTCTTTGCGCTGATCCAGTAGACGCCGTAATGGAAACCACCGTCATCGCCGTTGTATGAATACTGGTAGTTCCACGCGACCTCGATGCCGCTCTGTGGGTCTGGGAACGGCAGTCCAGCCGAGTACCCGGTAAGACCCAGCTTTCGCGGATTGTCGCCGGAGTCGATCAGCGTCGCCTGGTTCGCGTACTTGTTGGAAGCCTCGATATAACCGACGGACGGATGGATCGGCTTGTACTTCGTGGTCCACATCTTCAGACCGTATTTTTCCAGCAGCAGGCCCAGCGCAGCCGGTATGTATTTCTCCCACTTCTTGTAGTTCGTGCCGTCCAGAACATCACCGGCAGTGTACCCGGCCAGATCGGGCGCAAAGCCGACGGCTTCGGTCCAATTGTCCTTCGTCAGGGTAACGCCTGACTTCAACTTCGCGGATGCTCCACCGGCAGTAAAGACCAGCGCCGTCGCCAGCACCACGGCCATCCCACGCGTCATGCGCCCAGCTTCCATCATCGTCTCCTTCATTCCAGGCCCGGACTGGTTGAAACCCCACACCCGGGCAAATCCATAAAGGTCGCCCTAGAACTGGTAACGGACCCGGACGTTCACCTCGTCGCGATCACGGAACATGCCCAATCCCTTGTAGGGATTGTCCCCGAAGAACTGGTTCACGGCCATAAGGATGCGCCAATGGTTGCCAATGGCTACATCCAACTGCAGGCTCATGAAGCCTCCATTACCGGGAAGCCATGCGCCCAGGATGCGAGGGGTCAGCATCCCGTGCAGGTAGGACGTGAACAGCGCACCGACCAGGCGGAAGGAATGCTCCTGCGCCTGCGTGCTGTCGTACCCAGGAATCTCGAGTATTGAATCGCCTCCGTGAGTCTTGCCATACGCATCCACCCAGTGACGCTGGTAGTCAGCGATCCACGTGTGCATGAACTGCAAGACGAACATGAAGGACTGCTCGGGGTTCAGTACCCGTATCCTGGTCGGCCGCTGCAACGTCAGCGCCCACGAGAAAACCTTGCGCTTGGGCTGGTCGAAGAAGAGCACCGTCCCCTTGGGTCCCACGAGATCCTCGGCAACCTCTGGCGATGCCGCGATACGCTTGGTCAACGAATTTACCGGGAAGGTGCGGTCAGGCTCGAAAGCGGCCTCCAGTTTCACGTTCATGGTCACCGGACTGGGGATGGTAGTTTCCAGCGATGCGCCCACGATGTGCTGGCGCGGGAAGCCCAGATAGACGTCATACCCCTGGGTCCCCGAGTTGAAAGGTATCGCCACAAAGTTCGGAATCGGCGGACTCTGGACATGGTTCCAGAAATAGGCCAGCGTGTACGTGAAGTTGCCAGCCTCGCCACGCCAGCGTGCGCCCACACGGCTGTTTCGAACATCGCGCCCGGGGTACTGGAAGATCTTCTGGTTGATCGCCAGCGGATGAACCGAAGCGTCTCCCTGCTGGGGCGTCGGAGGCAGGCCCCACGCCCCTACAAAGGTCAGTGGCACCGTCACGGTGTCCTCGGGATTGTCCAGCATCGGCACCCAGACAGCCTCCAGCGACCCCTGCATCGCGGGAATTTCCAGTTGCGCCTTCAGCATCCACTGGGGAATGCGCTGATCCTCGTACGACTCCAGCGCACCAAAGTGCCAGGTGCTGTTGGTCGGATTGATCACGTCCAGCAGCCGGAACTGTCCAGTTTCGCCCCACGATACCTGCTGGCGGCCGACCCGGAAGTTCAACAGCTTGTGTGCCTCGATATCGACGTACAACTCGCGGATGGCCAACTCGTTGTAGTAACGGTCACGCACCCACTGGCGCCGCTTCTTGTCCTCGCCAAGATAGCCCGCCCCCGGTACCTGGGCATCGCGGTCCGACGGCAGTTCCGAGCTGAGCACTCCGCGCAGGATCGTGTGCAGCGCAATCCACTTCGTCGGCTGCCAGTCGGCCTCGATCTGCAGTGTATTTCGCAGCATCGACATCTGACCGAGCTTGCCACCGTGGTCCGTGGGATACGTCTTGTTGGCCTTCTCATCAACCTCGTAGCGATTCTTTTCCCAGCCGAAGAAGACTCCGAACTGGCTCTGAATGTATCCGTTGATCTGGAATTTGGAGGCCTCCGCTGCCCCGCCTTCTGCACCGCTTGCGCCACCACCACCGGAGGCAAACGGATCACCCCCGGCCGCTGCCGCTGCGCTGTCGGACACAGGCTCGGGAAACGGCTCGCTGTACTCGGGTTCGGCGCCACCATCCTTGGCAGATGCCTCTGCATCCGATGCCACAGGCACTTCGACACCCGTCCCGGCGGGGGGCTGCGGCTCGACCGTAGGCACCGCAGACCCGGGCGCTTGCGCACCACTGGCCACTGCAGGCATCGATCCGGCCACAAGCACAAACGCGGCCGCGAGGGCCGCCAAAATACCGGAGACAGAGAAGGGACGCGACTGGCCGTGCACGTTCGCCTCCAGGCAAGAAGATCACGCCGGGGCGCGAGACATCAACAGCCCCGCGCCCCGGCGATCAGGTTCTCGAAAACACTAGTTGGCGCAATCGACCGGAGTGGGATTGGTCGCCGTGTTCACGTAAATGTTGCTGATGCAGATGCTCTCTGGGAAGGAGAAGATGTCGACCGAACCGACCTCGACATCATTCACCAGCGCGCTCATCCTGATCTTGCCTGTCGAGTCGATGGCGACGTTGCCCGCCAGGACGTACGACAGATTCTTGCTGGTGGTGGGGAAATCGGCGATCGGGCCTGGGAGGCCACTGGACGGGTTGAAATACCGGTACTCGCCAGCCGGATCCGTCGCGATCGTGGCGCAACCGACCTTTTCTTCCTCGCCGTCATCGATCTTGTCATTGCCGTTCAAGTCGTTGAAGAAGTACACGCCGCCCGCCACGATCCCCTTCGACGAATCGACCGTCAGGCCGGCCGCCGCAGGAGCAAGCACGTACGTGGTTTCGGATACCAGCCACAGCGTCTCGTCCTGGGCCTCTGAATCGATACCGAACTGATAGGTGTCGCGGCTGTCGGCCATGGAAACCTTGAAACCTACCTTGATGCCCTTTTCCAGTTCGATGGACACGGCGCCGTCCGCTCCCGACATTACGGACTCACCGGTCGCAATACCGGTCAGGTTGTCGAGAACCTCGACTTTCGCGCCTTCGACTGCGGACTTGGACTGGAAGTCCTCCAGAATCGCCTTGAAGGTGCCCTTCACAACGACCGGAACGTCCACGGCCACATCGGCAACCACCACGTCGACGGCGACTTCGGCTACAACATCCGCAGCCACTTCGGCAACGACATCTGCGGCCACTTCGGCCACTACGTCCTTGGCCACATCGGCAGGTACGTCACCGGTGTCGGTAACCGGCACGAAATTGTCGGTGCCACTGTCGCTGCTGTCGCAGCCTGCCATCACGAACGGAAAAGCAACCAACACCAGTACAGGAAACAGACGATTCTTGACCATGAGTTCATCCTCCTATGCGGAAAACCATCCAGGCACAATCCTGTTGAGCGCGTCTAGATTCGTCCATTTGCATGACAATTGTCAAGTGTCGTGACGGTTATCGTTTGCCTTTTCGAGCAACCTTGCCCCGACAAGCCGCCGGAGAAACGAGCCGAATGCATACCTGGACTTGACTTGCCTGCTCTAGCCGACGTTCGGAAGTTGGCCACCAGCCGCCCGACGGGCACACAATAAAGCAGCGCCAATCGCGGTGACACGCTGCGGGGAAGGAGGCACCGAAACCGGCACGCCGAGGGCCAACGAAAGTGAGCGAACAACCGCCCGAGACTGGACGGTCCCGCCAGTGCAGACAACCGGGGCGACCATTCCAACCTGGCGTCCAAGTGACGCGACCCGGCTGCAGACCGACTGCAAGACTCCCTTCAGAATGCGGGCTGGCGGATGGCGCAGGGACAACAACCCCACGACCTCGGACTCGGCAAACACCGTGCACGTGCTGGTCACAGGCAGCGGTTCGACGTCCTCGGATGCGACGTCGTCGAACTGGTCAAACGGCACGTGAAGAACGCGGCTCATCACCTCTAGGAAACGACCGGTGCCTGCCGCACACCTGTCATTCATCGCGAAGTCCAGGACTCGGCCCGCCTCGACGCGAACCACCTTGCTGTCCTGTCCGCCAATATCCACGACCGTCGCGGCATCAGGCGCAACCAGACCGACGCCGGCTGCCAGCGCGGTGATCTCGCTGACCTGCCCCAGACGCGGTTCGTGGAGAGCTCGGCCGTAGCCAGTGGTAATTACCGGCAGACCCTCGGCCCCGCATTCACGCAAAGCGTTTTCGGCCGCAAGACGCATGTCGGGCATGGACGGAAGAACCACCGTCATCACGACTCGGCCGTCCTCGATGACGGCACACTTGGTCGCTGTCGATCCGATATCAAGTCCGGCAAACCGACTCATCCATTTGCCCCAAGCACCTCGAAGAACGGCACCAACCGCTGCTGGAGGTTGTCGAACGATACCGATCTCGGGTCGGCCATGTCCGCCTCGATTACCACGCCGGCAGCACCGGTTTCGGCCGTCAGCGCCGTCTTTACACCGAACTGCCCCAGCGAATAGCGCTTGCAGGATCGGTTCGAGTGCAGAACGAATCCACCGGCACCAAACTTCTTGATCATATTCGACAAAACCTTAACCCGGTGGGCCGCGCCATGGTTCAGAATGATGTCCGTATAGACCCGGGCCAGACTGGAGAACGGGTCGGAAGGATCGAGGTTCTCGATCGTCCACGCACTGGTGTAGGTGTCGGCGACCAACGAGACATGGTAGTTCTCGAACAGCTTCTTCAACTGCTTGTGAGCGGGCCAGATGGCGATGTTGTCCCAGACCACGCGGGCCCTCTCGTCGGGTACCGACGAAACTCCGGCGCTGGCCCGCTGTTTCACCTCGTCACGCAACTGGCGGTAGTAGGAAATGCATCGCCTGGTGCCACGCATCGAGACGATCGGCGCCATGTGAACGAATGCGTCAAACGAGGTGAACGGGGCCGGGTGTTCCGCCGCCATGTCCAGAACCTCGGCCCACAGTCCCAGCGCCGACCTTGACCTTTCGACTACAGCACCCAGGCGCTTCTCGGTCACGGTCCGGATGCCCAGCCGGGACAACTCGGCCGCGATGTGGACCAACTGGTCGCGAACGTACGCAACGTCATTTTCGGTAGGAGCGGCGTCGTTGAAAGGGGTGTCCAGAAACAGCAGCGGGACGTTGAACCGCTCGGCCGTGACCCTAAACCAGTTCTGCACCGTCCCGCAGATGTTGTTCGACACCAGGACAACGTCTGGAGGAACCAACCGTCCCAGCGGGGTGTTTCCGCTGATCTGGCTGCCGACGTCCACGCGGAAATAGCTGCACAAATCACGCGAGTACCCCAGTGCCTCGGTCTGCTCGGCCATCCCCAGCGCCATCCCCCTGGCCGAACAGATGGCCGCGTGGTTCTCGGGATAGAAGGGAATGAATCCGGCGGCCAGCACCATCTCGACCGGCGAGCCGGACGTGACCCATGCGACCGGGCGCCCGATTCGCGACCCCAGGCGCGTCCAGAGGACCTGGTTTCGGATGGTGGTCTGCAGGCGCTTGTTTGCACGCAGTTTGATCACGGTAACGACTCCAGCAAAGTCTGCACGCGGGTCCGGTCCCCTCCTGTCAAAGTCGTCTGACGATCGACCTCAAGGAGGACCGAGGGAATGCCGACCTCGCGCAGGGCGGCGACCAGGGACGGTGCCTCGAAGGCGCTGGGATCGCAGAACTTGTAGTGCAATAGAATGGCGGCCTTGGCCCCGGCAGCGCGCGCCCGTCCCGCAACACCACGCGGGCGGCCAGACACGAAACGTTCGGGGCTGTGAACCGGGCGATGCACCAGACTGTCGGCAATCGCCTTCAGACGATTAGGTTCTTCCGCGCGCACGCGCCGTCCGGCCTCGCGGGAACCGGTATTCGTGTCGTCGCTAACAACGGACGCCCCCATTTGCTCCAGGTCCCGAATCCACTGGACCGAAGGCACCAGTTCGCCAGACAGCAACACCGGAATACCCTCGCTGCCTGCCGATGAAACGGATGCCGAGAATGCCTCGTCAAAAGCGGCCAGGAAGCTTTCTACGTCCATGACCTGCGCGGCGATTGCGGCGGCGTAGACCCGCGAGGCCTGAACATCGCGGGACGGCAACCCGGCGAACAGGCCGTCCAGCCGAACGCGAACGGCCTCTCGACCAAGTATGGCTGCATCAAGTGCAGCCGCGTCAATCGGGCGCCCAAGGATTGCCTGAACCTCGCGGCACAAATCCTCAAGAACCACGGCTGCATGGCGACCAGCCGCGTCCGATTCGACGCCCACTGGCAGACGGAAGGTCACGACAGGCAGGGTTGGAATCGCCGCATCAAGAATGCCTGGCACAGTCGTCAGCGCATCGCACCCACTGGTGGCCCCGACAAGGCCGACCGGAAGATCCCGACGCAGAAATGTTTCGCACATGGAACGAACCACCGTGCAAGCAAATGTCTGCAGAATCCCGTCGCCAAGCGGATACCCGTCCATCGGACGAGGCGGCATTCGAATGCCAGCCAGACCGAAGGCGTCGAAAATTTCCAGTGGGAAGTACGACGACAAGCCGATTCCCAAAGGCCGTCCCTCCGAGGCTGCACGGCTCTGTGCCTCGGCAAACGGGTCCTGCGCAACACGTTCCAGTCGGTTCGAGCCCATGCCCTGCACCTCCGTCGCGGTAGTATGACATCGGTTATCGCGCGGTCAAGGCTCCCTTTGGCGCAATGCGGCTTGACTTGCAACGAGGGGAACGAAATACTTACCGCCACGGTACAAGTGTTAGCCGGGTCGATGGGACCTGCTGATGGAACAGGAGATTGTGGTGATGAAAAAGAACCCGTCGCCCGTTGCTTCCCCCGGGAAGGTACCAGTCAAGGCCTCGGTACAGGCAACCTCTAAGAAGCCTGTGCCAGCACCTGTCAAGGCGAAGCCCGCAGCAGCCGAATCGAAAGTTGCGGCAAAAAAAGCAGCAACACCTGCGCCTGCTGCGATCAAGCCGGCAAAGGCGGCACCTAAGGTCGAGGCAAAGAAGGCGCCTGCCCCTGTGCCTGCCAAGCCGGCAAAGGCAGCACCCAAGGTCGAGGCCAAGAAAGCGCCTGCCCCTGCGCCTGCTGCGGTCAAGCCGGCAAAGGCGGCACCCAAGGTCGAGGCCAAGAAAGCGCCTGTCCCTGCGCCTGCTGCGGTCAAGCCGGCAAAGGCGGCAACCAAGGTCGAGGCCAAGAAGGCGCCTGCACCTGTCGCGGTCAAGCATGCCAGGCCGGTGTCAAAGGTCGTGGACCCCAATGTCGAAGTTGATGACCAGTTCGAGGAAATGGAAGAACCGGTAATTCGCCACGCGGTAAAGAAGGCTGCACTGTCGGGTACAGACGAGGAAATGAAGCGTCTATCATCGCAGGAAATCAAAGAGTTCTGCGACATCCTGCAAGAGAAGCGCGGTGCATTGATCGAGTCAGCCCGAGACACCCTGGCCGCTCAGGAGGAACTCGAGGTTCGCGCTCCCGACGAGGTTGATCAGGCTTCGACCGAGTACGACCAATCGTTCGAGTACCGCATGCGCGACCGCGAGAAGTTCCTGTTGCGCAAGATCGAGAAGGCCCTGGCGCGAATCGACGAAGGAGAATACGACCTTTGCGAGTCGTGCGGGAATCCGATCGGTCGCAAGCGCCTGATGGCGCGACCCGAGACAACTTATTGCATCGTCTGCAAGGAAGACCAGGAGCGCCAGGAAAAGATGTTCCAGAAAAAGCGCCAGATGCGCGCCACACTGGAATTCTGAAACCTGTCTGAATCTGGGTAGAACCTGATCATCCCCGCAGGAACTTCTGGGCAACAACCAGCGCCTCTGTCCAGCCGGACGACGCGTCCAGCCGGTGACCAATTTCGCGGTTCAACCACGTAAGCTGGCGCTTGGCGTAGTTGCGATGCCCTCGAGCCACCTGTTCTCTCATTTCCGCCTCGTCGCATCGTCCCTGAAGATGATTGACGACCGGAACATAACCGGCTGTTCGCAGCGGCCTCACGTCAGGCGCGAATCCGGACGCAAGAACTGATCGCACTTCGTCGACCAGACCATCGCTAAACATCCCGGCAGCACGGTCGTCAATCCTGCGATACAGCGATTCGCGGGGCAGCATTGGCACCAGGCGCAGCACTTCTGCATCGACTGCCGGACGGGGCGGCTGCGCCAGAAAATGGGACATCGGCAGACCCGTAGCCTCAAGGACCTCCAGGGCACGGGCTATGCGCTGGGTATCGCCTGGGGAAAGGCGACTCGCTGCAAGAGGATCCCCGGCCCGAAGCCTGTCGTAGGTTGCCTCGACACCCGCCTGCGCCATCCAGGCCAGGACCTTGGCACGGACATCGGCGGGCACCCGAGGAATGTCAGAAAGACCCTCGAAAAGCGCTCGCATCCAGAAGAAACTGCCGCCAACAACAACCGGCACGCGGCCTCTGGCATGAAGATCGGCAAGCACGATCGCCGCCCGACGCGCCCACTCGGCTGCATCTGGTTCCTGGTCCGGGTCAAGCCACGCGAACAGGTGGTGCGGACACGCCGCCAACTGCTGTGGGCTGGGCGCGGCCGTTCCTATCGGCAAGTGCCTGAATACCTGCATCGAATCGGCGTTTACGACCTCGCCGCCCAGTGAACCGGCCAGTGTCACAGCAAGATCGGACTTGCCTACGGCGGTGGGACCCATCACGCACAGGACGCGCATCCCGAACTACCTCCCAAACCAGCGCAGAACCGTTCCAATCGGGTGGACAACCACCGCCTGGCGGCCATGGGGACAATAAGCCGCCAGGTCGTCCACCCCGTCCATGGAATGCAGCAACGCCCTGGCTTCGGCTTCGGAGAGCGGGTCACCTGCGCGAATGGAGGCATGGCAGGCCACTGTTGCAACCAACCGGTGCAACAGTTCGGTACCATGACCGGCCACCTCGTCCGATGCGGCAGCCAGGCATTCCTTTACCACATGCGCCACCGAGCGCCCGCGCATGACGGCAGGAACGCCCCTCACCGCAACTGCGTCACCCGAGTAGGGTTCCAGATCAAAACCCAGCCTCGCTAGAACCTCGGAAGCCGCCTCCAGCCTACCTGCTTCCAACGGATCCAGGGCCACCACCTCGGGAAACAACATTGCCTCGACCGCCACCCGGCCGGACTGAAGGCTGGACCACAAACGGTCGAAGTTCACCCGTTCGTGTGCCGCATGCTGGTCGATTAACACCAATGTTCCGGCACCTTCGCAAACCAGGACCGTATTGGCCACCTGGCCCACGTAGCGCAGCGCCGCCATCCCCTTCAGAAGTGGATCGGCCGGGAACAGACCGGCGACGCCCGGTTGAGACGACGACACGTCCCCCCAGGCACCAGTTTCACGCACACCCGACGCAGAATGTGCCGATGGCCCCCGCGATTCTGGTGATTCATCTGCCCCGGTCAAAACGTGCAAGACGGGCAGGCCGTCACCGCCGGCAGCAATCCATGGCGTACCGGCCATGCCGGCATGCACCGCCTCGAAAACGGCTGCAGCAACATCGCGAGGACGCTGAAAGCGCACCTCTGTCTTCCTGGGATGCACGTTCACATCCACATCGGCAGGGTCCAGATCCACGCGAATCACAGCCACCGGGAAACGCCCCTGCGGCAGCAGAACGGAATATCCCTGAATCACGGCCCTGCGCAGGGCCATGTCGGTAACGGGTCTCCGGTTTACCATGACCGCAAGACGCGAAGGATCAGCGCGCGCAAGACCTGGCGGAGCCGCGACGCCGGTAACGTGGATGCCGTCGCGCTGGAAATCCAGATCAACAAGTCCGGTCGTTGCCTCGCGCCCGAAGGCGGCAGCGACCCGGTCAGGAAACCGCACGCAAGGGGG
Source organism: uncultured Myxococcales bacterium (assembly GCA_903936705.1). Lineage (GTDB taxonomy): Bacteria > Myxococcota_A > UBA9042 > DTJE01 > DTJE01 > CAIZWN01. The sequence goes on from CAIZWN010000035.1 coordinate 61,821, forward strand.
AAGGTCCAGGACGCGGCGCCCGTTCGCATTCAGAACGAAGTGCACATCCGGCCAGGCCAGCGCCGCCTTGACCACCACATCAGCGATGGCGGCAGACTGCGACCTCTCGCCCTTCTGGAACTTGAGGCGCGCGGGCACGTTGAAAAACAGGTCGTCGACCGTCACCGCGGTGCCACGCGGGCACGCCTCGGGTCGCTGCCCGAAACTGCCGCCCTCGACCGAGACCCTTGTTCCAACTTCGTCCTCGGTCCGTCTCGTCACCAGCGAAAAGCGCGACACCGACGCAATGGACGGCAACGCCTCACCCCGGAATCCCATGGTCCTGATAACGTCCAGGTCCGATGATTGGGCGATCTTGCTGGTTGCATGACGTCGCAGCGCCAGAACGGCCTCGTCCGCAGACATGCCGCCACCGTCGTCCACAACCCTGACGCGCGCCAGGCCGCCACGATCAGCCTCAACTACAATGCGTGTCGCGCCGGCGTCGATGGCGTTTTCCAACAACTCCTTGACTACCGAAGCGGAATTTTCGACAACCTCGCCGGCTGCGATCTGGTTGATGAGGTCATCTGGCAGAACCCGAATGCGGGACGTATTCATGCGGCGAAGGTACGGCCTGCAGCGCCGGGCGTCAACGGTCTCTCCAACTTGCAGCCGAGGTCCTTGACCGGCGGGCAACGGGGCCGGTATTCTCGCCGCCATGAACAGGAAACGCACCGCTGGCGGAACTGATGCATTGACGCTGAACATCCGTCCTGGAGAAGTGCCGCCGCCCAGCAGTCCCGAGGCTGAAACCGCCTTGCTGGGCACGATTCTTGTGGACCAGACAGCATTTCCATCGGCGGCGGAACATATTCGGTCGGAGGATTTTTTCGCACCGGCCCACCAGGCTATTTTCGATGCCATGACCCGTCTGTTCGAAATCGGGTCAGGCATTGATCCAGTAACGGTCGCCAACGCGCTGAGGACCCACGGGCAGCTAGAGGCAGCGGGTGGAATGGCCCGACTGTCCGCGCTGATCAACGATGCCGCACCATCGACCTCGGCCGAACACTTCGCGAAGATCGTCAAGGACAAGGCGCTGGTCCGGAACATGATCGCCACCGCCAGCGCCATCGTTTCCGAAGGTTACGGGGCCGAACTGGAACCCAAGGAGTTTCTGGACCGCGCCGAATCGAAGCTGTTCGCGGCAGGCGAGGCGCGACCGACCGGGACCATCAAGCGCCTGGATGAGGCGCTGGATGCGGCCATGTCCCGCATCGAACACCAGTACCTGCATCGCACCCATACGACAGGCATACCTACCGGATATCGCCATCTTGACGGCAAGTTGCTGGGACTTCAGAAATCCGATCTGATCATCATTGCGGCCCGCCCGTCGATGGGAAAGACATCCTTCGCCCTGAACCTGGCCCTCAACGCATCGCGTGCCGAACCACACCATCGGACGCTGTTCTGTTCACTTGAGATGTCCGAGCCGCAAATCACCGACCGCCTGCTGTGCATCCAGTCAATGGTCGAATCGGGGCGCATCCGCAAGGGCTGGCTGGTCCCGGCCGAACTGGAACACCTGCGATCGACCAGGGAATTCATGCGGGACATCCCGATGTACATCGACGATTCGCCCAAGCTGACGGTTTTGGAACTGCGGGCAAAGGCCCGTCGAATGGCCAGACGCGACGGCCTGGACCTGGTAATGGTTGACTACCTCCAGTTGATGGACCCGACCGACAAGAAAGTCAGCCGAGAACAGCAGATCAGCGAGATTTCACGGTCGCTGAAGGCACTTGCAAAGGAATTGCAGATTCCGGTCGTGGCGCTGTCCCAGTTGTCACGCGCCCCGGAACAGCGCCCAGGCAAGGATAAACGGCCGATCCTTTCGGACCTTCGTGAATCTGGAGCTATCGAACAGGACGCGGACGTCGTCATGTTTCTTTACCGTCCGGAATACTACGAACGCGAGGCGACGAAGGAAGAGGACCGGAACGTCCTGGAAATCATTGTTGCCAAGCAACGAAACGGCCCCACGGGCAAGGTCAGGCTGACCTTCCGACCAGACACGATGACTGTTGCCGATCGCGAAGAAGAGGCCACTGAAGACTGACGGTCGCCTCCAGTCAGAGTTTGCAAACCGTCAGTACATGTTGTTGTCGGAACTGCGCATCCGCGGCCGCTCGGAAAGAACACGCAGCAACTGTGCGGGTTCGCCGATCACGAAGTCGGCGCCCTTCTCCTTCTGGGTAACCAGAATCTTCTTGTCCAGACCGAAGGCCACGCCGATTACCGTCATCCGGTAGCGCTCCTTCAGCATCTGGAATGTTCGTCCGTCACGCGCCGAATTGCCGACATAGCCGATGCGCACCAACTGCTCGATGCCCTCCATGGCGCGCACGCGCTCGATGGCCTCGGTGATTCGCGTCGTATAGTCCGCGCTGCTGGCGCCGCCTACGCCCAGGTTGCGAATCCAGGTCACTTCCTCTTGGTCGGCCATCCCCATGCCCATCGCATCCTGGCTGACGATCGAATCAACCATGCCGCCAATACCGATGTTGTGCAGGACGAACTGGGCCTCGGCCTGGGTCCGCGAAGTCAGCACTGCGAAGGGACAGCGCTTGCGCATCTGCAGCAGGTCGTCAGGGTCAAGCCACGATGATTCCAGGCGAATCGCTCCGTCGCCGTTGACGAATTGGCGGGCACGCCCGTACTCCTTCGTGAACAACTCCTCGCCCAGGTAGACCTCGGCCAGGACGCGCTTGACCAGGTTGTCCATCATGATGTGGCCCTCGGAAAGGACCATCCACCGGTAAGGGAATTTCAGCCTGGGGAAGCCCCTCTTGCCGCCGCCCTTGCTGCGCAGCACCTTGCCGAACTCGACCATGTTCTTGCGATCGGCCAGATCTCCCAGGGAATCGACAACGCGACCACTTTCGCGCACCCTGTCCAGGAGATCCCTTCCGTCGTACCCCCCGAATTCGTCCTCATCGATCTCGCCTGACAGGTACTGGATCGCGTTCGCCAGCAGCGCATGCATGACGTCAACATCGGAATCGAAGTCGTTGGCCTCAGCGAAGCCCTTGACATCGTCAATGGTGTAAACCGGCCCGCCCTCGGGCCTCACGCCAATAAGCGACGTCAGGTACGTGTCCACACCCCGACTGATGGCCGTGCCCAGACTGATCGACTGGTCAATCAGGGCATCCTCCATGTCAAAAATCAGCATGTCGTAGTTCGAGGGAAGCGCCATGACGTTCGTCCTCCAGGCAAGAATCACTGCGGTCAGCGGATACTGAACATCGGCAGCGCGTAGGCCAAAAAAAGGAGGGGGAGTGCCGGCCGATGACGACCTAGAACTCCATGATCTCCTTTTCCTTCTTCGCGGCGGTGTCGTCAGCCAACTTCACGAAACGCTCGGTTTCCTTGTCTATCTTCTCAAGCCCTTTCTTCTTGGCATCCTCGGCGAGCCCTTCGGCTTTTTCCAGCCTGGACCTGGCATCGCGACGCAGGTTACGAATCGCGATCTTGGCATCCTCGGTCAGGCGCTTGATCTGCTTGACCAGATCCTTTCGACGGTCCGTGGTCAACGGCGGAATCGGCAGTCGTACGATGTCTCCATCGTTCGACGGCGTGAGTCCCAAGTCGGCGTTTGCCAAGGCCTTCTCGATGTGCACGATAAGTTTCTTGTCCCACGGGCGAATCATGATCATTCGCGCATCAGGCACGGTCAGCGCCGCGACCTGGGACAGCGGGGTCGGCACGCCATAGTGTTCGACCTTGATCCCTTCCAGGATGGCCAGGTTCGCCCGACCCGTCCTCACGCGCGTCAGTTCCTTGTCGAAACTCTCGATTGCCTTCTTGAAACTGCCATCCAGTTCCTTGACCGTAGCATCGATCATCGTCCTTCCTCCTGTTCCACCCGCGTCCCAACCGGCTCGCCCCTAAGTACGCGCGCCAGGTTTCCCGGGGTCCGGATGTTGAAGACCATCAGCGGCAGCCTGTGTTCACGGCACAGGGCTATGGCCGTCGCATCCATCACACCCAACCCGCGCTCAAGGACCTCGGAATACGTGACGGTATCATACAAACTGGCCGAGGGATTCGTCACGGGGTCGGCGGTGTAGACACCATCGACCTTCGTGCCCTTCAGGATTGCGTCGGCCTTGATCTCCAGCGCACGCAAGACAGCGGCAGTGTCGGTCGAGAAAAACGGGTGGCCCGTGCCGGCGGCAAGTATTACCACGCGCCCCTTTTCCATGTGGCGGATTGCTCGCCGCCGAATGAAAGGTTCCGCAACCTGCGGCATCTGCAGCGCGGTCATTACCCTCGTGGGCTGGCCCATTCTCTCCAGCACGTCGCTGAACACCAGCGCATTCATCACTGTGGCCAGCATGCCTACGGTGTCAGCCGTCGCACGATCAAACTGGCGCCCTACATCCGAAACACCGCGAAAGTAGTTGCCGCCTCCGATCACGATGGCCACGTTGGCGCCAATGTCCAGCGCGTTCTTCACCTCGCTGGCAAAGCGGGTCACGACTTCGGCATCTACCCCGGCCGACCTGGCCCCCATCAGGGCCTCACCGGACAGCTTCAGAAGGACGCGTCGAAACGCCAGCGTACCCGTCCCGGATGTCGGATCCATCATGCACCTCGCGGGCTGGAACGTGGCAGCGAACGGCGCGACGAACATGCGGTAAGCCGCGCCAACGAAACGGTCACAGGCCTTCGCCCAGATTGTAGCGGACGAAACGCCTGACCCGAATGTTTTCGCCACAGCGACCGATGACATCTGTCAGCAAGTCGCGTACGGTCTTGGAATCGTCGCGAATATAGGTCTGTTCCATCAGGCAGATCTCGCCGTACCATTTGGCCAACTTGCCCTCGACAATGCGGGCCAAAACCTCGGCAGGCTTCTTGGTCTCGCCCAGCTGGGCCAGGGCGATCTCCTTCTGCTTCTCGACCAGCTCCGCGGGAACCTCCTCGCGAACAACGTAGGTCGGCGACATCGCGGCAATCTGCAGGCAGATTTCTTTCACGAAACCATTGAAATCATCCGAGCGCGCAACAAAGTCGGTCTCGCTGTTGATTTCCACCAGGACGCCAAGCCGCCCCTCGCCGTGAATGTAGGACGCTATCTTGCCGTCCTTGGCATCGCGACTGACCTTCTTCACGGCCACGGCGGCGTTGCGCTTCTTCAGCCACTCGATGGCTTTCTCCATGTTGCCATCGGACCCTTCCAGCGCGTTCTTGCAATCCAGGATGCCGGCGCCGGTCATGCTACGCAGTTCCTTCACCATTTCGCTGCTGACGGCCATGGAAACCTCCTCTGGTGCTCGCTATCCAAATATTGTTGTGCCGGCCTGGTAAAACAGCCTTTTGCCGGCCGGGGCGGGGAACCGGCAGGTCGAATCCCCGCCCTCCGTTTCTCAGTTCTCGGTCGCCTCGCTCGCCGGGCGCGCACCGCGGAAAACGACCTCGGGGCCGGGTCCATCGGCAGGAGCCGAGGAGGCCGCCTCCCAACTGTCGTTTTCGCCCTTGCGGACCTGGCTGGCCTCGAGGCAGGCGTCGGCAAACGAGGTCATCATCAGTCGGATCGACCGGATGGCGTCGTCGTTACCCGGAATGACGTACGTGATGTTGTCGGGATCGCAGTTGGTATCCACCAGTGCGACTACCGGAATACCGATGCGGTTGGCCTCGCGAACCGCAATCTTTTCGCGGTTCGGGTCGATTACCACCATGGCGCCCGGCAGCCCGTTCAGGTGCCGCAGGCCACGCAGGTTCTTCAGCATCTTGACCTGCTCCTTCTCCAGCCGAACGACCTCCTTCTTCTGGAGGCGCTCGACCGATCCCTCGGCCAGCAGGGCATCGATATCATTCAATCGCTCGAGCGACTTGCGCATCGTCACGAAGTTGGTCAGCGTACCTCCCAACCAGCGATTGGTGACGTAGGGCATGCGGGCGCGCTTGGCTTCTTCCTCTACGACCAACTGTGCCTGGGGCTTGGTCCCGACAAACAGGACGGGATCGCCGTCAGCCACGCAGCGGGTCAGGAAGCCCAGAGCCTCGTTCAACAGCTTGACGGTCTTCTGAAGATCGACAATATGGATGCCGTTGCGGGCGCCGAAAATGAAATTCTTCATCTTCGGGTTCCAGCGCTTGGTCCGGTGTCCGAAGTGGACGCCGTTCTCCAGCAGGTCACGCAGGGTAATGTTCGGCATGGGTCGGTTCCTCCGTTATCGCGGGACCCCGACATTGCGGGACCCGCCCTCCATCCCCTTCCGACGCCGGTAGCGCCACGGATTAGCGGGGATGTGTGATCTCTTCCGACGCACTGTGCGACGAAAGGCGCGGTTAACTACCACAAATCGACGTTGGGCGCAAGGGGTCGTTTCCGCCAGGGACGATCTATTCGAGCGAGATGAACACGCCAGCTTGGACCGACTTCCGAGCTTCGCACCGCGCCCGCAGCCACGATAGCTGTCGATGTCTCCATATGTGGTGTAGAGAATTCTACACTTGTGCGAGTCGTGGTCTCCCCCGCCGGGAAGTTGGATCCGTGCAAATATTGATAGTTACAGGCGTATCAACAGATGTCAGTCCCTGGCACAGCCTCTGCAACATCCATCGGCGTCCCGAAAAATAGTGGGACACTGGAAAGGTGCTGGAGATGGTTCTTTACCTCGTCGTCGGCGTGGTCACCGGCACCCTTGTCGACCTTGAACGGCGGCAAAGGGCGCGATCGGACGCAATCGCGGCTGAACTTCAGGCCGCGATGAACCGGATGCGCCTGATGGAACAGGAAGTGATCCGCGCCGGGCGCCTGTCGGCGTTGGGCGAACTGACTGCCGGTTTGGCCCACGAGATCCGCAACCCCCTAGGGTCTCTGAAGGGGACGGCCCAGATCCTTGGGGACGAGATCGCGGAAGGATCGCCACGTCGACGCATGCTGGAACTGCACCTGTCCGAAATCGACCGACTGGGCGCAATGCTTGATCGATTTCTTGCCTTTGCCCGGCCCGAGGCGCTTGCTCTGAAGGCTTGTATCGCTGGACGCAACTTTCACGTGCCGGGGGACCTGATTCACGCGCTGCCTTGACTCGGGATTACTCGACCTGGATACTCGTTCTGCCGGGTTTGGCCCGGCTTCCTTGCAAGTTACGGAGACCGCATGAAACTGACACAGTCGTCGTGCCTGGTCCTGTTGGTAGCTGCCCTGGCAGCCGGATGCGATGCGGCCAGTGACAACGCGGATCTGCCTGGGGGCAACTCGGATGTAGTTGATGCCGACGGTTTTCAATCTGACGGTGCGCCGGGCGACACGTCAAGGGATTCAACAGGCGACGAATTTGTGCCAGATTCGACCGACAACGGTTCATTCGACGTGCTCGGTGAACTGGATCCGACCGATAACGGTTCCACCGATGTCACCGGCGAACTGGTTTTGACCGATGACGGTTCTGACGTGGTGACGCAAAAACCGGCATACATGTTGATCGTGACGCAGGACGACCTGGCGACAGTTGCAGGCGAGTGGGCCACGTATCGCCGGACGCGTGGTTTCGAGGTGGACGTCGTGACGGTCACGGACCTGGCCGGTGACGCTGCCGACGCCGCCACCTTCAGGGACGCCGCACTGGCACGCCTTGGGGCCGAACGTACCTCCCGCGGTACGGATGCCCGACTGTTCCTGATGCTGCTGGGAGACGCCCCGGCCGACGGCGGGGCCGAGCAGGGGCGCATCCCGGCCCACGACTGCGAGAACACAACACCCGGGCAATCGGGTTGCTGGACCGACAACCGGTATGTGGATCTGGATGGGGATCGCATTCCCGAGATCGCCGCCGGACGAGTGCCGGCCCGCACCGAGGCCGAAGCCAGGACGGTGCTGGCCAAGGTGATGGATTTCGAGAGCAACTATCAGGTGGGAGAATGGAACCGTCGCGTCAGCCTGTACGTGGGCGAGGCCGGTTTTTCCCCCGAGATCGACGGCCTCTTGCAAACGGCCATGATGGAGGGACTCAAGAGGGTCAACCACGCTTTCGACATCCTAGGCGCCTGGGACAATTCGGCAAGCAGTTACTGGTACGTTCCATTCAACGACAAGGTCGTGGATTTGTTCAACCAGGGCGCCCTGATGACCGTCTATGTGGGTCATGGGTCCGAGTCGTGGACACAGGGCCTGACAACCGACCAGGTTTCGAAAATCAACTGTGACAAGCGTCGTCCCTTCTCGCTGTTCTTCGCGTGCTATGCCGGCAACTACGCATCGTCCAAGGACAGCCTTGCCGAGACGCTTGCGTTCAAGGCTGACGGCCCCGTAGCGTCCTTCGGGGCATCGGACGTGTCGCACCCGTTCGGCAACGCGGTGCTTGCGTACGAGAGCCAACTGAAGGCGCTGGAGATGCGCTACGAGACCATCGGGGAAGTCCTTGTGGCGCTGAAGCGAGGGCTGGTCGAGAACAACGACGAATTCCGGCAGTTCATCGCCAGTGCCGGGGCAATGGACACGTCCTGCGACACCCCCGAGAAGCAGGAGGAGATCCTGCGGCAGCACAACGACATGTACAACCTGCTGGGCGACCCGGCGACGTCGATGCAGTACCCGCGCGAGATTGCCACCTTTGACGCCCCATCGGGTACGCTGGCGTCCAAGAGCCTGAACGTGTCGGGGACGGCTCCAGGCATCGGATCGGGGACGGCAATCGTCAGTCTGGAAACCGAGCGGGACGTGATCCTTGGCGCGCTGAAGCCAGTGAACCCCGACAATCCGGTGTCTGCGGACGTCAATGCCAACTGGGTAGTCTCGAATGACAAGACGATCGCGCACGCAGAAGTTGCCGTCACAAACGGTCGCTTCCAGGCGACGCTTGGCTGGACGGCCGACGTGGCAGGCGGCGACTACTATCTGAAGATCTACGCCCAGGATGGCACCTCGGACGCAATCGGGGTCGCCGATTTCCACTAGGCCCATCTGCAAACCAGGGCTGTTAGGACCAACAAAGTCCACGTTAATAATAAGAATCGAAAGACTCAAAATGCCCTGTTTTTTACACTTGCGCCTGAATAGAATCCGCCTCAGCCTGGCGTGATTGAACGTTGACCGAGCGAACAAAAACTCGGAAGACGTCGGAAAACGCTCATCGCCGGTAGGCTCAAGGAGCGGAGTCACTGGCGGGTATCTATCCGGGCGCTCGATAAGGAGGAACTTGGCGTGGCAAAGATTCTGGTAGTCGATGACGATCCGGATCTCGTGGAGGACTGCCGTCTGATCCTCGAGAAGAACGGACACACTGTGGCATCGGCGTTCAATATCGTCGATGGAATGAAGGCGATGGAGCGAGAGCGTCCGGACCTGCTGATCCTGGACGTCATGATGGAAAGCCCAGATGACGGGATCGTCATGGCTCAGGATCTGCGGCGCGCGGGCGTCAAGACTCCCATCCTGATGCTGTCCAGCATCAGCAAGGTGACAGGCATGGCGCACGACAAGAGCGCCGACCTGGTTCCCGTTGACGTATTTCAGGAGAAGCCGGTGCCCCCGAAGCGCCTGCTGGCCCTGGTTGATGAACTCTTGAAGAAGGGGGGCTGAACCATGTTTGTCAGCTCACAGGAGCGGCTGAAAAGCGATATTTCCGCCTGGCTGGATCGGTTTGGCCGTGACCGCACGGCTCTGATGCCGGTTCTCCAGGAAATTCAAAAGAAATACACCCACGTTTCGCCCTACGCGATGCAGATCATCGCGGACGCGGTGGGCATCCACCCCGTCGAGGTCCAGAGCGTGGTTTCGTTCTACGCGTTCCTTGATCAGAGCCCGAAAGGCCGGTTCGTGATCCGCCTGTGCAACACGATTTCCTGCGACATGCAGGGCAAGGCCCAGGTGGCCCAGCAACTTCGAAACGACCTTGGCATCGACTTCGGACAGACGACAACCGACGGGAAATTCTCGCTGGATTGGGCGGCCTGTCTGGGCATGTGCGACCAGGGCCCGGCCCTGCTGGTCAACGATATCATCCATACGCGCGTGACCGCTGCCATGGTCCACGACATTCTCGAGACATGTCGGAAGACCTTCGGTGTGTACGCCCTCGAAACAAAGCACGAGGAGGGACACGCATGATTATCTCAAACTTCAAAGATAACCTGACGTTTTCGACGATCGAGCTGGACGTCGGCCTGAAGGCCGCCCTGGCTAAATCGCGATCGGACCTCATTGCAGAACTGACGGCATCGCAATTGAAGGGCCGTGGCGGCGCCGGCTTTCCTACCGGCGTCAAGTGGAACCTGGCAGCCGCGGCGCAAGCTGACGTGAAGTACGTCATCTGCAACGCGGACGAGGGCGAACCCGGCACGTTCAAGGACCGTGTGCTGCTGTCCGATTTCGCTGACCTGACTTTCGAAGGCATGACGATCGGCGGGTACGCAATCGGCTCGAAGATCGGCATTGTCTACCTGCGTGGCGAATACACCTACATCCGTCCGCATCTGGACGCGGTGCTTGCCGCCAGGCGTGCACGAGGACTGCTGGGCAAGAACATTCTTGGCAAGCAGGGCTTTGATTTCGACATCGACATCCGCATGGGTTCAGGCGCCTACGTCTGCGGCGAAGAAACGGCCTTGATCGAATCCCTGGAAGGCCACCGCGGCGAGCCGCGCAACCGGCCGCCCTTCCCAGTCGATACGGGCTTCAACAAGATGCCGTCGGTCGTCAACAACGTCGAGACATTCGCCTGTGTCGCATCGATTCTTGCCAAGGGTTCGGCGTGGTTCAAGGCCCTCGGAACCGCACGTTCCGCCGGCTTCAAGCTTCTGTCGGTTTCGGGCGACTGCAAGAAGCCCGGCATCTACGAGATCCAGCTGGGCCTGTCGGTTGCGAAGATGCTGGCCGTGGTCGGAGGCGAAGACGCCAAGGCCGTGCAGATCGGCGGCGCCTCCGGAACCTGCGTGCCCAGGTCCGAGTTTCAGCGCACGATCGCATTCGAGGACGTGTCCACCGGCGGGTCGGTCATCGTTTTCGGACCCGACCGCGACATGCTGGAAGTCACCAAGAACTTCATGGAGTTCTTCGTCGAGGAGTCCTGCGGCCAGTGCACGCCATGCCGCGACGGGAACCCGAAGCTGCTGGGCGGCATCGAGCTGCTGGAGCAGGGTCGCTGCTCGATGCGTTACCTGAACGAGTTGCTGGCCCTGGGCGAAACCATGCAAATCGCGTCGAAGTGCGGCCTGGGCCAGAGCGCGCCTAATGCGTTCCTGTCCATCGTCAAGCACTTCAAGGGCGAATTGATGGGACGCACGCACGGCGTCCACTAGGAGGCCTGGCCCCCAGGAGGAAAGCGCCAGGGGGGAACCCCGGCGAAGGAGCGATATCCATGGCTGACAACGTGAGAGACACCAGTCGAGCGCCGGTGAGCCAGGCCGGCCACTTCATTGCCCCCGTCGAGGACGACACCCTGATCGGTGGGCGCGTCACTCTGACCATCGACGGCCAGGAAGTGAAGGTACCACTGGGCACCACCATCCTTGATGCCGCCAAGAAGGTCGGGATCAGGATCCCTACACTATGCGCCCACCCCGACCTGTGCTCGGCCGGCCTGTGCCGCGTGTGCGTGGTCGAGGTTGAGGGCATGCGGACCCTGCAGGCGTCCTGCGCCTACCCGGTTTCGCAGCCGATGAAGATCCACACGCACACCCGCAAGGTGCGCCAGGCTCGCCGCCACATCGTGGATCTGATGCTGTCGCAGCACTACGGCGAATGCTATGCATGCGTCCGTAACAACAACTGCGAATTGCAGTCCCTGGCCAAGGAGTACGGCGTCGATTTCTTCCGCTTCGGCCATCCCGACAAGCCGATGTGCGAGAAGGACGAGTCCAGCCACTCGGTCATCCGGGACATGAACAAGTGCGTAATGTGCCGCCGCTGCGTCCGGACCTGCATCGACCTGCAGGAAGTCGGCGCCCTCGAGGCCGTGGGCCGTGGCGACAAGACAAAGATCTCCACGTTCATGGACAAGCCGCTGGCCGATGTCGTTTGCATCAACTGCGGACAGTGCATCAATCGCTGTCCGACGGGCGCCCTGCGCGCCAACGACCCGACCGACGAAGTCTGGGCCGCCATTGATGACCCGACCAAGCATGTGGTAATCCAGACTGCTCCGGCGCCTCGCGCTGCAATCGGCGAGTGCTTCGGACAGGAACCAGGACACGCCCTGACGTTCGAAATGAACACCGCCCTGAAGCTTTGCGGATTTGACAAGGTGTTCGACACGAACTTCACGGCCGACCTGACCATTTTCGAGGAAGGCGCGGAACTGCTGCTGCGGCTGCAGGACGCCCTGAAGACGAAGAAGGGCCCGGTCGCCTTGCCGCAGTTCACTTCGTGCAGCCCGGGTTGGGTGAAGTACCTCGAGCACTTCTACCCCGAGTACATCCCGAACCTGTCGTCGGCCAAGTCGCCGCAGCAGATGTTCGGCGCCATCATCAAGACCTATTACGCGCAGCTGAATAAGATCGACCCGAAGGACATCGTCACCGTCGCGCTGATGCCATGTTCGGCAAAGAAGTTCGAGTGCAACCGGCCAGAAATGACCGACTCGGGCTTCAAGGACGTGGACTACGGCCTGACGACCCGCGAGCTGGCCAAGATGATCCACGAAGCCGGGATCGACCTGCCCAAGATGGCCAAGTCCGACTTCGACGATCCGTTCGGCACGGCGACCGGCTCGGGCGTCATCTTCGGAACGACCGGCGGCGTCATGGAAGCGGCGCTGCGCACCGTCATCGAGCTTGTCGTGGGCATCAAGGTCGAGAACCTGTTCGAACACGCCGACATCATTCCGTTGCGCGGCATGGACGGCGTCAAGTACGTCGAACTGAAGATCCCCAGCGTCGGTGAAGTACCTGCCATCCTGAAGCCCCTGTTCGAGTCCTGGGACTTCCTGAACGGCGTTACCGTCAAGGTGGCTGTGGCCCACGGCACGGCGAACGCCAAGAAGGTCATGGAGGACATCAAGAACGGCGGCCCGTTGGCCGGATGCCACTTCATCGAGTTCATGGGCTGTCCTGGAGGATGCATCGGCGGCGGCGGCCAGCCGATCCCCACATCGCAGACCATCCGCGAAGCTCGCTCCAAGGCGATCTATGACGAAGATTCGGCGTACGCGGTCCGCAAGTCGCACGAGAATCCTGCCGTCCTGAAGATCTACACGGAGTGGCTGACTGAGGGTCCGTGCAGCCACAAGAGCCACGAACTCCTGCACACGCACTACACCCCTCGCGGCAAGTTCATAGCATAGCCCAGCACTACAGACCCGAAGCAATTTGCCGATTCAGGCTACTATTCCGAAATTATTAGCCAAGCGCCACAATTACCGCGCAGGTAACCGGAACCCAGAAACAGCGGAAGACCTGGTGTCCCTTGCCATAATTCCGTCTACGACCATGCTGATGATGCTGTCGTGGCTTCAGACCCTGAGGGAACTGACCATCGAAAACTGGCGCTGCGCCAATAACTTGCCGTCCTCAAGAGCATGCATCAAGACCCGAATTGACCACCGTTGAACGCTGGCGCTGGGTCCTCGACCGCCTCGATTGGCATGATCACGATAGGGTTTTGAGGCTAGGGCCTACACCGAGTCAGCCGCGCTTGCAGCCCAGGCCGTACTGCGCGGTGCCCTCAAGGGCTTCCTCGATCCGCATCAGTTCGTTGTACTTCGCGATGCGCTCGGACCGCGACAGCGAACCCGTCTTGATGTAGCCGCTGTTCAGCGCGACCGACAGGTGGGCTATGGTCACGTCCTCGGTCTCGCCCGAGCGGTGGGACACGATGCTGTTCATCTTGTGGCAATGCGCCATGTTGATCGTGTCCAGCGTCTCGGTAAGGCTGCCGATCTGGTTCAGCTTGATCAGGATGGCGTTGGTGCTGCCTTCCTTGATGCCGCGAGCCAACCGCTTGGGGTTCGTGACGTACAGGTCGTCGCCGACCGTCATGATTTTGTCGCCGCAGCGCTGGGTCAGGGCCTTGAAGCCGTCCCAATCGTCCTCGGCAAAGCCGTCCTCGATGCTGACGATCGGGTACTTCTGGACCAGGCCGGCCCAGTAGTCGACCATCTGGGCGCTGGTCAGGGTGCTGCCGTCGGCCTTCAGCGTGTACAGGCCCTTCTCGGCGTCGTAGAACTCGGAGGCCGCAGCGTCCATCGCGATGCCAATGTCCTTGCCGGGGGTATAGCCGGCGGCAGAGATCGCCTCGATCAGCAGGGCAATTGCCTCGTCGTTCGACTTCAGGTTCGGGGCATAGCCGCCCTCATCGCCCACGGACGTGGACAGGCCGCGGCCCTTCAGGATCTTCTTCAGGTGGTGGAACGTTTCGGCTGCATAGCGGACGCCCTCGCGGAACGTCGGCGCGCCCACGGGGAGGATCATGAACTCCTGGATGTCCAGGTTGTTGTCCGCGTGCGCGCCACCGTTGAGGAAGTTCATCATCGGGATGGGCAGGACGTGGGCCGACATGCCACCGATATAGCGGAACAGCGACAGGTCCACGACCTCGGAGGCGGCGTGAGCGACCGCAATCGAAACGCCAAGGATCGCATTGGCGCCCAGGCGGGTCTTGTTCGGGGTGCCATCCAGTTCGATCATCAGGGCGTCAACCCCGCGCTGATCAAGGGCGTCCATGCCCAGCACCTCGGGGGCGATGATGTCGTTGACGTTGTTGACGGCCGTCAGGACTCCCTTGCCCAGGAAGCGCGACTTGTCATCGACATCACGCAATTCCAGAGCTTCGTGGGTGCCGGTCGAGGCGCCCGACGGGACGATCGCACGACCCATCGCGCCGCTCTCGGTTGTAACTTCGACCTCTACCGTCGGGAAGCCACGGGAATCCAGAACTTCCCGCGCCAGGATCTCGATGATCGTCGACATTGGCAATTCTCCTTGTGTTTTCGGGCTGCAAGGCCGTCCGGGCGGTCCAGGCGGCGACTGTCGCGATGATATCCGCGGTGTCAGTGGCGCGCAAGGAGCCAGGACGGCATGGAACCCGCCAATACCCTGTGCGATGGCACTTTAGGTTCACCGGTCATCCAACGCGACGAACCAAACAGCGACAGGACACCGGTCAGCCCCCGGGATTTGCGTTAAGAATCAAGCCAAAAGACTGAAGGTTTACCTGTCAGCCACCGTAGAGCCGCTTCATTACCCAGGCGAGGTTTTGACCCAGTGTGACCATGGTGGCCATCCCTTCCACGTCCTGCTCGACGTCGCCGGCCTTGCGGCCCAATCCCACGTTCCAGTAGCTTGAACCGACCACGATCATCTGACCGATCGTGAAGAAATGGCTGATCGAATCGATCACGTGCAGGGCGCCGGCACGGCGGACCGCAGAAACAGCCGCTCCAACCTTGCGCCGGTACAGGTCGCCGTTGACCCGCCCGACATATCCGCATCGATCGATCAGAGCCTTCGTTTCAGAAGTCAGATCAGCAAAATAGGTCGGGGACCCAATCAGGATGGCGTCGGCGGCGATCATCTTCTGGATGTAGCCGTTCATCGGGTCGTCGTCGATAGAACACTTTGCATCCTTCGACTTCTGGCACTGGCCGCAGGCCCGGCACCCGTGCAGCAACTGGTTCCCTATCTGGACCAGTTCCGTTTCGATGCCTTCCTTGGCAACCTCCCCCAGCACGGCCTCCAGCATCAATGTCGTGTTGCCACGAGGACGCGGACTGCCGTTGAACGCAACCACTTTCATCGTTCTGCCTCCTGGCCAATGCCCGTATCAACTTTGCCGAGAATACCATCGAGGCTGACGACATGGGAACGCAGTTCTCATCCATTCGGAAGGGCTTCGTCTCGCACTCGAAGCACCCGTAGCTCCCCTCGCGTACGAAAATCACATGCCGGCTGGAGGCGTATCTGACTTCTCGTTCCCGCTGCCTTCCTCGACAGCCGCGGAGGCCGGTTTGGAGGCCGCCTCCTCGGCAGAAAGGGGCGTTGCAACGACAAGGTTGAAGTACGCGGATTCCTCGTTCACCTTGTCGACTTTCCATTCCTTGATGTTCATCAGCTTGCCGACGCCCTTCTTCTTCAGGGTCTCGGTCTCGCGGTCCAGCGCCGACTTGAGGCCTGTTGTCCGACCCGCCTGCGTCAGGGCAAAAACCCTTCCGCCCGGGTACAGCGTCTCAAGGTAGGGACCAAGCTGATTGGCCTTCATCAACGGCTTGATCTCGCTGTGCGTGTAGTACGTCTCGCCACGCCAGGTAATCAGCCAGGCAATGACGTCCTCCTTGCACACGCGCTTGCTGGTAGACCCAAGTGCCTCGGGGATGAAGCCCAGGCCGATTTTCGACAGGATCGGAGTGTAGGCATCCTTGACCCAGTCATTGTTCTCGACCAGGGTGCATCGATCAAAGTAGTCCTCGAACAGGTACTTGACGCTCCAGGACGGGGACATCATCGGCATGTACCAGTTCAGGCACCAGACCAGCAGGACCAGGCCTGACGCCCACAACGCAGCGAACGACCAGACCCTCACCAGCGGTGGCAGCGCCAGCAACAGGAAGATCACCACCGCCACAACCAGCCAGCCCGTCAGGAACGTTTCGTACTGCAGCGCATCTGCCTGCAGCAATTCGTGCGTCAGGGGACTGGTGTGCTTGTAGAAGGTCGAATTTTCCCAGGTCGTCTTCGAACCGGCAGCCACAGGCGCATCGGGATCGGTCGGCGGATACTCGGGCAGAGGTCGGTCGTACTTGTAGGTGAACATGTTCCTGAATGCCTGCTGATCGGAAATCACCCACAGACCAACCGCAGCAACAATCCCCGCGCCTGCTATGGCCGCCAGCCGGGTCGAAAGCGACCGGTCCTTCAGGAAATCGTTCACAGCCAAGGACGCCAGCAGCACGAACGGCGGCACCGCCGGGAATATGTAGTGATGGAATTTCGTGGCGGACAGGGTGAACAGAAGGTAGGCAAAGAACGACCAGACCAGCAGGAACAGCCGCAGGCGGGACTGCGGAGATGCATCGCGAAGTCGCAGGCGCGAGATATCCCGCAGGATCAGCGGCAGGAAACCCACCCAGGGGAACACGCCCAGGGCGCCCCACTTCAGGAAGTGCTCGAACGTACCGGTGTCGATCTGATGGACGCCGGCGCCCAGACGGTTGAAGTGGTCGTGGACCAGGAAGCGCGTGTAAAAGGCGTTGCCGTGCTTGGCGAACATCCCCAGATACCACGGCAGCATCACCAGGCACAGCATCAGCACACCGCGCAGGATCTCCATGCGCTTCAACGACTTCCACTCGGAGGTCAGCAGCAGGTACACGAACAGGATGGCACCGGGCAGCATGAAGCCCAGCAGGCCCTTGCCCAAAGTGGCAAGCCCCAGGAAGCAGTAGGCGGTCCACAAGGCCGCCCGCCGCATCCACTTGTCCTTGTTCTCGGGCGAAAACAGTGTCCCAGCGCGGTGTTCCTTCCACATTGGCACGGCAATCAGGGCCAGAAGAACGGCCGTGGCCGCGAAGTACAGTGCGGCGTGGAACCACCCCGTCTTCTGCAGCGAGATCCAGGCCCCAAGCACGGCCCCAAAACGCTCGTATGATCCTTCTGGTTCCAGATCCAGCCCAATCACCACGAATTGCGGCACCGCCAGCAGCAGGAACAATCCTACCGCTGCCGTCACCCAGGCCAGGAACGACCGGTTTGACGGCTCGAACCTGGGCCCGAAGTACGCATTCATGAAGAACAGCAGACCGATGGTCAGGGTCCCCACGAACGGCATGTCCGTGATCGCCTGCCGTGACAGGAAGAACCAGTACGGCGAGGTCAGCAGCATCCCTGCCGCCAGCAGGCCGGTCCGGCGACCGAAGATGCGGCCGATGGTGCAATACGCGAAAAAGACTCCCAAGGTGCCAAGGATCGCCCACGGCAGGCGGATCGCCCAGTCCCCGAAGCCAACCAGCTTCATGAAAATGATGTCGCCGTACATGATCAGGATAGGCTTGCTGAAGAACCACTCGCCCGTCTTGGCCTCGGTGCCGATCTGGTCCTTGTACCCCCACCACGGCGACAGCAGATCGCCGGTCTCGTGCATGTACCTGGCAACCTCGCCGTAGTGCGTCTCCCAGCAATCCCACAGGCCGAACGATCCTGCCGTGGGAATCAGCACGGCGGCGGCGAACAACAGCACCGCGGCGCGCACCTTCCATTCGTGGCGATCCTGTTGCCGAGGAAGGATCTGCGCGAAATCCTCGGCCAGCAGAGGGGGGACACCGCCGGTCCGGGTCTCGTCGTTCGTCGTCATCTAGGTACTGCCTCCAGGCGCCTAAAACGCGGGAAATCTACGAGGTTTCCGCCGCTGCGTCAAGGTAGTGCGACAGGTCGAACGACACGACGCATCCAGGTTGCCGTGAAGCCAGCCTGTGAAGCCAGCCTTGACGGAAGGGCCTGCCGGCCCCACGATCCGCCGCACGATCACAATGGCCGGGAATAACCTTCCGGTGATCGTGTTTTTCGCCGGGTTGCCGATCGGGAGGCATTCATGGAACAGGACGTTCGGGTACTTACCGAGATGGTGCGCAAGGAAAGCGCCTTCGTTGATCGTGTCGTCGCAGAGATCGGCAAGGTCATCGTGGGCCAGCGCGACCTGCTGGACCGCATCTTCATTGCGCTGCTTTGCCGGGGGCACGTGCTGCTTGAAGGCGTGCCAGGTCTGGCGAAAACGCTGACGGTCAAGACTGTGGCGCAGGTACTGGACGCCTCGTTTGCCAGGGTGCAGTTCACGCCTGACCTGCTGCCGGCCGACATCACAGGCACGCAGATCTATAACCAGCAGACAGGATCGTTCACTGTCAAGAAGGGGCCGATCTTCGCCGGCATCGTACTTGCCGACGAGATCAACCGCGCACCGGCCAAGGTGCAGGCCGCGTTGCTGGAAGCGATGCAGGAACGCCAGGTCACCATCGGCGACATGGCCCACAAGCTGCCCGAACCGTTCCTGGTCCTGGCCACGCAGAACCCCATCGAGCAGGAAGGGACCTACCCGCTGCCCGAGGCGCAAATCGACCGCTTCATGCTGATGGTGCGCGTCACCTATCCCACCAGGGACGAGGAGCTTCTGGTGATGGAGCGGATGACACTGGCGGCGGTGCCGAAGGTCGAAAAGGTCCTGTCGGTCGCGGAACTGGACAGGGCACGATCAGTTCTGGCCGAGGTCTACATGGACCCTAAGATCAAGGAGTACATCGTTGATCTTGTGCTGGCCACCAGGCGCCCCGAGGACTACGGCATCAAGGGATTGAAGGAGTACCTGCGATACGGCGCGTCACCCCGCGCCAGCATCTATCTGAACGAGGCCGCCCGGGCCCATGCGTTTTTGCGGCACCGGGGCTACGTCATCCCGGAGGACGTAAAGGCGGTCGGAATGGACGTCCTGCGCCACCGCATCCTGCTGTCGTACGAGGCCGAAGCCGAGAACCTGACGGCCGAGGACCTGCTGAAACGACTGTTCGACTCGGTCGCGGTGCCTTGACCTGGAACAGGCAGCCAGTGGACGGGAGCGCGCCATGAAGGCGTCCGAAAAAGGAAAAGACGTGACCAGGGTCGATGGCATCGACGACACGATGCACGAGGACCCCGAGGCATTGCGAAGCCTGCTGGCCAGGGTGCGTCGCATCGAAATAGCGGCACAGAGGCTGGTCAACGAGCAACTTTCCGGCAAGTACCACAGCGTGTTCAAGGGCCGCGGCATGTCGTTTGACGAGGTGCGGCCTTACAACGCCGGTGACGAGGTTCGCCTGATCGACTGGAATGTGTCGGCGCGCACCGGCCAGATCCACGTGAAGAGATTCGTCGAGGAACGGGAACTGACGGTGGTAATCCTGGCCGATGCTTCGCTGTCGATGGATTTCGGACTGTCCTCGGCCACCTATGCCTCGCACGGACGCACCGAAGAAATCCAGGACGTGAAGCGGGAAATGGCAGCCCAGGTTGCGGCGTGCATCGCCCTGTCGGCCCAGATCAACGGCGACCGCGTTGGGCTGGTGACTTTCGGCAATGGAGTCAAGCGTTTCATCCCTCCCCGCAAAGGTCGGCGGCACGCACTGCGCGTCATTCGCGAGGTGCTGGCCATGCGGGCAAACGGAGCTCCCACGGACCTGTCCGAAGCCTTGTCATTCGTTGGACGAGTGTTAAAGCGCAGGGCGGCGTTGTTCGTGGTTTCGGATTTCCACGTGCCGGACTTCGAGCGCGCCTTGCGGGTCGCGGCGCGCAGGCACGATGTTCATGCGCTGATCGTGCGTGACCCGGTCGAGGAGACGCTGTTCGAGGGTGGAATGCTGGCGTTGCGGGACGCTGAAACAGGTGAACTGACAGTTGTCCCGGCCACCAGGAGCTTCCTTGACAGATTCCGCGCGGCGACGGCTGCCGAAAAGGCCGGCCTGGACCTGGTACTGGCCCGCAATCGCGTACCGGGGACGACGTTCTCGACGGCGGCCCCTTATGACCGGACGCTGGCAGGACACTTTGCTCGCCTGAAGGGGAAGACGCTGTGAAAGTGGGGGGGATGCCTCGCTCCGGTGTGTCCGCATCCGCGATCCGGGTGCTGTTACTGGTGATGCTGGGCCTGATGCCGGCGTCCCGCGCGATTTCAGCGCCTTCGCCGGCGACTCCGGCAGCGCCTGCCGCAGATCCCACGGCCGCCGCCGAACCCCAGGATGCCCTGCCTGCCCAGGGGGATCTGCGATTTCGCGTTGATATCGAGGCGGCCGATGTTTCTGTTGGTCGACCCTTCACCGTGAAATTCGAGGTCACATACCCGGCAGGGACGCGCGTCTACTTCCCCGAAAGCCCGGCGGTGGCTCCCATGGTGCTGGTCCAGACCACTGGCGAGTCGTCAGCCGTTCTGGGATCCGGAACCTTTGAAAAGCACGCGCTGACCTTGCTTCCAGTGCGGGTCGGCGCTGCGGTGCTGCCCTCGATCGAGGTCCCGTACGTGGCAGCCTCTGGCGAGGCCAAGGTGGCTGCGACTCCCGAGGTTCGGGTTCAGGTCGTTTCCACCCTTGGCGACGAAACCGCGCCGGAACTTGCCTCCTCGGGCACCCCGGTGCCGGTGCGGGTGCGCAACCAACTGCTGCTGTGGATACTGGCTGGTCTGGGCGTGTCCCTGGTGACCGCGGTGGCGTCGATACTGGGCTACCGTCGCCTGAAGGCATGGCTGGACTCCCGCAGGCCCCCGCCTCCGCCGCGCCCCGCGCACGAGGTTGCCTTCGAGCGACTGGCCGAGATCGAGGCGATGGGGCTGGTGGAATCCGGTGATTTCCAGCAACTGGCCCTCCTGGTCAGCGAAGTGCTGCGCGAGTTCATGGGTGCAACGTTCGGCTTTGCCGGTATCGACCTGACTACCTGGGAGGTCTTGCGCGTTCTGGAAGGCAGGGACTTGCGACGGTTGTCGCGGCCCGAACTGGAGGACTTCCTGTCGCTGTGCGACCTGATCAAGTTCGCGAAGTATGCCCCGTCTATCGAGGAGGCGAGTAGCCTGGTACGGCGAGCCCGAGACGCGGTCGAACGCGTCATGGCGGCGCCGGCCATCCCGTCTGCAGGAGAGGGCTGAGGCATGCGCTTCGAATCGCCATGGCTGTTGCTGCTGTTGATCCCGGTGCTGGCCGTCACGGCGTGGGGTTTGCTGCGTGCAATCCGCAGGCCCGCAGCTTTGCGACTGCCTACGCTGGCCAGCGTGCTGCTGGCCCGTCCCTCATGGACCTCGCGACTTGCAGGACTTCCCCTGGGTCTTCAAGCAGTTGCCGCGATTCTGGCAGTTGTCGCGATTGCCAGACCCCAGCTTGAGGAGGCCGACGCCCTTACCGGCGAAGGCGCTGACTTCGTCATCGCCCTGGACATGTCCGGTTCAATGAATGCCGTCGATATGCCGGCCGAAAGGATTCTCGAATACCACCGCAAGGGCACCGAGCCTCCAAATCGCTTCGTCAGCGCCCGTGAGGTCCTGAAGGATTTCATCCGGTCGCGTCCCGAGGATCGCATTGGCTTGGTCATATTCTCCGGCAAGGCGTTCGTGAAGTTTCCGCTGACGCTGGATCGGGACGCGATGCTGCGAATCCTTGACGGCCTGGTCCTTGATGACAGGACCCGCATGTCCGGCGGCGAGGAATCGTGTACGAACGGCTGTTCGATCACCGGCGAGGCCACCGCAATCGGTGATGCGCTTGGCCGGGCCTACAAGCGCCTGGAGGACTCGCAGTCGAAGAGCCGCAACATCCTGCTGATTACCGACGGCGACAACAACGCGGGCAAGGCAGCCCCCGAGGAACTGGCCAGGTTCATCGGGCAACAGTCTGTTGACCGGCCTGTCCACGCCTGGACCTTCCTGGTTGGCACCGGCCGCGAGACATTCCTGCCCGCGAACCACCAGTTCACCGGACGCCCACTTTACACACCCGAAGGCCACCGCGTGTACGAGCGACCGGAACAACCGTTTCCGGTGAATCCCGACCTGCTGCGCCTGATCGCGTCAGCGACCGGAGGACGTGCTTTCGAGGCAGCCACCGAGGATGATTTCAGGAAGGAATTCGAGAACCTACAGACGACCGAGTTCGCGGCGCCCGCGCTGCACCGATGGCGAGAGGCATTCCTGCCGCCGCTGGTTGCGTCGCTGGCCTTGTTCCTGCTGGGGCAAATACTGGGGCTGACGGTTCTTCGTCGCTGGCCGTGAGGGACGGAAAGTGCTTCGAATCGACGACATACGTTGGGCCAATGGCGACTGGTGGCCGATTCTTCTGCTGCCGCTGGTCCTGATTCCGCTGTTCATATCCTACGAACTTTTCCGGGCGCGCCTGACCCGATCGTTTTCTGGCCGCAGGCTGCTTCCACGGATGCTTGTTGGGGTTTCTCCGGGTCGCAGGTTCGCTGCTGCGGCATGCGTTCTGATTGCCGTCGAACTGCTGGCGCTGGCCGTGCTGCGCCCCCGGGCTGGCTTGAAAGAGGTTTCGGTCCGAGGTGTGGGCGTTGACATTGCAGTGGTGCTGGACGCCAGCCGATCGATGAAGGCCTCCGATGTGGTTCCGGACCGGCTGACCGCTTCGACCGTCGAGATAACGCGCCTGTTGCGGGCGTCGCGGGGAAACCGCTGGGCCCTGGTGCCATTCGCGGGGATTGCGTTCATCCAGAGCCCCCTGACTGTGGATACAGGGGTTCTTGAGGAGTATCTGAAGGAACTGCGCATCACTGACCTGCCTGTCCCGGGCACTGCGCTGGGAAGGGCGCTTGCGGTCGCAGCGTCGTCGCTGGGGGTAGATAGCGAAGGTGGAAACGGCGGTTCGATGTCGAAGGCAATCGTGATATTCACCGACGGCGAGAACCACGAAGGTGACCCCGAGAAGGCCGCTGCCGCCCTTGCTGAACGAGGCATCAGGATCTTCACGGTGGGCGTTGGAACGCCGGCCGGTCAGCCAATCCCGCTGGTGGACGACAACGGGAACGTGACAGGCACAGCGCGCGAGGCCGATGGAGTGACCCCGGTAATGTCGAAGCTGAACGAAACTTTACTGAAGGACCTGTCTGCCCGTACGGGTGGAAAGTACCTGGCGCTGGACGGTGGGACCGACGTCGCCGCAGCCTTGGCTACCGAGGTTGACGGCCTTCAGAAGAACGAGTACCAGGCCCAGGTTGACAGGCTTCTTGAGGACCGCTTCCAATGGCCGCTGGGTGCCGCGCTGCTGTTCTTGATGGCGCCGTTCCTGCTGGCCGGGGCTTCGTGGCGATGGCCGCGAAAGAACGGTCGAGCGTTGATGTTGGTTCTTGGTGGAATGCTGGTTGCGTGGACCCCGGGAAGCTCGGCAGCCCAAGGCTTGTCCCGACTTTTCGACCGGGACCATCCCGACGTCAGCGACGCGCTGGCACTGCTGGCAAAGGGACAGGCCGGCGATGCAGCAAAGGCACTGACGGACCTGCTTCAGCAGTTGCCGGGACGACCAGACCTGCTGTACGACCTGGCACTTTCGCGCGAGAAGGCCGGCGACCTGGACGGCGCCGTGGAGGCCGCGACGCAAGCGATAGCCGCCCGTACCCAGGCCCGCGAGGTTCGTCCGGAATGGCCTTCGGAATCTAAGCTTCATTACCAGAAGGGAACGCTGCTGGCACGCAAGGCGATGAAACAGGGCGACGAGAAGAAGCCGGCCCGCGAGATTCGCACGACGTGGAGACAGGCAGTCGAGGCGCTTACTCGAGCCGTGATTCTGGACCCCGCTTCGTCGGATGCGCGCAGGAACCTGGAACTGGCGGCATCAGCCGCCTATCCGCCATGCATCAAGCTGGATGACCACTACGAGCCCAATAATACGCCGGACAAGGCTCAGTTCCTGACGCTTGATCCGAACACGCTGGAGGCGAAGGAGGACCTGCTGCTGTGCCCCGGTGACTCGGACTGGTTCCGCGTGCCACTCAGGGACGGTGAGACGCTTTTTGCCTCGGTGCTGGAACCTGCCGAGGAGAAAGCAAACGCAACTGGGGCACCACAGCAGCAGGGCGAGGCAAAAAGGACGCCGTCAAAGGTCGATATTGCGCTGGCCGACGCGGATGGCCGTGTCCCGGAAAAGAAGAAAAAGGACATACGATTGCAGGCGAAAGAGGCCACCTCGGCCCTCCTGGAGATCACCGGCCCCAAGGAGGAGGACGGAATCCCCTACACGCTGGAGGCTCGCGTGGTACCCCCGTGCCCGCAGGGCGACGACGGCATGGAACCGAACGACTCCAGAGACGCTCCGAAGCCTCTTCCCGACGGCGATCACGGACTGCGAGTTTGCCCTGGCAACGACGACTGGTTCACCTACACCGAGAAGCAGGGCACGCGAAAGGAGATCTCCCTGACCGTGCCCGACCAGGAGGGGCCGCTGACACTGGAGGTCTTTTCGGCTGACGGCACGCCACTGGACGTGCGCCAGCAGACGGGCGATGGTGGCATGACGATGTCGTCCCTGATGCCCAAGGCGGAACAGGACGCTCCGTTCACGATCAGGGTCTTTGGTGGTGGACGCCAGGGGTTTTATCAGCTGTCGGTTCGCGACCCGAAGGGCAAGCAGGACAACCAGAACAAGCAACAACAGCAGCAGCAACAACAGGACCAGCAGCAGGCAGGCTCGCGAACGTTGCGAGAACTCCTTGATGCAATCGATCGCAACGACGACAATCTGGAAGCTCGCGAGGCCGCCCGAAAATCGCCGTGGAAGGATCGGGTTCCCGACAAGGACTGGTAGGAGGTGCCAGGGGTTTGGTGGTGATTTCTTTGCAACCAACGACACGCTGGCCAGATCGATCTTGGACCGGCCTGGGTCTTCTGCTGGGGATTGTCTCCCTGGTCTCGTCCTGCCTTGTCCTGTATTCCGCCAACGCCGTGGCCCAGTCGGTCCGAATGACTCCAGACCGGACTGCTATCTCCATGGGTGACACTGTGACAGTGGAGGTGGTCCTGGAGGGGGCCTTCGAACAAACGCGTGGACCTGAGATGCCGGACTTTCAAGTGGTAGGTCGCTCCAGCAGCTCATCGGTGTCAATCGTGAATGGCGCCATGCGCCAGGAACAACGCATCATGCTGCAACTGGCGCCGCAGCGACCTGGCAACCTGACCATAGGCGCGGTTTCACTGGTGGCCGGTGGCAAGACCGTGGCGCAGTCTCGACCAGTCATGGTGAAGGTTGTGGGCAAGGGTTCCCCTCTGCCGAATGAACCTCCGGCCGCCCAGCAGGGCCAACAGACCCAGCAAGGCCAGCAAAACCAGCCAGGCCAGCAGAAGGCCTCGCCGGACCCCGACGAATCGCCCCAGCCAGCGCGGCCTCCCACCTCTGCCGGCGTCACGGTCGAGGCTTCGGTACCCGAGACCTACGCCGGCAAACAGGCATTCCTGCTGGCCCATGCCCCTACCCGTCCGCTCTTTGCCGGCGAGCCTCTTTTCGTCGAATACCTGCTGTACACGAGATCCGACGTCCCATTGACGGGCATCAGGCTCGAGACGGCGCCTCGACTTTCCGGTTTCGTTGCCGAACAGGCACCGGCGAACAGCGACGAGGCTTCGCGGGTACGAGTCAAGGGCCAGGCCTATGACGTTCGGGTTCTGTGGCGCGGCGCAGTCACTGCCCTGGGTCCAGGAAAGGCCACGCTGGACTCGATGACAGTGGCCCTATCGATCGGGGACATGTTCGGGCGACGGCGCTACTCATTGTCATCCGAGCCCGTTGCGCTGGCCGTTAGATCGGTACCTGCCGAGGGGCGGCCGGCAGACTGGATCGAAGGCATTGTCGGTTCCTTTGCGCTGAAGGCGTCCCTGGACAGAACGGCGGTCCGCGTCGGGGAATCGGTGGTCCTGACCGTCGAGGTCACCGGCAGCGGCAATCTGAGGGGCGTTCGACCTCCGGATGTTTCCACGCCTTCCGATCTCCGAGTATCTCGCGTACCTGCCCAGGACCTTGACGAACTGGTTGTAGACGTTGGCGGCGTGTCGGGTCGCAGGACTTTCCAGTATCTGCTGACCCCGGAAAAAGAAGGGGATTTCGAGATTGGCCGCGTGGATCTGCCGTTTTTCAACGGCGTCTCAGGACACTTCGAGCGGGCGCGCTCGGAAATCCTGAGCATCGCGGCCTCGACCGCGCGTGGTACCGGACGGATACACCAGGCGACTGGTCCGGCAGGGCACGATCCTGTGACGGCAGTGGTTTCGCCCGCCGAACCATTTCTGGCCGCGCCGGTCGAAAACAACCTTCCCACCGCACTTATTTTCTCGGGCATGACCCTGCCAATGGCATTCTGGATCGGGGCCGAGGCTGTGACGCGCAGGCGGCGTTCGATCGCGCTGCATGGCGATCAGTCGCTGGCAAGGAAGGCTCTGTCAAGGGCGCGAGGGGCGCTGGACGCACTGGGTCGGGCACCACAGACCGAGGCGTACTGGGGCATCCTGGACGGAATCATTCGCAACTACCTGCTGTCGCGTTTCGGTCTGCCGGCGGGACTCGCCCCAGACGAGGTTCGCAAGGCCCTCGCGAGCCTTGGAGTCCCGGTGGATGTTGCGGACGCCCTCGGCCACGAATTGGATGCCTGCGCTTTCGGTCGGTTTGCCCCCAGTGCCGCCTTGGACCGGGACCGCGCCGCCGCCATCGAAAGGGTCCGGGACCGCCTGCGGGTTCTGGACCGAACACGACGCCCCGCCGGCGGAACGGTGGCGACATGAACCGAAGGGCCGCCGGCACGCCGTGGTTATCGGCGCTGGTCGTTTGGATTGCCATGCTGTGCCAGGCCACGCAGGCCGGCGCCGAGACCGTCCCAGACCGGTTCCAGGCAGGGATTTCGGCGTTTGCTGCGGGGCGTTTCGAGGAAGCTGCGCAGGCATTCAGGGACCTGGCCGGGAAGTACCAGATGGTATCGCCCGACGTACAGGTCAACCTGGGCGCCGCCGAATTCGAGTCTGGCCGACCGGGACCTGCCATCGCGGCGTTCCACAGGGCAATCCATCTTGGCCCCGGGACACAGGCAGCCGAGACAGCCGCCGTGAACCTGGCCCGTGTTCGAACAGTTCTTTCGCAGCAGGCTGGTCGCTCGACAGTTGGCCCTGCATTTGTCTTCGGTTCCTACGCTGATGCCTGGACCACACTGGCAGGCTGGGCTGGACCTCGACCTGCACTGGCCGTTTTCCTGGTAGCCTGGACGTTGTTTTTCGCGGCGCTGGGAACATGGCGCCTGACCACTCCCAGCCGCATCCACGCCGTGCTAGCGACGGTTGCGGCGGTCCTGGGAATTGTCACCGTACTGGCCGGCACCGTGGCCTGGGGCAGCGCCAGAGTGCAGTCCTACCAGGTCGGGGTCGTTATTCACAATGACGTTGGCCTGCTGGATGACGTGGCCGCCACGGAACCCACCCTGTCGCTACCTGAGGGCCTTGAGGTGCGCGTCCTTTCGTCGCGTGGCGGATGGCACGAAGTGCGACTTTCTTCCGGCCGCCTGGGCTGGCTGCCGGATCGGGCCCTTGAAGTCCCGTGACGCTTGCCTTTTAACTGCCAGGTCCTTTCGAACCCCGATCACAAAGTGCAATCCCTGGGTTTCTGCCCGCTGGGGTCTTCCTTCAGAAGCAACCCTGCCTCGGCACAATAGTAGTTTGCAGGGCTGGAATCATCCCCCGCGTACCACCCGCATGCCTCGCCTGAACCGGTCTGGCATGCCAGCGCCATAAGGGTCTGGCCGGAACAATACTGCAGGCTGGTGCCCACGCAACATCGCATCTTCTCATCGGCGATACACGGATTCAAAAGTGCGCCGCAACAGGACTGCCAGTCCGGACAGCAGCCGGTGTGATCAATGGCGCAGGCATTCCCGCACCCGCAATAACCGAATTCGCTGTACTGCTGCCCGCAATGGTCAGTGCATGAATTGAAATAGTCCGAACCGCACGTCGAACCGGCGCACTGGCCGGTGTCGTCGCAGTAGGTCCCCTCGGCGCACTTGCCACACGAACCCCCGCAACCGTCGTCGCCGCAAATCTTGTCCGTGCAATCCAGAATGCACGGGCCGCAGCACGACTTGAAGTCCGGGCAGCAATTGGCCGGGTCAAGTGCGCATTGGGAATCCAGGCAATAGCAGTCTCCCATTCCCCACTGCTGGCCACAGAATCCACCATCGCAAGTGCTGCCTGCCAAGGCCCCGCAATTCGTCTCGCAAATGCCTTCGGAGGTACAGGATTCGGTCGCAATGCACTTGCCGCACAACCCTTTGCACCCGTCGTTCCCGCACTTGCGATCCTTGCAATCGGGCTTGCAGCAATCTTCCATGTCCTTGGCGTCAGCCTCGCCATCGCAATCATTGTCGATTTCGTCGGCGCATAGACCCTTCTCGTTGCTCGCGTATGCGGTGTTGTTGGTGGCGTAAGCTGCATCGTCACACACCCAACCCGTGCCGACACGACAGACCGCCGTTGCCCCCTCGCACGCACCCGCCTGTTTTTCGCACTTGACGCCGTCGCCCAGCACATCGCCGGCACCGCATGGAGACGGCTCACAGCGTCGTGTGTCGGGGCCACAAACTTCGCCGGTACTGCACTTCCCGCATGATCCATCGCAGCCGTCATCACCGCACAGTCGATCCAGACAATCAGGGACGCAACACGACTGGGTTCGTTCGACGCACCTTGTTCCGCTGGTGCAGGGACAGAAGCCACCACATCCGTCGGCGCCGCAATACATCTCGGTGCATACAGGGGCGCATTCCTCCTGAGCTGAACAACCGGCCACCGACAGCAAAAGTATGCCGGACCACCGGATTACCAGGAGACCATGCCCCATTTCACCGCTCCGCTCGAACAGCAAGGCAAGTCTATCGCAACAGTCTGACACCTACAAACCTTTGATTCTATTGGATTGCACTTGGCGCAACGGAAGATTGCCACGGTTGCTCTTTTACCGGCAGACTCCTAGAATCCGTACGTCGATTTGCCGACGATTCCACGGAGGTCGCTCATGTCGTATCTGGATCTCCAAAGGTCGGTCGCTTCCCACGTGGCCCAGCCTGCGCGGCAGGCCGCGATGGCGCGGGAGGGATGGGAGTCTGGCGCATGCCTGCTGTATGCAACCCATCGTCTGTTGCGTCTGGTGGCGACGGTGGCCAATGGGGGCAGGGCGAATGGCCTTACTTCGCGACTTTCAGACCTTGGACGCATCGCCGTCGAAGGTGGTTCGGGGGGAGAAATTTCGACCATATTGATGGACAGGATGGCACAGCCTGCCGCCGCTGCGGCCCTGAAAGGCATCACGGACGCAGCGCAGCACTTCCTGGATATCGAGGCCCTGGTTTCGCGCCAGGACCGTGAATCCAGGGCGATTGCGGAAACCATCCGTGGATGCCTGATCGACCTGATTCCTGTCCTGCGTGATCTGGAAGTCAGATCGTCCGGACCTGCTGCGGCGGGCATGATCTTCGCGTGGTGGGGACCCGATGGGGCCTTGGCATCTCCGACCGAAGGCACGGGGTCCGGGACAACCGTCGTCATGCTTGGAACGACGCACGATCCGATCCTGCTGGGACCTTCGACCGCAAACGATCGGCGACCGCGCCCACTGCTGCCGTTTCCCCCTCGCGGATCCGAGCCTACTTTCGAGGCCGATGACGGAAGGGTTTTCGACGCCGAAGGACACCCATCGTCGGTTCTGGGAGCCTTGACATGCGGGCGAGCACTTGGCCGTCTTCTGGCCTGGGACCTTCAGCCTGGCGCTGATGCTGCCACCCTGGCAGCTCATCTTGCCGACGTGGGGCTGGCCGACTGCGCGGCCGAAGTGCTGCTTGCGGCGCGTGTGCACGGAGCCGGGGATTGCTCCGGCGCCACGATCGAGGCCGCACGCGAGTTCGCGACTGCCCACGGCGTAATGCAGTCTGTTTCGGACCTGGATGCGTCCCTGCTGCGCGACCTTGCGACCGAAGAGACCCGTCTGCGCACGGCGGACGACATGAAGGGAGTGACGGACGTCCTGTTGGCCCGTCAGCAGGCCGAAAAGGGTCGCGACCGGGTTCTGACCCTAAGCCGTCTGGCAAACATCTTCCGAGAGCGGCTTTCCGACAGGTCCAGCGAGGCATACTGCCTGTTGACAGCACTCCAGGAGGACCCATCGGACACCGAGGTCCTTGATGGTCTGACCGAGGCGGCCGAGGCGGCCGGAGTGGCAGGCGAAAAGGCGGCCGAACTGCAGGAACTGGCCGCCAAGGTGAAGGGGCCTGCTCACAGCCGGATGCTTGAGGCAGCGGCACGTCTGTACCGGACGGCGGGCGATTTGGCCGCCACCCGAGATGCCTTCCTGCTGGCCACGGCTGACATGCCGGAAAACACCACATTGCTCGAGGAAGCGATCGATGCCGCCGATGCCATCGGTGACGCGAAGAACGGCCTTGATCTACGTGCAAAACGGCGTGATCTCGCGAAGGACATTGCCGACCGCGTCGCACGTGGGATGGATCTGGCGAATCGCCACAAGAACGCACAGCAATGGGACCTGGCCGAAGCCGAGCTGAGGCAAGTGTTGGACCTGGACCCGCAAAACGCCGATGCATTCGATACCCTGGTGGTGCGTGCGCTGGAAAAAGGCGACAAGAAGGTTGTTCTGGCGCTTTGTGAAGCGCTATCCCCGAGGGTGCTGGACCCTGGGGCAAGGGCGTCCATCCTTCGTCGCAAGGGCCGGTTGCTGATGGACGATGGCGAGGATGCGCTTGCCGCAGCTGCCATTGGTGATGCCCTTGCGCTGGACCCAACGCGAATCGAGGAACTGGACTCCCTGGTTCACCTCTGCGAGCGGCTGGGATGGTGGACGCGCTTGCTGGCTGTGCTGCGCAGGAAGATTGCGGCCGAGCCGACTGCAGCGAAAGAACTACTGATGAAGATGGCCAACGTGGCCATGGACCGCCTGGACGACCCCGAGGCGTCGCTGGCCTTCCTGGCCGAAGCTTCAACACACGACCCGAATGACCCTGAACCAATGAGGCGCCAGCGCGGACTGCATGAAAGGCTTGGTTTGTGGTCCGAGGTTGCAAGAGACCTCACACTCCTGGCGGCGCAGGAAGGGGCCGGACGCGTCGATGCCCTGGTGCAACTCGCCGATGTGCAGATGACGCGCCTGGCATTGCGCGAGAAGGGCAAGGCGACCCTGCTCCAGGCGATGGAGGCCGCGCACGGAAGCCGCCTTGTCAGCATCGCCACCCGTCTGGCCGAGTTGTGCCGCGAGGATCAGGATCGGGCGTGCGAGCGCAAGGCCCTGGAAGCAGCGGCCATGGCCACCGAGGACGAAGAGCACCGCGCGGATCTTTGGACTACGCTTGGACGCAGGGCGCTGGAGTCACCGGCCGACCCCGTAATCGCTCGCGAGTATCTGGAAAAGGCCGTCGAGGCCAATCCGGTTCACCCTGAGGCGGTGGAACTGCTGGCACGAGCGCTGCTGGACACGGGGCATCCCGAAAAGGTGGTACCGGCCGTAGAACCTTTGGCCCGGCGGGCAGCAAGTGCAGGTGACAAGGGGGCCGAGCGACGATTGAGACGTCTGGCGGCCGAGGCCGCTGCGGGTTTCGGCGACAGGGACGCGGCGATCCTTCAGTACCGCAGGGTTCTCGAACTGGACCCGGAGGATAACCGTGTCCGAATGGCCCTGGCAAAACTGCTGGCTTCGACCGGTTGCGATGCCGAGGCTCTGCCACTTCTGGATGCATTGCTGACGACCTCCGAATCATGGCACGGCACCGAGCGGGAAGACCTGGGCCTGCTGGCAGCAAGGTGCGCGACGCGACTGGGCGAGCACGCCCGGGCAGTCGAATTGTTCGAAGAAAGCTGGCGATCACGAGGCGCAGACACGACCCTGCTGCGCGAGATGGTCGATGCCGCAACGCAGGCTGGCGATGCCAAACGCCAGGTGCAATGGATGGAGCCTTTGGTGGCGCTGGAGTCACCTGGCCTGCCCCGCTTCACGGTGCTGATCAGACTGGGCGATCTGAACCGCAATGACCTGTTCGATCCTGTTGCGGCACTTAAATGGTACCGGGCCGCAGCAGCCGAGGGCGTGTCAACCAAAACCGCCCTGCACAAGGCCCTTGACGCAGCGGTGGCCGGAGGGAACCACGAGCAGGCCAAGACGCTGCTGGTGGAACTACTGGAACAGGAGCAGGACGGCATCAAGCAGGCACAATTCCATTACGCAGCGGCCTTGCTGGCACGGGATAACCTTGGGGACCCGGCCCTGACCCGCGACCATTTGTGGAAGTCGGTTGAACTGAATCCGGAACAAGACTCGGCCGTCGAGGCGCTGGAGAACGTGCTGGTTGGCGGTGACGACCAGGAAGGGCTGGCGCGCCTTTACAACCTGCTGGCCCGACATTTCCGGTTCAACGGCCGGGAGGACCGCCTGCTGGCAACGTTGCGAAGATTGGCCGTCTGCTATGACGAACGCCTGCACAACCTTCCGCAGGCTGTGGAAACCCTGCGACAAGTCATGCAGGGGGCACCGCGAGACGCCGATACGGCCGTTCGCCTGGCCGACGCACTGACCAGGACCCCCGGCCGCGAGGTCGAAGCCCTTGAGGCCCACCGGCGCGTTCTGGCTTTGGACCCAACGCACATTGCCGCCTACCGGGCGATTCGCGATCTCTCGATCCTGGGTGGCGACGAGGATGGGGCCTGGTGTGCCTCCTCGGCACTGCTGGTCCTGGGTCAGGAGACCGAGGCGGACCGAACCGCTTTCGAGGCAAGACGACAGCCGGCCCTCAAGCTGCGGCGCGACACGATGCCTCCCGACGGATTCGTGAAGTGGATCCTGGACGACGCGGCCGACCTTGGAATTGCGCGAGTTCTGTCCATCCTGCATGGACCGATGTCGGCAATGCTGCCCTTCAAGACTCCCCAGGACCTTGGGTTGTCCGATGAAGACCGCGTGAATCTTTCGGAGAAGGGCTTGTTCCAGGGCATGGCTCAGGCGGCGTCAAAGGTCCTGGGAATTACGCTGCCCAAAATCTACCGCGCTCGTGGCCGAACCGGCCTGGCCAAGGCTGCCTTTGATCCACCGGCCCTGCTGGTGGGTGACGACGCCATGAACGCTTGGCGCGGCAAGGAGTTGCGTTTTGCCTTGGGCCGGGCTGTGACCGCGTTCGTACCAGGATTCGAACTGGCAGGGGTACTTGATGCCCCGACCTTGCGACTGTTCCTGCTTGCTGCCTTGAAAATAGCCTTCCCGGACACCCCCCTGTCGGATGATTCCGAGGCTGCCGAGGCGATGGCCCAGGATCTTGACTCTCGCCTGTCACCAGCCTTGCGCGATGAACTCCGTGAGATTCTTACCGTATTTCGCCGCCAAAAGCGTGGGCTCGACCCCGAGTCCTTCCTGGAAGGCGTCGATCGAACCTCGGCACGCGCAGGCCTGTTCATGTCGAACGACCTCGAAGTGGCCGCCAGAGGACTGCGAGACGACACGATCTTCCTGTCGGACCTGGAGTTCGGGGACCGACTGGTGGACCTGGCCTCCTGGGCCGTATCGACCCGCTATGCCGAACTGCGAAAGACGATGCTTCAGGCTTAGGGGCCCGCGCCGTGCAAGAACGTCGGCCCAGGCATCAAGTACCTGGTCCCGTGAGATGAACTCCGGTCGCAATTGCTGCCACCCGCTGGAGTGTCAAGCTCGCAGCGAACCGAGCCGGTCGGGGGAGTGCATCTGTCGCGACGGAGGATCCTCGTGAGGCCCGGCCATGCCGGTTCTCCATTCGAGGCCTGAAGTAGTGCAGCACTGTGACCACGTGTTGTTGTGCCTTGAGACCGATGACGTGGAGATGCAATTGTCTTTGACGGCCAATAACAGCGACACGACGAGATTTCGATGTTCATGTCACCTGAACCCAGCGGCCAAAGTATCGGTTACGGGAACCACGCGACACCTTTCATACGGACGATGCCCGGCGGCTCCGCAAATTGACTTAACCCAGGTCGGTCGCTAGTATTCGGCGCCGTCGCGGGAGAGTTTCTTGTCGGATTCCGTAGGCTTTCCGATCGCCAGCGACGAGGCTGTCCTGCGGCTGGCATCAGGATGCTCGCAGGCCTGCACGTTCTGCAATTACGACGGGGGCCGGACCGGCCTGCCGGTAGCCAGTGTCCTGGCCCACGACTTCCCCATACCCAAAGCCCGCCGAATACTGATCATGGCCGGCGACGTGTTGAAGGCCGAATTGGCTCCGCTGATACGTCGCTTGCGCGAAGAGTCATCCGGTGAAGTCCTCGTCTACGCACATCCCGGATTCACGAACATGGACGCCTTCCAAAACCTGGTGGAAGCTGGCATTACTGGAATCCGGCTTTGCGTCCCTGCCGCCGATCGGGTGACCATGGCAAGACTGACCAATGGCACCGGCTCATTGACCCGCCTGGCCCGCCTGATCGACGCCGTGGTGCAGAAGGGGCTGGACCTGGAGATCGACATCCCCGTGCTGCCCCTGACGCTGCCAGGGCTTGTAGACACGGCCCGCAGGGTACTAACCCGCGCCGGTCGCCTGTCCGGGATCCACCTGGGTTTCAGTTCCGAGGCTGACCGTTTTGCGCCACGCCCTTGGGATTTCCGCCGAGCTTCCCAGGCGATCAGCGACATTCAAGACTGGGCCATCGAGGCCGGAGTACCCCTGCGTCTGACACCGCCTTCGCCACCCCCCTGCCTGCTTCGGCCCGGTACGATCGCCCCCGATCTGTACCCGGCGATCCTGGCGCCCCTGCGCAGGTCCGAAGCCCCGGGGCCGTTCCCGGTCTGCCGCGAATGCATCCTGGCAGGCGCGTGCCCTCCATCCCTTCCCTATTTCCAGGCCGATGCCGACCTAGGCCCAGTCCAGCCGATCATTGCAAACCCACCGCCGCTCGCCGTTGGATCTGCAGGCGAAATTTCTCGTCCCACGGCGGTGGAACTGCATCTTCGACGGCTGACACTGGACAGCATGATTGACCGCTTGAACCGGGCACCCGCATTGTCCTGCACAAGCCCATGGAGTGTGCTCGGCGCCCAGGACCCTTTGGGCGCGGTGTCTCCCTGCAAAAGCACCCTGTTGCGAAAGGAGGTCCAGCTAGCCACCGGGAACTGGATCCGTCAGCCGCTCCTCGAGGTGTGGAACTCCGACGGAATGCGCCGGATCCGACGATCCATCGCAGCCGGGAACGGTTCCGAAGTATGCCGGGAGATCTGTCCGGTGTTCCACGGGGGAAGGCATTCCTCCCCAGTGCCGAACGCCCTGCCGATGGGTCGTGCCTACCATGACAACCTGGTTCTCCAGATGCAGGAAATCCTGGATCGGGCGGAAATCCTGCAGTCCCGTCCCACCTGCCTGGTGATCGCCCCATCCCTGCGTTGCAACCACAATTGCCTAATGTGCGAGGTCCACAGCAACCGCCGGGTCTTGAACGAGATACCAGACGTCGTGTTCGACTCGATCATGGACCTTCTGCCGACGCTGCGCGATCTCTCAATGGCCGGCGCGGAACCCCTGATGTCCCCGCGTTTCGCCGAACTGATGCGCGCCAGCGATTCCGAACGGTACCCCGACCTCCAGTTGTCCATGACGACAAACGGCATCCTGCTGGACGAGGCTCTGCTGTCCGACATGTCCCGTGCCCGGTTCCACACCATTGTCATCTCCATCAACTCGACGACCGCCGAGACCTTCCAGCACATTACCGGGAACCACGATGGCTTCCAGCGAGTGCTGTCGAACGTCCGACGACTGATGGATCGGTCGCGCGGCTGGCGCCATCGTCCTCGCGTCGTACTGTCCTTTGTCGTAATGAGATCAAATTTCCACGAGGCGGCGGATTTCGTCGATCTGGCCCGCGGCTTTGGGGCCGCTTTCAGGTTCATGGCAGTGGAACGCGACTACGGCGGCGAAAGCGTCTTCACGGACGAGAAGACGCTACGCGAATCATTGCTGCATTTCGAGCAGGATGTCCGCCCGAGAGCCGCTGGTCTACCTGCCGAACTGCGCCACGATGTCGCCGCGATGGAGTCAATACTAAGGCGGCACCTGGAACGGCGGGACTTCCGGCCTTTGTAAGGCCCGACCTTGCGTTGGATCCTTCCGGTCCGCAATCGGCTACTTGACTGGGACGAACTCGTCGAAACCGAACCGATCAGCATACCGACGCCAGACTCCAATGCAGCGGTCATCATAGACACAATCCGAACAACCCGGGCCCTTGGTGCGGTCCGGATGCCGAGTGTGCAGAGAGATGCACAACGAGTCAGGCAGATCCGGGCGACCTTCAGAATCCCTAAATCGGTCCCAAAGATCGACCTTGGACGGGGCCAGGGCATTCGTCATCACCTGCTCTTTCAGACCCAATTCGTGAGCAAGGGTGACCCAACGAGGGAGCGAAGGGACCAGCATCGGTTCCCCCCCTGTGAATGCGATCCACGCCAAGCCCAGCCGGCTGGCTTCACGGACCGAATGCTCGATGGCTTCGTCCGTCGTGGCTAGATTGGGCGTGAACTCGTCGATCTGGCAGAACGGACAGTTCTCGTTGCATCGCAACGTCACCCGCACCAGGAGGGTATCCCCGCTGGGAATCAACCCATCCGAGATGCCGACGTTCCAGCCGCTCAATTGCACTGCAGTCAGAGCGCTCTCCCTCTGCAACACAAGCTGGAACAATCGATCAACAACCCGGAATCCGTCTTTATCGGACGGCTCCCCGAAGTACCCAATCCTGAAATGCACGGATTCTCGGTAGAAGCCGGTGTCGAGATCCCTGGGGGCAATCCAGACCACGAAGGCGCCGAACCCATTTTGGAAGGTCAACTCAACATGCGGACGACCGAATCTCGTCCCAGGAGCCACGTCGATGATCTGGTACCCGTAAAGACCGGCCGGCAACAGAGCATCGCCGACCAACGCCAACAACGATTGCCCGATCACCGGCAGTCGCTGCAGGACGTGTTCTCGACAGAAGGCTGGCGCTTCAGGATTAATGGCAAATCGTACCAGAGGGCCAGCCCAGGCACAAAGGCTCACGAGATAGCCTGTAGGTATGCCGGCGCTACGGCCGTGGAAAGAAGTTTTCTTACGGACACGCGGCCCCTAGCCTACGGCTGGCACCAGCACAGGCCACCGGCGTCAATCAGGGGCTCGAAGCCAGTGTCGCAGGTGCCGCCGGTCGCGCACCTTGCGGCGCAGAATGACGACCCGCATGTACCGGCGACACAGTCGGCTGTGCCACGGAAGCCGGCCTCGGCTGTGCAGTCGGCGCTGGTGGTGCACGTGATGGACAACCATGGCAGCGCCGCCTGGCCGATGCACGCCAAACCAGCTGCGCAGGCATTTGCCGCGACGTTGACGTTGCCCAGGACGCAGGCCTGACCCGCGGTGGAGGTGCCGACCGCCAGGTTCTGGCAATGGCAATCGCCTCCGACGAACACGAACGGTGTGCCGCCGGCCGGACAGGCGCCGGTGTCGTCACACGTCTTCTGGCACCACGAGTATCCGCAGTGCCCCAGCTTGCAATCCCACGGGACGGCAGGAACTGTCGGGCAGTCCGCAACGGTCGTACAGGTCGCCGATCCTGCAAATGACCAAATGCCTCCGCAGTCCAGGCCATCCACGCAGGCCGGTGCCGCCAGGTTCACGTTCAGGTCCGGACATGCCTCGCCAAAGACCGCTGTGCCTGTCGTTTCGGCCGGCGCACACAGGCAGGTGCCAGTGCCAAGCTGGAACGGAGTTCCGACCGCACAGGCCCCCGCATCGTCGCAGTAGGGCGAACAGTAGGAGTACCCACATAAGCCGTCGACACAGTCGCCATTTGTAAGGGCACAGTCGGCGTCCACGGCGCACAGGCCCGATCGGTTATCGTCGGAAATGCCCAGGCACGTCAGGTTCGCCGCACAGGGACTGGCGGTGGAGTTCGACTTGCCCACCGGACATCCCTCGAACGCCTGGGAAGTCCCAATTGCCACGGAGATGCACAAGCACGTCGCACCGACGAGGGCGGGCTGGAAGCCCGCACCGCACCGCGCCATGTCATCACAGTATGGCGAGCAGGTCGACCCGCCGCAGTGCCCGTTGGCGGCGCACTCACCGTAGCCGAAGAAGTCGTTGGCCGGGCAGTCAATGCTGGTGGTACAGGCCGTCGTCGTGTCCGACGGCGGGATCCCCAGGCAAATAAGGCCAGCGGCGCAGGCACTGGCCGCGACGTGGATCCCGCTGAAAGGACAGGGCTGGCCCGCCGTCGTGGTACCTACCTCGACGGGCGCGCAGAAGCAGTCCCCGCCGACATCGATGGGCTGGGTTTCGCCGCTGCACCTGCCACGGTCATCGCACTGCGAAGAACAGAACGACGTGCCGCAGAAGCCATCCACGCACTGCGGATTGCCCATGAACTCGGCCTTCGGGCAGCCCGAGTCCTGCGTACATGCTGTGCCGTCGCTTTTTGCCTCAACACCCAGGCAGGCCAAGCCAGACTGGCAATAGTCGGCAGTTCCATGGACATTGAAGATCGGGCACGGGGCACCGGCCGGCCCGTTCCCAACTGCCAGCGGAATGCAGTAGCAGGTGCCGCCGACGTCCATCGGCGCGAAGTCCTTTTCGCACGTGCCGTCCGTCTTGCACCCAGGCGAGCAGAACGATGTGCCGCAGCGGCCGCCCACGCACTCCGGATTCCCGTAGTAGTTGTTCCTCGAACAGTCGGCATCGACCGTGCAGGCATCGGTGGTGTCCTTCGCCTCGATGCCCAGGCACGTCAAGAATTCGGCGCAGGAATCGGCATCAACGTTCACGTTGAACACCGGGCAAGCCACGCCAGCGCCAGCCTTGCCCGCCGGCACGCACCAGCAGGCGGCGAAATTCGGCTGGAACTTCATGAAGCCTTCGGGGCACGCCGTGGACAGGCAGGACGCCGCGCAGATCGACGACCCGCACTTACCGTCAACGCAATCAGGGTGCCTGTCCCGGGCGATCCCCTGGGCCAGGCAATCCCGATCGATCTGGCAGGTAGTCGTGGCGATCGGCGCAGAACCGATGCATGTCAGATCCTGGCCACAGGCGCCGCACACCGCATTGACCCCGTCCTTCAGACAGGCGTCACCGATTGCGCCGGTACCGCAATTCGCAGGGCACGCGGCGCGCGGCTGGCACATCTTCGGATCCCCGCCGCAGGTAAAGCCGGCGGGACAGTCGCCATCCGCAGCGCACACCTTCGAACAAAGGCTGCCCTTGACGCCGTTATCGAAGGCGAAATCCAGGCAGGTCATGCCCCCTTCGCAGTCGGCGTCTCTCAGACACGGGGTGCAGGACTGGTCCTTGCACTCCTTCGCGGCCTCGTCGCAGTACTTCCCGTCCATGTAAACGCAGGCCGGACTGCAGGCCGACGGCGACACGTCGGAGGTGTCGGTGCCAGGATCGACCGTCGTCGCGTGGTCGGCGGGCCCGGGGTCCCTGGTTTCCGAGGTAGGAACATCAAACAACACATCGATCACGCTCGACGGCACGTCCTGGCCGGAACTGTCGCCTCCGCAGCTCGACGCGGCAACCATCAGAGCAGGAACCACCAACGTCAACTGACCCACCAGCCTTAGCGCCCGATTCATGCCTTCCTCCTGGGTTTTGGATCACGGAGGCGAAGATACCACGGAGAGGTCCGCACCAGAAGCGGCTAGTAGTCCATCGCAGTGCCTACGTCATAGTCAACCGTGTCAGGAAACAGCTTGGCGTATAGGACTGCGCGCTCTTCCGGAGGCAAGTGCAGATATGCATATCTGGAAAGATGCTCGGCCACCTTGCGGGCGTAATTGCGCCCCTCGTTGTACGCGATGGATTCAACCATCTCGTCGAATGGTAGCTCCCGGCTGCGGGCCAGGAAGCGCTTGATCGCCGGCGCCCCCGAATTGTATGCCGCCGACGCAAACAGGATTTGTTGCTTGAACTCCGTGAACAGCGCCGCCAGGAACCAGGTGCAGAAACGGAGATTGCGCTCGGGAGCAAAAAAGGACTCGACGTCGAATGGCACATCCAGGGCCTTGGATACCTTGCGGGCAGTCGACGGAATCATCTGCATCATGCCCAGAGCAGCTGTGTTCGAGACCTGCCTGGCGTCATAGCGTGATTCCTGGCGCATGATTGCATAGGCCCATAACTCTGACATACCAAAGCGTTCGGCAAGCACTCGCACCAGCGAGCGTTGTGCCCGCGGGTACAGCGCCATCCAGTAGATCGCAGATCCAGGGGTCGGAACCGCAGACATCAACCCCCGGAACTCAACTGCAGCCCGTTGGAACAGGACGTGGTAGTCCTCGAGGGCGTCATGAATCGTCAACAGGAAGCGCGCACGTTCTTCCTTCTTTACGGCGCGCTCGACAGACCGCGCAATCGGGGCGTATGAGCGCCGTGCACGGTCGATCTCGCCGGCTTCGGAAAGATCCTTGACTCGCTGCAGCGCAGCTTTCGGACCGGAAGCCAACCGATCAAAGGGCCACAAAGGAGCGGGCTCGGGGAGGCCGGGAGAAGGCCCGGTCATCCACTCGGGAAGCGCGACGCCCTCCCACTCCTTCAAGCGCTTCGCCGCCAGGACCGAGTAATATGTCAATGGATACCGGTCGATGGCGCGACGCATCCAGCGCCCAGCCTCCTCATTGTTCGAAAGTGCCCGGTAGGCCATGCCACCCCAGTACATCGCCTTGCCTGCCACAAGACTGTTGCCCATGGGCAGCATCGCCTCGAAGGCCGCGATGGCTTCGGGCCATCGCTTCAACCGGTACAGCGACCATGCGCGGAACCATGCAACGTATGAACGCTGGTCCGAGTGCCTGATTTCCCGCAGGTAGCGTTCAAGCGCTGGCAGCGCGACCTGGTAATCACCATGGTCGTAAGGAAGCCAGGCCAGGTAATACAGCGCCTTGGCCCGGTCACGACGCCCGCCCTGGTTCAGGTAGGCTCGATAGTGCTGCATGGCACCGTCATAGTCCTCCAGCTTTGCCTTTGCCCTGGCAAACAACAGGTGACTGTCGGGCTTCTTCAATGCTCCGCCAGCCTCGGCCTCGCCCAGCATGGTCAAGGCACGAGCCGCGTCGTCGCGAACGTACGACAGGTGCGACATCGCAAGTTGCAGTGCCAGGCGAGGGCTACGATGGCCGGATGTCCACAACGCCTCGCGAATCCGCTGGGCTTCCTCGTAGTCGATTGCTCCAAAGAATGCGTTGGAGCGGCGCTCCAGTTCGCCCGTAGACAGTGCCTGTTCGGTCAAGCCGGTCGCAGCCGCAGCCGACGTTTCGGGCAAATCAATGAAAATCCGGCGCAAAACTGCCGCGCGCGATGCGCCGGAACGCGCCTTCGCCTGCAGAAGCAAAGCCTCGGCCCTGATGGAACGCGAGGGACCTTTTCTTTGCGACAGGACCAGGCCGGCAACAGCATCGGCCTCGCGGGAATCGCCTTCAGCCAGCGCCAGGCGGGCCAGGGCCATACGAACCTCGGTTGACCTGGGGGACGACGGGTTTTTGGACAAAAAGGTGCGCAGAACCGCACGGGCACCCGGGCCGCCAGCTACGCCCGTCGCAATGGCAATCTCCTCGTCAATGACGCCTCGCAAGTGCCCAGGAACATCGTTGCTGCCGGCTGCCTCAAGGGCCACTAAAGCCTCCTTGGGCCTGTTCGTAGCAACCAGCGCACGCGCCTTCAGCAGTGCGAACAGTGCTTTTTCCCTGGCATCAAGCGGTGACAAGGCCCGGCCCAGCACTTCCAGCGCCCCATCAGGATCTCCCGTTCGCAGCCGCGCCAGCGCCTCGGGGCGCGCAGTTTCGAATGTCGCGGGAGATGGCTGGGAGCTGCCCAAGGCCGGTGTCACCACGGCAGACACAATGACCAGGAGAAACAGAAGCATCCTGAGCATCTTGACTTCCGGCAAATGGACCCTGGAGGTATCTACCACGTCGATCACTTCACGACGCAGTCGGCAGTATAAGCCCCTGTCCTTTAGGGCCGATCTCTGACCCATATTGGATAGGACCACATCAGCCAGCCGAAATCCGAACTCGCATACCTGTGTTGAAGGAATTCTTCATCCCAGCGCACCACCGGCAATATCGTCGCAATCCATTCCTCCAGACGCGAGTCCGTCGGATGTGCCGACTCTTTAGCGCACCGCAGAAGAACTGGGTTGATACCTGCCGCTCGAATCCGCTGTACCAGGGAAGGCAGTGCCGATTTCACCTGTTCGAGGAAATCGTCGTCCGTTTCAGGATAGTCCGGACCCAGCTTGGCCGGCGATGACAGGAACAGGGAACGCCCTCCTGCATCAAAGACGCTGCCAAGCAGTCCCAGAAAGGACCCCTCGTCGATCTTCCAGCAGGGGTCGAACAGCATGTTCACAACCAGGAACAGGGAAACCGACGGCCCGCGCCCGGCATCGACGAATACAGGCAACTGCCGGGCCAGCAGGTCGAGGTTCCCTGGCAGGATTACGCGCCGATCGGGCAACCGGATGGCAGGTGGAATGGCCACCAGACACACCTCGTCAACCCCGTATGCAATGCAGGACTCCATCAGATCGTTGATCGTGGCCCGAGCAAAGCCGCCCCACAGCAGCCTCAGGCGACGGACACCCGACGAACGCAGACCTTTCAGCAGCAGGTCGAGACCTGACCGACCCAGCAGGTCGGTCGACGAAATCGTGATGTCTTGTCCTTCCAGACCGCCATCGCGACCCGAGACGTCCTCGAGGATCATCCGAGCCAGATCGTCCTGTGGCAGATGCTCCATTCGCAGTCCGGGACACCGCCACTCGCAGCCTTTGCACGACGGAATACGGAAAAACTGCCGGGAGACGTGATTCTTCCCGAGACAACCAGTGTCCTCGAACTCACGTATCGTCTTCAGCCGATAATCCTGCATTTCGAGGCGGGCCGACAGTTCCTGGAACAGACATGGCGCCAGGTTGTAAGGCTTTATTCGACCGCCATGGGGCAATGGCAACGTCATCAGTGTCCTGATCGCCGCCGCCAATTCATCGTGGGTCATCAGGAAGCGATCGGCCAGATGCAGGTTTTCGCGAGACACAATGAAGGGCTGGACGATATGAAGACCGGCCCCAAGCGAACCTGCAAGAACCAGGGTGTCCCTGAGGAAGGCAACGTTCTCGGGAACGATGATCGTCACGGTCTGGATCTCGAACCGCTCCAGGGTATCTCCGGCGGCAAGCCGCATGTTGTCAAGACCGGAGACCGTCTGCCGAAAGGATCCTGGAACCCCGGTCAACGCGTCGTGAACCGCCGCATTGGGCCCGTGCAAAGACACGCTGACCCCGGTCAGTCCGGCATCCAGCAATTTCCGGGCATAGCCCGGGTATGACAGCATTCGACCGTTGGTAGTGATGCTGACTCGGCCAAAACCGATCGAGCGGGCATGGGCAATCAACGACTGAAGATCCTTCCTGATGGTAGGCTCGCCGCCCGAAAAGGC
The DNA here is from genome assembly GCA_903936705.1 of uncultured Myxococcales bacterium. Taxonomy (GTDB): domain Bacteria; phylum Myxococcota_A; class UBA9042; order DTJE01; family DTJE01; genus CAIZWN01. Next base: position 105,777 of record CAIZWN010000035.1, read on the forward strand.
GGCTTCGGTAATGCCTTCGCGCCTGGCGGATTCCAGCTTGCGCACCAGTTCCTCGGTCGAAGGCTCGGAACCTGCCGGACCTGTCCCCCGGACAAACGGCTGCGGGCAGTATGAGCAACAGTTGTTGCACGCAAGCCCGGTCTCGATGGTGACGAGTTGACCAGCCACTATTCCCGCCGCATCCCTTACCCGGATGATATGGTCCCAATGCAGGCACGGCAAATCCGGCTGCCACCGGTTGCCCGATTCTTGAAAAGCACCAGCAGCAGGGCGACAAGGGTCAGGGCGTTGGCCCAGAACAGGAATCCCAGGTGTGCAAATAAGACCGCGTTACCCCACGCCTGCCAGAACACCACGTTCGACAATACGGCTGCCACGACCACCAACAGGACCACTCCGCCCCGCCACAAACCACCCGTGGGAAGATTGAGCAGCAGGTACAGAAACGCGGTCGGCAGATACACGAAATAGTGTGGCCACGAGGATTGGATGACGAAGGGAAGCGCACAGAACATGATTAGGGTAGCGGGTATCTCGCCGCCCTCGGCGCGTCGCAGCGAGAACCATGATGCCGCAATGGAGACTGCAAGAACGGTCCACCGTATCGGCTCGATGAAGGCGAGTGTCGTCGGCCATGGGCCATCGACGTCCGAGCGAAGCCTGGTAAACAACCCCACAAGCGACTGTGAATTGGCATCGTTCTTCATCCACTCGGAACCGATGCGCAACTGCACGATGACATCCAGATAGAACTGGAGCGTGGCGTCGGCACCAAGAACCGCTGTGGGCAACACGACAAGGAACAGCGCACTGAAGGCCGCGTAGTACGACAGCGCCCGCCAGTCCCTCCGCATCAGCAGCAGCAGGGCGAACCAGGCCGGGTAGAACTTGATGCTGGTCGCGAATGCCAGCAGAAAGCCTGCCGCCAATGCATGCCCACGCTGCCACAACGCAAGCGCCCCCAGCACGCACAAAGTCACCAGGACACTGACCTGCCCCCACTTGAAGTTGTGTAGTACCGGGAACGATGAGAGGAAAAGAAACACGTACACAGCGAACAGCCCTAGTCCAGGTCGACGCACGATAGATGGCGAGGTGGCCAACAGCAGGAAGGTCAGAGCCACCTGCACCACGCCCCACGCGACCAAGGCCCCCGCGTCGGACAGGGGAGCTGCAAGCCACATGAGCTGGGCAAAGAAAGGCGAGTACAGGAACCCTGGAACCGGTCCGGTCCCGTCAAGCACATGACGCCCCATCGGAAGGTAGTGACGGGCGAAATCACAGAACGTCAGCGGACAGTGGTCGATGACCTCCATGAACCTGTCGAGCGAGTGGAAAGTCAGCCAATAGTAGACAAGCCAGCCAGCTGCGATCAGCAGCGTAATCGCGACTGAACGGCCGACCGGGAAGGCGACCTTACTGCCCTTGGAGTCATGACACGTCGATAGATCCACTGATTGCACGGTGGCCCCGCAAATATCAAACCGCATGTCCGGGCTGGCTGGGCCTACAAATCGAAGTCGGTGCCGAAGCCTCCGGCGACGAATGGCTCGTACTTGCGGTTGCGGTCCTCCAGTATGACACCAGCCATCACGTAGATACGCAGGCGATCCAGCGGACCCCATGGGTCTTTGGGCTGCCACAAAAACAGGCCGCCCACCCGCTGGCGCCGCAGATCGGTCACCGCCGTGTAGGTGACGTCGTACAGGGCGCCAATCATCAGCGTGGCGTCCCGCTTGGCCTTCCAGACCTGGGCCAGCACCCACAGTTGGTTGTAGATAAGAAGCTCCGTCGGAGCCATGACGGTGTCGTTTTCGTACTCGTAGAAGTACGCGCCCCGGCCAACGAACCGGTACATCGCGATGTTGCACTGGTTACGGAAGATGAACCAGCCCTGCTGCAGTGCCAGCGTGGGTTGCAGCATCACGCGGTAGGCAAAGCCGGTTCGGTCATGACCTGGCAAACTGCTGGCATTACGGTCCACATCGGACTTCTCGGGAAACGAGTCAAACTGGCGCAGGGCACCAAGCACGCCAAAATAACCAAACAACGCGGTATCAAAGCGCAACGTAAGGAAGGCCGCTGGCGCCCACTCCATGTGCACCGAGACCTGGGCGTAGGCCGGGTTCAGCAATATCCCAAGGCCGGCCTGCAGGTAGGCCCACTCGATGTTTCGCTTCTGATCCACCTCGTAGACGTTGCGCAGCACCAGGCTGCCCAGCACCTGTATTCCCAGGGGGTTGTACGCGCCCTGCACGTCCACCGCGGCAAGCCGGCGCAGCCCGAGGTGCGGTCCTGGCCAACGCGGGCTGCCGGTCGTGGCTGCGGCCGGGGCGGCTGCCTGATCGGGAACCTGGGTGGATGCCGCGGGCGATGCCGGAGGCGGTGCAGGTTCAGCGGCCCTTAAGACCCACGGAACAGCCAGCATTGTCAGGAGGACCAGGGTAGAAAACCACGTCTGCCGGTTCATTGAAACCTCCAAGCTGCCCCTCGAGACATCGTCACAATGCAGTCGCCGCAGCGGCCGGCACCACCTTGTCGCCGAATCGGAAAGTCAACGTCAGGGCAAGAAAATGCCCGATCGTCGAATAGGTACCCTCCGGCCCCAGCCGACCGGTCTTGGCTTCGTGCGGCAGGAACGCGATGAACTGGTATCCGAGATCGGCCTTCAACCACTTCCACGAATAACCCAGGCCCAGGCACACGTCGATCTGATCGGCATCCGGCGTCGATGGTTCCAGGTAGGAATCAGGTACGGGAGTCTTGTCATATATCAGGCCTGCGCGAACAGCCAGGCCCTTGACAGGCGTCTCCCAGTCGACGCCAACGCGCAGCACCAGGGAATCCGCAAACCCATGCTCCATCACGATGTCGGAACCGCCGTCGCGCTTCAGCGTCGTCTTGTAGTAGGTGCTCCAGACGACCACATTCGCGTCTAGTCCAACTTCCACCGAGGGCACCGGACGAAAGTTCACGCCCAGCGCGAAGATGTCAGGCAGGACGAATTCCGTGTTGACCTTGCCGTCGATCAGATCGCGCCTGAAGTCGGGGCGCGGGTCGAAGTCGATCCGCCCCGACATCGGAAGGTGCAGGCGGCTGCGATACGTAAGACCAACAGACAGCCGGTCAGGAATCGGATGCCACTGAACGCCCACATTCGCGCCATAGCCCCAGCCGGCCGCACCGAATCGCACCTCGCCTCCGACAGGTTCGGGAAGGCCTTGCAAGGCGTCGATGGAACCGCGGACGGCGTCGAACCCGATGCCGATCGCCACGCTCTTGTGCGGCTTGAACGTGATTGTCGGGTTCAGCGACACCGTGCTCATCGAGGAACTGATGGTATAGGCGCGCCCGATCCAGTCGTTGGGCCACGAATTGCCCAGCCCGAACACCGAGTACGCTCCGAAGCCGGCGTACAGCCAATCCGTGATGCGAGCCGAGGCAAACAGGTGGGGAAGGAAGTAGTCGCCCGGCACGTTCTTGGCCTGGCCTCCGCCCTTGAGATCGAGCGTGGTGCCTGCCCTGGTGTACACCGTACCCAGCGCCACCTGGTATGGCGCCCCGAAGGCCAGACCAGCGGGGTTGTACCAGATCGCGTCAGGTCCATTCGTGCTGCCGACGACTGCCGAGCCCTTGCCCACAGCCTCGCCGGACACGTCGTAGACAAGGAACCCGCCGGCCAGCGCCGCGAAAGGCGTCGCCAGAACCACCGCCGCCACGAGGGCGGCCGGAAGCGATCGAAGAGTACTCGTCGCGCCCATGCTGCACCTCCTATGGATTCGGGAAGTCGAAGGCATACACGTACACCAGGTCCGCCCGGTTCAGGCCGGTCAGGCCGGCAAACAACTCGTCATCCAGCAGTTTCGCAAAGTCGGCGCGCCCTGCCTCCAGTTCCGTCGCATCTGCATCGGGCACGTCTGCAACCTGGGACTTGCCCGCGTCATCGACCAGCGGGCCGCGCGCCTTCAGCAGAACGGTAACTGGCGACGGCACCAGGGCAACGCCCTTGGAGTTGGTCACTCCAGTGGTCACCAGCGTGGCGATCGTGTGGCCGACCGGAAGGTCCACGTCGGCACGCAGCACGATTGCGCCATCCTCGTATGCAGCCGTGAAGGCCGGAAGCCCGCCCGAAAGGTCGTTCGCTTCCAGGGCGGTCAGGTCCAGAAGGAACACGCTGCCCGGGGCGTCCAGCGACCACGCGGTGACCGTTGCCGGGTTGACCGAACCCTTCACCTTCAGACGGATTTCGTTCTTGCCCGAAACCGATGGCAGCAAACCCTTGGTCGGATCCAGCTCGACCACCGATGCGGAGTGGACCGGGAAGGCCCAAAGGACCGCCTGTTCCTCTCTCGGGATGCCTCCCGTTTCGGCCATCGCCGCGACCGCTCCCTGCGTCGCAATGCTTTGCCGCGCAGCCTCAAGGGCAATCAGTGAGTCGCGCGCCTCCACGTCCGACATCTGCTGGGCCAACAGCACGTAATAGGGGCAGGAAGCTGGAATCGTCGAGGCTGTCAACCCGCCGCACGTCAGGATTTCCTTTTCCTTCAGCAGGTACATTACCGACGAGCCTACGACCTCGGTTCCGCCAATTGCCTTGACGCCGTTCGCATACCCGCGGACCGCCCCGACGTAAATCGTACCCACGTCCCAGCCCGACTTCGGGTCGATCGTGACGTTGTTGCCTACCGTGGTGAATCCAATAGCCAGATCCGTGAACGTCTTCCCGCTTCCGATGTCCACAATGACAACATTCGTCGCCGTCAGTGAGGCTGGGTCCAGCGCGGCGGTCACCGGCGCTGTCGCACCCGCCGTCGATGGGAATCCGTCCAGCGACTGGAGGTACTGGTAGAATTCGCACTGCGCAACAGCCATCAGGGTCTGCGCGATGCAGTCGGCAGGCACCACGACTCCAGCAAGCGACATGTCGATCTTCCCGGTGGTCGGGTTCATCACAAGTGTCGTCGGCTGGGGCACCTGGCCCGTAGTCGGATCGAACACCATTGCCTCGGGAACCGGGTCCGTCCCGATGTCAGGCATGCATGCTGCCAAAGTCAGGCCGGCAATCAGCAGGGCCAGCACCTTCAGGCGGTGACCGCGTCCCTGGTGCCACGATGCGCAGTGTCCGTCCATGAGACAACCTCGCCGCAGGAGTGTTTCGACCTTCCCCATGAACCACGGGCACCCTAGAGTACCTCGAATTCGCCCGACACACCCTGATAAGGAGTGAGCGTTCCACCGACCGATTTCGAGGAACCAAAATGCTTCAGCCGGTAGGTTCCAGGCGTCGCATCGGCCGGCACATCCCACAGTATCGAGGCCTGCGAGCAATGGCCGTCGGGACACTCGATAACCGCCCACTTCATCTTTGTTTCGAATGCGCCGTCGTCGGCTACCCGGGTCCACGAGTCTCCGGTCTTGATCTCGACGGCCAGGTACGTGTCCTGGATGCGGAAGTCGTTTGCCGGATGGGCCGCCCAGAATACAGCCGTTGCCACCGTGCCACGAGCAACCGTGACGGGCACTTCCTGGGCCACGTCCCCGAAGGCAATACCTGATGGGACCGAGTCGAACGCACTGATGGGGCCCATCGGGACCACCTTGTCGGCCATCTCGCGGGGCGCGATGCCCGGATCGGCAACCTGCCCATCACGGACAGCCACGGCCAACCCGTCCAGGATCTGGGTGGTGGCGGCGAGTTGCCATGGGCCGAACACGGTGGATGCTCCCTCGTAGTCCTGGACCGCGTACTCCTCGCGCGTGGCCAGGTACCCGCAGTAGTAGTTGGAGTAGCCAGCGACCAGCACGCGGTCCACGCCTGCCGGTTGCAAGGTAGCCCCGATAGTCCTGCGCAGACGCAGGCCCGACACGGTAGTCACCTCGAACGGAGCCGTTGCCATGGCCAGGTTGCCGATTCTGATGATCTGGAATGGCAGGATGTCGGGACCCAAAGGAGGATTGGAGTCACCGATCGGCACCATGATTGGCTTCTCGGCCTGGCAGTCGGTACACAGGTCGCCGCCCGTAGTCTCGCACGTCTGGTTCGGCTCGCCCGAGCCCGGCCAGTCCAGCCGGCCGCCGGCCAGCATCGAAAGGCCTGTGGCGGCCGGACAGGTGGTGTGCTGAAGGCCGTCTGCGTACTCGGGCCTCACCGTGAAGGCACTCATGTTCACGAATCGCTTGACCGCAGCCACGCCACCGGTCAGCGGCGCGGTGGTACCGTCGAACAGGCTGCGAGCGCTTGCATACTCCTTGTTGGCCGAAACCTTCATGTCCTGGAAGTCCCGCTCGCCGTCCTTTTCTTCGAACGAGAAGCCGTTGACGTTCGGGCTGGAGTCGCCGGCAGTGGTATTGAAGAAGCCGGCCACGAAGGTAGTCGTCGCGCCGTAGTCGGCGCCCTGCGCCTTCTCGAACAGATAGGCGGCGTAGCCCTTGTTGTCGGGGGTGATCAGTTTGTTGATCGCTCCAACCGTGGTCACGTGAACGCCGAAAAAGTCTATGGCCGCGACAGGGGTCCCGTCGGTCTCCTCCAGGCGCAGTAGGGTATCAGTGGTGTCGATCAGGTTCGGGAAGGGCGTGCGATCAACTGCCGGATTCTGGGCGAAAGAATCGGGAGAACGGTTCCTGCCGGTGTCCATCAGGTCGGCGGAGGCAATCCGGACGTGGCCGGGGCGCAGGCTCTCGTGGGCCCGCCCGATTGCCTGGACTATGCCATCCACCACGGTCTCCCAGTTCTCCTGGTTGAAGCCGCCGACTGGAGCGAACTGGTAGAGGTTGTAGTAGGACAGGCCGCCCGGGCCGCTGTGCGTGTGCGTGGCTGACAGCATCACGTTGTCGGCGTTGTAGACGCCCGGGTACTTCGCCTCCAGCCGGCGGATTACCTCGTCATGAACCGCGCCGAACATGCCCTGGATGTCTGCCACGACCAACGCCACGCGATTGCCGTTGCATGGACTGGCGACGACAAATGCACGGGCGCGCAACCGCATATGGATACCCGCCGAATACTGGTCCATGACCACGTAGCCCATCATGCCCATGCCCGCCACCGGACCGGTTACGTCGTAGACGCCGGCGCCAACCTCGAAGTCGGTGTTGCCAAGGCACTTGTCCTTGGGGGTGTCAACTTCCGGCTCGACGTCCAAGCCGATCACTGTCTCAGTATCTTCTTGAAGGTCCGCTGGAATTTCCGACTGGACGTCGGATGGCGCGTCCACTGGCACATCGGCAGTTACTTCGTCAAAAGCTTGATCGATCGCTTCCGAACCCGAACTGCACCCTGCCATCAAGACAGCAAACCAGATGGCAATCATCGTCGCTTCCAGCCGCCGCATCCCGACCTCCGTAGGCCGCCAAGGCCCGATCACATGATGGAATCACATCCCCGCGCAGTATTGCAGGACGCGATCACGACCTACCCGGCCTTGACCGCCTTCCCGGCCGGCCGCTGGGCCACGAGCCCGTAGGCCAGCAACGCATACAGGTCCTCGCCGATCTGTTCCTTGTCCACCGGTATCAGCATCCTGCGGTGGCGACGCAGCAGACCGTCCAGCAGACCAAGAATGCCCGACGCCACAACCTCCGGATCACACGGAAGCAGGTATCCCTGATCCTGCCCCTGGCGAATCATGCCGGAAACGAAATCGACATAGAGATCTCGCGCAGCCTCCACCCGCTCGACAACATCCTCGTCAAACCCATAGCCGCCGGGATTTCGCGCAACAACGAACAGATCGGACCAGGATAACAACAGGTCGACCTGGACCATTACCAGTCTGCGAAAATGTTCGGGGAAGGGAAGATCTGACACCATGTCGCGATTCAGCGCCTCGATGAAACGATTCATCCCCTCGCAAACCAGGGCCACAAACAGGTCCGACTTGGATGGAAAATTATAGTACAGCGTACCCTTGGCAACACCGGCCAGGCTTGCGATGTCGTCCATTCTGGTCTCGTGAAAACCGCGTTTCGAGAAGGCTCCCAGCGCGGCATCCAGAATTTTCTGACGACTGCGGGACCGGGGTGGCGCCCCGGTGGGTGTGACACGGAATGCCGACATTCAGACATCCTCCTGCATCAACCGCCTGTTGATGCGACGGGTAGCCTTGTGCAGCGTCGCAAATGCCTCGAACTGTCTGTCGTACATCTCGCCGAACTCGGGCCGCGGCTGGACCGACTGGCCCTCCGGAATCAGGCCGTCGGCATCCTCGAACCTGGCCAGGGCGCCCAGGCCAACACCGCAAACGATAGCGGCGCCCAGCGCACCCGCATCAACCGGCCTGGCCAGGGGGCGCACCGCACGTCCCGTAATATCCGCCAGAATCTGGGCCCATACCTTCGATCGAGCTCCGCCGCCCACGAAACGGATCGTGTTCTGTCGAGGTACCCTGTGTTCCACCGCCTCGAGCATCCATCTGGTGTGGAAGGCCACGCCCTCCATGACAGCTCGAACCAATTGCGGCGCATCCGTCTCAAGTCCAACGCCCACGAACATGCCTCGGGCGGCAGGGTCCTCGCTGGGCGCCCTGATGCCATGCAGCCACGGGGCATACAACACCCCACCGGCGCCTGGAGCAGTCTTTTCGGCCGCCTCGTCCATGACGGCATAGGTCACCGCGTCAGCAGCCGCCTGCGTACCCGGAACCGACCGCAGAACCTTGTCCCGCATCCACTGAAGGCAGTATCCGGCAGTCTCCATCTCGGCGATGTAGTTGTACCGGCCAGGTATTGCGCCAAGGATCGACGCCACAAAGCGGCCGGGATCCACCATGCGCTTCTCGACGCTGGCAATGACCCACCCCGAGGTGCCGTAGTACACGTGAATGTCGTTCTTCTTTACACAACCTGCGCCAACCGGGATCAACGAGGCGTCCCCGCCACCGCCGAAGACCTTTACGCCCTGCGGCAGCCCGGTCGCGGCAGCGGCCTCGGCGGTCAGTTCGCCAACAATATCGGTGGACCTGACCACCGGCGGAAGATGCGCCATGTCCACCCTGTAGGTCTTGCACAGGCCCTCGTGCCACACCAGTCGCCCCGGACGCGTGTCGAACAGGAACGTCGCATGCGCCGAATCCAGCGTCATCGCGACCTTCCCGGTCGCTCGCAGAACCAGATAATCCTTTACGTCCAACCATTTGTAGGTGCGCGCGAACAGGTCGGGCTGGTGGTCCCGAACCCAGTGGTACTTCCAGACGGGGTCTTTTGGCGATGTGGACAAGCCGCCTGTCACCATCAGCGTACGCAGCGCCTTGATCGCGTTGAATCCCTGGAACTTCACAAGCCCGTCGCACAGCCCCTTCCGGAGCTGTTCGGTCGAACGTCCGTCCATGTAGATCATCGCGTTGCGCAACGGACGTCCGTCGCGATCGATGTGAATCGAACCCTGCATCTGGCAGCAGAACGCCAGCCCCCTGACCTGAGGCGCCAGCCCCGGATCCTCGTCCATGATGCTGCGGATCGAGGTCGTCACTGCAGACCACCAGTCATCCGGGACCTGTTCGACCCCCCCGTCATGCGTGGTGAGCAGTGGATAGGTGGCATAACGGGAAGCGACGATCTCCAGGGTAGGTCCGATGCGCACCAGGCAGGTCTTGGTGCCCGTGGTGCCAACGTCGCAGGTGATTACGAGAACTGGTTGCACCAGCACGCCCCCCCTTGGTCAACCCGCAACCGGAAGCGCCTTGCCCGGATCCAGGAGCGTGGGAGGTAGCGAAGTCCCCCACCGTTTGGAGGGCGTCCTTCAGGCTCCCAACCCTAGCCCTCGATCTCCTCGCGGACCAGGCCGATCAACGAGCGCACCTTCACGGCGTCCGTCAGCTTGCCGTCAAGCTTCAACTGGCCCGTCGTGTAGGCCATCGTGGCGTCCTTGTCGCCGCACAGGATTGCAGCGATAGTGGTCCCCTTGGCACGCAGCGTCAACTGGGCCCCCTCCTGGGTGCCTTTGCCGCAGCTGAAGGTCTGGTCGACGACGCTGATCCAGTAGGAGTCACCCTCGGCCAGCGCCAGCACCACCGTGCGATTCCAGCCCTCGACCTCGTCCTTCAGGTCGTCACTCTCGTTGCCCACCTCGGCAAACAGCTTCAGGTAGGAATCGATGTCCCCCACCCCGAATTCGCCCTCGTCGATCTTCTCAGCCAGTGCCTTGCGCAGGTTCTGGTCCATGGATTCCTCCTTCTGCTGTGAACGTTCAGACGCCCTCGATGCCGTCAAAAACGCGATTGAAGCCGGCCAGTGCCGCATCGACCACATCGTCAGTGTCCGCCAGGCTCGTGTAAAGCCGGCTGCCGGCAATGGTGATGATCCCCTCGGCCGTGTAAGCCGCGCCCATGTGTTCCATCATGACCTTGCGCGCCTTTGCTTCCTCGAAGGCGTTGGGGTTCATGATATCGACCAGCATGGCGCCGGCCGTCTCGATGTGCACGATCGAAGAATGGTTCCACGCCACGAACGGCAGACCCTTCCGATCAAACATGTCCTGGATGCCAGCGGCCAGAAGATCGCCAGCCCGGCCCGCCTTCTGGCAGGCCTGTGTGCGTTCGGTCTCGACCAGCGACCAGTACCCTGCAACGCATGACAGCGGGTTCGCCGACAGGGTCCCGCCCACGTACGCCCTTGCCTTTCCGGCCTCGACCCCAGCCGCCAGCACCGACATGACGTCGCGCCGACCACCCAAGCCGCCTGCCGCGGGATACCCGCCAGCGATGCACTTGCCGAAGGTCGTCAGGTCTGGCTTGATGCCGAAGTAACCCTGCGCGCCGCCAAGCCCGACCCGGAAGCCGGTCACCACCTCGTCGAAAATCATCAGGGTGCCATGGGCGTCGCACAGCTCGCGAACCTTCTGGTTGAAATCCCAGCGGTTCGGTCGGGTGCCGCTCTCGGGACCGAACGGTTCCACGATGACGCAGGCAGTACCTCCCTTGTCCTCGTTCTTGTCCAGCAAGCTGGCCAGCGCTTCGAGGTCGTTCGGGAAGAACTCCAGGGTGTCCTTGTTGCACCCGCGCGGGATGCCGACCGCCTCCAGGGCACCGGTTCCCGGAATATGCAGGGCGAACACCACCTGATCAGACCAGCCGTGATAGGCGCCGCCCACCTTGATGATCTTTACCTTGTCCGTGAATGTCCTCGCAGCGCGAATGGCCGCAAGGACAGCCTCGGTACCGCTGCCTAACATTCGGAACATCTCGATCGACGGCATGTGCCGATTTATCTCTTGCGCCAGCTTCAATTCGTACTCGTGGAACAGGCCGGTGCAAGGGCCGCACGAATTCAGCAGTTCCAGCACCTTCTCTCGCACCGGACCGTAGTTCGAACCAAGCACGGTCGGCCCGCCCGCCTGGAGGAAATCGATATAGCGGTTGCCATCGACGTCCCAAAGGTACGCGCCGTCAGCCCGGTTGATCGCCAGCGGGAACGGATGGTTGAACGCCAGGTTGTGCTGGACGCCGCCGGGAATCAGCTTGCAGGCCTCCTCGTTCAGCGTCTTCGACTTGGCGCAATTCTTGTTGAACCAGGCGTGATATTCACGCATCCGATCCGCCCGGATTGGGCGCATCGGCTGCTGCACCAGCCGGTCCAGTCTGGCCTGGATTTCGTCTGCGTCCGGCCAGTGGGTCATTCCGTACTCGCTCATGAAAAACCTCCAAGAATCGGGGTTCGGACCTGAACGCCCACTCCAAAGGCACGCGCAAGGCCACTAGCCCTGCGCCTCCCTTGCCTTGCGCTTCCGACGCACCTCGGTTCGCTGTTCGCTCTTCAGCATGTCGAAAACCGCCACTTCCACGTCCTCGGGAAGCGTTGCGGCGGCCTTGCCCGTTGCCAGCACCATTTGGTAGGCATGGGCCGTCTTCTCTAGCAGTTCGGCGTTGCGCAGCGCCCGTTCCATATCGATCCCCAGCAGCAGCGCGCCGTGGTTTTGCAGGACAAAGGCGTTGCACTTGTTGCTGACCGCTGCCGCGATGTTCGCCATCAGATCGTGGCTGCCGGAAAGGCCATAAGGAACAACAGCTACCGTGTTGCCGATGTTTGCAACCTGTTCGTCAGTCAGGGCCGGGATCGGCAGGCCAAGGATCGCAAACACACTGGCATGCACCTGGTGCGTATGAACGATTGCGTTGACGTCGGGTCGAGCCTGGTAGATCGACGTATGCATACGGGTTTCAACCGATGGACTTGATGTACCCTCGATCTGCGTTCCGTCAAAGGCAACAACGCATATGTCGTCGGCAGTAAGCTCAAGATAGTCGCGCTGCGAAGGGGTTATCGCAAGAAAGTCGTCGTCCCCAATCCTGACGGACACATTGCCGCCGGTACCGACCAGAAGACCACGCCTGAACAAGGCCAAAGCTGCTTCCAGTACCTTGTTCCTGGCGCTACCGCTATCAACCATGCTTTTGACTGCTCCGAAAGCTGGACCATCGGTAGTGTCCTGCGATCCCAACTGGGTTGTCAATTGAAAACCGACCGGCGAGTCTAAAAAGAACAACATTGATTACGTGCGTATATGGGCCCGGGCCGGCGACGGCATGTTTTCATGCGAACGACTTGCCTTGGGGGTCGATCACCTCGGGCCTTTGCCGCATCGACGGGCCTTTCACGCCAGTCATGAAGCCGGCAGTTGACTGGGCTGGACCACGATGGTTCAATCCCGGTAATGAAAATCCTGCGCGACCATTCCCTGCGCCATCTGAACACCTTCGGCATCGACGCCGCAGCACCCTGGTTCGCCGGCGTCACGACCGTAGACGAACTGCTGGAGGCGCTGGCGTTCGCACGGGAAAACGGATTGCCGGTCCTTCCTTTGGGCAGAGGCAGCAACATCCTGATGGCCGGGGACCCGCTGGGCCTGGTCGTTCATCTGCTGATTCCGGGCTTCGCTGTTGTCGAAGACGGCCCGCAGAACATCCGGCTGCGGGTAGGTGCCGGGGAAGACTGGCCGACCCTTGTCGATCGGTGCCTGGAACTTGGCCTGTTCGGCCTTGAGAACCTTGTGCTGATTCCAGGTACGGCAGGCGCAGCCCCCATCCAGAATATCGGGGCGTACGGGGTCGAGGTCTGCGATGTGCTGGACGAGGTTGAGGCCGTCGAGATCGCGACGGGTCGCGTGCGAACCTTCCGGAACGCAGAGTGTGGCTTCGGTTACCGCCACAGCATTTTCAAAGGCGACCTGCGACACCGCTTTGTCGTGTCTGCAATCGTATTGCGCCTTTCGCGGGAGCCACTAGTGTCCGCATCCTACGGCTCGCTGGCGGCGGAACTTGGGTTGCGCGGCATCATTCGGCCGACTCCGTACGACGTGGCAGGGGTGATCCGCGAACTGAGGCTGATGCGTCTGCCAGATCCCAAGGTACTGGGAAACGCGGGGTCCTTCTTCGAGAATCCGGTCGTAGATGCCGTCGTCGCGGAACGCCTGAAGGCGAGCAATCCAGACCTGCCGGTATTTCCTTCCGGGAACGGGAAGGTCAAGCTGGCCGCCGCCTGGCTGATCGAGCGGTGCGGGTTCAAGGGCATTCGCAGGGGTGCGGCTGGCGTCCACCCATTGCACGCGCTGGTCCTGGTGAATCACGGTGGAGCAACGGGTCGAGACATCCTGGCCCTGGCTGACGAGATCCGCGCCGCGGTCAGGCTGCGCTTTGACGTGGAACTTGCGATCGAGCCGCGAGTGGTCGGATAGGGATACGACGCACCGCGCCCGTCTGATAGACTCGCGACGATTGATTGGGGAGGTTGCCGTGGGACGGCTGACACACTCGTTCGTTCTGTTGATGATATTGGCCGGTCTTGCATCATGCGGGGGCGGCAGCGAAACGGATGAAGGAACCGACGCAATTCCTAAGGACACTGTTGCCGATCTGGCACCCGACATCGCTGGCGACTTGCCGGAAGACCAGGGTCGGCTGGAAATCCCATTCTTCCCGGCAAAGCCATCCAGCCCGGTGCGGGATCAGGTCTACGCCCAGGAAGTCAACCACACCAGCAACGAGGTCGACCCGGCACTAGTTCCGCTGGTCGCCGTGATGATGCGTCCGACGGCATTCGGCAGCGTTGACGAGCCACTGCAGGTGACACCCCGCGGTTTGGCCTGGACCAAGGGCGTCGATGCATGGACGTTCAAGGGGCCGGCAGACGGCGAAGCGGATGTTCTTGCTGGTACCGCGGCGCCAGGATTCGTGGCCTTGGCCGGTACGGCGACACTTTACCGGGTAACGCCAGACGGATCGGTCCTGAAGGCCCTGGCTCCCGATGGTCTGGCGATCCTTGGTTTAGACACTGCCGAGGGAATTGCCTTCGTGCGCACCGATCAGGGAGTTGCCGTACTGCCGCCCGACGGGCCGATAGCCTGGCCAGCGAATGAAGAACCGGTGTCGGCTGTCGCCATCATTGACGAGTTGCTTTATCTGGGTCATCCGGACGGTACGGTAACGCTGCATGAACTGCCGGTAGATGGCCAGCCCGGGGCGGCCATCGCATCACTGGGCCCGTCCGACGGACTGCTGGCCGGACCTGTTGTCGCACTTCTGAAGGACGTGGGATTGCCGCAGGCGATCGATCTGGTCGTGGTCTCCGACGGCGGATTGGCTGGATTGAAACTGCTGGGTGGCGGCGGCAAGATCGCCGAAGCCGTTGCCGAGCCACTGTTTGCACAAAACCGCGTTCCGCTGGGCAACCCGCGCGCTGCAGCCAAGGTCCAGGACGGTGGGTTCGCGGTAGTGACTGCCGGTGGAGCCTACCGCATCGTGGATCGCGGCTACGGTCCCGAATGGCGCGTGTACGGAGCCGAGCGGTGGTTGCCAAACGATGACGCCAGGAGCCTGGCAACCGACGCCTCGGTCCAGTTCGCGCCCATATTCTTCGCGACGGCTGGCGGTCTGGCGACGGTGACGATAGCCCCCATGACCCTCGAGCAGAAGATGGCGCCATTCGTCTCGCGAATCGTCGCCCGCCATGACCGCGACGGTGCCGTGGCCGACAGCCATCTTACGCGCAAGGGCGACCTGACCTCGAACATCCCATGGGATTCCGACAACGACGGTTCCTGGACCGCCTACTGGCTGATGGGCGAATGCGCCCGCTGGAAGGTTACCGACGATCCCGAGGCCAAGGCGCACTTTGACAAGTCGCTGGACGCAATGCTGTTCCTGCGTGACGTCACCGACACCGACTGGTTCATCGCAAGGTCAGTCATCCGTAAGGAGGGCTGCATCCTGAGCGATTGCGACAACCCTGACGACGGGCTGTGGTACACGTCGAAGGACGGGAAGTACTGGATAAAACGCGATACATCGAACGACGAACTGATCGCCCACTTCAGCATGATGGCGATGTCATACGAGTTCTGCGCGGACGACGCCCAGCGGCAGCGCATCCGGACACACATGGCTGGCATCGTCGGCGGGTTGATCGATCATGGATACAAGCTGATCGACCCGATAACGAACGACGTGACCACTTACGGGCAACTGGACCCGGAATACGTCAACGAGTGGATTGGAGGCGCCTACGGCGACGGTGGGTTGCGGGCGGCAATCCTGCTGTCGGGACTTACCGCGACGTACTGGATGACAGGTGATGCTCGTTTCGCCGAAGCGAAACGATCGCTGATAGAGGACCACGGATACGCAGCTGCAGCCGAGACCGAGATTCAACACGAGGTCCGTCCCCTGTCGATGGACAACGACGAGATGTCGTCGTGGGCCTGGTGGACTCTGCTGCGATACGAGTCAGACCCCGTGCTGCGGGAACGCTGGAAGACGGGATTCAGCGGCGTCTATGACGTCAAGCTGCGGCAGCAGCAAGCGGCATTGTGGGGAATGGTGCGGGCCACTACCGGTTTTGCCGACATGGACATTGCGCAGGACGTGCGACGATGGCTGCAACTGGTGCCTGTGGACATGATCCGATGGAACGTGCGCAACAGCCACCGAAAGGATGTGGTCTTGAAGGATCTGCCATTCGGCGAGGGAGGAGGAGAGCGTACTGACGGCCGCCCGCTGCCATACGACGAGCGTCGGAACGATCGCTTCAACACGGACCAGTACCGGCTGGACGGCGGCATGGACGGCACAATCGAAATGGACGCCGGCGAGGTGCTGCTGACCTACTGGATGTCCAGGCTGTTCGGCTTCCTTGAACCCGTGGAATAGCCGCGCTTCAACCCGTCGAACTGTAGCTGCAACTCCTCCGTGTGCTATCCTATTTCGGCCAATGCCCGGGAGGATCCCGACCAATGAACCGGAATGAAGAACCCGCCGTGCTTAGAATCGGTCTGCCGAAGGGCAGGATGCAGGATGGTGTGCTGGCCCTGCTGGCCGAGGCTGGCATTCACGTTTCCTTCGACAGCCGGGGGTACCGCCCGCGCCTGTCGCTTTCGGGTTTCGACGCGAAGATGCTGAAGCCGCAGAACATCGTGGAAATGCTTTCGGCCGGATCGCGAGACCTGGGATTCGCCGGGGCCGACTGGGTGGCCGAGTTGCGGGCAGATGTCGTGGAGGTGCTGGACACCGGCCTGGATCCTGTGAGGCTTGTGGCCGCCGCGCCACTGCGTCTGCTGGAGAACGGGAAGTTGCCAGCAGGACGGCATCTGGTCGTGGCGTCGGAATACGAGAACATCGCGCGCAAATGGATCGCCGATACCGGACTGGACGCGCGGTTTGTCCGGTCGTACGGGGCAACCGAGGTGTTTCCTCCCGAGGATGCCGACTGCATAGTCGATAACACATCGACCGGTTCGACTCTGCGTGCCAACGGGCTGGAGATCGTCGCCGACCTGATGCGTTCGACCACAAGGCTGTACGCCCACCCTGGCGCGCTGGAAGACCCAGCAAGGCGGGCCTTGATCGAGGACCTGGTGCTGCTGGCAAGATCGGTTCTGGAGGCGCGCACAAGGGTCGTTGTGGAATTGAACGTTCCGCGCGACCGGTTGGATGCAGTGGTGGCCATCCTGCCGTCGATGAGGGAACCAACCGTATCGCCACTGCACGGAGATGCCGGCTACGCGGTGAAGGTCGCAGTCTCGCGGGCGGACCTGCCACGCCTGATTCCGAGGATTAAGGCGGCGGGCGGTTGCGACATAGTCGTTACCACTCCCTCGCAGATCGTGGCCTAGGAGGTCCCTTGAATTCTTTGGACGACGTGGAAGTGGTGCAGCCTGTTCCCGCATTGACCGGCATGACCGCGTACTCCACCCCAAAGCACCCGGCCCCGATTGATTTGCACCTGGACGGCAACGAAGGTGTCCTGCCTCCCGAGGCGCTATTGCAGACGCTGGAGGGGCTTGGTGCCGATGAACTCAGGCGTTATCCGGACGCATTACCCCTCGAGGAGGCCCTTGCGAGGCGGTTCGGCGTGGACCCTGTGCGCGTGGTAGTGACGGCTGGCGGGGACGACGCGCTGGAACGGGCCGTGCGTGCGGTAGTCGGGCCTGGCCGAAACCTGGTGCTGCCGGTGCCGTCGTTCGAGATGCTTGGGCGGTTTGCCAGACTGTCCGGTGGCGACGTGGTGGAACTCCCTTGGCCCGAGGGGACGCCGTTTCCGATCCTTGGGGTCCTTGCTGCCATTACACCGGACACCGCTGCCGTTGCAGTAGTTTCCCCGAACAACCCCACTGGGGGCGTGGCAACTGCCGAAGACATTTTGCGCATTGCGCGAGCCGCGCCTGGGGTGCTGGTCCTTGCAGACCTGGCATACGTCGAATTCGCCGACGAGGACCCCACGCCACACCTGCTGGACCTGCCCAATGTGGCCGTGTTCAGGACGATGTCAAAGGCCTGGAGTCTCGCCGGCCTGCGGGTCGGGTACGCCATTGCCACACCGGAAGTTGCCGGCTGGATGCGGGCCACAGGCCTGCCGTACCCGTGTTCAAGACCGTCGCTGGCTCTTGCCGGAGCCCGCGTGGCATCGGGCGAAGCGGCCATGCGGCGTTTCACCAACGACGTTCGTAACGAGCGCAATCAACTGTCTGCTAACTTGGCCGGACTGGGGGCAACTGTGTTCCCGTCTCAGGCAAATTTCATACTGGCAAGGTTCGATGATGCCCTGTTCGTACGGGACGGTTTGGCTGGGCAGGGAATCGCGGTTCGGGCATTTCCAGGCAACCCTCGTCTGGAGGGCCGCCTGCGCATCACCTGTCCCGGGGACGCTGTTGCGTTCGCGCGGTTGCAGAACGCTTTGCAGATCACGATGAACCCCCAGGCGCTGCTGTTCGACATGGACGGTGTGCTTGCGGACGTAAGCGATTCATATCGCCAGGCCATCATCGATGCTGCGGCGGCGTTCGGGGTGCATTTGAGTGCGCAGGAAGTGGCAAAGGCCAAGCGCGAACCCGGTTCGAACAACGACTGGGTTGTGACACGCAGGCTTCTGGCAGCCCGGGGAGTTGATGCCACTCTCGAAGAGGTGACGGTACAGTTCGAGACTGCTTACCAGGGCAGCGATGCCGCGCCCGGGTTGTGGACGCGGGAGTCGCTGGCAGTGCCGCATGCAACATTGGAACGTCTCGCGGCAAGGCTTCCGCTGGGCATCGTGACGGGGCGCCCCCGTGGGGACGCGGAACGTTTTTTGCGCCACGCGGGGATTGACGGTCTGTTCAGCGCGGTCGTCTGCATGGGTGACGCGCCCGCCAAGCCGGATCCTGCGCCGGTCCAACTGGCCATGCAGCGACTCAACGTGAATCGTGCCTGGATGATAGGGGATGCGCCCGATGACGTCCGGGCTGCCCGATCAGCCGGGGTGCTTCCTCTGGGAATCGTCACTCCAGGCGAGGATTCGGGTGAGTCTACCGGCGCACTGATGATTGCCGGCGCATCGCGGGTTGTTGACTCGGTTGCCCAGCTTGAAGGACTGCTGCCACAATTGGCTTGATTCCGTGTGGAGGTCAGCGTGAACCGACGTTTCAGTACGACGCGGGAGACCCGGGAAACGATGATCCGTGTGGACCTTGACCTGGACGGAACGGGACAGGCACAGGTCCGGACGGGTCTAGGATTCCTGGATCATCTGCTGACGGCCCTGGTCAGGCACGCGCGATTCGACCTGGAGCTCGCATGCGATGGGGACCTGCACGTGGATGACCACCACACGGCTGAGGACTGCGCGCTGGTGATTGGGTCCGCCCTCGACAGCGCACTTGGGGATCGACGTGGCATCGCACGGTTCGGAGAGGCACACGCCCCGCTGGACGAGGCGCTGGCCCGTGCCGTGGTTGATCTGTCCGGACGGCCCATGCCGATCATCGACCTGGGACTGGCGAGACCGTCGATCGGTGGCCTTTCATCCGAGATGGTGACCCACGTCCTGAAGTCCCTTGCGGTGGCCGGACGGATGGCCCTGCACGTGGACGTTCTGCGCGGTGACAACGACCATCACAAGGCCGAGGCGGCGTTCAAGGCCACTGCGCTGGCACTGCGTCGGGCAGTTGCACTGGACGGTTCCGACGAGATTCCATCGACCAAGGGCATGCTGTAGGAACATGACAAAAGCCTCCCCGGAAATCACAGTTGTCGTGACCGGCGTCGCCAATCTTGCGTCGGTGCTGGCCGGTTGGAAGCGCCTGGGCCTGGCAACGCGTGTCACCGAGGATCCCGAGGATGTAGAGCGCGCCGACTTCGTCGAACTGCCTGGGGTTGGCGCCTTCGGGGCAGCCATGGATCGCCTGCGCGCCACCGGCCTGGACCAGGCGCTGGTCAGGAGGGTGCAGTCCGACCGGCCTACGCTGGCCATTTGTGTGGGACTCCAGGTTCTGTGCGATGCCAGCGAGGAAAGCCCGGGTGTCGCCGGCCTTGGATTGGTGCCCGGGACCGTGCAACGATTCCCCGATCACGTTCGGATACCGCAGTTCGGCTGGAACCAGGTGCAGAATCCGGCTGGCGGGCCGATAGTCGATGGTTACGCCTACTTCGCAAATTCCTACCGTCTGCCCCTGGCGCCTGCTGGATTCGCGGCGGCCACATCGGATCACGGCGGGGCCTTCGTTGCAGCCATTTGGCGCGGCAACATGCTGGCATGCCAGTTTCATCCCGAACTTTCTGGGGCGTGGGGACTGGGTCTGCTGGACCGCTGGGTTCGCGGACGCACCGGGAAAGGAGGATCGCCGTGATCACAGCGCGCATCCTGCCATGCCTGGACGTCAAGGACGGGCGAGTGGTCAAGGGCATCAAGTTCCAGGGGCTGAGGGACGCCGGCGACCCGGCCGAGAGGGCCGCTGCGTACGAGGCGCAAGGCGCGGACGAACTGGTGATCCTTGACGTGTCGGCGACCACGGAAGGCCGAAAGACTGCTGCCGAAACCGTGCGGCGTGTCCGCGACGTCCTGTCGATCCCGTTGACAGTTGGAGGCGGCGTCCGGTCGGTCGAGGATGCGGGTCGCCTGCTGGACGCTGGTGCGGACAAGGTGGCCGTGAACACCGCTGCAGTGCGCGACCCGTCGCTGATATCGGCCATTGCCCAGCGCTTTGGACGGCAGTGCGCGATCCTGGCCCTGGACGCTGCGGCACGTCCGGAAGGTGGCTGGGAGGTCGTAGTATCCTCGGGGCGCGAGCGAACCGGCCTGGACGCGATTGCCTGGGCACGCGAGGCTGTGTCGCGGGGGGCCGGCGAGATCGTCCTGACTTCGTGGGACCGTGACGGAACGCGCCAAGGCTATGACCTGCCTCTTCTGACGGCGGCTTCGGCGGCGGTGCCGGTCCCAATAGTGGCATCTGGCGGGGCCGATTCGGCACAGCACCTGCTGGAGGGGCTGCGTGCAGGCGCGGACGCAGTGCTGGCGGCATCAATCTTCCATTACGGCGAGACCACCGTCGGCGACGTAAAGGCATTTCTGGCCGCCAACGGTATTGAGGTGCGACGGTGATTATTCCTTCCATTGATTTGATGAACGGTCACGCGGTGCAACTGGTTGGCGGACGCGAACTGAAGATCGACGCCGGAGATCCACGTCCGATTGCGACGCGCTTCCGGCTGGCTGGCGAGATCGCGGTTATCGACCTGGACGCAGCGCTGGGACAGGGATCGAACGAGGCAGTAATACGGGACCTGCTTGCTATCGCTCCGTGCCGCGTGGGCGGAGGCATTCGAGACGTCGAGACGGCGCGCAAGTGGCTGGATGCCGGGGCGACGAAGGTCATCCTTGGCACGGCAGCGGTGCCCGAGATTCTGTCGCAACTGCCTCGCGACCGCGTCATGGCCGCAGTTGATGCCGTGGATGGCGAGGTCGTGGTCAAGGGATGGCGCGAACGCACGGGGCAGGATGCGCTGACCAAGCTGCACGAATTGAGTGGTTTGGTAGGCGGTTTCCTGGTGACCTTCGTCGAACGCGAGGGGCGACTGGGGGGCACCGATCTGGAACGAGTGAAGGCGGTAGCCCAGGCGGCAGGCGGGGTCCGTGTCACTTCGGCCGGGGGCATCACGACCGTTTCCGAAATCGCGGCACTGGACCGCATGGGCGTGGACGCGCAGGTTGGAATGGCGCTGTATTCGGGCGTAATGGACCTTGCCGATGCCATTTCCGCCACGCTGACCTCGGACAGGCCTGACGGCCTGTTCGCGACGATCGTTTGCGACGAGCGCGACGTGGCGCTTGGACTGGCATGGTCGGACCAGGCTAGCCTGCGCGAGGCCGTCCGCACCTGCCGCGGCGTCTATCATTCGCGAACGCGGGGCTTGTGGGTGAAGGGGCTGTCGTCGGGGGATCACCAGGATCTGTTGCGGATCGATCTCGACTGCGATCGCGACGCAATGCGCTTTACGGTGCGACAGCACGGGCGGGGTTTTTGCCACGAGGGCACCCGTACATGTTTCGGAGAGGACCACGGAATTGGCAATCTGCAGCGAACGTTGGCAGCAAGAGCGGTGGATGCGCCAGCCGGTTCCTACACGCGGCGCCTGCTGGACGACGCCGTGCTGCTGCGGGCAAAGCTGGTCGAGGAGGCAGGCGAACTGGCTGATGCGGCCGGGGCGAACGATGTTGCCGGCGAGGCCGCTGACGTCATGTATTTCACGCTGGTGGCAATGGCCAGGGCCGGGGTTTCGATGGCCGAGGTCGAGGCCGTCCTTGACGCCCGGTCGCGCAAGGTCAGCCGCCGAAAGGGCGATGCCAAGGTGTGATCGCAGCGTGCAGAAATCGACTGGTCGGACATGTCCGACAAGGTTCTGGTTCGCAGGTATCAGGGGGACGACATGATCTTTTCCGGTCTTCGACGCCTGGAACTGACGGCGGTACCGCAGCTGCGCCGCGCAGCCGTCGATGGGGCAACGCTTGATGCGGCGGCCCGGATCGTACAGGACGTGCGGGACCGAGGCGAGGCAGCCCTTCGACACCACGCCGAGCGTCTGGGTGATCTTGCGGCAGGCGAACCTCTGTTCAGGACACGCGCGGACATGCTGGCCGCCCTCGATGGGATTTCCACCGCCGATCGTGACGTCCTGGAACGAACGGCTGACAGGATCCGCGCCTTCGCCCAGTCGCAGCGATCAACCCTTGGCGACCTGGACGTTGCTGTTCCTGGCGGACGGGCCGGGCACACGGTCGTCCCGGTGGTGCGGGCCGGTTGCTATGCCCCTGGCGGACGTTTTCCGCTGCCTTCGTCGGTCCTGATGACCGCGGTGACCGCCCGAGTAGCCGGCGTACCCGAGGTGATCGTAGCCTCCCCGCGTCCGGCGAAAGCTACTCTCGCCGCTGCGGCTGTGGCTGGCGCTGATATCCTGCTGGCCGCCGGAGGCGCCCACGCCATTGCAGCGATGGCCTACGGGGCCGGACCGGTGCCCCCATGCGATGCGATCGTCGGCCCCGGAAACCGGTGGGTCACCGCCGCCAAACAACTGGTTTCTGGTCCCGTGGTGATCGACATGCTGGCTGGACCGTCCGAACTGGTTGTACTGGCGGACGGGACCGCCGATCCCGATGTCGTAGCGGCCGACTTGATCGCCCAGGCCGAGCATGACCCCGATGCGTTACCGATCCTGGTTACTACTGCCGGCGAGACCTTCGCTTGCGCCGTTGACGATGCCATCGCACGCCGTTTGGTGGACCTTCCCACGGCGGCTACCGCCATTCCCGCACTTCAGAATGGCTTTACCGTACTTGCCCCGGATCTTGATGCCGCCATCGCGGTCTGCGATCGTCTTGCTCCCGAACACCTCGAGGTCAAGACCTTGGACCCGAAGGCCGTCGCAGCTCGCCTGCGCCACTACGGAGCGCTGTTTGTGGGATCTGCCTCGGCCGAGGTATTCGGCGACTATGGGGCCGGTCCGAACCACGTCCTTCCCACGGGGGGGACCGCCCGCAGCATGGGCGGACTGTCGGTATTGACGTTCCTTCGCGTCCGGACCTGGCTGTGCCTGGATGACGCGGCGCCCCTGCTGGATGACGCGGCACGACTGGCGCGGATGGAGGGCCTGGAAGGCCACGCCCGCGCGGCCGAAGCCCGGAAAGTCATACGCGAACCGGTTCCCGGATTCAGTCACGCGACTGCCGCATTGAAGGAGTCCAAATGACTGCACCATTGCCAACAGGAAAAGGGCCACTTCCGACGGTGACCGCGATTACGGCTGTTGGAAGCATGATGGAGCTGTTCTGGTGCTGCCTTCCGAAGGACCCCGACTCGGTAGTGATCAGCAACCGGTTCGCGATCGAGGACTCGGGACTGGCGCTGATGCGTCATGGTATGCGGCCTGTCGGCCTGGCCGAGTGCCTTGGGCCGGCCTCGTGCGCCGAGGGCGAGGATCGAGTCCGCAAGGCGCTTGGGGGAAAGGCGGCATTTGTTCGCAGGCCCGCCGATCAACCCGGCCTTGTCGATCTCCTGTATGGCCCGGAAGAGGCGGATGTCCGTGAGGCCGCGCGGGTCCTGGACGAACTCCTGCAGGCGAAAACTCACCGTCCCGACCTGATCAAGGGAATGGGCGCGTATCTTGGATATCCGGCATGCTGCCTTGAGGCGTTTTGCGAACTGAACGAGTTCGAGAAGCGCAACCTTGGGTGGGCCTATGCCCGGCTACGTGCCGAATGCCCCGGCCCGGTCGATCCTCGTCAAAACCCGTTCACTGGCTTGAAGCCGTACCACCTTCCATGCGGACCGAATTGTGCTGAAACCCTTGCGTTGATCGACGCCGCGGCATGTTTCATGTCCAGCGAAGCTCCGGCGATGCTGACGAATGAACTGGCAATCTCGACGTGTCCAATAGTCTTCTCGCTTGGCAGCTTTCCGTCATTTTCCTTGCTTCTGGGTGGAAAAGAGCAGCAGCCTGGGACGTTGACCTACCAAAGGGCAATCGCATTCGGCGGCGACCCGGCATTTGCTTTGCTGGCCAAGGGAAACCGCCTGGAGATTCACGAAGGCGATTTGTCGTTGTTTTCGGGAAACGTCCCGATCGGCCGATTCGTGGATCAGTTTGCTGTCTGGTGGTGGCGCAAGGCTTTCGACCACGAATACTGGCTTGGCGAAGTGATGCGACGAGCCCACGGTCACTGATTCAATGGCCAGTCACGCCTGTCGGCGTCTGTAATGCAACTTCGGTCAGTCTGGAGCGCCTCGTCAGCGTGAAGGCATCGATGCGGATTTCGTCGCCCGTCCCGAACTCCAGAACCGTGTATTCATATCCTCGAAGGGACTTTTCCCGGATGCCCCCGTCGGGTGGGACCTTTACGGCCATCTCCCGGAGCATCGAGGGGGGCAAAAGAATCACCAGCCGCTCGGTCCCAGCATCGACGGGGACCTCAAGTCGATCTGGCAGCTCGAGGTTCGTCCAGAAACCGGGACCGCTGGCACAGTCGAACCTCCGATCCTGGGCGCGGCATGCATCGACTCCATCGCCGATCGGGAAGTTGCGTTTCGACATCAGCAACCAGATGGGAACGTCGGGACGGTAGTAGGACAGACGCCGCCAGTCCGGTGCCGGATGGATTACCACAAAGGCGGTTGTCCCCGGCCCGGCCGAGGCCTCATGCTCAGCAACTGCATCAAGCCCCATCTGCAGCATGTCTTCTGCGGTTCCAATGCTCTTTGCCGAAATGCCTGCGGTGTCCGCCAGATAACCGATATCGAAGAAGATTCGCAGGCAAAGGGCAACGGTCACCACTGGAGCAAGCAGCCAGACGACAAGGTTCGTCCTTCCAGCGAACCGCCGAACCAGCGCTTCGGCCCCTCTCTCGGCCAGGGCCGACACTGCAACTACCAGCGGAGCAAAGTAGGTAAGAACGTACCCCGGCCGTGACGCAAACATCGCAAGATAAAATGTCATCGCAGGAAGCACCCACAGAATGCAAAGCCAAGGCAGGCCAGGTCCTGGCCTTGAGCAAACACCCGTGGAACTCCGTACGAAAAGCAAGGGGAATGACGCCACCAGCAAAGGCATCGGCACCATCGCCGTCCAGGCAAGGATGTCGGTGATGTTGTTCGTCGCCCAGACCATCGATTCACCAATCAGCGGGGAAACCAGTCTTGCAACGATTCCAGTGGTCAGATTGCTGGTCAGGGTCAGGAAGGTCGTGGCTCCACCGGCGGAAATTGCCGTTGGAACGAACCAGGCGACAGTACCCAGAATTGCAAGGCCGATTGCCACCGCCCGGACGCGCCATGACGGCACGCCCCTCAGGAAGGCTGCCGCCACCAGCGGCGCCATGAACAAGGGAATGCTTGTCCGGATGCCTCCGGCGATTCCCAGCAAGGCAGCCGCGGCCAGACCAGCCAGCGCACGGCCGCGCCAGGCATCGACCGCAAGGACCCCGATCCACGTGGATACGGCAAACTCGGCAGCGTACGACTCGCCAACCACGCCGTAGGCCCAGACGTATGGATGAAAGAGGGTGGCAACCACGGCCAGCACCGATCCCCGCAAGCCACAAAAGCGCCTTGCCAGAGCCCAGGTTCCTGCAATTCCGATCCCGGTCATCAGCGAGGACAGGATCTGGAAGGTTCGCTGGGGAGAGGCGACGAACAAATCCAGTCCGCGGGCAAGAAGGACGTAGAACAGGTACCCGGGAGGGTGCGGCTGGTGATGGGCGATGTCGAACCGGTCGATGGCCAAACCAAGTTGGGTTGCATCCCAGTCAAAGAAGTGATCCGAATAGAAAGGAAGCCTTGTCAAAATCAGCAGGGCCGCGACCGCAATGGTTCCGATCCAGAAGGCCAGCGAGGACACTCGATCCCGTTCCATAAGCCGCTCGAAATCCGCAACTGCGGCTGATAGTACTTTGAAAGTCCCTTCCTCCGTAATCGTCACTGTCCCTTCGACCTGAAGCTGGCCTCTGGCTAGGGTTTGCTGGCTCAAAAGTTGTTCATCGACCGCGCGGCGTATATCGTCCGGTCGCTGAAACCGGAGACTGTCAGTGGAGGAAGGACTGGTTCCCAGGTCCAATCCTGGTTCGCAGCGATGGTTCTGGGTGATGCTGTACGCACCCTGGGCGTTTCTTGTCGTGTACCCATGGCTGGTGCTGTCGACGATGCTGGGGGCAATCGGCGGCTTTCTTGTATCGCTGCTGCGTGCCGATTTCGCGTTCTATTTCGCCGGTCCCTGGGCCAAGGGCCTGATCCTGGCGAACTTCTCAAGAGTGACGATTACGGGATTTGACAAGGTGCAGCCGGGGCACGCCTATGTCATGGTGTCCAACCACCAGAGCCATTTCGACATTCTTGCCTTGTTAAGCCGCTGGCCCCACCAGTTCCGGTTCGTGATGAAGCAGGAACTGAGGAGCGTGCCTTTCCTTGGGTGGTACTGCGGCTTTCTGGGCAACGTGTTCGTGGACCGCAGGGACCACGCCAGATCGGTTGCCAGCATCAAAGCGGCAATACCACTGCTGGAACGCGGGGTGTCGGTCCTGTTTTTTGCGGAAGGGACCCGCAGCCGCGACGGGCGCCTTCAGGCATTCAAGAAAGGCGCCTTCAATTTTGCCCTCGAGTCGGGGTTTCCGATCCTGCCGATCTCGATCAGCGGGACACACCGGATTCTCCCGGGAAACCAGCTAGGCCCGCTGCCAGGGCACGTCCGAATGACCGTGCACGAACCTATTCCGACGGCCGGGCTGGGAATCGATCAGAAGGAAGCCTTGATGCAGCAGGTCCGAACGGCAATTTCCAGCGGCTTGACCCCCTTCGAGCTCCGGTAGGCCAAAGACAAATGTTTCTCTGGTCAGCCAGCGCCAACAACCAGATATCCGGAACATCCGCCAAGGGAAGAAGTCGCCGACGTTGACCCGGCGGGCAACGCTGCCTACACTCCCGTTCTTGAAAGCGCCCCGGAGGGTCCGATGAAGTATTGCACTTTGCTGCTTGCGTTCATGGCAAGCCAGACGGTCCTGCTGGCCGGCTGTCACTCCCGCAAGACCGATGAAATCCCCCCCAAGCCTGTCGCCGCTGCCGAACCGGCAGTGGTGCCGGTCGCGGCCGAACTGTTCGTGATGTCCCGCTGCCCCTACGGCCTCATGGCCGAGGATGCACTGTTTCCGGCGCTGGACAAGCTTGGTGACGCCATCGACTTCCGCCTGCACTTCATCGGCGACGTGGACACGGACGGCAGCCTGATCACGATGCACGGCGAACCCGAACTGCGGGCAAACCTGCTGCAGATCTGCGCGGCAAAACTGGCCCCAAAGGCTTTCCGCACGCTGATCGCCTGCATGAACCGGCAGCCGGAGGCGATTCCCGACAACTACCCTGATTGCGCCGTGAAGGCCGGAATTGACGCAGCGGCTGTGACAGCTTGTGCCGACGGCGACGAGGGCCGCGGGCTGCTGAAGGCATCGTTCGAGTATGCGGCGCAGAAGGGGATCCAGGGGTCTCCCTCGATGACCATCACAGGCAAGGAATTCGATGGCCCGCGGACCACTGAATCATTCCTGCGCGCCTTTTGCGGGTCATTTACCGGAACAAGGCCTGCGGCATGCGCTTCGATACCTGAGCCGGTCGAAGTGCCAGTGCTGGTCCTGACCGACGCCAGGTGCGAACCTTGCAGCCGGGCAGTCGATATGGGCCTCAAGCAGTTGAAGGCGCTGTTTCCCGGGCTGAGGGAACGAGTGATCGAATACGCAACCGACGAGGGCAAGGCGCTGCACGGCACGTTGCGCGCTGCCGACCAGAAGTACCTGCCCGCATTCGTGTTCGGTGATGAGGTCTTGAAGGATGCATCCTATCCCCAGATCGAAAAGTACTTCGAGGACGCAGGCAAATATCACGTTCTGCTGGTGGAATCCGGCTTCGACCCGACTGCGGAAATTTGCGACAACAAGGTGGATGACGACTCCAACGGAAAAGTCGATTGCGACGACCCGGGGTGCAAGTCCAGTTTGGTGTGCCGGCCCGAGCAGAAGCTTGGCCTGGACGTGTTCGTGATGAGCCAGTGCCCCTATGGCATCGTCGCGCTGAACTCCATGAAGGAGGTCCTGGCGTCATTCGGCAAGCACATG
This sequence comes from uncultured Myxococcales bacterium, assembly GCA_903936705.1. Taxonomy (GTDB): domain Bacteria; phylum Myxococcota_A; class UBA9042; order DTJE01; family DTJE01; genus CAIZWN01. The sequence continues at coordinate 134,160 of CAIZWN010000035.1, forward strand.
AACTTCCGGGTCCACTTCCTGGTCGATGCCGGCGAGGAAGGGCAGATCGAGTCGCTGCATGGAGGTTCGGAAGTCGAGGAGGATCTGCGGCAGATTTGCGCCATTGCCAAGTACGGAAAGGGCAATCGCTGGCTGGACTACATCTGGTGCCGTAACAAGTCCCCCGAATCGAAGGACTGGAAGGCGTGCGCGACCGGCGCCATCAAGGCCTCCGTGATCGAGCAGTGCTCGACTGGCCCCGAGGGCCGGAAACTGCTGCTGCAGGACTCCATCATGGGACAGGAACTGGGAATCAGTGCCAGCCCAACGTGGCTGGTCAACAACCGCTTCCCCGCCAGCGCACTCACCGCGGACGAGATCCGCGCTATTTTCTGCGCTCGCAATCCAGGAACCCCCGGCTGCGACAAGCCTCTTTCGAACGACGCTGGCGGAGCACAGCCGGGTGGCGGCTGCCAGGCTAACTGATCGGCGGGAATTCCTGCGCATCATCCTTCAGGTTTTTCATCGCCGGCACGTGCTATGCTTGGCGCCATGATGACGTATCTTCTGATCACTGTGGCCGGTCTGGCAGTTGTCCTGGCAGCGGAATGGCGTGGCATCCCAGGTGTCCAGTGGGTTGCAAAGCCTGTTGCGTCGCTGGGTTTCGTCGCCTTTGCAATGGCTTCGGGTGCGGTTGACTCGCTTTACGGACAATGGCTGCTGGCGGGACTTGTCCTGTCATTCGCCGGAGACGTTCTGCTGATTCCCAAGAAGACCTCCATTGCGTTCATGCTGGGCCTTGCCGCGTTTCTTCTGGGGCACGTGGCATACGCCGCGGCATTCCTTGTCCGGGGGTTGCAGGATGCCGCCTCGCTGATGGTAGCAGTGCCGCTGCTGGCATTGGCGGGCGGAATCCTCTGGTGGCTGTGGCCACGCCTTGATGCCAGGTTCAAGGTGGCGGTCCCCCTTTACGTGGCCGCAATAACCACAATGCTGACCTGCGCCTTCGCCACGACAATGCCCTCGGGCCGACCGGTCGCCCTGTGGCTGGGGGCATTGCTGTTCTACGTGTCGGACCTTTCCGTCGCCCGCAACCGCTTCGTTTCCCCCGGATTTTCAAACCGGGCCTGGGGTCTGCCAGCCTACTACGCCGGCCAGTTGCTGCTGGCCTCGACCGTCGCCGGGTATTGACAATCACCCACCATTCGAATAAAAATCGCCCGCTTTCGCGCTCTTTGCGTAGTGGGCCACCTTAGCTCAGTCGGCAGAGCACTTGATTCGTAATCAGGGGGTCCGGGGTTCGATTCCCCGAGGTGGCTCTATAGTTTCACGGACTTAGGCGTCGTATCCACAATCCCCACACCAGCTTGCAGATGTAACTGGCCAACGCCATGCCTGTCTACCGCTCGTCGTTCTTCAGGTCGGGCAGATCGTGCAACTCAGCCTCGATGGTCTCGACCGTGGGCGCGGTCAACTGAGCCCAAACCCCTACGCAGCGTGCATCTTCAGGTAGTCGAGTGTCCCTGGCACGTCACGAACGATCTTCAGCAGCACGTCCATGGCACCATTCTGCGCGTTCCGGCCAGCTTCCCAACGCGAGACCGTGTTCGGTCCAAGTTGAAGTAAAGCAGCTAGTTGCGCCTGCGTAAGGTGTAGCCGCTGTCGCAAAGCACGAATCTCGTCCGCACTAAGAAGGGCGTGGGAGTGCCGGTACATTTCGACCGCTCGTTCCTGCAGGGTCTTGGACTCGTCGTAACGAAGCACGACCTCGCCACAAGACGGGCAGGCAAGATGCGACACTTCGGGTACTACTACCTTCTCGCCGTTGACGACGAACGGGAGTTCGGTAGTCATGGCTTGCATGGCGGTCCCACACGTCGGGCAAGCGTCTTCAGACAAGACGGCGGGCCGAGGTTCACTGTTGCTGGTGGCAGCTCGCTTCATTTCACACCTCCTCGTGGAACGAAACCACGATGCAGTCGTTTCGTATGATCACCTTGACGTAGAGCAAGCCGAAAGCCGTCGTCGGCTTGAATACGTGCAACGCCTCCCCCGTGATCAGCGAGCAGATCCGGCTCTCCCAATCCTCGGCCTCCAGCCCTGACAGAATCTCCACGACATCATCAATGTCGGCAGAAGGTTCCAGCGAAGCCATCTCCTCCTGGGCCTTCATCGTGACCCGTACGGCCCGCCGACCAGCAAGGTCGCGTATCCGCCGAAGGGCGTTTCGGGCGTGGCGAGGGATGGGAGACATCTTCACCATATGGTGAATGGTACGCAGGGTACCAGGGCGCGTCAAGGCAGTTCACAAGTCCGGTCCGGAAGCGGGCCGGAGACGTGATAGGTCGATGGCGCTGATGCCGATGACAGCCCTGGCACCCGGTCGAGGACCGTGCAAAGGTGGAACCACGGCAATTTGGCAGCAGCCTGCTGCACAAATGGCTCGTCGGGCCACGCCTCGGCAAACGCCTTCATGTACCGCAGGTTGCTCGGTGAGAACCTTTTCATATCAGGAAACTCGTGGCGAAGGTCGCGTGACAGCCGGTCGATCACCCCGGCGCCCCAACCCTGCTGGGCCTGCCGAACAATGATGTCGAGACCGATGCCCCAGTACAGCAGCACGAGTTCGCGGTTGGCCGACAAGACCGCCCGCAGGAGTCTCTCTCGCGTCCCTGGTCCGGGTCCCTCGTTTTGGCCGAGATTCGGACGATGCTGCGTTGGCCGAATCCGGCGCAGGTGACCACGTTGGGCTGGACCGCGGGCCTGGGACGGCATAGAATTCCTGGGAAGTTCGTTCGCTGCTGCAGATTTACGGCGACTCGGCGGACGTGGAGGGGTCATGACAACGACGAATCTTATGAGGGAGCTGAAGCGACTCCCGATGGACGAACGACTGGCCTTCGTGGAGGCCGCGGTCCACCTCGTGCGAGAGGAACTAGCGCCACGGCCCAGGTCGGCCAAGGCAGCGACACCGCGCTCCGCCAAACGACGTGATCTGGCCGCCGCCGCGAAGAAATTGTTGCCGGACTACGCTGGCGACCGGGAGCTAACCGCGTTCACGTCTCTGGACGCGGAGGACTTCAGTGCGTAGGGGCGAGATCTGGCAGATCAACCTGGACCCCACGGTCGGGTCGGAGATCAAGAAAACCCGGCCCGCGATCATCGTCAGCGACGACGCCATCGGACTCCTCCCCTTGAAGGTCGTGGTCCCGGTGACGGAGTGGAAGGAACGCTACGCTGTCGCGCCGTGGATGGTGAAACTGCAGCCTGAGCCCAGCACGGGCCTGACAAAACCGTCGGCGGCCGACGCCTTCCAGGTGCGGGCGGTCTCCCACGAGCGGTTCGTCCGGCGCCTTGGGACGGTCTCTGATGCGGTGATGGATTCCGTGGCCGCGGCCCTCGCTTGCGTCCTCGCCATCGATCACTGAATCCAGTCGAATCCCTCGCGTCCCACCTCCACCTCGATGCCCGACCGTGCCGCACAAGCTCCAGGGCTCATGTCGGCGAAACCGACCCTAGTCGTGTGGCAACCACTTGAATCTAATGAATCCGACATCTTCCGTCGATATGTTGCCACAACCCTTTCGCTGATTGGCGAGATACCATAGTAACTACGGAATGTTACACACTTTGAACTTCTCAATTCGTAATCAGGGTGTCCGGGGTTCGATTCCCCGAGGGGGCTCTATAGTTTCAATTACTTGGGCGTCGCATCCACAATCACCCACACCCGCTTGCAAATTTCGCTGGCCAACACAGCTTGCGTCTACCCCTCGTCGTCCTGCAGGTCGGGCAGGCGAGATCGGAATCCGGATGCGGCAACGTTTGCGGGAAGTTCGAGACTGCCTTCCCCTGTCGCGCATGCAGGCCCCGAGCGAGAGATCCGGTAGATGTCCACCCAGTCCACCTATATTTTCAGTGACATTTATACTGACATCCCCAGTCACTGCAACGTCGTTATGTGACACGAAAACCGACGGCTGGAACGGATGCAGAACCCTGGTCCCCAGACGGATTCCGACTAGCCACCGTCGTTAGCCACTACAGTGCCGAGGTCTGGTTCGAGGCGTGGCCTGGACCCTTGACGAAAAGTATCACGGTTGATACCTTGCCTGTGTAGACTTGGAAACTGGGGGAACAAAATTGTCGAGCAAGAACCAAATTTTGGACACTGGCGGAGACCTGCTTGCCGGGCTTATGGCGGTCGGAAGCCTCGTCGGGAACCTTGTCCAATTGGCGGACCACAAGCAACTCGGCAGGGAACGCGAAGTGTTGCGGACGAGCCTCCAGGAGGCCGCCCGCATCATCCGAGGTCTTGAACAAAAGGTCAGGTCAGGGAAACCATCGGGCGTTATTGCCCACCGTGGGCGCGTCCAGGTTCGTGCCGTGGCGGAACCGACCGTTGCGGCGGCGTGGGCCATCGGCCAGGCCGTCCGAGCTGCCCGCCTGAAAGTTGGCCTCACCCAGGAAGAACTGGGTGATCGCACCGGGATGGCCCGGCCAAATGTCGCCCGGATCGAGAGCGGGCGACATGCGCCGTCAACAGACACCCTTATCCGAATCGCGACCGCCCTAGGGGTATCGCTGGCGTCCCTGGTCCGGGTCCCTCGTCCTGACCAGGATTCGGACGATGTTGCGTTGGCCGAGTCTGGCGTGGACGAATGGAACGATGACCCCCATTGCGTCCCCGGCTTTCACCGGTTGATGGACAACTGCGTTCGCTAGGGGGCATCAGGTTCGGAATTTCCCAGGATAAGGTCGTGGGAGCCAGGATTTCGACGGCCAGGGCATCAGGTTCAACCCCCCTGATACCTGGCTCACGATGGCGCTTTGTGGTTGATGTGTCTTACACTCAAGCGACCTACGGAAGGCGCAGTGGCAGCACGCGAACCCTGGTTCGACGCGGGTCAATAGTCAGCAATGCTCCCTCATCAAGTTCGCCTGCCAGTTGACGCAAGGCTTCGATTACCTGCAGCGAAATCGCTTCGGGGCGCACGTCGGCCGCCCGGATCTGAACTACCGAAGGCTTGTGCCAACCGGTAGCTGCCAGAATGGCACCGAAATCCAGGTCGTGCGTCAGAACGACCATCCCGAATGTCTTGGCATGCGCCATCAACACCTGGTCAGATGCGTTGAGCACCCCGAGCATCGACCAGTGTGCGGCCTCGAAGCCGGCGGCGGACAAGACATCGACCCAGCGTGGGGAAAGGTTCATGTCAATCAGCAGTTTCATGCGCCAGCCAATATGACTTCACGTTCCTCAGCCAGCCATGCGGCGTAACGCAGAGCCTGAAGGACGTCCTCACGTTCCAGGTAAGGGTACTCGGCCAGAAGATCCTCGATGCTCTGGCCTGCGCCGATCTGGCCCACAATCAACCCTACTGTAACCCGCAGGCCCCGGATGCAAGCCCGCCCACCCATCACTTCGGCGGCTACGGTAATGCGGTCCAACTGACCCATAGGTTCCTCCCGTTCTGAACTACTGATACGGTATTTTAGTGAGCCGATCAAATCAACAATGGACGAACTTCGCCGTTGCCGCGTGGCCCCGGGAGGTTTCCCACCCGGGGCTCCCATAGATCCGGACTTGCGCAATTAACGCATACGGCTAGTTGGTTCGCAGATTCGCTGCGCGATAGATGGAGTGAACGACCCCGTGGGCGATCATCGCGCACTCGATGTCGCGTTCGTGGACCTCCGGAAGGGATTCGTAATGACGGACCGCCATTCCGAAATCGCTCTCGAACGAAAATGATCTTCGGATTCTATCCCCGTAATACCCCGCTTTGGAAGGGGTTTCTTATCTACACTGCCCCGCGCCCAACACTCCAAATGCGGCAATTCGGTCAAGATCGCCCTTGGTTCCTGCGAATGTTCGGGTAAAATGCGCCCGGGCGCGAAGTCGGCCATGCAACCGACTCGGGACAGACGGCTATTGCCGGGGGGTATCGGTGGACGGAAAGGAAGTACGCGGAACCGGGCTTTACCGGAACTGGATCAGCTATTTCGGGGCCCTCGTGGTCCTGGCCAGCGTCCTGATGATCACCGGTACTCTGATCGCGGAATTCAGCCTGAAGAGCCCGAGTCCGTATATCGGCATCTTCACGTACATGGTGTTTCCGGGCGTCCTGATTGGCGGTGTCGTAATGTTCTTCTTCGGGATGCGCCACGAAAGCCTTCGACGACGCCGTGCGAAAACCAAAGATGCCCTGCCCTTCCCGAAGGTGGATCTGAACGACCCGCGCATGCGGCGCAAATTCGCATACTGGCTGGTTGGCGGCGGCTTCCTGGCTGTCCTGATGGCCTTTGTCGGCTACAACGCGTTCCTTTACACCGAGTCGGTCGAATTCTGCGGCACGGTCTGCCACACCGTCATGGAACCCGAGCACGTCGCCCGCCTGGAAGGCCCGCACGCTCGCGTTCCATGTGTTGATTGCCATGTTGGCAACGGCGTTTCCTGGTACGTGAAATCCAAGATGTCCGGCCTTTACCAGGTGTACGCGGTAGCTACGGGCGACTACGAGCGGCCGATCCCGGTCCCCGTCAAGAACCTGCGGCCCGCACGCGAAACGTGCGAAGAGTGCCACTGGCCGAACAAGTTCTTCGGTGCGCAGTTGCAGCAGAATCCGCACTTCCGCTATGACGAAGCCAACACGCCCGAACAGGTCAGCCTGCTGATAAAGACCGGTGGCGGAACTCCCAACCTGGGCCAGAAGGCCGGAATCCACTGGCACATGGTCGTGGACAACGTCGTGGAATACGCGGCGACGGACGAGAAACTGCAGGATATCCCCTGGGTTCGCGTCACGCACAACGATGGCTCTACGAAGGAATACATCGACCGGAAAGCCAAGGTCACTGAGGCGGATATCTCGGCCTTGCCGAAGCACAAGGTCGACTGCATGGACTGTCACAACCGGCCGTCGCACGTGTTTGTGCCGCCAGAGACAGGGGTGGACAAGGCTGGCGAGTCGGGCAGCATCTCGATGACTCTGCCCTGGGTCAAGAAACTGGCCGTCGACTCCCTGGTGGCCGAGTACCCGGACAAGCAGACAGCTCACGACGGGATCCGTCAGGCATTCACTACCTATTACGGCGACCGATATCCGAACATACTGAAGACTCGAGCCGCCGACGTAACGCAGGCGGTCGAGACCGTGACTGCGATATACGACCGCAATGTCTTCCCGGCAATGAACGTGAACTGGAAGACCTACGCTTCAAACATCGGTCACAGGAACTGGAAGGGCTGCTTCAGGTGCCACGACAACGAGCACGTCACAAAGGACGGCCAGGTGCTCAGCAACGACTGCACGCTTTGCCACACAATGCCTCAACGAAGCGCATTGATGCCGCTGGGCTCGGTGGCCCCGGCCAGCGATCGGAATTGGCACCCGTGGGAACTTAAGGGCAGGCATGCGGAAGTCCTTTGTTCACGCTGCCACGAGGCGGGGTATCGTCCGCCCACCGAATGTGCCGAGTGCCACAAGCTGGACAAGAAGGCACCGATGATGGCGGACGGCTGCGACAGTTGCCACTCGACACCTGGAGTCCGCAAGCCCGTCACGGAATGCAAGGACTGCCACGAAAGCCTGGGTGAACTTCACAAGAAGGAAGCGCACTCGGCCGAGAACTGCCTGACCTGCCACAAGCCCCATGGCTGGAAGGTGCCGGCCCGCGAGACGTGTCAGGGGTGCCACGAGGAAAAGAAGGCCCACTATCCCGATCAGCCCTGCGCGAAATGCCACAATTTCAAGGGTTCGTGACCGCCGGACGGGCAGACGCCTTGCGACGGACGATCCGGGACGCCCCGATCAATGCCCCACCGAACAGCGCCAGTGTAAGGAACAATGTCAGCGGCCGCCCGCGCGGAATGTCCTCCAGCAACACCTTGACAGCAGCCAATCCCAGGGCAAGGAACGTGGCCCAGCGGAACTCGGCCCTCTCGCGACGGCGGCCCAGGGAAGCAAGGCCCAGAGCCAGAATACCCAGCACGCCCGTTCTGAGGACGGCCAGTGCCCCGTGGTCCGCCGATTCCCCAAAGCCAGCCAGCGGCCCTGCCAAGATACCGACGACCGTCCCCGCAATCCCGACGCCAACTACCAGGCTAAGGATGAAGCAAGGGGCAGTCCAAGCCCAGCAACGACCGTCCGGAGCCAGATGTCGACGCAGCACCCACAGTGAGACCGAAGCCAGAAACAGGCTGGCCAGCGCCGCTAGTTGAGGCGGGCCATCGGGAGTCTCCTTCCCCACCAGAGACTGCAGCGACTGAGTAAGAAGTCCCGTGGCAAGGGCGCTGGCCAGTACCAGGATTGCGACCTGAATCCGCAGCGCCACGCGATCCGATCGCACCGCCGCAAAGGCCAGTATCAGGGCCAGCACCGTCCACAGCACCCCGGCCAGCGGCAACGGCAAGGCCAGCCTAAGTGCCTCGACCGCAAGCAGCGAACCCAGGGCCGTACAGCAGGCAACATTCAGCCGCCGGTCCTCCCGGTTCTCCAGGCGCAGGAACGCGGCCGAGTGGGCGGCAATCGCGACCAATCCCGCAAGGGCGGCAAGAACCAGGCGTCCAGGCATCTCGGCCCCTGCAACGGCCACTGCGCCCTCGAAACCTACGGCGACCACGGCCAGGGACTGGACAACCTCGAAAACGCCCACCGAATGGCGCTGCACGAGAATCCGATAGGCAAACGCCGAAAGATAGAGGCTGGCCAGGCCAGCCTGGAAAGCCAGCAATTCCGATGACGACACCCAGTCATAGGCCTGAACACCGAACCGGATGGCCAGCAGACCGATCACCACATTCAGGGCCAGCGCCGCTGGCCAGGCCAGTTCGTCCCATTCACGGTGCCACGCGACCGCCAGAGAAGCGGCTCCCAGCGGCAACAGCACCAGCACAATCGGGCTCGCAGAGCGGACGGCGATGACAAGGCTTACCGAGGTAACGGCTGCGGTCATAGCGGCCAGAAAGGCCAGGGTCCTCAACCCGCGACGCCACGTAACAAAGAGGATCGCCAGCGCAAAGGCCGCCAGGAGCGCAGACCCCAGGAACGGCCCAAGCACCGAAAAGCGCGTGGAACCCTCCCAGACAATCGGGAAGGCAACAAGAATCGCAGCCACACCGTGAAACGAGGCGTCAACTTTCCGTCCGTCGCGACCCGCCAACTCGGCCATCAAGCCCCAAAGAGCCGCCCAAGTCAGCCCAAGGCCGATGCCCAGCACCTCCGACAGGGTGTCGGCCTCGGTCAATGCCCGCAGCAGAAAGGCGCCAGCCAGAATCAGGAAGGTCCGGCCAGCCCGGATGGCAAACCCTTGCCACGCAGACGGCTGGTCTTCGGGGTCATCTAACGTATCCCCCGCCGCCTTGGCGACCTCGGCAGGCTCGACTTCCAGGGGAGCCGCGGCAGCAAACCCGTCACGCACACCCTCAAGCGTGTCCAGACGGCGCACAAGGGTCTCGACGCGCGCTTCGAGGCCTTCGATTCTGGACGCCAGATCCTCGCGTTGGGTCACGTCAACCTCCACCGGGGGCGACCCCAAACGTCATGTCACAGCCTGCCCTTGCCGATGGCGGAATCAGACGGGAACAGCGGGACAAGGAAGTCGAAGAAACGCAGAAGCAGGAACGGCACAGTGAACACAATCGCGGCCACCAGCAGCCCCTCCCGGTCCCACATGCCCGGCATGTACGACGTGTAGCCGCGGAAGGACTTGGACATCAACTGTCCGCCGATGACCACGTTCCAGCGCATCGCCAGAACCTGGATCAGCAGCAGTACCGATGACGAGAAAATCAGCACATTACGCGTCCGCTGCCCCAGCCGAACCAGGGAGTTCAGGCCCAGGAGCAGGAACGGGATCAGCGAGCAGATCAGCAACTGCAAGACTACGTGGCTCCAGAATAGCTTGTCGTGGATCAGGACCGACAATGCCTCCCATTCCGCCATCTGCTGATAGGCGATCGACAGGACCTGCATCAGTTCCAGGGCCACGTCAATGATCATGAAGCCCCAGAGGTAGTTGGCCATCGTCTGCACGCAGGGCCCATCCACTTCCACCCGTCGCAACCACGAGATTACGTAGAACAGCAGGATCAGGACCGCGATGCCCGACACGATTGCAGACAGCAGAAAGATGATGAACATCAATGGCGTCGACCACCACGGGTTCGCCTTGATGGACCCGAACAGGAAGCCCACGTATCCGTGCAGAAAGCAGGCAATAGGGATCCCCAGGCCGGCCAGGAACTTCACGACTCGGTGGTCCAGGGCACGCGTCCGGTCGTCAACCCGCAGGTCGAACAGCGCCAATGCCTTGAAAATAAAGCCCAGAAAGCCCTTTTCAGCCAGCGCCCGGTTGACGATCTCCTCGCGCATCGAGAACCAGACCTCGACCACCACAAGGGCCATGTAAGTCAGATAGACGATGCCGAAACCTGCCATTGCCGACGTCGAGGACGGCGTAATCATTATGTTGAAGGCACGCATCGGAAGGCCCAGGTGCAGAAGCAGGGGCAGCGTCGCGAACAGCAGGAAAGCAAAAGATGAAACCAGGGCGAATCGCGCAACCGGCTTCAGCGTTTCCTGGCCGAACAGATGGTACAAAGACGACACGATGAAAGCGCCGGCCACCAGCCCGGTGATGTAGGGATACAGCACGATCATGACTGTCCACGTGACATGCTGCTCGTTGGGAAACACGAAACCCATTAGTTCCGAGATGGCCTCGACGTGCATCAAACCACCTCCTTGTCTAGACCGATGTAGTAGCACTTCGGATTGGTCCCCAGGGCCGGCTTCAAGACGCCGTAACGGCTGGAGTTCAGCAGTGCCCGTATCCGGCTGGTCGCGTCCTTCAGGTTGCCGGCGGACCGCGCACCAACCGGGCAGGCCTGCGAGCAGGCGGTCGGCAGCCCCTTCGTGATTCGGTGGTAGCACAGCGTGCACTTGTCCGCATACCCGTTCTGGGGATGGATGAAGCGAACGCCGTAGGGGCACGCCTGCACGCAGTAACCGCAGCCGATACACCGCTTGCGGTCCACCAGCGTCACCCCGTCAGGCGCCGCATAGGAGGCGCCAACCGGACAGACCTGGACGCACGGCGCCGTCGCACACTGGTTGCACAACTTCGGCACGAAGAAGGACTTCGCGACATCCTTTTTAGGATGGGCCGGGTCCTCCGGGAAGCCATCCAGGGCGCCCCGCGGAGAATCGACCTCGACACGGCCGTTCGCCAGGACCGTATAACGCTCGACCCAGGTACGGTGGTAGCCGTCGGGCACACTGTTCTCGGCCTTGCATGCCCGCACGCACGAACCGCAACCCATGCACTTGGTCGTGTCAACTATGAATCCCCAGGTGTAATCCTCGCGCTTGTAGGGGGCGCGCTCGGCGGCACGGACGGCGAACGGGACCAGAAGGCTGAATGCGCCGACCAGCCCGATCTTCATGAATTGCCGCCTGCCAACCGCCAGAGAAGCCCGGTCCAGCACGTCGCTGCCGTCTTCGATCATCGAGCACCTCCTTCGCCGACCACCACGGACTTGGCCGGCCGGTGCATCGTGTGGATCTTCTCCTCGGCGTGACAGTCGACACAGCGCTTCTGCCGATCTGCGTCGTCCGACGCCATCTCGTTCCGGTGGGCCTCGAACGACGCCAGTTGCGGTATGCTCCCCTTGCCACGGAACGGCTGCTGCTGGTGGCACATCAGACAGAATTTCGGGTTGCCGTTCTTGAAGATGCGGCCCGAGAATTCGCTGTCCTGGTGGAACACGTGGCACGTCGAGCACTCAAGGTCCTTGTGTGGCTTGGTCTTGTAGTCAGCCAGCACGTCGGCATGGCAGTCCTTGCACTGGAAGGTCACCACATGGCCGTCTGGCAGCGCCTTGCTGCGGATTGCAGGGTCCAGATGGCAGTCTGTACAAGCATGGATCAGCGGGTGCAGCCGAGCCTGCGAAACCTTCCGGTCCAGAAACAGCGGCTCGTGCGGACTGTGGCAGCCCTGGCACTTCACCGACGAATCCGTGACGCCCATTCGCGTAAAATGCTCGGCCGCGTCGATGGTGGGGAACAGCTTTGGCCTGGCCTGGAGTCGCCGGTGGCACGCCAGACAGTTGGCCTGGGCCAGTTCCCGAAACATCTTCCCCTTGTCTGGAGCAAGCCCATCGGTCCTCGCCTGAACATGCTCGGCAGCCGGCCCGTGGCAGTCCTCGCACTGCACCGTCAGATGGACGTCCTTCTCGTGGGCGTCGAACTCGGCCTTGTGACAAACCTCGCAAGCCCCCTTTCCCTGGAGGGTCGGCTCGCGTGCCGCCTCCTCGTCCAGGGCCGCCGTCCTGAAAAAGCCGATCTCCCCGAATCCCGAAGGCTTAAGGTACTGCCTGACCCCCAGGCCAGCCAGGATTGCCAGCATGAACAGGAGGAAGAAACGTCGAGAGTAGGGGAAGGATAGGATTCCAGTCTTTTCAGGTCCGCTGTGGCCACCCGATTGCTGCGCTTCGCCCGCCATGCCGCCCCCGATTGTGAAGAAGCTGCCGCATGCAGACCGGCTCCAGCCGAGGCGTTCATATGCGCGCTGGCAAGGAATCCCAAAAACGGTCGCATTCGGGCTGTCAACTAGTTTCCGGAATATGTATGACTTTTGTCAAAGGCTTGTTGAAAATCCGAAGTCAACGCTGCTGATTAGGATGAATCGAGGGAATCAGGGTTTCTTTTTCTGGACGGTTGGTTTGCCCGAAAACAACGTGATCGACATCAACAATATGACGCCGACCGATATGCCGATGTCTGCGATGTTATAGCGCGGCCAGTGCCAGTCTTGCCAGTAGTTATGAATGAAATCGACCACGTAGGTCAAAGTCAGTCGATCAACCAGGTTTCCGATGGCCCCGCCCATTATGCCGCCCAGAGCGATGACAGGGATCAGTCCCGGGCCCGGCGGGCGGACCAGCAACCATCCGACCGCGATCAGAGCCACGATCGACAGCACAAAGAAGATCGTCCTGCGCAGGCCCTCGTCCAGGCTCAGCAGCATGCTGAAGGCACCTGCCGGATTCTCGGCGTACGAGAAATCGAAAAATCCTGGTATCAGAACAATCTCCCGATGGCCGACCAGGTATGCCTGCCCGGGCACCGCCTTTGATCCCGGATCGACCTCGGATCCGCCCATCGGTATCGGATGCAGTCCGGTGCGTGCAACCTCCGAGGCCTCGTCGTCCGACAGGTGGGGAAGGCGCGACTTCAGGTATTCGGCAACGCTGACCTTCGACAACACTTCGCGCACCTGACGTCTGGCTTCCTGCAGACCAAGCTCGGGCCGCTCACGCTGAAGAGCCTTTTCCATCACCCACGCGTCGTTGCGCTCGATGCGCCTGGCGAAACGTTCAACCTTCCCGCTGTCGAACACGAAAAAGCCCACGGCCTCGATATTGCGCGATGGCTCCAATTCGAAGACAGGATCGCCCGGGTCCAACGCAACCTGCTGCGGCAGACGCCACAACGACCCTCGAAGCGTCCCGTCGTCAAGGTCGGAAAAGCGGGTTCGAACGACGTCCCCAACAGTCATCCCCGAGGCCCCAGCCGGGGCAGTGACCGGCAGCAGGTGCCTGGGCGTCGCAAGGTTTTCCTCCATCCACCGCTTGGACCACAAGTCGGACCCTGCAACACCAAGGATCACGCACACAGTCACCGTCCATCGAACAACCAGCTTGCGTCTTTCCATTGTCATGAGGTCACCGCCTGCAAGACATCCGCGCACCGGCCGCACAGGTCGGGCGTCGTTTCCGTCGATCCCACGTCCATAGCGTAGTTCCAGCATCGGCCACAACGGGTACCAGCGATTCGTTCGACGGACACGTCAGCAGGTCCATCCACGCCAGGCAAATCATCGGCACGTTTGACGCAAACCCTTGATACTACGAACAACTCCGGCAAGGCCGCCTCGAATCGGCGCAAGACTGCGTCGAAAGTCCCGCCGGTCTTGACCGTCACGGTAACGAACGCCTCCAGTGGGTGGCCCAGCACCTTTGCAGCCCTCGCTTCCTCCAGTTTCTTCAGTACGACCGCGCGCACCTCGAGGAAGGAATCGATGTCACTTCGCAGATCCGGGTCATCCGGGAAATCGGTTGCCGCGGGGAAAGGCACCAGGAAGATCGAGTCCGGCGCGCCGTCCACCTTGTTAAGATGTGAATACGCCTCCTCGGCGGTAAACGACAGGATCGGCGCCATCAGCGACAACGTACCCTCAAGGATGCGTCGGACCGCGGTCTGGGCCGAACGCCGTTGCAGGCTGCCGGGTGCTGCGCAGTACAGGCGATCCTTGGTGACGTCCAGGTAGAACGCCGACAGATCGGTGATGAATAGGTCCATCAACGCACGAACGGCGGCGTGGAATTCGTAATCGTCGTAAGCCTGCCGCACCCGTGCAACAACCTGGCTGAACCGCGCCAGCATCCAGCGATCGATGTCCAGCATCTGATCAACCGGCAGCGGGCCGGAGACCGGGTCCATGTCCGAGATCACGCCCAGCATGAACCGCCAAGTGTTGCGCACCTTCCGGTAGGCATCGACCAGGCGCTTGAGGATCTCGTCCGACAGACGGATGTCATCCCGGTAGTCCTCGGCCGCCGTCCACAGTCGCAGCAGTTCGGCGCCGTTCACGTCCATGATCTTCGCGGGATCGATGTAGTTGCCCTCTGACTTGGACAGCTTGCGGCCGGCGCCGTCCACGACGAAACCGTGTGTAAGCACGGCCTTGTATGGCGCCTGCCCACGCGTTCCAACCGAAGCCAGCAGCGATGACTGGAACCATCCGCGATGCTGGTCGCTGCCTTCCAGGTACAGATCCGTTCTGGGGTGAGGTTCGGCAAGGGTTGCAAGTCGCGCCTCGATCACGGCTGCGTACGACACTCCCGAATCGAACCATACGTCCAGGATGTCCTTGACCTTCTGCAGGTCGGTGGACCCGCACTTGCCGCACTTCCACCCATCCGGCAACAGTTCCGACAACGGCCGGTCAAACCAGGCGTCGGCCCCCTCGACCTCGAAGATTTTCGCGACATGATCGATCAGCACCTGGGACGTCTCGACATGGCCGCACGAGTCGCAGGAAGTGCCTACGATCGGCACACCCCAGTGGCGCTGGCGGCTGATGCACCAGTCGGGACGAGACTTCAGCATGCCGCCGATGCGGTCGCGACCCCACGAGGGGATGAATTTCACGTCCTCGATCGCGGCATGCGCCCGCTGACGCATGGTCGCAGTACCACCGTCATCTGCCGCAAGCTGCGGCTGAAGCGGTCGATCAACCTGAATGAACCACTGCGGAGTCGCCCGGAATATCACGGGATTCTTGGACCGCCAGCAGTGCGGGTACGAATGCGTGATCTTCACGGCGCCCAGCAGCGCCCCGTTCGCCTTCAGCAGCGCGATGACGTCGGCGTCGCAGTCGAAAACGTTACGACCAGCGAACTCGGGCACCTCGGACGTGAACCGCCCCTGGTGGTTGACTGGCGCGTAGGCAGGCAGGCCATAGCGCGCGCCCACAACAAAGTCATCCTCGCCGAAACCTGGCGCAGTGTGGACGCAGCCGGTACCCGAGTCCATCGTCACGTGTTCGCCGACGATCAGCAGGGATTCGCGGTCGATGAACGGGTGCCGACAGGCGGCACGATCAAGCGCGGACCCTGGGAACGTCGCGATAACCGTGCCTTCCGGGCGACCTATCGCCTTGTGAAACGCTGCAAGCAACGCCTCGGCCAGGACCCAGACATCACCATCGACGTCCTCGGCGACATAGGTCGCGTCGGGGTCGAACGCAATCGCCAGGTTCGACGGGATCGTCCACGGGGTTGTCGTCCAGATGATGACGCCGCCATCGCGACCGGCCAGCGCTGGCACCTTCTGGCCCACCGACGGCATGAACGGGAAGCGCACGTAGATCGAGGGCGACGTGGCATCGCGATACTCGACCTCGGCGTCGGCCAGCGCCGTTTCGCAGACGTGGCACCACAACACCGGCTTGCGGCCCTGATAGGCAGCGCCAGCGCCCACGAAGCGCCCGAACTCGCGCAGGGTCAACGCCTCGTAATCATGGGACATTGTCAGGTACGGGTCGTCCCATGACGCGAACACGCCCAGGCGTTCGAACTCGGCCGCCTGTATGTCCACCCACTTGCGCGCGAAATCGCGACACTTGTGACGCAAGGCAGACGGATCACCACGCGCTGCTTCCCGACCGATCTCCTTTTCGACTGCGTGCTCGATGGGCAGGCCGTGGCAATCCCAGCCGGGCCTGAACTCGGTGGGCTGCCCCGACAGGTTGCGCATCTTCACCACGATGTCCTTCAGGACCTTGTTCAGGATGTGACCGTGGTGAATGTGACCGTTCGCATATGGAGGGCCGTCATGGAAACAGAATGGCGCACCACCCCTGTCCGCTGCGGCCTTCCGCATCCGCGGATATACCTGGCCCTTCTTCCAGAAGTCCAGGATCTGCATCTCCTTCTCGCGCAGGTTGGCCTTCATCGGAAACGACGTCACGGGAAGCCGCAACGTCGCCTTGTAATCGTTTTGATCCGCCACCAATAGCCTCCAATTCCACAGGAAAACCCCGGGGATCGTGCCCCACAAGCGGACGAATCGTCAAGTGCTACGCGGGGATCCAAATTTCGCGCTAGATTGCGGTGCAACTCGATATCGTTGATGAATCGGCCAGTTTGGCCGCGTCACCTAGTTCTCAATAGCCAAGGTAGACTGACGGCGCCGCCAGGACTATTGCTGCAATCTGTCGGAAATCCCGAATCTTGCAGGCTAAAATGCGCATGGCAATGAGAGATGCCGGCAGCATAGTGTGCCGTCTGGTCGCCCGTTTCCCGCGCCACGACCCTGGAACGGCCTGCTATAATGTCCACCGCATTTACGAAGTTTGGGGCTCGGCCCCCTGGAGAACCATCGGTGCGATTCACCGCCCCACCCATGGCGTTCATCATTATTTTGCTGGTGTTAAATCGAAACCGTTCGGGCGCCGTCTATAAGGAGGATCCGCGTTCCGACGAGGAGTTGTATCGCCGGTACGCGAAAGGGGATGGGCGGGCCTTCCGGGCACTGTTGAATCGCCACGGTGGGGCCGTCCACGGGTACCTGACGAAGTTCATCGGGGACGCCGAGATGGCGACTGATCTGACCCAGGACGTATTCATGAGGGTGATCTCGGCGGCCGAGGACTTTCGCGGCGAGGCCAGTTTCCGTACGTTCCTGTTCCGGGTAATGCGCAACGTCGCCACCGACTCGCTGCGGTCACGGATCCATCGGCCCGATGGCAACGCCTGTTCACTGGACGACCCGGGCCGGCCGGACCAATCCGGTCCAGCCCTGGTGGAGAAAATGGCCGGATCGGTCGTGCCGGTGGACCACAAGACCTTCTCGGGCGAGCTGTCACAAGCCCTTGAGTCCGGGCTGGCCGGATTGCCGCCCGAGCAACGCGAGACGTTCCTGCTGCGCGAGGTGGAAGGCCTGCGATTCCCCGAGATCGCCACGATCCTGGGCGTGAACGAAAGCACGGTGAAGAGCCGGATGCTTTACGCGGTAAGAAGCCTGCGCCAGTCCTTGGCCGGCTTCGGGGGGCTGCCATGACAAACCAGCAGGCCCGCGACCGACTGTTCGAATACGCGTACGGCGAGATGTCGCCGCAGGATGCCGTTGCGTTCGAGGCTGCCCTGCGCGAAGACCCCGATCTTCGGGCGGACCTTGATGCCGTATCGGTAGTCCGTCGTGCGGCAGCCGGGTTGAAGGACCATGAACTCCCATTGGCGGCCCACAGGAACATCCTGGCGGCAGCACGGCGGGCGACGCGTCAAAGAGCCATGGCCCGACCGTGGGAGGCATTGCAGAGATTCCTCCTTTCCCCATCCTTCCTGGGGGCCACGGCGATTATTGCGGCTGTCGTGGTAGGCGCACACCTGATCCCGCTGCAGGAGATCGACGACCCGTGGACCCGCGCGGACCGTGAACAGAGGGCAGCGGCACTGGCTCCGGCAGAATCCGCCTTGATGGCTGCCGCATCTGTCGAGCCGGTCCCTGTGGCAGCGGCCCCTTCCCAACGCGCCCAGGAAGCCGGCGAAGCACTGGTGCAAGATGCCAGGGGCAGGGCTGGTGGCACGACGGCGACGGCGACGGCGACCGCGGCTTCGACACCGGACCGTGTTCATGTTGAATCGCGCCAGGCACGAAAGGAACTGGTCGGCCAGGCGTCTGGACAGGTCGCGGCAAAGCCAAGGGCCGCGAAAGGACCGGCATCGATTGCGCCGGCAGCCGCGTCGCTTCGGATGCTGTCTGACGAATCAATAGGCTTCGAAGCCGCCGGGTCAGGGTTCGTTCAGGAAGACGCAAAGCGATCGAAGGCTGAAGTTCGCCGGTTCGCGGCGCCTGCCGCCTCCCCTCCCATGCCCGAGCCGATGCCCGAGGCCGAACTTGCCAACGAGCCCCCAGCCCCCCCAGCCATGGCCAAGGTCGCCCGGAATGTACGGGCGGACGCAGCGGGCCTTCTGAAAGAGGCGCGAGACGAGCGTGCGGCGGGGCGCTTGCCCGATGCCCTGGCCTTGTGCCGCGCAGCGCTGGCGGCAGGGCCTTCCGATAATCTGCTGGCCGACATACTTGCCGAGGCGGCACAGCTTGCCCTGGCAATTTCCCGCCACGACGAGGCCGAGGGATACCTGACCCGCCTGGAACGCCTGCCCGGAGGCGCTGACAGGGCCGGGAAAATCCGCTTGAAGTAGATTTATTTTCTCCCCGTAAATCGATTTGGTTTGGCCTCCGTCTAATGGTGGGTCGTTCTCACTGAAAGACAGGAGGTTCTTATGAACGCCACGACCAGGCAGAACCCAGTTCGATGCGCACCTCGCCTTTCCGCCAGCCGGCTTTTCGTCCTTGCCGGCACCACCATCGCCACGGCACTGATCCTTCTTGCTTCGCGCGCTGCACCAGCCGTTCAGGCGGCCCAATCGACTCCGGGAACCGGCGCCCTTGTCGGTCGCGACGAATCGGGGCACACGATCGACTTCCCTCTGAAGCACACCGACGTGCAGATCGATGTCTCGGGTTTCCTGGCTCGCGCCCAGGTCACGCAGGAATTCACCAATCCCTATAACCGACGGATCGAGGCCGTGTACGTCTTTCCGCTTCCCGAAAACGCGGCGGTGGACGACATGGTCATGAAGGTCGGGACACGAACCATCCGCGGCGTCATCCGCGAGCGTGGAGAGGCGCGGCAGGTCTACGAGCAGGCCCGAGCCAACGGCCAGACCGCCGCCCTGCTGGAGCAGGAACGCCCGAACATCTTCACGCAGTCGGTAGCCAACCTGCTGCCAGGCGACGACGTGAAGATCACCCTGACCTACGTGCAGACAATCAAGTACGAGGCCGGGACACTGTCACTGTCGTTCCCGATGGTCGTGGGCCCGCGCTATATTCCGGGCCACGTGACCACGCCTGACGGTGACGCGATCCCGGTCGATGATCGGGCCTCGGTCGTTCCCGACGCCGACTGCATCACCCCGCCGGTCCTGCGCCCCGGTACGCGATCGGGCCATGACGTCTCGCTGTCGGTCCACCTGGATGCCGGCGTGCCATACACCGATCTGCGATCAAAGTCCCACGAAATCCAGGACCGGCGCATCGGGCCGAACGAGGCCGAGGTCCGCCTGGCCGCGAGCGACGGCATCCCGAACCGTGACTTCGTCCTCCAGTGGGACGTGCGCCCGGACCATGTTGCTGCAGGCGTTCTGGCCCACCGTACCCAGGCCGACGGCTTCGTGACGCTGATGCTGGTCCCATCGCCCTCCCCGCGCGATGCCGACGTCACCCCCAAGGAAGTGGTCTTTGTGCTGGACTGCTCGGGCTCGATGTCCGGCGCCCCAATCGAAGCCGCAAAGTCCCTGGTTCGCCACGCGCTGGGCAACCTGAACCGGGACGACACATTCAAGATCCTGTCGTTCTCGATGTCGGCATCCGGCCTGTCGCCGAACGCACTGCGAAACACCCCCGAAAACATCGCGCGCGGCCTGGCCTATCTGAACGGGCTCCAGGGCGAGGGTGGCACCGAGATGATCACCGGCGTTCGGGCGGCGCTGTCGGGCGGTGGAGATCCGCGACGCCTGCGCGTGGTGCTGTTCCTGACCGACGGGTATATCGGCAACGAGACCGAGATCCTGTCGGCCGTACGTGACCACGTAGGCGACACGCGGCTGTATTCGCTGGGCGTCGGCACTGCAGTAAACCGCTACCTGCTGGAAAACCTGGCCCAGGAGGGTCGCGGCCAGGTCCTGTACATCCAGCCCGGCGAGAATCCGACCGCGGCCGTAGCCAGGTTCTACGACCAGGTCCGTAGCCCCGTCCTGACCAACATCGCAATCGACTGGAACGGACTCGAGGTCCAGCAGGCGTACCCGGCCAATCCAACGGACCTGTTTGCCGGCCACCCGCTGCAGGTAACAGCGCGCTACCATGCCGCCGGCGATGCAACCATCCACGTGACAGGTCGCATCGCGGGTGAACGCGTTTCGATCCCGGTTCAGGTGTCGCTGCCTGCCCGCGAGACCAGGAACCCGGCACTGAAAAGCCTGTGGGCGCGCCAGGCCATCGACGAGCTGATGCGCAAGATGCTGCAAGGGGAAATCCCCGAGATCGTCAAGGAGATCATTCGCATCTCGGTCGCGAACCGCGTGATGTCACGCTACACAGCCTTCGTGGCAGTAGAGGAAAAGACTCGGACCGACGAGAAGGGCGCCCCGACAAGAATCGAGGTACCGGTCGAGATGCCAAAGGACGTTTCCTTCGAAGGTGTTTTCGGCGAGGACTCCGTCGAGGTGGGCCTGGCGGCCCCGCAGGCGGCCGCGATGATGGCCACAGCCAAGGCCAAGCGCAGCATACGGTCGTTTGGTTTCAGCGCATCGGCCCCGCCGGCCCCTGCATCCGCCGCGGCCACCTATGCCGGTTCGTTCGCGGTGTCCGGCAGGAACGCGGGCGCAGCCGCTTCCGGCGCAACCAGATCGGCGCAATCCTCGGGATACGGTGGAGGAAGCGCTGTCGGCAGCCTGGCCGATGGGCAGGTCGCCAGGATGAAGGATTCCGGTACCTCTTCGTCGGCGATGGCTGATGCCGAGGGGACAAGCCACAAGGAACCAGGTCTGCGCCCCCTGGCAGGCGACAACAGGCCCGTGGCCGTTGAAAAAAAGGAATCGTCCGACACAAAAGCCGGACCCACGGTCGAAGTCCGAGTGTCAAAGGGCATTGCCGGACCTGCGATGCACGCCTTCAAGTCCAGGGTTTGGGTCACGATGAAGGCGCTTGCAGCCAACCTGGCCGGGATCACGACAACCTTGCGCGTAGCCGCAGACAACCAGGGACGACTGCGCGTGACAGCAATAGAGGGCCTTGACCGCGAACCCGCCAAGCGTGACCGGATCCGCAGGGCACTGCAGGCCCTGAACCTGTGGCAGCCCTCGGCGGCAGCCGGCGCGACTGGCACCGCGGAACTGGTCGTTGCTTTCTGAATCCTCAAGATCCTGCAGGTAACTTGAAGCACATCGACGAAGCCGATGTTCAGCAGACTGCGCTGCCGACCTCTTCAATCCGCAATCGATCGCATGACGTTACCTGTACTTTCCTGGCCACGATCACGCGCTATTCAGCCTGGTGCAGGACCGGATCGACAGCCAACTCCGTGTCCGGACGCAAGGCCCGCAGAAACCGCTCGCACGGCAGGCAGCGGATCCCGTCGAGGTCAAGCGACTCGGTCCCGCGGTACAGCAGAATCTGCGTAGACGTCGGGTAGTCTTCGCGAAATGCACGCAGCCCTCGCAAGTCCTCGGGCCGAACCCGGGTCGTGTTCTTCACCTCGATCGCGCAAAACGTCAAAGGCCCGTACACAACGAAGTCCACTTCATTGCCCGAGGCGGTCCTCCAGAACGAGAGGGTGTCGTCCCCCCCACGATAGGCACACCAGGCGCGCAGATGCTGCGCAACCAAACCTTCCAGGGCTGGACCCTCCACATCGCCGGGTCGATCCAGAGGGCCGGTTCTACGCAGACTGCGATACACGCCAGCATCGAACAGGAAAAACTTCGGATGGCTGGACAGTACCCGGCGAGCCTGGCGCGAGAACACAGGTACCAGCCAGGCAAGCAAGAGATCCTCCAGGACCCCGAGGTAGCCCTCGACCACCTTGCGTTCGACCTGGCACTCCCGAGCAACGTTCGCCACGTTCAGGACCCCGCCGTGCGAGAAGGCCACGGCCTCCAGGAAACGCGCGAAGCCGCCCAGATTACGGACCAGGCCTTCCGTCTGGACCTCCTCCCTCAAGTACAGTGCGACATATCCCCTCAGCACCTCGGCGGGCGCTCCGGACCCGACCACCAATGGCACCAGCCCAAATTGGAGAGCCTCGTCCAGCCGGAAGCTTTCACCGAGTTCCGCTGCGACAAACGGGTGCGCCGTGCGCAGCACCGCCCGACCCCCCAGCAGGTTTACACCCGACCGCTTCAACTTGCGGGCGCTGGACCCGGTCAGGATGAACCGCCGGGTGGGCGCCTCCTCAATAAGCAAGTGGACCGTTGACAGCACCGCAGGGACCCGCTGGACTTCGTCCACGATTATCGTGGCGTCAAGGGGGCTGGCCCGGACAACCTCGGCCAGGTGTTCGGGCCGCGCCTGGTATGTCCGCCAGGTCTCCTCGTCCAGAAAATCGACCCTCAACGCCTCCGGGAAGGCCCGGCGCAACCACGACGACTTGCCTGTGCCGCGGGGGCCGAACAGGAAAAAATTGGAGGAAGGTGCCTGGAGAAATCTAGGGACAAATTCCATTTCTGGTCCAAAAAAGGAAACTTGCGACCCAAATATAGCGCATCTCGGCGGAAACGCAACGACGACCAAGCGCTTCAACAAACCAACAGGCAACTGGCCGTTTGTCTATGAAAAACGTGAGGCGCGCCCGGAGGGACTCGAACCCCCAACCGTCGGATCCGAAGTCCGATGCTCTGTCCATTGAGCCACGGGCGCCGGGTACAAAGGGACATCAAGGCGGTGGGCCGGGACGCCGAAGCCCCGGAACTGGGGTGCCTGGAGGGATTTGAACCCACGACCACTGGAGCCACAATCCAGCGCTCTACCCCTGAGCTACAGGCACCATTGAAGGGTGATCACCCCCACCCCGGCTAAAAAGCAGGGCGGAATAACGGGTACGCCTGAGAGGATTCGAACCTCCGACCGGCGGATTAGAAGTCCGCTGCTCTGTCCTGGCTGAGCTACAGGCGCGCAGAGAACGTCCGCCAAACCGGCGACCACCAACCTCGTGTCCAAAGAACAAAAAAGCGAAGGGATTATCCGGGAGGGTCCCGTGACTGTCAAGAGCCATTGCTGGCCGTGACGCGCCTAGCCTTCGCGCAGACGTTCGACCATGCGTGTGTTCCGGGGCTCGAGGCGGGCATTATCCAACGCCACGCGAATTGCACGCCGACTGCCGCAAACCACCACCAACCGTCGCCCACGGGTCACAGCCGTGTACAGCAGGTTCCGACGCAGCATCACCCAGTGCTGGGTAGATACCACCACCACCACGGCCGCAAACTCGCTGCCCTGCGACTTGTGAACCGTTATCGCATGCGCCAGAGACAGATCGGCGGCCTCCTCGGAATCGAAAGCCACCTCGCGATCATCGAATCTGACGCGCACGCCCCCGTCTCCAGAGGCGGCAACCACCGATCCGATATCACCGTTGAACACCTCACGGTCATAGTTGTTGCGGTTCTGGATCACGCGATCACCCGGCGCCAGGCCTGGATGATCCCCCGCCTGGGGATTGAGTCTGGCGCGCAACCTCTTGTTCAGGGCATCGGTTCCGCAATCCCCCTTGCGCATCGGCGCCAGCACCTGAACATCAGTCCGCGGGTCAAGGCCGAAACGCGCGCCGATCCGGTCCGCAACCAGCGTCTCGACCATGCGGGCAATCTCCTCCGGTTCCTCTCGAATGACCAGGTGGAAATCGCCGGGCTGATCCCCCTGATCGGGGGCAGACAAAGGTTCCTTGCCCGATAGGATTCGGTAGGCTGCCGCCACGATCGACGACCCTGTTCCCTGCCTGAACACCTCATGCAGCCGGGCAACCGGCACCGTTCCAGACGCAGCCAACGCGCGAAACGGATCGCCTGGGCCGACAGGCGGAAGCTGGTCAGCGTCCCCCACCAGGGTCAGTCGCGTCCCAGGCGCGATGGCCCGCAGCAGGACGTCCAGCATGACGGCATCCAGCATCGATGATTCGTCCACTACAACCCAGTCGGCATCCAGCGGAAAGGACTCGTTTCGAGCGAAACGGCCATCCCTTGGGTTGAACTCCAGCAATCGATGCAGTGTCTTCGCCTCGTGCCCCGTGGCCTCCTTCATGCGCATGGCCGCACGACCCGTTGGCGCCGCCAGCACCACCTTGCGACCTGCCCTCTCGCCGGCCCGCAGCAGCGCGGAAATGATTGTGGTCTTCCCCGTGCCTGGACCGCCGGTCAGAACAGCGACCGACGCCGAAACCACGGTACTCAATGCACGAACCTGCGATGGCGCCAGGGCCACCGCATCACCAGCCAGACCATCAGTCGGAATCGGCTGGATTTCCTGGGCAGAAAGCAGCCGCAGTCGTCGCGCGGCCTGGACCTCGGCTCGCCACAAGGGCACCGAGTACACAAGCACCCCTTCAGGACCAGCCTCTTCAACGAACTCGCCTCCCGCCGTCAGATCGGCGACCGCCAGGCGAAGTTCCTCCTCGGAACGCCCCGTGACACGGACGGACTCTTCCAGCAGGGCCTCGATTGCCAGGTACAGGTGCCCGGCCTCGGCAGCCGATTCAAGGACATGCCTGGCTGCTGCACGAAGGCGCAGCGGCGACGAGGCCTCGATCCCGATCCGGAAGGCGATGCCGTCGGCCGTCCGAAAGCCGATGCCTGGAACGACCCGGGCCAGTTCGTAGGGATTGGCTTTAACCCGCGCCGGGGCCTCCTCGCCAAAAACACGCACCGCCCGTGAAGCCTGTGATGGCGTCAAGCCGATGTCGCACAGAAGGACAAAGGTCTCGCGGACCGTCCGCTCGCTGCTCCATGCCTGGGCAATGGCCGCGGCCTTGGCGCGTCCGATTCCCGGGGCCTCGGCAAGCCGGTCGGCCCCAGCTTCCAGGATCTCGCGCGTGGCCGACCCGAAATGCCCCACGATCCGGGCGGCCAGCTTGGGACCGACCCCCGGAACACGCCCGGATCCCAGCCATGCCACAAGACCGTCAATACCTTCCGGGGCAAGTACCAGGACAGTTGTGGCCCTGAAACGTCGACCGTATCTGGGGTGATCCTTGAACCCGCCGGTGACACGCACCTCCTGGCCTGGCGCGATCCCTGCGTACTGGGCAGCCACGAAGACAGGCCCCTCGCCTGTTGCCACCTCGAAAACCGAGTACGGCTTTGCCTCGTCGGCAAACACCACGCGAACAACGCGCCCGTTGATGGTCAGGTCAGCCATGAAACCTCGGGAGGAATACCGGAACCAGGTACCCGGGGAGGATACCACGCACCACAAGATAGGCACCCCCGGCCACATCGGACCTACATCGTCCGATGACCGTGATAGAATCCGCACGTTTTCGGGTCCTGTAACATGTCCTTCGCAAGGAGTTCGACGCATGATGAAGCATTCGTCGCTGGTTTGTACCCGGATGGCTCGAGGCATTGGGGTCCTGACCTTCCTTTTCGCCTCGGTTGCCGCGGCCGCCCCATTCGAGTCCGTGCCGATGCTGTACCAGGCCACATCGATCGATCAGGGTGGCGTCAGCATCAACGTCCTTGTGCCACGCGCCATGGATCGGGTCGATCCCTTGCGCCTGGCCGATACCGCCTTGCGTGCCTTCGACCGCCTGAAGTCGGAAAAGGCAGCCGAATACGGCAATGCCAGCTTGTCGATCGAGGCTGACTTCCCGCGCACTCGCAAGATCGTTCTCAACCTCGATCCGTCCCGTACCTCGACGTTTGACCGGGTGGCCTCCGAGGTGTTCTACACCCTGCGGTCACTGGGTATTACCGAGGTCCGCGCCCCGGCATTGCGCGATGCGCCGCTGGAGCCATCGGCCCTGCGAACGCCTGTTTTCGTCCTGATTCTGCCCTACTACGATGCACTTCCTCCCAGGACGCATCCCGACGCGCTGGTCGTCCTTTCCCCGACCGAGCTACTCCCTTGGACCTTGTTCGACTATCGTCTGCGCCACGGAGACCGCGATCTCCTGGAGAAGGTTCTTGCCGGTTTGGGCAGCCGCTCCGAGACCGTGCGACTTGCCGTGCTTTCTGCCGTACCCGATCTGCCTATTGACCGAAAGTCGGCACGCCTGATGCCACTGCTGGACGACAAATCATCCAGTGTGCGCCTGGCAGTACTGAAGCTGCTGGAAAAGGAAGTCGATCCTGCCGTGAACGAACGGCTTGGCCGCGTGGTGGAACTGGACCCCGACGCGTCCATCAAGCTGGTAGCTGTGCGGCTGTTGTCGGCGCGCGGCATCAAGAAGTACGACGTGATCATCGAGATGGAAGCCCTGACTGACGCCTCCGAGGACAAGGCGGCGGCGGCAATCGGCAGGCTGGCGGCTTCGAACAACCCTGTTGTCGGCCCTGCAATCGCCGGCGCACTTCGTGCGACGTCCCCCCGAATTCGTGCCGCTGCACGGGACGCTCTGCTGCAGATGAACGCGCAGGATCGCATGGTCGAGGCCCTGCCTGACGAGTCGGTAGATCTTGCCGCTCGCGAGATTTTCGCCCGCAAACTGGCCGAAACCGGCACGGCCGACAAGATTTCCAAAGCGATGACCTATCTGCTGACGAAGGGGACCGAGCCCAGTGCCGCATGGACCGTGGCCCGAATTGCCGAGGCGCGACAGCCCGACGGACTCCCACTCCTCTACGGTGTCCTGCTGCGTCCTGAGGCCTCGTTGCGATCGCTGGCGGTAAAGGCCATCGGCACATTCCGTAACCCCGAAAGCATTTCCCCCTTGCTGGCGGCGGCCAAGACCGCCGAGGACAAGGCCCTCGCCGAGCAGACCGTGGTGTCAATCCTGGGCGCGCTTTCCCTGGACGTCGTCCTTGCCAGGATGGATGACCCAGACGTAACCGTGCGACGCCTGGCGATGAAGGCACTTTCCGACGCTTTGAAAGGCTCGTTGCCGCCACCCAAGGCGGTTTCGGTCCTGCAGTCCCGGCTGGCCGATCCTGATGCCGGCGTGCGCCGTGCAGCCGTTTACGCCCTGGCCCGGCTGCCGGACGACCGGGTTGCGGCATCCCTGCTGACATTGGCGCGGGACGCAGACCCTGAACTGCGGGAGGCGGCAGTCGTGGCTGCAACCCGCCTGAATACCCCGGAGGCTGAAAAGGTCCTGCTGGCTGGTCTCGAAGACATGTCGGACAAGGTCAAGTTCAACGCGCTGGAAGCGGTTGCATCTCGACGCATGGTCGCGGCACGCGAGTCCCTGGCCCTGCTTTGTTCCTACAGGGACAACTCGGTACGCCGCAAGGCGGTCCAGGCCTGGCTGGCCCTGCTGCAGCCTGGTGAGGCAGCCGGAAACTACAACTTCATATCCAGCCTTCTGTACGACAAGGACCCCGAGATCAAGATCGCAATACTGCGCGTCGTCGTCACGATCCCCGAGCGCAAGGCGCTGATGGCCGTGTCCAGTTTGGCTATCGACCCTGACAAGTTGGTCAAGATGGCTGTTATCGAAGCCCTGGCGAAAACCCGCGAAAAGGACGCGATGGACGGTTTGCAGAAAGCGGTGTTCGATCCCGATCCGACGGTCAAGCTTGCAGCACTGGATGGTCTGCAACGCCTGGGCCGCCCGGAAGCCGTGGATTTCTTGAACGAACTGATCAACCTCGAATCGGACGCGGCGATCAAGGCCAAGGCGCTGGAAGTCCGAGACGCCCTTCGCTCACGCTAGAGCCTGGCGTCACACCTCAGCCGCGCTCCCACCCGCACCACCGTCATCCTCATGCGACAAGGCCTCGCCCATCTCGCCTCGGACCGCCCCGGAGCGATCCGGCCGGTCCAGCCGATCAAACACGACAACTGCACACAGCCTATGCCTCGAGGCCGCTTCGCTTTCCCCCGACGAGTCCAGGATGTCGGCAAGCAGCAGGTGCGCATCCGCAAGAGATATCGTCAATGAATCGTCCCTCAGCGCGGTCAGAAGGCAGGCCTCGAGTCTTCGGCGAGCCTCGGGCACATCCCCCATTCCGTGACAGGCCCGCGCATGTTGCATCAGTCCTTCCCGCTCGCCCCGCACGTATCCGGCCTGCTGACAGATGTTCAACGCCCTCTCGGACAGTTCCCGGGCCGTGGACCAGTCCTCGCGCCTTGACGCCAGGCCGGCCAGGGCGGCCAGGACCTGCGCAAGACCCCTCGAATCCTTCATCTTCTCGCGTATTTCCAGGGACCGGCGGGCCGCTTCCATTCCCTCGTCGACCCGTCCAACGTTTCCCAGACAAATCGCAAGGTGAGTCAGGTGGGCGGCGGTTCCTCGCGGGTATCCCGCCTGGTCGCAAACAAAAGAGCCGGTGCGACTTGCCTCCAATGCATCTTCGTACTCCTCGCGATCCATCAGGCAGGCAGCCCGAAAGAACAGGGCCGAGAAGCGTGCAACAAAATCCCCCGGTTCGATCAGAACCGACAACGCCCTATCCATGCAGGACAGCGCCTGGACAACTGGTCCAGTCCTGCGCAACAAACGTCCCCGAACAAGTTCCAAACATCCGACCGTTCTCGAGTTATCGAGTCCCTGCAGGACGGCTGCAGCCAGAATGATGTTGGCCTCGGCCCCGAGGTTATCGCCCCGGTCCATCTGCATGCACGCCAGTCCCAGACGGGCCTGCCCTGCCGTCTTGATGTCCCCAGCCGCGGTCGCTTCAGCTACCAGGCGCTCCAGATCGGCACCAGCGCGGTGGGGATGCCGTCGGGCCTCGTCCAGGCATGCCCTCACTTCCAGCATCCTTCGCGCAAGCACACTTCCAGTCGCCGGAGCGCAATCCCTTTCGGCCGCAGCCAGTGCCCTTACAGCCTCCTGATATCTCCCCCCAAAAACCTCCCATGCCACAAGATCCAGAAGCACCGCCGTCCGACGAGGGTCCTCGGGTAGCCCCAGTCGCACCAGATGAACCTCGGCCCTATGCAACAGATCCCGCGCCCTGCGTGAATCCCCTTCCGATACCGCACGGTCGGCCGCCAGCCGAAGCCACTCGACAGCCACATCCAGATATCCCGCGCGCTCGTAGTGGACCGCCAAATCCGATGCGATCAGCGAGACGTCATCGACCGCCATCGATTCCAGAACCCTGGCTACAGCAAGATGCAGTCGCGCAGCCTCTGGGCCACAGATTCCCGCCACCAGCAGGTCGCGAAGTCCGGCATGTACCGGCATCCAGAATGATTCGAGCTTCCACTGAACTTCCCGGATGTATCCTTCCATCTCCAGGCATTGCAGCGCCCTCGACAATCCGTCATGCAGATCCGCCCTGCCTTCCAGATCCATCAGGACCTTCAGGTTTGCTGATGTCGCATGCCGTCCAAGAAGAACCACCCGGTCCAACACCATTGCCGCAAGTTCCCCATTCGGAGTCCGGCGCAGACCATCCAGTCGCATTGCAAGGATCTGCCTCAACCCGTCCGGGATGGCGGCCTGGCGACCGGCCACCAGTGAAACCTTGCCATCGATGATGGTCAGCGTACCCTGGGATGCCAGATGCCTCAGAATCTCTATGGCAACCATGGGGTTACCGGCAGCCGAGCGACGAGTCACTGCACGCAGGCCGGGGTCGATCGGTTGGCGACTCATCCCGGCCGTCACATCGTCAATTTCCAGGTCGGTCATGCCCGTAAGCTGGAATTCCCCACCAAGTCCCCGGATCGTGGCAAGCGCGCGATGCAGACCAGCCTCATCCCCCGCCCGCGAACGGCCAAGAGGGCGCGACGTTGCCAGAATCACCAAAGCCGTTGGTCGATCCGCAAGCGCCATGGCCACTCGTTCCAGTAAATCCACCGAGAACGAATCTGCTTGCTGCATGTCGTCCAGGAACAATGCTACCGGTCGGAGCGCGGCGAACTGAAACAGCGCGTCCTCCAACGGCTTTGTCATGGCGGTGTCGTCGATGGCCGACATTCCAGCAGAAGTCATGGACTCGGCCCAGGCAGTCAACCGGTGACCCTGGACGGCCCGCCCAGTACCGACACAAAAGCCCCGGTCCAAGGCCAGATCCAGGAAGGACTTGCCCAATGTGGTCTTGCCGTAGCCCTCGTCGCCCTCCATCCAGAATACGGTCCCGCGTCCCGCGGCGGCCGCATCAAGCGCGCCTGCAAGCCGTCGCATCTCGGTTACCCGAGGGGCCACGGCTGGCTTGTCCAGTTCGACCACAACCGCTGGCGACAAACTTGCCTGGTCTTCGGGCTGGATGCCGTCGGCCCTGCCCCTGACGCCGCGACCACGCGCCAAAGGACGCCAGCGTTCGAACCGTCTTGCAGCCTCCAGCGCCGACGCGGGCCTTCTATTCGGGTCTTTTGCCATCATTCGCATCACGAAATCGTCTAATTCTGGCTGAACCTCGACTGGTGGCTTCAGCAATGCGAGGGGCACGGGCAGACGTCTTTCGCCAGCGCCTGCTTGCGGAGGCACCAGGCGACCAGACAGGCACTCCCAGGCAAGGGAACCCAGGGCGCAGATGTCACTGGAAACATCTTGCCCTAGACCCAGACCTGACAACGTACCGTTAACAGCAGGTTCGTCTGCAACCGAAGTGTCTCGCTGGGCAACTGGTGCGAAATCCAGGATGACGGCCAGATTGGTCAATCGGCCGGTCTTCCCCCGGGCCAGAAAGACCCCGCGCGAGTCCAGGGCGCCATGAACCAGACCCTTTTCATGGATGGCAGCAAGTCCGTATGCGACGCCAGTCAGCAACTCGGCAACTTCCTCGGCAGGCAGGAACCGTTCAATGGACAGATGTTCCCGAATCGTACTTCCATCCAGGGGTTCCAGGGCCAGCCATGGAGCACCGTCGGCCCCGACGCCCCCCTCAAGGGCCTTGACCACGTTGGGATGACTCACGGCAGTTATCGGGAAGGCATCCAGGACATGCTGGGGTTCGGGAGCATGGTGCATGCCAGGAGGACGCGACTTCAACACCACTTCCGACTTGTCGCCCAGACCGTGAGCCAGATAGACACGGCTATCGGAGCTGGCCCGGATCAAACGTACGATCCGCCAGCGACTGGAAACCTGCGACCCAGGGGTCAGGACCGACTCGCCCCCGCAATCCTTGCAGTACCAGTCAACAATCGGAACAGGGCGTTCGCATCTCGCACACCTCTTCCTCATACGCCCAGTCATTATTTACTGGATGAATCGTAGAGGCAGCCATGTCGGACGTCAATGGACCATTACGGGAGGTTACAGCCTGATGCGCTTCACATGAGGCAGCCTAGAAAAAGGCATAGCCAAGGCCCAGGTCCAGCGACAAGGGAAAATTGACGGGAGTATCTGATTCGTTCGACACAAAGAACGCTCCCATACCAATCTGGAATGTGAAGAATATGGGGCCGAAGATCGTCACGTTGACCCCCAAAGCGACGGTGGCACCGAAAAGATACCTGGGGCGCCTGACATTGGATGCCGGACAACGGGCGGGGTCATCCGGCCAGAACTTGCAGTTTGGATTGGTTGTGGACTCGAATCCGCTGAGGTAATCGAGGACGATTCCGGTGTGCAAGAAGACCCGGCCCCAATACCCGCGCACCGAGTAGCCCACCCCGGCGGTCGTACGCACCGTCCAGAACTGCCGGAATAGATCACCGTAAGGATCCTCGAATGCATTCAACAGGTTGACTCGACCAAAGACATCCAGGCCGTCCTTGATCTGCCATGACAGGCCAATTCCGAAACCGGCGTTCGAAAATATGCGACGCGTCGGAACCTTCAGGTACACCGAATAGGCTCCAGCGGTATCAAGAAAAAAGCGGGCATGAGGACGATCGACCGCCTCTCTTGAAGGAAGGACCGTACATGACAACCAGTTGGAGACTGTCCTCGACACTACATCTACCGCAGCCTCCGGGCTGACCCACGACGTATCTGCCCTTGCAACCTGAACAAGGTGGCTCCCGGGTTGCCTGGACATTTCTGCGATACGCACCTGGACCTGACCTGCCTCGCCGGGACCACCCGATAGATATGCCGTCACGACCGCAGTGGCTTTCGCATATTTGAGAAACGACTCCATTCGGTCGACGCCGCCCAGCAGGTTTTCCCATGGGCTGGTTCGAATGAAATCCTCGGCAGCTGCCTTCAGGGCAGCCTCGGTGGCCGGAGGAAACCATCCCTTGCGAAACTTCCGCCGCGGAGAAGCTGTCAGCATGTTCTTGAAGGCCGCATGCGACAACGCTACCTGATTCAATTCGAGATAGCTGAGTCCCTGGTACAGGTAAAGGTCGGACAGCACATCCGGCGCAAGTATGTCCAGCCACGCCTTCCTTGCGGATGCGATACCTTGTTCCAAAGCCGATATCGCCTCGGGAATCCGAATGTCTCGGTAGCGCTCCTGGCCCAGGTGCAACAAGCCCCGCACCGCCAGATCAGGACCGTCGAACCGATCTCCCCCGTCACCCCTTTCCGACAATCCATCACGCAGCGCAACCGAGATTTCGACCTCTTTTCTAAGAGTAGCCGCCGCGACATCGGAAAGCGCGCCCCCCTCGTCGCCGGACGTCGGAGGATCCCCGTCCATGAACAGATTCGCAGGGTCGAGCCGGTAGTCATGACCTGGCAACACAAGGACGCGACGCTTCACGACTTCAGATGGCTTGGTCGGGACAGGAGCGGCATCCGATGACAATGTCATGCAGGTAAGAAAGACCACCAGCCCAATCAGCAAGCCCGTCCGAGCCTCGATTGCAGCCCCCTGGAGGCGGGTCATCCATTGCCTCCGTCAAGGTCTGCCCCATCGTCCCCCGGGCCGCTGTCGGGGACTGCCCCAGTGAAGCTCTGGTCGCAGGTCTTGTCCTCCGTCGTCAGGTCTCCCGCCGCCTGTTTCCTGGAAAACGTCCACTTTCGTCCATCGTAGGTGCGGCCGATCGGCCCCTCCAACGAGTTTCCGTTGTTCCTGGACGTCAACCAGCCGGCAAGTTCCTCGGGGTCACCCCCGTCACAGGGATAAGGAGCCAGAAAACCGAAAACCAGATCGCCGTTCTCGTAGCGACCGTCGATCAGGAAACGACAGTCGCAAATGCCCTTGACCGACAGGGCGCAGTCAGGATCCGAACAGAACCGGATGATACCGGCAACGTCCGGACCGAATTGGCCCAGAACCAGTTTGACATAGGCCCCGGTCCCGAGCCCCGGAACGTTCTCGAACGTAACGCGTTCGGTGGAAACGAACGAGCCCGTCAACAGGTGGGAGTTCTCGCACCCAGCCAGCAACACCAAGGAAGCAGTCAGGCAGATCCACCCCGGCGCCTGACGCACCATGCTGCTGCCGGTTCTCATGGAAGCGACCTCTCCATAACCAACAGATCCTCGAAGCCCCGCCCCAACCGAACTTCGTCGACGAACCGACCGGTCTCCACGAAGCCGGCCCTGAAGTACACAGCGATGGCTCGTGTGTTCGAGGCAATCACCATCAGTCGGATCTTCGTGAAACCGTGCGCTATCGCAGACTGGATGGCGTGTTCCATCAGGCTGCTGCCGATTCCCCTGTCGCGAAACCCGGCAATAACCCCGATTCCCAGTTCGCACACGTGGGCACATCGCCTGAACGCCACCGCCCTCAAATCCACCATTCCAGCAACAACACCATCCTGTTCCGCGACGTACAACATCCATCGGCCACCGCCGATATTGGCCCGAGCAAGATCCCCAGCACGGGCAACCGGATCGCCGGCAACCTCTTCGGGAGACAGCAATATGAACCCGTCAATTTGAGCCAGTTGCGAGAGGATTGCACCCAGGGCCGGCGCGTCGTCAGGCTGAGACTCCCTGATGATGAAACTTGCGCCACGGCCATCGACATGGAGGCCCACCGGCACCTCCGGCCCACCTTGACACGGGGGCAGAATCAGGCAGCGGGGCGACCGTCGTCCACGTCCGAGGTAACGGTCGCCTGAATTGAATCAACGGGCTGATCCTGAGGCTCGGAGTCAACGATCTCCGATTGAGAAGCCGGCCCAGCATCATCGTCGGCGTATACGTAGCCCTCGACATCCTCGGGAACCGGACGATCACCAGCAACGTCACGCGGCGTCTCATAGATCGGCCTGGGCTTTCCGGTAGCCAACAGATGCAGCCTGTCTTCGGCCAGGTCCAGTTGCATCTGAGTCACCAGGTAGGCGCGTCGATTGTGTTCGGCCTTGCGCAATGCCACTTGCAGGTGTTCGGCAGTCTCGGCCAGCCTGCGACGCAAATTGTCGATATCGGCCTTGAACCGGGCTCCATCATCGGATGCCGATGCCACGGGAGTTGGCTGCGGGGTCTGCCTCTGGCGCTGGCGCTCGTCTGAACGTTCCCGCCTTGCGGCCTCAAGCTCACCACGCAGATGCTCGACATCGGCCCGCATCTGCCCGGCCTCGGAACGCAGGCGCACGGCCTCGGTCAGCGCATCTGCCGCCTTTGCCGCGTCATCCTCCCTGGCCTTGATGGCGGTTTCTGCAGACGCAGTCGCCTGGTTGTAACGGTCTTCCAGCCATTTCCAGGCCAGATCGGCCTTTGCCTTCAGTTCGGACGCCTTGTCCCGAGCAACTTCGGCTTCCGCAAGACGGGATTTCAACAGATCGCGCTCGGTCTCGAAACCCCTGGTTGCCTTCCTGAGTTCCTCGGACCGGGCACGTTCGCGCTCGAGTTCCTTGCGCGCCTTGTCCAGTTCGGACTCGACGGAATCCAGGCGGCCCTTCACCTCGTCACGTTCGCGGTTCCCAAACAGGCCCACGCGATCCTCCAGAAGCCTCGGCAGTCATGCCTGCCGGGCCAGCACGTCACTCCTCGACGACCTCGAAAGCGCCAGTCGACATATCGGTCTCGTAGCGCAACACACGCCCGACACGGTTCTTGTCGTCGGGAATGACCACCGGCGCCTTATGAGGCCCGAAGTGTCCCTCGTCGAACCAGCCGTAAGCCGCAACGATAACCTTATCGCCCACGTGGGCAAGGTGCGCCGCTGCCCCGTTGATGCGGATGTCACCCCCGCCACGCCGACCCGGCAGACAGTACGTAGAAAACCGCGCCCCGTTAGTGACGTCCCAGACGTCAACTTCCTCCAGGGGGCGGAAACCGGCTGCCTCGATCAAATCGAGATCCATGGTGATCGAACCCATGTAGTCAACATCGGCCTCGGTAACCGTTGCGCGATGAATCTTGCCAATCAGGAACTTCCGAACACCCATCCACTCCTCCGGGCATCGCCCAATTCGCCATTCCTAGCACAAGCGCCCGGGTTTGAAAAGCGCCGGGACCAACGAACCGACGAAGCCTCGTTGCGTTTCGGCTGGCTGTTCCAGTACACTACGTCTGGCGTTTTGCGGGTTCGGCCGTCCAACCTGAACCGAGGCAGATTCTAATGAAGCGTTCCATGATGCTGATCCTGCCCGTCCTCGCGGCTTCACTGCCACTGTCTTGCGGCGGCGGCGGCTCACCCGGCAACCCTAATAACGGGCTGGACGGCCTTGCGATTGACTACTCGACTACGTCCGATGTGGAACAGGACCTTCCACAACGCGATGGTCAGGATCTGTCCGTCGACCAGGATTGCACGACACTTGCGATTACCTACGCGGAACCCATGGACAAGCCCGAGGACGGCTATCACATAGTTCTGGGTTGGAACGGCGACCGCGATCTCAAGGTCAAGGTCACGGGCTGCGGTGTTGCTGCGGCAGACGTCCCGGTGTTCTTCACCGAGGAAGCCGACGACCTGGGGATTTGCGAGCTTGACCTTGCGCAAACGAATTCGCTGGAGGACGGCATCGCGGCAGTCAGGATCAGCAGCCCCCAGGCGGAATTGAAGGGCGACTGCCTGTTCAAGGCCTGCCTGGATCCGGAACTACCCGAAACTTGCATAGTATTCAACGTCAACGTGAATCCGAAGGGTATGCCCCCCCTGGTTGTCGGCTTCCTACCATATACGGGTTCATACCCGCTGGTCAGGATGGCCGATGTCCGGATCTACAAGAATGCCGCCACCGGCAAGCCGAACTGCGAGGACCTGAACCTGGACAAGCTCCCGACGGCACAGGGCGCATCCCCAGGAAAGGTCAGCCTTCTGACCACTGTCCAGTTCACGAAGGAACAACTTTTGGGTCTGGAGGCTGAAAAGACGCAGGTCTACACCGTGCTTTGCCGCGCCTACGAGGAAGGTTCCACCACCCCGCGCGCATCCGGATGCCTGGACGACGTTCCCGTGGAAATTGACGGTTTTACCCGGGTGGACTGCCCGCTGGACGACATACCACCAAAGATTGTCGGCACCTACGACATCACCAGTACTTTCGACATGGTGTCGGGGCTTCCGCCCCCCATCGAGCGAGTTGTCAACTACATCATCAGTTTTTTCACCAGCCCTACGGCCACGGTCTTGCTGCTGATCTGTGACCCGACCATCTGGACTGGGGGGTCGGCCCTGCAAAGCCTGTGCGACTGGGTCTTCGTAGACCCGGCTGATCCCAAGATCGACCAGCTCAATCCGGCAGGCGAGTTCGCAAAGGAGTTGATCGACTCCATCCTGGTCGGGTTGCTGGAAACGCAGTGCCCCTACCCCGACAATCCCGAGCTGTGCAAGGACATCTGGTTTTCCGGTGGGGATATTTCCGGAATGCTGAAGAAGTTCACGCTGAAATCGACGATGACCTGCACCAAGGAACCCGACAAGACGGGCTTCATCGCGATGGGCGGGTGCAAGGAACGCTGGCACACGATCGTCCTGAAATGGTCGCTGGGCAAGGATTGTCAGGGCGACCCGGAGTGCGGCCAGATGCTGCTGTCGCTG
The DNA here is from genome assembly GCA_903936705.1 of uncultured Myxococcales bacterium. Taxonomy (GTDB): domain Bacteria; phylum Myxococcota_A; class UBA9042; order DTJE01; family DTJE01; genus CAIZWN01. Next base: position 171,211 of record CAIZWN010000035.1, read on the forward strand.
GACTCGCTGCAGGGCGGCAGCGACACGGTAATGGCGGACATCGAAGCCCAGTTGGTCGAGAAGAACACCAAGCTGGTGATCATGCCGCACCATATCACTCTGATGTACGGCATCATCATCGACTACCTGCTGGAAAAACAGCTGCTGCCGTTGATCTTCGGAAACGGGTCGGACGGTTTGCCTGCCGTAGATTCGTTCGAGTCGATGATCGGTTCCCTGCTGGCCGGTCGCGGCTGCCTGGACCCGCGCAACCCGCCGTGCTGCAAGACCTTCTCGCTGCAGATCTCCGGCAGCATCGGCGGCCTGGCTCAGAGCGTCATCGAGGGGGCTTGCGAAGCTCTTATTTCGACCGGTTCCGAATACGTGCGCAGCTTCCTGACGGACCTGACTGCCGAACCGGGCAACTTCACGCTCCAGACGCCTGACGACGACCCGTGCGCCATATTCGACAAGAACAAGGACATGAAGTTTGATACGCTGGGCGAGGAACCGGAAGAAAAACAGTGCAACTGGAAGGCCCACCTGAAGCTCGGCACGTTCGACTACGATCCGGACGGGAAGTTCTTCGGTCTTCGCCAGTAGCGTCGCCAGGTTCTTGCCTATGATCCAGGTTGCCAACAATCCAGTCGTTCCTGAGCCAGACAAGCTGCGTCTTGGTGTCTTGACCAACCCAGCCGCCCAGCACAACTACCGTTTTCCATTCACGCACCATGCGCTCGGAGCCGAATTGGCATCTGAACTTGACGCCGTTCGAACTGCGGCCAAGGACGAGATCGATGACGCCGTGCGCTTCTTGGTAATGGAACGGGGCGTGAACGTCCTTGGCATCAACGGCGGCGATGGCACCATCCACGGGACAATCAACTCGCTGGTGCGCCTGCTGGGGCCAGAGGTTGATGCGGGCCGGACCCGGATGCCCCGCCTGGCGCTGCTGAACGGCGGCACCTACAACATGGCCAGCCGCGCGATGGGCACAAAGGCCGATCCGGTGACGACCGTACGACGATTCCTGACCAGGTGGTCGGATGCCCCTGTGTCGGACGTTGCAACGCGACCTGTTGGCCTGCTGGAAGTGTCCCGCCCGGACCATGAACCGATGTTGGGAATGGTATTCGGATCGCAGGTCGTCATGAACGTCCTGGCGCTGTGCGACGAACTGGGTTCGGGGTACCTGGGCCTTGCGTCGCTGTTGGCTCGAGGCGCGTTCGGCACACTGCTGCGAACCCGCTTCTACCACGAGAATCGCTGGCGCCTGCATCCCGACGACGGTACTGCGTGGCTGGATGGCGTCAGAATCGACAACGTCTCGGCAATTGCGGCATCAACCATCGACTTGAAACTGGTCCACGGCGTCATCTGGGCCTTGGCCGTGCCTGCCGGCTCGCGTGGATTCGCCGTTCGAGCCCTGCGCACACGTACCACTGGCGAGATGGTCCGAATGCTTCCTCACCTTTTGTTCGATCTGCCACATCCACTTGTCCAGTCCGTTCCCGAGATTCGCAGCCTGGTATCCTCGGGCGACTTCACCATGGACGGTGAACTGTACCCTTCGAAGGGTCGCATCGAAATCTCGATGAGCCACCATACATTCGACGTCGTCGCCGGAGAAGACCTCTGACCACGTCACCAGATGGACCTTGCGTAACGCTGCCAGTGGACGACCACGGTTTCAGGGCGGCGCGAAGGATCATCGAGATACTGCGGGCCGCCGGCCACCAGGCGTGGATCATCGGCGGGGCAGTCAGGGATCTTCTGATCGGAACCATGCCACCCGACTGGGACGTCGCGACATCGGCACATCCCGCTGACGTCCAGGCGCTGTTCCACCGAACAATACCTGTTGGAGTCCAGTTCGGCGTCGTCAGGGTGAGACTGATGGGAGCCGAGGTCGAGGTCGCGACGTTTCGGGCCGACCTGGGGTATTCCGATGGACGCCGCCCGGACGCTGTCAGGTTCACCGACCTGCGTGAGGACGTGCTGCGGCGTGACTTCACCATAAACGGCCTTGCGCTGGACCCAGGCAACGGCGAGGTCGTGGACCTTGTCGAGGGCATCGCCGATCTGAGGGCCGGCCGAATCCGGGCCATCGGGAACGCTGATGCCCGTTTCGCCGAGGACCTGCTGAGACCCTTGCGGGCAGTGCGCCTTGCGGCTCGGACGGGGTTTTCAATAGAATCCGGCACCTGGGAGGCCGTCCGGCGGGCGGCCGGAAGCGTTGCGGTGGTCAGCGTCGAGCGCATCGCCGAGGAACTGAAAAAGACCCTTCTGTCCTCGCGGCCAGGTCTCGGCTGGAGTCTCCTGGCAGACTCCGGGATTCTTGAGGCCGTACTGCCAGAGGTGGCTGGCGGCCCCAGTGTGGCGCAGGTTTCGAGTGCCCTGGATGCCTCGGTTGGTTCCGACGCAGAAACGATGTGGGCGAACGTGCTGTGGCCGATCGGCCCGGCTGGATCAGCCGGCACTCTGCGCCGCCTGAAGTACAGCAATCACTTCATTCGCGACACATCCGAGACGATTCGGCTTGGCCAGGCCGCATCGCGTTTCCCGATAGAGGATCGAGCCGCCGCAAAGAAGCTTCTGAGGGAGGCACGAGCGGCGGCCGGGCTTGCAGTCCTGGCTGTCTGGCGACAGGTTGAGGGGCTCGATGACCGCCCCGTTCGGGAGGCCCGCGAGTTTCTTCTTGGCCTGGGACCCGAGGACCTGTGGCCTCTGAGGCTGCTGACCGGTGACGACGTTCTGGCTGCCGGGATCCCTCGGGGCAAGGGGGTATCGGAAGCCCTGTGCGCCCTGGAGGACGCCCAGTTGCGTGGCGAGGTGACGACGACCGAGGCAGCGAAGGCCTTCGTATGCCGATGGTCAGCCAAAATGCCCGAAAGCGGATGACATATCAACTGGAAGACTGCGTACCCCCACTTAGGTTTCCGATCGGGCTTTCCTTCCTGATTTGGCTCCTTTATAATGCGTGGCCCTTCGTTTGGGCGGAGGCCGGGTTTGGGTACCTCGGATCCTGTCGTTCAAGAAGTCCTTGCACACGTCAGCCTTGTCGAGGTAGTCCAGGAGTTTGTCCCGCTGAAGAAGACGGGCCGTAACACCTGGAAAGGACTATGTCCGTTTCATTCCGAGAAGACGCCATCGTTCAATGTCAACGAGGACAAGAAGCTGTTTTTCTGCTTCGGATGCCAGACCGGAGGGAACGCAATAACGTTCCTGAAGCAGGCTGCCGGCCTGACAGGGCAAGAGGCATTGCGTCGCCTGGCCGAGAAGGCCGGGATCACCTTGCCTGAACAGGCCAACCGGAACCCTGCCGAGGATGCAGCGGCGCGGGTTCGGGCTGACCTGTCACATGCGGTGCAGGCAACCCAGGAATTCTTCCGTGCGGCCCTTTTGTCCCCGCATGGAGCCGGCGCAAGAAAATATCTTGAATCGCGAGGCATCCCGGTCGAGATCGCCGACCGCTACGGCCTGGGCTATGGCGGTGACTTTGGCGAACTGATCGATTTTCTTGGACGCCGGAACGTGCCGCTTCGCCACGCCGAAGAGGCTGGCGTAATCGCGCAGTCCCAGTCGGGTTCGGGCTACTACGAACGCTTTCGTGGACGTCTGGTCTGCCCCGTCCTGAACCTGGACGGTGCCGCCATCGCCTTTTCGGCCCGCCTTGTTCCCCCTGCCGACGACGGTCCCAAGTATGTGAACAGCCCCGAATCGGCGTTGTATGTCAAAGGTGATGCCGTCTTTGGGCTGCACGTGGCACGTTCTGCCATCCGGCAGGCAAAGCAGGCAATCCTGGTCGAGGGCAATTTCGACGTGTTGGCCCTGGCCGCCGCCGGCGTGTTGAACGTGGTCGCCCCGCTTGGAACCGCGCTGACGAACGCACAGTTGCGACTTTTGCGTCGTTTTGCCGAGACCGTGGTCGTGATGTTCGACGGCGACGAGGCTGGCCGCAAGGCATCCAGGCGGGCCGTGGGGCTGCTGGTAGAGGAAGGTATCGAGGGATTTGTCGCGGAAGTCCAGATCGGACAGGACCCGGACACCCTGGCTAGATCCGGAGGACAGCCGGCGATTCGAGCCGTCCTTGACCGGGCGCGGCCGATGGTTACGCACCTTCTTGAAGCCCTGGTTGAGGTTCATGGTCGAACCCCACATGGACTTCGAAAGGTAATCGAGGATGCCCGCGAGGTGTTCCGGCATGAACGGGACGCTTTCAGAACAGGGCGCTACCGCGAGGAGATGGCGCGCCTTCTGGGAGTCGATGTCAGGGAACTTATGCGTCTTATGCGCGACCCGGACGCACAGACATTCGACCCGGATGTCCGGCCGCCGTGCCCCGCTGCTGAACGTATGCTTCTGGAACTCATGCTGCTGCATCCCGACCTCATCCGTCGTTTCCTGGAAGACGAGGTGGCGCGCCCTGGGCTGCTTGTGCATCCCGAGACGCGTGACATCCTGAAGGACCTGGTCGGCGCATCGCTGGCGGGCGACGATCCTGCCGAGGCATTCGTCTTGTCGGCCGACGCAGGCGGTCCCGTTCGAACAGCTGTGGCCCACGTCCTTCAGAACCCCGACCGCTATCCGGATGCCGAGGGCGCATACGTGGACTGTCTGAAGGATCTCGAGCGTGCTTGTCTGGAGCGCCAGCGCATCGACATCGAAACTCGACGGGCGCTCGCCGAGTCCGAAGGAGATCAGGGGGAGGCCATCCGGCTGCTGTCGGAAGTCGCCCTTTTAAGAAGCCGGATTCTGTCGCTGGGACGGGCAAACAGTGTTGCCGAGGCCGCCCGAATTACGGGCATCGGTTCGGGGAGGACGCCGCTTGGTGGCGTCTCGACGGCGAGGTGAGCATGGAAACTTCGGATCTGCGGCGACTTATCGACATCGGCAAGAAGCGCGGGGGCTACCTCACTGTTGAGGAGCTGAACGACGCGATGACGAGGGACTCGGTGTCGCCCGAGGAGCTGGACGAAATGCTGGTACAACTTAGGAACCACGATGTGGAGGTGGTCGACGGCACCCAGCCGCGCGCCCCCAAGCCCAAGGACAGCGGCCCGCGTATCCGTGACGACGATGACAGTGCCAGCGAGGTCTACGGCAAATCGAATGATCCGGTCCGCATGTACCTGCGGCGAATGGGCGAGGTTCCACTGCTGACCCGCGAGGGCGAAGTTGAAATAGCCAAGCGCATCGAGGATGGCGAACTCGAAATTTTCGACCTGATCATGAGGACCGAAATCGCCATAGCTGAAATCCTGGACCTGGACGACAAGATCCGGCGGGATCGGATCGGCATCAAGACCGTGGTCAAGGACCTGGACGAGGAAGAGGAAGTCGGGGACGAGAACGCGACCCGCAAGCGCGTCCTGGAACAGCTGGAAAAGGCCAAGGAATTCGACCGAAACATCCACAAGGCCAAGCAGAAACTGGAGAAGACAAACCTCAGCCCCAGGGCACGCAAGTCGGTTGAAGACGAGTGTCTTTCGCTCGAGGGCAGTTTGCGCCAACTGCTGATGGACCTGCGCTTGAACCGCAGCTTCATCCAGGGCATCGTTGACAAGCTGAAGACTCTAAAAAAGGAAATCGAAGAGTCAGAAACCCAAGTTACGGCGGTTGAACACGCCGTCGGCGATGACCTCGCCCACCTCAGGCGCATGCTGCGCGAGGCCAAGCTGGCAACGGACAAAGCGGCTTCGATGCCTGACGGCACCACGTACTCGCTGGACATGCTCGAGGAACTGGATCGCCGCATCAGCAACGCACGCAAGCACATACGTCGTCAGGAGGAAAAGGCCCACCTTTCGGCGGACCTGATCCGCGGCACCTACAACCGCATCGTCAGTGCCGAGGCGCGTGCCGACAAGGCCAAATGGGAACTGGTCGAAGCAAACCTCAGGCTGGTCGTATCGATCGCGAAGAAGTACACGAACCGGGGTCTGCAGTTTCTGGACTTGATCCAGGAAGGCAACATCGGCTTGATGAAGGCCGTCGAGAAATTCGAGTACCGGCGCGGCTATAAGTTCAGCACTTACGCCACCTGGTGGATCCGGCAGGCCATCACACGGGCCATCGCGGACCAGGCCCGCACGATCCGCATCCCGGTACACATGATCGAAACGATCAACAAGCTGGTCCGAACCAGTCGCTATCTGGTGCAGGAATTCGGGCGCGAGCCTACCCCCGAAGAGATCTCGGAAAAGATGGAGATCCCGGTCGAGAAGGTTCGCAAGGTCATGAAGATCGCCCGCGAACCGATTTCACTGGAGACACCCATCGGCGAGGAAGAGGACAGCCACCTGGGCGACTTCATCGAGGACAAGAAGACCCCGTCGCCTGCCGACAGCGTCGTGCGTGCCAACCTTGCCGAGCAGATGCGAAAGGTCCTGTGCGGCCTGGGCACCCGCGAGGAAAAGGTCCTGCGCATGCGCTTCGGCATCGGCGAAAAGAGCGACCACACGCTGGAAGAGGTCGGCCAGGAGTTCAAGGTCACCCGCGAGCGCATCCGGCAGATCGAGGCTAAGGCGCTGCGCAAGCTGCGGCACCCCAGCCGTTCGAAAAAGCTGCGGACGTTCCTTGAGTAGGGATGGACGACACAGACACCCTCGACGTTCTTGACGGGCTGCAGCGAACCGGGATCCGGCCGGGTCTTTCCAGGATCCGGCGCCTGGTGGCTCGCCTGGGCCACCCCGAAAGGCAGTTCCCCTCGGTCCTTATCACCGGAACAAATGGCAAGGGTTCGACCGCGGCGTTTCTTGAAGCGATCCTTCGCGAGGCCGGCCACCGGACCGGCCGCTTCACCTCGCCTCACCTTGTGGACGTGCGCGAGCGAATCACGATCGACGGCGGGCTCATCGATGCCACGACCTTCCTGGCGCTGGGCCGGGAGGTGCGTGACGCCATGGCTCGCGGCCGGACCCAGGTGAGGGCAACCTTTTTCGAGGCCCTGACCGCTATCGGCTTTCTGGCCTTCGCACGGGCACAGGTGGACATCGCCGTTGTCGAGGTCGGGATGGGCGGGCGGTTCGATTCGACCAACGTTTGCGACCCACTGGTCAGCATCCTGACCAACGTGACGCTGGACCACGTTTCATTCCTGGGTTCCACCGTCGAGGCCATCGCGGCCGAAAAAGTAGGCGTGGCTCGGCCGGGACGCGTGCTTGTTACCGCGGTCGAGGACGGCTTGTACCTGCGGGTCGTCGGGCCGGCCCTTGCCAAGCTGGGCGGAACGTCCCTGCGGGCGGACCGTGACTTCCACTCCCGACGCAGGCCCGACGGAAGACTGGATTTTGCCCAGGAATCAAGGCAACTGGATGGAGTGGTCCTGGGTCTGGCCGGTGCGTTCCAGTGCGAAAACGCGGCGCTTGCTGTTGCGGCGGCCCTCGCCCTGTCGGACACCGGGTTGGCGGTTGCAGACGAGGCCATCAGGGCCGGTCTAGGAGCAACCGTGTGGCCAGGCCGCATGCAGACCGTACGGGAGCGGCCTCGGGTGATCCTGGACGGCTGTCACAACCCCGGCGCCGCGCTGCGCGTGGCACAGACGCTGCTGGCCGACCCTCCCACGCGCCCCCTGGTGATGGTCTATGGAAGCCGGCCGGACAAGGATGCAAGGTCAGTCCTGGGGCTGCTGGCGCCTCTTTGCGACGCAATCATCACGACCCGCATACCCGGACTTACGGATCCCACCGAGGCTGCCGCGATGTCTCGCGAGATCGTCGGCGACGGAAGATTCGTCGAGGTGCGAAAGGACTTGCATGAAGCGATCGTCACGGCACTTGCCCTGGCCGGTGCCGAAGGGACCGTGCTGGTGACGGGTTCCTTGTACCTTGTGGGGGCCGTCCTGGCTTCAAAGCCCTGGTAGAACCCGAGTCATTCGATTTCCACGACCCACGTAGCCTTCACGGTTGTGACCACTTCCCCGTCGGCATCACGCACCTCGGAAGTGGCGACGACTTCGTGGCGTCCAGGCCTGCCAGGAAGCTGAGCACGCCCTGTCGCGGTCACCTCGCCGCGCGCCTTCCGGAGGTACTCGACTTCAAGGTGACGCAGGATCATCCGTCCAGTTCCAGAAATGGCGCCAATGATCGCCAGACCTGTCGAAAATTCGCCCACGTTGGCCAGGGCTATTGCATGCAGGGACTCTAGATGGTTGCGAACCCGGCGCCGGTCCGGAAGCCGCACGATCGCCTCGCCATCCGTAATGGACATCACCTCGGCCCCGGTCGTACCGGTATAGGGGATGTACAAGCCCAGCGCACGCGAAAACAGAAGGCGCCCGCCCGGCACCCTGCAGGCCTGCTCGAACCACTTTCGTACCGGATGCATCGTGACCTCCGATTCGGCGCCGACACTGTCGCCGGTTGCCTGGATGCCGTCAAGATGGCAGGGAGGCTTGACAACTCACTCCCTTCCGGCGGAACCTTCCGCCGGTTGTCCCTTGAGCAGGAGGGTTCCATGATCGCACGTACGTTACCGTTCCTCGCAGCCGCCGTTCTGGTTTCGACGGCATGCAAGGGTTCGACCGAAGAGGCCGCAAAGCCTGCTGAATCGGCGAAACCCGCAGCAGCCATAGCGGCCAATCCGGCCGTGCAGAACGCCACGGCCGCAGCTGTGGCTCAACCCCCAGCCGCAGTGCCGGCAGGGAAGGAGGGTTCCGTGCAGAAGGTAACCACACCGTCTGGTCTGCAGTACGAAGAGATTATTGTGGGCACTGGCGCGCAGCCGACAGCCGGCCAGACCGTGGTAGTCCACTACACGGGCACGCTGACGGACGGCAAGAAGTTCGACTCGTCGGTAGACCGAGGCCAGCCGTTCAAGTTCGTTCTTGGTCGCGGCATGGTCATCAAGGGCTGGGATGAAGGCCTGTCCACGATGAAAGTCGGCGGCAAGCGCAAGCTGACAATCCCGCCAGACCTGGGCTACGGCGCCCGCGGCGCAGGTGGGGTCATCCCCCCGAACGCCACCCTCGTCTTCGACGTCGAGTTGATCGCTGTCCAGTAATTTCTCAATTTATCGCGCGCACCTCGATTTCCGTGTGCATCGTCACGCTTTCGCCAGCCTGCAGTAACGTGCGCTGACCGAAAACCTCCATTTCCAGATCCTGCAACTCGACCGGGTACGAGTACAACTGGGTGAAGTCCACCTCGGCCGGCGTGAACCGGTGGGTCAGGCGCAGGCCCTTGCTGCCGGTGAACGTCCACTCGCCGGCGGGGGTCAGTCCCTTGCGAAAGGTCTGGCCCTCGCGCATGCCAGCCACCACGCCTTCCATGTCCTGTTCAACCGGAACGCCGTCGCGACCCGTGAACGCCACCCGCGTCGTTGAAACGTCACCCAGGTCCATTTCGAAATGGCTGCGCAGGCGCGTTTCCCGTGCGTCCGGCCCCGGGTTCGTGACCGTGGACGTGATGCGCAGGATCGGCTGGTCGGGGTCCAGGGTCATCGTGCGCGCCAGGTCCATCCCGTCGAAGGTCTTCAGGCTGATCGTTATCGAACGTTCGGTCACGCCGCTTTCATTGCCCGGCTCGACCCAGCCGAAGAAGTTGAAGCCCTCGCCAACCCGGTCTTCCAGGCCCCCGGCGAAGGGGTAGAACAGGCCCGGGCGCCGGTCGTACGCCGTCAGGATGTTTCCACTCGCTCGATCCGTGATCCTGAGTGCACGTCCGGCCAGAGCAGGCACTACGTCCACTTCCAGCCCGGCGTTCCGGATCGTCCTGACCTGCTGGTCCACGCCCAGGATGACGTACAGCAAAGTCATGGTGTCGGGGCTGCCCTGAGCCTCGCGAATCGACCTGAACCCATGCGCGTTCAACATATCGATGAACGCCAGCACCTCGTCGAATGCAGCCTGGCCGGGATTCCAGCGCAGCCAACCGTCCTCGATGCGATAGCCGTTTCGCGGGTAGAAGCGGGCATAAGCCAGCGGCATCGCGGCCACCTGCACACGGTCCAGCAGCACCGGGTCGTCGGCAACCATCTTGACTGCCTCGGCGAACAAGGCCTCGCCGGTCACGACTACGTCCTCGGTCAGGTAACCCTGGGCCGGGTTCGTGTACAGGTGCATGTGGATGTTTTCCTTGTCCACCTTGTCCTGCAACAGGCGGATCCAGTCGTAGATTGGCCCCCACGCCGCGCCATAATAGTCCTCCAGAAAACGGCGAATCAGGCGGTCCGGATCCTGCGATGGGTTCCACAACAACTTCATGCCGAACCACGGCCGCAGCAGGCTGAACTCGCCGCCACCACCCTGACTCATGCCCTGCAGGAACATGCCCTCGACCCCGATTTCACGATAGAAGCGCAGGTTGTCGGCAAGTGCGAAAAAGTTCGGGAAGGGCGCGTAGTAGTGCATGAAGTCCACGATGTAGTGCCAGATGTACAGGTGGTTCGTCAGAACGCTCCACGCCAGCGCACGGCGCTTGTAGTCGGCGTTCTTGTCGCATGTACGAATCGGATGGCTGTCGCACGACGGGTACATGTGGCACAGCCAGATCGCCACGTTCGGGTGGATCTCCAGGCCGACGGGAGGCTCCTCGGTGTACATGTAGGCCAACGTGCCGATCTGCTTGTCCGGATAAACCGCGCTGGTGCGCCTGGCCAGTTCGCTGACGAACCAGAACTGGGTGCCTCCGTCGGTGCCGTACAACTTGTTCATCGCCTTGCACTTGTCGCACTCGCACACGTTGTACCGGTCCTGCTGGCTGAAGTTGTGCTGACGAACGTGCGGCATAGACTCCATACGGGCCAGCATCCGTTCGTAGACGATTTCCATGACGTCCGGGTTGGTCAGGCACAACTGGGTCTCCTCGCGAATCCGGACGCCCCCGATCTCGCTGAAGTATTCGGGGTGCGTGTCGAAGAACTCGTCGGGCGAAATGAATGTGAAGTAGCTGTGCGCCTGCCCATCGTTGCCGTGTTCGAGGCCCCATACGGCATCCGGCCCATCGCCGCCATCGTTTTCCCCCTGGTGGACCCTGAATCCGTGATCCCCGCCTGGCCATGTGTATCGAGTCGAACGCCAGTTGAATGCAGGCTGGACCGTGCGGTCCGCTGCATCCGGGAATACGACGTTTGCAACCTTCGGCACAATCGTCACACCAGGGGCGGTCCAGCGAACCTTCAATGCCTCCTCGACGAACCGGTGAACGCCGTACATTGTTCCGGCACCTGGGGTACCGGCGATGACGACGTGTGGCGGAATAGCGCGCATTACGTATCCCTGCTCGCCGATGTCGGCTGCAGCCGGATCCACGCCCAGATCCTTTGCTGCGGCACCCTGGCCGACAACTATGCGCGGCTGGTTCATCGTTTCCGGTGCGGCGACGATCGGGAGCGTCAGACCTGTAGCCTCCAGAAACAGCGCCTGCATCTCGGTGGCCGCGTTCCTTTCCGAAGGGCTGGCGTCGTCGGCGACCACTATTACGTGCAGGCTGACACCGTCCTTCACGATGTTGAAGGACGGGACGGGCGGGCCGCTGTCCTCGAAGACATCGGAGTAGTCGCGCCCAGGATCTATTGCCGGCACGTCCAGGGCGTCGGGGGACGCAGGTTCGTCGACGCCGCCGTCGGTCACAAACAGGTCCTCGCCCGGATCAACAATGGGTACCTCAAGGGGTACCTCGGACAGCACCTCGGGCGGCGCGTCAGGCGGCACCTCCGGCAGCACGTCAGGTAACGACCCGAAGTCAGCGACATCCGCGCCGGGCCCAGGCGCGTCCGCAGTGGAGGACCCTCCCCCACCGCAAGAAAACGCGGCTCCAATCACCAGCACCCAGAGCACGAAGACAAGCAGACGGACATCTCGCACAACGGGCCTCCGACCTACTGGTCGTGAACAGGGTAGCGACCCGGCGCGCGGAAGAAAAGGACGTAAGTGCAGACTGCAGGTGGACCCTAATTTGACCGTCCGAGCCGCGCAGGACTAGAATCCGCCCGTCGGAACGGGGGTTTCCATGCGCCGCGCCGGGTTCCATTCGACGACTGCCGCCTCGATTGTCGTCGTTTTTGCCATTCTATTGCCGACAACGGCGCACGCTGAGGAGGCCCCTGCTGAAGGGCTGCCCCAGTGCCCGTCATCCCTTGCCGACGCGATCAGGGCGGTGCCGTTCGACCCGCTGCCAAAGCAGCTATCCGCTGACTCGCACTTTGTCGTATCCGACGAAAAGGCCCACTGGCTGTTCCATGACGCAGCGAAGGACCGCGGGGGCGCCCTGATGGGCGTCGGCACCGACCCCAACTACCTGATGGCCGGCTGGGCGCGATCGGAAATTCTTGTTCTGCTGGACTTCGACCAGGTGGTCGTGGATCTTCACGCGACGTATCGCGAGATCTTCCTGCACTCTCCGGATGCACGTTCGTTTGTTTCTGCATGGTCCAAGGAACAGTCCATTGTGGTTGAAGGCTGGCTGGAGGCCGCACACCCGAGCGAGGCTGACCGCAAGCGTGTATTGAAGGCCTTCCGAATGTCCCGAAACCTGGTTGACTGGCGCCTGCACGCGCTGATCAAGGCGTATCGCGAGGCCGGGGTGGCTACCTTCCTGTCCGACCCCCAGCAGTATCGCCACCTCGTAGACCTCTTTCGTACCGGCCGGGTGTTCGCCATCCGAGGCGACCTGACTGGGTCGAAGGCTGTGCGTGGAGTTGGAAAGGCGCTGTCGGACGCCGGTATCCCTATGCGTGTCCTTTACCTGTCCAACGCCGAGAAATACTTCGAGTTCACGACCGACTACAAGGCAAACATGCGTTCGCTGCCGTTCGACGACCGCAGCGTTGTTCTGCGGACTGGGGGCGGCTGGCATGGCGGGCTGCCATCACCCGACGGTCTGTACACATATGTGGTGCAGCCAGGGACCAGCTTCCTGGCGTGGATGCAGGAGGATGGTTTCTGCTCGTTCGCGGCCCTGATGCTGCGCCGCAAGAACAGCAAGGACATCGCCGGCTTTGCAACACTGGAAGCCTTGCCTTCGGCACGTCGCAAGTCCTCGAAGCCCAAGGGGACACAGTGAGCGATGTTCACGAACCGGCATCCGGCACTGATTCCGGGACGCTTGCGGCCGGGACGTCGGGCGTGGCCGTTAGCGCCTCATCGTGCGGAATCTCCCCACGCCGTCGCCTGGGATTTGGCGCGTCGCTGGCTCTGATCCTCGGCAACACAGTCGGGGTTGGCATCTTCCTGACCCCGGGAGAGGTCGCCCGGTCTGTCCCGGACGTCGTCGCATATTTTTCCCTATGGGTCGTTGGCGGACTGATGGCGGCGGCAGGGGCACAGGTCTTCGCCGAACTTGGAGCGCTGTTCCCAAGGGCTGGAGGCGATTACGTCTTTCTGGATCGAGCGTTCGGAAGGCCGGTAGCCGTTGCGTGGGGGCTGCTGTCGGTCCTGGGGTCGTTCCCGGGGTCCATCGCAGCACTGGCCGTGGGCGCAGCCTTCACCCTTGAAGCAACTTCGTTCGGCGCTGGCCTGGCGACGCCGCTGTTGACCGTCGGCACATGGTCACTGGCAGGCCGCGAGCTGGTGGCCCTGGGCGCGGTGGCATTCGTGACCCTGCTGAACATGCGAGGAGTGCACGGAACAGGTCGCGCCCAGCTTGTCCTGGCATGGACACCGATAGCCCTGTTCCTGCTGATGGCGCTGTGGGCGATGGTCGAGGGGCTGACTGGCGCGGCCGATGGCCTGCCGGCGGTGGCAGCGTCCCAGCCGCAGGTCGCTTCAGCGTTGATCCCCGGATCTTCGGGGCTGTCACTTGCGTCACTTGCGTCCGCCTCATGCGCGATCTTCTTCACCTTCTCGGGCTGGAACGTGCTGACTTACGTGGGCGGCGAAGTAAAGGCACCTGGCCGCACGATCCCGGCCGCAATCCTGTCGGCGGTCGGCCTGACCGTGATCCTGTACCTTCTGCTGAACGCAGCCTTCCTGGCGGTTCTGGGGCTGTCTGGCATCGGGACCGTGTCCAACGCAGGGGTCGCGACTGCGCGCCACCTTCTGGGCGAGCGCGGCGCCGACGCGTTCGCTGTGGTGATGGTGATGGTGATTCTGGCAGGCCTTAATGCCACGGTGATGGCCGGATCGCGTATTGCGATGGCCGTTGGCGCGGACGGGTACCTGTGGCCTCGCCTGGCGGAACTGCACCCGCGACGGGACACGCCGGTAATGGCGCTGCTGGCCCAGGCGGCACTGTCGGCGGTCCTTGTGCTGACCGGCTCGTTCTCGTTCCTGGTCACGGTGACCGGGGCAGTGATGATCCTGCTGTCCTGCGTTACCGTGGCCACGATTTTCGTGTTCAGGCGACGGATGGGCCTGGTGCCGCCGGTCCGCACTCCCGGGTACCCTCTGACCCCTGCGCTGTTCCTGCTGATCGGTGGTCTTGTTCTGGTCACAGGGATGCTGTCGGGCGGACCGTGGGCGCTGCTGGGGCTGGCGGTGCTGGTGGCGCTGGTCCAGGCGCAGCGTTTCGCGACGCGCTTTCGCCCTTCTAACGGCAAGGGCACCGGGAACGGGACAAGCGCTGGTTCCTCGGACGCAAATGCCGGGAGGCCGGAATGAGGAACGCTGGGGCGTCTGCGGCCTTGGTGGCGGTCTTCCTTGCTGTTTCGGCCAGCGCGCATGCCCAGGGACCAGCCAGCTCGTCAGCCACAGCGACAGCCACAACGACAGTCAGCTTCCCCGACGCCCCCGCAATTCTCCCATGCGGCCCGGTTCCTGCTGGCATGGCGTGCATCCCTGGAGGCCCCTTTCTGCGGGGGTCCGACACCGGCCCGATTCACGCCAGCCCGGCCTCGACCATCTTCGTACAGACGTTTCTGATGGACCTGAACGAAGTCACGGTTGCCGAGTACCGGGCCTGCATGAAGGCCGGAAAATGCCCCGAAGCCGGCCCACGCTACGTTGACTACGACCGTCCACGCCAGCCAATTACGGGCGTGTCCTGGTTCGACGCCGTCACCTACTGTCGCGTCAACGGCAAGCACCTGCCCACCGAAGCCGAATGGGAAAAGGCAGCACGCGGTACGGACGGACGGCTGTATTCCTGGGGAAACGAGCCTATCAACTGCACCCGCGCAGTTTACATGGACGCATCAGGCCGGTCGTGCGGCGTCCTGAAGCAACGCGGCAGCCATCCCGAAAAAGGCCGCCCCCTGGAGGTCGGCTCGCGCCCTCCCGGTCTCTATGGCCTGTACGACATGATCGGCAACTCGTGGGAGTGGACGGCCGACTGGTACTCGGACTCCTGGGCCTCGTGCAAAACGGCGTGCGCAGGAATCGACCCGAAGGGACCGTGCGATGGCCGCGAAACCTGCCCCGGGCACTTCAAGCGCGTAGTTCGCGGTGGCTCGTGGTACTGGCCCGCCGAATACAACACCGCGGTCTACCGTCGTCCACACGTACCAGCTAACCAGCCAGAATTCCACCACTTCGGCTTTCGCTGCGCAGCCAGTCCAGCCGAAGGAAACTTATTGTTGCGTTGACGACAGTCGAATCGACATCCACGCCCGAACCGAAAACGGATGCTAGACGAACAGATCTTCCAGCAGGGCATTCCCGGGCTCGACTGCGTACTTGGCAAAGTCAGTCTCTCCCTCGGCCATCAGGACATCGTCATCGATGAAGAAATTACCTGTGCATTCCCGGGACTTGCGCGTCACGATCGACCATGCCGCATCTGCCATGATCGTTGGCAGGCATGACTGTTTCAACGATTCGTCACCCCCCAGCACGTTCCTGACGGCAGCAGTCGCGACCGACCAACGGGGCCACAGCGCGTTCACCCCAATGCCCTCGTGACGAAACTCCTCGGCCCAGCCCAGTACACACAGGCTCATGGCGTACTTCGACAACGTGTATGGCAAGTGCGCCCCAAACCAGGCAGGTTCAAGGCGCGGCGGCGGGGACATCACCAGAACGTGCGGATTACTGCTGTGCCGCAGGTGCGGCAGGCACGCCTGGGTCATCAGGAACGTGGCGCGTGCGTTGACCTGATTCATCAGATCCCAACGCTTCACGGGGGTATCCTCGGTGCGCGCCAGGAAGATGGCACTGGCGTTATTCACCAGTATGTCGATTCCGCCAAAAACCTGAACCGTCTGATCGATTGCAGCACGAATCTGGTCCTCGAAACGGACGTCGACCTGCAGCGGCAGCGCCTTCCCTCCAGCCTTTTCGACCGCATCGGCCGCCGTGAGAAGCGTCCCGGGAAGCGACGGGTGCGGTTCCAGCGTCTTGGCCAGCAGCGCCACATTGGCGCCATCACGGGCCGCCCGCAGGGCAATGGCCTCACCGATTCCACGGCTGCCACCAGTGATGACGATCGTCTTGTCCTTCAGCGTTCGCATGCAATGCCTCCCGAATCAGGACGTCCAGGGTACCGGACCTGGACCGGATTGTCGTGCAGGGATGGTAGCCCTCGTTTCACTACATGTGGTTGGCCCAACCGACCAGCGGCATCCAGGGGAATGCGTATTGCCACCCCTCGACCTGCTTGCGCCCGTCCAGGTCGTCCGGCGATGGATAGTCGTCAGCTCGCTGGGAAGCTGCGACCCGCGCCACAATCGGCCCCATCTCGTCGCAGGGAACCTCGCGCGCCGCCCTGCTTTCGTAGTCGAACCACTGGTACAAGCATTCGCGACCGATCCAAACGGTGCGCAGGTGGGCAACCGAAGGCCCCGAGGCACGCGGAAACCTGACGACCGAATCGTATGGAGAACGAGGCCTGAACGGGATGCCCCACACCCAGCCAGCCGTGGGTCTCCCGGCAGGAAAGCGTTCCTGCAGCACCAGCGTAGGACGATCGTGAGGCGTGGCCGGGGCCGCAGCCGCTATGCGGTCGGTCAGCCGCACCAGCCGTGCGGAATGCTCGATGAAGAATGACACGGTCCCGAACAGCACCATCGAAACTAGGATGCCTGCCGCCATGCCCCTCCAGCGCGTCGCGGCAAGCTTCTCGACGACCGCCGCCGCCGACAGCGCAAAGAACGGTATAGCCGCATGGTGGTATATCGCGCCGGTGTCGCTGGTCCCGATCGAGTAGTAGCCCATGTGGAACACGAACGTCGCAACAGCGATCCACGCCCAAGGGGCTACAGCCTTGCGCCTGGGCATCCCGCAAGCCAGCCACGCAATCGGCGCGGCCAGCGAGACGGGCCAACCAAGCGCCCAGCCGTTCAGTCTTACCGCTGCGAATACTGCCGCCAGCAGGCCGTCTCCGACGGTATGGGAGATCCCCGGGGCGACCTCGGGTCCGAACCCGAACTGCTCGCTGCCTGCAAGTGCCCAGGGCAGTACCAACGGGTCACCCGTGACGGCGGCGTTGTAGGCAAGAATCGCGACAGCCGATGGAAGAATCCCAATGATCATCCCACCCAGTGCACGTCGGTCCGACCACAGCGCCATTGCCCCGATCACCACCCCGGCCGGCAGCGCAACCTGCGGTCTTGAAGCCATGGCAAGACCGACGGCCAGGCCGGCCCACAGGCCACCCATCCACTTTCCCCGTCCCACGGCCCAAACTGCAGCGGCCACCGCGGCCAGGGCTGGGGCCTGGCTCAACGGGCACGCGGTGGTCATCACAAAACCAGGGCTGACCGCCAGCAGCATGGCCGCACCATTGGCGAATGCGTCCGATGATTCCCTGCGAGACGCCAGCCGAACGAACGCCACGGTCGCCGCCGCCAGCACGACGTGCAACAGCAATGGAAAGCCCACGAGGATGCCGAAGGCCAGCAACAGCGGTTCGCCGAACAGGTACTTACCCGTGGTGCCTTCGTCCGTGAAGATAGTGAACGCCTCCTGGAATCGGGCGATCCCAGGAACGGACGGAGCAAGCAAATTGCCGTCGGCGAAGATGCGTCCCTGGAAAAGGTACGTTGCCTCGTCATCCTGCAAAGGAATCCCGCGCATGACCAGCACCGCGGCCAGAAGAACAAGGGTCGCCCCCGTCACGATCGCGGCAGGACCCATCCAGGCCGGAGGCTTCCATCGCGCAGCCCGACCGCCAATGGCCAACCCGATCAGAACGCACGCGGGGCCCAGCAGGACCAATCTCGCAACATGGCTCGACAGCTGTTCGGGAGTGAAGCCGCACATCGGCGCAAACAGGGCAGTGCGAAAGCGCGGCGCGTAGTCGAAAAAGTCGTACCAGATGTAAGCGAATTCGCGCCAGCCCCGCGGAATAGACCAGATCGCCGCAGCCGCGGCGACCGCAGCCAGCAGGCCCATTCCCAATAATAGCGCCTTGGTGCGTCGCCCGGTCACGTCCACTGAGGCCCCCGGCCTGTTTCTTCGCGATGTTCTGTGTAGCACACGGGCCTGGTCCGGAAAAGGAGGTGGGTGGTATTTCGGATGTCGGGTCGCGATGTCAGGTCGCGCTTGCCCGCACCGTTCGCGTGTGCTACTCCCCCGGAATGCGGCGAGCCCTGTGCGCCAATATTGTCCTGGTGATTGCAGTCCTTGGCCTGGGGGCAGTTCTGCGATTTGGCCACCTGGGGCTGGATGTGACGTCAGTGGCCCGCGACGGGCCGGCCGTGGACGACACCTACTACTACTTCGGCATCGCCCGGAACATGCTGGCTGGACTTGGTGCAACGCATGACGGGCTGCATGCGACTGCCGGCTTCCACCCGGCCTGGATGGCTGTGGTCGTCGGGGTCAGCGCCGTGACTGGAGATGACCTCTACCTGCCAGTGGCTTTGGCAATGTACTTGCAGGTCCTTCTGGCCATCGTGACCGGGCTGGTCCTGTTCCGGCTGGCAAAACTGGTCTCGGGCAAGGAGGGCGCAATGTTCGCCCTCCTGGGCTGGAGCGTCATGCCTCCCTTCGTTACCGAAAGCATCAACGGCCTTGAGACCGGGCTGGCATGTCTGGGGCTGATCATAGGTTTCTGGGCACACCTGAAATGGGTGGTGCCGACACAAGGTCGGCTGACGCCGAAAAGGGCCGTCCTGGTCGGGGCGATCTACGGCGGAATGATTTTGTGCAGGCTGGACCTGGGGTTGCCAGCTGCCATTCTAGGAGTCCACTGGATCTTCATGGCCATGCGCCGTCCGACACCTTCGATTCGGTGGTCGTCGTTGCGATCGATTGCCCTGGCGACAACTACCGGTCTTCTTGTGGTTGCCCCCTGGTTCGCGTTCGTCCATCACCAGACCGGAGGGTGGCTGCCCGAGAGCGGCGGGGCAACCCGCAACATCGCCCTGGCCTATGGCACCAGACCAGGCAAGCCCGACACTGTCCACGTGGACCTGAAGTCGCCCACGTCCGAATTCTACGTGGCCCAGGTTCTGGCTACCGCCCGCGAAACCTTGACCCGACCGACTCTTTGGCCGGTAACAGTGATCACAACTGGCCTGCGTGAAAGCGGGGTCCTTCCATGGGGCATTCGGGGCCTTGCCTTGGTCGGGGCAGGGATGACTGCCGCGTGGATTGCATGGCGACTGCACCGTCGCCGCAGGGATCCTGCCCAGGGAACGCCGGCCTCCAGAACGGTCGGGCCCATCGTGCTGTTGGCCTCGCTTGGATATGTGACCGCATACACACTGTTGGTCTTCGGGTCCTGGTGGTTCCAGCGCTACTACACCCCCATGATGCTGCTGTGGCTGATGTACTCGGCGATTCCCATCCAGCGCGGGTTCGACGCGCTGCAGCTGCATCAGGGATCGGCCAATCAGGCGCGACTTGCGGCTGCACTGGTTGGAACGCTGGTCCTGGCCTTCGCCTTCGGCGGACGCGAGGCCCAGTCCGATGTGAAGAACCCGACGGCCCCCTATTGGGAAATGGCCGAGATGGCGGATCAACTGCTTCCAGAAGGCGCCCGCCTTGGTGCGTTCCAGTCGGGTACCCTTGCCTACGCCTCACGACACACAGTGGTCAACCTTGACGGAGTAGTGAACCATCAGGCCGGAGCGGCACTGCGCGAAGGCCGGGTCATGGCATACGCGCTGGAAGAGGGGGTGGACTGCATCCTGGACTGGCCCCACGTGCTGCACGACCTGTTGTACCTGCGGTCAGAACCCGGCGACCTTGCCCGATGGAAACTGGTAGCAAGTGGTTCGATGGACCTGTTGTGCGTTCAGCAGCCACCAGCGCCATGAACACCAGGAAGGAACAGGCAATTTCGCATGCATGGGCGTCGGCGTAGAATCGATTCCGAATGGCGGAGTGCGCAGGATGTGGGGTCAAGCCAAGGGTGTCGGTGCTGAATTCAATGGCGACCACGGCCAATTGACCACGTTGGGTCCCGTCATGATCGTTGCGATTATTGCTGCCATCTGCTGGTACACCGCTTTGCCGGCGCACCTGGCATCCTGGGATGCCGTCCAGTTCGCCCTTGCGCTGGAACATTTCGACCTTGGGCTGCATCAGCCCCATCCACCGGGTTACCTTGCTCACGTCGGACTGGGGGCAGTTCTGGCCGCAACGGGAATGCCGACCGACCGCGCGATACAGGTGGCCAGCATCCTGGCTGCCGCGCTGGCCATTTTCGCCACCGGATGGTTCGCACGCCGCCTGAACGGTCCTGCTGCCGGTCTGGCGTCAGCCTTGATCCTCGCCACCAACCCTGTTCTTGGGTACTACGCCATGTCGGGCGAATCGTACTGTTCGGAGGTTTTGGCGGCCGTTTTGCTGGCCTCGATCGCAATGCGCAGTAGGCTTTCATCGACGCACGGTGCGGTCGCCGCGCTTGGCCTTGCATGGGGACTCTCGGGGGCGTTCAGACCAACCGTTCCCATCCTTATCGGACCGCTGGTTCTATGGAGTCTACTGGCATCGGCCCGTGGCCGAGGCCTGCCGCACGCCGCAAGATTGATGGTCACGGCAATTGCCGCAACGGCGGCAGGGCTGTTGTCATGGCTGATCCCCCTGGTGGCATCCGCAGGTGGTCTGGGCCGATTTCTGGATCTGAACAAAGGGCTGCACCTGGGCATGGCCGCCCGCGGATTCTCGCCGCTGCTGGGCGGGGAGGCTGCTTCGAAAAGCCTGGAACTCCTCATGTTCAGCCTTGTCGCCGTGGGCTCGGTCGCACTTCCCGCGGCAGTTGCCACGCTTATAATTGGCAGGTCCAGGGCTGTCCGGGCGATTGGGAACGGCACGTTCTATCTGATCTGGATTGTCCCAGCCCTCGCATGGTTTCTGCTGACATTCTTCATGAAGGCAGGGTACGCACTAATCCTGCTGCCCGCTGTCGCCACCGGCTGCGGCGCGCTGATTGTGGAATCGTTTGGTAAAAACCGCCGACTGACGGCGCTGGCCGTGGGCGCCGTCGCGGCATGCCAGATTGCATTGTTCGTGGCACCTCCGGCTTGGGTGGGGGGCACCGCAGTATTCTCGCTGCCGTCCGTAGACAGCGAGGAGGCAACGGTTGCCGCATCGCTTGCCGCGGTCGACCGCCTTTCAGGAGGCGCCCCCGAAACAGTCGTCGTTGCAATCCGCAGCGGGGGTCTCAAGTTCCGTCAGGCCATGTACTACCTGCCTTCCAGCGACGTCTTGTGGCTGATGGATTCCGGGTCCACGGTCGGGGGGCGTCCCGGCAGGCAGGTTTGCCGATCCCTGGAACGCAAAGTGACGTGTTCGGGTGAAGACGGTTTCTGGCTGGCCCAGTCCCTGCCCCAGACTGCAAGGATCGAACTGCCTGAACGCGCCAGCTTGATTGCATGGTTCCTTAATCCTTCCCAAGACTTCGACGAAGATCTAGCCGATGCCATGCCGACTTTCATGGTCCCGCTTCCGGCAGGCGGGTCCTTCCTTGCCACCCAGCTTGCCCCAGGGCCCATCAAGTTCGTGGTGCAGGGGTACGAATTCCAGCGATGACGCTGCGGTCTGTCTTGCCCCAAATGCCACGTCCCGATGGTCGTGCTGGCCTTCCTTACCGACCCGGACGTCATTTACAAGATCCTCAAGCACCTCGAACTGCCAACCGCCTCGCCGCCGCTGCTGCCGGACCGCTGCACCGTCGAGTAGTTCGATTAGTGCATGGACCTCTTCGAAGCAAACGTCAGGCCGGGGATTGCCAGGAATGAGACCGCGAAGACCAGGATTTCGTCGGCATGGGTGCAGGAATCGGGGCCTGGGATACCCGGTTGTCGGTGCGGTTTCGTGGTTGATGTTGCCTGTCCACTCAACCGTGGTTCGCGGCGACTGTCTCCATTTTGACACAGACCCGTCTCCGTTTGGATACAGATTCGTGTTGCAGGTGCTGAAACGCGGACGGCGCTGGTCGCTCGATGAGTGCGCGTTACCTCGATGTTTTTGTCGAGTTCTTGCGACCATGTAGGCTACCCGCCTGCGAAATTCTGCCATACGGTTCCCTCGCAATCGTGACTTCATCAGCCACTCCCCCCCCACGGCACAAGGCTTGCGTTATTGCAGTCCGGTAGCTCCGTTCGGACCCAAGGTCAAGTTCTGATGTGTTGCGATGGTTTTTTGGAGATCCCGGTGCCGCGTGCGCCTGGATCGTATGGGAGGAAACCATGAATCGTTCGAGAATGTTTCCGATGTCGTGGGCGCTGGGCATGGCCGTTTCGTTGATCTTCCTGGCGTGCGGGGGCGATCCGCCGAAGTGCGGCGATGGAAAGGCCGAGGGGGAGGAGGCTTGCGACGATGGCAACTTGGTCGATAACGATGACTGTTCGAATGCCTGCACCGTACGTGCCTGTGGCGACTTGATTGTTCAGGCCGGCGAGGAGTGCGACGACGGGAACAGGATCGATTTCGATGGTTGTACAAACGACTGTCGCCTGCCTCGCTGCGGCGATGGCATCCTTCAGGCCGAGGAGGCTTGCGACGACGGTAATGCCGACGAATCTGACGGCTGTGCTGCCTGCGCGCAGGCCAGGTGCGGCGACGGCTACCTCCATGCTGGCGTCGAGGCCTGCGACGACAGCAACGACGTGGACCGGGACGCTTGCACGAGTACCTGTGCGTTACCCTCATGCGGGGACGGTGTCGTGCAGTCCGGCGAGGCCTGCGATGACGGCAACCGCGACAATACGGATGCCTGCCTGACCACCTGTCTGGCGGCCCACTGTGGTGACGGCCTCCTGCAGGACGGCGTCGACGCGTGTGACGACGGCAATCGTGACAACGCTGACGCGTGCCTGAACGACTGCACCTTGGCTTCCTGCGGCGACGGCTTTGTGCGGACTGGTGTCGAGGCTTGCGACGACGGCAACGACGTGGACGTGGACGCATGCACGAGTGTCTGTGCGCTTCCCTCGTGCGGGGACGGCGTCGTGCAGTCCGGCGAGGCTTGCGACGACGGCAACCACGACAATGCGGATGCCTGCCTGAATACCTGCCTGGCGGCCCTCTGTGGCGACGGCGTGTTGCGCGACGGCATCGAGGCTTGCGATGACGGCAACCGGTCCAATGCTGATGCCTGCCTCAATGACTGCACCTTGGCTTCCTGTGGCGACGGCTTTGTGCGGACCGGTGTGGAGACGTGTGACGACGGCAACGACGTGGACACGGACGCGTGCACGAGTGTCTGTGCGCTTCCCTCGTGCGGGGACGGCGTCGTGCAGTCCGGCGAGGCCTGCGACGATGGCAATCGCGACGACGTCGACGCCTGTCTGACCACCTGTCTGGCGGCCCGCTGCGGTGACGGCGTCCTGCAGGATGGCATCGAGGCTTGCGACGACGGCAATCGCGACAATGCCGACGCCTGCCTGAACGACTGCACCTTGGCTTCCTGCGGTGACGGCTTTGTGCGGACTGGCGTCGAGGCGTGTGACGATGGCAACGATGTTGACGAGGACGCCTGCACGAACGTCTGTGCGCTGGCCTCCTGCGGTGACGAGGTCGTGCAGTCCGGCGAGGCTTGTGACGACGGCAACCGCGACAATACCGACGCCTGCCTGAACACCTGCCTCGCGTCCCATTGCGGCGACGGCGTCTCGCGCGAAGGCATCGAGGCTTGCGATGACGGCAACCGGTCCAATGCTGATGCCTGCATCAACGACTGCACCTTGGCTTCCTGCGGCGACGGCTTCGTACGGACGGGTGTCGAGGCCTGCGACGATGGCAACGGCGAAGCTGGAGACGACTGCACCAACGCCTGCGCACTGCCCTCGTGCGGCGACGGCGTCGTGCGCGCGGGCTTTGAAGCTTGCGACGACGGCAATCTGGACAATGGGGACGCCTGCCTGAATACCTGCCTGGCGGCTCGTTGTGGTGACGGCTACGTACAGGCTAACGCCGAGGAGTGCGACGACGGCAATCGTGTTGCCGGCGACTGGTGCGGATCCGATTGTACGCGAGAGTGCTGGGCAGGCGAGGAGAACCTGCCGGCCGAAGGGTCCTGCTATGCGTACTTCCACACCCTCCTGTCCTGGGCCGCCGCGGCGGACGCTTGTGCCGTCCTTGGGGCTCACCTGGTCTCGGTGGCGGACGCAGGCGAAGAGGCCCTTCTGGAGACCCTGCTGTCAGGCGTTGCGACCGGTACCTGGATCGGCCTGACTGATCAGTGGAGCGAGGGGACCTTCGTTTGGTACGAGGGGCCCGGCCTGTTCCTGGCCCCTGCTTTCATCAACTGGGCTGCCACACAACCAGACGGTGTGTCCGGCGGCAGGGTCGACTGCGCCATGTACTCTGCTGCACGCTGGTATGACGATGACTGTACTAGCCTTCGCGGGTACGTCTGCGAGCACGATTTCTCGGACCGAGAAATCGTCGATTTCTCCGCACTTGCACGTTGAGAACAAGGGATCTGCCGGGGCGGGAGGACATCCTTCCGCTCCGGCCCATCCAGAAGGGAGGCTGACATGAGGCGATTGGCCGTCATCCTGTGCGTCCTGGGATCTGTGGTCGCGGTGGCCTCCTGCAGGGATGACAATCCCTCCTGTGGGGATGGAAAGGCCGAGGGAACAGAAGCCTGCGACGATGGTAACGATATCGATAATGATGCCTGTACGAACATCTGCACCGTACGCGCCTGTGGCGACCGGATTGTTCAGTCCGGCGAGGAGTGCGACGACGGCAACGGTATCGATTACGACATGTGTACGAACCTCTGCCGTCTGCCCCGCTGCGGCGACGGGATCCTCCAGGGCGAGGAGGCCTGCGACGATGGCAACGAGGAAGACGGGGATGCATGCGTAAGTTGCGCGGCATCCAGGTGCGGCGACGGCTTTGTCCGGATCGGCGTCGAGGCGTGCGACGATGGCAACGATCTCGACTCGGACTCATGCCGCAACAACTGTCGCCTGCCCATCTGCGGTGATGGCGTGGTGCAGTCCGGCGAGGCGTGTGATGACGGGAATCTGGACGACACGGACGCCTGTCTGAACACATGCCAGTCCGCCCGATGCGGCGACGGTTTCATGCTTGACGGCGTGGAAGCGTGTGATGACGGCAACCGCGACAACACGGACGTCTGTCTGGACGACTGCACGATCGCAGCCTGCGGCGACGGCTTTGTCCGGATCGGCGTCGAGGCGTGCGACGATGGCAACGATCTCGACTCGGACTCATGCCGCAACGATTGCCGCCTGCCCACCTGCGGCGACGGCTTCCTGCAGGCTGGCGAGGAGTGCGACGACGGGAATCTGGACGGCTCGGATGCCTGCCTGAACACCTGCATGTCCGCTCATTGCGGCGACAGTTTTTTACGCGACGGCGTGGAAACGTGCGATGACGGGAACCATGACAATACGGACGGATGTCTGGACAACTGCTCCTTGGCCGCGTGCGGCGACGGCTTTGTCCGGACCGGCGTCGAGGCATGCGACGATGGCAACGACATGGACGCCGATGCCTGCCGCAACGACTGCCGCCTTCCCACCTGTGGCGACGGCTTTGTGCAGTCCGGCGAGGCGTGTGACGACGGGAACCGGGACGACACTGATGCCTGCCTGAACACCTGTCTATCCGCACATTGCGGCGACAGTTTTCTGCACGACGGCGTAGAAGCGTGCGACGACGGGAATAGCGACAATGTTGATGCCTGTCTGGACGACTGCACCCTGGCAGCGTGCGGCGACGGCTTTGTCCGGACCGGCGTCGAGGCATGCGACGACGGCAACGCCGTGGACGCGGACGCCTGCCGCAACGACTGCACCTTGGCCGCCTGTGGCGACTTGATCCTTCAGTCCGGTGAGGAGTGCGACGACGGGAATCGGGATGACTCGGATGATTGCGTGTCATCCTGTCTGGCCGCCCGATGCGGCGACGGCTTCCTGCGCAAGGGCGTGGAAGCGTGCGACGACGGCAACGCAGACGACCTCGATGCCTGCCGCAACGACTGCACGCTGCCCTTGTGCGGGGATGGCATCGCGCAGATCGGGGAGGCTTGTGACGACGGGAACAGCGTTGACACCGACGGGTGCCTGGGTGACTGCCGGATCGCTCGCTGCGGGGATGGTCAGATCCAGGGCGGCGGCGAGGAATGCGACGACGGAAACACCTTCCCTGGTGACGCCTGCACTTCGGATTGCCGCTTCGCCAGGTGCGGGGATGGGATCCCGTGGGTAGCGGTGGAGCCGTGCGACGACGGAAACAGCGTCGACACGGACGCCTGCAGGAACGACTGCTCGTTGCCCTTCTGCGGCGACGGGGTGGTGCGGGCCGGGGTCGAGGACTGCGACGATCGGAACGTGGACAACACGGACGGGTGCCTGATGGACTGCACGCGCTACGACTGGTGCGAACCGCTGGCCGTCACAACGGTGTCGCCGTTGGTGGTGTGCCAGGGGACATCCCAGAAATCCATTTTGATCGAGGGGAACGGGTTCGTCATCATCCAGGGGCAGGAACCAGTCGTGACCGTGGATGGTATTGCCGGAGCCGTCGAGGTCGGTTTCCAGGACTGTGTGCCGTTGGACGGGGTCTTCGTAGATGCGCAGGCTTGCGGTGCCGTGCAGATCCGCCTGCCGGACGGGACCGGGAACCTGGCGGTGGGTGAATACATCATCCGCATCGAGTTGCCCGTCAGCCAGGGGTGCGTTGTCCAGGCGATCTTCAGCGTGGCGACTCCGCCGGTGCTGGACCGGGTCGATCCCTTCCAGACCTGCGCCTCCGGTGGCAGGTTCACCGTGACGGCAGCGAACCTCGGCAGTGGCTTCGTCCCGGGGGCGTGGATCGTCATCCGTCCTTCCGGCGGTGCGCCGGGATTCCTGCCGGTCCAGACCGAGTGGACGGACGATCAGCACGTGGTCGGCACCCTGGACGACACTTTTGCGCCTGGTCTCCATGACGTGACGGTGGAAAACGGCGCGGGGTGCCAGGCCGCACCGCTGTTGAAGGCACTGAACCTGATCGCCCAGCCATTCGTGTTCTTCGCGGACCCGCCGGTCCTATACAACGGCATCGACTTGACGGTCACCGTCTACGCCTCGGGCGTGAACGGGAATGTACAGTCCGTCATGGCCGTCCCGACGGCAGGTGGGCAAGGGGTTTTGCTGCCTATCACGAACCAGTCCCGGCCTGACCGAGTTCAGGTGCTGGCCGCGGCCGGAGCCCTGATGGCAGGCACTTACGACATCGTGCTGACCGATTCCATCTGCTCGAACGTCCTGGCCGGTGGGTTGACTGTGGCCGCAGTGCCGACTGTATCTGTGGCGGCCATCCTGCCGCCTTTCGGCTGGAGCGAGGCCCACATCCCTGTGGAGGTGACCTCGTTGTCGCCAGCGCCGATCGGGATGGTCAACTTCCGCTCCACGCCACGGGTCTACTTAAGCCCGCGTTCGATTGGCGGGGTCGCCACGGAGATCCGGGCGCTGACGTTCCTGGACACGGTCCGGCTATCTGGCAGCGTCCCGACCGGGATGCCGGTGGACAGTTACAACCTCGTCGTCGTGAACCCCGATGGGACCGTCGGCGTGCTGGCGGATGCATTCAAGATCCTGGCCGACCCGCCCCCCCTGATCGTCCAGTTGTCCCCTGGCTCGGTTCCGAGCCAGAACGATGTATCCGTGACCATCCGGGGATCCGGCTTCGAGGTCGACGCGGCGGTGGCCGCACGGTGCCGCTGGTACGACAGCGTGGGTGATGTCTTGAACGGTACGCTGGATGCGGATGTCACGTTCATCGACAACACCACGTTGGGTACGGTCTGGGACTTCATGGCAGCGGGTATACCCAACAACGCGGTCTGCGTACTTCGGGCCACCAACGTCGAGGACGCGACATGGGCCGATTACTCGGCACTCTCGGTGACGCCCGCATCGAACACCCCAAATGATTTTCGGACGTCGAACATGCTCAACGTCGGCCGTCGGGCGCTGGCGGGGGCCGCCGTGCGCATGAACGCCATCGATCGATTCGTCTTTGCCATAGGTGGCGACAACGGCCTGGCGGGGGCTTCCCTGCAGGCCTTCTCCAGTGTTGAGTCCGCTCGTGTAGACCCATACGGCTTGATCGAGCCGTGGGTCGTGCAGCGCAACTCGTTGCCCGAACCACGATCCTTCATTACGGCCGCTATGGTCGGGCGCTTCACCTATCTGCCCGGCGGACGGACGGGTGCAACACAGACAACATCTGTGCTGCGGGCGTATCTGCTGGACCCCCGGGAGGCGCCACAGATCACGACGTTGGATCTGGCCCTGAGCGATCTTGCCGGCCTTGGGGCCGGTCGGTGGATCTATCGTGTTTCGGCCACCCTGGATGCGGCCGATCCTGCCAATCCGAACGGCGAAGGCCTGGCCGGCGAGCCGGTCACGCTGTTGATTCCGGCCATTGAAGGGCGGAAAGTGCAGCTAACGCTGTTCTGGGAGGCTGTGTCAAACGCTCGTTCCTACCGGATCTACCGGACGTCGAATGTGAACAGCGCCGCAGGGGAGGAACGGTTGTTGGCAGAGGTTCCAGCTGGCTTGGGTACGCCATTTTTCACCGATGCCGGCGTGGTCGACATCGACGTCGCAGCCCCGGCTCCGCTGGCCCTGGGGTCCCTGGGATCCTGGAACCAGGTCGGCAGCCTGCAGGTCGCACGGGAGGGTGCGGCAGTCGTAGCTGTCCCGGACCCCAACGTGCCTGGTCGGACCTACCTGCAGATCCTGGGCGGGCTGTCGGCTGGCGCAGTTCTGGCGTCGGCCGAACGGGCGACGATCGTCGAGTCGGCGGCCAACCGCCAGTCCCTTTCGGGCTTTACCCTGACTGACGGCGTGCTGCCGGTAGCCCGCTGGCAGACCGCAGCGGCTTACGTGGATCACGAACTCGCCTCGATCGTCCCTGCGACCGATGCCTGGATCTACCTGTTCCCTGGGCTCTCGGCGACAGCCGTTGGAGTCTCGAAGGTGACAGCCTTCAAGTTGGACACGGTCGACGGCGTTGGTAACGATGACGGCCGGTTGGGATCAGGCATCGAGCTGGACAGTCCAACGGCCCCGGCAGGTGGCTTCGGCGCTCTGGCGCGTAACGGCTTCCTGTATATGTTGGCCGGAGCCGGAACCGCCGATTCCGCCGGTAAGGCTGCACAAATCTGCACTTCCAGCGGTGGCAACTGTTCCGGCGGTGCTCCGGAGCCGCCAGACCTGGTCATGTGGAACGCAGGGATCCAGATGACTGAGGGTCGGCTCCTG
Organism: uncultured Myxococcales bacterium; assembly: GCA_903936705.1. GTDB lineage: Bacteria > Myxococcota_A > UBA9042 > DTJE01 > DTJE01 > CAIZWN01. Next base: position 200,689 of record CAIZWN010000035.1, read on the forward strand.
AATGGCACCGCCAGCGAGAGTGGTTTCATCTTCCTGCTGGGCGGCGGGACCACCTCGTCCCCCGCCACCCGCACCACTGAAAGCACGAACATCTAACGGCCTTACTGCGCCTGCAAATTTGTCAGTGGCTGCACACCGCGTCGGCGTCAAGGTTAAGCGAAACACCAGGTAATTCAGCCCGCTGCTGCCGGACTGGTGCGCCGTCGAGGAATTCGACCAGTGCTTGGACCTCTTCGAAGCAAGCGACAGCCAGCATGCCGATCATGCTGGCACTGGCCATGACCCATCCCAACGACACCGGCCCGCAAGGCCACCTCCCATGAGCAGCGCGGCGGATACGCCAACTTGAGGCAGACAGGGGGCTCGACCCGGAACGCCGCTCCGGGAAACAAGCCCCACCCACAGCAGCCCCATTGCGCCCCAGCCATTCACCGGTTGATGCACAACTGCGTCCGCAAGCAAACGTCAGGCCGGGGATTGCCAGGAATGAGACCGCGAAGACCAGGATTTCGACGGCCTGCGTGCCGGAATCGAGGCCGGGGATACCTGGTTGTCGATGCGGTTTCGTGGTTGATGTTGCCTACACGCTCACGCCACTGTGTCAGCCCCTTGCCCTGGCCTGGTGCTTGCGGTACTCGACTCCGGGCATACCCTCAAAATCGTCGTCCTGCGTCCAGAGCGTGGCGTCATGGGCCTGGGCCGTGGCGTAGATGATTGAATCTGCGAGCGCAAGCCCGGCGCGGAATCCCAACTCAGCAGCATCGAGCGCCAGCGCGGAATTCAGGTCGACAACCCGCCCCAGTTGCATTACTCCGGCCACTTTCAGGGCGTCAGCCTCGCCACGCTGCTGCAGGAACCGCTTGCAGACTTCAAGGATCGTGATGCTCGGCACGATCAGTCGAGCAGTATCTTCAATCGGCTTGGCAAAGACGCCAGCGTTCGGTCCATCGGCGAAGTACTCCAGCCACGCGGAGGAGTCGACCACGTTCATACCCGGTCCCCATCGCGCGGGACCGTCGTGTCGATCCCCTTCGCGAATCCGCGCAGGTCTCTCGCGCAGCGCAATGGAATCAGCTCGATACGGTCGGTGTAGGCAATCGCTTGCACTCGCTGCCCAGGAACGATCTTCAACTTCTCACGGACACTCTTCGGGATCACGACTTGGTACTTTGGGGAAACGGTGACTGTCTCCATGGTGGCACCTCGTTGGACATCGTACAACGAAGGATAGTATCGAAAGACTTTCGGTATGACAATGGTGTGAAGGCAACATCAACCACGAAACCTCATCGACAACCGGGCATGGTCGTGCTGGCCTTCCTTACCAACCCGGACGTCATTCACAAGATCCTCAAGCACCTCGAACTGCCAACCGCCTCGCCGCCGCTGCTGCCGGACCGCGGCGGCGTCGAGAAGTTCGAGCAGTGCTTCGACCTCTTCGCAGCAGACGGCGGGCAGCATGCCGATCACGTCGGTCCATGCTATCCTCCCGCCATGCAATGCCCCTTCTGCCAGCCTGACCCAGATCGCATCGTGGCCCGGAATGAGTTCGCAATCGCAGTGACCGACGGCTTCCCCGTCAATCCGGGGCACACCTTGATCGTCCCCCTGCGCCATGTCGCATCGTGGTTCGATGCAACGCCCGAGGAGCAGGCCGCCTTGTTCGCCCTGCTGGCCGAGGTCCGGGCCGAACTGGACGCGACACTTCATCCGGCTGGCTACAACATCGGCATAAACGTGGGCGCGGCGGCAGGCCAGACGGTCATGCACCTGCACGTGCACCTGATCCCGCGTTTCGACGGCGACGTGGACGACCCCAGCGGAGGCGTTCGGTTCGTGATCCCGTCCCGCGGGAACTACCGGCGTCCCGGCCACGTCCCACAAGCCAGGGAGTAGTGTCGTGTCCACCCGGCCCGAACACGACCTTATCGCATTTGCCGAACGGCTGATGTCCCTGCTGGACCAGGGCCAGTTCGTGGCCACCTACAAGTACGCGGTGCTGCTGGGCCTGATGGACCTGTGCCTGGAAGCGACCGATCGCCACGGTCAGGCTCCGCAGTCAGTCACGACCCGCGAACTGGCTGGGAAGGTCATCGAACTGTACTGGCCGCATACCCAGAACTTCGACCGCGGCCCAGCGGCGCGAGTCCTGCGCCAGAACAGCGGTCGTCAGGCCCGAATCCTGGCAGATATCGGCACTTTCCGTGAGCACCTGCCCGACCCGTCTGTGACACTGGACCGGGCCCGCGTGGGCGATTCCGGCGGGTATCGGCGGTTGCTGAACTACGTCGAGTGGACCTTGATTTTGATGCCTCTGCCACGCCTTCAGGTCGTGGGCAGGCATGCAGATCCGTTCGTATACGAAATCGCCTGGGACCTGGGCATCGAGAAGCGCCACACCGACGTCCGCCGTTACCAGCGCGGCGAAGGTGGCGACTTCGACAACCTCATCCGGTTCCAGCCCGGCGTCGGTGACCACCTGGTCCGCCTGAACGGACTGCTGCGCCCCCTGATCTACCGAGGCTGGGCCAGCATTGTCGCCCGGTTCAACGGCCTTCCAGAATCCGAACTGGAGTCCTTCCTGTTCGGGATCGACCGCACCGCCCTGGCAGCGGTCCGCCAACCACTGACGGACCTGCAGCACGGACAATGCTTCTACTGCGGCACCCGCCTTGGACCCGCCGCCGAGGTTGACCACTTCATTCCGTGGGCGCGTCGTCCCGACAACGGCATCCACAATCTGGTCGTCGCCGACCGCAGGTGCAACGGATCCAAGCGCGATTTCCTGGCCGCCCCTGCACACGTGGGGAGCTGGATGGAGAGGAATCGTGGTAGGGCCGCGGAACTGGATATGGTTGCCAGCGAGATTCGATGGGAGTCGCACTTGGAAAGGACCTTAGGGGCGGCGCGGGGGATCTATTTTCGGCTGGGGGAAGGGACTCGACTGTGGTTGGCGAAGGACGAGTTCTTGAAGGTTGAGGCGGGGTTGGTGCAGATGGCGCTGGCGTGAAAGAATCTATCAATAACTACGTTTAGGTAGCCGACTTCATCCGGAACATAAGCAATATTGTCAGCATGTATGACGAAAGATGATACCTAGTAGAATGCCCGTTAGCAGGAGTTTTTCGTGCTGTCGATGGAATTGCAGGAGCGTGTTGTCGAAGGCGCAAGAGAACTGGCGCGACGTGACGCAGTGACTGGCGGTGCAGGAAAGGACTGGACAGTCGCCGAAACCATCTTGGCAGCGTATCTTTGCGTCTTTGGCGACCCTTCCCGCATGGGCGGAACCAAGATAGGGCGGGACGGCACGCGACGTCAGCATCCTGCTGTCACTGCGCTTGCGTCCGCGTTGGGCCGAAACGACGGATCCGTTGTAACGAAGGTGATGAACCTCCGGTCGAGGTTTACCGCCGGTGCACGAGGGCTTTCGCATGGATCCCACTTGGATGGCTGGACGGCACGGACATTCGGCAGTTGCTACGACGACCTGACGCTTTCAGCGGAAGTCATCGCGACGGTCTTCCCGCCGGCACGACCGATGCTGGATGCGCTGTCGCCGCGTTGGCGCGAAGGTTGGGATGCAACTGCAGACATGCTGGAAGGCGTGCGCTCGCCGGAACCGAATACCCAGGTGATGCGGTTGAGGGCAGAGCGACGCGGCCAGGAACTGTTCCGGTCTCGCGTGATGGCGAACTACCAACACACATGTGCCTTCTGCGGGTTGCGCTCGCGTCTACCGGATAGCAACAGTTACTTGCTGATCGCCAGCCACATCCGTCCATGGTCCGAGTCCACTGGACACCAACGTCTGGACAACCGGAACGGCCTGGCCCTCTGTGCGATCCACGATCGAGCCTTCGATTGGGGTTTTGCGACGGTAGATGACGACCTTCGAATCGTGGTTTCCCCCGTGGCCAGAGAGCACTACGCGCCCGAGGAACGGATCGAACAAGAACTTTCGTCGTTGAACGGTCGGGATTTGATCCGGCCGAACAGCCACTTTGTGCCGCCCTCACAGGAGTATCTGGAATACCACCGCACACAACTTTTCGAGCATCGATTTCTGGGGTGATCCTCTCGAGGCTGGTTTGTGCGAACCGAACCACGTCTGAACCGAGTGCCGTCTCCAATGTGTCCGGAATTCCGGTTGACAATCATCCCCCGTTCAACTGCCTAGAACGCCGCGCTGCACCTGTTTGACCGTGGGTGCGGGACATCGGGCGCATCCGTCGCATCGTTCTCCAGCCTGTCCTCGGTCACGTCGCCACACCTACCGTCTGCGGGCCCGCCGCCGTCCGGGCCCGCCGACTCGGACGCCACAGCATCTTCGCCACCCGATTCGTCCCCCGTGCCGCCCAGATCCCCCGCAATCGGGGCCAAGCGGTGCACCTGCATTAGGAGGTCGCGGGTGAAACCGTCGACCGTGAAGCGCACGATATTGCCTGCGCGCGCCATATTCCCTGGACAGGCTGTCCCTGACACCGGAGGGCTTGGTCCGGTACAAGCTGTACCGTCCCTGGCCGACGCCTACCGGAAGGTCCGAGATCATCATCCAGCCACTCGACTTCATGAAACGACTGGCTGCTCTGATGCCGGCGTTTTACTCCAACAACATCCGGTATCACGGCGTGTTTGCAAACCGCTCGGAACGGCCTCGGCCAGCCAGGCCACCTCCCTAAACCGCGCGGCTGACATGCCAATGAC
>CAIZWN010000036.1 GCA_903936705.1 uncultured Myxococcales bacterium
CCCTGTTTTGTCAAATGAAAAATCACCTGTTTGTGAGAAAATTCGAAGGCTTGCGTAAGGCTGCCCATGCCATCACCGGACCCAGACGGCCCCGCCGAGATATGAGGGGATTGGTCAGGCGCAACCCCTATTGACAAGCCCAACCCCGACAGGCATACTGTCCCGGCATTTGGCGACTCCATCCGGAATCGTCGGCTGCGGGGTGGAGCAGTCCGGAAGCTCGTCGGGCTCATAACCCGAAGGTCGCTGGTTCAAATCCAGCCCCCGCTACTTAGCAATACAATGGGTTATGGTTTAATTAAGCCCGGCTGGGTGCAATTGTGACCATTCCTGTGACCAATCGCTTCGGATCAAACGGTCGTACCAACCAGAAAGCCTTTCACCAACTCGTTCAGTTCGTTCGCCGCCAAACAGCGAGGCTGGTCTCTCCGCTGCCGTGTCCTCTTCCCCCTAATATTCTCAAGAATAATTTTCCTGGCCTGACGCCAGTGGCCGAGGCGCACCGGGAGTACCCGCAGGCCCACGCGCTGCTGCTGACAGCCACGCAGGGCGGCCTGCCGTCGACCATCCCGCCCGGCGTGACCACCGAAACGGCCTGGGCGTGGATCCTGCGGCCTCCGACGTAAATCGTCTTACGGTTCTTGTCGCCACCGCTTGGCCACAGACCAGCATGGTGTCGACCCTCGGAGTTCATTCTCGTCGGAAAATCAAGGCATCATCCGCCTGACGCCGCCCTCGAGAAATTCGAGGTGCAGGTCGTCGAGGATAGGGACCATCACGGAAGGAACTCCTGCGTTGCGGCAGGCGCTGTGCCCGATGCGGCGAAGTACAGAGGCAGGAATCTCAGTTTCTGCTGGGGCAACTCAGACAGCGCGCCGGACTGGAAGACCAGCCCACCCGCGACCGAAGGGATGGTCCGCAACAGCAGGTGCAGGCTCCTCAGGGATCCGGCGGCCCCGCTCTTGACCTCCACGGCTCGGATTGCTCCGTCGACGACGGCCACGTAGTCCACCTCGGCGCTGCTGCCCCTCGCCTCGCGGGCCCAGTAGTACAGATCGCCCCCCTGAGACACCAGCATCTCCTGGCCCACGAACTGCTCGGCCATCGCCCCCCGGTATACCGACAGCAGGTCCTGGCGGGAGTACTCGGCCGCGACCTTCATCCCCGAGAGGTGCTGCCACAGCCCGATGTCCACGAAGATCGCCTTGAAGCGGTCCTGGCGCGCGCTGGCCCCAAGAGGCAGGCCGGAGGGGTCGCACGACGGAACCTTCCGGATCACGCGGGCCTTGCACAGCAGGTCGAAGGCGTTCTTCGCGGTGGGTCCGGTGAAGTCCGGCGCCAGCCCTGCGTAATGGATCTGGGTCCCGACCCGCTGGGCGACCGCATCCAGCACCTGGTCCAGGCAACGCGTGTTCGCGCGCTTTGCGTACTTGGCGAAGTCCGCGCGGTACGACTGGCACAGTTCGCTGTGGACGTCGAAGGCATCGTGCATCGACCGGGTCGCGACGAACGCCTTCACCGCCTCGGGCATGCCGCCGACAAAGCAGTACCGCCGCACCTCGTCCAGCAGAAACCTGTGGACCGTGTCGGGAACCGCCCGGGGAGGCCCGGACACGACCTCCACGGCTGCATCGTTGCCGGCGGCCATGAGGGTTTCCAGGAAGCTCATCGGGCGCATCTCCAGGAACTGCACCCGGCCCACGGGCACCGAAACGTCTGACAGCGCGAAGTCCAGCAGCGACCCCGCGGCCACCACGTGCAGGTCCGGGATCTCCTCGTGAAAGTAGCGCAGCGCCGACAGCGCGTTCGGGCAGGCCTGCACCTCGTCCAGGAACAGCAGCGTTGCGCCGGGGACGATCCTTCGGCCGCTGAGGACAGCGAGTTCCGACACGATGCGGCGCACGTCGAGGTTGCCCTCGAAGGCGCGCCCCCAGTCGGGGTTTCGCTCGAGGTTCACGGTCACGACGTCCATGCCCGACCTGCGCCCCAACTCGAGGACAGAGTAGGTCTTGCCGACCTGCCGCGCCCCACGGAGGATCAGCGGCTTTCGGCGTGTTGACCCGGCCCAGGCATCCAGGGAATCATCAATCAGCCGTCTCATTCGAAAGTCACCGCGTCAAACTCAGCCTAAAGTCTAACGTGTGCCTTTAGAAAGTCAAGGCTCTTTGGAAAGGCGCGCCGTTCTATCAGGGCAGTTCATGCCGGACGAGAGCCGGTCAACCCGCTTTATTCCCACGCCCGCTCGCGCAGCGCCGCGGCCAGATAGAGCGGGATCGACAGCAGCCGATGGTGCAGCTCGCCGTCCGGCATCCGGACGACATGCCGCTGGTCCGAAAGGTTCCCGGCGTGCAGGCGCAAGCCGACCTGCCTACCGGTCGTCCACAGGAAGCGGTGCAGCGACTTCAGTCTTCCGGCAGCCCCGGCCTTCACCTCCACCGGCACAAAATGTCGCCCCTGCGGCAGAAGGTAGTCCACCTCGGCATCGCTGCCAGGCTGCTCGCGCACCCAAAACCACAGGTCGGCAGGCTGGCAGTCGGCCGGGCTGGCTAGCTGCTGGCCCACGTAGGCTTCCGCGACCCTGCCTTCCAGCATCCGGTCCGCACCGGTCCGCTTCAGGTCGTTCGGCCCCAGCCCCCACTGCGTCATCGCAATTCCGATGTCCAGCGGAACCAACTTCGGCGCCGCTCGCTCCTTCGGGCTCGCCGGCAGGTCAGTCGAACCGGTCGGCAGCGCCCGCAGGACCAGCCGCGCCGCCTCCAGCCGGTCGATGGCCGCGTGCATGTCCCGCGAGCGCCGGCCGGGCGCGAACTGCTCGTACTTGAACCGCCTGCCGTAGTAATGGGGCAGCGCCTCGAACGCGGCCTCGACGGCTGCGACGTTGCCCCGGTATTTCTGGATGTCCTCGGCCAGGGCCTGGAGGAGGTCGCGATGTACCTGCCGAACGCTCACTAGCGAGTGTTCCCGGCACCAGTGCGCAACGGCCTCGGGCATGCCGCCGACGAACAGGTAGTCGAAAAACAGCGCGGTGGCCTGATCGTGCACGGCCGGGGGAAGCGGAGCGAGGTCGCGCAAATGCTCCAGCAGCCTGTCCGAAAGCAGGTCCTTGCCGATCGCCCGGAGGAATTCCAGAAAGGTCAGGGGGCCAAGCGTGCGGAATGTCACCCGGCCGACCGGGAACGAGAAACCCCGGTCCGTCATCCGGACCTCAAGGAGGGACCCGGCCGCGACAACGGCGATTCCTGGGTGGTCCTCGTGGAGGTACCTAAGCCAGGGAATGACTTGCGGTTCCTGCTGGATCTCGTCGATAAACAGCAGGGTTCCTTCCGGCAGCGCCGACAGGTTCTCGCGCAGACACAGCGCTTCCAGGAACCCAGACGGACTCCCGGCCGCGCGTGCGAGCCGCAGATTCTCGATGCGATCGAGGTTGATCTCCACAAAGGCCTTCGCGCGCTTCCCAAGCTCACGCACGGACGTTGACTTGCCCGTCTGCCTCGCTCCGCGCAGCACCAGCGGCTTCCGGGCCGGGTCGCGGAACCACGCGTCGAGTACGGCGTCCACGTTGCGTCGTAGGTACATGCCATAACCCAGTTTCGACCATAAAAACGATAAAACATCCGTCTGTTTATTACAAGGCCCGTTGGTTCAACGGGGAAAGTTCGTCTGATACGGCGGGATCCGAAGGCTGGCGAAAAGGTGGCTACGGCCCGATCCGACACGGTTTACGCGGGAAGAACGCCTCCAGCCACCGCGCCCGCCACCCCGTTGCAACGGTGCGGAGCATTCCTCCACTAACTGGTTGCAACACTTTCCTCAACATCTCCAGTCGTGGAAACGTACGTCCACATCGAATCGCAGGATACTTTCGATACTTATCTGACTTGAAGGACGTCGTCCCGCGCGACAGTCCCAACGCTTACCCGACACCGATCGCACGGGCGAAATCGCGAATCGTCTGCCACACCGCCCGCTCGCTCGGGACACGCCCAGGGACGTCGCGATATTGCCGGACCACAGCGATTGGTCCCTCGGCGGCTTCCGACTCAAACTGCCTCTCGATCAGGTCGCAGGCGCGATCGAACCAGACGGCTGAAAATCGCTGTTTCAATCGCACCACCGTCGCCGCCACCTCCGGCCAGCGCTTCTGCGTCAGGATGGCCACCTCGTGCACGTAGGCGAGGTCCTTGCCCCGCTTTCCCGCGTCCCGTGACGGCCAGGCCAGCAACTTCTGGATCACGTAGCTCGCCGGACTCGGCAGCAGGATGTTCGTGGGTTGGGCAAGCCCCAACTCCGGCAACGCGGCGGCGTCGAACAGCATCGGTTCTACGAACAGCAGGTCCAGGTAGCGTAGCGCCTGGGCCGTAAGTCCACGCTGGACTCGTACTACGGTCTTCGGATTGCCCTTCCGGTCCACGTCGGCCCCGACTAGGGGCGCCAGGAATTCCACGTACGTCGGCCCGAGTGTCGTCGTTCCGAACCGTTCGGGCTGGAACCGCAACACCGGCGGTTCGGTGCCGGCGGACGGGATCGTCACGAACTTCGAGTCGAGCAGTCGCTTCGCGAGCGCTTGGCCGCCCAGTACATCGAGGCGAGTCGGCACGGTCCAGTCGAAGTCGCTGGTCAGCAGCGGTGGCATGGGCGGCGTCACGAACCCGGGCATGCGGCGGTACATCATGGGCACGAAGCCGCCGGTCAAGATGGCCACCGATCGATAGTCGCCCATCGCGTCGATCAGCTTGCCCAGGTCCGCCAGGACCTCCCGGGGATCCTGTGGTTGGCCTGGCATCAGTAACCCCCTTCGAGATGGAGAACCTCCTTCAGGAGGTACTCCGACTGTTCCGCACCGCGACCCGGGTGGCGCAGCACGTCGAGCGCCGCCTGGAAGGCGTCCGCCACGGGCAGCCCTTCGCGCACCACCTTGCCGCCCCGGATCGAGCGCGAGTATCGTGTCGGGAGGAGCCAGAGGTCGGCGTCAGGGGGCGCGCACTCCTCGAGACCCAGGCGCTGGATTGCCTCGGGGATCGGCAGGGCCACATGGACCTCGATTCGCGGCGGTACGATCGCGTGAAGCACGCCAAGCAGGCGACACGCCTCGAATCCGGCCACGACCGCCCATTCCTGGAACTCGGGCAGCCCCGACAGGTCTGACAACGATCCCGAGCCCGACAGCAGGCGCCGCACCGGCACGGCGGGTCGCGTGTTCAGGGCCTCGTCGGCCCGCCACAGGTCCAGCAGGGCTGACCGGCGGACGATACGCATCCCCTGCGGGGTCTGCCGCAGGAGGTCCTGCTCGCCGAACGTGCTCACGAAACGCCGGACCATCTCCGGCGACACGCCGGCCACGCGACCCAGGTCCCGGTTGGACAGGATCGGCTGGCGCGGCCCTCCCCACAGCTCGGCCGGAGCGTCCGCCAGCAGGAGGATCTTCAGCAGCCAGCGGTTCAGGTCCGAGAACAGGCGGACGCTGGACCGCCCCGCCTGGGGTCGCGCGATGCGGGCGACGGGGCGATCGATGTCGATGCCAAGTTCCGGGATGCGAACCCTGGCGTTCCCGGCCGGGTCGACCAGCGCCCAACCTGCGTCCGGCAGGTGCGCCGCCATGAACTCCACCGCGGCACCGATGGTCTTGGGGCCCAGCGACGGCACGAGGACTGCCACGAGGGGCAAGGCCCCCAGCTCGTCGGCGAGGCGACGGGCCTGGAGCGACCCCATCGACAGTCGTGCGAGCACGTCCTCCACGACGGGGATCAGGACACTCTTGGCCTCGATCACGACGCGCCGGCCGCGGACGTCCGCCACGAGGTCCACCCGATCGTCGGTGGAATGGCTTCGGACGCCGGGCCGGAAGCCCGGGATCACGCCCGCCAGGATCTGTTCCACCGACGCTTCGACCGCCTTCCGATCCATCTCTACCTCTTGGTAGAAATCTACCTATAGGTAGCGTACGCGGCACCCCCGACGCTGTCAAGATGGAAGAGAAGGCGACCAAGATCCTTAACCGTGGGTTTAGATTCGTGCGTGCCTGCGGGTCAGATCGGCGCTGGCGATGTTCTGCTACGCCGCGATCCGACTCGGTTTCCGCGGGAAGAACACCTCCAGATGCCGGATCCGCCCCACCGTTGCAGCCGCGCGGAGCGTTCCCCCGCTACCAAGTCCTCAATGATTCCTTAAACTTCAGCAACACCCGATTCTTGCACTGGAAACAGGTCGCCTCCGCGTTTTGAACCACGGCCGAATGATAGCCATGCGAGGGGAAGGGACAAGACGAGGCGAGCGTCCTCCTGGGGTGGCTTCGTCATCTTGCACGCTAAACCCTTCTTGTTTAGAATGCATCCTAGGTTTAGCGTTGCGCACGATGAAGACGCCTACAGAACTGGCCAGGTACCTCGAGCAGATCACGGGTCAGGCCCCTGCCTTGCGGGAAATCGAGCCCGGTGACGCCGCGGTGCTTCCCCTGTTCCTCCGCTCCGCGTACGGCCTACTCCGGGCAACCCTGTTCGGGCGCAGCTTCGTCCTGGCGATGGCCCAGGATGAACAGGATCACGCCACACCGACCGAGTGTGCGAGACACGTGGACCTGCTGCGCACCGCCGTCCAAGGGGAAGTCGCCCTGGTGCTGCCGCGGGTCCAGGCCCATGTGCGCAATCGCCTGGTGCGTCAGGGAGTGCCGTTCATCGTCCCGGGCCGGCAGATGTTCCTGCCCTTCCTGGCCATCGACCTTCGCGAACGCGAACCGCGGGCTGTTCACGAGCGTCCTGGCATCCTGACCGCCCCGGCCCAGGCGATCCTGCTGGGGCATCTTCTGGGGAAGGTCGTGGAACATCGCCCGCTGAAGGAAGTCGCAGAGGCGTTCGGATACTCGGCCATGACGTTGACCAAGGTCGCTGACGAACTGGCAGCGAAGGGGGCTTTGCGAGGTCGCCCGGGAGGGGAAGACACGCCGATTGTCCTTCCCGACCACCGGAAGGAAACTGTGGGACACGGCGCTCCCGAACCTCGGCACCCCGGTCCACGCCCGGCACTGGATCCGCCGGTTGGATCCGGGCCGGTGGGGGAAGATGGTCGCCGGTCTGACCGCCCTGGAACGCTACACCTCGATTGCCGACGATAGGGTCCCGACCTTCGCCCTGTGGCGCAATCGGGTTCCAACCGGCATGGAGCGGGGCGACCTGGACGTGGGCGACGGGCCGGACGATGCCGAGGCGGCGGTCGAGTTCTGGACCTATGACCCGGTGCGGCTTGCAGACGGGGACTGCGTGGACCGGCTCTCCCTGTACCTGTCGTTGCGGGACACGGCGGACGAGCGTGTGAGGAAGGAACTGGTGGCCCTTCTGGAGGGAATGGAATGGTAGCCGGCCTGGAGCGGTTCCGGGAGCATTTCCGGGGGTTCGAACGGGCATTCGTCATCATCGGCGGGGCCGCGTGCGACGCCTGGATGTCGCGCAACGGGCTGCCGTTCCGGAAGACGAAGGACCTGGACATCGTGCTGGTCATCGAAGCGCTCGACCCGGCATTCGTCGGACGCTTCCGCGTGTTCGTACGGGCCGGCCGCTACGAGGTGCGGCAGAGGCAGGAGACCGGCAGGCGGGAGTTCTACCGGTTCGTGAAGCCCCAGGAACAAGGCTTCCCGTTCATGCTCGAACTGTTCTCCCGCGCGCCAGCGGGCCTGGAACTGGACCCGGGGCAGGAGGTCGCGCCGGTTGCCGTCGAGGAAGCGGTCGCCAGCCTGTCCGCGATCCTGATGGACGAAGGCTACTACGACCTGGTCCAGGCCACCCGGTACGACGCCGATGGAATTCCCATGGTCGGCGTCGCTGGTTTGATCCCGCTGAAGGCCAGGGCGTGGCTGGATCTGCAGAAGCGCAAGGCCGACGGCGCCGTCGTGGACGAGGACGACATCCGGAAGCACCGCAACGACGTGTTCCGCCTGGCGCTGACCCTGCCGGCGTCCGGTGGTCCCGCGATCGCCGACGGGATCCTGTCGAGCCTTCGCAACTTCCTCGCCGAGTTCCCCGAGGACGCTCCGGAGTGGGCCGCCATCGATCAGGCGCTTCGAGGGACCGTGCGCAATCCGCCCTCGCCGACGGAACTGCGCGCGGCCATTGCAACGTTCTTCCGCCTCGGCTGACAGGAAGGGGAACTGCCGGTGATCCCATCCGGCGGTTCCGGAAGGTTCCTGTCCAATCGGAGGTTCGTTGTCGCGCATGCACCCATCTTGTCTCTTTGCAAAAACGACCGCTTTCGCGAATAGACAACCTGCTTGTTATCGACCTCGCGGGTCGAGGCATCCTGGACCTGACCGCCTCGGCGACATCCCCTTCCACGCCGAAAGCGCCCCGAGTACGCACCTCTCCGACCGACAGCAAGTGCCTGTATCTGCTTCTCTTTCTACCGGACAAATCGGGGCGCCCTTCAGGCCACATTCTTCAATTGTAGACGCGCACGCGATACTGCGGAAAAGTGGACGGCGGATTTCTGGACATGAAAACTGCGTAATTCCGGACTGCACATTCCTGGCAATACCGACTGCGTAAATATGAC
>CAIZWN010000037.1 GCA_903936705.1 uncultured Myxococcales bacterium
AAGGATTCACCTACGTCCTGAAATCCGGTGTGGAGGGTTCTGTCCACGCGGACCAGGTTCTCGACTACAACAAGGACCCTTCCTTCCTCCGGGACATGCTCGTCTACAAGTTGACGATTGAGGTGCAGAATCGGGTCGCTACAACCGGTCTCAGCAAACGAGAGATCATTCGACGACTCGGCACCTCGGCCACCCAGTTCTACCGGCTTCTGGATCAAACGAATTTCGCCAAGTCCGTCGACCAACTGTTGCGGCTGCTGAACGTACTCGATTGCGATGTGGAATTCATCGTTCGCGCCAAGACCGCGTGAGCCTCAGAGGAACCTTGCCCGCGGCGCTCGGAAGGGGGCCGGCGAACCAGCACGTGCACCTGACACCCACTCTGTCCCGGCCCTTGCTGACCCGCTCGTACTCCGTCAGGATCTGCGTGCTGATCGCCAACCGTGCCTGGCCAGCTACGCAAGTCGCGACGACATGAAATGGGAGTCTACCCCAGAAGAGCCCTGATATCTGTATACGCGCACGCGATACTGCGGAAAAGTGGACGGCGGATTTCTGGACATGAAAACTGCGTAATTCCGGACTGAAAATTCCTGGCAATACCGACTGCGTAAATATGACGGCGTGAATTTGTGCTTTCAGGCCGACCATGGGGCGATGTAATTGTCGTTGGGCAGTAGACCGTGAAATCGGGATGTTCGCGATCGGCTCTGACGAACCTGGGTGACAAACCCTAGCAGCCCACGCCCGCAAGGAGGCCGGCTAACAAGCGCGTTGAAACGACAACCCGCTTCCGTCACGCGGCTTGCTGACGCAACCCACGCGCCGGCTCGGCCTGGCGGCCGACCGCGAACCGCGTCTTACGCACAAGCCGTTCGGCGGACCAGGACTCGCGTCGCGCACGCCATGTTGGTTTTCCCCCGCGTGCCATCTTGAACCAAGCGGATGCTTCCACTACAATGTACCTACGTTGTCGTGGAGACGCGATGAGATTCGATTGGGACAAGGCGAAGAACACAGCTAACCGTCGGAAGCACGGGGTTTCGTTCGAGGAGGCGGAGACGGCTTTCTTCGACGAGGAAGCTATCGTGTACGACGACCCGGACCACTCTCAAGACGAAGAACGCTTCCTGCTCCTTGGTCTGAGCAATGCGTTGAAAGTGCTGGTGGTCGTCCACTGCCTCCGGGGCGCGGGCGATGTGATTAGGCTCATCTCGGCAAGGAAGGCCACGCGAGACGAGTGCGAGATCTACTCAGGAGGTGCAAAATGAGGGAACAGTACGACTTCGCGTCGATGGTCGGCAGAAAGAACCCATACGCCAAGAAGTTGAAGAAGCAGGTGACGATTCGCCTGGGCGAGGACGTCCTTGTTTACTTCAAGGCGCTTGGCGAGCAGACGGGTATCCCCTATCAGAGCCTCATCAATTTGTATCTCCGAGATTGCGTCGCCCAACGCCGTAAGCCTTCCTTGAACTGGAAGTAACCGCCGTCAGTGCATGAACCGTTGAACCAGCAAATGCAGTGGACAAACCCCTTCCATCACGGTCCCTTACGCGCAAGCCGTTCGACCCACCAGGGAAGAGGATCGCGCGGCACTTGCAGGTAACGATCAAACACCTGCTTGCACGGTTGCCGTGAAAGCGGTAACCTTTGGACCAGGAGGCGGTGATGATCGCATCGTTCGGTGACCGCGCGACCGAGGACCTTTACAACGGAATCGGGAGTGCTCGGGTGCGGAGGTTCCCGCAAGAGATTGTTGCCGGGGCGTTGAGGAAATTGGACATGTTGAACGCTGCCACGGCCTTGCTGGACCTACGGTCTCCACCGGGGAATATGCTGGAGACGCTCCAGGGCGACCTGAAGGGCTTCCACAGCGTCCGAGTGAACAAGCAATGGAGAGTTGTCTTCCGGTGGGTCGGCAGTGATGCCCAGGAAGTCCGATTGACGGACTACCACTGAGAGGAGGGGCCATGATTCCGAAGAACCGCATTCCGACACATCCTGGAGAAATCCTTCGGGAGGAGTTCCTTGTTCCGCTGGGAATTACCCAGGTTGCGCTTGCGGCGCATCTTGGAATCCCGGTGCAGCGGGTGAATGAACTGGTTCGTGGCAAGCGCGGCATAACGCCTGACACGGCGTGGTTGCTTGCCCAGGCCTTCAAGACGACTCCCGAGTTTTGGGTGAATCTCCAGACAGCGTGCGACTTGGCCAAGAATCGCCCGGTGAAGGTTATCCACCCGATGAAACTGGCCGTCTGAAAAGCTTCGGTTGTCCGGGCGTGATGGCGGTTCCGTCCTCTGACGACGACGCCGACGATCAGGGCGGGGGTCGAACCAGCGCTTGCAGTGGACGGTCACGTTCGTCACACCAAGGCGAAGTCGGATGTTTGCGACACGCGAGCATGGCAAGCGAGGCTTAGAACGAAGCCGTCATATGCCGCGATAGACGTCGCGACGGTTGCCGACCTCGACGACCACAACGACAAGGACTTCGTCATGAATCTCATAGACGATCCGGTACATCCCTTGTCGGACCCGATAACTTTCGGAACCGGCGAGTTTCTCTGAGCCAGGGCCTCTCGGGTTCTCGGCCAAGTCGTCGATGCGACGCAGGATGCGCTTCAGATCGCCCTTGGGAATGCCGCGCAAATCCTTTGCGACCGACTCGCGGAACGTCAGGCTAAATTTTGCCATGCGACTTCAAGTCCTCGAGGAGTTGCTCGTAAGTCATCGTGCTTTCGCGGGAGCGGGACTTGATGGCGGCAAGGTCCTCCTCATCCTCCCGAAGTGCAAACCTTACGGCCTCGTTGACAATCTCGGAGACCGTTCGCTGCGAATGGGCCGCCTTGACCCGGAGCGCGCGGTGGAGTTCTGGCTCAAAGTAGACGGTTGACCGCCTGGCTGTCTCGTTCATGGGACACCTCCAACGGCATCATGACGTCACGACGTTAACATGTCAAGGCGTTGTCCCGCGCGGCGGGTGCCACCGCGGTTGGATCTGGCAATACGTGGCTGTGCGGGACGATTTCAGGTCGGAACATTCGGGCCGCGTCTTACGTGCAAGCCGTTGGGCCTACGGAAGGGCAAGAGCGTTGACCCGGTCGTGTTGACAACTGCATAGGCATCGATGATAGTTACGTTGTACGCAATATGAACCATGAGGTTTCGGTATGGATATTGTCACGATTTCTCCGAAGTATCAGGTGGTTATCCCGAAGCGGATCCGGGAGAGCCTCCGGCTGAAGCCCGGTCAGAAGGTGCAGGCGATCGAGTACGCTGGCCGGATCGAGTTTCTCCTCATTCGGCCCGCTCGCGAACTGCGAGGATTCCTCAAGGGCATTGACACCAGCATCGAGCGCGAGGATGACCGTCTATGAACGTCGTTGATTCGTCCGCCTGGCTCGACTACCTGTCGAATGGCCCAAACGCGGATTTCTTTGCGCCACCGATCGAGCGTCCGTCCGAACTGGTCGTTCCGTCGGTCTCGGTCTACGAGGTCTTCAAGAAGGTGCTGCAGCAGCGCTCGGAACTCGAGGCGCTGCAGGCCATCAACGTGATGCAGCAGGGAAGGGTCGTCGACCTGACGGCCACCATCGCCTTGGCTGCCGCGAAGGCCAGCATCGACCACCACCTGCCCTTTGCCGATGCGGTCATCCTGGCGACGGCACATGCCTACAACGCGACTCTTTGGACCCAGGATCAGCACTTCGACGGACTGAAGAACGTCAAGTACCGGAAGCATCTCAAGAAGCGCGCGAAGTAGGGACGCGTGGATTCTGGCCTGGGTCCGCTGGTCTCTCACGGAAGCGGGCCCGCTGGAAAATCGCGATTCCGAACTCCTCGACGCCTCGCGACTGTGTGGCGGCCGCGGGGCAATGACCGCGCCGAACCGGCCTGCGGCCGGACGTGACCGCCACTGACGTGCAAGCCGTTGTGCAGGCAAGTGGTAAGGCGACGTTCCGGCCAGCCGTTTCTGCCTGATGGGAACTGAGGGTCACGCGAGGGTCTTATCAAGGTCGTCCCTGCCAATTCGGATCTGCCGATGACCCTCGAACACCGTCAGTACGAACAGGTCGGTCTTCCCCACCAAGTACACGATTCGATAGTTGCGGAGGATGAACTCGCGGATATCGCCCCGTTCGAACTCGGGAACCACGCGGCCGGAGTTCGGGAACCGTGTTGCCCTCCTGGCCTGCACGCGCAGTCGGTGCACCCATTCTCGTGCGGCGGTTTCGTTGTTCGCCGCGATGTAGTTGGCGATCGCGACCATGTCATCGCATGCGCCTTGAGTCCAGCGCAGTTTCACTTCTTGACCTTGCTGCGAGGCGTCTTTCCGATCGCGGAATCTAGACTGGCGTCATCGACAACCCGTCCTGCCTTGACGTCGTCCAAGCCTCGTTCAACAGCCTGCAGAAACCGGGAGTGTTCGGACATTCGGTCGAAGTCCTCGGGTGACACCAGAACGCCAGCAGGCTTGCCGTGCTGGGTGATCACGATAGGACAACGGTCGCTGTTCACCCGCTGAAGGATGCGCGCCGCATGAACCTTCAACTCCCCGATGGACACAACGTCGGTAGACAGCTGAAATGCCCTCATCTGAAAATCTCCCCAAGTTCCGATCTGTATCCTGCCTGAAAACCGATCTGCAAGCAAACCCGATTGACTCGGAGGGCGGCCGAACAGGCGCGTTGAAACGACGTCCCGCTTCCGTCACGCGGCTTGCTGACTAAACCCGCGCGCCGGCTCGGTGACGCCAGAGGGTGCAGCCGAGCCAGCACGCGCAGTGGACAATCCCACGTGTTGCCTAACCGAAGGGTGCTGCCAGAGGCAGGAATCCGAATCGCACCGAAGAACTGGGGAAAAATGGGGCCTGGGAGGAGACCCCTAGGATAGGGCCAGTCACCACCCGCATCCGCGTTTGAACAGATCGTCTCCTGCGGCCTCGAATTCTGCGTACCAAGTCTCCCAGAAGTCGCGCGCTCGCGCGACGAAATCTGTGATTTCGGGGTCTCGACCGGCAGCCTGAGCCATCGCCTCGGAATCAAGGTCGATGCTCCCTGTCGCATTTCCCAGGCCCGGAATTCTTGTGGACAAGCGATGAATGTCAGGCCCTTCCGCCCACCGGTCTGCAGCATCGGCGGTTGGGAGCATCCCGGGAGCGTCCGACCAGGCCTCGATAAAGGTCATCTCCCCCTGGTCATTGAAGGTGAATTCCTCGTAGATGGGACATGCGCCGCCCTCGTAGTACATCACGACGTGGCATCGGCCGAAGGGTTGAACCGGGA
Source organism: uncultured Myxococcales bacterium (assembly GCA_903936705.1). Lineage (GTDB taxonomy): Bacteria > Myxococcota_A > UBA9042 > DTJE01 > DTJE01 > CAIZWN01. Next base: position 5,285 of record CAIZWN010000037.1, read on the forward strand.
ACGCCATGCAATCACGAACTGGGACCGTGGACGGGTCGAACTGCTTCAGCAACTCGCCGATGGCAACCATCTGTTCGCGTTCATACCCGGTCAACTTGAGCCATGGAGGCCACTCCCATCTGGCGACCCGCGCGGAGTAGTTGGGTACGCTATTCGGGTCAGCATCTACGTCCAGGGTGTCGAAGTATTTTGAACTCTGACTAATGTAGTACTCGGCCGTCCATAGAGGTTCCAAGCACCCAGCAGTTGCGCCGGTACTGCCCCGGGCCTGGCATCCGGGCCTGTCCGGGATGAATGAGTCAGCTTCGATGCCGGTATCCCCGGTTGCATCGCTTTCCACAGAATGCGTTCCACCGCAACCAAAAAAGACTAGAAGGGCCATCGGTAAGGGTGCAAGGACTGCACGTTTCCACGTATGGGATTTCATATGGTTGATGCTCCTTGCTGGGTAGTATCAATCGGTATTGGGACTCTGGTCAATCGGTCTCTGGGGCCTGCTTGACGCGTCATGGTTCCGGGTTCAGTTCGACATCTTGCAAATCGCAGCATGCGCAGCACAATGGCCCTGATCCCATTTGACCGCGCGGGGCGACGTGATTCGACCCAGGCAGCTCCAAAGAGTCCTTCTTTCCGTAGCGGCCGTTAGAAGTTCGTGACGATGACCTCTTCAACCTTCCCGCGCCGGTCGGGCTTGCTGTTCATCGCTCGTGAGGCATGGACTACGTTGATGTGAAAGCGTGCGTATAGATCCATTACCTCGTCTGTCTTGGAGTTCGACAGCATGACGAAGACGCCGCGCGACGACAGTTCAGCGAAAAGTTCCGCCAACCGCGCCTGGTCGTTCATCGAAAAGCCGTTCTGCGCGTAAGCGGTAAAGGACGCCGTCCGGGAGACTGGGACGTATGGTGGATCAAAGTACACAAGGTCGCCGGCTTTGGCCGCGTCCAGCACGGCCTCGAACGGTCTCACGGCTATCGCAGCGGAACCAAGGGCGACGGACACCGCCCTCAGGTTGTGTTCATCGCAAATCGTAGGGTTCGTATACCGGCCAATCGGGACGTTGAACAACCCCTTGCTGTTCTCTCGGTAAAGACCGTTGAAGCATGTGTGGTTCAAGTAGATCAGCCGCGCAGCTCTCTCGACTGATGTTGCGGGAACAGAAGCGCGCACCGCGTAGAAGTATTCGTTCGAGTGCTTGCTTGCATGCGTCTTGAGAAGCCCGATCACGTCATCAACACTGGTTGCAACGCCTTGATAGGCCTCAATGAGGCGGAAGTTCACGTCCGAGAGGAATGCGCCGTTCCCGATGAGATTCTGTGAACGAAGCGCGAAGTAAAGGGCGCCTCCCCCAACAAATGGCTCGTGAAACGCTTTAAAGGCTTCGAGGCGTTTGACATGCGCGACCAACAGGGGCAGCAACTGACGCTTGCCGCCTGCCCACTTCAGGAACGGACGATAGTCGGTCAAGTTCAAAACTCCTACGGCTTGACCCAGGCTTCCACTTCAGCCTCAAGACCGTTTGTTTACGCAGGTTGTGCGATGTCGCGCATCGCTTGGGACTCATTAACGGGGATGAATTACTGAGTCCTCACCTGCTGTTGAGGTGCGAAATGAAACTCAATGCCGATAACCATACATCATCGATGAGGTTCTGGCTATCTGATTCAATCTGTCGGTGGTCAATACTCCATTCGTTGTTCGAAACTGGCTCGGGTAGGCTTGGTCGACGAATGAATCTCGGCATCTACCATTGACGGGCGTGACTCCGTACGAAAGGATGTTGGCGCGCCAAGCTATTGTCGATGTAATTCTTTAACAGCAGGGGGAATGTATGAAACTGGTTCTTGCAACGGTTCTGATTGCTGGAATTCTTGCCGCGGGCTGCGGGTCTTCCGGTTCCACCTCGGACGACGAGGACAATGGCATTGCAACCGATCTGACTGGGGACCAGGCAACTGACCAAGCTACTGACAATGCCACTGATCAGGCCACGGATCAGACTGCTGACCAGGCCACGGACCAGGGCGTCGATTCGGCGGCCGACCAAGCCAGCGATCAGGTTCAGGGCGATACCGATTCGGGGACCAGCGACGAGGGCCAGGACGCCTGCGTGCCCTCGTGCGGCGAGAAAGTGTGCGGCAGCAACGGCTGCGACGGATTCTGCGGAACGTGCACAGGCTGCGATACGTGCAGCGATGATGGTGAGTGCGTGGATGGCAGCGCGGTCATTTGCGCGAACTCTTGCGGAAACGTGAACGGGTGCGACTGCGCGAAGTGCCCTGGGTCGTCCTGCGACTCCGACGCGCAGTGCCATGGCAGCCATTGCCAGAACGGCTTCTGCTGCGCCAGCGGCGAATGTTGTGGTACGGCGGAAGACTGCCCCGCCTCGTTCACGACCGCTGCCGCCTGCGACAGCGTCACTTCCCCCCCCTCGGACTGCCAGGGTCACAGGGGGATCGCTGCGTGCGGCGATTCGTACCAGTGCACCACGGAGTCCGTCGATGACGACTCGGCGTGTACCAGCAGTATTCAGGCGGCGGACTGCGGCGTGTATCCTCCGGTATTCTGCGGGGGAGGGCCGGACCAGACAGCACCGGTCTGCGCCTCGTCTTGCGTGGGCGATTCGGATTGCTCCGCGACGGGCGCGTGCTGGCTGACGGCCACGATGAGTTCTGCGACCGACGACTTTGGCACCACGTGCGCGGATTTCGGCTGGTATCCCTACGCCGGCGTGACTTGCCTAAGCGCGTGCGCCGCGGCGAATGCCTACGACAATGACCCGAACACCTCTTCCTGCTGGTGCGATGCCGGAGCGGTCAACGCGAGATTCAACATCCAGCAGACCTACACTGCGCCGGAGGTGTTGTTTGTTTCGGTCCAGTGGGTAGGCGACTACCAGATCAGCACCGCCGATACGTGCGAGGTGGCCCAGGTCGGGGCGGACTGCTGGAACGGGACGGAGTGGGTCCAGTTCCATGTAGACTCGACCACCGGGCGGGTCTCGAATACTGTCGCGTTGCCCGTCGCATGCGTGCTTCCAGTCATCAAGGTCCAGGTCTGGACGTACGCGTTCAACTGTCCTGGTGGCTGCGATGGCAACAGCACCGACATCCGGATCTTCGACAGCAAACTCAAGTGGTCGGCGGGTACGTGCCAGAGCATCACGCTCTAGCAGCCTGTCGAGCAGTCACGGGTCAGTCGTTTCGCCTAGCCGTCATCGGGTTCGTACCTGAACCAGAGTCAGAAATTGCCATAATTCCTATGCAGAGGGTGTTTTATGTGCCTACGGGTGAAATTTTCTTTCCATTTGCTTGACATCGATGGTCTGACGGTCCAGGGTTCTCGCACACATATCCTGTTGCGCTTACTACAGTTGGGGGGGCTATGACTACGAAACTCTGGTTGCACATTATCGTTCTTGCGGCACTTGCAGCCTCTGCGGGTTGCGGTGGAGGCGACAATTCCGGCAACAGCGACACTGGCACCCTGACGGACGCCATTGTTGACGTGGCCATGGAGACTGATACGGGTGCGGATACGCCTGCGGAAACCGACACGCAGCGGGATGCGGGTACGGATGTCGTTGCGGAGGCAGGCGCAGATGTCGTCGCGGAAGCAGGAGCAGATGTCGTCGCGGAAGCAGGAGCGGATGTTGTTGCGGAAGCCGGGGCGGATGTCGTTGCGGAAGCAGGAGCGGATGTCGTCGCGGAAGCAGGAGCAGATGCTGTTGCGGAAGCCGGGGCTGATACCGACGTCGGTGCGGAATGCCTGGACGGTTGTCTGATCGACTCGGAGTGCTACCTGGACGGCGTTCCGAATCCGGTTAATGGATGCATGTTCTGCAACAAGGCGAATACGGCGATCGACTGGAGCGAGAACGACGGGGTCGACTGCGACGACGACCTGTTCTGCAACGGCCCGGACAGGTGTTCCGCAGGCACCTGCAGCATTCATTCGGGTGCTGGCTGCGTTGATGACGTGGCCTGCAACGGGGTCGAAAGCTGCGATGAGGTGTCCAATAGTTGCGTGGATGGGCTGACCCCATGCCTTGAAACCCAGATCTGCGACGTTGAAAACGACACCTGCGTGACTCCCTGTAACACCTGCCTCATCGGGGACGTCTGTTTCGCCGTCGGCGCGCCCAACCCCGAAAACGCCTGCGAATGGTGCGCTGGCGATACGCCTGCCACCAGTTGGTCCCTCAATGACGGCTTGGCGTGCGGACATGGCGTCTGCCACTCGGGGGTCTGCGGGTGCGATCCCGGATACACGGGTGCAACCTGCGAGATCTGCATCCAGTTCGTCAACGGAGCGGCCGCCGATGACACCGGCGACGGCGCCGATTGGAGCACGGCCAGGAAGACCTTGCAGTCGGCCATCAATGCGGCGGCGCCCTTGGGTTGTCAGGTGTGGGTCGCCGCGGGCACCTACCTGCCCACGACCAGCACCGATCGCGCGGTCAGCTTCTACTTGGCAGGCGGCGTCGGCGTGTACGGCGGCTTCGCGGGTACCGAAACCCGCTTTGACCAGCGCGATTGGACCACCAACGTCACGACGCTGAGCGGTGATATAGGAATCGTGGATGACCAGAGCGACAACTCCTTCCACGTAGTGATCGGTGCTACTGGCGCAACGCTGGACGGTTTAACTGTTGCCCGTGGCATGGCATCTGGTGGGTTTTCTGATCATCTGAACGACGGCGCAGGGATGCTGAACCTAGGTGTGTCGTTGACCGTTTCTCATTGCATCTTCCGGGACAACAACGCCCTCTCGCTGGGCGGGGGTATGTCAAACCAGGCTGGCAGTACGGTGACAGTCACCGACAGCACCTTCGTGGACAATCGCGCCGGCTATGGTGGAGGCATTCATGGCGATGGCAGCCCGTCGGTCGTCACACGTTGCTCGTTCAGGAACAACGCCGCCACGGGGCTGGACAATTCCCAGGGTGGCGGCATGGACAACGAGAATGGCAGCAACTCGATCGTGACCGACAGCGAATTCATCGGTAATTATGCCCCCTACAGCAGTGCGTTCAACATCTTCGGCAGTTCCCCGACCCTGGATAACTGCCTCTTCCTGGGCAACTATGGCAGCGGTTGGGGTGGCGGCATGGTCATCTATTCCGGCTGGCCGACCATTACGAACTGCGTCTTCGCGCAAAACTCGTCGCATGCCGGCGGTGGGTTGTACATCTATGCCGGCTCGCACCCGACGCTGAACAATTGCACCTTCTGGGGCAATACGGCTGACCCGGGCTTTGGCGATGGCCTTTCGTGTCGCTCGGCGGTGACGATCAACAACAGCGTCTTCTGGGAAGACACCGCCTTCCTGGGTGAGTGTTCGGCTGTTGTGAACAACACCGACCTGTGTGGAGTGGAAGGTACCAACGGCAACATCTGCGCCGACCCTCTGTTTGTCAGTGTCACGCCCACGGACGCCACGTTCCTGCACCTGGGTCCAGACTCGCCGTGCATCGACCAGGCGGGAGTTGACGCCGCCGCCAAGGATCGCCTTGGCAACACTGCATACGATGTCGGCAGTGTGGCCAACGCATCTGAATCGGCCCGCGACATGGGTGCGTACGAGTACCGTCCGTAGCACGCAATCCTTCGGCAGGCACTTCAGTCAGGACGTCCACGATTTGATCGCATTCAAGCCAGTTAGCGATGGAACGTGCCGCCGGGTTGCAGTCATTTGACACCCCGAGGCCCCTGCCCGTAGCCTTGAAATGGTGATCCCATGGAGGGGTGTGTGGTCGTTCGCGGGACGTTTTTGCAATCGCTGATTCTGGTCGTCTGGAGCCTTGTGCTGGCTATGGTCGTGGGCTGCACCATGCCCTCACACAGGGTTCCTCCCCCGATGTGGTGCGTATTCCAACGGAAACGATCACTGATTCCGAAGGAAGCCGATCAAGGATTCCACGGTCAGCCGATCAAGGATTCCAATGCCAGCCGATCACACATTCCGAAGGATGCCGATCATCCTGCCGGAGCGAAGC
>CAIZWN010000038.1 GCA_903936705.1 uncultured Myxococcales bacterium
CCCACGCGCCACTCATCCTTGGCGGCAGCGCATTCAGCCTTTACCCGACGCACCTTCTGGATGCTTTCGGCGCCGACTGGGGCGGTGTTGGAGAGGGCGAAAAGGCGTTCCCGGAACTACTTTCGTACCTGGCGGCAGGAAAGGATCCATCGGACATTCCGGGTGTTGCTGGATGGAAGGACGGGCGGGTGTTCGTGAACCCGCCACGGTGCGAAACGGGCCGTCTGTCGCCACCACGCGCCGATGTGGACCTCCATATCGACTTCGACCCATACCGGCGACTTTCGTCATACCCCGTGCAGGCCCGCCGGGGATGTACGCATGGTTGCATCTACTGCACATACCCGGCGGTCGAGGGCCGAGCCTACCGCCTGCGCGATCCTGCCGATATAGCGGCCGAGATTGCCGAGGCTTCGGCCAGGCTGCCTGGCATCACGTTCGAATTCGTCGATTCGACCTTCAACGATCCGCCGGGTCATGCGGAAGCCATCTGTCGCGAAATCGTCAAGGCTGCGCCGGGCGTGCGATTGCGTACGATGGGAATCAATCCTGGTGGCGTGAACGCCGAGCTTCTGGACGGCATGAAGGCCGCAGGGTTCGCACAGATCGACTGCACGCCGGATTCCGCTTCGCCACGCATGATCAAGACAATGGGCAAGAACTTCACCCACACTGAACTGGTAAGGGCGGCACGCCTGATTCGCGAACACCGAATGCCGACTGTGTGGTTCTTTCTTTTCGGAGGACCGGGAGAGGATGAATCGACCATCGAGGAAACGCTTGCGTTCATCGACCAGGAGGTTGATTCGGATGACCTCGTCCTCATGGGCATGGGGCTGCGGATATACCCTGGCACTCCGCTGCAAAGGATCGCGCTGCGCGAGGGCGTGATAGGGGCCGGCGACGACCTGGTGGCCCAGACGTTCTATGTTGCCCCATTACTGGGTTCACAAGGTCTTTTGGAGAGGCTGGACAAGGCCGCATCCACTCGCCCGAACTGCCTGCCTCCCGGCGAGAACACACCTTCACCCGAAATGATGCGCCAGGCAATGGAACTTCGTGTCCGCGACGGCCTGGCCGAACCCATGTTCCGAACTCTGCTGCGCCTGCGTCGCCTGTGGCCCAGATTCGGAGGGACGGGCGCGTGACTGCCATCAAGAGATGACGTGTTCACCGGCACGAATCGCCCACAGGCGACCGGTCTCCTCGTAGAACTTCTCAAGTGGCATTCTGGTCTTTGTCACGCAGTTGAAGAAATTGTACTTGGCGAGGTCGAAATCGATGATGCTGTCGCGCATCTCCTGGTACAGCCCTGTACCCGGCATGGGCGTCAGCACTGTGTACCCGGCGTAAGCTGTCGCGTGGGCCGCGGCGAAATCGCCGAGTGCTGCGAAATCGTCAGGGCCGTAGTCGGGATCAACAACGTAGTTGGCACGCAACAGAATGCCATTGTCCTGGAACACTTTCAGGCCCTCGGTGATCGCGCGGGTGTCCAGAGCCTTGTTATAGCGTTTCAGTTCGGAAGCCCGGGGGGATTCGATTCCCGTGATGACGACCTTCAGGCCTGCGCGAGCCAGACGGGCTACCAGCTCCGGGTGCCTTGCTGCCGTGTCCAGCCGCATGTCCATGACATACGACTGGTGGATGCCCTCGGTCTGGATCCGGTCCAGCAACCGATTGGTCCATGGAACGTCGACAACGGTGTTTGCATCCGCAAAACGGACCACGTGGTACTCGCCAAGCGTGCGAAGCTCGTCGATAACGCTGTCTACGTCGCGCTGAAGGTAGGCGCCTCCCCGCTGCGGCCAGATGCTGCAAAACGAACAACGCGATGTGCATCCCAGCGATGTGAACAGGTACGTCACCGGCCTGGGATCCCCGCCAACCGTGTACGTCGAAAGCCAGGGCCTCAGGTAGGACCTGTCCGGAACCAGGAAATCCCTGCCCGCAGGATCGACCGGAAGAATTGGCCCGGTGGTGGGACGCAACCGGCCACCATCGCGAACCAGCAGTCCGCCAACAGAATCGGGGCTGCCACCCGACGCCAAGGCTCGCACCAGGGCACGGAAAGCCGCCGCGCCGTCACCGGGAACAAGAATGTCGACGGCCGGATCGTCAAAGTCCCCCGGGCACAAGGTCGCATGCAGGCCGCCAGCCACCGTCACAGTTGAGGGAGACGCCGCCTTGACCGCCCTGAAAATCTCCATGCCATACGGAAACTCGGATGCTATGAACGTCACGCCTACCACGTCCGGCGGATCCTCAAGAACGCGTGCGCGAACAAAGTCCGCCGGAATGGGGGCATCCGGATGAAGGTCGTATTCGCCCTTCAAATCAATGAACGAGACCTCGGCATCGTCCCGAACAGCAACCGCCATCGTCAGAAGTCCCAGCGGAGGGCCAACCAGGCGCGTGTGCACGTATCGCAGCGCCTCGGGTGGAGCATGGTCGCGCAGCGCGTTGTGTGGTGATCGTGGCGGGTTTACCAACAGGACTTTCATGCACGACCCCCGGTGACTTCGGCCAGCCTTAGAACCAATCGAACAGCGGCCTGCGCGAGTTCACCGCGAGGCACTATTGCGTCCACCAGACCCAGTTCGAGGGCCTCGGTGGCATCAACGAACCGGGCGGTCAGCAACAAGTCCAGCGCCGCGCCCAGGCCGACTCGCTGAGGCAGGCGAACGGTGCCGCCGCAACCCGGAATCAGGCCGAATGCGGCCTCTGGCGCCGCCATCAAGGTCGAGGGCGTGGCCAGGCGCCACCTGCAAGCCAGCGCCAGTTCCAGCCCGCTGCCAAGGCAGGCTCCATCGACGGCAGCCACCGTGGGATACCGAAGCTGCTCGATCGCGGTGAAGACGACGGCGTTTCGGTGCAGATCCGACAACGCGACTGGGTCAGGCAGGGACCTCAGTTCCGGCAATACCTGCCCCGAGGCGTCATCGTTGCCACTTCCCGGCAGAACGTCGATTCGGTGGCAGGCACGTTTGCGCAGGGCCGCCACGTCAGCCCCGGCCGAAAAATGCCGGCCGCGCCCCCTGATGACCAGGCCCTTGACGTCCAGACCAGGCAGCACTTCCCGCGCAATGGTCCCAAGCGCATCGAAGAAACGCCCGTCCATGACATTGCGGGGCGGCGCGTCCAGAATCATGTGCGCTATGCCATCCTCCAGTTCCAGGCAAATGGGAAGAGCGTTCATTCGCGCCCCCCTGGAAATGGAGCTGCGACCAACCCAACGGCCAAGAACTGGGAATGCGCTATGGAAATGCCTATCGAAGCTGGAGGGGGCTGGCCGAACGCTGCCAGCAATCGTGGCGCCCCGGACGCCTCGCACGCCAGAACAAAGTCCCGCGGATCGGCAGCCAGCCCGGGAAACAGCCCGGACCACAATTCGCATAGGGCACGCTTCGCCGCAAGTCGGCCTGCAATCGTTCTGTCCGGACGGGCGGCGAGGTCCGAGCGTTCGCTGGAAACAAAGTCACGAGCCAGTATGCCGGCCCGATCGCGAGCAACGTGCTCGATAGGCACCCTGTTCAGACTCGCGCGGACGGTCACTGCTTTGCCTCCAGGGCCGCCTGTATGAACAGCCTGGTCTCGAGACGTAACGCATCTTCGCGAGGCAGTCGACGTGCGTTCCGCATGGCCTCCAGCAGAATGCGAACCAGTCCGGGCGACCGGTCTTTGGTCCAGGCCCGCAGCAGGGCTTCCGCTGCAGAGTTCACATCGCCTGCTGGCACGACCCGGTCAACAAGGCCCATGGATCTTGCTTCCTCGGCGCCGACCATCCGTCCCGTCAGCAGCAGGTCCGTACGTGCGCGGCGATCAACCCTGTCGCCGTCGCCAACAGTACCGCCCAAACCGGGAATCAACCCAAGCGTCGACTCTGGGAACCCCAACAGCGCGCTTTCCGCCGCCACGCGAAGGTGGCAGCTCAGAGCGATCTCAAGCCCGGCACCCAGGCACTGGCCACGAATCGCTGCGACTACGGGCACCGTGGAGTCCGCCAACAGCCGCAGCAGTGTCTTGCCGGAATCCAACGCTGCCGCGAGCCTGTCGGGATCAAGCAGGCCAAGGCGAAGAGCCTCGATATCAGCCCCACCGCAAAAGTGGCGGCCGGCGCCGCTGACGATCACGCCGCGAAGATCGGGATCGGCCAGGAATGAGGAAAGTTGACCAGAATCAGCGAAGACCGGCTGCAAGATTGTATTTGCAGGGGGCCGATCAAGCACGATGCGTCCAAAATCGCCATCGCGCAGCAAATGCACTTTCATACGCGCACCTCAAGGACCGGCACGTGGCCGTCAATATCAAGCTGACCCATGCGACCGGAACCTGGAACGAAGATTCATTTCATCAACATTACACGTCGCAGCGCAGCCTAGCACCGCCATTAGGGGTGTCAAGGCAGCGGCCGCGCAGGCGGTGGCACGGCGAAGCGCCGAGGACGCCGGTGTTCGCAAAAACCATTATTCAGCGACACGGACATCAGTAACGCTTTCAGCAGCAGAACGCCTCGCAGTAACGGATTGCAGCCTGTCCCATGCATCCCACTGCCAGTAGCGCTAGACTGTCGAGGTCGATTTAGCTCGGTTACCGGGAGTAACGGATGGCGGACGAGTCCTCGCGAACCGAAACCTTTGTCGTCAGCGGCCAGGCGCCGTCCGTCGAAGGGCCCAGTGTCGAAAAGACGCCATCTGGTACGGACGGTGGACAGCGTCAGACGCCTAACCGATCCGACCGCATGCGACAGAAGTTGGTCGGTCTTCCTTACGCCGAACAGTGCCGCTTGTTGAAGCCGGGCCCGCTGCCGCGGTCGCGCACGCCAGGGGCATCGGTCGCCACATCAACCCCCGCATCCCCCCTGTCGTCCCTGGGGCCCTCCCCTGGGCAGGCCGGTGGAGGCCGACGAAGGGGGCCGCCTGGTGTCCGCGTAGGACGGGTCAGTCACGGCCACACCGACGTTACCGGAAGCTCCCTGGCAGAAGTGGCGCCACAGTTGCCGGCAGAAGACCTGGGCCTGTGCGAATGGTCATGGTCGTACACAGCTTCTTACGACGAAGAGGGCAACGCCAGACGCGTCACCGTAAGTCTGGCCCTGCGGATCACGATGCCTCGCTGGCGCGGACCTGGTCGTCGCCAGGCCTCGGATGCAGCGAGGACCGAGTGGGACCGATGCATGGGCGCTCTGGAGGTCCACGAGAACGGCCACGCGGATCGGGCCCGCGAGTGGGCGCCACGTCTTAGGGATGCCCTTCTGGGTCAGCCTGAGGACGCGCTGCCCGATTTATGGGAGCAGACGAAGGCCCAGCACGAGGAGGTCCAGGCCGCCTATGACGCCGAGACCAACCATGGTCGCACACAGGGCTCGGACCTCAACCTTTCGGTGGAACCCGAACCCGAGGCGGCGCAGGAACCTGCTGCGGTCGCAACTGAACCAGGCGAAAGAGGGGGTCGGCGACGTCGCGGAACCTCACGCTCGCGTCCAGGTTCGCACGGTTCCAGACGGGCGCGACATCGCTGATGTCCGTCCACTACCTTAATCCGGCTTCCGCAGCCACATCGCCCTCGCGTGAAGGGCGCCAGTACGAAAGCCCGGATTCCACCGCTCGGCGCTGGCACCATTCGCGGCCTTCATGGTTCAACAAATCACCATCGGCGGGACGGTACGACACGCCGAACAGGCCCGACAGGGCCATGATCATGCCTGCGTGATCCATTTCATGCCGGGCCAGGGCGTTTGCACAGACGTTCCTGAAAAGCACCTCGAAGTCATGGCCGAGGTCCGGCGAGATGCCCTCTGGCTGCAAACCGGAGAAAGACTCGATGGCTGCCAACGGCACCTTAGCTCCATGCCGAATACCGTCTCGTACCCTGGCGCCAAGCTTGCCCGCAGCAACCAGGATCCTCAGGGAATCCTCCAGCACGACCAATGATGACGATTCTTCCGGGACCATCCGGGAACGGTATGCGGCAACGGCGCTTGCCACCGTATCCAGACCTATGGCGTCAATCATTGCCAACGGCTCCCAGAATGGCCAGGCCTTTCCGGCGGCGGTATCCACGGCCTCGGGGTCAGCACCGTTGCGCACGGCACGAAGCGCCCAGTCCTGCACCGGCAGCATCAGCCGATTTACCGCGAACGCCCGCGCCTCGTCCTGCACGATCAGCTTCAGGCCGGCACGGGCTGCCAGCGCCACGGTCGCAAGACGCCGTTCCGAAGGGCAGTCTGACGGCACGATGACCTCGCAGAATCCGGTCAAGGCCGTCGGGTAAAACGCATGGAGGCCCAGGCAGCGAGGGTCGATCATGGAAGGAAGGATGGACGAAGTGTTCGTCAGGATCAGCCCTGCGGGGGCCAGGCGCGGCGCCCACTCGGCGATGACGGCCTGCTTTGCGGCAATCGACTCGTCGACGGCCTCGTACAGGACGTCATAGGTCCCCGCATCGTCAACTGACTGCAGCACCTCGGCCTGACCAAGGTGCTCGCCCTCCCCTTTCGCCCGGCGCATCCCGCGCTGCAACTTCAACGCAAAAGCCGACCGTCGCTCGGTGTCCCGCTCAAAGAAAGTCACGTCCAACGCGGCGCGCAGAAAACGCAACCCTACGTCCCCACCCATCTTGCCCGCGCCTACAACGATGATCCGCACCGCGCCCTCCTCTGCAAGATGCGCCTGCCGGAACTAATGAATCTGGTCTGCCACAACCATTTCCCCCAGGGCAATGCTCACAAGCAAACGCTATGCCTGTTCCTTCACCAACCGGCGGACATTCAGCCAGGCCATCTCTGGCTCGAGAAACCTTGCCATACGGGTAAGGGTCAGCCCCGGCCCACATTCGACAACGGACGTCACGCCAAGGCGCAAGAATGCATTCATCGCTCGGGGCCACCCAATCGGGGTACAAAGGTTGGCTGCCAGGAAGTCGCGCACCTCGTCCGCGACTGTCAACAAACGGCCATCTACCGTCGAGGCCACCGGCACCTCTGCCCCACAAAACGCCATCGCACCAGCCGCATCACGCAGTTCCGCTGCAGCTTCGGACATGTACAACGGATGGTGATAGGCCACCTCGCGGTCCAGGCAGGCCGTACGCACGGCACCAGCCGCTCGCGCCGCAGTCAGCGCAGCCTCGATCCCTTCCATCGGACCTGCGATCACGACCGATCCCGTACCATTGACCAGCACGATGCGGACCGATTCGCCATCGACGGCTCGCAGCGCAGCAACCTCGCTTTCGGGCAGTCCCGCAATCGCGGCCATGCCAACACCTTTCCCGGCACAGGCCTGCGCAGCGGCGCGCCAGGCCGTCTGAACCAGGGCCAGACCTTCGTCGAATCCGGTCGCCCCGGCCGCAACTACCGCCGCGTAAACACCAAGGCTATGGCCAGCCACCGCCACCGGGTTTAAGCCGCGCCGCCGGACAGCCTGGGCCATGCCGACACCGTAGGCAAAAGTGAAAGCCTGGCCAGCCTGCTGTGGCAGTTCCTCGAACCCCCCTGGCACGGCAGCGACAAGATCCGCATTCACGCGCAGTGACGCCTGCTGCAACAGTGGCCGGATTGCAGCATCCTCCTGCATCATGAAGGCAGTCTCGTAGCCGGATGCCTGGATCCCGGCACCAGGAAATGCGAGTGCGACCAATGTGGAAGACGCGTCCATCAAGTTCACCGCCGGCGCAGTACGTAGCCCGCCTGCATGAACTTGCTGACCTCGGTGACGAAGCTAGCCACCCGCTGGCCCGGCAGCAACGATTCCTCGCGCAGCAGGGCGTCCAGCGCGATCAGGGCCATCGGCGGACCGGCGTATCCCATCCGGTCCAGGCGCGTGTACAGGGCCGACCTGGGCACGCCGATCGCCTGCAACTCCTCGATCACCGACTCGACTATATGCTTGGCCGGCAGGTTCACCTGGAACCATCTCACGTCCCCAGGCGGGATGCCCGCAGCCGTCATCATCCTGCGATAACCATTGAAGAATACAGACCCGCCTGGCTCCTGGAACATTCCGCTTGCCAGCTCGTTCCTGAATCGCTGACGCAGGTGGTGAGCACCCTGCTCGAACTCGTCAACAGGGTTCATCCAGTACGCCGGCCGATGGTTGAACATCAGCGACGGCCTCTTGCCGCCCACCGATTCGACGTATGTAAACTCGACCTCTATGGGCATGGCCCGCAAAGGGTCGGTGTGAAGCACCAGCGCGCCCGCACCATCCGACAGGAACCATCGCAGAAACAGCGATTCCTTGTCCACGAGCGATTGGTTGTAGTACTCGGCCCGCAGTTCCGACGACGATATGCCCGACGACACTACAAGCGCGGTGTCGTAGGCGCCATCCGCCAGAAGCCGATGCGCCAGGTACAGCGCCTTGTACGCCGACGTACAGTTGGCGTGGATCGAGAATTCCGCGCACGCCTCGATTCCCAGCGCCTCCTGTATGCGCACGGAAGCGGTAGGCATCTGGTCCTGGTGAGCACTGCCGTAAGTGATCAACCCGATCTCGCCTGGTTCCAGGCCGGCCGCCTCAAGGGCCTTGCGCGAGGCCTTGGTCCCCATGGTCACGTTGTCGTCGGTGAACTCGCGGGACACCGGGTCCATCGCATAGTGCACGACATCGATATCCAGGACGCTCCGCATGACCGGAGCCATCGATTCCATCCACCGACGAATCTTGTCGGGAGCTCCTGGCAGCCCGCCCAGAACCTCCTGGGCGCGCTCGACCGGTATAGGTTCCCCTGGAAGGTAGGCTCCAGTTCCGGCGACGAAGACGGGCCTGGCCATCCTACTTCCCCCCGTCCTCGCAGCGGCTGAACACACAAACGCCGTTCTGGCCGCCGAATGCAAACGAGTTGCTCATGACATGCTGAACCTCGACACGCCTGGGGGTCAGTGGCACGTAGTCAAGGTCAAGCTCGGGGTCGGCCTGAATCAGGTTCATGGTAGGCGGCAAGATGCCCTCGACCATGGCCTTGATCGATATGACGGCCTCGACGCCAGCGGCCCCCGACAGACAGTGGCCAGTAGACGATTTGGTTGACGATATGGGCATGCGCATGGCGTGTTCCCCGAAAACCTCTTTGATCGCCTGGGTTTCAAACAGATCGTTCAGGGGAGTCGAAGTCCCATGGGCGTTGACATACCCGATCGCCTCCGGCTGGAGGCCGGCATTGGCCAACGCCTTCCTCATCGCACGCGCCATGCCAGCCCCGCCCGGCTCGGGCGACAGTATGTTGTAGCCTTCGCTGCCCAGCCCTGGGCGGTGCAGAACTGCCAGGATCCGCGCGCCGCGCAGCCTCGCGTGCGCCTCGGTTTCCACCACCAGAAAGCCACCGCCCTCGCCCATGACGAACCCGCGCCGCCGGGCATCGAAAGGCCGTGACAGGCCCTCGATATCGTCATCGGGCTCTGCCAACGCCATCAGGGCAGTAAAACCTCGAACGTCGGGTTCGTTCAGCGCGGACTCGGCAGACCCTGCCACCACGACATCGCACTCGCCACGATCCAGCCACTCCCATGCCGCCGCAAAAGCGTAGGCACCCGACGAACATGCCGTGCTGACCACCATCGACGGGCCCAGGAACCGGTTCTTCAGGCTGATCCAGGCCGCAGACGCGCTGGCCATGTTGCGCAGAATCCGGTTCGGGTCCGGTTCCAGAGTCGTCGGCGCATAACCGGTGCCTGTGGCACCCGCCACCACACCGACCCGGTTGCGATCGATGTTGTCGTCGCCAATCCCGGCATCCTCGATGGCCTGACCAGCCGCAGTCAGCGCAATCATCGTGGCACGCGTCATCTGGGCACGGCTGCGCGGCTTGATTCCCGACCTGAACAGCTCGTCGGCCCCATCCGGCAACTGGACGCCAACCGGCACCTCCAACGTGCCCGGGTCGAACAGCGAATATCGCTTTATGGCGCGACGTCCGTCCATCAGCCCCTGCCAGGATGAGTCGAGATCGAGGCCCAGGCCAGTCATCAACCCCATTCCAGTCACGACCACGCGCGTCTGCATTGAGTCCCTTCCTTCAGGAGCCACTGGAACCAGCGATTCCCCCTTCCAATTCGGAACCAGCCATCACCCCGAACACCGCAGGTACGGGAGCCGGAGCGCGCGCCACCGGGTCCCAGAAGGCTATCACACACGTGGCACGCACCAGCAAATCATCCCCGCGCCGAATCCGGTGAGCCATGGTGACACGAAAATCATCGACAGACTCGACCTCGGCCGACACCTCAAGGGAGTCCATCAACAGCGCCGGCCGCCGGAAGTGCATCTGCAACGAGTACATCACCGGCACACAGTCATCTGGCCGTATGGACAGGCCGCATGCCGCCAGAAAGCGCAACCGAGCCCGCTCAAGGTAAACAACCAGCCTTGCGTGATGCGCGATGCCGTACGAATCAACATCCTCGAACTCGACAGTCACCGGTAACGTAACGCCGGTCGGATTCACGCGCCCTCCCCTCGAAGGATCACGGCGGCTATCACTTCCCCGCCTTCCTCGAACAGACGAACTTCCAAAGTCGCCTCCCCAATTTCAGCACGCAACGACGGCCCTATCTCGACGCGCGGTTCCTGCCCGCCCGCACACGCAAAAACCTGGCATCCCAGCGGGTCGATCGGTCCGCCAAGAGCCTTGAACAAGGCTTCCTTCACGCAGAACGCAGCGCACAAGGCAAAGGCCGGGTCGCCTTGAACTGCCGAATGGGCAACCTCGACCTCGGTAAACACCATGGGCAGGGGATTTCCGGAGGGGACAAGACTGGCGAACCGCGCGACCAGCTCGACGTCGATTCCGACGCCAAGCAACAAGCCGCGAGTTTCAGAGTTCCACGTTGACGACGTCATCCCCGTGCCGAACGATGGCCAAGGACAGCTCGATCACCTGACCGATCGTGTTCGCAGGCTTCTTCATCAGGTGACGCGCAAGCGTCTTCAACTCGATTCCGATGCCGTGACGCTTGCGGATCTTCTCGAGCAGCGAAAGAAACATCAGGGAGTCCCCTTCCAGTTCCTCGATGATCCTGGTGGAGTCGTTCAGGGACGCCCGGTCCACGTCGCATTCGGCTGCGAAGAAATCGTAGACAAGATCCCGGATCTGCTGCGCAGCAGCCTGGTCGATGTCCTGCATTCCGAACTTCACCCCGTTCGCTTCGACGTGTCCATCAGACCCGCCCAACCATTGCCGTCGTACCCCGGTCATTCTGCCCAGGCAAAGCTAAAAGTCAAGCGGGGCGCGGAGAATTCGATGCCTGCCGCGATGCCGTGGCCGAACCCTACCGACGTCGCCAATCGCTTCCTGAACTTTCGGTCGGGGCAAGGATTCCCATGCCCAGGTCGCAGCGTTCTGCTAGGATTCCGCCCGATGGGAGAGGACACCCCAGGCCGCCCGGCCGACAAGATCCTTTGCGAGGGCAAATTCCAGCGCTACGTAGTGGCGTGCATGCGGAACTGCCCCCAGCCGGAACACTGCCGGGAATTCTGGGCCTTCTTCCGTGCGCGGGGCGAGTCGCCCCAGCAATACCTGCACAGGCACGGCATCGAGGAGGACTTCATGAAGAGAATCGTGTTCGACTGCGACCGCTGCGGCAAGCGCGACATCGGCGAGCCATGGACGCTGTGGCATCACTCGGGCGAATCCGAGGGCCAGCGCCTGCCACCCGAGAAGATCGCCGCCACCCTGGCGAAAACGGAACCATTGGCTTGCAGCCATGGCTTCGTCGAAGTCGTCCTGGAAGCACTGAAGACGGAACACGCCTTCGAGCACTACTGCGAAGCCTGCTTCAAGAAGGTGGCGTCGCTGGCCGGTGCCATTACGGGCAAGCCGCTGCCGAAAGTCGCGCCGAAGCCGGCAACCGCTTCCGCCGCTTCGCCGGTCGCCCGGGTAATGGGAACGTCCCGCCCCGCCCTGGTGGTAAAGCCTGTCGATGACCCTTTCGACGGGCCCGCCACGAAAGGCGGCCGCAAGCCGTCCGCGGATGCCCCGAAGAAGCGCTGATCGGGAACGCGCGGCATGGATGGGAAACCGGCGGCAGTCAGGATCGGCCGGACTACCGGGCCATGCCGCCATGCCAGGCCAGGTTGAACCCAAGGCCCGTCAGGATAGACGCGTCCACCACTGGAACGTCGCCATCCGGCAGCACTACGCGCATCCGACAGCCATCCAGCACGTCCCGCTTTATGTCGATGCCGGGCATGACGCGGATCAGCTCCATGCCACGTTCAGTCAGCCGAAAAACGCCCACGTTGGTTGCGTAGAAGACGTTCTTTTCCATGGCCAGCGCCCGGCGGCCACAAAACGTCACCTCGTCGACATGCTCGATGAATTTCGGCTTGCCCCGCTGAAGAATCGCCATCTTTCCATCCTGCACCGCCATCTTCCCGCCGGCCTGCCAGGAACCTACGAACAGGATGTTTTTCGCCGCGGCAGTAAGGTCCGGCAGGCCTCCCGGGCCCACGTAGTCCAGGGCACGCGGGCCCCTCTTCGACACGTTCACGTTGCCCTCGGAATCCACCTGCAAGACTCCAAGAATCGTTGTGTCAAGCGACTCGTAGCTTTGGTGAAAGACGTCCACGCTACCCATCATCTTCTTCGGACAGACCGCGGCCCCGAAGAACACACCCGGCGCGGGAAGGCCACCCAACACTCCGGTCTCGCTCATGAATGTGACGTCGTCGGTCAGTCCGGCCTCGAACACCACGCGACACACCTCCTCGGGCATACCCACGCCTATGTTCACCAGTGCGCCCGGCTTGGACGCCGACGTAAACACAGTGGCCCCAAGGCGCGCAAGGGCATCCTCGACCGGCCCGCGCGACGGCGTGATCTTCGCAGCGTGATTAAGGAACTTCAGCCGCCCTATGGCCTCGACCGCCGGCATATCGGAATCGACCGTGAACATCGGCCAGAACGATCGCATCGGCACGGACCCGGTTTGCTCGTTGTGCGGATTCACTACGATGGCGTCCACGTCCTCGGCATGAACGTAGATTTCGTCGGGACTCTTCGGAATGATCCCGCACACGGTCGCCATTACCTTGCCACCATTCCTTTTCGCCGCGGCAACCGAGCCGCGGATCTCGGTCAGCGTCGATGCATTGCGCACGTAGAGGTTGCCCTCCTCATCGGCATACGACGCTACAAAGAAGACCCACTCGACCTTCGGCAGCCGAAAGCGCAGCGCGTCGCCCTCGGGTGTTATGAACGTCTCACGCCCCTCGCCCTTTACCAGGGAACCAGTCCCGCAGCGCGGGTCAAGAAACGTCCCGACTGCAGTCATACTTACGACGGAATCCTCGCCACGAGCCTGGGCCTCCAGCAGGAAGGCCTGCTGGCCCTGCGGCATCGTGTGCAGTTCGCACTGGCCAGCATCGACCAGCTTCAGCAGAGCCTTCTTGGTCTCTACATGACCGCCGATGTGCCTGGTCAGAAGGCCCGGAAGGCAGATTTCTTCCAGTGTACCCGGCACCTTGCCACGGCCGCCCTGGGCGCCGACCGTGATCCACGTCAGGCCTTTGGGGTGTCCGGTCCGCAAATAACGCTCGCGAATTCCCCAGAAAAAAATCGAACATCGCCCGTTCCCGGCCATGCCGCTGCTGAAACAGACTGCATCGTCGGGTATCAGCGCCATGGCATGGCGCGCAGACATGAATTTCGGATTCTTCAGGCTGACTGGCCTGTGGTCCAGGTCATGCCGGGACCAGGTCAGTCGCCACTTTGCAAAATGGCCCAGCAGGCGGATCTTCGTCAGAACGTTCATCGGGTTTCCTCCCCCCCAGCGACGGTTGGATTCTCGCATGGTTACGGCTTGCGACACATCCCCCCTTCGCGCTATCCTTCCGCCCGTCATCTCAGACGGAGGTTCCAGATGTCCCGCGCGCTTTCGTTGATAGCCGTTTTCGCGGCAATGGTGGCCATTGCGCCAGTTGCAAGCGCCCAGGAATTGACCCCTGTAGGCCGATGGGTCACCGTGGATGACAACACCGGCAAGGACCGGTCGGTAGTCACGTTGACCGAAAAGGACGGCGTTGTTTTCGGTCACATCGAGAAACTGATTCTGGACCCCAGCGAAGACCCCAACCCGAAATGCGACAAGTGCTCGGACGCCAAGAAGGACCAGCCGGTAATCGGCCTGGAAATCCTGTGGGGTCTGAAAAAGGACGGCAACGAGTGGTCAGGCGGAAAAATCCTGGACCCGGACAACGGCAAAACCTACAAGTGCTGGATCCAGGTAATAGACGAGGGACGCCGGATGAAGGTGCGCGGCTTCATCGGCATTTCGCTGCTGGGTCGCACTCAATACTGGAAAAAGGCGAAGGAGTGATCCACCCACGCCTTTGAACAGAACGCCTTGCCTCCAATGCCCCTTCGTGATTCAATGTGGTGGAAATTCGCTGGTGCTGTTTGCCGCCGGATGACCGTGTCCCAATGGACGAGGCGCCGGCCCAGCCGGTTGGTAGGATGAGCGTGGCACTCTCGCCTGATCTGTCACTTACGGAAACCCTCTATGCGTTTGCCCACGATCTGGAAGCCCTCGCGCTGAGAGCCAGTCGTCCGCGGCTGCGCGATGTCGAGTGGCGGCGTGGCGTCGAGACCGCCTGTGATGAACTGCTGTCGCGTGCTCAAGCGGCTCGTCAGAACCTTTCCAAGCGATACGAGTCGCTGGGGCCGTCACTTGAAGAAACGATGCGCTGTCTGAACGCTTATCGGGCCGCACTGGCCGATGGGCCCACCGCGGCGCGCATGAAAGCCAGTGCCCACACACTTTCGGAAACCTACGAGGACTTGCGGCGCCGGCTGCGGCGCACGTCGGGAATCGGCACGTTCGTCCGGGCCCCTCGTCTTGAGCGCATGAAACCGATCAACTACCGACGCAACGTGTTCCACGTGGGAATGGGCCTGATATCGGCCGGCATGTACGAGTTTTTTCTGACCCAGGGGCAGGCCCTCACGATAATGACAATCCTGCTGACTATGGTGGTCGGTTTCGAGGTCACGCGCCGCGTGTTTCCCCAGTGGAACAAACTTCTGACCCGCTTGGTGTTCAAGGGCGTGATTCGCCCGTGGGAGAACCGGCGCCCGAATTCTGCCTCGTGGTACACACTGGCGCTGCTGATCATCACCGCTTTGACGCCCAAGCTTGCAGCCCAGATAGGCGTTCTGGTTCTGGCCTTCGGGGATCCTGCCGCCAGCATCGTCGGTCGCAAGTGGGGTCGGGTCAAGCTGTACCGCAGGAAAAGCATCATTGGAACCACTGCCTTCGCCGTTGCTGCCGCTGCGATGGTCCTGGGCATGGCCCTGTTGAAATCGGCTCCCCTGACGTCATGGAACCTGGCCGGCATGGCAATTACCGTGGCACTGGGGGCGGCGGCAGCAGAACTGTTCAGCGACTCGGTTGATGACAACGCGACCGTTCCTGTAACTGCTGCCTGCATCGCGACCCTCTGGCTTGGAGCCTAGGCATGTATCGCGAATTCGAGTCTTGATACTAAACGAATAAGGGCTATCCTCATTTGCGCATGTTCGTAGGATGGGATTGTGGACGACCTGCCTGACCTAGCCGAAACCGCAATAAAAGCTGGTCCGATTTCACCGATGCTGGGACGTGTTCTAGACGACCGCTTCCTGCTGAAATCGGTGCTGGGAACAGGCGGTATGGGAACGGTCTACCGCGCCGAACAATTCAGCATGAACCGCGACGTAGCCGTGAAGATCCTCAAGGCGGAGGCCTCAAGAGACGACCAGGCTGTGAGACGCTTCCTGACCGAGGCCCGCGCTGCCAGTCGTCTGAACAGTCCTCACACGGTTACGGTCCACGATTTCGGACGCACCAGCGACGGGATCCTCTATATCGCAATGGAGTTGATGGACGGACGCACGCTGGCACAGGTCCTGAAGGACGAAGGAAAGCCTTTCGGCCTGGTCCGCACCACGCGACTGCTGAACCAGGTACTGGACTCTATGGAAGAGGCCCACGGCGTGGGAATTCTGCATCGGGATCTAAAGCCCGACAACGTCTTCCTGCTGGAGGCGGTCGGTTCGCGTGATTTCGTCAAGGTACTGGATTTCGGCGTGGCCAAGATGGTCGGGGAATCGAAACCAGGCTCGACCCAGTCAGGGCTGTCGCTGGGAACCCCTGTCTATATGAGTCCCGAACAGATGATGGGACAGGAGGTCGGACCCGCCACCGACCTGTACGCCCTGGGCATAATGATGTTCGAACTGCTGGCAGGTTCGCCCCCGCTGGAGGGGCTGAAGCACGTTGAAATGGCGATGAGGAAGATCGAGGGCCGAATGCCTTCGTTGCATGACCTGAATCCCAATGCTGAAACCGTGCCCGAACTGGACGTGTTTCTGGCCCGCGTTCTGGCGTCAAAACCGTCAGATCGACCGTTCGACGTCGAGACCTTCCGCGACGAACTGAACCGCGCCGTCAGAAACGCCACGACTGGCCCCAGGCCTCCGCCCCTGGTACGAAGCATGCCTATTACCCGGACCTTGATGGGCATTCCGGCCTTCACCGATGCCGAGGTTTCCGCTGGGTCTGTCGATCTGGATGCCGCTACAATGCCTGGCGAAACTTCTATGCCCCCCCCGATTTCGGAGGCTGACGGCGATACCGGGAGTCCCACAGACCAACAGCCGGCCTCGAAATTGCCAACGCGGGCAGGAGTGCCCTGGGCGATTGCCGCGGCCCAGGCTGCGGACCGTGCAACGAACGCATCGAGACCCGCAGCAATCAAGAAAAAAATCACGCATGTTCCCGCCGCCAGCCCGCCGAAGCACGAACTCTCCGACCTGGAGATGATGGCTCTTCATCACGACGGCACAAGCGCTACGCATGCCCCGGGTCACGGCTTGAAATTTCTCAAGACGTCGCTGGGCATCCCCATGGCAGACATTCTTGCTGCTGAGGACGCCAGTCAGCGAAAGCAGACTCCGACTGCAAAATCCGGGATCAAGTCTCATGGCGCAGAGCTGCCCATAGGCTCACAATCGGAACCTGTTCCTGCGCCAACCGCGCCTCTTGCTGTGGAACCCGAATTTATTCCTGCACAGACTGCTCCTGTGAACGATCAAATTGACGTCCTTTCCTTGCAAGAACTGCCCCCAGGCGCGCCAGATGATCCAGCCCCGTTGATCTGGGAGCGCCTGCGCACACAAGCGGAATCCATCGACGGGTTCGTGGACGATCTCCGGGCCTCCACCCAACATCCAACGGTCGTCATCGAGACCTTACCGCCCAAGCACAAGCCTGCAGTCCCCGTGGTGGATCCGCTCGTCAGGCCGGTCGCCCCAATCCCATCGCTGCCTGTGGAGTTTTCATCACAATCCCCCTCGGCGACCGAGGCCCCAGCGGAACCAAAGCCCCGACCGGTCATGCCTCACCGCTCACGGCCATCGCGCATTGCCGGCGACCGGAGAGCTTTTCCCAGGAAAGCGCATCTGATAAGTGTCACGTGCGTCAAGGATGGAGTCCGCCATCCGGCTTTCATCGCCGACCTCAGCGAGTCAGGCGCCTTCCTGAACTCGGCCTGGCTACCATCGCATGGAGAGGAGATCGTCGTTCTGTTCCGACCGCGCACCGAGGATTCCGGCCCGGCAATCGTACTGCTGGGAATGGTCGTACGAACTGTAGAGGTGCCCTCGGGTCCAGGCCAGGTCCGGGGCTTTTCCATGTCCTGGAGAGCCCTCAGAACTCAGGGCCGCCTGGGTCGACTGCTGGAATTCCACCGCCACATCTTCGGGTTGGACCTGCCGACCGCACTGTCTGCCGACGTGGAATCCCGCGTGTGGGAGTACCGCTTCGAGGACCACCTGTTGATCGGTGACCACAGCACCCCGAATGACGAGTGAACCTGGACGTCGTGAGGGGCGAAACGGCCTTGACGACCCATCCCCCATGGCGATACCGTGCCTCCGTGGAGGAAAAACCATGTCAATGGCCACCCGCATCCTGCTGACCTTCCTGCTGCTGGCAGCCTTACCGGCCATGGCCGAGGATATCCCAGGCGCCCTGGACGTATCGGCGCGATATCGCGCAACCGGCGGTACCGACCAGCCCGGCCTGACTCTGACTGCGACCAGATCCGTGTCGGGTGTCGTAGTCACAATCGAACAGATCGACGGCCCTGTCACAACGGTCAAGGTGGGTTCCTTAAAGGCAGGAGAATCCCGCAAGGTTTCCGTTCGGCAGGAGCCTGGCCGGGCTTACTACCGTGCCGAGGTAGCATACTCGGGCCAGGTGAAGCCCTACGAGATCACCTGGTCATCGGCAGTTGCGCAGCAATTCGAAATCTCGGTCAAGGGGGAGGACGTGGACCTGTCGGCTGGACGGATTGCACTGGCAATCACCGGCAAGGCCCACCGGGTGGAACTGAAGATGACCGGCGAGGATGGCGCAATCCTATTCAAGCGCGAGCTGCGCCTGGATTCGCCGTCCGGACGGCCCGATTCACTTGATTTCCAG
The DNA here is from genome assembly GCA_903936705.1 of uncultured Myxococcales bacterium. GTDB lineage: Bacteria > Myxococcota_A > UBA9042 > DTJE01 > DTJE01 > CAIZWN01. The sequence continues at coordinate 18,461 of CAIZWN010000038.1, forward strand.
CCACCTACCGCGATAGTCACGCATGTTGAAATCACCGCCTACGACGAGAACGATTTCGCCAAGGCTGTGGAATTCACGCCGGTCGTAGTCGACGTGCCTCACGATGAAGTGAACTTCGAATCAGGCAAATCGGCTGTCCTTCCCGCCGAGGAACCCAAGCTGGACCGCGCGCTGGCGGCCATCCACGAGGCGCTGGAAAAACTTGGCCGCCAGGTCAAGTTGCGGCTGTACGTTGGCGGATACACCGATACGGTGGGTGGCCGCGAATACAACCAGGGATTGTCCGAGGCACGCGCGGGGTCGCTGGCAGCGTGGCTGGTTTCACACGGTCTGAAAGTTGCCGTGTGCTCGCAGGGATTCGGCGAGGAGGTCCTGGCCGTGCAGACCCCCGACGAGACCGACGAGCCAAAGAATCGCCGCTCGCTGTTTGTCCTGGCAGGCCAATCGCCTTCGATGAATTCGTTCCCGCGGGGGAACTGGCGTTGCAGGTAACTGGACGCCGCCCCTATCGCGTCAGGTTGCGATAGCGGATGCGATGAGGCTGCCAATCGGACCCGAGGCGGGCACGCTTGTCGGTTTCGTATTCCTGGAAGTTCCCCTCGAACCACGTGACCTTGCTGTCACCCTCGAACGCCAGGATGTGGGTCGCGATACGGTCCAGGAACCAGCGGTCGTGGCTGATGACCAGCGCACAGCCGGCAAACCTTTCCAGCCCGTCCTCCAGCGCACGCAGAGTGTTCACGTCCAGGTCGTTCGTCGGTTCGTCAAGCAGCAGGACGTTCGCCTCCATCTTCAGCATCTGCGCCAGATGGACGCGGTTGCGCTCGCCGCCCGACAGCGCACCGACCTTCTTCTGCTGGTCCGACCCCGACAGGTTGAAACGCGACACGTAGGCACGGCTGTTGACTTCCACGCCGCCCAATAGCAGTCGGTCGGCACCACCGCTGATAACCTCCCAGACCGTCTTTTCCGGGTCCAGGCTGCTGCGCACCTGATCAGCATAGGCCAGCTTCACGGTCTGGCCCAGTCGCAGGTCGCCCGCATCCGCCTTTTCAAGGCCGGTGATCAGTTTGAACAGGGTTGTCTTGCCCGCGCCGTTGGGTCCGATGATGCCTACGATCGCGCCTGGAGGAATCAGGAACTCGGCGTCGTCTATCAGCAACTTGTCGCCGAACGCCTTCCGTAACCCCTTTGCCTCTATGACCACATCGCCCAGGCGCGGCCCGGCCGGGATGTATATCTCCAGTTCCCGCGCCATCTGCTCGGGTTGCTGCGCCAGCAGGCTCTCGTAGGCGGTGATGCGTGCCTTGCCCTTTGCATGGCGCCCCTTCGGCGACATGTGGATCCAGTCCAACTCCCGAGCCAGGGTGCGCTGGCGATCTGATTCCTGCTTCTCCTCGATCGCCAGACGATTCTTCTTCTGCTCCAGCCACGAAGAGTAGTTGCCCTTCCATGGAATACCCTGGCCGCGGTCCAGTTCCAGAATCCAGCCGGCCACGTTGTCCAGGAAATACCGATCGTGCGTAACGGCGATGACCGTGCCGGCGTATCGCTGAAGATGCTGTTCCAGCCAATGGACCGATTCGGCATCAAGGTGGTTGGTGGGCTCGTCCAGCAGCAGGATGTCTGGCTTTTGCAGCAGCAGGCGACACAACGCCACGCGCCGAATCTCGCCCCCGGAAAGAATGCTGACCGGGGTATCACCAGGCGGGCAGCGCAGCGCGTCCATCGCGACTTCCAACTGGCTGTCCAGGTCCCAGGCGTTCGTATGGTCCAACTTGTCCTGCAATTCACCCTGGCGAGCCAGCAGACGCTCCATCTCGTCGTCGTCCATAGGCTCCGCGAACTTCTCGTTCAGCGCCTCGAACTCGTTCAACAGATTGACAATCGGTTGCGCCCCTTCCTTGACGCAGTCCAGCACCGTCTTGCTGGGGTCAAGGTGCGGTTCCTGTTCCAGGTATCCGATGGTAAATCCCGGGCTGCAGGTGGTCTGGCCAAGGAATTCCGTATCGACGCCCGCCATGATGCGCAGCAATGTCGACTTTCCCGAGCCGTTCAGTCCAAGGACGCCGATCTTGGCGCCATGAAAATACGACAGCCAGATGTCCTTCAGCACTTGGCGCGTGCCGTAGATCTTGCCGACGCCCATCATCGAGTAAATGACCTTGTGCAGTTCCTCGGCCACGCGGCACCTCCTTCGAACTCGCGGCGATCCTAGGGGCGGACAGTGTCTTCCGCAAGGGCTACGCCCTCGCCTCCTTCATCCCCAGCCGATCCAGCCGTCGCAGCAGGCGGAAGCGGCTGATCCCCAGCAGACGTGCAGCTTCGGCCTTCACCCCGCCAGCACGGTCAAGTGCCTCGCGAATCATCCGGCGCTCGACCATCTCCAGAGTATCGACGCCAGGTACAAAATCGACCGGCATCGTGCCGGCCGGGATCGGGGAATCAACGCCGTCACCACGCAGAACCCGCTCGGGCAGGTTGCGCAGTTCGACAGTGCCCGAATCGCCAAGAATCAGCGCACGTTCAACCACGTGCTTCAGTTCCCTAACGTTTCCCGGAAAGTCCCACGCACGCAGGCAATCGGCCACCTCACGTGGCAGCGGTTGAGGCGTCCGTCCCATTCGCCCGCACACGTTCTCCACGAAGTGACCAGCCAGCAGCATTATGTCATCGCCTCGATCCCTCAAGGGCGGCAGGCCAACCGGGAAGATCGAAAGCCGCTGGTACAGATCGAACCTGAAGCTGCCGGCACGGGTCAGTTCCGTCAGATCACGGTGGGTAGCCGCAACGACCCTGGCGCGAACCGGGTTGCCCTTGACCGATCCGACGCGACAGAATTCGCGCGATTCCAGCACTCGCAGCAACTTGCCCTGCATGGCAAGGTCCATGTCGCCGATCTCGTCCAGGAACAGTGTCCCGTTGCCAGCAGCCTCGAAGGCACCAGCCACCACTCGGTCAGCCCCGGTAAAGGCGCCCTTCTCGTGACCGAACAGCAGGCTTTCAACCAGGGTCGCTGGCAGAGCTACGCAATCGACCGGCACGAATGGGCTGCCGGCTGGAGCGAACGTCTGATGCAGCCATCGCGCGGCAACCTCCTTGCCAACGCCCGTCTCGCCGGTCAGCAGCACGGTTGTGTCCTTCATGGCACCAACCCGCCGCAACTGCTCGCGGGCAGCCTCCATCGGCGGCGAACAGCCCAGAAGCCCCCCGACTGCGTGGCCGATTGCTCCCCCTGAAACGCGCACCTGGACACGCCGCCGAACCTCCAGAATCGCGTCAACGATAGGCTGCACAGAAGTCTGCTTCACCAGGTAGTCCTCGGCCCCCTGGCGGATGGCCTGGATCGCGTTGGGAATAGCCTCGAAGGCCGTCATGACGATCACCGCAGCATCGGGTTGCCTGGCCCGCAGGATCGGCACGATCCTTATGCCGTCGTCGTCCGGTAACTTGTGGTCCAGCAGAATTGCGTCGTACCGCCCGCTGGCTGCCCGAGCCTGCGCGGCTGCCGCCGAATGTGCAGTATCGCAACTGATCCCGTTCCGGGCAATCTCCCGGGCCAGAGCCCGCGCGTAAAGCACCTCGTCGTCCACCACCAGCACACTGAAAGGCGGCGCCGCATCCCGCCCAGCCACACCATCTGAACTCATTCGGATATCCTCCGCGGCAACACAACCAACGCCCTGCAACCGCCTTCGGGACGGTTTGCCAGCGTGACCCGCCCGCCATGTGCCTCGACGACCTTGCGGACAACGGTCAGACCCAGTCCCGTCCCGTTCTTCTTGGTCGAACAGAACGCCTCGAAGCAGCGCCCCTGATCAATCAACAACCCGGACCCGCTGTCCAGCACCTCGATCAACACGTCGCCCCCCGCCACGGCCCCGCGCAGCACGACACGACCATCGATTGGGGTCGCCTCAAGCGCATTCGACATCAGGTTGAAGATGACATGCCGCAATCCGTCCGGATCCGCCCGGACCGCAATGCCGGCATCGACTTCGCATCCAATCTCGCGCCCTTCGGCCCTTGGCGAGTGCCGCAGAACTGCAAGAACCTCCGAAGCCAGTTCAGCGAGATCGACGCGAACCATCGATGCGTTGTGCCGCGCCGCCATGGACAAGTAGTCGCGCAGCAGCATATCCAGGCGCGTAACCTCGCCCCCCACAGTCTGCAGCAGCGCACGACTCTCGTCGTCGCCGCCTGAGTCGCGCGCCAGCGACTGGATCGTCGCACCGATCGCAAGCAGCGGATTGCGGATCTCGTGCGCCAGTTGGGCAGCCATCTCGCCCATCGTGGCCAGACGTTCCTGCCGCATCAGGCGGTCTCTTTCCCTGGCTGCGGCAGCCCCCTCGGGTACCTTGTTTTCGCGTATACGAACCAGAAATCCCACGGCTCGATCGGCCTCGTCGGCCAGCAGCAAAGCCTCGATGCTGCCGGTGAACGTCGTCCCGTCGCGCCGACGCAGGGCCGCGGTCTCCTCGACATAGCCGTGGCTGAGGAACAGCACCTTCCGGTTCAGGATGCCCAGAACGTCCCTCGGTTCAACGAACAGGTCGCCGGCCGGATGGTCGATCAACTCGCCTGGCTGCGCCTTGAACAGGCCCTCGGCATCCGCATTGCACGACGTCACTCGCAGTTCCGGATCGACCGTCAGCGCTGCATCGAAGCTACCCATTGCAAGCCTGACCAGACGATCGCCGGCTCCGGACATGCGACCATCTTCGCCGGTGGTAACCAGCGCAAGGCGTTCGCCCCTGACGTCGATCGGCACAACCAGGACGTCGGAGGGCGCGCGACCCTCGGCCAACGGCAGCGACATGCAAGCCGCACCCGCGCCATCGCGCAATACCTGCGCGGCGCGGGATGCCAGCAGACGCGCCGATGCCTCCGGCAGCGCCAGGGCAACCTCGTCCCCACCGGCGATCAAGCCCGTTGCATCAACCAGCAGGCGTGCCACGCCGCTGTCGTATCCGGCCAAACGATCCCCTGCAGCCGAACGACCAAGTATTTCGCCTATGCGCTGCGCATACATGAACAGCAATTCGCGCTGCTGCAAGCTGAAGGGCCGAACCCCGGGCTTCTCGAACACGATCACGCCGTGAGCCCTGTTGGGACCAAGGACCGGCACAAATATATAGCGATGTTCACCAAGGAACGACTGGACCGCCTCCAGCAGGTCGCGCGGAAAGGCTCCGGCTGCCAGATCCACCAGGGACGATGTCTCCATGACCTCACGATTCTTCCACGACGCGAAGACAAGGCTGTCCTTCGCGTCGTCGAATGCTACCTCGAGAGACTGGATGGACCCTATCAGGGTCTCGACCTCGGCCAGAGCCCCGTGGGAGGTGGACATCGTCCCGACACGCAGGCGCATAAGACGCGCTTCCTCGTCCACCTGCACCAGGCTGGTCGAAGTGCATCCCAGCAGTTTCGCCGCGCCCCTCAGCATCGACTGTAGAACTTCGTCCGTGATGGTGTCGGCGTGGGCCCCCGACGCAAGTACGGGATCACTCATAGGTAGCAAATCTCCTGGCAACGACGCTCGCAGGCCGTGCGCGTGTCGGCCACCGTCTCGAAGCCCCTATCGGAACGTGTGTCAACCGTGTTCGCGGGGCACAACCGCGCGCAATCGTTGATGCGCTGGCGGCATGACGCCGACACCGTCAGTCCGCCGCACGATACCAGTGTCGCGACACACATCAGGGCAAGACTACCGACTACATTTGTCTTCCAGTTCATGAGTGTTCCCCGATTCCAGAAACCTGAAGTATAGACCAAGCCTGGCTTTCTTGAGGCAGCTACGGCACCCCGACGCGTACCACCACCGGCCCCATCAGGCCCGAGGCAATCCTGGTTTCCGGTTTGCCCTTGAACTGGCGAGCTGTCGGGTCATCCGCATCGCCCAACGCCAGCATTCGATTGCGCTGCGGCGGCGTAAGCGTCACATCGATAGTATTGACACCACTGGCAGCGACTGACGTCACGTCCAGTTGGTATGGAGGCACGACGACGGCACCAACTTCACTGCCATTGAAGCGGACGCGTGCAGCGCCGTGCAGCCAGCCCAGGTCCAGCAGGACACGATCGGAGGATCCAACAGAGCCAATCTCGACGGTCGCCGAGTAGACGCCCGGGCTGGCAGACCCGGCCAGTTCGGTCCTGGCGCGCCAGTCTCCCAGGGCTGCATCGTCAATCTGAAAGACACCGCCTGGCACATCAGTCCCCTGGACCCGCAGATTCCATCCTTCCACTGGCAACAAACGTTCGGAAGCGCTGGCAGGGACCGGCACCGGCAACGGCACTGCCACTCCCTGATCGGCCGGTGTTGGCACCCCGCACAACAGCAGGCGCGACCCGTAGGCCGGCATGTCCAACTGCAGAACGCCATTTGCCTGGGCGACAAGCGTCCGGGCCGAACCTTCCCACGGATCGACAATCTGCGGGCCCGCACACCCTTCCATCGGACTGAACGACAACGCAACCGGGTCAACACCCGGATTCTGCAGGAAAATTATGCGCTGCCCCCCAGGCAGAAGGCGACGGATATGTCGCACCGACGATGTCTCAGCCTCCTGGCGCAGCCACGGCTTCACTCCCGCATCGGCCAGCAGCGATGGCAGGTCAGTCAGTACGGCACCCTGCCTGACGTTCGTCCCACCGACGGCTGTCGCGATGGCCGCCAGCACCCGCGCATCGCCCGCCTGCTTGCCGGAATAGCCAGGCTGGCGCACCGGCGTCGCACCGGCAAAGACCAGTGGCACACCTGCCGACGCCAGACGGGCCAGGGCCTCGGCCGCTTCGGGACTTATCGAAGCCGTATCCGGCACAAGGATCCCGCGATACCGACGCCCACCAATCTCGACGAACCGATCAGCCGCCACTGCGGCCGCAAGTCGATCGTCGTTCACCCAGTCCCACGAATAGCCGCGATCCTGCAGAGCTGCCAGCACGGGCCGCAACCCGCCCATCCAAACTGTTGCCGGCTGCAAGGACTTCCCGCCGAACAGGCCGTCGATCAAGCTCAGCAGGCTGCTGTTTCCGGTATCCACAGCCTCGTCCTCGAACCTTCCCAGGTAGAAGGACTCGTCATTGTCATCCAGACGCATCAGCGAAGCCGGCACCGCAAGCCACGGGAAGTAGACCAGCAGGTCGGCCTCGGGCTCGCCCAGTCGCAGCGCATACTGCACACGACCCACATAGCGATTCAGGTCAGGCATCCAGGGCCAGAATGGGTCGGCCTGGCCGATTCCAGTGCTGTAGGTCCCCATCCCGCCGAAGGTCGAACAGAACGGCAACCAGTCAGTCTGGCCGAACGCAGCATCTCCCGTCCGATAGGGGAGACCGTGGTAGGTGACGGCGTTGACACCCGCCGCGAACAACTTGTCCATCGCGGCCTTCGCCTTTCGAGGAGTGGTCATCCAGTCTCGACCGCCCCACACCAGCGATTCGGCCCCGACCAGGCGCCTGCCGTAAAGGTGAGCACCCGACGACACCGACTTCAGGAACAGCTCGGAACCGCCCGCAAACAACTGCTCGGTTTCGGGGATGGTAGTTGCGCCGGCGGCCTTCAAGGCGTCCACTCGGATCCCGTACGGCTGGACGCGCAACGACAAGCCACGTGACTCGGACCAGGTACCTGCCGTACCCAGGAACCGCTCGATGAACAGATCCGACACGGTCAATTGGTAATCGAAACGAACGCGCTGGTCATCATCCCCCAGCACAAATGTCGGCGCGACCGCGATCCCAGCGCCATCGAACAACTGGTTGTCGGCGCCGGGCGGCAGCACCACAGGCAGCCAGGGCGTGACATCGTACCCTCGCCGTTCCTTGAACTGGGCCACAAAATCATCGGCCCAGTGACGCTCGCATTCAAGCTCGAAGGAATCGACAAATACGCCGCGCAGGGCTTTGCCGAAGTACGGCGCCAGCCCGGTACGCGCCCCCAGCAACTGCTCGAACGCCCCGCCGACACGAACGGCATCGAAGTGGTCCAGGACGAAGGACTCGCCGGAATAGGCGTGCAGACTGACCGCCTCGCCGTCCGGCATCGCCCACAAACCCACCACCCGCCAATCGCCATCGGGAACTTCCCAATCCATCGTACCGTCGGCCTTAACGCGATCCGTTAGAACCTGTATCGTCGATGGATCCAACGTCACCGTATCGGTCAGAACAAAGACGTCCGAATACCTGTCGTCCAGAACGACACGACCGGCAACGACGGCTACCAGTTTCGCGTAGGATGGCAGGAACTGGCCCATGGGTTCGCCAATTTGTGCCGCGATCTCGGCTACGGAGTAAAACGGGTCCTTGTCAGGACCAGTGAATGTGACCGTCGCCGAACCAGGACCTTTGACTGTGTGTTCGCTGGACAGCAGCGTTCGCATCGAGTCTTCCACCTTGACGAAGGGACCTCCCGTCGGCCAGCCCGAACCCAGAGTCACATCAAGTTGCAGCCCCGCCTGACGCGCAGCTTCCAACGCCGTGCGCAGGTTCTCGTAGTAGGCTTCAGTGTCCGCCGACCTGCGCACCGCCAGTTTCTCGACCGGGTCGTCAGGGTTCAGCGCGGCGTCAAAAGCCTGCAATTCCAATCCGCCAAAACCGTTCGCTGCAGCCAACTTCACTTCGCTGGTCAGTTCGGCCGGAAGCACGTCGTTCCCGGGCCACCACCACCTGGCCCATGGCCGCGCTTCGACAGGGGGCTGCACGAATGCCTCCCACGAGAACGCCGAAATCGAGGCGTCGGAAGCGCACGATGCCACCATCAACAGCGTTACCAGCAGTGCAGCCGGCAGCCGCAGAATGGGCAGGGACATGCGCGGGACGCGGGACAAGCTGTGATCCATCGTTAGCCTCCAGGTTCGTACGGCCAGTATCGGCGCAGATTGTAGCCCTCATACCGCAACCGGGCGATAGGCCGTATGAGGCAAAGATTCGATTGGCATGGTTCCGGTGTGTTTGGCCAGCACTGACGGCTTGACGCGTTGCGCCCGAACCGACAGGATAAACGTGTATTTCTGCGACCACGACGCGTCCAGACGTATCGGGCCGCCCCAAGGAGACCGCATGCAGATCAAACCAACCCGACCGATGACCCTGCTGGCCATCCTGATGACGCTTTCGTTGACGCTGGCTGCGTGCGGCTCGTCCGACGCCACCGCCGACAGCGGACTTTCGGACATCGCGGCCGACGACGCGACAGGTAATGACACCCTTCCCGACCTTGATGGCGCAATCCCGGACTTGTCCCCCAGGGATGCCGAGGACATTACCGACATGGTCCAGGCCGACGGCAAGGACGCGTCCCAGGACGAGGCATCGGACCTGCCCCCTGATGCGACCCCTGACGTTTCCATGGACGTCGCACCCGACGTGCAGCCCCCGGCTTGCATTGGAACCCCTGGCACGGCAGTGTGGCCTACCGACGTCAGCACCACTTTCATCCGTGGACCGTTCGTGCAGGACGTCCGCGATTCCCACGCGTTCATCGTCTTTCGCCCAGCGCAACCTCTGCCTCAACAGGGATGCGCTACGTGGACGATCGAAGGGGTGTCATCCGCCGTCCCGGTGGTGGCCTGCGTCGATCCGGATGCGTTCGGCCAGTACGCGGTGCGACTTGACGAACTGCCGCCGGACACTGAAATCACGTACTCGGTGTTTGTGGGCCAAACCTTGACAGCCGGCCCCTTCGCCTTCCGCTCGGCCCCATCGCTTCAGCAGCCTCAGCGCATCCTGATGATGTCGGACCTGCACGCGAACCCGGAGCGCACACAGACCATCCTGTCGAAGATCGTCAGCCAAGGCCTGGCGGCAGGCGTTGATTTTGCCATGACTGTCGGGGACCACATCGATCAGGCCGAGGAAGGACAATACGACGACCTGTTCGACGGCCTGCGACCTCTGCTGCACCGGATACCTCTGTTCGCCACCATCGGAAATCACGACTCGCGCAGCGACAGCTATTTCGAGGCATTCGTTCTGCCCGAGGCCGACCCGCCCGACCCCGCTGCGCCCGAGCTGTACTACTCATTCAGGCGCGGCAATACGTGGATTGGAGTCCTGGAGATCATCGATTGGCAGCTGTCGTGGACCTTCGGGGAACCCCTGGGACAGGCTGTGTGGCTGGAAAAGGAGCTGGATTCCCCTGCAGCGAGATCTGCACGGTGGCGCCTGCTGTTCATCCACCAACCCCCGTGGGCCAAGAACTGGGCTCCTTGCGACCCTGATCATCCGATGTATGGTGAGGAATCACTGCGAGATATGCTGGTTCCGCTGGCCGCAAAAAAGGGTGTTTCGGCACTGTTCAGCGGACACTTTCACGACTACGAACACGGCACGATGGACGGCGTCGAACTGTTCGTTCTGGGCGGCGCGGGTGGCGGCCTGGAAGTATCGTGCCCCGCACCCGAGGGTCTGCCACAACCCTGGACGGAAAAGATCGTTCACCACAGCCTGACCGTGGACACCGGTTGCGATGCCCTCACGGTAGTCGCCACCGACATCGAGGGTACCGAGATTGATCGGGTTTCCATTCCCTACGCGGGAAAATGAGCTTCTCGACATCACCAAGCCTTTCCCATAACGTTGTGCGGCGATCGGTTTCGGAGGTTCATCTTGAGATTGACTCGTTTGACGCTGGTGACGACGCTGGTGGCCGTAGCAATTGGATGCGGCGGTTCAAACATAAGCGATGACCTTGGCGCTGTCGTCGTCCTGATCGACCACGGCGGTTCGAAGGACGCCCCTGGCCGGGACAGCACTCCCAGGGATGCTCAGGGCGGGGAATTGGCCGATGGTACGTCGGGAAGCGACACGATATCCGAAATCAATGATGACGACACCGGCCAGCAGGGAGACGAGGGCGGTAACGACAACGGCATCCAAGATCAAGGTATCACTGATTCCGGCACGAAGGACGTGTTCCACCCCCGGGACTATGGCACAGAGCAGGATCCCGGTTCGTCCGATGACACCGGAAGCCTTTTCGACGCCGGCCCCGATACCGGCATGGTTGGCGGCTGCGATCCTTGCGGAATGGGCACCGTCGCGGGTAAGACATGTGCGCCAAATGTCAAAACCGCGATTCCATATGTTCTGGTCTGGGTCGATTCCATCGATTGCAACGGCGTCCCGCAACACTACCAGACCTACTCCTCGGCCAAGGGCGAATACTCCCTGGAGATCCCCTGCGGCACTCAGACGATCAACATGAGGAAGGGTTCTTTCCAGGGGTCGTACACCCGTTGGATCGACAAGGGGATGGTCACCACGATGACCTCCGCCGATGGATGCTTTGCCGGAACGGCAGCTAAGATCGCCGTCATCACTGGAGACTGGGACAAGATTGAAGCCACACTAAAGCTGCTTTCATTGAAGTACAAGCTGATCATAGGTACCGGAGGTATGAGCAGCCAGGAGTCGGATACCGCCGTCCAATTCCTGCTGGATGCCACCAATCTTATGACGTACGACATCCTGTTTCTGGATTGCTCCGAGGCTGCCAGGCCGAACATGCTGGGCACAAGGAGGGCCGAGATCAAGGCCAACCTGAAGGCGTTCGTGGCCAAGGGTGGATCCATCTATGCTTCCGACTACGCGCTGCCATACCTGACCGAGACCTGGCCCACATTCATCCTTGGGGGGGCACACTCGGCATCAGGCAATTCCTCTTACCTGACCAACGTCGTCGACACCGACCTTGCCGGATTCCTGGGCAAGACCCAGGTGACCATCCGATACGGCCTGGGCCCCCTGACGTGCATCTCGGGAGTCGATCCCAGTACTCATGTGTTCATCGAATCCACCAAGACGATCAACACGTGCGATGGCCGGCAGATGATGGTGTCGTTCCAGCCCGAAACGAACGGCGGCCGTGTCATCTATACGACGTTCCACAACGAAGAGCAGCCAGTCGCTGGCGGAGACATGCAGTCGATCCTCGAGTACACCGTGTTCCTGATGTAGAAGTTGCTCCGGAGCAACTTTCTGAACACTCGGGCAACCTATTCCGGTTCCAGCCGCACCTGCTCGTCGTAATAGGCAGCCCCATCTCCGTCATCAGTCAGCCGCGCTGCGATCAGCCGGTTCGCGCACTGTCCATCCGAGATCCACCCGCCCTTTGGCAGGATTGCGACATCAGACCGCTGCCCAACGTCGTGAACGACTCGCACATCCAAACTGGCCAGGCGGGAAGACAGACGCGCGATGCCACCATCAGGAATTCCGGCAGATGCGTCAGGATGAACTCGCACCTCGGCATGTCCATCAGGGCGCAAGGCCCACTGAGAACCTTGGCGCATATGGGTTGACAGGGCCATCAGGCACAGCGGGTATTCCGTATCAAACACCCGCGCCGTCGACGGAACCGACTGCATCAGCCTGGCCTTTCCCGACAAAGTAGGAAATTGCCTTCCTTCGAAGACGACTAGCGGAGCAAACGGATTGCGAACTGCGCCAGCCTCCAGTTCCTCGAGTGTCACGCCGGCGGCCAGCAATCTCGGCCCAACAAGCTTTTGTTTCCACTGTCGATGCGTTCCCGCAAATTCAACTCCAAGGCCGACGCGCTGAGCCAGCCCTTGCGCTATCTCCAAGTCGCTGCGGGCCTGACCCTGCGCAGGCACCACCGGCACACATGCCGAGAGGTAGGAATGCCCGTAGGCGCCAACCAGATCATCGGCCTCCAACATGGTTCGCGTTGGAAAGACCACGTGGGCACATTGCGCCGTGTCCGTCAAAAAGGCGTCAGACACCACGACCAATTCACGCGACCTCAGCGCCCTTGCAACGCGGTCCGAGTCGGGCAGCATCGCCACCGGATTGCCGGCCGTAACACACACCGCGCGAATCGGGGGGTCGACCGCATCAAGAACATCAGCACCCAGCAGTGCTTCCCGCACGGTGCGCGGCGCTGGGGGCCCCGACAGGCACGACACTTCGAAGGCCCGGCGCCGCCTGAAGTAGAAGGAAACACCGGCGCCAGGCACCCCCACGTTGCCGGTCACCAAACCCAGAGCATCGATCGATCGCACGGTTGCAGCACCGTGCAACCGTCGTTGCAGGCCCCAGCCAACAAGAATCGTGGCCGGCCGCTGGCAGCCAAGGCGCCGCGCCAGTTCGACCGCATCGTCCACAGTCACGTCTGCATCGTGGCACCACGACTGGACAGTCCTGGACATCACCACTTCACGGTATGATGGCAGCCCCTCGCACCATGAGGATGCGTCAGGATCGTCCCACCCCTCGCGAAATAGGACGCCTGCCACAGCCATAGCCAGCGCCAGATCGCCCCCTGGTCGCGGCTGCACGAAGCGGTCGACCATAACCGAGGTCTGGTTTTTCACAGGGTCGACCAGCACCACATATGCGCCGTTTTTCCTGGCATCACGAACAACCGCCAGCATGTGTGGGCTGGAAATCGCGCAGTTCTTTCCCCACAGAATCAATGTTTTGGCGCACGACACCTGGTCCAGGTCCGACGAATCAGATACGCCGAAATCCGCTTCCTGGGCGGCCTCGCCAGCCCCACCACAGACGTCGCCTCGCTTGGTAGTCACAGGGCCGAACCTGGCAAAAAACAGGTCTGGCACCTCGGTCAACAACCCCAGAGACCCGCCGCACCGATAGTGCAGAATAGCTGCCGCACCCGACGCTTCGCGGATGTCCATCAGGCGGCCCGCAACCAGGTCCAGAGCCTCGTCCCATGACGCCTCGTTGAATGGATCGTTCAGCGATGCCCGAACCAGCGGCGTCAGGATCCTGTCATCGGCATATTGGCGCTCGAACACCCGCGATGTGCGCGAACACAGGGAACCCCTCGTAACTGGATGTTCGGGGTCCCCCCGCAAGGCGACAACGCGACCATCCTCCACTGTAGCCAGGATGCCACATGCGTCAGGGCAGTCTCGATTACAGGTCGTCCGCTTTACCTCGATCGCCAAATTCAATCCTCCCGTCTCGCCAGTCTGGCCCCTCTCGCTCTTCCAATGCCGCGAGTATACCCCTTGGAATTTTTCGCGGTCCGGCACGAGATCGTAAAGGTTGTCACTACAAATCCTCTTCCGCGCATTAACGCAATGCGTTAGAGTCCTGCCGGTTGCCCGCAGGAGGCTCGCGATGTTTCCCGTCCCGACCGGCCCTTTCCCGGCCCCGCGCCCGATTGCCGCACGCTTGACGACATTTGCAGGCCCACCGAGCGTGCGACTGGTTTCGGGAACAGGCGTCGCGGTCCTGGCCCTGCCGAACCGCTACTCGGTAACCTATCTGCTGCTGTCCAAGGACTCGGTAGGCATCGTCGATGCCGGTTCAAACGAGGACGTCCCGCGAATCCTGGACGCTCTGCGTTGGCTTGGACGCCCTCGCAATCAGGTGCGATTCGTGGCGGTATCCCACTTCCATTTCGACCACGTCATGGGCGTTGAAAGCTTGGCTAACCGTTTGGGTTGCCCGATCGCCGTGTCGCGACCTGCCTTCGACGCCTTCCACGGTGGCGCACCCCTGCGGTTGCCAACCCGGAAGGCCATATGGCCGTTTCTGCAAGGATGGGCGATGCAGGGATTCCCGTTCTTTTCGGTTGCAGACTGGCAAGTAGTGAGGCGCTTTCTTGACCCGGCCGGCACGAACCCAATGAACTCGGAGTTGATACCGCTTGATCACGGCAGCCCCCTGCCAGGACTGCCAGGCTGGCGCACCCTGATTACGCCCGGACATTGCGATAGCGCGATGACCCTATACCACCGGAGGGCCGGCTTCCTGGTGACCGGTGATACTGTCAGAAACTTTCAGGGGGGCGAGTGGAACCCGATCCAGGTGGACCATGAAGCCATGCTGAAAACTCGCACGATGCTGACCCCCCTGCCAGTCCGTGCCATTTTTCCGGGCCACGGACCTGTGCTGGAGGGGGACGGACTAATGACTCGGCTGAAAATTCTGGATCCGTAGGGAATCACCCTCTACTTCTTGATCTTCAGCGCCTTCAGGGAAGAGAAAATCACGTAGGCAGCCAGAGCCAGGATCACTACACCGCCGGTCCACTTCATACCGAACCACGCTGGCGCTTCTGGCACCAGCCTGATATCGGCGGTGACCAGTATGGCCAGCACGATACCCATCAGTGCCTCGCCGGCCACAAAGCCCGACGCTACCAGCAAGCCCCGGTTCGACACGTCCTCAAGTTCCTTGTCGGTGGTGGCTCCCTTGCGCCTGGCGATCAGGCTGCCGACCCACTGGATCACGCCGCCCGCAAATATCGCGACAATCGTCGGGAACGGAAGGTACATGCCAACCGCCACCAGCATCGGGCTGGGAACGCCAACCGCGATCAGGCCGATAGCGAACATCACGCCCATAAGGATCAGTTCCCATCGCAATGATCCGGAAATGATGCCCTGGGCCGTGACGGCCATCAGATTCGCCTGGGGGGCTGGCAGCAACTCGCCGCCCAGCCCGCCGGCCGTGGTCTTGTGCAAAAGACTGATGACCGAAACCAGAAAGACGGAGGCCGCAACGACGCCGATCAGGCCGCCGATCTCCATCCGCCAGGGGGTTCCGCCCAGGTTGTAGCCGACCTTCCAGTCCTGAGCCATGTCGCCCGCGACGCCGGCCACGCAACAGACGACCGTCGCCACGCCCAGCAATGCCAGCACGCCAGTCGACATCGCTTCCGACATGGTCTTGCCATCCGCGAGGTACCCGCCACCCATTCCCAGCATGACCAACAGTCCCGCGGCAATCAGCAGCGTCGACAGTGTCAATCCGGAGATCGGGTTCGACGACGAGCCGATGATCGACACCAGGAAGCCGGCAACCGCAGCGAACAGGAAGGCCATGATTCCCATGACGATCGTAACGACCAGTGACACGGCCAGCGAACTGCAAAGGATCCAGTACAGCCCGAACATCGCCAGCGCCATCAGGCCGATAGCGGCGAATACCAGCCTCATGTCCAAATCCTTGTCGGTCCGCAAAACGTCACCGCCGGAACCGCCCGCTGCGCCGACCGACGTGAACGAGCGCTGGATGCCGGCCGCAAGGTTCTTGCGCATGCGGAACAGGGTAAAGAAGGCGCCCACGATCATGGCGCCAATCGCAATCATCTTGATATTGCTGTTGTAAATGGAGGACAAACCCTGGAAGCCGTCGCCACCGCCGAACAGGGTGCCCCAGTTCCCGCTGGCAACCAGGGAGTTCAATTGCGTCGCCATCGCCGCGTCGCGGCTGGTCATCATATACAGCAGCACCGGCATCAGGAACATCCAGCCGAACATCCCGCCAGCCAGCGTAATCGCGCCGTACTTGGGCCCGATGATGTAACCAACCGCCAGGAATGCCGGCGACGGATCGGGAGTGAAAACGGGAAAGGCCCCGTTCGACGTCTCGTTCAACTTGAAGGCGCCTCGGTATGAACCGCCCAGAATCGGCACGCCATTGCCGTTCTTGAAGAACTCGACCAGACCAGCGATTCCCATCGCCGCGAACACCGAACCGGCACCAGTGGCGCCGCCCTGCCCTGCCTTGACGATCTCGGTACACGCGACACTTTCGGGGAACGGCAGGGAGGTGTCTTCCATGAACGTGCGACGCAGGAGGATCATCAGCAGGACGCCCAGTACGCCGCCTACCGCCAGCAGGGCCGTGGCCATGAACCATTGCGGCGAGAAGAGGTCCAGATCCTTCCAGGCACCCACGATTATGAAGGCCGGCACCGTAAAAATGGCGCCAGCGGCAAGAGCCTCGCCGACTGCGCCAGTGGTCCGGGCGATGTTCTCTTCCAGCACGTTGCCCTTGAACAGACGCAAAACCGCCATCGAGATCACCGCGGCAGGAAATGTCGCCGCCACGGTCATGCCTGCTTTCAGGCCCAGATAGGTGTTGGCAGCACCCAGGACCACTGCCATCACCGCACCCAGCGCCAACGGCTGCCAGGTAAGTTCCTTCATGTCGGATTTCGGATCGACGTAGGGCTTGTATTCGTGCGCCATTCCCCCTCCTTGGCTGCCTTCAAACCGCCGGCCAGCGTAACCCAGCGCCCGCTGGCGTGTCCAGGGGAAAGGCAATGCCAAGGCGCGGAAGCCATTTCCTCACAGGATGCATGAAGTGGTCGGAACGCTCCGGTCCTATATGCGTGGGGTGTAGACAGCAAGGCTCACGACACGAGGTCGGCCAGCAATGCCGGATCAGCGACGGTACCGCCCATGATGCCCACTATGCGCGAGGCGACCTGTCCGGCAAACGCCAATGCGGCGTCACCAGGCAACCCCCGGATCCGCGCAACCAGAAGGCCTGTCATGAAGGCATCCCCTGCTCCGGTCAGGTCCACGACTGGCACCGGAATTGCGTGACAACGAACATGTTTTCCGTCCAGAACGCCGAACGCCCCCTCATCCCCGTCGGTCACAATCACGTCGGCTGATGCGCCCTGAAGATGCTGCACGGCATCCTGGCCGGGCAGGCCGGTCGCAAATTCGGCCTCGCGCCGATTGACAACCAGCAAGTCGAAGGGTCTGGCCCTCTCCTGCCCCAGCCTGACCAGATGCGGCATCGACCAGCAACCGCTGACGGCAATCTTGGCTCCCTGTTCCCTGACCTCGGCAAGACGTTCGGGCGCCATGTACGCTTCCTGTACACCGCCGGCGTGGACCCATGGAGAAAAGGGGATCCGAGGAACGCGCAACAGGCAGTCACTGTCCCCGGCACTCAGGAACGCGCGGTCGCGACCGTCCGAAAATACCAGCGACAGGAAAGGGTTTGGACGCGAGGGCCACTGGACAGACCGGATGCCCAGGCGTTGCATCAGCGCAGCAGCCGCCAGGTCAATCATCCCGCCGCCCGACGGATGCACCAAAGTAACGTCCAATCCCAGTGCAGCGGCAACGGACGCAGTGTTCATCGACCCACCGAACCCGATAGGAATGGAATCGACATAGCGCTCCTCGCCGGGCACGGGCAGTGGATCCAGCACAGGCACGAACACCTCGAAAAAGACAGGACCGACAACGGTCAGACCGGGACGCATTTCCACGGTTTCCTCCAGGACGAAACTAGCGTAGCCGACGCATGGGGACGCAGCAAGACGCGCTGACCGATTCGAGGGGATTGATAAGCGCCATTTTTCCGGCATCAACGTCCATCACGACCTTCAAGAGAATCCGTCGGCTACAGTTGAAACACCCCTCGCCAAGACGTACGATCATTGCAGTTTGGACTGGCGGAAGCAGTCATGCGGCGGACAGTCATTGCGATTTCCATTGCGCTGATCTCATTGTCATTTGCGGCCTGCGACACAAAACCGCTGCTGCCGATTTCCGGGGACTTCGCGACGGGTGACCTGCCGGACGCGGCCGCCGACCTTTTCCCCGATACGATGGATCCGGACGTTCGTCCGACCGATGTGCCTGTGGACGACGATGGTTTTGATGTAGACCTCGGGGTTGATCTTCCTTTGGTTGACGTACCTGTGGACACTGCTGCAGCGGACGCTTTACAGGTGGATGTTGGTGACGCAGACGTCCGCCCCACTGATGCTCCTCCGGCAGACGATGGCACCACCGATTTTGCATTCGCAGACGCCTTGCCATCCGACCTTACGCTAGTCGACGTTCCCCTCGCCGACCTTCAGCAGGATGCCGGCTTCGACGCGTGCACCCCGGTTCTGTGCGACCTGTTCTGCCCCTTCGGTTTTCGAACCGACTGGGCGGGATGCGAGGTTTGCCAATGCCGTGAGTGCAGCACCGGCAAGGATTGCAACGCACCCCTGGATCTGCCCTGCCCTGCCCCGATGTGTGGCAAGCAGGGAATGTGCACTTGCGATTGCACGGACGTTGCCCCCAAGGAGTACTTGTGTCCCGACGGCACGACAGTGCCCTGGTGCGCCTGTGGGCCACTTGGCTGGGACTGCGTGGCGCGGCCCGAAGAGCGCTGTCCCGCATTGTGCAAGCCGGGAACAGTCGAGTCATTGGCCTGCCCCGATGGATCGTCGGTCGAATGGTGCCTGTGCAAGAGGAACGACTGCGTCCCCGAATGCCGCAACAACCCAGGCGAAAAGGAAGGCTGGTACGACCCGTGCGCCGGGAACCTGCTTGCAGCCGCAACCTGCGCCACCTGCCGGCCCGTCTGCAAGTCCATAGGCACCAGGTCCGAGGGTTGGTACAGCGACTGCGACGACAGCCTGATTGAATGGCAGCAGTGCGGCCCGGCGCGCACGTGCAATCCCGATGCGCTTGCGTCCTGCCCTTCAACTGGATGCACACCATTGGACCAGCCAGTGCCGTTCGTTTGCCCCGACGGTACGCAGGTCCCACATTGCGGCTGCAAGATGCCCGACGGAACCTGGGAATGCTCGACCTGGCCCTGGACCGCATGCGCAAATCATCCCGCAAGCTGCACCGGCGAGGGCGGCGGTACAACCCTCAGCAGCATGCCGTCCTGCTGTCCCGGCCTGACGTTGATCGAGGCTGCTTCCTGGGATGGCCAGCAGTGCATGTACCCCGACTGCTTGTGCGCGTTCTGCACTTACTGCGGCGACGGGCTGTGCATCCCCCCCGAAAACCGGTGCAACTGCCGTAAGGACTGTTTGTGGAGTTCGTCCCTGCTGCCGCAGGGCGGCCTGTGTTCTGCCTCGACCGACTGTGCGAAGGAACTGGCCTGCGTACTTCCCGCAGGCGGCAAATTGCCGGGTGTCTGCACGATAATCTGCAATCCGATGGCAGCGGGCCCAAGGAACCCGTGCGGCACAGGCTTCTCGTGCGTCACACTGCCTGATCACCAGGCGTTAGGTTTCTGCCTGGAAGACTGCCCTGCCACAGGCCCGTGCCCTAGCCCGCTTGAATGCGGGGCGCCGCCAGGAACCGACATGTTCCCGAAAACCTGCTTCCCCTGGAATCTGTACGCCGTACGATAGGCCAACAGGTTCTCACTACACGGTCAACCCGTCCGCTGCCAGCGCCTTTCTGAACACCGGCTTGTCGATCGCCCGTTCGTAGGCATCCTTGGGCTCAACCTCGCGCCGCCGCACCAATTCCAGGATCGAGTCGTCCATGGTTATCATGCCCAGACGCTTGCCCGTCTTGATGGCAGTATCAACCAGGTGCGACTTGCCCTCGCGGATCATGTTCGGCAGGCCGGTGGTCCAGAACAGCAGCTCGATAGCCGGCACCCGACCGCCTGCCCTGCGCGGCAGCAACTGCTGGGAAAGGATGCCCTTCAGCACGCCAGCCATCATGCCGCGCACGGCGTCCTGCTCGGCGGACGGGAACACGTTCACCATGCGGTCCACGGTCCGGGAAGCGCTGTTTGTGTGCATCGTCGCCATGACAAGAATGCCGGTCTCAGCTGCCTGAAGCGCCATCGATATCGTTTCAAGGTCACGCAATTCGCCCACCAGGATCACGTCTGGATCTTCGCGCATGGCCAATCGCAATGCGTCGGCAAAAGTCCTAGCGGACGACCCGATTTCCCTTTGCGTGATACGACTCATCACGTTCGCATGAACCTGCTCGATCGGATCCTCGATGGTCAGTATGTGCATCCGGCGGGTGCGGTTCAGGTGGTCGATCAATGCTGCCAGCGTGGTGCTCTTACCTGAACCTGTCGGCCCGGTTATCAACACCAGCCCGTTTGCGTACTCGACCATCTTGGACACTTGAGCGGGAAGACCCAGGTCATCGAACGCAAGAGTAGCGTCAGGCACGTGACGAAAAACCGCGGCGGGCCCACGTTCCTGACGGAACAGGTTGACGCGGAATCGCCCGACGTCGCTGGAATCATAAGCCCAATCAAGATCGCCCGAGGCGGTGAACTGCGACCATGACGCTTCAGGCACGATAGCGGTCAGCATCTGGCAGAAGTCCTCGACGGTAATGGACTTCATCCGCAGTGGCACAATTTCGCCCACGATGCGCAGAAGAGGCGGGTGCCCCGTTGCAAGGTGAAGATCCGAGGCTCCTTTTTCGACAGCTATCTCCAGCAGTTCGTCGATGCGCAAGCGCCTGGACACGTCGACCTACCTCACGGGCCTTCACGGCCGAAATCGCCTTCCACGAGTCAGCCAGCCGGCAGCAGACTACGGAAGGCCTCCTTGTTCAACGCCTTTGAATAGGCGTCCTCCGGCGAAATCTCGCCCGCCTGGGCCAGTTCCATCAAGGCAACATCCATCGACTTCATCCCGTCGGCACGGGCGATCTGCATCTGTGCGGCCACCTGGGACAACTTGTTTTCGCGAATCAACCCCGATATGGCCGGCGTGCAAACCATCATCTCGAAAGCCCCTACACGCCCCGGCCCTTTGCGACGCTTGACCAGAGTCTGGGCAATCACCATCCGCAGCGCGTCGGCCAGCATCAACCTGACCTGCTGCTGCTCGGCAACGGGAAAGGCCTCGATCAGGCGCTGCACCGCGCCCACCGCAGTCGGCGTATGCAGCGTGGCAATGACAAGATGCCCGGTCTCGGCAGCTTCGACTGCCATTCGCATGGTCACCAGATCGCGCATCTCGCCGACCACCATCACGTCAGGATCCTCGCGAAGGGCGGCGCGCAGCGCCTGCGGAAACGATTCCGAGTGGCGCCCGATCTCGCGCTGGTTTACAAGCCCCCTTTTTCGTTCGTGCAGGTACTCAATGGGGTCCTCCATCGTCACTATATGGACAGGTTTCAGCTCGTTCAGCAGATCGACCATGGCCGCCATTGTCGAACTCTTGCCACTACCCGATCGACCGGTAACCACAACCAGCCCCTGGTTCAGGGACGCGATCTCGTGAACGATGGGCGGCAGGCCAAGGTCGCGCAAGCGCGGCGGTTCACCAGGGATCAAGCGAACCACGGCCGACCATCCGCGGCGCTCCCTGAACACGTTCACACGATGACGCCCCACTCCAGGGACCACGTGGCTGAAATCGATCCCAAGGTCGCGTTCCAGGTCCGCTCTCAGGCGTTTCGGAACCATCGGCAGAATCAACGCGTCGGCAGCCTCGCGCGTCAACGGCTGGTCGGAAACGTCCATCAGTTCGCCGTGAACCCGGAATGCCGGCGGCGATCCTGGCACCACGTGAACATCCGACGCACCCTTCTGCCGGGCTTCGGCAAGCAACCGGTCCATCGGCGAATCAGGCATCTCGATCCGGACCACTGGACGCAGGTCCGCCTCGTTCAGTTGAATCGAATGCCTGGCGGCGATTCGGCGCGCGGCGTTTTCCGCCCTGTCCCTGACCCTGGAATCAAGGTCGTTGGAGGCACAGCGGATCAGGTATGGAACCAGGCGACCATCCCCGAACACCAGCAGCGCACGCACCGTCTCGATTCGCACATCCGGATTCGGATCGCCCAGCAATCGTACGACGTTCGGCATGGTCTCAGTCGCATTCCGATCGGCCAGCAGCGAGACGGCGGTCCAGCGCAAGTCTTCGCGATTCAGCGCCTGCACCAGCAGGGCCGTTGCATCGCCACCGGCCGTTTGCCCGATTGCCTGCAGAGCCAGAATTGCGCTCCAACGATCTACGCCGTCCAGCAGCGGCTGCAGCAACGGCAACAGGCTGGTCAGCGACAACCCGCGCGCCAGCTCGATCACCAGACGCAGGTCTCCACCCTCAAGGCTGGCCAGCCGCCGCGCTATCGCCGGCCCCAGGCGGCCCGCCACTTCCGAGAGAGTTTGATGCAGGCGCTCGCGCCCCGATGTCAGGAGTTGCCGCTGTGCACGCAGCAGCCCCAGCAGCGGGTCCTGCGAGATCGGTACGGCATCCGACTCATCCGACTGATCAGCGGCATCGATAGACTCAACCAAAGCATCAAGGGCGCGACGCCTGGCCGCATCCCCACCTATCATCAGAGCCTGAATAACTTGTGCCGCACCAACCGAATTGCCGCCTGGCCTGCTGCCATCCATCAATCCATCCACTGACTGCCCCCGGCATTCTGCATCTTGACGCACGCCCATTATACCCTCGCACAAGCACTTCAAAACGGCTAGGATAACCGCGGCCGGGTTTGGAGGTTCCCATGCGTCGCGCCATGCTCGTTTCGTGTCTTGTTTTCGCCGTGTCCCAGGGTTGCGGTGGCGGCGCCGGACCGTCGGTTGAGGGCGTGGACCAGTGGCAGGCGCCTGTCGATGCCTTGGATGCCGAAGCATCCGCGTCCGACGAGGGCAACACAAGTGACCTGCCGGTTGACGTGGGGACTGATGGCGTTATTCCGATTGATATCTGGATGCCAGATGCCGTGGGCACGGACCACTCCACAATCGAAATCCTGCAGGATCTGGCGGTGGATGTGCCGCAGATGAACCTGCCCATTCCGCTGTGCCAGCCATGCCGTTCGGACCTTGAGTGCAAGACCGCCGACGTGCAGGCAGCCTGCCTTGATGACGGGCCTGACGGCCGCACTTGCGGCTATCCTTGCGGCCTCGATTCTGATTGCCCCGACGGCTTCAATTGCGTCAGGGATGACGTCAACGGCAAACAGTGTCGGCCGGCAGACGGGGAATCATGTCCGTGTCTGACCCGATTCGTCGAAGCCGGTTTCAAGACCGAGTGCTACCGACAGAGCGAACTGGGCCGATGCGTTGGGGAGCGCCTGTGCAACGAGGAATGCCCGGTGGTGGCCCCGGTGGTTGAGGAGTGCAACGGCAAGGATGACGACTGCAACGGCCAGACGGACGACGGGCTTGGTTCCCTGACCTGCGGAAAGGGGGCTTGCGAAACGACTGTCCAGGTTTGTGTCGCAAGCCAATTGCAGGAGTGCGTTGCCCCCGGCGGCAGCCCCGAGATTTGCGATCTCATCGACAATGACTGCGACGGCGAGACCGACGAGGAACTGGCGCCCATCACCTGCGGTGTTGGAATCTGCCAGGTGACGGTGGTGGCGTGCATCGCCGGACGGCCGCAACCGTGCTACCCGAATTCGGAACGCGCCGAGGAATGCAACGGCCTGGACGACAACTGCGACGGCGTTACGGACGAGGGATTCGGCCAGACGACGTGCGGTGTCGGCGAATGTGCTCGCACCATTTCGAATTGCGCCGCGGGTGGACCGACCCAGTGCGTCGCGGGCAACCCGGTTGACGAAACTTGCAACGGCCTGGATGACAATTGCGACGGCGTGACCGATGGCGGGCTTGAGACAGTTACGTGTGGAATCGGCGCATGCGTTCGGACTGTCCCGGGCTGTGTTGACGGGGTCCCATCCGGGATCGAGTGCATCGCGGGCGACCCAGTAACCGAGACGTGCAACGGCATCGACGACAATTGCGACGGGATCACTGACGATGGAATAGTGCTGGGCGAGCCCTGCGATGGCACGGACCCGGACAGTTGCAAGAGTGGCAAAACGATTTGCCTGGCTAACGGCACGATTGGTTGCGACGAACCTGGCCAGGGCTTTGCCGAATCGTGCAACGGCCAGGACGACGATTGCGACGGACTGACCGACGAGGAAGGATGCCCCTGCCCCGTGTATACGTTCGGCGGCCACATGTACATGTTCTGCACGCCAACGGCCAACTTCGCCGTGGCCAGGGACACGTGCGCGAAGTCTCGCTATCATTTGGTAAAGATTGAAAATACAACCGAGAACAAGTTCATCGTTGATACGGCGAAAGCCATCAACAACGCAACGTGGTGGATCGGCCTGAATGACCAGGCAGTCGAGGGAACGTACGTGTGGCTGGACGGGTCGGACGCGGCGTTCCTGACGTGGACTGTGGGCGCTCCGAACAATGGCGGCTGGCGCGGCAACCAGGACTGCGCCCTCATCCTCGACATCTTCGCCGGCTACAACTGGAACGATGCTGCGTGCACCGATCAGGCGCGATTCGTGTGCGAATACCCGTGACCTAGAACTCGACGGCCAGCCCAACCGACCCGTGAATCCACCCCCGATCGTATCCCTTGCGAATGCCATAGCCGATCGAGCCGTTGACCTCGACACCACCTGGAAGCATGAAGGCCAGCCCGATCGCAGGAAGAATCCCGTAGGGGGCGATGCCGTCATCGTGGAACGAGTATCCCGCGTTTGTCGGCCAGTTGGTCAGCTCGTTGCGAACCCTGACCCTCATGAACCGGGCCACAAGAACATCCAGTTCCGTAACGAAGGACCAGCCCAGCGTACGCGCGCCCTGAATACCAATATCGAGGTGAGTCGAGCGCAAGGCGCCCACGCGGAACGTAATCCCGCCACCAGGCTCCAGCCCCTGATGGCTGGCACCAAGCATCAACAGAGGTTCGATACCGAAGACATCACTGAATTCCCAGTACAATTTCAGATAGGCAAGATAGGCGCCAGGCTTGACCGAATGGACAGGAACCGTGGTCCGAAAACCCATGCGATCGGCGACCATCAGAAACCCGATCTCGGCCTGGTACAGCCCGGCCAGCAGGGGCCGGTAGGTGAATCCGATCCGGAACTCATTGAAATTGTCCTCGGAGCTACGACCGCCTGGACTGTTCGTGCCGAAATCCGCATGACGAAAAACGGCCTCGACTCGGTAGCGATGACCTCCGTGCCCTTCCAGACGTTCCTTCATACGCTGTTCCCGCGCATTGCGGGCCACACGAACCACCTGTGGGGCCTCCTGTGAACCGAAGCGCGCCCGCGAAGTCCCGTCAGCCTCTACCGACTCGATCCAGTATGAGATTCCGGGGGCAGTGACATCCTGCGGCGGGATTCGAGCCTCCAGCTTGCCCCGCCTGGTCACGAACAGAGTCCAATTCCAGGACCCGTTGTCCCCCTGCCGCCAGTGCAGGCGCAGCGCCTGGCCGTTCCATTCGCCGTCCCAGCGCGCGAGGATCGACAGCCCTTTGCGATCAGACCGGGCCTCGGAAACGGGCCAGTGGAACAGCAGTGCACCGGCCGATGGCTGAGAAGCTTCAACCGCTGATGGAGGGGAAACCTCGGCAGAGGTATCCAACTCCCACCCGTCGTCACCGCTCGACGCGGATTCAACTGTCTCGTCGGCTACCTTTCCAACCGGCGCCCTGGCAGCTTCAACCGCCGGCTGCCGGGCAGCCTTTTCGACCGGAACCTCGACAACGCCAGCAGCCGGTTCCCCGCCAGGCTTCTTTGCCGCAGCCTCCGGCGAAACAACGACATTCCCCGCTTTTGAAGGACGCTTTCGTGCCGGTTTTTCCTTCGCAAAGGCCGACGCACTCACGAGACCTAGGACCAGGGCCATCGCCCAGCAGACCCTTCCGATGCGCATGGCCAACCTCCTACCACCAGAACGACAGCCCAAGGCCGCCGCCCAGTCCAGCGTGCTCAAGCGAGCGAACGTTGACGGACAGTTTCAGGTCGATCGACATCCAATCAACACCGTGCCAGCCCCCCATGAGGTTCAACTGCCCGGCCCAGTTCGCATGCACCGGGAAGGACGTGGCACCAACGGACAAGCCGGTCTGAAATCCCTTGCCTACATGCACCATCGCGCCAAGCAAGACCTCGGTCCCAACCGGGACAAGGAATGATCCCTTTAGACCAATGACAAAGAGATCCTCGGGACCGAACTCCAGCAAACTGGAAAGTCCGCCGGTCAATTCGCCACGCTGAAAGGTTGTCTGGCCCGAAAGTGCCCTTCCGCTGAAGACGCCGACACCGCCAAGCATCAAACGTGGGGTCCACCTTACGTACTTCCCGAATCGCAGCACGGTTTCCAGCCACCCGTAACCGATTGCCCGATGTGGGAGGTTATTGAAGGCCTTGTTCTCGACATCCGCCAGGTCGCCGCCGATTCCCTCGATCCCCCCGAAGCCAGCCCGCAGAACATGCAATGCACCGCGGTGGATCCGGTACTCGAATCCAACTTCAGCACGCCAGTAAGTATCCCGCTTCGAATCCTGTACGTAGAACTCCTGCCATTCGAAGAAACCCTGAACACCGGCACGGCGACCGATTTTTGGAGGTTCCTTCGGATCGACGATTACCTTCCACGGATTACGAGACCCGGCAAAAAGCGGCACGGATCGCCCATCGTCATACGAACCTCGAATGTAGTATGCCAGGTTGCCGGCATGAACCTCGGAACCTGGAATCGTGGCAGTCCACCCTTCATCGCCGGTCCTGTCGAGGGCGATATCCGCCCACTCCCCCCCCTTGCCCTGGCGGACGTGCAGCGAAACCGCGGCGAGCGGCGGCTGGGACGAAACAACCAGAGAGACCTGCAGAGAGTCGCCCTCGCGAATTCTGGATGCAGGGTCGTGCGCCACTCGCAAGCCAGGTCCCACAATCGGCAGCGAAGCCACTGGCCTGCGCCGGGCTGGCGCCCGTAACTGTGGAGACACCACGATCGGCTGCACATCATCCGGGTCCTCGAACGCCGATGCCGCCTGATCCGATGACGATGGAACACCAGGTTGTTCGTCTTGTCCGGCCCAACCTGATGGATAGGCAATGGCAACATCGCCGGCACGCACAAGACCGGCTCCAAGACGCCGCAGCCCTACCCGGCAATCCGCGTCACTAACCCGCGTCACGCGAGCCACTCCGATCTTCACGCGCGTACCGTTCACGTCCTGCCAGAACACGACGCGATCCCCACGTGCGATCCCGTCCAGGCCGCCTAGATCGAGAACGGCCGCATCACCGTCGATACGCTCGACGGCACCTTCCAGTGCGGCCCCAGGCGCCTCCCTGGACTGTCTGCGAGCCGCAATGGAACTGGCCGGGATTACAAGAATGCCCAGGACCAGTGCTATCGCCACCTGACGGACCTTGACAAATCCGGTCCCTAAAGCCATATGTCACCTCTGGAAACGGCCGATACAATACGGCTGTGGTGCAGATCGTTGCAATGAACGTGCCTGATTCATAACGTGGAATGATGCGGGGTTCAAATGGCCGAATCAAGCCATTTTCGGTGAACTCACGTTATGGGCGGCATCCGGTATTGTGGAGGGTCCTTGCTCCGTTGGGCGGATGAAGCTTCCGCCGGTGGCGCATAGCAGAGGTCGATGCCATGCCCTGGGACTATTCGAACAAGGTCATGCAGCTGTTTCGTGACGCAATCGCCGGAAAGGCCGGGACACATTTCGGCCGAATCGATGTGCCTGACGGCGAGGGCCATCATGGATCGATGCAGTGCGGCGATGCCATGGAATTCACCTTCCGTGTCGAACGAACGGGCGACGATCCGAAAGCGGACCGCATCATGGAGGCCCGTTATCAGACATTCGGCTGCACCTCGGCCATAGCCTCGTCCGAGGCTCTATGCCGCATGCTGGAGGAACGCAAGATCACGCCGATCCAGGCCATATCCATCCAGAACGCGGACATCGTGGACTACCTTGAGGGCCTGCCCCCACAGAAGTTGCATTGCAGTGTCATGGGCGCCGAGGCACTTCAAGCCGCCGTTGTTGACTGGGCACGCAAGCGCGGCGTGGCCCTTGCTGACCTGGGCATCGACCCGTCCCAACTGGTCGAGGACGAAGGCCGCGTCGTCTGCCGATGTTTCAACCTGACCGAACCCTACGTACGCCGCAAGGCAAAGGAACTGAACCTGCGCAGCATCGACGACATCACATCGGCCATCAAGGCCGGAGGCGCTTGCACGTCATGCCATCATGAACCTGGTGGCCTGCAAGACATCCTCAATGACATCTGGGGAGTCCAGCCACCAGCGGTTTCGGCCCCATCGATCCCGCTGCCCGAACAGGTCCCCTCGAGTCCGCTGGGACGCAATGCCCGTACCCCGTACCAGATGGCCAAGGAGATCGAACGGGTGGTCGAGAAGATTGTCCGTCCAAGACTGCAACTGGAAGGCGGGGACATCGAGATCGTGGAGATCCGCGACAAGAAGGTGTTCTGCCGACTACTGGGAGTCTGTGCCGCATGCACTGGCGCCCAGCAGACATTGTCGTTCGTGGTCGAGGATTCCCTGCGCGACAACGTTGACCCGGAAATCGAAGTGATTCCGGTGACGGTATGACGATGAATCAGACAGCCATATACTTGGACAACAACGCCACCACCCGGGTTGCGCCCGAGGTTCTGGACGCCATGCTGCCCTTCTTCAAGGACCAGTTCTACAACCCATCATCGACGTACCCCGAAGCTTCGAACGCGCGTGATGCCATCGAGAAGGCCCGCGAATCGGTAGCCCGCCTGGTAGGCGCCGGGGCCAGATCCGAGATTCTTTTCACATCGGGTGCGACCGAGGGAAACAACGCTGCCCTATGGGGCGCATTGCGAGCCAACCCCGAGCGCCGTCACGTGATAACAACCACCGTCGAGCACCCGGCTGTTCTGGAAGTGGCAAGGGACCTGCAGCGTCATGGCTACCGTGTAACGTTTCTTCCGGTGGATCGCGCTGGGCGCCTTAACGCAGCGGACCTGCTGAAGGCCATCTCGCCGGATACCGCCATCGTTTCCATCATGCATGGCAACAACGAAACCGGGGTCATGTTCGCGGTCGGCGAACTGGCCCGCCTGGTCAAACGCGTGGATCCGAAGATCGTGGTCCATACCGACGCAACACAGACCGTCGGAAAAATCCCGCTGTCCCTGTCTCGCGATCTGGCGTCGGTGGACATCCTGACAATGAGCGGCCACAAACTGCACGCAGCCAAGGGCGTCGGGGCGATGTTCGTGCGACGAGGCGCAAGATGGCGCCCGTTCCTGATCGGCGGCCACCAGGAGCGCGGACGGCGTGCCGGTACCGAGAACGTTGCTGGCATTGTAGGTATGGGCCGAGCCTGCGAACTGGCATTGGATTCGTTCCACGAAAAGGATCGCCTACGTTCCTTGCAGTCGCGGCTGGAAAAGTCGGTCAAGGCGTCCATCCCGAATGTATATGTCAACGGCGAAGGGGCCGAGCGCCTGCCGAACACCAGTAATTTCGCATTCGAATACGTCGAGGGCGAGGGCATTTTGATGGCGCTGGTCGACTCAGGCGTTCTGGCATCGTCAGGATCGGCCTGCACATCCGGGTCACTGGACCCGTCGCATGTCCTGAAAGCCATGGACGTCCCGTTCACCGCCGCCCACGGCAGCCTGCGAATCAGCACCAGCCGTTACACCTCGGATGCCGAGATCGACAGGCTGATCGAGATCCTCCCGGTCGTGATCGAGAGCCTGCGCCGAATATCTCCCTATTGGGACACGACAACAAACGCACCGCGCCAAGGCGTGGATGTGTTCATCCAGGAGAAGTACCGGTAGGGCATTCCTGATTGCGGATCTCGAAGGCTCCAAGTGCTTCGGTCATGCCGCGGAAAGGCGATCCAGCAACGTGCGTATCTCGGTTGGCAGCGGAGAGGCCCCGCTTAACGAAGCGGCTGACATATCGAAATCGCCTCGCGCGATACCCCACTCAACCTTCACGAATTGGCCGTAACGTTCAGCAAGTGAAGCAAGAATTGCCGAGACCTTCTGGCGCGCACGCGCCGGGTCTCCGGCAATCGGGATTACTGTAAACCAGTAGGTTCCACCTAATGAAAATGCACGGGCCGTCACGCCCGCGACCTCTCCCAGCCATCGTCTGTCCTCGGCAGCGGCCAGCCTGGAGGGCGGGAGACGCGCCCCAAGTACCACGAACCCGCCTTCAGGTCCCGGGCCCGGTGCATCCACCACGGTGTCCGCGGCTTCGATTACCGATTGGGGCACTGGGACCGCCCGCGAGGCAGTCGGATGCCGCACGGCGCCAGTCACGCCCGATGACAAATTGTTCGTCTCGCGTACCGCCTGGGCAAGCTGGTTCGCGAACTCCTTTGCTGTCGCCGGCCTGCCGGCCGGTTCCATGTCCACCGATGCCATCACCAGCCGAATCAATGCCGAGGGAGGCACTGGCTGAGCCGCTGGAATAACAGGCGCCGGAATTGGAACAACCGCTCGGCGCAGGACGGATTCGATCGATTTTCCGCCGAAAGGCAAGACACCAACCAGCATCTCATAGAACATCAGACCAACGGCATACAAGTCGGAACGCCCGTCAACCGGCCTGTTCATCAAGCGCTCTGGTGCCATGTACCCCGGCGTGCCAACAAGCATTCCGGTCGAGGTATAGCGAGTTACATCGGTTCCCTCGGGACGGGCGATTCCGAAGTCGATAAGCTTTACCGACTCGGGCGGTCCGCACGCCAGAAGGACGTTGCCGGGCTTCAGATCCCGGTGCAGAATCGCAGCGGCATGGATCGCATCAAGACCAGCCAGGACACCCATGGTAATCCTGGCAGCCTCGTTCCAAGGGATCACGCCCCGCTTGCCCAGCCGCGCCTCCAGCGTATCGCCTTCGACAAATTCCATCGCGATGCACGGCGTATCGGCCCCGATCAACCCAATGTCCAGCACCGTCACGACATTTGCGTGACGAACGCGGGCCATCAATCGGGCCTCGCGCTGGAACCGCCCCTGCATTTCGGGCCCCAGGTCCGTCAGCACCTTGATCGCCACAGGAAATCCCAGCGAAAGGTGGTGACCACGATAAACCTGGCCCATGCCCCCTTCGCCAAGAAAGGCGTCCACGATGTATCGTTCCAGCACCCTTGTCCCTGGCTGCAGGTGCACTGTCTTCTAGCCTCCCGCCTGCATGGCCGCAGGAGACATCGGCGACAGTGGAGCGTCCGGCACGAATATCACGCCATCGACCATGACCCGGGGCCTGAATGGGTCGCCAGAGTCGCCGGCGTCCATTACGGTTCCAATCCGCCCGTCGGGTAAAAGCACGAAGCATCCAGGAGGCATCACCCCGCAGACGGTGATGAGAGCAGACACCCACCCTGCATCGAAACGTCGCCCTGCTTGTGCTGTTGCCATGGCCAGCAGGTCCACCCTCGTCAAGTCGAACGGAACGGCCTCGGGGGTCCGGGCCTTGGCCAGTTCATAACACAAGTCGACCAGGGGTATTACCCTGGGGCCGTCCTTCTTGTCCGGACGAACCAGGCCGTGAAGTATTGCGGAGGTCCGCAACCGGTGAGGTTCAACGCCACCTCTGGATGTAGCCGGCGATCGAAGGATCGCAGGAAGCGCGGTTTCGGCCGCAAGCACCAGCGGCACACCTCCCCTTGCACGAAGACCGTTGATTCCAAGTATCAGGACTGCATGGGCTGCAGCGCGGGCAGTCGAGTTGCTGACTTCCAACATCCTCAGGACCAGCAGAACGTCCAGGGCCGCCGCAACCGCGCGCCGCGCCACATTCCAGTCACCAGGAGCAAGATCGATGACCCTTATGGCCGCCTGGGAATCGGCGGCAAGCGCACGCTCGAGCCGGCGGATGACCGACACCCCTTTGACCCAGGGCCAACTTTCGCCGGTGGCGGCGGGAAGACGCTCGGCCTCGGCCAGTGCCAGCGTAATCTGGGTCAGGGCGAACATGGAGGGATCAATCAGTTCGCCGTCCGAGCCAGCCACATTCAGGATTTCGCGCCATCGCATCCCGTCGATTCTCAACAGTCCCAGAACGTCCGAGGGCCCGTTCATGCCACGCGCAATTGCCGTCCCGAAACGCAGTGCGTCATCAACGGATGGGATCCGTTCGAATGTCACCTCCTGAACCTCGAGGTTCTTCATCGCGTTTCCCACAATCTGTGCGCAGTCGTAGGCTTCCAGATTCATGGGCAGCAGGATCGTGTCGCGAAACACCGCCTTGCCGACGAACTGCAAGGAGAATGGAGGTTGCGCCGCGTGCAGCAAGTCCCTCAGGTTCACCGCCGACTGGATGGTAAGGGGATGCTCGCTGGAATGGGAGGATGTCGTGCGCATCAGGACGAACAGTTCGCGAACCACAGCCAGCGTCTCGTTGCCCAGAGAACCCGCCCGCTCTCGGGAAAGATCTGTCTCGGTGCTCACGACGGCCCCTCCTGGGAATCCCGGTGCCTGACCTCCCGCAACCGCTCCTTGACTGCTGGGGGATCAAACAGGGCTTCCCTAAGCGTCCAGCGTGAGACCCGCAACAGCAACTCGGGACGCCGTTCAAGCGCACGCAAGCAGGCCAACCTGGCCTCGGTATCCGTGGAGGTGGACCGCACCAGTCGCACGAGGGCATCGCAGCCTGAAGGCGTAGCCACCAGCGCCTCGCAGACGACACGCATGGAACGAGCAGACCATCCTTTTCCATGAGACTGCATCAACGCCTGACCCAACAGGACTAGTGAGGAAGGGTCTCGGGCCTCGGCAAGCGCACCAAGCAACAGTCCGCCTTCCTCCGGACTGGCCTCCAGCAGAAGCTTCAGAACCATCTCGGAATTTTCCACAAGATCGCGTGATGGCAATCCAGCAAGCAGGGCACATTTGACACCCACGCGGCAGGCCCCGGCCAGCTTCAGCCCAATGCCGCTGCCGCCCTTCACTCCCGCCGAGGAAAAAAGACGCGAAAGAACCTTGGCCTGAGGCAGGTTCAAACGTTCCGGGTCCAGCACCATGACCATCTTGTCAACGCCGCCCTGACTTGCTATCCGCACAAGTGGAGCAAGCAATTCAGCATCGGATGCGCAACGCTCGAGGATGCCATGCATCAACCCGCAGGAAAGGTGCCTGGGCGCGCGCAGCAGACATTGTGCCAGAGCAGAAGTCCCAGGACCGTCAAGCACGACGTTGCGCGCCAGTATCTCGCCAAGCGGCTGGCTCTCGAGATTGGTCAACACGGCCTTCGAATAGGGATCGTCGGTCGCCGCCAGCGAGGTCAAGAACTGCAACAGTCGTATGTCGCATCCTGAAGAAAGCAGCGAAACGATTCGCCTGGCCAGACGATCCGGCGGAATCGTGTTCCGCAACTCGGGGTAGTGAAGAACCGCGTCCATCTCGACATCAGCCCAGGACGACCCCAAATCGCAACCCACCCTCAAATCCTGGATCTGCTGCCCGGTCAGAGTGTGACGACCGTCCTTTGCCTCGCTCTGCAACGTCATCAAGGACATCTGGAACGGCTTGCGCAGGGACGCGATGTCGATCTCTTTCGACCCGATTCGCACCGAGTTGCGCCCCGTAGTGGCTCCGCTCAGCGATCGGACCGCGGCCAGGCTCCAATCCTCCCAGCAGACCTTTGATTCCGCCGACTCCATGACCTCCATGAACGAAATCTGCAGCTCAACGTCGAACCCTTCGGCACCATCCGACCACAGCCAGTCCCGAAAGACCGCAAGGTCGTTCGCGTTCGGTTGCAGTAGGCCCAATTCCTCGGCCAGCCTCAAGACATCCCAGGCCCCGACATCCCCCTTCGGCTTGATTACGCGAAGGCCAGCCATGAATGCTGGCAGCAGCCAACGTCCATCGTTTTCGCTGGCAACCAACCCCTCCTCGCCATCCACGCGCAAAGCACGAACATCGATCTCCAACCCAGCACCTGGGCTTCCCATCCACGTATCCAGGACACGCCGCGCTATCTGGGACGATGCCGCACTCTGCGCGCGGGAAGATCGCACCAGCCCGTCGAACGACGAAGCGATGGCGCGCGAGAACTTGATGCCTTGCATCCCAATCGTGCCACCTGAACCCGTTGGCCTCTGCTGCATGACCGGCGCCAAGGATGACTGAGACCCCATGCAGTTCCCTCCGGTCGGAAAAAAACTGGCCATTTGACCAGGATCCGGCCCGCGGCCGCGCCGCCACTAGGGCAACACCCGCCACCGCCGCCGCCTTGAACTTCAGATTTTGGTTCGCCGAAAGTTTTGCGCACGCCCACGCGAATGTCAACCAGGCTATTCTCTGACCAATCCCCTCATATCTCGGCGGGGCCGTCTGGGTCCGGTGATGGCATGGGCAGCCTTACGCAAGCCTTCGAATTTTCTCACAAACAGGTGATTTTTCATTTGACAAAACAGGGGCC
>CAIZWN010000039.1 GCA_903936705.1 uncultured Myxococcales bacterium
TCGATGAAATTGTCGCGAACCCAGCCGGAGGTCAGCCGTGACTACGACCGTTGCACAAGCTCCTGTGACGATTCCAGGTGTGTCTAGGCTCAATCGAGGCTTCCGGCGACCCATTCTGACTATGAGGGGATCACTCAGGGGCCTTTTTGGCCGTGCCTCCCCAGACCGCCTGCTGCTGGATCGTGAATTGCCGGTCCCCATGCGGCGGGACGTTCGGTTGCTGGACTGGTAGCGGCGCACTTGTGGTGAGTTGCCCGGCAACAGAACGTGAAACTGCTAAAATGGGTTTGTATCAGCAAGCGATCGAAGTGGTGGAGAACCGCGTCGGGGCGATAACGGGAGTGTGGAAATGCGCAAGCGCACCGGACTCGGCAGCGCGACTATCTGCTGGGGTTGGGCCATCATTCTGTTGCTGTCTGTGGCGTGTGGCGTGACGGGGGTCGGGCCAGCGGACGAAACCGGTGCCGCCGACTTTCAAGATGTACCGGCGGATGCAGCAATCGACCTGGGTATCGATCTGGGTATCGATCGTGTCGATGTGGCGCCCGATAGCACTGTGGACACAATTTTCGACGCGCTTCCCTTTGACGCGCTTCCCTTCGACGCCCTTACCTGCCCGGACGTCCAAGGTACTTCCAAGACCCTCCGCGAGAAGGCTGAGTTCTTCGATTCGGCGGCCGTCCGTTGGCATCTTCCGGCAGGCCAGGACCTGCTGTTCAACGCGGTACTGAAGGACGATCTTCAGACGTTCGACCATGTCGATATGAGCGACAACGTGGGTCTGTGGACGTCCACCTACACGGCGTCCCAGGCATTCCGGTACGCGGCGACACGATCGCCAGATGCGCTGCAGAACCTGCGCCGCACCGTTCGTGGCGAGCACGACCTGATGCTGGTCACCGGCGTACCTGGCCTGTTTTCTAGAGTCGCGATAGACCCGAACCTCCCGGGGTTCCCGTCGCAGGAGTGGTTGAGAACCGCCTACGCGGACTGCGACCTGCAGGTGGCGCACTGCAAGCGCTTCAACGAGGTGACGCAGGGGGACTATGCCGGACGCTGGTTCAAGAACGACGTCAGCAAGGACGAGTACTCGGGCCACATGTTCGCGATGGGCGTGATCCTGGAAGTCGTGGACGACCCCGAGGTGCGGGCCCGCGCGACGGACATCGTGACCCAGGTGGGGCAGCACCTTGCCGACCACGGCCTGAGGCTGACGGACATCGATGGCCAGACGACGGCTTACGGCTATATGAATGCCCTGTCATTCAACGACTTCCCTGGGTTCAATGCGGTCTTGTCGTTGTCCTGGACGCGCCTGGCTGCATCGGTAGCAGGCGGTTCGCTGCTGGATTTCTACCGGAACTGCCTGCTGCAGCAGGGTGGGGAATTGCAGTGCATCCCCGATGAGTCGCCGGCGCCCTACACCGACTACCTGGACCAGGTGGGACTTGACCTGGGCTGCCTGACCAACTGGAACAATCACAACATGGCGCAGTTGGCCATGTACCCGTTGATCCGCTACGAGGACGACCCGGTGCTGAAGGCCCGCTACCAGGCTGCCCTGCGAGACCAGTTGTGGAACCCGACCGATGCAAGGCCCATGCGCGATCAGCAGAACTCCTTGTACACATTCTTCTACCTCGTGAACCGGGACCCGGCCGATCCGTGGCCTGCAAAAGAGGCGCAGGCGGCCCTGTGCACATTGAAGCGATTCCCCGAATCCAAGGCCCACCATGCAGTGGACACCGTGTCAAGGTATCCGGAGGCCTGTATCGACCGGGGGGGAGATCCATTGGCCGACGTAGTGATCCCCATCGAGGAACGGTCGATGGACAATTTCCTGTGGACCGGGAATCCCTACAGTCTGGAGCAGGAGGCCGAGGACCTGCACTACGTGGATTCACCAGAGGACTACCTGCTGGCTTATTGGATGGGGCGCTACTTCGGTCTGATCACTGCTGACATGTAGGACATTGCTCTGCCCCGGCAGGTCGCGACCACGAAGGTGCGAAACTGCCCCAACCTAAGGAAATAGAAGGGTTAAGTTCGTTCGCATATTTTTTACCGTCGCGAATCGTCGTATGCTTCGAAGAATCTGAGGAGGAAAATCTAATGCCGCGCATCCATCGCAATTTTTTCGCTTTGTGGATGGCCTTTTTTCTGGCCCTGGGAATTCCTGTATCTGCGACAGCCCTGGACAAGGATTTTGTGGCGGCCCCCGCGCCCGTGAGCACCGATGCGGGTTGGTACGGTTCGCTGCGCGTCGGTGCGAACTTGAACTTCATGCACAACCGCAATGTGGTCGGCCAGGTGGAAGGCCAGCAGTTCACTATGGGTGTGGTTTTTGACGGTGACATCGGCTACCGCGAGGGTCCGCACGATTGGCGGAACGGCCTGTCTCTGTTGGAGGGCTTCAGCTATGGCCCCCCCATCAACTCGGTTATCAAGACCGCCGATACCCTGAAGTTCGATACGGCGTATTTCTATCACCCGAAAGCGTCGCCGTGGGTGGGTCCCTTCGTCCGTGCCGGCGTGCTGACAGCCATGTTCGAGGGTGCCGACTACAGTGCGGCGCCGGTCGACTACGTTGTCACGAACGAGACCGACAAGGCGACCGGGCTTCCCCGTGTCATTGCCCAACAGAAGCGCTTCAAGTTGTCCGACTCGTTCTTGCCGACGACCCTGAAACAGTCGGCCGGCGCGTTCCTGAACCCCTACTCAAAGGACTACCTGGACATAATGATTGTTGCGGGCCTCGGCTCGCACCAGGTCTTTGCGAAGGGCCAGTATGCCTTGGCTGACGATATTGCGACCCCACAGATCGAAGTGAAGAGTCTGTCCCAGTTCGTTCAGATAGGCTTCGTGGCCGGGCTGGCCTTTACGGGCACAGCCGCTGCAGGCAGGGTGAAGTACAAGGCTTTCGGCGATGTCCTGGTGCCGTTCTACCGCACGAACAAGGCCCCAGGGGACAACCGTAAGTACGGCGATCTGACCAACGTCGAGATAGGCGGCCTTCTGAAGTTCAAGTTGGTGGACTGGGCGTCGGTGGACTACATACTGAAAGTGCTGCGCCAGCCCCAGTTGGTGGACCAGTGGCAGGTCCAGAACATGCTGTTACTGACTTTCTCGTATTCTTACGCAAAACGTCAGATCCAGCCTCCGCCTTCTGTGGCCAAGTAAAAACAGGGTGCCGCTGGGCGATCCTACTCGGGCTGCATGATCACGAACCGATGATAGCGGGCCATCCAGTAGGCGGCCACCACGTCGGCGCCATCGATTTCAACGTTCGAACCCAGGCCGCCCTCGACCTCGTACTGCGAGGTGTTGTGGCGGATGATGGGGCGCTCGTCGACAGGTAGCGGGTGGCCATCGCTGCGCTGGAAACGGGATTCTTCCGAGCGGAAATAGTATTCGGGCGGCGCAGCAAGATCTTTTCTCTGGAGATTGTGCTGGGGCCAGCGGATGCCGTCTACCGGTATCAGCCGCAGCCAGCGCAGGGCATTTTCGAACGCAGGCGACTCGCCACCCAGGACGCCGTTTACGACGTCCCACAGCGCCGCTTCCTGCTGGCGGATGTTCGCGTAGGTCCGGTGCCATCCGTCCATGAACATTTCGTAGAGGTCAGGGTCGGTTTCGTAGCGCAGCAGGACGAAGAAGGCCTGCATGCCCAGTTCGTCGCCGTCGCCGCTGCCTCGTCGCCCTGGGCGCTCGCTTTCGGTTCGAACGTTCTCGTCGTAGTGGTGTTCCTGGATCAGATAGCGCTTGGCTTCGGCGAACTTCGGGTCGTTTGTCAGGTACAGGGCCAGGTCCAGGGCAGCCAGCATCTGGACGCTGCGACGACCCCCGTCGGCCA
This sequence comes from uncultured Myxococcales bacterium, assembly GCA_903936705.1. Taxonomy (GTDB): domain Bacteria; phylum Myxococcota_A; class UBA9042; order DTJE01; family DTJE01; genus CAIZWN01. The sequence goes on from CAIZWN010000039.1 coordinate 3,854, forward strand.
GCAGCCCTACCACGCCGTTGACGTAGTCGGGACCGAACTGCCCGTAGGTGGTGACGACCCCGTCGGGCTTCAATAGATTGTATTCGTGGTCGATCAGGCCGCCGACTATCCCGCGGACGTGATCCGTTATCGCGGCCTTCTGTGCGGTGTCGGCGCATACGTCATACGCGTGGCCCATCATGAACATGTGCGACGTGACCTCGTCGTTGGATGTGTCGGATTTCACCCACCATTCATTGTCGGGTGACGAGAACCATTCGCCGTCGCCAGGGTTGTCGCAGTCGTCCATGCGGCAGCCCTCCTTGCGGATGACACTGCGGGCGACGAACCAGTCGGTGTCGGTCAGGGTCCGAAACGACAGCATGCGTTCCAGGGATTTGTCGAAGTTGGCCTTGGCCCCAGGGTCGCCAGTGACCTTCCAGCGGAAGCATTCGGCAAGGACCCAATAGCACGTCCAGCCGCCGTCGTTGTCCGAGTCCCATGGGATGTTTGTGGACCAGTCGCCCGGGATGGTCTGTCGCGAGTCGGCCACGGCACCGTCGCGGTCGTGGCGAGTGACGATCCGGTTGATGAAGCCGGCCATCTTCGTCTCGATCGTGGTGGCGTGCGTGGTTACGGACGCGAGGCCAGCTGGTGTTGCGAAATATAGCGGTGCATCAGCGGTGGCCGCGTCTGTCGCCATACAGCGAACGTCGCTGTCGGGCAGCCAGCGCTGGCTGTTGTACACGTGCCACTCAGGACCCAGACCCACGTCCCGGATCCGGTACGCTCCGCCTTTTGTCCCTACCATCAGGCCGCCGTCGGAGGTGCCTATGGCGTTGGAGGGCTGGTCCAGCGGCACCCGCCCGGCTGCGAACAAAGGCACGTCAACTGCGGTGAAGAGGCCGTCCTGGTACATCAGGCCAGCCAGACCGGAATCGCCGACCGCGACAAGATCAAGCGCCATCGGCAGTGTCACGTCGGTGACCAGTGCGCGGATGATGCCCGTCGAGGATAGTGCGATGCCTGGCAGCAAGATCGGGTCGATGCCGCCTGGGACGCCCAGCGTAAATTCGGCAGGAGAGACTGCTCCGACGCCAACAATGGGACTTTCGGGCGCGTCGTTCCACATGGCTAAGAAAACGTTGTCAACCGTTTCGGCAAGGGCGGTAACGTTCGGCCACTGGGGCCAGGCGATGGAGTCCGGCCAGAAGACCGGGTCTGCCGAGCCGAGAACGCCAACGAGAGTACTGGTCATCCTAAGAAAGATGCGATTGTTTCCCTGATCGACGGCAACTATGTCGCCGGCACCTGCTGGATACGCGGGCAGTTCATGGGCGATCAATGCGTTTCCGTCGCGTGTATAGAGGCGCTGCGGGCCTGCCAGCAGGATCCCGTCGGACAAAAAGGCCGCGCCGACCAGGTCCCGGTCACCGTCGGGAATCGTCAGGATGCGCAGTGCCCCGCCGGCGTCGTGTGTGACCAGGCCCCTTGGCGTCACCTGGGACGGTGTCTCGAAGGTGCTGGCAAGGATAGCCGGCGGCAGCAGAACTGCGATCAGCGGGCCGATTCCAGGTTCGACCTCGATCGCTGTGTGGTTGGTTTCCTGGACGAAGGGGCGATCAACCACAGGGTTCGCGAAAGGGGGCGGTGCGAACGGTATTTCCCGGAGGGGCTTTGTGGCGTCGGTGACGGGGATGTCGGCTGTGGCAAGGTCGGTGAAGGTATCGGCGTCGGCGTCCACGTTGCCCGGCAAGTCGCTAGGCAAGTCGGGAATCAAAGTATCGGCCTCGTCTGTGACCTCGGCATCCGGGTACAAATTGTCTATGCCCAGGTCTGCCATGACATCAGCGGTGGAACCACCGCTGCATCCAAAGGCCAGGGTGGCGGCTGCCACCACTGTCAATCTAATGGCACCAGTCGTCTGTCGCATGCTTTCATCCTCGCGCATGAAAGACCAAGTTCTACATGAAAACGTACGAAACGCATCATTTTCAGAACGGCCCCTCCGGAAATAGGTGCTGATTTGCATGGTGAAAGCAGGAGCAGGTCGTGTGTCAGGGCATAGTGTGCCCCTTCCGATATGCACCTTCGGGCTGAGGGACCCGACGGCGATGCTGCGCACTGGCTGTACAGGAAAACAGGGCTTGGTTCCACGCGGCCACACTAGATTATGGGGGGCGGTCTGCAAAGGCTGAAACAATACGCGCGCTTCCGCTGGGCAAGAAGGTCCATGGTCGCTCCGGGCGTAGGATCGCAGGCAGATCCTGCAACGTTGGAGAAGTCCAGATGAAGACCGTCTGTACATTGGGGTTTATGGCACTGATCATTGGCATGCTACCCGGATGCGTTGAGGAAGAAGGGCCGCTGATGAAGCCCGGCGAGAATTGCCTTAGGTGTCATGGCGGCGGCGATGCCCCGCGTTTCACGGTTGCCGGCACGGTGTATTCCTGCGCCGAGGCTGGTTCGGGTGACGGCGTTGGCGGCGTCGCGATCGTCATCAAGGACGGGTCCGGGACCGAAATCGAACGCCTGACATCTAACGAGGTCGGGAACTTCTACTCATTCTCGCAGATGCCGTCTTCCTTCCAGGTGTCGGTCGAACGTAATGGTACTGGCCACGAGATGGCCGACTCCCCGTCGACAGGTGCCTGCAACTCATGCCACTCCGTACCTCCGCAGGGCGATGCTCCTGGCCGGCTATACATCGACAAGGCTGCCTGCGGTGTTACGCCGACAAGCGCCCTCTTGCAGAACTAGTCCTGATCCGAGTCGGCAATCATCGAAAAAGACTATCGGGTTGCACTACGTCTGTGACGCCGCACCCGTTCTGGACCGGGCGGTTTCCCAGCGTCGCAGTCTGGCTGCAATGATGGTGTCGGCCAGCAGCAGTACAAAGCAGGCCCACAGCGCTGGTCGCAGGCCCACGGTGTCGGCGGCCCAGCCGATTGATGCGGGGAAGATCGCCCCGCCCAGGGCTCCTATCGCGACGACTATTGCCATCACAGCGCCTGATCTGTGCGGGTTGGCACCGGTGGCGGCGCTGACCAGCGTCGGAAACACGGGCCCAAAGCAGAAACCAAGCCCGAACGAGCACGCCATCACTACCCAGGGGTCCGATGCCACCAGCAATGCCCCCATCAGCACAGTCGCCATGCCAATCGTCCACAGCAGCAGCCTGGCGTCGCCGATTCGGCCAGCAACAAAGCCGCCGGCAATCCTGCCGAATCCAAGGCCCAGCCACAGAAGGGACAGGCCGGACGCCGCGATTGCTGGGGCGGCGCCAAGTTCGCGTTCAAGCAGCACAGACATCCATGTGGACAGGCCGATTTCGGCGCCGACATACAACGCGGCGGCCAGTGACAACAAGCCCAGGACCGGCGTCAGCAGGCCGGGTCTGTCACCTCCAGGCTGTTGTCCGCGGGCGGTAGCGATCGGGTTGCCTCGGTAGCGAATCGCCGCGACCAGCGACATGACAGCAGCAGCGCCGCAGATTGCCGCAACCGCGTTGTAGCCCAGGCGCCAGTCCATGCCGGATGAAAGCATCAAGCCGACCGCAATCGGTGCCCCGACTGCTCCAAAGCTGAACGCCGCTTGCGAAAGATTGGCCATGGACGTTCGCCTGGAGTGATCGTACAGGTCAGCGACAAGGGCCATCGAGCCAACCTCGCTCATGCCGCCCCCAAGACCCACGATGAAGTTTGCGAACATTGCTGTCCGGAGGTCGCTCGAGGCGGCGAACAGCAGGACGCCGGCCCCGATAGCCACGTCGCCAGCCGCCATCACCGGCGACTTGCCCAGTCGATCGGCGATGCGGCCCGTCAGCAACACTCCTGCGATAAACCCGAACATCAACGCCATTGGCAGTTGGCCCAACATGGCTAGCGATGCGTCATAGGCGCGCGCAATCTCATTGTTCAGGGCGGGCGTTATGAAAAGGGCGGTGGCGTAGGCGAAAAGGCTGAGGCAGGCGGCTGCCGCACCCCAGGCGGGGCTTGGTTTGTGGATTGATATGCCTTCACCGTAAGCCACCCAGCCTCCAGGCAATCCTACCCTGGGGCGATGATACCTCAGCGATTCCCAATGTCTGGAGTTGCGGCTGATTTCGGAACTCACCCAGGCAATCAGGTTCACGTCGATAAATGCATCGATGAAAGATCCTCAGTCGCCGGGTTCTTTTCGGGGCGTTTCTCATGCTAGTGATACTTTCACCTTTTCTACCCCCTTGACCATTTACGCGGCGCAGCGGTACAACCACTGTCTGAAAGGCAGGTCCCTTCGAAAAACTAGGAACGAGGAGCCCGGACCATGCTCGATGCCAAGGAACGAAGGAAACTGAAGGACAAGGCTCGCGAACTGCGCGAAAAGATCGTCGAGGTGACATTCACCTGCGGTGGTGCACACATCGGCGGTGCGTTCAGCCAGCACGAGATCCTAGTCGCGCTGTACTACAAGGCGATGCGGATCGACCCGAAGCGACCGGCCTGGGAGGACCGCGACAGGTTCATCCTGTCGAAGGGTCATGGTGGCGTCGGGCACGCAGTGATCCTTGGCGACCTGGGCTACTACGACCCGGTGTTGCTGAAGGACTTCAACAAGACGGGTTCGCCGTTCGGCATGCACCTGGACCGTCTGAAGGTTCCCGGCGTCGATTTCAGCACCGGGTCGCTGGGCCATGGGCTGGCGCTGGGCCTGGGCGCGGCGATGGGCGCGCGGCAGACCGGCAAGGACTGGCGGACATACGTTGTTATGTCCGACGGCGAATGCGCCGAGGGTTCCGTGTGGGAAGCCGCCATGGCCGCTGCGAACTTCAAGGCCACCAACCTGATGGCCTTCGTGGATCGCAACAGACTGTCGCTGGACGGCCCAACTGAATCGTTGATGCGCCTGGACCCGCTGGACAAGAAGTTCGAGGCCTTCGGGTGGCGGACGCTGGTCATCGACGGCCACGACCTTGACCAGATTCTGGACGCCGTCGAGATCTCGCGCGCCGAGACCGAGCGGCCGGTGATGGTCATCGCCAACACCATCAAGGGCAAGGGCGTGGACTTCATGGAAGAAAAGACCGCCTGGCACTACGGCGGACTGGACGAGGCCATGCGTGACGCGGCGCTTGCGAGCATTCTGAAGTCGTAGCAGGGCGAGGAGGGCGACATGGCCAAGGCACAGGGGCTGACCTGGACGATTGACGATGCGGATCATATGACCCAGGCCGAGATCTATGGCGAGGTGCTGACGCAGATCGGCCTGAAGAACAAGCGGGTCGTGGCGCTGACGGCCGACTTGGCGCGGTCCACCAAGATAGGCAAGTTCGAGGAGAAGATCCCCGAGCGCTTCTACAACGTCGGCATTGCCGAAGCCAACATGATTGCCGTCGCCGCCGGAATGACCGAGGCGGGGCTGATCCCTGTCGTCTCGACGTTCGCGACGTTTGCCTCCATGCGGGCCGCCGAGTTCGTTCGCACTGACATGTGCTACCAGAAGCGCAACGTCAAGATCATCGCGACCCATTCGGGAACGTCATTCGGGCAGGCTGGCACCACGCACCACTGCACCGAGGACCTCGCCATCATGCGTTCCTTTGCAGGCATGACGGTCATCGCCCCTGCCGACGCCTTCGAAACGGCCAGGGCGGTTGCCGCGGCGATCGACTTCGACGGCCCCGTCTACATCCGTATCGGTCGCGGGTTCGAGCCCCCGATGCACAAGTCCATGGATTTCGACTTCGAGATCGGCAAGGCGATCAAGCTGCGCGACGGTCGCGACCTGACGATTATCGCGACGGGCGTTGCGGTGCTGCAGGCCATGGAAGCCGCCGAGCGCGCCGCCGGTAATGGCGTATCGGTGCGAGTACTGGACATGCACACGGTCAAGCCGCTGGACGAGGATGCCGTCCGCGAGGCTTTGATGGACACCCGGCGCATCATCACGGTCGAGGACCACTCGGTCATTGGCGGCCTGGGCGACGCGGTTGCGGACGTCATCGCCAGGTCGGGCAAGGGATGCGCCTTCAAGAAGCTGGGCTACCAGGACTGTTTTGCGATGGTGGGCTACTACGAAGATCTGCAGCACCACTATGGAATCGACGCTGATGGCATCATCGACGCAATAGCGCTGGTCCTGAAGGCTGAGTTCGAGGCAGACGAGGACTGGGAGGACGAGATCTGATGGCGGAGCCTATCCAGGAACTGAGGGCGCGCGTCTTCCTGAGGTCCGCGCTTCCTCTCGTCAAGGTGGTGCTGGCTGAACGTCCCGTCTATAACCGGTTGCTGTGTCGCGCGGGAGGCGCGGTCCAGTTTGCGGCTGCCGACAGCGATCAGGCAGCGTGGGTCGGGATGACCCCGGAGGGCATCGAGGTCAAGACCGGGCGGCACGAGGCGCCCTCGATCACGCTGACCTTCAAGACTCTGAAGGATCTGAACACCTTCTTTGCCGGGGGCACGGCACTGCCGAAGGTGCAAGGGCTGGGCGGCCTGCCGACCCTGCTGCGGTTTCTGCCATTCATGTTGAAGTTGAAGATCCTGATGCCGACCGCGATGCCCGAGGATCTGCCCGGGCGCTCGCTGAAGGTTCGTATGCTGCTGCAGATGATAGCCTCGGGCCTGTCGCAACTGGTGAAGGGCGGGGATGAACTGCTGGCCGGCTATGCGAAGAAGAGCCCTGATCGCGTGTTCCAGTTCACGGTCGCCGGCGGACCGGCGTGCTATCTGCGTATCAAGGCCGGGAAATCCAAGGCCGGCCTGGGTACGTATGCGCGGCGGCGGCCCTATGTTCACATGATGTTCAGCGACATCAACGGCGCATTCAAGGTGCTGACCCAGCAGGTTGGGACCGTCGAGGCCATCAAGCTGGGTTACCTGAAGGTCGAAGGTGCGATGGAAGGCAGCAAGGACATCGGCCTGTTCATGCAGCGCCTGGATGCCCTGACGATGGGGTAGGGCGTCGCGCGTTCATCAGCGCACGGCGCGTTTCGCGTACCGGCCAGGCGGGGCGTCCATGTCCCGCCGAAGGGGAGGGCTCATGTTGTCGTCGATGCTAACGCGCCTGGGGTTGCACACCCCGCCCACGGTGCGGGACCGCGTCCGCGCGGGGATGCACCTGCACGCCGTCCTGGGGGCCTTGCCGCACCTCGTGCGGCTGGACGAGGAGGCCGCTGCGACGGCCCGACTGATGGGCAAGGTAGCGATCGAGTTCAGGGTCTTCGACGGTCCCAAGGTCGTGTTGTCCTTTGCGGACGGCGCACTGAAGGTCAGTCGTGACGCCTGTTCCAATGTCGGCCTGTTCTTCCCGTCGTGCAGCGCGTTGAATCGCATGTTCGACGGCGAGAAGGTCAACCCGATCCCGTTCAAGAACTTCCTGGGGCACATGAAGGCGCTGCAGTTGCTGCCGAAGCTGACCGATCGCCTGACGTCCTTCCTGAAGCCGTCGACCGAGGCGCTGGCTGACGTGGCCTTCCGGGCAAAGCACGTCGAACTGTCCCTGCTGGTCGGCCTGGCTGCGACGCAGGATCTGGTCGAGAGCGATCCGAAGGTTCGGCGCGTGGCGAAGGAACTGCACGACGCGACCATGGTCTACGAGATTCCAGGTGGGCCGGTCGCCCACGTGAAGATCTCCCACGGCGCTATCGAGGTGGGTGCTGGGCCGCTCAAGGATCCGACGACTTCGATCACGATCAAGGACGTCGATCTGGCGCTGGGCCTGGTCCAGGGCAAGGTAGACACGTTCGCGGCGAACGGCAGCGGCGACATCCGGGCGTCCGGGAACCTGCATATCGCCGACGAGTACAACAACCTGTTCGATCGCGTCGGGCTGTACCTGAAGTAGCCCCTAGGAGGCGTAAATGGCGCTCTACAACTTTGAGAAGTCGAACGAACTGTTCCAGCGCGCGACGAAGGTCGTGCCCTCGGGCATCTCGGGAAACAAGAACCCGGCCTTCGCGGTGCCCGGATCGTTCCCGTACTACGCGGTACGTGGCGAGGGTTGCCGGTACTGGGACGTGGACGGCAACGAATACATCGACTACCTGGCCGGCTATGGGCCGATCGTGCTGGGCTATAACGACCCGGTGGTTGATGCTGCGGCAGCCGAACAGCGCAAGCTGGGCGCCGCTTTCAACCACCCGACTCCCAGGGCCGTGGAACTGGCCGAAAAGCTGGTCGGGATGATCCCGCTGATCGACTGGTGCGCGTTCGGCAAGAACGGGTCGGACGTCACGGCCTACGCCATCCAGACGGCCCGCGAGCATACCCAGCGCCGCAAGATCCTCAAGGCGAAGGGCGAGTATCACGGCAGCCAGTCCTGGTGCCGCAGCGGCCTGGGCGGCCTGATCGAGAACGACTTTGAACACGTCCTGGACTTCGAGTGGAACGATGCGACGCAGGTCGAAGACCTGTGCAAGAAGTTCGACGGCGATGTGGCCGGTGTCATAGTAACGCCCTACCACCACCCTGCCTTCGCGAACCAGGTGATGCCCAAGCCGGGATTCTTTGCCGACCTGCGGCGTATCTGTGACAAGTACGGCGCGGTGCTGATCCTGGACGACGTTCGGGCTGGCTTCCGGCTGGACATCAAGGGGTCGCACGAGTACTTTGATTTCAAGCCCGACCTGACCTGCTATTGCAAGGCGATGGCCAACGGGTACGCGATTTCCGCGTGCTGCGGAACCGATCCCTACAAGCCGGCAGCGTCCCGCGTGTTCTTTACCGGAACGTACTACACCAGCGCGGTCGAGCAGGCGGCATCGATTGCCTGTCTGGACGAGATGCTGAAATCCAATGCCATCGATCACATGATGAAGATGGGCACGATGCTGCAAAAGGGGCTGAAGGAGCGGGCCGAGGCGAACGGCCTGGAGGTGACGATCAGCGGTCCGCCGACGCTGCCATTCATGAGCTTCAGCAACGAGACTAACTTCCGGCGCAGCCAGCGTTTTTCAGGCGAGGCCGCGCGCCGCGGCGTGCTGCTGCATCCGCACCACAACTGGTTCATCATGCGATCGCACACCGCTGCCGACATCAAGAAGACACTGGCGGTTGCCGACGAGTGCTTCGCGATCGTCAAGAAGGAATTCGGGGGCTGATGAACCGGGTCGCATCGTCTTCCAGATGCGAAGGCACCTCACGGCGCTAGAGTTCAACAAACCTCTGTGTGAAAATCGCCAACAACAATCGGGTGTGCGAATGCGGGTGGTTGCGACCTGTGCCTGCAAAGCGTTTCTGACGCCTGGTTTGCCGCCCTGGAGTTTGCCACTTTTGTTTGCCGCTGTCGGCTTTCTGGCAGTCATGATCGGCGTCTCTTCGACTGCAGCGGCGCAGGATCTGGAGGCCGTCTGGGCGGGACGCGGTGATACGGACGGCATGGCGCGCGCCATACTGGCCTATGAATCTGCGTCACGGCAGGAGGGTGCGTCACGGCAGGTCTTCGAGAGGCTGGTTCACCTGAGATTCGTTGAGGCCGATGGCCATCCCGAGGATGCGGATGCGCGTGTCGAGGGCTGCAGACGGTGCGTGGAGGATGGCCTTCGCGGTCTGGCGCGGACCGGCACCGCCGACGGGACGCTGCTGGACCTGCCGGATGTTGCGGCGCTGGATCGCGTTTCCCAGCAGATAGGGAGTCAGGCCGCGGGTTTGCTGTACGGTACTGTCATCTGCTATGGGCCGACGATCCCGAAGATGTCGATATTCCGCCAGGCCTCTGCGGCCTTGCGCTTCAAGCGCCTGCTGGAACGCACGGTCGTGCTGGACGGCACTGTGCAAAGTGGCGGGCCGCATAGGTCGTTGGCCCAGTATCTGCACGAAGCCCCCGGTATCATGGGTGGCGACGATGTCAAAGCCGGCCTGCAGGCCGAGGCCGCCGTGCGCGTGGACTCGCGTTTTGCGGACAACCTGGTGGTGCGAGCCATTGCGGCAAGGTGCCCGTCCGGCCAGCATGCTGCCTGCCGCCTGGACCTTGAGACCGCGGCAGGACTGCCGGATGACGCCGTCCCCGGGTCGGTGCCCGAGCAGCGCCTCGGCAAGGAATGGGCACGGGCCGAACTGAAGGCGCGCAGGAATTTTCATCCGGGAAACGCCCCCGAGGGCCGAGTATCGGAGTGATGAACTCAAGGGTTGATTGTCTGTTTCGGGCTTCCTTCAAGCGGCAGGCGTCTTCCATGGGCGGATCTCGAACAGCAGCAGCCAGGCGGGAATCGTCCCGTTCATCAGTGGTATCTTTTTGGCCGGTTTCAGGCCGATGAACTTGTGGGGCGAATCACGGGCCACCAGCAGTGCAGCGGTCCAGCCCTGGAAACCGCGTTTCAGCGTGTCTCCGATTTCGATGTACAGCGACTTGAGATCGTCGGAGGCGCCGCCCATTCGCGTACCGTATGGCAAGTTAGCGACCAGCAGTCCGGCAGGCGCTGGCGCCTTGGCGTCCTGGAAGCGTCCCGTCGAGAAGGCGATATCCCGTTCGACCCTGGCGCGCAAGGAGTTGCGGCGGGCCAGATCGACATAGGCCGGGTCGATGTCTGATGCGAAGATCGGCTGCGGTGGTGCCGGAACACGCCGGTGGCGGATGCGTTCCTGGGTCGCGCGCCACAGTTCGCGGTCGAAGTCCTTGAACCACTCAAGACCGAATTCCCCCTTCCCGCGATGTATCAACGGCGCTTTCTGAAGGGCGATCATCGCGGCCTCGATGGCAATGGTGCCGCTGCCGCACATGGGGTCGAAAAGCGGTGTTGAGCCGTCATAGCCGACCATGCGAAGGATTGCAGCAGCCAGGGTCTCCTTCAGAGGTGCCGGGTGGCCTTCCAGCCGATAGCCGCGCTTGTCCAGGCTCTTTCCCGCGGAATCCAGGGCAAATGTGCAGCGACCGCGCTCGACGTATGCAACGATGCCTATCCGCGGTGCACCCGTGTCGACTCGGGGTGGAGGAAGGCCGCGGCGGGTGAAGGAGGTCACTATGCCTTCCCTGACGCGCCTGGTGATTTCGACCTCAGGTATGCCTGCGTCGCGTCCTTCCGCCGCGATGGATTCGATGGCGAAGGTGCGATCCGGTTCGAAGAGGTCGGGCCATGGCGCTCGACCGGCCTGGTCGTACAGCATCTGCGGGGATGCAGCCGCAGCGTCGCGTACCACGCGCAGCAGGCGGCTGGCAGTGCGCAACTCAAGGTGCGCCGCGTAGTAAACCTCCTTCGACGCCTGGAAATGAACGGCCTTGTATGCAGGTCGGACGTCCGTGCCGCCCAGTTCCGCAATCTCGGCCGCAAGGGCCGGCACCAGTTCATCGGGGCAGGTCGCGTACAGGTGGATGTCCATCAGACGGTTTCCGTTTCAGGCGAGGTGGCCGTTCTTGTAAGTATGCTTGCAAGTGGAACCGAGGGCATTTCGACCGGCTCGACCGGCGGTTCTTCCCAGTCCCAGAACAGGTCCGCATTGGTGGGTGCGTCGGCGTCGAACTGGCCGGTCGCCACGCCGCCCGCGGCGGAATGAGCCAGTACGTCCTCAAGGTCTGCGGCCTCCTCGGTCCACCAGTCCTCCGACCCGAACTGGGGCCAGGTAGCCGGGAACAGCGGATCATGCCAGCGCCGGGCAAGCCACGTCGCGTAGTGGACCCTCCTCAACCCGCGTAATGGCTCGATCAAATCCAGAGTCCCGCGGTCGAAGTCCCGGAAATGCCCGTAGGCCTCCAGGAATACCTCGCGCTGTCTGACCGTGTGCGTGTCGCGTCCCGGCAGCAACAGCCAAAGGTCCTGGACCGCAGGCCCGACAACCATGTCGTCGAAATCCAGCACGTGGAAGCGGCCCTCTCGTACCAGGACGTTACCCGGGTGAAAATCGCCGTGTATCCGGATGGTCTCAACGTCGCCCATTCGTTGATCGGCCAGATCGGCTACGGCATCGGCAGCTTTCATGAAACGATCGTGCAAATGCACGGGGAGAACGTCGTTCAGCGACAGCCACGCAAGGTTGTCGCGGACATACGTGTCGGCATTCACGCGGACTCGCGAAGGGGCATCGCGCGTCGCCCCGACGTTGTGGATGCGTGCCGCCATCATGCCCAGGCGTTCGACCGATTCGTCGTCCAGATCCTCGGGCGCCCGACCGCCAAAGCGGTCGTAGAGGCAGTACCAGATGGCGTCGATCTGCCGCAGGGTCGTGCCGTCCGGGAATGGGCGCAGGCCGCAAATCGGCACTTCGTTCTCGACCAGCTCGGTCATGAACGAATGTTCCTCGCTGATCTGCGCCTTGGACCATCGGCCGGGCCTGTAGAATTTGGCCACGACTCGAGTTCCGTCGCGAAGCAGGACGTCGTAGACGCGGTTCTCGAACGAATTCAGGGGATGGCAGACCGGGGCGCAATCCAGGCCTGCCGCCTCGACCGCGTCCAGTACCCGTTCGGGAGTCAGCGAAAGGAACAGATCTGTAGCTTGATCACTCATTGGGGAACCATATGCCTAGCCGCGACTGGAAGCAATGTGTTCCCGTGTTCTGTCATTGCGCCAGACTGAAACCTCCAGCATGATCGCGCCATCAGCGGAGGATCCCATGGCAGAAACTACCGGGAAGAAGACTGGAACCAGAAAGGCTGCGGCTTCGGCAGCAGAGGGAACAGTTGCGACGCGCGTCGGGAAGGCCCCTGCGTTGGCCAGTCGGGCGCGCATATCGAAGAGCCCTCCGCCGGAATCTGCCAAGCCTTCCCAGCCTCGGGCCAAGGTGAAGAATGCCCGGCAACGCACATCGTCGCACGGTACGCGTATCAACTTGATCAGCGCTGCGCCGGCTGCGACGCCTTCGCATTCGACCGCTGATGAAAAGCGTTTGCCCGGGCAGCTGTCCCGCGATCTCGAATTCTCGTACGTGAAGGAGTTGGTTACACGGATCGTGGCCGAGTGCCCCATGCGTCAGCCGACAAGTGATGACGAGCGTCGCGCTTCCGAGATCATGCGGGTCGAGTTCGAACAGCTTGGCCTGAAGGTTCGTGAACATCAGTTCCAATTCAGCGATAGCCTCTATGCCAACGGTCTGCTGCACACGCTGCCCGTGGTGATGGGTACCGCGATTTCCGGCATTGCCCCGGCGCTTGCGCTGCCGTTGCACCTGCTGCCGGCGGTTTCCTACTGGCTGGAGTCTACGCGCAAGGCCTACCTGGGCCGGCGTCTGATGGGCTTCAAGCCGTCCCAGAACATTCTAGGTACCTTCCCGGCTGAATCGGGCAAGCCGGTGCTGCGAATAGTGATCTGCGCGCATGTCGACGCGGCCTTCACGGGCTTCATATTCTGGCCCAGCACCATCAAGGCCGTCGGTCGCGAGGCGCCCTTCGGCCTGAAGTCGTTGCACCGAGGGGTTGAGCTGACAGTGCGGACCCAGCTTGCCCTGGCAGCTTGCGATCTCGCGCGGATGTTCCTGGGTCCGCTGGCCTGGCCGTTGAGGCCGCTAGAGTGGTTGCTTACCGTGCCGTCCCTGGCAACCGCCGCGTTCCATCTGGACGTGGTTCTACGCAACCAGATTGTCCCGGGTGCCAACGACGACCTTTCGGGCGTGGCTGCGCTGCCGTTGCTGGCCCGGCGTCTGGTCGCCAGCAAGCGCTCCGATGTGGAACTGGTCTTCATTGCTACTGGATGCGAGGAAGCCAGTCTTGGCGGTGGCGACGCCATTGCGCGCGATTTCGACGGCGAGTGGGACAAGACGCAAACCGTGGTGCTGGGACTGGACGGAATTGCGAACGGCGATCTGCGATACCTGGTCGAGGAGGGGGAGGTCGTTGCCCGACGAATACCGGACTGGCTGGACGGGCTGTGCAAGGGGGTCAGCGCCTCCGAACCGCGTTTCGCCGAGGTTACTGGCTTCGAGGTTCCGATAGGTGGTTCCGACCTGTCCGCCTTTCTGGCCCGCGGCTGGGACGGCGTCTGCCTGGCATGCGTGGACCCGGAACTGGGGGCGCCGCGGCACTACCACATGACCTCGGATACCCCCGAAAACCTCGAAATCGACAAGGTGCTCTATTCGGTGGATTACGCCGAGAAGTTGGTAGGCGCGATCGTGAAGCACCGGCTGGGCTGACCCATGCTGCCTGCCGATCAGATGTTCAGGCCCGAGCATCCGAAGACGCATTCCTGGAATTCGGTGCAGGTTGAACTGGCCACGCAGTATGTGCATTCGGTCATTCCGTCCGCAAGATATCCGATGCATTCAACACCTGACGTGCTGCTGCAGTAGTACATTCGATCGCAGAACGATGCCTGTGACTCGCTGTCACCCGCCGCGTCAGGCAGATAGATATAGTTGGGCATTTGAAGCCCGACAATGGCCGAAGGATCGCACGATCCGACATCGCCGTTCAGTTGGTCGGAGGAGTACTGGATCTGGCGGGAGCCTTCCTGCCCAAGAACGCTGACTCGAATGGTCAGGCTGGGCGCCCCGATCTCGACAGGTGTGCAGATGCCTACAACATAGTTCGAACGGGACAGGCTTTGGATTCTGGCAGCTACGTCGGCGAAAATCGTCGACAAGTCATCTGTCTTCTCGGCCCGAATAAACTCGCCCTGCTCCGATGCCAGTTCGGCCAATTTCGACTCGTCGTAGTCGCCCGCGATCCCGATGCTGTAGATTGCAGCATGTGAAGCCGCCTTTCCGGCCATTGCGATGGCGCGAAGGTTGGCCTCGTCACCCGCCTCGTGGGTCCCGTCGGTCAGAATGACCACGAATCGTTCGGCCAGGTCGACGTCCTTGCCTACCGACCCGACTTTCTCCAGCGCCTTCAGATATGCGCCATAGAGATTCGTGCCGCCCAGGCCGGTCTGCTGACGCAAACCATCAAGTACGGCCTTCAGTTCCTGCGGATCCTTCGTGAAATCCTGCACAAGGCGCGTTGCGTCGGTACGCCCGAAAATGAAGATCGCTACGTTGTGCTTCAGGGAGTCCTCGGGGCTGGCAACTGCCGCCTCAACGAACTGCAAAGCGCCGTCGATAACGTCGCCCAGCGCGCCGGCCTTCACGATAGAATCCGACATATCCAAAGCAAGCACGGTATACAAGCCGTAGTTCGAGGTACGGCCCAGGCTCGATATGCTGCCCCCTTCTCCGCCAGCCCCGAACGGCCGATTCTTCTCGTCGTTGATCAACGCGACCTCGGTCGCCGTCAGTTGCGGAAGGATGGTGTGGTCCTTGGCATAGACGCGGAAACGCACCTGGATGCCGGCCGGTGGTTCGATGGCATAGGAAACCCTGTCGATAACCAGACCCTCGACGGAGTTTTCCGTGCAGCCGAGAACGGTAAATAGCGCAATAAATACCAGCGCGGAGCTGCGCATTGCCTGGCCCCCCAAGTTCAAGTATCGATATTTTGTCCGAAGGGGGTTGGGGTTGCAAGTTGTGGACCTCGCAAGAATAGCCCTGAGTGATCCCCTCATAGTCAGAATGGGTCGCCGGAAGCCTCGATTGAGCCTAGACACACCTGGAATCGTCACAGGAGCTTGTGCAACGGTCGTAGTCACGGCTGACCTCCGGCTGGGTTCGCGACAATTTCATCGAGCA
>CAIZWN010000040.1 GCA_903936705.1 uncultured Myxococcales bacterium
AATTCACGCCGTCATATTTACGCAGTCGGTATTGCCAGGAATGTGCAGTCCGGATTTACGCAGTTTTCATGTCCAGAAATCCGCCGTCCACTTTTCCGCAGTATCGCGTGCGCGTCTACACCTGATAGAGTCGGAGCTTTTCGGATACGAACCCGGGGCTTTTACCGATGCCCGCAAGCAGAAGAAGGGACGCTTCGAGCTGGCTCATGGAGGCACGCTGTTTCTGGACGAGGTGGGTGAGTTGTCGCCTGCGACCCAGGTCAAGCTGCTGCGGGTGCTGCAGGAGCGCGAGTTCGAGCGCCTGGGCGGTGTCCAGTCGGTCCGCGTCGACGTGCGGGTCATCACGGCCACCAACCGGGACCTGGAAACTGCGATGCGGGCAGGGGCCTTCCGGGAGGATCTCTACTACCGTCTAAACGTATTCGAGATCTTCCTGCCGCCCCTTCGCGATCGGAAGACCGATATCCTGTTGTTGGCAGACGCATTTATCGAGCGTCTGTCCCGGACGCACGGCAAGGACGTTCGGCGCCTTGCCACCTCGGCGATCGACATGCTGATGGCCTACCATTGGCCAGGCAACGTCCGGGAGCTTGAAAACTGTCTCGAGCGGGCCATTCTGGTCTGCGGGGGCGGGGTGATCCACGGCCACCACCTTCCTCCCTCCCTGCAGACCGCCGAGATATCGGGAACCCTTCCATCCACGGCCCTGGCGGCCGCCGTCGCAGCTTTCGAAAAGGACCTGTTGCTGGATGCCTTGAAGTCTGCCCGGGGGAACCGCGCACGGGCCGCACGCCTGCTGCAGACAACCGAGCGCATCCTGAACTACAAGCTGGACAAGCACGGGATCGAAGGGGCGCGTTTTCGTGGCGCCCGCCTGATCGCCCGTACTCCCGCAGACTGATTGTCGCAGGAAGCTCGCTTCCGACATTTATGTATGTGTTCCAAGGCAATGTAACAGAAATGTAGGCATAATCCGCGCGTCTGCCCGCCGCATAACATTCCGTAATCACATGGCAATCTTGACCAGCATCCCCGGAAATTGCCCTGGCACGCCGGCTGCACTGGAATCCATCGACATTTGAGGAGACCTTTCGGTGAACCGACGAATCCTGTTCACGGCGCCGGTGGCAGTTGGCATCGGAGCGGTATCGGGAGTGCTGGTCGTAGTGGCAGCGCTGTTCGTCGAGAACCGGCTGAAGATCGACGACCCTGTGGGCGCCATTGCGGTCCATTGCGCCAACGGTACCTGGGGGATGATTGCCCTGGGCCTTTTCGCGGATGGCACCTACGGCGCTGGACTCAACGGCGGCCCGGCCGAAATGGGCGTAACCGGCCTTTTCTACGGCAACGCCAGCCAGCTTTGGGCGCAGTTGCTGGGCGTTGGGGCAAACGTGATCTGGGTAGGTCTGACCAGCCTGATCCTGTTCAAGGTACTGGACGCCACGGTTGGCATGAGGGTTTCGGCCAGGCAGGAGATGCAGGGGCTGGACTTCCACGAGGTGTCTTCACCGGCCTACCCCGGCGATGGCAGCACCATCAGCAGCCCGGTCCTGGTCACGTCGATGGCCGTTCCATTGGCGGTTTCAGCAGCGAAATGAGGAGGCGGAAATGAGGCTAATCAGCGCGATCATTCGACCCGAGAAGCTGGAGGACGTGAAGGCGGCCCTCTTTGCGGTCGAGGTCACGGGCATCACGATTTTCAAGGTGGCAGGCCATGGCGGCGAACAGGTGCAGCTGGAAACCTACCGAGGCGCACCGCTTGTCTACGAGTTCCACGAGAAGATCCAGATCGACATCGCGGTGTCCGAACCCTTCGTTCGGGTCACCATTGATGCGATCTTGAAGTCCGCTCGCACGGGGCAGGTGGGCGACGGAAAGATCTTCGTTCGCGCGCTGGAACAGGTGATCCGGATCCGGACCGGCGAGGCGGGCAACGAGGCACTTACCCCCGAACCAATGCGGCACCACTAGGAGGTTTTTTTGTGAAACGCAATCCATCCTTGATCTTCAGTTGCCTGGCGGCCCTGGCATTGGGGCTGCCACCTGTCGCGGCCCTGGCCCAAGAGGCGACTTCGAGTGTTGTGGTTGCGGCCCCCGTGGAGCCAAAGGCCCAGCCTTCGAAGAAGATCGGTGTGAACGTCGATCTGGAGGTGTCGTCGGTCTATGTCTTTCGCGGCCTGAACGTGTTCAAGAACAAGGCCCAGACGGACCAGACCGGGGCTTTGTTTCCCAGCCTGACATACACGGTTCCTGGAGTGGGCTTCCACATTGGTTACTGGGGTGCATACCAGATGGCCGGCCCCAGCAAGGGAGCCCTGGTTGCAGCAGGGTCGGGCAATGAGCAGGACGTCGTTGTGGGCGTCACGCGTGACCTTGGCCACGGTGTCACGCTTGACGGGTCCCTCACCTGGTATCTGTACCCTTTCGCAAAGAAGTCGGTGGCAGGCACCACTATGCCAACGTATCTGGAACCATCAGTGACGGTAACCTGGTCGGGTCCAATTGACCTGGAACTGAAGGTGCTCTACTTCGCGGGCGTGCAGCAGGCCGTCAAGGACTGGCGGTACCTGTATTTGCGTCCGCGTATCGGCAAGACCTTCACTTTCAACAAGTGGGTTGGCCTGGCGACCAGTCTTGCGTTCGGATACAAGGTCTTCAACGACCGTGCGAAGATGACCGACAACGTCTACGACATACGTTTTGACTGGGCGCTGCCAATCAACGTCACCGACCAGTTCTACGTGACCCCGGCCGTTCACGTGGCCTGGACCAACCTGAAGGGTGTTGATTCCGGGGACGAATTCGTGGTGTTCGGCGGAATGAACGTGGGCGTGAATTTCTAGGATCTCGCCAATTCCCCGGCCATCCCGAGCAGCCGGCGTATAGGCCAACATCAACCACGAAACCGCATCGACAACCGGGTATCCCAGGCCCCGCTGGTCATCCTGTGTGCCCCGATGCATCTCCGATGCACTTCAGTCAGTGGCGGCGCACCACATCGGCGCCAAGGTTCAGCGTGAACAGCAGGAAATTCAGGCCGCTGCTGCTGGCAAAATACGCCCGCACGCCTGCGCCCAGGCGGACGACGCGATCGATGAAGAACGCGGTGGCCGCGACCGAATAGACCAGATTCAGGCTGAGAGGCGAGATCGTGACCCGATCGATGGTCGAGTGCATCGAGATCATGGCAAGGCCCAATCCAGCATCGAGGCGGAGGAATCGCCAGTCCACTCCCAGTCCGCCAATGACCATCCATGCATCCAGGGAGTTCGACATTTCGACCGTGTGCCCGGGAATGTCACCGTTTACTAGGGATTTAGACGAAAACAGAGGCGCATAACTACCTTCGACATACGCGCCCAGACCCGACGGGGACCTGTACCGAACCTGGATCGCCAGCGACTGCCCACCACGTTTGTCGGCGACGGCATCGCCGACTGGCAGGGCGTACCCCCCCCAGATTCCCAGTTCAAGAGCATGGAAACCTGGTTCCTTGGCCATGACCCGGCCTGGTGCTGCGGCCATGCCGACCAACAGTGCCACGATGAAAACCACATTGTCCCGGTTGGCTACCGTCATGGCGTTGGCCCCCACGGACTTTCGCCCACCATCTGGAATCGCTGGAAGACCAGTCCGGGGCGGTTGGTGCACAGCGCATTTGGACGGGCTTCCTTCAGGACAATGTCGATGAATTCGGATTCGTCGAGGGTCCAGAAGGCGACAGTCCGTCCGCTTTCCTGGACCTTCCTGACCTTGCTGTCCATTGGACCGCGGGTCCATCGCGGGGCCCAGACCTCGCACCCGGCGCCCCGGACGTCCTTCGGATCCATTTCCACCAGGCACACCGCGTCAGCGGGCGGTTCAGCCTGCAGCCATGCATCAACCATGTCGTCGGAATACAGGCCGTTAACGAAGCGGACTTCCCGGCCGATCGCCTTGGCCCGTTCTTTCCAGTAGGCGGAGGCCGCGATGCACGCCGGGATCGCGTCAGGTGTCTTTATGTCGATCCAGACTGCCACCAGAGATGTTTCCTCGACGACGACCCGCAGTGCATCGTTCAGCGTCGGCACCTGCTCGCCGTATTCGAGCCGGCAGAGGGCGCGGATGTGGGCCAGTGGGAACTCGTTTACCTGCCCCATGCAGTATGTGCCCTCGACAAGGCGGTCGCTGAAGGACGGGTCATGGTAGAGAATCGCAATTCCGTCGGACGTCAATTGAGCGTCTATTTCGATTGCGTCGGCGCCCAGCGACCCGGCAATGCGAATCACCTCGAGGCTATTTTCAGAGGCTCCACACTGGTCGCTGGTGCGGCAGCCTCCCCTGTGGGCGACGACGCGAAACGGGGGTGTCGTTTTCTTCAGAGGCGATTCCCAGGCCAGATGGATTGGCAGGTCGGGAATGTCATTTCCTGAACCGTATGTGCCATGCAGGTCGACTGGGCCTGTTGGGGCGATCCCGTCGCACAAGGCGGCGGCAGCGTCGGGCGGTTCGACGAACAGCCGGATCAGTCCGGTGCGTCCCCCTGTCGCATTGCGCCAATAGCCTTCCAGCACCAGGCCGCCCGCGAGGTCCATGCAGCCCGGGCGCATGATGGCATATCCCATGTTCGCGGAACTGAAGAATGAAACGCCGCCGTCCCTTGATCGGCTGGCTACAAGGTCTCCGAACGTCGATGTCGGACCGTCGACGCGAAAAACGGCCTCAAGGTGCGCCGAGGCCTGGTCCGGCGGGACCGTGGCGTTTTTCAGAAGGCCGCCATCATTGAACACCGGCATCTCCCACTCCGGGGTTCCGCATGCCGTGACAACGAATGCAACGATGAGCAAGCCGCAAAGGCGCATGGTTCAAAACCCCTCACAATTCGTAGCCGAGATGAAACCGCACGAACTGCACCTTGCGCCGACCGTCCGAAAACGCCAGCCACAACTGGTAGTCCGGCGATGCCTGGAAGAATGTGGCACCGTAGTACAGGACGCCGGGACCGACCGGGCTTTCCAGCAGCAATCGCAACGAAAAGCCCCCGTAGGCAGTGTTCGTGCGGGATACCGACGCATCACCGAAATCGACGCGTTGCGCGTGGACGAGGATGACCTCGAACGTGAGTGACAGGTGATGGCCGGCGATGATCGTGCCCACCGAAGCCCCGGGGTACTGGATCAGCCCAACGGCATGCGTATCGAAGCCGTCCACTCCGATGTATCCGAACCACAGGCCAAGGCGGTCGTGTAAAGCCCAGGCCACTGGCCCGGTATTGATCGACCACTGCAAACCCATCCGCAATTCGTTAACCAGCACGATCGCGTCGAGTGAGGCTTCCAGTGAGAATCCCGCCGGGAAGCCATAGCGGAACGCGCCGGTCAGGCGGGGGACGAATCGTTGCTCCGATTCGATCAGGCGTGGGGAAAGAATGTCCAGCGTCACGCCGATCGCCGAACCCCATTCGTACGCGCCGACCCCTGTTGGATAATGGAGGTAAGTCTGCTTCGGTGTCGGCGTTGCTGCCAGGACGTAGGACGGCACGATCAGGAACGCCAGCAGGACAGGAATTCGGTGGACTATCCTGGCTGTTTCGCTTGCGGCTTGCCGGTTCAGTGTCAATCGCCACGACCGTTCATCATTTCACCGGTTCAAAGTGATCGATCTCAGTACCGTCCAAGGTTCGCGTCGCTAGTACGAGGCGGTCAGGGGTAAGAGTGTAAAGCACATCGTAACCGTTCAGTTGGTTAGGCAGCAAAAGCCTGGGTAGTCGAGAAATTTCCCGGAAACAGCGACGGAGCGGTGATCTTTCGGAAAGACGCCGCGGATAGGCAACATCAACCACGAAACCGCATCGACAACCGGGATTCCCCGGCCTCGATTCCGGCACACAGGCCGACGAAATCCTGGTCTTCGCGGTCTCATTCCTGGCAATCCCCGGCCTGACGTCCGCTTGCGGACGCAGTTGTGCATCAACCGGTGAAAGCCGGGGGCGCAATGGGGCTGCTGTGGGTGGGGCTTGTTTCCCGGAGCGGCGTTCCGGGTTGACCGCTGCCTTCAGGTCAATGGCATGTCAGCCGCGCGGTTTAGGGAGGTGGCCTGGCTGGCCGAGGCCGTTCCGAGCGGTTTGCAAACACGCCGTGATACCGGATGTTGTTGGAGTAAAACGCCGGCATCAGAGCAGCCAG
>CAIZWN010000041.1 GCA_903936705.1 uncultured Myxococcales bacterium
GTAATACCGGATGGTGTTTGAGTAGGGCGCCGGCATCAAAGCAGCCAGTCGTTTCATGAAGTCGAGTGGCTGGATGATGATCTCTGACCTTCCGGTAGGCGTCGGCCAAGGACGGTACAGCTTGTACCGGACCAAGCCGTCCGGTGTCAGGGACAGCCTGTCCAGGGAATATGGCGCGCGCAGGCAATATCGTGCCAGGCGCTCCAGACCGGTTCGGTCGTCGGGTTCGACGGTCCTTGCTGCATGCAGTGAGAATCCGTTGATGCGACAGCACAATGGCTTGTTCGGGAGCGGCGTTGGCTTTTGTTCCCTGGACTCGCCGAAGGTGCGTTTGTGCATACCAGGAACGCGGATGGATTCTGCGGTCGATGCACGCAAGGGCAGGGTTGCCGGGTCGATGCGCAGCAGACCTTCCTCGGCCCGCTTGAACTGGCGTCGAACCAGGATTGTCAGCCTGTCGGTCAGCCTTGTTGCCAGGTCTGCAAATTCCTGGTCGGTGGGCGTCGGCAACTGGACGAATACCAGGCTGCCCGGGGCATCGTGGACACTTGCAGAATCAGGAACAAACAGGCCGTCAGGTACAAGAACATGCATATGAGGATTCAAGTTCAGTATGCCACCAAAGCGCTGTATCGCAGCCACTGATCCCGGCTGCCCGTCTGCGATTCCCAGGCGCCTGCCTCGCAGTCTCAACCATGCAAACAGGGTGAGTGTGAACACGCGCAGAGCCTCGGACATGAACTCCTTGTCGTAGGCAAGCTGGCAGCGGACCTCCCACGGGAATGTCAGGACCCACTGGCGATAGCGTGCCTCGGGGAAAACCCGATCGACCAGGTGCGCTGCTGTGTCGGCTGTCCGCCTTGCCCAGCAGGATGGGCACATGCGGCTTTTGCAGGAGAACGCGACAAGCTTCTCGAAGCTGCAGTATTGCCTGCTGCCTGTCTTTTCCGACGCAGAGGTGTGCCATGCGCCATTCCACCCTGGGTCCGGTCCTGGCCGTTTTCATGCTGGTCGCTGTTCCGGCCCTCGGGGATACCAAGCCGTTCGGTGGTGCCGAACTGCTGACGGGTCGAGGCATCAAGCCGCCCAGGGAAACCCAGACGGTCCAGTTCGGCCTCACCGCGGGTACATCCCCGATGTCGGCGGTCCTCGGCTACGTCAAGGACGATCTGAAAAACAAGGCTGTCCAGCAGTGCGATGCCGCGGGACTGGTCGCCGACTGTGCAGCGACGGTCAACGAGGCCATGAACCAGTTGAAGCAGATACCCGATTCCACCTGGAACCAGTTGCAGGACGCCGCGAACATGAGCCAGTCGCAGTTGGATGCCGCGCTGGCAAGTGCAGGTGTTACCGACCCATACGTCCGCAATCAGGTTGCCGCCTACGTCGCCAGCCAGCCAGCCGATCAGCGCAACCAGGCCTTGTACGCCGCCCGGGTCGCCGCCACGGCCGAAAATTCCGTGAACCTCCTGATGGAGCCGTTCGTTCGCGTCAACACCAAGTACATCGAGATCGGAGTGTCGGCGCCGTTCATGCTGCGCATCCGCAGTGGCGGCACCGATGCGAACCTGGGCAACTTTACGCTGGACCTCAGGTCGGGCGGGGTCTGGTCGAAGGGGGCGGTCTCTTTCGGCATCACGGGCGGCCTCAGCACGTACCTTCCGACCGGTACACGGACTGCCGACGCGTCGGCGCGTGCCGACCTGTTCCAGGCCCCCAAGACGATGCACCAGTATCTCGGCTTCGCGCCCCACCTCGTCCTCGGGATGGATCTTTCCCAGTGGATGCTGCTGATGCTGCACGTCGAGTACCTTGCCCAGATCGGTGTCCGCGACTCGCCGCTGGTCGATTCGGTGCACGTGTTCAAGTACGGCATTGGCACGGTCCTTTTCCCGGCCTTCTTCGTCAACGTCCTGGCCGAATTGAACGGCCTGGTGCCCCTGGCGAACGCCGGTGCCTTCAATGTCCTGTATTTCACGGGCGGTCTGCAGTTCAAGATCTTCCTGTTCCGCCTGGCCATCGCGGTCGAGGCCCCGGTCTGGACGGCAGCCAGGCCCGATACCACAGTGATCGGCGGCGTCCCGGTCGGGCAGTTGTCGAAATACAACGTCCTCAGCCGTATCTCGTTCACGTTCTGATGTTCAGTTCCAACCCGGATGCATGACCGGTTGTCGATCACTTTGAATGTCTACCTGACGTCAACACTCGGCTGTCCATGCGCCCTTCATCGGGTTCAGTTGCGCCTGTAACGGGTATCGAAAGCATGGTTTCTCCATGCGGAGGTGCTCGTGGTTTATTCAATGCTCCTCCCGAGCGGACCGTCAGTCTTGCGTCCGATTCGTCCTGCTGTGTGCTACTATCCGATGCAGTTTCACCAAGGTGATCGAGATGCGCGGGTCGAGTGTGCTGCGTGAACCCGTTGCAGCCGTTCGGCGAAATCAAGGAACCAAGCAGCGGGAACGCGATCATCGTACCTGGCTACAGGTCGCCGTTCTGGTTCATGAACCCTAAGTGTTCTTTCAGTGATTGACGTGGTCAGCCTATAATTCCCACGCCAGCCAGAGGTGTACGTTGCGGACGCTCCTGTCGCGAGTTCTGTTGTTCGCAGTGGCATTGTCGTTGCCCTGCGTCTCGGCGGCCCAGTCCGGTCCGCCGATGATCGCGGTGTTCGATGTCGATGTCAGCGGTCTGACCTTGGCTCCCGAAACCCTGGAAAACCTCAGCGACTACCTTGCGACCCGTCTTGCGGAAACCGGCCAGTACCAGGTTGTTCCACGAACGGACGTCAAGGCGCGTCTGGTCGAGGTCAAGACTGAATCCTACAAGGAATGCTTCGATGAAACCTGTCAGATCGCCCTCGGGAAGGCCCTGGCCGCGCAGAAGACCTTGTCCACGCGTATTGCCAGATTGGGTTCGCAGTGCACAGTCAACCTGAAGGTTTTCGACCTGGCCAGGGAGGCCAGTGAAAACGCCGCGACGATGGCAGGCCCGTGTTCCGAGGACGGCATTGCGGCGTCCATGGAATCGGCCATCGACAAACTGATGGCCGGCGCACCTCCGGCCCCGGCTTTGTCCCCGAGGTTGGCCGTGCCGCATCCCCGATCCTCGTCACCATCTATGCCGCGAGGAGGCTCGACTCGTCTGGGCGGCGGCACCGTGGAAAGTATCGGGCCCATCGACAAGGGCGAGCAGATCGTCAACCGGATGACGGAAGAAACCGGTTTCCTGGTGATCACCACCGAACCTACCGGCGCCACGGTATCAGTGAATGGCGAGAGCGTCGGGACTTCCCCCCGGCAATTGGAACGGATGGTCGGGAAATATGTGGTCGTCGCCGAGTTGGGCAAGTTCTACCACCCCGCACGCAAGGAAGTCGAAGTCACGTCCAGCAAGGTGAAAGTGCATTTGACGCTTCCCCCTGCATACGGCCGACTGGAAGTGACCAGCGAACCGCCAGGTGCCGAAGTGTGGTTGGCGAACGAGAAGGTCGGGACGACGCCGTGGAACGCGGAAAGGAAGCCGTCAGGTTCGTACTCGCTGCGAGTGTCGAAAACATACTTCGCCCCTGAATTGGCATCCTTGACGGCCGCCGATGGCCAGACCACCAAGAAGCATTTCGTCATGCGGTCGGTCGTGGGTCAGACCGAAGTGACCAGCGAACCATCTGGGGCCGAGGTCTGGGTGAATGAGGAGCCTGTCGGCCGCACTCCCTGGATTGCCGAAAACAAGGCCGGTGGTGAATACAGCCTGCGTATCGTGGCACGGAACCACAAGGTGTATTCCGGCGTTCTACAGGTCGAAAACGGGAAGAACCTGCGGACGAATGTGAAACTGGAACAGAACTGGGGATCGCTCCGCATCGAAACGGAACCCTCCGGTGCGGCCATTACATTGAACGATCTGCCCACTGGCAAGGTGACACCTGCGACCATCGAAGTGGTTGAACCGGGTCTTGCGGTCGTGAAATTGACGCTTGAAGGCCACGGGGACGCGGTTGAACGTTCGACTGTGACGAACCGTGAAACCGCCAGGGTATCGGTGAAACTGTCGCCGAAACTTGGCCTTCTGTCGGTGACTGCTGCCACAGATGCCGGTTCCCCATGCGAAGGCAACCTTTGGCTGGATGGCAAGAACGTCGGCCAGACACCCTGGAAGGGCATGGTCCTGGCGGTACGTCATGATGTGCTGGTGATGTGCGGCGAGGAGACCGTCAGGAAAACGGTGACCATCGAGCACAACCAGAAACTGGCATTGACCTTGACGACGCAGAAGCGGACGGTCAAGGCCGTGCTGACATTTTCCGCCACGGAAGGCTTCCTGTCGCACGACGGCATAACGCGACGAACGCACGTAGGCATGGAAGTCGGGTTGGCCTTGCGTTTTTCGGGTGCGCCCTGGATTCAACCGGGCGTCGGTCTGGGTTGGACGGTCGAGAGCCTGGTGAACGTCACGATCAGGCCCGGTATCCAATGGTACATAGGGCCGGTGTTCTTTCGTACCGCCGCCGCCGCGATGGTCACGCCGGTGCGGGCCTGGGGTTTCGTTGGTGGATTTGGCGGCAACGTTCCTTTGTGGAGAGGCGGGTTCATGACGTTCGAGGTGGATGCCACGGTTTGGTCTCGTGTCGTCATTCCGCTCGACTTCCGCGTAGGAGTCGGTCATGCGTTCTGAAACGACAAGGTTCGTGCTGGTACAAGCGGTAGTTGTCGCCGTGGCAGCAGTTGGGATTTCGACAGTCGTCGGGTTGGCTGGCTGTGAAGTGAGCGACCAGGAGTTGTTGCAGGCGACTACTTGTCGTCCTCAGTGCGCAGGCAAGGTTTGCGGAGACGACGGATGCTGGGGGACGTGCGGCAGTTGCGACTCGAACCATGTTTGCATGGATGGGACATGCGAACAGTGCGTGGACCCCAAGTACACGGGCACGAACTGCGATCAGTGCGTGGACCCCAAGTACACGGGCACGAACTGCGATCAGTGCGTGGACCCCAAGTACACGGGCACGAACTGCGATGAGTGTGCGGAC
>CAIZWN010000042.1 GCA_903936705.1 uncultured Myxococcales bacterium
CGAGCTGCCCACCGCCTCGCCGCCACTGCTGCCGGACCGTTGCGCCGTCGAGGAATTCGACCAGTGCATCGACTTCTTCGCAGCAGACAACAGCCAACACGCCGATCACGTCAGCCCAGGGCACAACCACTGCCAACGCCCTCGATTCGCCAGACCACCCCCTTAAACCGCGCGGCAGACCTGCCAATGACCCGAAGGCCACGGTCAACCCGGAACGCCGCTCCGGGAAACAAGCCCCACCCACAGCAGCCCCATTGAGCCCCCGGCATTCACCGGTTGATGGACAACTGCGTTCGCGAGGGGGCGTCAGGTCGGGGATTGCCAGGAATGAGACCGCGAAGACCAGGATTTCGTCGCCCTGGGTGCCCGGTTGTCGATGCGGTTTCGTGGTTGATGTTGCCTATACGTCCGCCCCTGCGGTGTCGGCGGGGCCCAGCCGGATCCACGTGGACTATCCCAGTCCCAAACGAAAGTGGTCGGCGCGGCAGTTGGAAACGCTCGCGCCAGCCAGGATCGATCCCCCTCCCCTGCCTGAGCGGTGAGCTGCCGAACATCGCCGGCAGGGACGTCCCGATCCTTGCGAGCGCCACGGGAACCGTGCAAACATCGCGACCGCAAACCGGGTCACGAGGAAGAACGATGCGAGGTCCGCTGGTGTCGCTGGTGATGCGCGGCGGGCCTGCTGCAGCGTTCGCGGTGCTGCTGTGCCTTGCCGCGCCGGCTGCACGCGCGGAATCGCCCGCGGCAATCCCCGCGGTCCCGCCGTCGGGGCAATGGCGCGGACTGCACATCAAGGTGCCGACCCACCGGTCGCTCCAGCACACCCTTCGCCTGTGCACCGACCATCTGCCCGCACTGGGTGTGAACATTCTGGTCGTCGAGGTGAACTATCGATACAAATGGCGCTCCCACCCCGAACTCAGCGAGGGCGACCTGACTTTCGAGGATGCACGAAAACTCACCGCAACCTGTCGGGCCGCCGGGATCCTGGTGGTCCCGCAGTTCCAGTGCCTGGGCCACCAGAGTTGGCAGCGGCACCGAAACGCCCTCCTTGCGCGCTATCCGGAATTCGACGAGTCGCCCGACAGGCCGGAAGGTTCGATCCCCGCACGCAGTTGGTGCCCTTCCCACCCGGGGGTCAAGCCACTGGTGTTCGACCTTCTGGACGAACTGGTGGATGCGTTTCAGACCCCACTCCTTCACGTTGGCTTGGACGAGGTCCAGGAAATCGGACGATGCTCGCGTTGCCGCGGCAGTTCCGTTTCCGACCTTTTCTCCAGGACGGTGGTGGACCTCCATGACCATCTGGCTACCCGTGGCGTTAGGATGATGATGTGGGCGGACCGCCTGCTGGATCGGAAGGGCGGATTCGGCGGGTTTCACGACACCAGCGATTCGGGTACCCACTTGGCGATCGGAAGCATCCCCCGGGATGTTGTCCTTTGCGACTGGCACTACGAACCCGCCCGATCCTATGCGTCGGTACCCTACCTTCTGGGCCAGGGTTTCCAGGTCTGGCCGTCCGCGTGGAATTCTCTTGCCGCCGCACGAGGGATGCGGGATGCGGGTAGGAAGTCCAATCCGTCGGCAACGCTGGGCATGCTGTATACCTGCTGGTCGTGTGGCCGCGGTGCGCCAGGTCTGTTGCGCGCCCTGCTGGGGAAGCCCGACGGCTCGGAATTCGACAAGCAGGCGGTGGAAGTGCTGAATCTGATCCGGACGCTGCGCAGGGAAGAGAAACGTCGGCCGAACGAGGTGGATGGGTGATGCACGGCCCCCGCGCCTACCGTCTGCTGTTGGTTCTGGCTGTCGCACTCGCGCAGACCAACCCGTCTTCCGCCGCGGCGGAACCGGGCAGCACCGAAGATGCACCGGTACCCAAGGGAATCGTCGATGGGCTCTCCCTCGCGAAACTGAGCCGCCTGGAGGGGCTCGCCCAGGCCGCGGTCGCCAACGGCCAGACGCCGGGCGTCGTTCTCCTGGTCGGACGGCATGGCCGCATCGTCTACCGCTACGAGACCGGGTTTCGCACCGCAATGGACATCCAGAAAATCCCCCCGGAGCAGTTGATATTCGACATGGCGTCGCTGACCAAGCCCATCGCAACCGCGTCGGCGATCCTGTTGCTGGCCCAGGAGGGCCGCATCGACCTGGCCGCCCCCATCGAACAGTATGTTCCGGAGTTCGGGGGACGCGGGAAGGGCGCGATCACGGTTGAGCAACTGCTACGCCACACCTCCGGCCTGCCTCCGGTTGCGCCCGTGAAATGCATGTCAAGCGGCAGACAGAACGCCCTGGACTGCATCGCAGGACTCCCCTTGCGCCATCCGCCCGGCACGAAGCATCTGTATAGCGATCTCGGCTACATCGTGCTTGCCTGGGCGGCGGAATCCGTTTCGCAAATGCCGTTCGACCGCTTCGTCAAAGAGCGCATTTACCAACCGCTCGGGATGAACGATACGGGCTTTCTGCGGCTTGGCGAAAAGGTTCCGGGCGCAACCCGGGACCGATGCGTTCCCACCAATCCGCGTGGATTCGAAGATCGCTCGCTCCGCTGTGCCGTGCACGACCCCCGGGCGCATGCACTGGGTGGCGTCGCTGGACACGCTGGCCTCTTCTCGAGCGGCGCGGATCTGGCACGGTTCGCCGAAGCGATGGCACCGGTTGCCGAGGCGCACGACGACCATTCTGCCGGTGTCCCCCCGGCGCCTCCACTGTTCCTGTCGGCAGACTGGATCCATGCGATGACGACCGGCAGCATGGATGCGGTCCCTCCCTGGGGCCTGGGCTGGCAACTCTGGAATGGCGAACGGGTGGGCGGCGGGCCCGACTGGCCCCACTCGGCGTTCTGGCATCTGGGTTTCACGGGAACCATGCTCTGGGTCGATCCCGAGAGCGGAGTCTTCCTGATCGTCCTGGGAGATCGGGCCGCCGTGAAGCCGACCGGGAACCTGATGGATCTGCGTCGAAAATCCGTGGCGGCAGTGCTGGCGGCAGTGGAGGACGCGCCTTGGAAGGCAGCATTCAAGACCGCGGGAACGGGACTGGTCCGGACCGGCCTGGACCGTCTGGCCGACGGCGACTGGCCCGAGGTGCTTCGGGGACGGCGCGTGGCGCTGATCACCAACCAGACGGGACGCGACCGTCTGGGTCGTTCGGCAGCAGACATCCTGGCGGGTTCGGGCCTCTGCGAACTGGTGTCCATCCTGACGCCGGAGCACGGCCTTCAAGGCACCCGAACGGGACCTGTCGCGGATGCGCAGGATCCGGGTTGGGGAGTCCCGATCTTCAGCCTTTTCGGGCCCCGTTCCGCCCCGGACGCCCGCAGCATGCGAAACGCCAATGCGATCGTCCTGGACCTGCAGGACTCCGGGGCGCGCTTCTACACCTATGCCAGCACGATGGTCGCGGCCCTGGACTATGCCGCCCGGCAGGGAATCCCTCTCGTCGTGCTGGACCGCCCGAATCCGCTGGGGGGCGTGCGGGTCGAGGGTCCCGTCGCGGATTCCGCTGCCCTGGATTTCGTCGGGATTCTGCCCGTCCCGATTCGACACGGCCTGACGATGGGCGAACTGGCGCGCCTGGCGGCACGACTTCGAGGCCGGCAAGTCCGCCTGGAGGTGGTCGCCATGGAGGGGTGGCACCGGCGAATGCTGTTCGAGGAAACGGGCGTGCCGTGGATCGCCCCGTCACCGAACATGCGAACCCCAACGACCGCTCTGGTCTATCCCGGAATCGGCCTGCTGGAAACGACCAACCTGTCGGTCGGCCGTGGCACCCCGCATCCCTTCGAACGGGTCGGCGCGCCCTGGATGGACGCCGACAGGATGGCGAAGGCGATGAACGGGCTGGGTCTCCCGGGTGTCGGTTTTCGCCCGACGACGTTCGTGCCGGATTCGGGGCCTTTCCATGGAAGGACCTGCCATGGTCTGGGCATCGAGGTGACGGACGTGGAAACCTTCCAACCGGTCAGGATGGGGATCGCGATCGCTTCGACGCTCGCCAGGCTGCACCCGCGGGACTGGGATTCCCGGCGCCTGGGCCGCCTGTTGAAGAACCGGGACGTCCAGTCGGCCTTGCTGCGAGGCGATACCCTGGAAACCGTCTTCCGTCGAATCGCCGGGGACGAGCAACGTTTCGATGAGGTTCGTGCACCCGTGCTGCTGTATCCGTAGCCGGTGGCCTACCGCGCCAGGCGGAACCCCCGGTGATCCCCCAATGCGTTCGGAATGTCGGAGAACCGGTTCGTCGCCCGCGCCTCGGCGGGTCCCGCGCGCCAGGAACCCCCTCGACAGACCTTTCGCGCACCCCCGGCGTCCTGCCGAGCCGACTCGTCAGTAGGCGCCCCCTGATAGGACGCAGTGAAGTCGTCCTGCACCCATTCCCAGACGTTGCCGGCAAGGTCGCACAGGCCTTGCTCCGAGTTGCCTGATTCCCGCGAGCACACCGGCGCAGGGGTTTCCATCCCGCATCCTTTTCCGGCCGAATCCTCCAGGACAGCCAGGCTGCAGTCCGCGCGACGCGCCCCCCAGGCGTAGGGACGGTTCTTGCCGCCGCTGCGCGCCGCGTATTCCCACTCGGCTTCGGAGGGCAGGCGCGCATGGCTCCAGCGCGCATACTGCTGGGCCTGGTGCCAGGACACGCAAACCACCGGCATGTCGGCCCCCTGGAAGGACGCCGGCAGCATACCCTTTTCGACCTTCCACCCCGAACCTCGCCGGTGCCCGACCCAGCACTGGCCGTCCGCGGCATGCACAGGTTCGCAGGCGCCCTCACGAACGCACCGCTGATACTGGCCCATCGTGACCTCGGACCGCATCATCTGGAACGATGGAACGGCCACCCGGCGGACCTGGCGTTCGTCGGCGTCCCCTAGGGCGGCGCCCATTTCGAAGGACCCACCCGGGATCAGCACCCAGTTCGCATCCGGCGAGGATTCCGGACTGCGATCGGTTCGCGCGGGCGCAGCGGGCTGGGAAGGCGTCACGACGGGTCGGGTCGGGATGGGCCGCAGGTTCACTGGCTGCGCCTCAGTCACAGCAGGCACGTCGGCAACCGCCTCCACCGCCGAAAACGAGGGCGTGAGCGTCGTGGCCGACGATTCGTCTCCGGCCATCGGGGCCGTGGCCTTGACCGGCTCAGGTGACTGTCGCGTTACAATAGACAGGCTCACAGCCCATACGACGAGCACACCCACTGCCGCAGGCACGAGCCAAAGCGACCGCTTTCGGCGCTCCGCGAATGCCCTAAACTTCCGGCTCTGGCTTGATTCTACAATCGCATTGACAGAATCAATCTTGCGTCCTTCATTGGCTGGCTCCGGAGCTGAATGAACAGATTTTTCGCGAGGTTTAATACCAGCCCCAGGCAGATCCAGACCAATTAGTGATGAGTCCGCATCTTCCTGTTTCGGAACCAATTTTAGGGTACTAGGCGTAGGCGAGCTGCGCTCTATTCCAGACCCATTATCCATGGCAGGCTTCTTACCGGTCACCGAATTCAAGTCAATTCCAAGGCGCGTTGAATCGGCTGAATATTCGGCCATGTTCTGCGACTTTGGCAGAAGCGGCCGGGTATCAACCCTGCCAAGAAGTCCTGCCAGATCGGCACCGTCTGCCGGGCGACCTTCAGAGGCGCGGGACAGCGTACTCATCGTCAGGTTGGCAAGCGCAGTCGGGGTAAGAGCGGCAAATTCGCGCACATCCGGCAGGCCTCG
>CAIZWN010000043.1 GCA_903936705.1 uncultured Myxococcales bacterium
AGCAGACGCCGGACGGCCTGCCGGTCCACAGCTTCGGGACGCTCCTCACGGAACTCGCCACTCAGGCCCGCGTCACCTACCGTGTCGGCGCCGCCGAAACGACCTTCGACCAGCTCGCCAAGCCCACACCCCTGCACCAGCTAGCCTTCGACCTGCTCGGGGTGTAGTCAGTCAGGCCGCACTGCATTTCCGGGATACGTCAGGTGATGCGGGGACTTGGGCCTTGCAACCCGATCAAACTTCGGGTTAAAAGCCGACACGATTTACAGTGCAGACAAGCAGGCTGAAACAATCAGGGGATTGCTATGAGGATCCGTTTGCCCAGGAACTTGAATCAGTAGCGATCACGACCACGGTCGCCACGATCACGGCTGCCGCTGTTGCGCTCGCCAAAGCCGCGGTCGCGATCGCCGCCGCCGCCGAAGCCGCCGCCGCCGCCACCGAAGCCGCCGCCGCCGCTACCGCCACTGCCGCCACCGCCGTAGCCGCCGC
Source organism: uncultured Myxococcales bacterium (assembly GCA_903936705.1). GTDB lineage: Bacteria > Myxococcota_A > UBA9042 > DTJE01 > DTJE01 > CAIZWN01. The sequence continues at coordinate 493 of CAIZWN010000043.1, forward strand.
CACTACCGCCACCGCCGTAGCCGCCGCCACCACCGCCGTAACCACCGCCACCACCGCCGCCGAAGCTGCCGCGAGGACGATCCTCCCGCTCGCGCGGAAAATCGACCTTGATGGCCCGGCCGTCCAGGATCGTTCCATCCATCTCCGCCTTGGCCTTGGCGGCAGACTCCTCGGTCGAGAAGGTCACGAACCCAAAGCCCTTGGACCGGCCCGTCGCCCGGTCCATGACGACACGAGCTTCCTCGACTTCGCCGAAGTGCTCGCACGCCGCCCTGAGAGACGCATCCGTCGTAGCCCACGCCAGCCCACCAATGAACAGCTTGTTACCCATGAACCCCTCCGAGGAACGATCCCGGGAACCCTGCCGCCCGGTCGGCTGCCCGCCCTTCGCAGGCGTGGAGGACGCCGCAAAATGCGGCTTCCGGTACATCCATTACCCTTTGGAACACATTCGAACCCGAAAGACGCAGCGTATCGATGGAGAATTCAGGAATCGCGGTGGGATTCGGGGACGATTTCGGAGCCAAGGCTGGGACGACCGCCTCCGGAGAACGATGCTAGGTTAACGAGAGCGCACGCCAGTGTCAAGATAGTGCATGGCAGATTCTACCGTCAAATCCAAAGCGAAACAGTCATTTGCCCCTCTAGCGAAAACTGGTGCTGGCGGTGGAATAGGCGTCCCTGCGGTAGAAACCAAGATCCATGCTGCCGAATGCATCGATCTCGAACCCTGGAGCATGAACTACCGTCAAACTCAGCCTCTTGGTTCCGGCCGGGGCCGGGGCACTGCCAAGAACGCGAGACAAGTCAGGCAGGCTGACCTCCCGCACGTCGCCACCCGCAGTTACGGTCCAGAAGCTAAAGCCTGTCGCACCAGACAAGACTGCCTGCGAGTGGGTCGGCAGCACCCCGCCGCCGGTCGGTATCAGTGTCGTATCGCCAAGGGTCCATGTGATTCGGCGGCCACTCCAAGTCGCCTGCTCGACTGGATCAAGAATCGCCGGAAACGGCAAAAAGCCCGGAAACGACATGAAACGCCTGCCCGCCAGCACGACGCGTCCGCCCGCCGAGGCGCCAGCCATGATGTCCACATTCAAATCGGCCCGAGACTTGTCGATGAAATTCACGCCGTCGAACTGGAAGATAGTCCCCCCAGGCCCGAACACCAGAACATTCGAGGGCCCTAGAACGACAAGACCGGTCAAATCCGGCCCTCCAGGGACCACGAAAGCCGTAATGTCATCCGGTCCGACACGAATCACGGCGCCACGGTCGCCCACAATCCAAACCTCGCCCGGGTCCAGGCCATCAACCGCCCGCAAGTCGCCAACAACCGGCCTGAACACGTTGAAGGTACCTCCCGAACGACCCAGCACCACGGCGCCGCCTGCACCCGCAGCGACAATCTCGCCGTCCGCAAAGCGCCGTAACGCCTTGACGTCTGTCCCGGCAGGCAGGTTTTCCTGGACAAACTTGTCGCCGACGAACCTCAGCATAAAACGGCCGGCAGCAATCGAGATGCCATCGGTAGCGTCCCCGGAAATCCCAAGAAAATCCGATGATACCGGCGCTGAAACATCGGTTGCCACGCCACCTACGACATGCCGAACCATGCCGCGGGCACCAACGACCCAGAAGTCGCTGCTGGATGTCCCATATAGCCCAAATATAGAGCGTGACGTCCGGTATGGACCTACACTGAACGATTCGCCGTCAAATTCCCATGTCGCTCCGCCGGCGTCAGCAGCCAGGATACCCCCGCCATCCAGCCTGACCATCGCCGTCATCTCGCGGCGCAAACCGGTCGGAACCGGCGCAAACCCAGACGCGTCCTCCAGAAGTACAGGCCATGGACCGACCTCGGGCTGCCCCATGGCCAGCACGGTCGACGAAGGAGGGCTGATCGGCAGGGCAGCAGAAATGGTTGCGTAAAACGAATATCCCACCCCATCCAGTGGCGGTTCGAGGGACCACGGCTGGTTCTGGAAAAGTATTCTGGAACCCTTGCGAAGATAGTGCTGGAAAAGGGGAAGCCATCCGTCCCCGCCAAGTTCCCACGAGCCCGACAGCGACACTGGTCCCGTTCCCATCGGATGAAAAGGCGGCGTACCGGCGGCCAGCCACAACTCGGCCTCGGTTTCTACGTCCATGGAGACCACAACGCCATCAACCTCGTCATCGGCCTTGCACGAAAGATATCGAACCACGCCGATGCGCACGGGAACAGGCCATCCCCTTGAAGGATCAACGACCAGCATCTGGCACACGACGGCAAAATCCCCTGTTCTGGCAAGAATCTCGAAGCGCCCCTCCTGATCGGGTAAAGCGCCAGGCCCTGGGTCCGGAACCCCACCGAACATGGACGAGGCTGACGTGCCGCACTGGACATAAGGACGAGCCTCTACCCACGGCGGTTTCACCAGGTATTTCCCGTAGTCCTTTACTCGCCCCCTGACCTTGCAAGTGCGCGCAGTGCCAGTGCTTCCAGGTGGAAGTTCGGGATTTTCGGGCGACCCCAGGGGGCCGATTGACATTGTCACGTTCCTGGCATCGAACCCGGCTATAGTCGCCGCGGAAAATGCCTCCTTGCCGACGGTAACCGCCAAAGGCGCCGCCAACCCCGGATGGGACAACGAAATCTGCCCGCGCGAGTCGGTTCGACCCTGAAAAAGGGTGTGAGGGTCGTCACCCACCCACACATAGGCGTCGGCAAGTCGGGATCCGGTGGATGAATTGGTCACCGTCACGTTCAGAGTGTCGCGAAAACGACCGCCCCAGGTTCCACCGCCAGGCAGGTACGGGTCGAAGTACGTGAACTCAGAACCGACGTCGCCTCCGTCCCCCAGAACCATCAGTGGCACTGTTCCGGTCTCGAATGCCCTGGGCGAACGCACCTCGACCAGGACCGACGACACAACCCGCAGGTCGGAAGCCTCGCCGCCTCCGAAAAACACCCTTTGCACGCCCGACAGGTTCCGTCCCTGCAGGCGAACCAAGGCGCCGCCGGCCAGCGAACCGTCCACAGGATCGACGGCAAGAATCGTTGGACCTCCCTCGGACGCGAATTCGAACGCGCCGTCCAGGAAGGCGACCGATTCCCCCTGGAAGACCAGTAAACGAGCTGGGCCCGGACTGCCGGCGGCAGTGCGCGCCGTCAGCAACGTGTCCGACAGAACCACCACGTCGGTAGCAGGCAGCACCCCGACAACAACGGACACACCGGTTTTGAAGCCCTTGCCGGTGACGTGCAGCAAAGTACCGCCATCCGGGGGCCCCGACCCTGGTTGGCAACCGAGGATTGACAGATCTGGATCCACGGGCGGTTGCGCCACAGCCAGGAACGTGAACCCCTGGTCCAGGCGAGCCTGCCCGTCTGATCGAATCGCCACGACCGATACTGAACCCGGGTCGCCGGGAGGGGTGATGGCAAGCATGGTCCGGTCGTCCACGACGGTCGCCACCGGCGCCTCGCGCCCACCGAAAAGAAGAAGTGGCGCCCCGGCAAAACCGCTGCCTCGAATCGTTACCGGGGTACCTCCCGAGGCCGGACCCGATGCCGGCTGGACAGCCAGGATGGACACGGCACCCACGTATTGAAAAGCCCCCTGGATTGAGGCTTCGGCACCACCAGGAAGGACCGCACGCACGTTCACCACGCCGGCGTCGGCAGGAGGAGCCGTCACGTTGACGATGCGATCGGACACGACGAAAGGATACAGACCCTTCCTGGCCCCGAAGAACACTTCCATTCCATCGACGAATCCGCCGCCACTGACCGTGACTGTTGTCGAGCGATCTGCGGGTCCCACCGATGGCTCTAGCGAATGCAGCACAAGTCCTGGTACGTCAACCTCGGGTCCGACAACTGAATCATGCCTGTCAGCATCAACAGCTTCGCCCCTGGGATCTTCCGATTGGTCGGCTTGCCCATAGACATCACCCACCTCGCTTCCGACGTCGTCAGGAAGCTGGAACATCTCGATAATCGCGTCCCTCTGAAGATCGAACGCGGCATCCGTCGACATGAAACCGGGAAGCTGTCCGTCGCAGGAAGCGACTGCCAGAAGCCATACGAGGAAAAGCGTATGGAGGGGGATGACCAACAGCGAGGAAATCGGCGTACCGGCATTCCCGCACCGCAATGGCTTGTTCCGGTAAAGCACCTTGCTGTCCAACCAGCAGCAGAATGTCTCTAGGATACCAAACTGTCGCGGTAAAATACGGTCCGAACCGAACGATCTCAGCGCCAGAACCCATGATACGCCACGACCGGGCTGCAAAAAACCCTTGCAATTGCACCGTACAATCATGTAACATGCGCACGGTTCATGGGTAGAACTTGGGAATAATCGTAGGGTTTTCAGGGAGGTTTCACATGATGCGCAGTTCTAAGTTGATCTCGGTTCTTCTTGCAACGGCGATGCTTGTGGGCTTCGCGGCATGCAGCGACGACAGCACCGGGACCACCCCCGACGTCGTGGCTGATGTCGTGACCGACACGGGCACAGACACCACTCCTGCCGACACGACCGTCGATACTGGCCGCGACGTACCAGTCGTAACCGACGTACCGGTAGTAACCGACGTTCCGGTAGTGACTGACGTCCCGGTCGTGACCGACGTACCCGTAGTGACCGACGTACCGGTCGTCTGCATCCCGAACTGCACCGACCGCGTTTGCGGCAGCGACGGCTGCGGCGCGTTCTGCGGAACCGGCGTTGACGGCGCTTGCCTTGACGCCACCCAGGCGTGCTCCCCGGCGACCGGCACGTGCGTTGCCAAGTGCGTATGGGCCGACGACAAGCCCACGAGCTGGGGCCCGGTTGGTTCCGTCTCGGCACTGCAGACCCCGTCCGTTTTGGCCGACGTTCAGGCCAAGTGCTTCGATTACACGGGTGACGGCAAGGGCGACAACGGCCTCAAGGGCCTCGCTGGCCAGGTCAACAAGCCCCTGTCCGACGCCGTAACCGGTGGTGACATCGCCATCCTGTTCGAGCTGGTCAACGTCTCCGACTTTGCGGCCACCGCTTCCTTCACGCTGAACGGCCTGCTGGGCAAGTCGGTTGTCGATCCGCCCGCCACCAGTGGCGATTTCTACGTCCAGGAGACCTCCTACCTCACGGACATCTGCCAGCCGATGATCTCCTTCAAGGAAGCTTCGATCACCGCTGGCGTTCTGGCCGCTGGGCCGTCCGTATTCCAGCTGTCGATCCCGATCCAGACCGACCTGGTCATCGACGCGACCCTGATCCAGGCCAAGCTGAAGGGCACCGTCGTGAACGGCAGCGCAGTTGACGGCTTCGAGATCACGGACGGCGTCCTGTCCGGCGTTCTGACCAAGGAGCAGCTGGTAACGGCAGTTGGCAAACTTCAGGCCACCTGCGACGCGACCCCGGCCGGCACGACCAAGCCCAGCTTCTGCTCGTACCTGGGCGTTGTGAACGGCGCCATGGGCCTGCTGTTCGACCTGCATCAGGTTCGCGACGACGCTGGCGTCCCGACTGGCGTGTTCGTTGCCAAGTCCAAGGAACTGCCGGGCGACGCGGCCTCCGTTTGCCTGACCTACTCCCTGTCCAAGGCGAAGGTCACCGGCTTTGAGCCCGTACTGTAGCATCCGTTAGATCGTGTGGGTCGCGGGCGCCTCGTGCGTCCGCGACCCGCAAAACCACACCCTCCACTCCACCTGATTCGCGTCACCATGACTGTATGAACCGCTTCGTCGATGCGCCGAAGTGTCACCGGTTCAACAGGCATTCAGCCGATCTGTTCAGTTCAGAGTAGAATCGCCCGCAGCGGAGCTGCCAATGCACCTGACAATCCTTAATCCGCGATCTGGCAACCCGCTAGTCGTGCTGTTGCGACTGTTGGTCGTCCTGACGATTGTCGCCGGACTGTTTGCGACTGTTTCCGTCGCTGGCGCCTATGCCTGGTTTGCCAGGGACCTGCCCGAAATCCCACCATTCCAATCGATTCGCTTCAACGCTGTCTCGCAGGTCCGTTCCCTGCACGGGATGCTGCTGGCCGAGCGTTTCGACAAGCGCCGGTATCTGGTGCCTCGCGAACGAATCCCGAAGATCCTGGTTGACGCATTCCTGGCCTCGGAGGACGAGCGCTTTCTTGAACACGGTGGCATGGACCTGAAGGGCGTCGTTCGCGCGGCATGGACCAACCTGCGGGCAGGACACATCAAGGAAGGTGCCAGCACCATCACACAGCAGGTCGCACGATCACTGTTGCTCGGCCGCGAAAAGAGTCTGGCCCGCAAGGTGCGAGAGGCGATCCTTGCCAGACGCATCGAGGATATCTATACCAAAGACCAGATATTGACGCTGTACCTGAACCTGATCTTCCTGGGTCAAGGCGCATACGGGGTCCAGGCGGCCTCGCAGGTCTACTACGGCAAGGATCTTGACGAACTTACTTTGGGCGAGTCAGCCACGCTGGCCGCCCTCCCTCAGTCTCCCGGCAAGGTCAATCCGGTTTCAGATCCTGTTGAAACCAGAGTCCGTAGAGATCGTGTCTTGCGACTGATGCGCGAAACCGGACGGATATCACGCGAACACGAAGCCGCAGCCGTTTCGGAACTGATCCGCACGGCGCCGTTTCGAGATGTTCTTGGGGACCGAGCCCCCTTCAGCGCAATGGACGCTTTGGAGGAAGTTGGAGCTCTTGCCGACTCTCGTGCCGAGGGCGGCATGCTGACTGGGCGCGGGGGTATAACTGCCTGGACAACCATCGATCTCGGGCAGCAGCGAATGGCCGAGGAGGCGGCAAACGGGGCCGCAACAGCACTCTCGCGACGACAAGGCTTTGCCGGACCGGTGGCCACTCTGGAATCCGCGAAGTGGGACGAGTTTCGCCGCATGAATCACGCGTGGCTAAAAGAACGAGGATGGGAACCCATTCCAGTCGGGAAGGACGTTCTGGCCCTGGTTGTAAACGCTACCAAGACCGACGCATCAATCGAAATCTGTGGTGATATTTCCGGCCGGATACCGCTTGATCATATGCGTTGGGCCGTACCCTATGACGAGTTCCCGGTGGTCAATGCAGTGACCGGGGAGCGTCGTGAACGTACACGGACTTCGCTTGACGGGCGCCTGGACGCCGTCGACAAGGCTCTGAGCGCAGGTGACGTCATCCTTGTACGACGCATTGGCGCCAAGGATGCAGCGGAATCCCAGGTTATTGCATCCGAGTACGAACTTTCGCTTTTCCCGCGTCCGCAGGCTGCGTTGATGGCCATGGAACCAAGATCCGGCTATGTTCCTGCCCTGGTTGGAGGCACTGATTTCGATATCAGCCAGGTGGACCGCACACGTTCGCTGCGTCAGACAGGCAGCAACGTCAAGCCGATCTACTACTCGAAGGCCTACGATTTGGGCATCCCGCCCTCTGCGGTCCTCAGCGGCGCACCTTTTCGCGAGGGTAACTGGACACCCGAGACCGGGAAGGACGCCGAGGACTTGACTCTGTGGGAGGCTCTTACGCGGTCAGAGAACGCCATATCATTGCGGGTTTTTCGCACGGTGATCGACCGGGTCGGTGCGGCTGGCCTCAGCGAATGGGCGAAACGGCTTGGCTGGACACGTCCTTTCATGGGCTATCCGGCTGAAGCGCTTGGGGCCGAGGCGACGCCTACAGAGTTGCTTGGCGCCTATGCGACATTTGCGGCGCACGGCATCCGACCAACAGCGGTCCGAGTGGCGCTGATCAGGGATGGCGAGGGGAGGATACTGCAGGACCACCGCTCGGCTCGTGACCCTATGGTTGGCCTGATGGACGCCGTTGCAAGGGAGGTCGCTGACGCGGCTTCCTCGTCCCGACGCGCCATGTCGGAGGAAAGTGCCTACCTGATGGCTTCGAACCTCAGAAGCGTCGCCGAAAGGGGGACCGGCAGGGCGACAAGGGCGCTGGGCCGACCAGTGTGCGGGAAGACAGGAACCCTGCCCTTCGACGTCTGGTTCACCGGATGGACCAGTGACGTCGCAGCGGTATCATGGGTAGGCCAGGACCACCGCGAACGCTGGCTTGGTCGCACGAAGGCAAACGGAAAGGTGTTCGGAGCAGACACTGCGTTGCCGGCGTGGAGGGATTTTGTCGCAGCGACTTCCGCCCGAAGGCCGATTGTGGACAGCCTGGCATTGCCGCCGCCCGGTATTACGATGCTTACGATCGACCCACTGAATGGGGTGCCGCAGGAATCCGGAGGAATCGTCATGCCGCATATCAAGGGAACCGAGCCGCCTCCTGGGAACCTGGTACCGGCAGCTGACGTTGACACCAGCGAGTTCTGAACAAGTCGTCAAGCAGGCGGTTTCAGAAGTTCCTCGGCTATGCGCTTGACCAGCGGAGAGTCGACGACATCCCGGTGGGTCTTCATGATCGCACCCATAAGACGACCGACTGCAGACAGACCGGAAAGTCCCTGCTGTGCCATCGTAGCGGCCACCAACTCGCGTGTCGCAGCTTCGTCCAGTTTTTGAGGCAGGAACTGCCCCAGGTAGCCGATCTCAAACTTGTATTTTTCGACCATGGGGCCGGACGTCAGACCACCGGTCGCAAACTCACCCAGAGCCTTCTTCAGGCTGCGCGAGTATGCGTCGATGACGTCCTGAGAGATTGCATCCGTGATGCCCCCGATGAACCCCGGAGAGGTCCGCTTCTCGGAAAGCTTGGACTTGACCATTCGCACGCAATCCAGGACATCCTGGTCACGCTGCTTCATTGCGCGAGTAAGTTCCACATTCAGGCGCTCCTCGATCGTCATCGCCCCACCTCGTTGCGAACGACGGGATTGTACCACGGCCAAACGGCGCAGCAGCCGAATCGCCCAACAAAATTCGTCGAAAAACCCGAAATTCCGATTGCATCGGGGGCCTTTCCCATGCTAGCCTCTTGCCGCTTCCCGGGTTCTTACACCCGGGAACCGGAAAGGGGAGGCTACATGAAGCTGATGAGCGGCAAGGTGCCGGCAGTGGCCCACGACCTGGTGGATGCGCTGATCGCGTCCCAGACGATCGAGGTCCTGCCGGAGGAAATCCACGAAGTCGAGGTGGACATCGAGTCCGTCCTGCGGGAATACATCCGCCTGGAACGCGAGATCACCGACCGCGCCAGGGACGTCATCGCGTCCCAGAAACGCGACTACAGTGAACTGAACAAGGTGAAGAGCCAGATTGCACGCGAGCGCGGCTTTGGCATGGGCGAAGGGATCCTGGAATACCTCACAGCCCAGTTGATCGAGGCGCTGATCCACAGCCGCCATGTCGAGGAAGTCTTCGGCATGGACAACGAGCTCGTCGTCCAGATCTCTCCGGTTTTGCGCAAGCACCTGGGAGCGGACGAGGAACTGGACGGTGAGATCCGCCGCAGGATCAAGAACCTGACAGAAGGCACCATGGCGTGGGACGTTCAGTACCGAAAGGTCATGGATGAATTGCGCAAGACCAAGAAACTGGACGACTAGCACAATACCCTGAACCACCCAGTGAAATCCAAGCCCACCTGAATCAACTCCCTGTGTTTTTCGACGACAGCTTGGATGTCAGCAGTCTAGGCCAATCGCCCTGCGGGCCCGAGCTGCCGTTTGCCGCTTGATCACACAATTCCCCTGTTATCCGACGAAATTTCATTATTCGACTGGACCACAGGCACGCGATCCGACACAATCAGCGCAGTCGAAAACGCATGGCTGATCCGCAATTGTTTACGGAGACGCCATACGGTTCATGAGGTTCCGGTGGCATTTGACTGGCTACAGCGCCTGCGTCGCAGGTTTCGCGCATCATGGCTGAACAGCATTTCTGGTCCACTGCCCGAAGATCTGTTCAGGCGGTTGGTAAACCGTGAGCGGGCACGTTCCGACCGCAGCCGCCGTCCCTTCTCGATGGTGGTCGTAGAGCTTTTCGGTATCAACCTGGCCAGCCTGCGCAAGGTTTACGGCCTTGTGGCTAGTTGCATTCGCGAGACCGACGACATCGGCTGGTTCGGGCCAGAAGAACTTGGCGTGTTGCTGCCCGAAACCGAACGGGATGGGGCCAGCCAGTTCAGCGAGAAGCTCCGAGATGTTCTGGATCCTGCAGGATGCCCGGCCACGATTCGCCACTACACCTATCAGCCCGAATGCGATCAACCAGAGACTTGCGGCCAGATAGCCTGCGGTGGTCAATGCGGAAACCCACAGAAGCACAGCAGCCCCGTGCTTCTGTCTAACACCCTGGACGAAAATTCGGATGCCTCGAGCCACCCTACAGCCCAGGAACTAGACCAGGGCCTCGGAAGGATGTTCAACGCCCAGATCCCTTGGTGGAAAAGGGGCATGGACATCCTTGGGGCATCTGCAATGCTGCTGATATTGTCTCCGGTGCTCATGGCAATATCCGTTGCCATCAAGCTGTCCTCGCCTGGCCCGGTAATCTTCAGGCAACGCAGGGCCGGGATCGGAGGCCGCCCCTTCGATTTCTACAAGTTCCGCACAATGAATCTGGATGCCGAACACCAAAAGGGCGAACTCCTGCATATGAACGAGGCGTCCGGCCCGGTATTCAAGATGGCCAACGATCCTAGAATCACACCTCTGGGTCGTTTGCTGCGACGTTCCAGTCTTGATGAACTACCTCAACTGTGGAACGTCGTGAAGGGCGAAATGTCGCTGGTAGGCCCACGACCTCCGACCATGGACGAGATCCAGAAATACCAGCCCTGGCAACGACGGCGCCTGGAGCTCGTTGGAGGATTGACCTGCATATGGCAGGTCAGCGGACGCAGCCTGATTCCCTTCGAGGAATGGATGCGAATGGACCTGAGATACTCCCGCAAGGTGTCCCTGTGGAATGATCTGATCCTGCTGGTGCGGACATTAGGCGCGGTATTATCGAGGCGCGGCGCTCGCTAGCGCATCGGGATTCGCCGTGATTACCACTTAGACATTGCCCGTGTATTGTTTACGCCGGCTGGCCCAACTGACCTTGACGCCCGAGAGCACCACCCGTATTCTTCTGCCCGTGAAGCGCATCCTGCTGATCAACTCCAATTCCTGTCGCGTACCGTATCCCGTCGCCCCGCTTGGCCTGTGCATGCTGGCCAGCGCAATCGAGAACACCTTTGATGTCGCAGTCTACGACGGAACTTTCAATGGTGGCGAGGGCCTTTCAGAGGCCATTCGCACATTCCAGCCTGACATCGTCGGCGTATCCGTCAGGAACGTAGATGACATGGTGCCCCGGAACGGCACTCATTTTCTGGACGGTGTTCTTCGAGAATTCATTACCCCTGTAAAAGCTGCGACCCACGCGCCACTCATCCTTGGCGGCAGCGCATTCAGCCTTTACCCGACGCACCTTCTGGATGCTTTCGGCGCCGACTGGGGCGTTGTTGGAGAGGGCGAAAAGGCGTTCCCGGA
>CAIZWN010000044.1 GCA_903936705.1 uncultured Myxococcales bacterium
CATGGGAAACAGGGCGGAGCGTAGCGGAGCCCTGTTTCCCATGGGCGGCCCGGAACGCGTTGGTCAGCACCGCCCGACATCGTGGCCTCCGTAGTAGATCTCCCTCGGCGTGCGGTAATCGAGGGCCTGATGGGGCCGCACTTCGTTGAAGAACCGCATGTACGAGCCGATTCCGTCGTGGGCGTCCCGCGCTGTCGAGTAAGCCTTCAGGTACACCTCCTCGTACTTCAGGCTGCGCCACAGGCGTTCAACGAACACGTTGTCCAGGCAACGCCCCTTCCCGTCCATGCTGATCTGGATCCCGGCGCCGAGCAAGACGCCAGTGAAACCCTTGCCCGTGAACTGCGACCCCTGGTCGCTGTTGAAGATCTCCGGTCGTCCGTGCGCCAACGCCAGTTCCAGGGCATCCATGCAGAAAGCGTCGTCCAGCGTGTTCGACAGGCGCCAGGAGAGCACGTACCGGCTCGCCCAGTCGATCACGGCCACCAGGTACAAGAACCCTCGGGCCATCGGGATGTACGTGATGTCCGTCGCCCAGACATGGTCGGCCCGCGTGATCGTCAGCCCGCGCAGCAGGTACGGGTACACCTTGTGCCCCGCGCCCGCAACGGTCGTCCTCGGTTTCGGGTAGATCGCCGCCAGGCCCATCGTCCGCATCAGCCGCTGAACACGTTTCCGGTCGATAGAGTGGCCCATCCGGTCCAGCGCCACGACCATCCGACGCGAACCGTAGAACGGCGTTTCCAAATACTGCCGGTCGATGAGCCGCATCATTTCCAGGTCTTCCCCGCTCACAGGTGCCGCTTCGTAGTACACCGACGAGCGGGCCACCCCGAGCAATTCGCACTGTCGCACCAGGCTCAGCTTCGGATGCCCCCGCTCGATCAGGTCCAGCCGCTGCTGATGACTCAGCGACCGGACCTGCGGGCCAAAAAATCACGTTCCACCTTTAGCCGTCCGATCTCCTCGTACAGCCCGGCCAGCAACGCATCGTCGCCATTCTCATGGCTTCGGCGGACGCCGTCGAACAGATCCGCCGCACTCTCCACGATCTGCCGCTTCCACGCGTGGATCTGGCTCGGGTGGATCTCGAACCGGGTCGCCAGTTCCCCGACCGTCGTGTCCTCGCGCAACGCCGCCAGAGCTACCTTTGCCTTGAACGCTGCCGTGTGCTTCCTTCGTGTCTTTTCCATCTCCCGCTCCTCCGCCCATCAGGGCTCAAAAAGGGCAGAAGTCTCGCTTACCACACTGTCCGAAAAACCGGGTCCACTTCAGTCACACCTCTTTCCAGGTGGAGTCTTCGTTGTTCCACCTGGCGGATGCGTTGAGTTTCCGAAGCCAAACGGAAACATGGTCTTCCGACTTTCGGGCTTTGGGCAGTTCTCGGTGCCGAAACTTGGCGGTTTGATCAACCCTTCTGGTACATTCCAGGTCGCCGTGCTCCTGGAATACCAAGTCCTGCTCGACGGAAACTACTTCTATGTTCTTCCGGCTGCGGAACCCCAGATTACACCGCCTCAATTGACGTCGCTAAATGCCAGCGCATCCTTCTTCGAGTGGTTCATCGGAGCGATTAGTTCGAACATCGTTCAGGGATTCAGAGAGAAGTTGGTACGAGCAACAACAGTGATTCCCTTTCTCCAAGGGCGCGTCTGCGTCGTGGATGGCTGGATTCGGCCGGGCGCGATTCCCACGAGGTGCGAGGGAGACACTCCTTACAACGCATTCTTCCCAAATGGCTTCACTGAGGAAGCACTTCCCTGGCCCCCTCCGGGATGGAATCCAGGCATGAGCGTTACAGATGCCCTACGCATGCATTGACCTTCTCTCGCGTCAGCGGACGGGGCAAACGCCATTCCGGTCCGATCTGTCGGGCGAGTTCTGGCTGCACGACGTCGCATTGAGGATGTCCGCGGGTCGTGCCGTGGGGAGGCCTAACGAGCGCGTGCATCGGACAAACCCCTTCCGTCACGGTCCCTGCTTTGGCCCCGCCTGCATCACGCTGAAGTTGGCGAAGGTCCACGGCGGGCAGGTTCGCAGGGACCGCGCCGGATGCCCGCCCCTTCGGGCCGGGCACCGGGGTTTGCCAATTGAACCAGCGTTCACCTGACACCCCTGATCAAGAAGCGCATGTCAGAAGCGCATTGTTCTAACTGCGATAACGCAATAGCATCTCGTAAGGTTTTGGGCGCAGATCCTTGGTTTCTTGCAGGGGGCGACGATGAGCAGCGAACCTCGGTATTGGGTCGTTGGCGCCAATTGGGGCGGCGACGACCAACGGGAGCCCTTCTTCCGCAGGGGCTACTGGACCCTGGGCTGGAGCGACAGCGACCAACCTGGAATGGCCGCCGCCCGGAAATCAATAGTTCCGGGCGACCGGATTGCGATCAAGTCCATGCTCGGGCAAGGTTTTCCGGACATCGCTATCCGGGGACTCGGGATCGTGAAGGAGGTCGGCGAGGACAAGCGCGTGTACGTCGAATGGATTCTTACCGATCTGAATCGGATAGTTCCGAGTCGAGGCTGCTACAGCGCCATTCACGGCCCATATACAATCGGAGAGGAAGCTATTTGGCTTGGACAAGTATTCCGCCTGTAATTAGAAATGGAGACAGTTCCCGAGCAGCAAATCAAGGAGCAAATCTTCCAATGCCGTCAGATCTCACGCGCAAGCCTTTGACCGTCTTGCCCAACGGCCAGGATTTGCTTCATTATGAACGTTTGAACCGGCACTATGGTGGCCCTCTTCAGTTCTCAAATCTCCTCGACGAGACTCAACACGGGTCCGCTTGCGGTGGAAACGATTTGTGCCAATCCTGTCAATTCCTCTCCATTGATTTCCTGCGCGATTCTGCGATTCCCCTGACTGATCCCCTCAAACCCCGGAAGGGTCGTCGCAAGCCTCGATGGCACCGCGGTGCGCCTGGAATCATCACAGGAGACTGTGTAGGGAGGGTTTTCACGGCTGACCTCCGGTGATGCTGGCGTCGTGGGCGTCAAGGAGGTCGAAGGCTAGGTTCCGGAAACGTCCGAGCCAGACGAGCGGGAGCCACCGCACCAGATTGTGGGCCTTCCATCCCATCTGGAAGGCGCTGTGGGTGCGGGTCCGGACGGTGTTGGCCTTGTAGAGTCGGTCAAGACCCTTGGCCTCGATGTGATGACCGATGAGGGAGACCAGGAAGTAGCCGGCGGCAATGACCAGGATGAGACGGTCGAGGCGGTCTGGGCGGTCCTTCAATTTGTACTCACCGAGGCTCCAGCCGTAGCGGGTGCTCTTCTTGTCGCGGAAGACTTCTTCGATGGTGAAGCGGCGGCCGTAGAGGTGGACAATCTTGTTGGCCGGCAGTTCGAGGTCGGTGAAGAGGTACCACGCGTCCTTCTGACCGTGGTCGAAGAGTGCGACCAGGCGCAGTTCCTCGGGCTGATCGACGGTGGCGAGTACCTGGCCCAGGTCTCGGACACGTCCCCGGGGCAATGACAGGTCGCGAAGCGCGCCATTCCAGCCTGGGGACTTGACCTTGGTGTCGCTGCAGCATCGCACGACAAAGTGGAAGCGGAGTTGCTTGAGTTTGCGCGCCAGTGCGACGCGGCGGAAGCCTCGATCAAAGAGCAGCGTGGTCTCGACGTCCTTGGGGATGATCGTGCGGAGCACGGAGAGAAAGGACTCCTCGAAAGCATTCTGGCTGCGGGCCAGTTTGCGCCAATCGCACGTGGCCCAGTACACCGGGATGCCGCGGCGCTGGATCACGACGGATGCCACCAGTACCGGCCAGGGACCGATCTTGGTCCAGTCGACGGCGATGCGGATCGACCGACGGTCCCCGATGACGGTCAGAAGTAGGGCCTTGCACCAGTCCTCGACCTCGACGTTCTCGTTGCCCAGGAAGCGGTCCACCTGCTTGATGCGGTGCTTCGGCGCCACCTTCGACCGGATGGCCCGGCCCAGCGACGCCACACCCACCCTGCCCACCGTGACCAGCGCGGCGACCAGAACCGATAGCGTCTGCTGATTCTTCCGATGAAACCCCTGGAACACCTGACCCAAGAAGGCTACAATCCGTTCCGCCGACATTCTCGATAACTCCATGGATTTGCAAAGGAATTATCCGATGTCGGCCCCTATTTGTCAAATACTTTATCAATCATTTTCATGCGTTAGGCGCCTTCGGCGCAGCCCCCAGACACCCGGGTCACCATCCCCAACATGAGGGGATAGGTCAGGCGATTCCCTGATTGACGTCTTCTACATGCCCGCGATATCATTCCTACGATTTATGCGTTAGGACGGATGATGAAGGGACCTCTGTGGCTATTCGTTGGCGCGCTTGTCGCTCTGAACCTGTCTCCAGAATCCTTTGCGCGTGGCAGGAACTCACCGGAAAGGCGTGTGGTGCGGCTGTCTTGCTGGGTCGGCCCGAACCAGACGGCGCCTCTAATAGCCTGTCTTCCCGAAACAGGGCCGAAGGTGAACGGACGATACTTGCCGGTGACGATGGACTCCTACTACATGGCTACGATTGACGAGAATCAAGACTACGCCATTGACGCTAGAGTGTCTGCTAGACATTTGTTCCTGCGAATTGAAGTGCTCGATGCGGGCGGAAGCATTCTTTATGAGGATGAAGCCCAAGGTCCAGGGCGCGTTGCCTTCAGAAACAGCGACTTGCCTTCAACTCAACGGAGGAAGCCGAAGAGCACGAAAGCCTCTAGGTACGACGGGCCATTGCATGTAGTACTCAGGTGCCTACTTCACAGGCAGCCTGTCCCGCTTGGACCGTGTACTGCATATGGTCACGCGAAACTGAACGGCAGGGTGGTTTCGCTCATCGAACTGAGTCAGAGAGCGGCGTTCGAGTTCGATATTGGTGCAAGGGAAGGTGTCGATTTTGTGGCAACCAATTCCGATACGGATGGCTACGTCGTTCTTTCGTTGGAAGTCTTCGATGATTCGCAGAACATTCTGTTTCATGATGAGGCCACCAGATTCGGAGCCGTTCGATTCCGCAGGTGAAGTTTGCCTTTCATGCTGAAAGCAGGGACCTTTGGAAGCGACGCCTGGATGCGGCCCAACCAGCGTGGCTTGGACAAACTATGGATTGGAAAAACCCCTTCCGTCACGGTCCCTGCATCGGCCTCGCTCGTCACCCCGAGGTGGACGAACAAACCCGATGGGCGGGGCCGTAGGGACACGTGCCGGATGGCAGACCAGTGACCTACCACCCACAACCCGCCCGTGACACCTCCTCGGCACCTGAATCGAGCCTGGCCGCATAACGCCTGCCTCCCCGACTCTCCGGCCAGGGAGGCAGCGGCATGGCGGCTGGCACGACGCGTATCGACCGGGACTTCCGAACGGCGACGACCATCCCGGAATCCTGGGACGAGGAAACCCGCTCGATCGAGGTCGTGTTCTCGACCGGCGCCCGGGCGATGAAGTTCGACAAGCGCCGGGGCATCCCGTGGATCGAGGAGCTTCCTCTCCGCGGCATGGACTGCGCCGACCTGAACGCTGGCGCCCACGTCCTCCGCGCCCACGGCATGGATCCGAAGACCGGCGAGGGCCTGGACGCCGTCATCGGCTCGGTTGTCCCCGGCACCGCCCGCGTCGTCAGCGACACCGAGGCCCGCGCCCGGGTCACGCTCTCCCGCGCCGCCGGCAAGGCGGACGTGGTCCAGGACATCCGCGACGGCGTGATCCGGAAGTGGTCCTACGGCTACCGGCGCGTGGGCCGCCCGTCCATCAGCACTGACCCGGAGACCGGGCTCGAAGTCCGGTCCTGGCCCCGGCACATCCCCGACGAAATCAGCGCCGTCGCCTTCCCGGCGGACAGCGGCACGACCACCCGCAGCGCGGACCAGCACCGGCAGGAGGACCAGGACATGCCCGACGTCACCGTTGACACCCGGCAGACGACCGTCGTCCCGGACGAAGCCGCGCTCCACACGGCCCGCGAGGAGGGGCGCAGGGCCGAGGCGACCCGGGCGGACACGATCCGGAAGCTGGCCGCGAAGGTCCGCCTCGGGGACGAGGACATCCGGTCGATGCTGGCCGACCCGGCCGTGACCATCGAGGCGGCCCAGGCGCAGATGCTGGATCTGGTCGGCAAGCGCGACGCGGCGTCCGAAACCCGTGCCGGGCACGCGGCCATCACCCGGGACGAGGAACTGACGCGCCGGCAGGCGATGATCGAGGGGCTGGCCTACCGCGCCCTGGCGGTCGGCACGCCGTCCGACCTGGCCCGCCCGTTCGTGAACTACAAGCTGCGCGACATCGCCGCCGAGTGCCTGGAGCACCAGGGTGTGCGCACCCGGGGCGTGGCGGACAACGAGTTGTTCGACGGGGCGCTGTTCGGGACTCGTGCCGCCGGCCTGTCCACCAGCGACTTCCAGGCGATCCTGGCGGGCGCGGTCCACAAGAACTTCCTCGACGCGTTCAGCCAGGAGGCTCGCAACTTCGAGGGCCTGGCGCTGCGCCGGATCATCACGGACTTCAAGCCCGTCCGCGAGATCAAGCTGTCCAGCTTCTCGGTGCTGGACGCCCTGCCCGAGGGCGCCGAACTGAAGTTCGGGACGTTGTCGGAAGGCGAGGAGACTTGGGGCCTCGCGTCCTACGGCAAGGGCCTGCGGATCACCCGCCAGGCGCTGATCAACGACGACCTGGGCGCGTTCGGCACGCTGCCGAACCGCATGGGGTCGGCCGTGATCCGCCTGGAAAAGAACCTTTTCTGGGCGCTGTTCACGTCGAACCCGAAGCTGGCGGACAACAAGGAGGTCTTCCACTCCGCGCACAAGAACATCACCGATTCGGCCGGCGCCGCCCCCGACGCGGACCAGATCGCGAAGGGGCGCCTCCTGCTCCGGCAGCAGACGGACCTCGCCGGGAACTACCTGGACCTGGTGCCGTCGCACATCGTCGCGGGCACCGCGAACGAACTCGCGCTGGACCGGCTGTTCGCGAGCTTCGTCGCGAACGAGGCGTCGAAGACCATCCCGCAGGTGATCCGCAGCCTGACCCCGATCGTGGAGCCCCGGCTGGACGGCAGCACCGCCTGGTACCTGCTGGCGAAGGCGTGGCCGTCCCTGGTCATCGGCTACCTGGCGGGCAGCGAGCAGCCCCGGTTCATGAGCCGCGAGTCCTGGGAGACCCAGGGCGTCGAGATGAAGGTCGAGCACGACTTCGGCTGCGCGTGGTCCTGCCACCGCGGCGTCTACCGGAACAAGGGCGCGGCCTGAGGTCAGCGCGGAGGAAGGCACCGATGAAGAACTTCATCCAGACCGGCGACACCCTGACGTTGATTGCCCCGGCCGGCGGCGTGCGGTCGGGCGAGTTCGTGGTGGTCGGCGGCCTGCACGGGTTCGCGATCACGGACGCGGCCGAGGGCGCTCCCGTGTCCGTCAACCGCGTCGGCGTTTTCGGAGCCCCGAAGGCGGGCGTCGAGATCCACCAGGGCGACAAGCTGTACTTCGACGCGTTCAACAAGGTCTTCACGACTGCCGTGATGGACGTGAATCTCGCGGTCGCCACCGAGGACGCGGCGTCCGGCGACCCGTCCTGCGCGCTGGTGCTCATCCCCGAGACCGAGGCGGCCGGCGAGGCCGGGGGCATCCCGGCGGCGCACGCGGCCTCGCACCACACTGCCGGGTCGGATGCGCTGGCGCCGTCGGACATCGGGGCGGTTTCGGCCGCCGATCTGCTTTCGCAGGAGGCCGGGAAGGGTATGGCCCTCATCGGCATGCACCTGCCGGACCCTCTGCCCGAGGGCTTCCCCGAGGCTTTCGCGAACATCCACACCGCGCAGGACCTCTTCGACCTGGCGTTGAGCGGCGGGATCGGCGGGGGCGACGACCAGACCGACTTCCAGGTGACGATCGCACAGGGTGCCGCCACCGGCTCGTCCCCTGCCGACCCGACCCTGATCAACGGGTGGGTCGTGAACTGCTTCCCGCTTTCCGGGAACGACCAGGTTTTCACCGGGGTCCAGGTGAACCAGGACGGCTCCGTGACCGTCACCGTGGCCGGCAACGAGACCGCCCAGGCGACGTTCCGGGTGACCGTCAAGAGGTCGTCCCAGAACTGACCTTCGGAGGAATCCAATGTGGCCCGCGCTGCTCCATCGAGCGACGAAGGTGATCCGCGAGAAGTTCGCGGATTGCCGCATCGTGCTTGACCCGGACGGCGCGGCGCACACCTGCCTCGCGATCTTCCACGCCGAGCAGAAGGACGTGGTCCCGGACGGCGAGGGGGGCGTCAGCCTCAACAGCGTTGGCCCGGTGGTCGACGTGCGGCTGGCCGACATCCCGGTGATGCCCGCGACCCGGTCGATCGTTGCAATCGAACTCCAGCGGCCGGACGGCACCTACGCCGTCGCGACACGCTACCGCATCACGGACACCCAGGACGACGGCTACGGCGGGATGAAGCTCCTGCTGATGAAGGGGGGCTGACATGGCGCGGCCGACCCTCAGCCCGACCGGGATCCGCACAGACCTCGTCGCCCGCCTGAAGGGTCGTACCGCTGCGGGCGACCGGGTGTTCGATTCGCGGCGCGTCAACTACGAGGCCGAGGAACTCCCGGCGATCACCGTCACGACCCTTGGGGGCACGGACGACCGCTGGAGCATCGGCACGCTCCTCGTGAAGCACACCGAGCGCCTGGCCATCGTCGGGGACGTAGCCGGAGAGGACGAGGCGACGCTCGCCGCCGCGCTCGACACCATCGAGAGCCAGATCCTGGACGCCGTCGCGGGCGACCCCGAGTGGGTGGGCGCGTTCGACGCCGTCGAGAAGGTCGATTCCGCGAAGAAGCTGGACGACTCGACGGTGGACCTGCTCGGCCACGTGGCCGTGGTCGTCGAGGTCCACTACGCGGTCCAGTACGCCCCGAGCGTCGAGCCGGCGGACCTCGATTCGGTGTGGGTCTCGACGAGCACCACGGACCCCGCCGTCGCGAACGTCTCCGACCGCCCGCTGCTCGACACCCCCGGAACGAAGACGGAGGGCTGACGATGGAGTTGCGCGTCCTCTGCATCCGTCCGGCCCTGGGCGTGCGCGTCCGTCGCCCCGATCCTCCGAACGACTTCCTTCCCGACGAGCCCACGTCGGTCGTGGAGCACCCGTACTGGTGGCGGCGCCTGGTGAAGGGCGACGTGCTCCTGTGCGACCCGACCCCGACCGAGCCCGCCGCGGAACCCACCCAGGCCGAGGAGTGATGCGATGGCGGTGAGCTTCAGCTACATCCCGAACGACGTCATCCAGCCGCTCTTCTACGCCGAGGTGTCGAACGCGAAGGCGGCGGGCGGGTCGGCCTCGCGCCCGTCGCTGCTGGTCGGGCAGGGCCTGGGAAGCGCCTTCACGGCGGGCATCCCGATCCGCATCCTGTCGAGCGGCCTCGCGAACACCTTGTTCCGGCCCGGCTCGATGCTGGCCCGCATGGTGCGGTCGTACCTGGCGAACGACCCCATCTGCGAACTGTGGGTGGTGCCTTTCGCGGACCTGGTGGCGGGCGTGGCCGCGAGCGCGATCCTGCACATCACCGGTACCGCGACGGCGGCCGGCGTCCTGGCCCTGTACCTCGGCGGCCAGCGGCTCCTGGTTCCGATCGCCTCGGGTGACACCGCCACGATCATCGGCGGGAAGATCCAGACGGCGCTCGGCGTGGACGAGACGACGGCGGCGGGCCTGGGCTCGACGTTCCCGGTGCTCGCCAGCAACGCGACCGGGACGGTGACGCTCACGGCGCGGCACAAGGGCTCGGTCGGGAACAGCATCGACGTTCGCGTCAACTACCTGGGCGCGGCGGGCTCCGAGGCGCTGCCGCCCGGAGTCGCGATCACGGAACTCCCGACGTCCGGGGGCGAGCCGTTCATCCACCTGACGAGCGGCGTGGGCGACCCGGACCTGTCCACGATCGGGGCGATCCTCGGGGACCGGCGGTACAACTTCGTCGGCAACCCCTACACCGCCTCGCCCGCCCTCGCGAGGTGGCAGGCCGAATTCGCGGACAATCCCGCCGGCCGGTGGGGATACGCGCGGCGCCTGTACGGCGGCGTCTGGTCGGCGTTGAACGACACCGCCGTGAACCTCGCGTCGTTTACGACCTCGAACGACCCGCACCACTCGATCTTCGGGATCGAGGGCTGCCCGAACCCGGCCTCCGAGATCGCGGCGGCGTACTGCGGCGCCTCGGCCGCGTCGCTCCGGGTGGACCCGGCCCGGCCCCTGAACACGCTGGTGCTGAACGGCATCCTGGCGCCGCACCCGTTCGACCAGTTCACGTACACGGACCGGGACCTGATCCTGAAGAACGGGATCACGACCCCGATGATCGACGCGGCCGGGAACGTCCGGATCCAGCGGGCGGTCACCACCTACACGAAGAACGCCTACGGCGCGGCGGACGCTTCCTTCCGGGACGTGACGACCCCGTACACGCTCGACTTCCTGCTGACCGAGCAGGAGAACCTGGTCACGAACCAGTACGGCCGGGTGAAGCTGGTCGACGACGGGACGCCGGTCGCCCCGGGCATGCCGGTCGTGACGCCGTCCGCGATCAAGAACGCTCTGGTGGCCCAGTACAAGGGCTGGGAGCGGCTGGCCCTGGTCGAGAACTCCGAGGTCTTCAAGAAACTGCTGCGGGTCGAACGCGATGCGGCTGACCCGTCGCGGGTCAACGTCTACTTCCCGCCCGACCTGGCCAACGGCCTGATGGTCTTCGCGGCGCTCTCGGAATTCCGGCTCCAGTACTCCCCCTCGGACATGGCGGCAGCGTAGGAGGTCCAGATGCCCACCGGAATCACCCTCGCCGGCCGCGGCAGCCTGCGGGCGGACGGCAAGGTCTACAACTGCACGAAGATCGACCCGGCCATCGGCAACGAGAAGCGCGAGAAGGTCTCGGGCCTCGGCGGCGTGGCGGGCGACAAGGTCACGCCCGTCGCCCCGAAGTGCGACGCGACGATCATCGTCACCCCCGACGTGTCGATCGCCGCGCTCGGCAACCTCCAGAACATCGTGGTCGAGGTGTCGATGGCGGACGGGCGCAACTACGTGTTCATCGGCGCGTCGGTCACCGAGCCCCCGAAGCATTCCGCGACGGACGGCACCTGCGACGTGTCCTTCGAAGCCCTGGCAGGAATGGAGGTCTGACCATGCCCGCTCTCGCCCCCGTGACCGTGAACCTGGAAGACCCGATCGTGGCGTTCGCGAACACGGTCGATGCGCTGGTCATCTCCCGGAAGATGAACGGCGGCGACCTGCTGGCGACCGATGGGCTCGGGAAGATCGCCACGACGCTGAAGCTGATCGAGCGCCTCTACCGCACGCCGGACGGCAAGGAAATCGGCCCCGACGCGGTCCTGCTGCTGTCGAACGAGGACATCAAGAACCTGACGGTGGCGATGGGCCCTTTCGCGGGAATTGGCCTCTCGACTGGAGGCGCTGCTGGCTCTGGCTCGCGCTGAACCTCCACTGGCCCCCCTCTGAAATCCAGGCACTGGCCGCGGACGAACTCCGCTGGTGGGTGGTCGAGGGCCAGAAGGCTTTCTCCCCCAGGTGACGCATGGCCGCGCAGTTTTCCATCAGCGTCCTCATCTCCGCGATCGACAAGATCACCTCTCCGCTCGCCCACATCGGGGAGAAGGTCGCGCGTTTCGGGCGCGAGGCCACGAGAGGCATCGGGGACCTCGGCAACAAACTGGTGTCGGCGAAGTCCCTGATCATCGGGGCCGCCGCCGCGCTCGGGGCCGAGAAGGCGTGGGAGGGGTTCCGGCAGTGGGCCGAGGGTGCGGACTCGCTCAACGAACTCGCATTCCGCCTGGGGATGACCACGCAGGCGCTGCAGGAGTACCAGTTCGCGGCGCAGTTGACGGGCGTCACGACCGAGGATTTCAACAACAGCATCGAAATCATGTCGAAGCTGATGGGCCAGGCTCGGATGCACTCGGGCAAGCTCTACAACGACCTGTCCAAGCACGCCCCGGGCCTGATGAAGCAGGTCCTCGCCACCCACAGCAACGCCGAGGCCCTGGACGTGATGATGAAGGCGCTCGACCAGACGAGCGACGCGTCCGAGCGCGCCGCGCTGGCGACGACGTTCTTCGGGCGTGGCGGCATGGTCATGGCGACCATGCTGAAGGACGGGTACTCGGGACTCCAGAAACTGCGAGCGGAGGCCGCGTCCTACGGCCTGGTCACGACCGAGACTGGCGAAGCTGCCGACGACTTCAACGACGGCCTGACCCGCATGAAATACGCGATCGAGGGCGTCAAGAACGCGATTGGTCGTGATCTGCTGCCGGTACTCAAGCCCTACCTGGACATGACCATCGAATGGATCAAATCCCACCGCGATCTGATCGCGCTGAAGGTCAAGGACTTCATCGAGGCGGTGCACGACAGGCTGGTTGCGATGGGCGCCTGGCTGGATGACCACGGCGACGATCTGTGGCTGGCGTTCAAGGGCGGGGTCGAGGTCATCGGGGCTGTCGCCGGGGGCGTCAAAACCCTGATCGAAACCCTCGGTGGCGTCGGCACCGCGATCACGGTCGCGGCGGGGGCCTTCGCGGTCGCGGCGTTCACGAACCCTTCCCTGGCCGCGCTGCTCGTGACGCTCACCGCCGTCATCTCGGCGCTGGCCGCGATCGACTCGTGGCAGCAGAAGCGGATGGACGAGGAGATCCAGCGGAACCACCCGGGCGTCCCGGTGCTCCGCAAGAAGTCCGAACTCGATCGGTGGGTCGATGAACACGACCCCGCGAAGGCTTCCGAGCGGGCCGCGAAGAAGGCCGGCGAAGAGGCGATGGTCCGCGGCACGTCCGATGCCCCCGTCCCCGAGAACGTGCTGACCGAAAGCCGCCTGGACGAAATCGTGAAGACGGTCGTCCACGAGCGCGAGACCCGGGGCTTCTCGTTCGAGGGGGCGTCGGGCGGGCAGTTCAGCATCCCGATCAGTCTCTCCCTCGACGATTCGAAACTGCCCGACTGGCTTCGGGCGAAGACCCAGAAGGAAGGCAACCAGGCGGCGGACGTCGGCGTGCGCCGGATGGCGCCGTCGATGGCAGGGAGGCACTGATGGCGAGCCTCCCGACGAGCCTGCTCCCCGCGTTGTGGAGAAGCATTCCGTTCGAGGCCCGCGAGGTCGGGCGCGAGACCGGGCGCCGCCTGGTCACCCACGAGTACCCGAACCGCGACGAGCCCACCAACGAGGACATGGGCCGCAAGGCGCGCCGGTGGAAGCTGCAGGGCTTCGTGCTGGGGGAGGGCGCCCCGGCGATCCGTGATCTGATGATTCGCGCGTGCGAGGCGAAGGGCCCGGGGCCCCTGTTGCACCCGACGCTCGGTCTGGTGCAGGCGCGTTGCGATTCGCTGTCCGTCAAGGAATCGGTGGACGGCGGCGTCAACGTCGTCGAGTTCACGTTCGACTTCGTCGAGGCCGGCAGCGTCTTCAGCGTCGGGACGATCCTGTCGGTGGTCGCGCTCGCGAAGGCGGCGGCGGTCACCCTCGCGTGCGCGATCATTTACTCGACGCACGGGTCGTCCGCTCGCGACCAGACAGACCGGGCCGCGACGCTGTCCGGGGTCGCGGGAAAGTTCGTGGACCGTGCCGGCGCGGACGCGTTCCATGCCTCGATGGATCGGGTCGGGAGGGACGCTGCCTCTCTTGCCAGTGACGCTCCCGCTGCCGCGACCGCCTGGCAGGCCGCCTTCGTGACGATCACGAACGCGGCCGACCTGCGCGCCGTCGCGGCGGCCCTGCAGCCGGTGTTCATCGCGGCGCAGGCGGCGCCCCTCGACGCGCTAATCTACCTCTCGGCCCTGTCCGCGGCGGCTGCGGCTGCCGGGAACGACACCTACACGACCTGGGACGACGCCATCGCGGTGCGGGACGACCTGGCGGCACAATTCGACGGCGCGGCCCTTCTGATCACCGATGCGGACGCGTATGCCGCGCTGCTCGACCTGAAGGGAGCCGTGGTGGCTGCCATCAGCGACGAGGCCGTGACGCTCCCGCGCCTGCGACCCCTGTTCGTGATGCGGTCCATCCCGGCGCTGGCACTCGCCTTCGACCTGTACGGCGACGCGGATCGCGCCGTCGAAATCGTGACCCGGAACAACCAGTCCGATCCGTCCGCGGTGGCGGGCGACCTGAGGGTGCTGACGGCATGACGCGCGATGCGAACAGGGCCTACCTCGAGGTGGGCGACGTCAGGCATGAGGGGTGGCTGTCTGTCTCCGTCCAGCGGTCCATCGAGCAGGCCGCCGCGCAGTTCCAGGTTTCCCTCACCGAGACCTGGCCGGGGCAGGCCAACCCCATCAAGGTCCACCCGGGCGATCCCTGCCGCGTGCTGATTGGGGATGACCTGATCGTCACCGGGTACGCCGACGCAGTGCAACTGGCGCACTCCGGGTCGGACCACACGGTCTCCATTTCGGGGCGGTCGAAGACGGAGGACGTGGTCGACTGCTCATGCGAGGCGTCGAAGAGCAAGCCCGCGCAGTGGAAGGGGCGCACCGTCCTCCAGATCGCGCAGGCCGTCTGCAAGCCGTACGGCGTCGAAGTCGTCTGCGACGTGCCGGACCTGCCGTCGATCAAGAGCTACGTCGCGAAGGTGGGCGACCGGGCGTTCGACGCGATCGAACAGGTCTGCCGCGAGCAGCGCCTGCTGGTGACGGACACGCGCGAGGGCAAGCTCCTGCTGACGCGCGTCGGAAGCCAGACGGGCCCGGCGTTCATCCACCCCGGCAACATCCTGTCCTCGTCGCTGCGCGCGGACGTTTCCCGCCGCTTCTCGAAGTACGTCGTGAAGGGCCAGGCCCAGGGCGACGACGACAACTTTGGCGAGGGGGTCGCGGGCGTCGAGGATTCTGTCGAGGACCTCCAGGATCTGGCCCGCTACCGGCTCCTCGTGATCAAGGGCGAGAAGGCCATGGGCAAGGCCCAGGCCGGCGCCCGGGCGAACTGGGAGGCGGTCACCCGTGCCGGGCGTTCCGCGGCGGTCGAGATCACCGTCGCGGGCTGGCGGGATGAACACGGGCGCGTCTACGACGTGAACCGCCTGTGCAAGGTCCAGGACCCCGTCATCGGCGTGGACGCGACGCTCCTGTCCGTCTCCGTCCGCTTCCTGCTGGACGATCGCCAGGGCCAGGTGACGCAGATCGAACTCGCCCCGGCCGGCGCCTACGAACCGGAACTCCCGAAGAAGCAGAAGGTCACCGGCGGGATCCACCTGTACCAGGTCCACGCGGGGGTGCACTGATGGACGGCGACGCGAACCGGGCGTCGGTCGTCAGGGCCGACCCGACCCCGAAGATGCAGGTCCTCCAGGTGGTGGTCTACGCGGGCGACGTGCGCGACGGCGTCGAGCACTTCGAGCCGTACGGTTTCACGTCCTGCCCGGCTGACGCCCCCTCGGACGGGCGCGGCGCCGAGGCAATCGTCGTGGACCTTGGCGGCTGTTCGGATCATCCCGTCGCGATCGTGGTGGGCGACCGGCGGTTCCGGGTGTCGGGCCTCGCGAAGGGAGAGGTCTGCATCCACGACGACCAGGGCCAGCGGATCACGCTGAAGCGCGACCGCATCCTCGTCGAGGCCCCCATCGTCGAGGTGAAGTCCCCGGACGTCCGCCTGGGCGAGACCGCCGATTCGGCGCTGGCCAAGTGGCCTGCCGTCAAGTCGTTCCTGACCAGCCTGAAGACCGCGCTGACGGCGGCCACGTCCTCGCCCACCGGGGGCGTCCTGACGTTTCCGACACCGCTCCCGACCGTTCCGGGGGACGCAACCGGGGGCACGACCAAGGTCACGGCGAAGTGAGGTAGCGATGGATTTCAACGCCTGGGTCAACATCCCCCTGGACGGCGGAAGCTACACCTATCTGTCCGGGCCGGTCTACCGCATCTGGAAGGCCGTCACGTCGATGCTCAACGGCGCGATGGTTGGCAAGGTGACGATTGTTGACTGCTCTGCCGGAACGGCTGGAGCGAGCCCGCCCTTTTCGGATGCGGGATGGACCTCGGACGCCTCGCCTCCGAATGGCGCCTGGCTCGTTCTGGAGTTCCAGAACACGTGGTCGACGGGCGAGAAGATGCAGGTGTTCGTCGGCTACCGCTCGACGACCGGCAACCTCGCCGGGTTCGGTTCGGTCGGAACGAATGGGTACTTCGCAATCTCCCCCACGGGCGGGTGGACCCATGCCAACCTGTTCTTCGGCGCGTCGGGTGGCTATTGGGCCAACCGTCTGAACGGCACTTGTGACGGCGCCTCGTCGTCCACGTTGGTCTTCAGCCTGTTCTTCACTCCCGGCATCAACGGCACGCGGCCTGGGGCGGTGTGCTTTGCGGCCCGGAACGGTGGAGTGTCCGAGCAGTACACGTCCATGTACGCAGGGGCCTTGGTCGCGCCTGCTGGCTGCGCGGACGCGAAGTATCGGGTGGCGGCGTTTTGCAGGCGGGCGTCCTGCTCTTCCGAGGGCCAGTACTTCTGGTACAACGCGAACGGCGGCAGTTCATCCGTCTGCGCCAAGACGACGCTCGACGGCTGGTACGTCGCGACCATCTACCCCATCGGCCCCGGTCATACCGCAATCGACGGAAGCCGAACCGGCGGGTACGTGCAGGACATTTCCGGGGCCTGGATCACCCTGCCGATTCCCGCTTTCTGCCTCACCGTTTCCCGAACGATGGGCTACCTCCAAGGGATGGCGATGAGTTCGCGCCTCGGGGACTCCACGGTATCCACGGATGGCAAGTGGTTCTGGTGGTACGGCATCGGCTGGCCGCGGGAAGCGGCGCGTGACGGGGCCTGGGTCTGACGGGGGGTACGGTGGCGATCGTCGACATCACTTTCGATGACGCCGGGATGGCCTTTGCGATGGGCGACGACATAACGTTTGATGACGCCGGTTTTGCCTTTGCGGTGGGCGCCGACATCACCGTACAGGGCGATACCGAACCGCCTCTGACGATCGATCTGATTTCCGTCACCTCCGATGGGCCTTTGGCCCTCGTCCTCACCTTCGACGTGCCGCCCGCGGGCGCGGTGCTCGATCCTGCGTCCTACGTCCTGACCGCCCTCGACGGCGGCGTCCCCCTGGTGGTCGCGTCCGTCGCCCTCGGCACCCCGGGCCCCGGCGAGGTCTTCCCGAAAACCGCGCGCCTGGCGCTGGCCCACCAGGGCACGAATGGCAAGACCTACAGCGTCATCGTGACGGGAGTCACCGGCCCGGAAGGCGAGGCGCTGGCATCCAACCAGATGCCCTTCGTCGCGGTCGCGACCCGGCCCGCACTGGTCTCCGCGTCCGGGGCAGGGCAGGGCGTGACGGTCGCGTTCAACGAGCCGATCGCCCCGGCGACGCTGGGGGCCCCGGCCATCTGGGCGGTCGCACCCCTGGCTGCCGGCGCCCACGTCACCGTCACGAACGTCGCCCTGCTTGCCGGCAACCAGGTCGCGGTTCTGACCACGCTCCCCGACCTGACGACGGTCGAGAGCTACCGCGTCACGGCCCCCGCAACGCTCGCGGATCCGATGGGCAACACGATCGCCGGCCGAAACGCGGACTTCCTCGCCCCCCGCAACGTCGAGCCCGAGAGTGCTGCCGCCTGGGCCGCGACCGGAGACGGCGGCCTGTTGGACGTCGGCGCCGGGTGGTTCGAACTGGTCCCCTGGAGCCCGACCCGCCTTCCGGTGGCCCTCGACCAGCTCGTGTGGATCTCGCTCTTCTCGGACCGCCGCGCCGACCCCGACGACGAACTGCCCGACCACGGCGGCGACCCGGTCTACCGCGGCGGCTGGTGGGCGGACACGTACTCGGGTGGATCGTTCGGGTCGAAGCTCTGGCTCCTCGCCCGCTCGCCCGTTAACGCGACCACGCTCCTGAAGGTCCGGCAGTACGCCGCGGAGGCGCTCGCCTGGATGGTCGACGCGGGGCTCGCTGCCCGCGTGGACGCGACGGCCGAGCGCCAGGACCTCGGGCGGGTCGCCCTCCGTGTCGTGATCACGAAGCGCGACGGCATGAACGAGGCCGTGGCGTACCCGGACCTCTGGTCGTTCCTCCAGGCAGCGTGAGGTAGCGCGATGTTCACGATCCCGACCCTCCCCGCGCTGATCGACCGCATCAAGGGCGATCTGAACGCCCGGATGGGGAACACCAACGCGCTGATTCCGCGCTCGCTTTCCTACGTCCTGGCCTACGTCCTCGCCGGGGCGACCTGGGGGCTGTATCTGTACCAGCAGTGGATCGCGCGCCAGGTGATCCCGGATACCGCCGAGGGAGCGCAACTCGAACGGTGGGCCCGGCTCTTCGGACTGTCCCGCAATCCGGCCGTTGGTGCCTCCGGGACGGTGGGCGTCCAGGGCGCGGCGGGCTCCGACCTCCTGGACGGCTCCATCCTCCAGCGCGCGGACAGCGTCGAGTACGCGGTCGCGGGCGACTACCACTGGACCTCGAATGCCACGACGCCCGTCGCCGTCGAGGCGGTCGAGCCCGGCACGACCGGCAACTTCGAGTACGCGACCGACGCGACGCTCGACCTCGTGTCGCCGCCGGCCGGGATCGTGTCGACGTGCCCCCTCGAGGCGCCCGGCCTGACCGGTGGCCAGGACGCCGAGAAGGACGCGTCGCTCCTCGACCGCCTGCTGACCCGCCTCGCGAATCCGCCCCAGGGGGGCGCCGCCGCTGACTACGTCCTGTGGGCGCAGTCCACGCCGACCGTCTCCGTGGACCTGGTCTGGCCCATGGCATTCGATGACGGTCAGCCGCTGGGGGAGGTCCTGGTGCTGTTCACCGTCGAGGACAGCGACGACGAGGGCGCCGTGCTTCCGACCTGGCAGGAGGTCATCGCGGTGTACGACACGATCGCTCCCAAGGCCCCCGTCACGGCGATCGTCGGGACGTTCACGCCGCTCGAAAACGTCGTGACGCTCGCGATGACTGCGGGTCTCCTCCCCGGCTACACGCTGGCCCAGGTGAAGGGAAACGTCCGCCGCGAGGTCCAGGCGACCTTTCGGGAGCGCGCCGAACTCGACTTCTCGTCGTCTGCCTGGACCGTCCGGAATTCCCGGCTCCTCGAGGCCATCGGTCGCGCGGCAGGAATCGACTGGTTCGAACTCACCGATGTTTCGGGCGCCGGTCCCACGGCGGACGTGGACCTGGCCGCCTACGAGTACCCGACGATCGTGGACACGGCGGTCGTCGTGAACGGGGTCTGACCATGGGCACGATCTGGATCGCCACCGGCGACGACTACATCCGGATCCTCCAGGGGCTCCTGCCCCGCGGCCTGGTCTGGACCCGCGACCCCGCCCGCCGCCTGACGCGCCTTCTCGCCGGCCTGGCCGACGAATACGTGCGCGTCCAGAAACGCGCCGGGTCCTTGATGGAGGAGGCGGACCCCCGGACCACGACCGCCGCGGGCCTGCTGCCCGACTGGGAGCGGGTCACGGGACTTCCGGAGTTCGGGTACTACCCGACGACGGAAAGCGACCGCCGCTCCGTGCTCGCCGGGAAGCTCGCCGCCCAGGGGGGCCAGTCGGCCGCCTACTTCGAGAGCCTCGCGCTCGCGATGGGCGCGGTGGCCGATGTCGAGAACACCCTCTGGCCCTACGTCTGGTCCGTGTCCATCCCGGAAAACGTCACGCGGTTCCGGGCCGGCGACCCGGCCGGGGCCCCGCTGATCACGTTCGACGAGGTTGCCGTCCGCGTCCGCCTGGCGTTCGAGAAGTACAAGCCCGCCCACACCTTCATCTGGTGGACGGGAGCGTAAGGAGGTAGAGCCATGTTCCGGATCGACACCCCCCACAAGGCCCCGACGAAGCCCGTCCCGCTGCCCTCGGGCACCGGCGGCTACTTCCAGGACACCAACCCTGCCGGCGGGACCGAGGTGTCGGCCGACTGGTTGAACCACGTCCAGGAGGAGATTGCCGCCGTCATCGAGGCGTGCGGCATGACGCTGGACAAGACCGACGACACGCTGCTCGCCCAGGCCGTCGCGGGCGCAGCGGCCCTGAAGGCGCACACGACCGACACCGGGACCGTCACGACGCGCTACCTCCGGGCGGTGCTCGCGGCGGATGCGTCGCGGGCGACGGGACTCAACTCCCTCGTGGCCGCCTCCGAGGGCAGCACGGCGACGGGACGCGACTCGGCCGTCATCGCGGGATCCGGCGACGCGACCGGGGCCCGGGCCGCGGTCCTGGGCGCGGGCGGGAACTCCCAGGCGACGGGCGATGACGCCGTCGTGCTCGCTTCCTTCGGCGCCTTGGCCACCGGGGACCAGGCGGCGGCCATCGCGTCCGCCGGGGGCGCGGCCAGCGGGGCGCATTCGGCCGTCATCGCCACATCGAACACTGCGGAGTTCACCGAGGCCACGGGTGCTGATTCGGCTGCAATCGCCGTTGCGGGGGCTGTTGCATCGGGGGCACAGGCCGTAGTGCTCGCCGCAATGAACTCCGAGGCGGCTGGCGAGCAGTCCCTCGCCAGCGCGGGGAAGGGGAATGTCGTCACCGGGGCCCGGTCCGCGGTGCTCGGCGGGAAGAATTCTGAACTGCACGACGACGACACGATCGGTGGCGGCGCCGGCACCAGCGGGATCACGAAGGCGAACGCGAACCAGAACCTCACGTGGAAGATCAAGAACTCCACCGGCAACGCCCATTTCAAGAACAACCTGCGGGTCGGCGGCGACCCGTGCAACGACGTGACGGGGACGTTCGAGGTCAACTACCTGGGCCAGTTCACGACCGGCATCAACCTCCCGACCGGCGCGAATGCCGTGGCCGAGCGGCACGTGCTGACGGGCATCAACATTCTGCCCGGTACCGGGCACATCTACGCGATCGGCAACTCCCGAATCGGCGCCAACTCGCTGGTGCTGTGGTCCTTCGAAAGTGCTGCGACGGTCCTGTTGCAGGGATTCGCGCGGGTCACCGCGGGCCAGGTCGAGGTCGTGTTCCACAATCCGGCCTCGGGCGCGGTGACGGACGACATCACGGTCAACTACATCATCGTCAACCCGGTGGCGTGACGCGATGGCGAGGGATTTCAACATCGCGGTGGACGTTCGCCCCGTCGAGCGGGGGCTGCGGGAGTTTGCGCGGCAGATCCCGTTCGCCGTCTCCTACGCCATGAACCTCACCGCCCGGAACGCCGTCGAATACATGCGTTCGGACATCCAGCGCATCTTCACGATCCGCAACAACTGGGAGGCCCTCGGGATCACCTTCAAGCCGGCGTCGAAGCGTGACCTGACGCTCGAAATCGGCTCGCGGCACCACTACATGGCGGCCCAGGTCCTCGGGGGCACGAAGGAAGGGAAGGGCGGCGGGACGGTCGGGATCCCGAAGGTCGGGCGCGGCGATCCGCGCACCACGCTTCAGTCGAAGACGCCTCCGTCGAAGTGGCCGAAGGCCCTGGTCGCCAAGTCCGTGGGGACCTTCATCGGGACGGTGCAGACGAAGCGCGGCCCCCTGTACGGCGTCTGGCGGCGGGTCAACCGCAGCGGCGAGACCGGGAAGATCACCCGCGGCAAGGGCAAGAACACCCGCCTGGGCCTCCGGCTCCTCTACGAACTGGCCGAGAAGGTCAACATCAAGGCCCGCTGGCCCATGGACCGCCAGGTCGAAGCCATCTGGGCCGGGCGCTGGCCCACCAATGCCGCCGAGGCGGTCGCCTACGCCATTCGCACCGCGAGGGAGAAGACATGAGCACGACCCCTGGCGATTTGACCGAGCACTTCCACTGGTGGGAGTTCGACTGCCGTGACGGAACGCCCGTCCCCGAGAACCTGCGGGACAACGTCCGGGCGTTGGCCCGGGCCCTGGAGGTGATCCGGCATGCCGCCGGGGACCGGGCCGTGACGGTCATGTCCGGGTACCGGACGCCGGCCTACAACAAGGTCTGCAACGCGGCCGGGCACTCCCAGCACATGGAGGGCCGTGCAGCGGACATCCGGATCGCCGGCCTCACGCCCCGGCAGGTCCGCGCGATCGTGCTCGCCTGCATCGCCCGGCGCGAGATCCCGCAGGGGGGCGTCGGCATCTACCTCCCGCCCAAGCACGACCCGGGGTGGGTGCACTACGACATTCGCGGCACGGCGGCTCGGTGGACGGACCCGCTGCCCGGCCCGGTGGCGGCGGCCGAGGGGGCGTGACCATGGCGGGCGATGCCTTCGAGAAGCGGTTCGAAGACTGCCGGGAAGAGGACCGCGAAGCGCATCGCGCGATCTGGTCCCGGATCGGAAAGTTGGAGGGCAAGGTGGACCACTTGAACACGACGGTCGAGCGCACGCGGGGCGCGATGCTGGTCATGCACGGGGCGATCACGCTCCTGTGCTCGGCGGCCGGCGTCCTGCTCGTGAAGGCGCTTTTCCCGTGATCCGGGCCGCGAGCCCGGGAGGAGGCTCCCATGGACAAGATTCGTGCGATGGGCTGGCTCGGATGGCTGGCTCTGGTGGCGGCGGTCGGACAGACCGTCGTGGGATGGGCGACCGGACAGTCGCTCGCGGTGCCCGCGGCCGTGACCGCTTTGGTCGGGATCGCCGGGCGCCTGGTTGCGTGGGCCTACACGCACCCCGACAACATCAACCCCACCGGGATCGTCGTGGCGCTCGCGATGATCGTCGGGACCATGGCGCCGGCCTTGTCCGGGCCGGCGGCTCCCGTGCCCGCCGCGGAGGTCCCGGCGGTGCAGCCGGCGCCCGCGCCGGTGTTCCCCTACGTGCCGACCGACCCGGACTCCGGGCCCGTCTCGATGATCGGCCAGGTCGGGTGGGGGGCCCTCGCCGTCGCGGCGGCCATTCTCCCGGTCGGCTGCAGCGCCCTTTCGACCCAGACCAAGGCCGACCTGGCGAAGACGGGCCTGGACATCGGCGCGTGCCTTGCCGAGTGCGGATTGCATGCCGCGGTGGACGCCGGCCTCCAGCAGATCAACGTCGGCAGCGTGAATGGCCCGGGCCTGCGGCAGGAAGGGGTCGACTGCGCGATGCTCTGTGCCTCCAAGGTGGGCCTGAACGCGATCGTGGAAATCGCCCGCGACCTGATGGGCCCGCGGGTGACGTGGTTCGGGACGGCCTCGTCCGACTCGCCCCCGAACCTCTATCGGGTGCGCCTCGTGCCCCGCGCGCCTGGACCCTGATCGCCCGCGCTCGTCCTGCCGGAAAGAATGAGCGAACCCATGGAAATAAAGCGGTGATTTCCCTTGCCTCGTTCCGCACGCAGAGCAAACATGGGGCTACCAGGACGAACCAACGCCTGGGATTTACAGGAGGATCCGATGAACAGCGCAACGCAGAACCTGATCGGAACGGAAATTCGGAAGAGCGAGACCGGCGGGCACCTGGACCTGTGCCTGACCTGGAACGAGAAGGGAACCCACTACCGCCAGATCCAGGCCGCGACCTTCCGGATCGCCGCCAGCCTCTGCGAGTGCAGCGAGAGCTTCCGGTGGTGCATCGACCCGCACGCCGACGCCGGGAGCCTCGGACGCGGTGTGCTCGGGACCTTCATCCGGATCGAATTCTGTGAAGGCAACGCGGCCGAAATGACGCTGGCCGAGATTCTGGTCCGCCAGGTCATCGCGGGCATCAAGGGTTGAAGCGCGGACGGGCAGGCCGGGGATGGTCCCCGGCCGCACCCACCGCTGGATTGGAGGATCACATGAACACGAAGCACGGAGCGAAGGCCACGACGAAGAACACGGGCAAGGGCAAGGCGGCAGGGAAGGGCAAGCGGGTCGCGAAGGCGGTCCCGGCCCCCGAGGCGGTTGTCGAGGACGTGGCGGAAGAGGCGATCGTGGACGACGCCCCGGTCACCGAGGCCGAGGCCCCGGCGATCGACGAGACCCCCGCCGACGCGGACGTCCCGGTTGAGGAGGCGGGCGCCACGGGCGAGGCCGCCCCGAAGCGGAAGCGGGACATGAGCATCGACGATCTGCGGGCCGAGTACCTGCGGGTGATCGGGCGCGAGACGGGCTCGACGGACCGCCGCTACCTGCTGTGGAAGATCAGCGAGGCCGGCAAGGGCAAGATCACCGTGGGCCCGGTCGAAAAGCGCGCCCCCCGCGCAAAGGAGGACATCCAGGTTCTCCCGATCGGGATGCTCCGGACGACGGTGGCCGCGCTGGAC
The DNA here is from genome assembly GCA_903936705.1 of uncultured Myxococcales bacterium. Classification (GTDB taxonomy): domain Bacteria; phylum Myxococcota_A; class UBA9042; order DTJE01; family DTJE01; genus CAIZWN01. The sequence continues at coordinate 24,111 of CAIZWN010000044.1, forward strand.
GCCGCGGTCGCGAACCTCGAATACAAGAACCGGTCGATGCTGATCCGCGACGCGCTGGTCGCGTTCCTCCGCGCCGAAGAATCAGACGTCGCCAAGGTCGCGGCGGACCGAATCGAGGCCGAGGGGTTCTGACCACCGGCCCGATCCTGCCCCCGCACTCTCCACTACCTGTAAGTCTGACCGCCCCGTTCACCTTGTTCCGGTGTAGTATTCCCGCATCGAGAAGCCCGCCGTAGGAGATTCTTGGGATGAAGTACTGGCTGGACCTGTTCACCGGCTCGACGTGGAAGGAGTTTCTCGACGCGGGGGCGGACGTGACGGGGTTTCGGGAGCGCCACCGAAAGCTTGTCGGCAAGGTCCAGCCCGGGGACATCCTGCTCTGCTACATGACGGGGGTGATGCGCTGGGTAGGGGCCCTTGAAGTGAAGGGGCCGAGTACGGATACCAGAGCGATCTGGCACGACGACGAATTTCCTCAGCGTCTGGCGGTGAAACCGCTGATCCGGCTTTCAGCGGAATGCGGCGTACCAATGGACGACTTCCTGGGCAAGGTTTCGTTCTTCACCGACGAGTCGATGCGCGGGAAATACAGGGGATTCCTTCGGGGCTCACTGGCGAGGTTCGCTCCTGATGATGCAAAGGCGGTTGTGACCGCCCTCGAAAACGCGAACACCAATCCCGTGTCGCGCGAGGTGGATCCCAAGAAACTTGCAAGGCGCCCTCTGTTCAAGGTCGAGATTCAGCAGGGCAAAAAGAAGATCGAAACGATTGTGTCTGTCCCGGAACCCGAGGAGCCACCGGCAAGTGGCTCCCAGGTCACTCGCCACTCAGAAATCCAGTACAGTCTGCTGACGCTCGGCGCGGAAATGGGGCTCGATGTCTGGGTGGCCAGGAACGACCTCTCGCGGACGTGGGCCGGCAAGAAACTCGGGGAATTGCCCCGGATGATTTACGAGTTACCAACGCAATTCAACGAGGCCACCACGAGGACGATCGAGTTGATCGATGTTCTCTGGTTGAAGGGCAACTCCATCGTCGCCGCGTTTGAGGTCGAATGCACGACGTCGATCTATTCGGGGCTGCTGCGGATGTCCGACCTGCTGGCGCTCCAGCCGAACCTTGACATCCGCCTGTTCCTCGTCGCGCCCGAGGAGCGCAGGGAGAAGGTGAGCCAAGAGATTCGAAGGCCGACGTTCTCGCGCCTGGAACGTCCGCTGCCGAAGGTCTGCGGGTTCCTGCCGTTCAACAAACTTCAAGAGACAGTGGATGGCATCAGGAAATTGCAGATAGCGTCCGCGCTTCAACCTGCGTTCTTGGACAAGGTTGCGGAGTATTTCGAAGGGTAGCGGGTGTCATGTGCACGCTGGGCGGGCGTCCCCCTTGAACCCACCAGGGACATTCGTTACTTGCTGCGCTTTCGGCGTTTCGTCGGCACTCGCGGCGGCGGTTCCAATTCCAATCGGCCGGCACCTTCGAGAACAATGTAACGGGCAAGCAGCACGTTCAGGCGATCGGAGTCGCTGGCGAAGCGCTTTCGTGGGACGTAAGAGGCGTCAACCGCACGATCGAGTTTCTCATGGGCACGAACCAGAGCGGGTGGCATGGAGTTTTCCCCATACAGGTCGTCAAGGGTTGATGTGGCCTGTGACGCTCGGACATCGAGAATCTCTTGGGCAGCGATTTCGATCTTGTCGATCAATGTCGCGTTGATATCAGCGAAGGGGAATGCGTTGTACGCGAGGTCTGGCGCCAACGAGTATCGCGTTTCAAGGCGACCAACGATCGTTCGCACCCAGGCCATGAACATTGACGACTGCAGTACGCCGAATAGCCAGAGAGGCGCGTTCTCGATCGTGATGAGTTTGTTTCCCGCAATAACTTCGGCGTCGTAGTAGCAAGCTGGGATGAACTCGCGGTTCTCGCTACTCACCTCGGGTAGCGCCAAATAGCGACTTGTTGGTTGTCTCATTTGCGAGAACAGCGACGGTGTTGATGCCTGGCGCTTTACAGCGGGCGTGTCGCAGGCTTCGCGGGTCTTGCGGACGAGATCCAACCGGTCGGCAAGGATCCGGGACTGTCGCAAGTCGTGCGCTGAAGCACCTTCAAGCCACAGGCACCAACGCTCCTTTCCGTAGAGCATTTCAGTTGTCTGGCGGAACGGCCGCAGGAATTTTGCGGCGATTGGATCGAGTTTCACCGTTGGGTAGTCGTCCGGGCCCACGATCAGGCCGCCGCCATCCCAGGGTTTGCTCCCTTGCGTGGCCTTCGGCAGACCGGGAATCAGAGGAGTTTGACGTTTCCCGGGATAGATGGAAGGGCCGTCTGCAAGGTACCAATTAATGTTCGTGGGAATCGTTTCAACCGGCTCACCGCGGAGATCTGGATAATGGAACAAGCGCTTGCGGACGGCCTTCCCTCCTTCCGAAAATCCGATGATGACAACCGTGACCTGTGCGCGACCTCTGGCCTCGCTCTTCCACTTGAAACTGCTATGGGCGAAGTCGATGCTGAAACCGTACCGATCGAGAAGGGGCCCGAGCGATCTCGCCTGCTCCCCCTGCGTGATCGAGTTAGTTGAAACAAAGGCGCATCGCACCTTACGACCCTTGGCGTAAGCAAAAGCCTTTGCGTACCAGCACGCAACGTAGTCCAAACGGCCCGTTCGAAGCCCGCTGGCATCAATGGCCGAAAAGACAGCCCTGTTGTCGGCCTGCTGCGCCTCCGACATCCATGCCATCCCGACGAACGGTGGATTGCCAAACAGATAGTCGCACCGATCTGGTGGCAACAAGGCTGTCCAGTCGAGAGACAAGGCGTTGTCCCGTGCGATGTTTGGCGCGACCGGGATTGGGAAACGAATGAAGTGCTTTCCGAACTCTGTCGATGCCTGACGGTTGGCCAGATGATCGGCCAGGTAGAGTGCTACCCTAGCGATCTTCGTAGGGAACTCCTCAATCTCGATGCCGTAAAACTGATTGACACGAACTTTGAACTCAAGCGTGATGTCCAGTTCAGGTTGATCCGTTCTTCGCTCTCGCACCCTGAGGCGCCGAACCGCCTCAGCCTCAAGCCGGCGTATCTCTCGATAAGCGACGACAAGAAAGTTCCCGCATCCACATGCCGGGTCAAAGAATGTCAAAGAAGCGAGTCTCTGCTGGAACGCGCGCAGTTTGGGCCTACTGTCCGCGGCTGCAAGTTGCGCCTCAAGTTCGTCCACGAAAAGCGGACCAATCGTCCTCAAGATGTTCTGCTCTGTAGTGTAGTGCGCGCCGATCTTCCTTCGCTCGGCAGGTGTCATCACGTTCTGAAACATCGAACCGAAGATCGCGGGCGAGATGATCGCCCAGTTGAACGTGCAGGCGTGCAGGAGTGCCTCACGCATAGCCAGGTCGCAAAAGGGAACAGGAAGAAGTTCGGCGAAAAGATCGCCATTGATATAGGTGAAGGCGGCAAGTTCCTCCCCAAGGGAACGGGGCCGCCTTTCAGGCGGGGTATTGAGAACCTGAAAGATCGTTCCGACCTTCGCCCCGAGGTCGGAGCCATCTGGGTTGGTGTGAACTGCAATGTAGGCGTGGAAGGCCGCCCTCTCCCAAATCCCCGTGTCGTCCGCAAACAGACAGAAAAGAACTCGCGTCAACCATTCCCGCGTTTCGTGTACGCCATACCCGTTCTCGGCCAGTAGGTCGTGGAGTTGCGCCAGAAGCTCGGTCGCCTCGAAATTCGCGTCTTCGTCACTTTCAAAGCGTTGGTGGGGGTTGTTATATCCAGCGATCCACCAGAAGAGGTCCAGATTGTCGGGCAACTCGGCCAGCAGGAACTCACCCGGCTTGTTGGACTTCAAGTCGAACCACTTAAAGCGCTGGAAATCGCATGCGACCAGCAGCCAAGGCCGTTGCGACGGAGTCAGGCTCGTGTAGTAGTCGAGCAATTGGCCCATCGCGTCATCGAGATCCTCACCTGCACTCTTGTGCTCGACTCCCATCTGTCCCGGGTAGAGCAGGTCGACCCACCCATGCCTACCCGTGGTGGCCCTTTCCGCGATTTGCTCGAACGCGGACACCTGTTCTGCCGCGACGCCGAAGATCTCGAAGAAGCGAATCCAGAAAGTTTGACGTTGTGACTTTTCGCTTGTGGCAAAACGAAAGGCATGAGCAAACGCAACCGCGTTGGCGCGAATTGTAGATTTCGAGAGGATCGCACTCGGGTTCGATGTTGGCACCTTGACCCCTCGTGCTGGCATCGGTTGACCAGCGGTTGTCAGAAGACGAGAGTAGCGGGCGCAGTATCGCGACTCGGTGAGGGAGCGTCAAGGGTGCGGCATGGGGCGCGATACGACGCGCGATATGTCATCAAGAGCGCGCGGGTTCACCATCGGGGTCGAGTCTGCCTGGGCGACGCCCCGAATCCGCCTGGCCATCTGCGTCGCGGAGTTGGGGGTGACTTCGACAGGCGGCTTGACAGTCGTGACGGTCTGGTCCTAAGGAACATGAGCCTACCTTGTGGGAGGGAACCATGTTCCGCCACGTCAAGTTGCCGCCATCCGTGACTCTCCTGGCCCTGGTGTCGCTCGTCTGCGCAGCCGGCATCTCGTGCAAGGGCCAGACACCACCCGTGCCACCGGCGCCAGCCGCATCGGTCAAGCTCGTTCGAGTCGTGACTGAGAAGGGACTCGCGGCCCCCTACATCAAGCTCAACGACAAGATGCTCAGCCTCGACGAAGAGGTTCCGGTCAAGGGCACCGCGACGATCGCTATAGGTGTGCCCGCGTGCGCGGGGCCGGAGGGAGGCACCGTGGACTGCCCGAAGACGGTGGGCCCAGTGCTAGGATTGGCCGGTCAAATCTACGTGTTCCGAGCCACGTCCCGCAAGGACGCCGAGGCCAAGGCGCGTCAGTCGGGCGTGCCTGAGAGCGAAACGTCCAAGGTGTTCCCCAGTTCTGACCGTGACCCCGTCGTTGAGGTTGAAGTGCCTCCGGCGCCCGAGGGCTGCGGTCGTCTCGCCGCGATCGAAGTCGCCATCGATGCCGGGCTCAATGCGGTCACCGCGAAAACTCCCCCTGCTCTGGTCGTCGGCTTCGAAGGCGCCAGCTCGCGCACAGAACTGCCAACCGGCGAGCTCACTGCCAAGAGGAACCCCGAGGACCCGGAAGCCTTCCACCGGCTCACTGTGCACTTCGACATTCCAGCCGGCTCCCTGAAACAACCGATGCCGAAGCTGGGACTATACGTGCCGGCGGCGGGCGATTTCGCGGTCTACGTCCGCCGCTTCGAGGTCAAGGCTGTCTACGCGAGGTGAGTCGTGGAGACAATGCTGACGGCCGGCAATGGCGGGCCTCGAGTGTTTTTGCGCCTGGTCGGAGTGGCGCTCGTGAGCGTCGCCGTTTCGGCAGCATGCCTCGTGACTGCCTGCGCACCGCGATCTACGGACATCCAGCCGCTTCTGGCCGACACCGTTTGCGTGTGCCAGGAAGGGGTCATTTGCCCTTCGGCCCCGTGTTTGTCGTCTGATCGGCCGCATGGGAGCGAGTCGGACCTGTTTGCCAGCGGCGAACTGTCCGGCGTTAGCGGCACTGGAACCGTGTTCATGGTCGAACTTGTCGCAGCGCCGTCGGATCCGGAGCTTGGTCTCGTCGTGAGAGCGTATCTGGCCGATGGGGGTGTGAAACCACTTGCAACAACGTCGGAATCACGTCCTGACGGCCACGTTGTGCTGACGGCCTCGACCGACGAGCTAGACATCCGTTCCATCGCTGTCTACCTGAGAGCGACGCCAACGTCGCCGACGCGGTTTCGCCCGGTACGCATCCAGGCGATTGCCGGATGGCCCTCGACCACCCTTATCGCGCCGGCCATCCTGGTCGTCGCCGTTCTGGTGATCGGGGCCGTCGTCATGTTGAATCGCCGCCGTCGGACTACAAGCCGGAAAGAAGGGGTCGGCCCCGGGTCAGACGCCCAGCCCGCCATCGAACAGGCACCTTCCAGGACCGACCCGAACGCCGGGACCACGCTTGCGCCCGCGCCCGCGGTTCAGGACGACACCGCGCATGCGAACGCCGGTCCAGCGATCGTCGAAGCCGACGGCGCTGGATGCGCGGCGCCCAAGAGCGTGGAGTTCTTGGGAGGGGTTGATGTAGGAACGTATGCCGTTGTCGCCAACGGCCAGCGAACCCTTCTGGGCAAGAGGCACTACTTCCTGCTGCTCGAAATGGGTCTGCGTCGCAAGATTCGCGGGGACGAACTTCCCGGTAAGGCAGACGCCCACGATACCGGCTCATGGGTGGATATTGATGGCGACCGTTACCTCGTTTCGCAGCTCGATGCCAAGTTCCGGGACCAGTGTCATTGCAAGATCATCGAGGAGGTCGGAAGGAAGAAGGCTGGGCTTCGGCGCATCAACTGCGCTCCGGCCGAAGTGGCAATCGACGAACAGGCGCATCAGACCCGTGAATTCACTAACGACAAGAAGATCGGTCCCTTGATCGAGGAGCTGTTCGGCACTCGGTAAGACTCGGTCTGGCTTCCCTTCATTTGTGCCTTCCGAACTCTCCGTGGTGCCTACGTTGCGCCAACGTTGCCGCAACGTAGGCTGCGACAGCCACCCTCAGCGCCCTACGTTGCGCCAACGCTAACCCTACGGAGTTGCACTTTAGTCGGTCGGATACCCCTTCCAGAATCGGGGCTGGAGGGCGCGGTATCCCATGTCCAACCGCCGACCAGCCGAGGCGCCGAAAGCGAGCACGCCCGAAGTGCGCTCGGTCCTGGCCTGGCTCCGCGTCGCTGCGAATCAGCGGCTGGTCCGTGAGGCCGCAGTCTGGGCCGTCTGGCTGGTGCTCCGCGAGAAGGATCCTGCGACGGCACTTGAGGTCATTGTTCGAGCGCTACGCGGTCCCTGCGAAAGCGTGTCGGGGCGGAAGCTCCCAAACCCCGACCGGTTCGAGGTAATCGCCATACTCGCGTACCTGCGCGGCGTCCTCGACCTGCCGGGCCTGGTGCCGGTCGCGAGCCCTTGGACCTGGGGCGAACTCACCGCGCTCGCCAAGGAACTCGCTGATCGCGGTGGGCGCCTCTCCCCGTTCTGGCACGACCAGGTCGGGACGAATCGGGTCGCGCGATCGGTGTCTCGTGTCCGCGGGATAGTCCGCGGTAGACATCTCGTTCAGCGTCCGGAAAACCTAACGAGTTGGGCACGTTCCGCGCTGGCGGCTGTAGGTAAATGATGGGGTGCAATTCGCCTAATTTTCAGGGACCACGCGGAGCATGACACTCCGATCGACGGAGGCGCTGCGATGACCCGAGTGCTGGACCTGCTACTGAACCGCGACCACCTGGAGGCCCACGACCTGACCGACCGATCCCTGTGGCTGGCCGCGCGGCGCACCGGCCTGGGCGGTTCCGACCTGGTCCGCGTCATCCACAAGCCCCGCGAGTTGTGGCGCGAGAAGACCGGCCGCGCCGACGGCTTCACCGGCAACCCCCTGACCCGGATGGGCCTCGCGCTCGAATCCCACATCCTGGCGGAATGGGCCGTTGTGGAGAAGGCCGAACTGATCCGCCCCATGCCGTTCCTGCGGGATCGGGAGCGACCCTGGCGATGCGCCTCGCTGGACGCGCTGGCCCGGATGCCGGGCGGCCGGATCGTCATCGTGGACGCGAAGTACAGCACGCTCGACTGGCAGGGGCAGATCCCGGAGTCCGCGTTCCTCCAGATGGTCTGGTACATGGCCGTGACCGGGATCCACGAGGCGCACATCGCCCGGATGGACTTCCGCGGCGAAATCGTCTCGCTCGATCCCATCTCCTTCGACCCGGCCGAGGCGGACGCGTACCTCGAGGCCGCGGACGACCTGTGGCAGCACGTGGTGGACGACCGGGAGCCTGACGCGGGCGACGGCGAGGCCGGCGTGGAGGCGCTGTCGGACCTGCGCCGCAAGTCGCTCGTCCCGAGGATGGACGCCAGCGAACTGATGCTGGCCGTCGAATCGGAACTGGCGGCCCTGGAACGGGAGGCGAAGGCGGCCGAGGCGCGGGCCAAGGCGCTGAAAGACAGCATCGCAGAGCAGATGAACATGCACGGCGTCCAGCGGATCGAGTTCCCGGACGGGGCACGGTGGACGTTCAAGGAGAAGCGCGGCAGCCCGTCGTGGAAGGAGTACGCGCTGTCGATCGGGGGGACCGAGAAGGGAGCGGAGGCGTTCCGGGGCAAGGGCTCCGCGTACGTCGAAACCAAGCACGCGCAGGCAGAGGAGGCATAGGCACCATGGAGCAGCAGAACCCACAGAACCAGGCACTCGCCGTCCGCCCGACGATGGCGATGGCCATCGCGACCGCGGACAAGCACGGGTACGTTGAGGCGGTCATCCGGTCGGAGGTCCAGGCGCGAACGGCGGTGGCGCTCGCGCGGCCCCGGTCCTTCGACGCGGTCCGGGATTCGCTGCTGCGCGACTGCGCGCGGCCGGGATTCGCGGAGGACGCGGAATGGCACCAGGAGCGGTGGGACGCCCGGAAGCAGGAGATGGTCGAGATCACCGGCCCGTCCATCCGGCTGGCGGAGGCGGCGAAGCGGGCCATGACCAACATGGTGTCCCAGGTGTTCGTGATCCACGAGGACGACGCCTACCGCATGGGCCGCGTGTCGGTCGCGGATCTGGAAACGAACGAGGCGGATTCGGCGGACATCATCGTCCCGAAGGTGATGGAGCGGCGCCGGGCCCCGAAGAACCGGGACGAGGTCCGGGGCACCCGGATCGGTTCCGGCGGCGACGTCATCTACATCTGCGACGCGCCCGAGTCCGAGATCCTGATGAAGTTCAACTCGCAGGCATCCCGGGCGCTCCGCAACCTGATCCTGCGGTTCGTGCCCGGGGACATCGTGGACGAGGCCCGCACCGCGTGCGCCGAGACGCGGGCGAAACGGGACGCGCAGGACCCCGACAGCGCCCGGAAGAAGCTGGCGGACGCCTTCTCGTTCAAGCTCCAGGTGCGCCCGTCCGACCTGGAGAAGTACCTCCAGCACCCCCTCGCGCAGACGACGCCCGTGGAACTGGACCAGCTCCGGGCGCTCTATCGCGCGCTCTCGGACGGGCAGACGACCTGGCCGGAAGTCATGGCGCAGCGCGACGGCGAAGACGAGAAGGCCGCGGATTCCTCTTCCGGTGCGCGTGCGAAGGCGCAGGAGGCCCTGGCGAAGCGGAAGGCGAAGGGCGCGGGCGCTGACCAGGCGGCACCCGCCGCGTCGACCATCCCGCCCGTCGTGCTGAAGGAGGGCGAGACCCCGGTCGATCCGCCGGAGCCGGTCGTCGCCCGCATGCGCGAGCCCGGCGAGGTTGGCGAGTGAAGGCGATGACGGCCAGCGACGGGTCCGGAAAGGCCGTGGAGCTTCTCTGGACCCGTCTCGAAAACTCCGAGGCGGCGGTTCGAGGCGTCGAGCAGGCGATGGCGCGTCTCCTGAAGCGTATCGAAGAGTTGGATGCGAACCTCGCTATCGCCTCCCAGGCGCTCGCGCACGCCGCAGCCCGCAACGAAGAGCGGTTCGGGGACCTGGCAGCCGAACTCGCCGGCAAGAGCGACCTGACCGCGAACGACGTCCGGAAGATCGTGGCCGAGGAACTGAAGGCACGGAAAGTCACCCTGTTGGTCTCCCTCGAATAGTTCGGGGGTGGCAGCCTGATGTGGGCGCCCCGGGAGACCGGCCCGGGGCGCGAGGAGAGTGGGAAATGGTCCAGACGAAAGCACAGAAGGACGTGGAACTCGATGTGAAGCCACTGGACGAGGGAATGATCGCCTGCGCGATCCTCGGCACCAGCCCGATTATCCTCTATCGGATGTCCGAGAAGGGCGCGCGGGAACTTCTCTTCCCCGCGGGAAGGAAGACGGTTGCCGATCGTGCCGCAACCATGAAGCACGACCCCATTGCAGAGTTCAAATCGTCTCCCTACACCCGCGATTTCGGGGAGACCTACCTCACGCACCTCGGGACCGCATTCAAGGGGGCAATCAGCGGTGCGGCGATCGACATGCCCGGCGCGAACAAGGCGCAGATCGGGCGTCTTCTCCAGGTCGAGGACGAGTTCGTGCCGATCTACGGGATCCCGAAGCTCCACATGGCGATCGTTCGGTCTGCGGACATCAACCACACCCCGGACGTCCGGACGCGGTGCGTGGTCCCGGAATGGGCCAGCTACATCACGATTTCGTTCGTGCGCCCGCTTCTGAACGAACAGACGGTCGCGACCCTCCTGCACGCGGCGGGCATCATCCAGGGCGTCGGCGACTTCCGCCCTGGCAAGGGAAAGGGCACCTACGGCAGGTTCCGGATCGTCCGGACCAACGATCCTGATTGGGTGCGGATCACGAAGGGCAGCAGCCCCGAAATGCAGCGGCAGGCGATGAAGGACGCCGTGCCCTACAACGCTGAGGCGGCAGAACTTCTCGCGTGGTTCAAGGAAGCGAAGATCCGCCGGAACAAGGCGCCGTCCGCCGCCGAGGTCGTGGAGCAGGCGGAAGCCAGCGGCATCGAAAGCACCTAGCGCGGCTGGCGCGGCAGGCTTGAACTGGCCGGGCGAGGCGCGGTTGGGCCAGGAATGGCAGGCGTGACCGGGAATGGTCTGGCCGGGCGAGGCGGGCACGGACAGGCGCGGACGGGCGTGGAAGGGCCAGGCGTGGAATGTCGAGGCAGGCATGGATAGGCCGGGCGACGCGAGACCTGGTGCGGCGAGGCGGGCGAGGCTGGGATCGGAAAGGCGAGGCAAGGCCTGTTGAGGCAGGCATGGCCGGGAATGGCGAGGCCTGGCGCGGCGAGGCGGGGCACGGCAGGCGAGGGGGTTGCAAGTGAAAGATCGTGACGCGGTACAGGAAGCGCTCGAATCGATCCGGAAGGCGCACGCCGGAATCCTTCGGGCCGAGGACGTGGTCGATGCGGCGGCGGACCGGGAGAGCCCGCTGCATCAGCAGTTCTTGTGGGACGACACCGAGGCCGCCCGCCAGTTCCGACTGGTGCAGGCGCGGAACCTGATCACGGTGTTCGTCCAGGTCCTTCCTGGCCCGTCGAAGGACCCGGTCCAGGTCTACGTGAGCCTGACGGCCGACCGCCGGGAAGCCGGCGGCGGCTACCGGCTAATCCACGACGTGCTCGCGGACCCGGAAATGCGGGCGCGGTTCCTGGACGAGGCGCTGGCCGACTTCAACCGGGCGGAAGCCAAGTACGGGCGGCTTGTCGAACTTGTCCCGGTGTTCGTTGCGGTTCGGAAGGTCCGGGTGAAGCGTGGGGCCAGGACCAGGGCTCATGATCGGGTGGCAGGATGATGGTCGATCGGGGAGCTTCGAAACGGCGCCAGGAAGAGACGGAAATCGACCTGGGCGAAGTGCGGCTCCCCCTTGCTGGTGGCGGGTTTGCGCTCTATTCCGTTCGGATTCGAGGTAGGGTGTCTCTGGTGGACGCGGAGAACTCGGAATGGCCTGTAAAAACAACGGAAATCGGATTATCGGCCCCTACTTCGACCGGCGGCGAGGGAACTGGTATTTCACCGAGATTATCGACGGCGCGAGAACGTGGGTTCCTATCCCAGGATGCGAGAATGAGAACGAAGCGCGCGAGCACGTCGAAGGAGCCAGGGACCGGCTCGCAGCGCCGACCGTCGATACCTTGAACGATGCGGTGGGTGCGTTCGTGAAGCACATTGCGAGCGATGGCGGCAACGCCTCGTCGGTGTCCTTCGCCAAGGCGGCGCTGGCCCCGCTGGTGAAGGCCCATGGCGACGCGACCCTGAAGCGGTTCTGCGGGGCATGGCTGGACGAGTACCTGACGAACACGGCAGATCGCTCGATGGCCAGTCGGCGGTCCTACTGGAAGGCGCTGGTCCGCTTCGCGACCTGGATCCGGAAGCGGGGGATGATCACCCGGGACGTCGTGGCGGAAGCCCTCCGGGAAAGGGAACGCCAGGACAAGATGCTTCCCTGGCGAACCCGCGACGGCGCCCGGGAGGTCGGGCGCGGGAAGGTCCAGCTGCGGAACCAGAGCGAGGTCGTAGCGTACCTCGAAACGGCGCTGGCCCTGGGCCCGCACCAGAGGGCCGCGAAGAAGGACCGCCAGCGGGTGGCGGACGAACGCCGGGTCGCGTCCTGCCTGCCGCTCCTTTGCGGGCTGGCGTCGGGCGAGGTCCTGCACCTGAAAGTGGGTGATGTGGACTTGGCCTCGTCCGTTGGGTATGTTCGTGATGCTGGAGCCGCCGAGGTCGACGGCTGGCACGTGAAGCGGGACTCGCGGACTGGCGAGTGGGAAGTCCCGGAGGCGCTGCGAGAGAGCCTGGGACGGCTGACGGCCGACCGCGCTTTCGACGCGTACCTCCTGCACGATGGCAGCGGTAGGCCGCACCAGCGCGCCTGGCTTCGGGATCTTGTAGTCGAGGTCTGCCAGGCTTCGAAGGTTGACGGGCAGCCGATTCGGACGGTCCCGCCGCACGGCTTGCGCGGAACCTGCGCGACGCTGCAGCGGGTGCTGGCGAAGCGGTCGATCGGTGATATTGCGGCGATACTGCGGCACGGGGATAATGGTCGGGTCGCGGCGAGCCACTACGTCGGGGTGCCGGAACGCCGGCAGGCCCTGAAAGTGATCGTAGGTGGCAAGAAGATCGGCGCCCGGACGGGCCAGAATTCTGTCCAGGGTGGTTTGAAAGCGGTGGTTGATCGTTAGGCCGATCGTTAGGCGGGCCTGGGGGGCCCGCCTAACGATGGCCAACCGTGCTTGGAACTCCGCGTAATTACGCGGTAACCCGTCGGGGCGGTCAGATTCGAACTGACGACCCCTTGACCCCCAGTCAAGTGCGCTAACCAGGCTGCGCTACGCCCCGGGCCGAAAAAGCGGCGAAACCTTAACATGCGGACATGGGGAAGGCAAGCGCAGTTTTGCCTGCCGCACAAGTCTCGCGGCCCGTTGGCCAAGTCGGGCAAGACCCTTGACCGCAGTCAGGTGCGGTCTGATACTTGCGGCCGAATTGTCTGGGCCGCGCCTGGGACTTCTTTGGTCATTTGTGGGACCGATTGGCTTGGGCGCGATTGTTGATTTTCGGACCGCACCAGTTGGCCGTTACACCGGCCCGGGAGAAACCATCGGCATGCGTTTTCACTTTCCAGTCATCATCATCGACGAGGACTTCCGTTCAGAAAACGCCTCCGGCCTGGGCATCCGCGCCCTGGCTCAGGCCATTGAGGCCGAGGGTTTCGACATCCTTGGCGTCACCAGCTATGGTGACCTGACTTCCTTTGCCCAGCAGCAAAGTCGCGGTTCCGCCTTCATCCTGTCCATCGATGACGAGGAACTGGTCAACAAGGCCGATCAGACCATCGCCGAACTGCGCGCGTTCGTCGAGGAGATCCGCTTTCGCAATACCGACATCCCGATCTTCCTGTACGGCGAGACGCGCACGGCCCGCCACATTCCCAACGACGTCTTGAAGGAACTGCACGGTTTCATTCACATGTTCGAGGATACCCCCGAGTTCATCGCCCGCTATGTCGTGCGCGAGGCGCGGTCCTACCTGGACGGGTTGCCGCCTCCGTTTTTTCGCGCACTGGTTCACTATGCAGCCGACAGTTCCTACTCGTGGCACTGCCCTGGACACTAGGGCGGCGTCGCGTTTCTGAAGTCGCCCGTCGGCCAGATGTTCCATCAGTTCTTCGGTGAAAACCTTCTGCGCGCCGACGTCTGCAATGCCGTCGAGGAACTGGGGCAATTGCTGGACCACACCGGTCCAGTCGCCGCGTCGGAACGCAATGCAGCACGAATTTTCAACGTCGATCACCTGCTGTTCGTCACGAACGGCACGTCCACCTCAAACAAGATCGTCTGGCATTCGACCGTGGCGCCAGGCGACATCGTAGTAGTCGATCGCAACTGCCACAAGTCGATCCTGCACGCCATCATCATGTGCGGCGCGGTCCCGGTGTTCCTGATGCCCACGCGCAACAACTTCGGAATCATCGGGCCGATCCCGCGCCAGGAATTCGAGTGGGAAAACATCAAGCGAAAGATCCTGGCAAACCCGTTCGCCCGCGAAGTGCTGGAAAAGAACCCGGATGCCAAGCCGCGAGTCCTTACGATCACGCAGAGCACCTACGACGGCGTCCTTTACAACGTCGAGGACATCAAGGAGATGCTGGACGGGCACATCGACACGCTGCACTTTGACGAAGCGTGGCTGCCGCATGCCACTTTCCACAAGTTCTACAAGGGATTCCACGCGATCGGCAAAAGCAGCCAGCGCTGCAAGACGTCGATGGTGTTTTCCACCCAGTCCACCCACAAGCTTCTGGCGGGGCTGTCGCAGGCCTCGCAGATCCTGGTGCAGGACTCGGAATCGAGGAAGCTGGACCGGGACGTGTTCAACGAGGCGTTCCTGATGCACACGTCGACGTCGCCGCAGTACGCCATTATCGCTTCATGCGACGTGGCCGCAGCCATGATGGAAGCCCCCGGCGGCAAGTCCCTGGTCGAGGAGTCCATCAACGAAGCCCTGGATTTCCGTCGCGCGATGCGCAAGGTCGACGAGGAGTGGGGCGCCGACTGGTGGTTCAAGGTCTGGGGACCCGAGGAACTTGCGGACGAGGGCGTTGGCGACCGCGAGGATTGGGTGCTTAGAGCAGGCGAGCGCTGGCATGGTTTCGGCGATCTGGCCAAGGGCTTCAACATGCTGGACCCCATCAAGGGGACGGTAGTGACGCCCGGGCTGGACGTTGACGGCGACTTTGCCGACTGGGGCATCCCGGCCGCGATCGTCACGAAATATCTGGCCGAACACGGCGTCATCGTCGAGAAGACGGGGCTTTACAGCTTCTTCATCATGTTCACCATCGGCATCACGAAAGGCCGATGGAACACGCTGATGTCGGAACTGCAGCAGTTCAAGGACCACTACGATCGGAATCAGCCGCTGTGGAAGGTGATGCCCGACTTCATCGTCAAGCATCCCAAGTACGAAAGGACCGGCCTGCGCGACCTGTGCACGCAGATCCACGAGGTTTACAAGGCCAACGACGTGGCCAGGCTGACGACCGAGATGTACCTGTCGGAAATGGTGCCGATCATGAAGCCTGCCGACGCCTTCGCGATGATGGCCCATCGAGAGATTGATCGCGTGCCCATCGACGTGCTTGAGGGCCGCGTTACCGCGGTGCTGCTGACGCCGTATCCACCAGGTATCCCTTTGCTGATCCCTGGCGAGCAGTTCAACGCGACCATCGTCAGGTATCTGCAGTTTGCACGCGAATTCAATTCCCGCTTTCCCGGCTTCGAGACCGACATCCACGGCCTGGTCAAGGAAGACGGGCTGACATACTACGTTGACTGCGTGAAATATACGGCCGGCCTCAAGTAGCGATTACCTGGCCTGGCGGAATGCCTCATCGACCTGCTTGGCAAGACGTTCGTAGACCTGCTCGCGCGAACCGGTGCCTTCGACTATCTGCAAACGCCTGGTTTTTTCATAATAGCTGTCGATCTCGCTGGCATAACGCTCGTGATCCTCCAGGCGCCGGACGATTGTTTCGGTGCTGCGGTCGTACTGCAAAGCGCGCTCGGTCGATCCCCTGAACGACAGACGGCGGAACAATTCGAGAGTGGGCACCCGCAGGTCAAGAATCGTGGAGACGCGTTGCCCGATCTTGCGAAGCATGCCGTCAAGAATGTAGGCCTGGACCAACGTCCGCGGAAACCCCTTGAAAATAAGGCCGTTCTTACCAGGGTGCGACCGGATATAACCTTCGACCACACGGATGACGATCTCGTCCGGAACCAGGGCTCCCTGAGCCATCAATTCCGAGATCTGGGTCGCCAGAGGCCCACCCTTGGCCGCAGCCTCCCGAAGCAGATCGGTCGTCGAAATGTAGTGCAGGTTGTACTGCTCGGCCAGCAGGCGCGCCTGCGTGCTGCGGCCTGATCCAGGCGCCCCAAGCACGACGACGTTAAGCTGGACCAGGCGCAACGACTTGTCCACGGCAGTGGTGATCTGGTCGAAGACGCCATCAACGCTGGTCGTACCGTCAACCGAAACCAGGATCCCTTTCTCCTCGTAGAAGCCCAGCACTGGCGCCGTCTTTTCGCCGTACTCGCGCAGCCTGAATTGAATTACATCGCGCTGATCGTCGGCTCGTCCGGATGTACCGGCCCGCTCAAGAAGGCGTTCAATGCAGGCCTCAACCGGGACCTGGATGTTGATCAGGTTCATGAGCGATGTGTGCATCTTCAGCAGCAGGCCCTCCAGGATGTAGGCCTGGACCGATGTTCGAGGAAAGCCATCGAACAGAAAGCCGCGAGCGTGCGATTGCTCGCGGATCTTTCGAATGGTCTTTTCCAGCAGCTTGACGATCAATTCGTCCGATGCCAGACCGCCCTTCTCGATGACCGACTTGACCGCATGACCGATGTCGGTGCCATCGCGGATCTCGTCTCGCAGCAACTCACCGGAGGAAATGTAGTGCAGCTTGTAGCGCTCGACCAACCGGGCGGCCTGGGTCCCCTTTCCAGCACCGGGGGGTCCGAAAAGTGCGATATTGAGCATGATGTTACCTCGCAGCGCAGGCCGCATTGTAGACTTAAACTCCTGCCGCCAGTGTGCAAGAGTGGCAAGTCCCTGTCGCCTCAGCGATTGGACGTCTGGGCGCACTGGTCCGACTAGCAACCGAATCGTTTTCTTTGGCCATCAGGCAACCGGATTGTCACGTGCTTCGAGTCGAACCATTCAGCCAGCGGAATCGCCGTCCGGCGCGTCGTCGCCAGAAGGTCCTTCAACTGGGCCGTGGTGATACGGCCATTACTGGCCAGGAAATCCAGAAGGCGCCGTTGAACATCCTCCAGAACGAGGGCATCGAAATGCAAGTCACCCGAGACTCTCACAACGATGCCGCTGCCAACCAATTCCTGAAGGGCATCCTTCGCTGCCTGCGCCGCAAGACCGGCACCGACGGCAACCTCCTGAATCGGTGGCGCCGACAAGCCCGCTGCCCTGATGAACGCGGACACACGTTCAAGCGCCATGGAACCAAGACGCACCCCGCTAGTCGAATGGGCCGGCAATCTCCAGGTCGTGCCTTCGGCAACAACCTGTTGCGACGCAGCCAGGAATCGCAATGCAACCTCGAGTGCCTCGCATGGTGGTCGCGACGGCAGAAGCCCTCGCAGCAATTCGACCGTCGCACCCGAGCGCTCCGGATGATGTTCATGAGCCTTGGCAAGAGCCGAAAGCAACGAGGCCGCCAAACCGGCCAGGACCTCCGGGCCGATGTATCTGGTCCTGCCATCCAGAAGAAACGGCGATATTCTGCCCGTCCCGTTCAGGGTGGAAACCGCCCGAACAAGCTGGCTGCGGCCCACCGGACCAATTGCAAGCAACTCATCGACGGTCGCTCCCGACGAGCCCGACAATTCAATGCACGCCAGAACCTTGTGCAGGGTGTCGCCATTCGTCATTTCGCGCAGCCACGAAATGGCCTGCACGTCGGATTTACGTCGTACCGGGGCGTCCGGCCGCAGAACCACGCCGCCTCCAAGGGTCCTCCCGAAGCCCTCCAGAACATCGAATCCCCTGATCACGAAACTCTCGCCAGCAAGGGCAGCAACTGGCTCGGACAAGCGCAACTGTCCGATGGCCTGCGCGCCGGGTTCAAGTGAGTCCGAATCCAGCAGCACGACATGCCCGGATATCATCCTGGTGCCAAGGTGAACGGTACATGCGGTCCGGCGCTTGAACGGCTTCCGGATTCTCGCAAGCAAAGTGACCGATACGTCGAGCACGCGCCCCGTCCGCATTCCTTCCGGCGACGTGACGACCTCGCCACGTGGAATCGTTTGGGCATTCAGGCCCTGCAGATTCAGCGCAACACGCATGCCAGCCGACGCCGAATCCACTTGCTGCCCGTGCTGCTGGATTGATCTGATCCTCGCCGTGCTGCCCGAGGGCAGCAAAACAACCTGATCTCCCGTTCGCAAACTTCCCGCGGTCACCGTACCCGTGGCAACCGCCCCGAAACCGGCAGCAACGAACACCCGGTCGATACCCATGCGGAAGGGGCGGTCCGAAGGCCGCTGGGGCAGGCATGGAACCAGCGATTTGACCGTCTCGATGAATTTCAGGCGAAAGCCTGCCAGTTCCTGAAGTCGCGGCGCGGCAAACTCCAGCATCGGCGCCCCGGCCATGAAAGTCCCCTGAAGGGCCGAGGCCACGTCTTCCCTGGCCAGAACCACGTCCTCGGCAGGAATCAGGTCGCAGCGAGTCAACACGACAAACCCGGACTGGACGCCGACCAGCCCCAGAATGTCCAGATGCTCGCGAGTCTGCGGCATCACGCCTTCGTCAGCCGCAACCACCAGCACGGCCAGGTCGATGCCGCCGGCACCGGCGATCATGTGCCTGACGAAACGTTCATGTCCCGGCACGTCGATGATTGCAGCTGTTGTACCGTCCAGAAGGTCAAGATGCGCAAACCCAAGTTCGGTGGTTATGCCTCGTTCCTTCTCGATCGGAAGGCGATCCGTGTCGATGCCAGTCAGACAGCGCACCAGTGTAGTCTTGCCATGGTCGATGTGACCGGCGGTCCCCAGGACGATCAATTGCGCTTGCCCTGCTCGCGATTCATCAGGATCTGCTTGGCCTGTCGGGCCACATAACCGGGAACGTCCCGGCTTCCCGATATGTTCTTGATGTCCTTCGTATTCATGATGCGAAGGAAGTTGACTGCCGTATTGGGAGGACACTTGGGATTCGTAACCAGCGACAACTTGACCACGTAGCTCTTGGTCCAGTCACGATCACCGGCAATCAGTCGAATGACTTCTTCGCTGAGATTCCGGCTTTTGGCGAAACCGGCAATCTCCTTGTCGGTCAACCTGGGACTCTTCAAAACCGACAGGTACACCATTCGTCGGGTGTCCCGAATCAGCAGGGCGCGAACCGACTCGTCCCCAAGCAGCGCATAGCGAACCTTCTGGGCAACGCTCATCTTTGCAATCTTCGCCCACAGGGCGGCAGACTCCTTCTCGTTTTCTTCCGGTCTTTCCCTTTCCAATCCATCAGTGTCGGAGACAGCTTCCTGCAGGATCAAGAAGAACGAATCCTCGTCCAGAACAGCCCCGGGCTGGTCCAGCAATGCTGCGCTCTCGGCCAGTTCCGCCAGCACCTCGGGCGAATCCAGCAGGCTTGCCAAATCAAGTTGAGGACCCGGCTCGACATCCGAACCATCCGCCGGCTTCGAAGCCGGGACCGCTGTGGCCGGTACGGCGGCCGCCTTGGAACCGGTAACCTTGGCTATAGCCTGCGGCCCTACAATAGATGCAACTATCTCCTGATACCCGGGGATTTGAGACAGGTCCAAACCCAGGCGGACTGCATTCTCCAAAACCGTGCTTACGGTACCCATGCGAGCTTCGACGTTGTAGTACAACGCCTCGACAATCGAAGGAAAACGCTGGAACCTCATCTGGTTCGAGGCAATCTGCTCGAGGACGGGCCCGCTGCCCTTTGACGCGATATAACAAACAGTGCTGTCGGCCGAATTGCGATTGCCGGCAACCATGCTCCACAGATTGGCGTGGCTGCGACCATGCCGGCGTGCAAGATGATCCAGAACACCGGCATGAGTCAGTCCGGGAATCGTCGTCGACAAAACGCCGGCCGGCAAACCGTCAATGGTCTCGCCTGCCGTCCTTGACACCGCATCGGCCTTGTCTCCGGCCAGAAACGCCAATGCAAGAATAAGGTCGTCCGGTGGCAAGGGCACTGCGGCGCGGGCCATCTGCATCCGAAGTTCCAAGGATGCGTCGGGAGATACGATTGCCCGAACACTTTCCGGCAGGTCTTCAAGTTGGATTGGAATGATATCCAGGCGCAGCACGTATTCCTCCCGGCATCCAGGATGGGCAAGGCAGCAGCCTGATGACGAACGGGAGGACTATTCCTCCTCCTCCTCCAGCTTGGCTTCCTGGATAAGCTTGTCTGCAAGATTCTGGGGAAGTTCCTCGTAGTGGGACACTTCCATCGTGAAATTGCCTCGATCCGAGGTCATCGAGCGCAAATCGGACGCATAAGTCAGGACTTCCGACATCGGGACCGATACCTTGACTACCTGGTTGCGCCCCTTGGCGTCGGTGCCGAGAATGCGGCCACGTCTGGACGATGCGTCGCCCATGATGTCGCCCAGGCACTCGTCGGGAATGACGATGGTAACGGTCATCACGGGTTCAAGGATTGTTGGCCGGCACTGCTTGAACGCCGCCTTGAATCCGCGTGAACCAGCCATTTCGAACGAGCGTGAGTCCGAATCGACGTCGTGGTACTTGCCGTCAACCAGCCGAACCTTGAAGTCCACAACCGGGTATCCGGCAACGACGCCCTTGTGAAGGCATTCGCGGATCCCCTTCTCGACCGCGGGGATGAACTGACGTGGAATTGATCCGCCGAAGATCGCATCCTCGAACACAAAGCCTGTCCCGCGGGGCAGGGGCTCCATGTCGATATAGCAGACGCCGAACTGGCCACGCCCGCCGGACTGCTTCTTGTGTTTGCCTTCGACGAACTTGACGCTGCCGCGAATCGTCTCGCGGTAAGGAATGCGGGGCAGCTTCATTTCGACATCGACGCCGAACTTACGCTTCAGCTTGTCGACCGCAGTCTGGATATGCGCCTGACCAAGGCCGTGCAGCAGGAACTCCTTTGATTCCTCGTCGCGGGACAAGGTCAGGCCGACGTCCTCCTCGACCAGCTTCTGGACGGCCGAAGATACCTTGTCTTCGTCGCCCTGGCTGCGCGGCTTGACCGCATAGGAAATGCAGGGCAGCGGCAGGGCCATCGTGACCATCTCGCCCAGCGAGTTGTCGGTCGCCAGGGTCTGGCCGGTGCGCGTCTCCTTCAGCTTCACCACGGCGACGATGTCGCCGCATACCGCGGTCGTGATGCTCTCGAACTTCCTTCCAAGCAGCTTTCCAATGCCCCCGAAACGCTCGCGAACTCCGGTATTTACGTTCAGGAAGCCATCGGCAGGAACCGAGCCGGAAACAACGCGGAAAATCGTGATCTTGCCGGTCTGGATGTCAACCGTGGTCTTGAAAACGTAACCCAGAAAAGTGCCGGTCGGCGAGACAACGACCGGCGTCTCGACTTCGTCCTTCTTCGTCTTGAAGGTCTTCCGGTCAAGAGGACTGGGCCCAAATGTGGTGACCAGGTCCATCAGAATGTCGATACCGGCGCCTGTAGAGGCGTTGCAAGGAATCACGGGAACCACGCCACAGTTCCTTAGCCCCTTGGTCAGGCAGACCCGCACGTCATCGATGGACAGCTCGCCGCCGTCCAGGTACTTCATCATCAGCTCGTCGTCCTGCTCGGCGAGCTTCTCGACCATGACTTCGCGGGCCGAGGCGACTGCATCAGCAAGACTGTCCGGAACCGAGCCCTTCGTCCCGTTCGGACCGGCCGCGTAGCTGCGGGACTCGCGAGACACCAGATCAACGACGCCGTTGAAGGCGGCCTCGGTTCCGATGGGCAGAGCCACGGGAACCACGGCCCCGCCAAAAGCCTCCTGGACCTGTGCCAGCGTTTTCGCGAAGTCCGAGCGCTCCTTGTCCACCTTCGTAATCAGGATGACGGTAGGAAGCCCGGCCTCCTGAAGCAACTGGAACGCCTTGTCGGTGCCGACCTGAAAACCGTCCACGGCGCTGACCACGATGACGCCAAGATCCGAAGCAATCAGGGACATCACGGACTCGGCCGCGAAATTCGTGTCGCCCGGATTATCAATGATATTGACCAGATTCTTTCCCCACTCGGCCCAGCCTACCGCAGTTGACATTGACGACTTGCGACGGATTTCCTCGCCGTCGAAATCGAAATTCGAATTGCCTTCGACCACGCTGCACAGCCGGGTCGTGGCCTTGCCCAGAAACGCCATCGCCTCGGCTACGGTCGTCTTGCCGGTACCCTGGTGGCCATACAGTCCGACATTGCGAATCTGACCCGGTTCGTACGTCTTCATTAAGTACCTTCCCGTCAAAATCCCTGGTCGAAGGGCCATCGGCGCGGACGTCTGCAATCCAAGGACGCGCCGCCAACCGAGCGTCATCGTTTAACTTGAATCACCATCCAAAGTCAACGGAAAGACGGCCTGCCTTGACTCCCGGTCCATCGGTCCTATCATCCGCCATGTGTATGAAGGGTTTTTCGTCCCCGGGGGACTGCAATGCAGGCACAATCAGACGTCAGAATCGAGACCGACTGCAGCCTGCCGGTGGACTCAGTTGTCAGGCTGTATCGTGATGGCGGGTGGTGGAAGGACTCTGACGACCCGGCTGCGATCCCCCTGCTGCTGAAGGGGTCCTTCATGGTGGCCTCGGCTTGGGCAGGTCGGGATCTGGTTGGAATGGGCCGCGTCCTCAGCGACGGTTTTTCGGACGCCTATATCCAGGACGTCGTGGTGCTGCGCAATTTCCGAGGAAAGGGCATAGGAGGCCGGCTTGTGGCGCACCTGCGCGACCGGTGCATCGACCTTGGCATCCTGTGGGTTGGCCTGATAGCCGAGCCCGGCACGACGAGCTTCTACGAACGACTGGGGTTCAACGCGATGCCAGGAAACGTTCCAATGGTGCTGCGGCCTGCGCGCCATGCCGGGGAGTCCATATGATTCTGCCTGTTGCCCACGAGTCCTTCCGTCATTTTGAATTGGAGGACCGTCCATTGCTGGAGACCGCCTTCCGGAAGGCGGCGTTTCGCCTGTGTGAATACTCATTCGCCACGCAGTTCTGCTGGAGGTCCTGGAACGAGAGTCGCTGGGCCCCTTTTGAGGACTGGATTCTTGTGCGATATCGGGAACATGGTCAGGACAGATTTCTCTGCCCAATCGGCCCTTCAGGATCTGCAGAAGTCATCGAGGCCTGCTTTCGCCGTCTGGACGACCTTGGGTCCGAGCCTCGCGTGGATTTTGTCCCTGAAGCAGTTCGCGTCATGCTGGACAAGGATTCGCGTTTCCGGTTTGAACCTGATCAATCGAATGACGACTACGTCTACCGCAGGGAGGACCTGGCTGAGTTTCCAGGCAAGAAATTTGCGCGCAAGCGCAACCATGTAGCCAGGTTCCTGCGCAATGCATCGTGGTCGTTCGACAAGGTTGATTCGGCGAACATGTCCGAGTGCCTGGGATTTCTGGACGACTGGTGCGTGTCACATGGCTGCGAGGAGGACCCGCGCCTGGACTACGAGGTCGAGGCGCTGCGCACCTGCCTCGGCCACATGGATGCACTGGGCCAGTCCTCATTCGTCCTGCGAGCCCAGGGTGGAATTGTTGGCATGACACTTGGGGAATTGATGTCCGACGACACCCTGGTCGTGCACTACGAAAAGGCTTATCCCGAACACGATGGCGCTTACCAGATGCTGTCCAGGGAGTTCGCCCGTACCGCCCCGACGTCGGTCGTCTGGATCGACCGCGAACAGGACAT
This sequence comes from uncultured Myxococcales bacterium, assembly GCA_903936705.1. Lineage (GTDB taxonomy): Bacteria > Myxococcota_A > UBA9042 > DTJE01 > DTJE01 > CAIZWN01. Next base: position 47,580 of record CAIZWN010000044.1, read on the forward strand.
GGGCGTGGAAGGTTTACGGCAATCGAAATTGTCCTTCTTCCCCGACCACATGCAGCGCTGCTGGATCGTGCGTCCTTCCTGACGGACTACGGATCCAGCGAGACAGCGGTGTCGATTGAAACACCTGAAAGGGTGGTACGCGGAATCGGTATCCATTTTGGGGCTGCGGGAGCCTGGGAAGCGGATACGGGCCAGGATGCCTGGGCAGCGGCACCCCAGCCGTGACCTCTGGATGAGGCTCGGGCAGTTATCAAGCCGGCATCCGGCGGCAGGGTCAACGTCGTTTCAGGCGGACCGTCAACTGTAATCGATGTAATTGACTGGGCGAGAATCGAATCGGCCTCCAGTTGCCCGCCATGCCATTCAACGACCAGTTTCACCGGCCCTGGCATTGGGCCGCGCTCTACTGCCCTGGCATGAACGCGCAAACCGGCAGGCTGTCGATCAACCTGCAGTTCGATCCCCAGGGGCGGAAGCGGCCGCCCCCGCGCCTGACCTGCTGCAGCAAGGATCGGCTGTCTGGCAATTTCATCAGCGGCGCATATCGGATCCCCATCCCACGGGAAGCGCAGATCATCTGTACTGCGACCTTGTAACAGCGCTGCGCGCGAAGGATCCAGGCATGCGGCGGAATCCAGAAAATCCACCAGGTCCGAACCTGCGACAAAGCCACGGTCGTTGTAACGGAACCGTTTGGAGGAGACAGCCTTCATGATCGAGTCCGCCGAAAGCCCGGAACCGTCGTCCAGTTCGACCCCGCTTCGTCCCTCCCACAGGTTCCACAACGCCATGGTGACAAAGCTTTCGTCCAGGTCCTGCTTGGGGCCGGCGCCAAGGCTGGGCATGCCGATCGATGTGCCGTTCCAGCGCATACCGGAATCGAAATCAATCCAGAACGACTCGCCACCCTGGATATCCCAGTACACGGGTTCGGGCCTTGCGAACCACTGGGTCGCCGTCATTGCCCCAAAGAATGACGCCCAGCCTTCGGACCACGCGAACGGCGGCGAAAGCTTCTGTCCAACGTAGTGAGGCCCCCCGGGGGAATCGTCGCGCGAGTAGTTCAGTGCGACGTAGTGCCCGAACTCGTGCAGCAACACGGGAAATCCCCAGGCACCCGAACCGCCGAAACCATCATCGATAAAGATCGACTGTCTCATTTGCACCGTCGGCAGGTCCAGTTGAACGGTTTCATCGTGCTTGATGATTGGAGAGGTGTCCTGCGAGAAGCAGGCCCCGCAAATGCCGGATGCTCCTGGCGCCCACAGGATAGCCAGGTGTATCAAATTCGCATCACTGCTGGCGAGCACGGATTCCAGAACCGAATCCTGCGCCCTGCGGTTGATCAGATACAGGAACATCGCGCCGGACCCATCACTTTCGCCCACCGTGATGCTACCCACATCCCCTCCGGCTGGTACCTGACTTGTCCAGGCCCAGACCGGCAGCGGGTCGAGCGGATTGAAGGTCGGATTACGGCGCAGGACCGCAAGACGAATCTCGTTCTCGCGAGACCATAGTGCCGAAAAGACGAGGCGCTCGCTGCCAGTCAGCGCCCTGGCAACCGGTACCGCGAACGATCCGTCGTCCCCCAGAACCTCGCGGGCGCCCAGAACTTCACCTGTGGCATCAGTGACCATCGCCCACATGTTCCTGGCCGGCAGCACTTCCGGATCTCCAAGAACGACGCCTCCATCTGGCTGGATGATGCCCGGTCGATACTCGAATTCAATCCGCCCTGTCACCAGGTCCTCGTCGCCGCCCACGCAGCGGCCGACCATTACGTTGCAGGTCCTGCCCTCGGGACATTCTCCGCACCAGCCCATGCAACCGTCATCGCCGCAATCGCGATCAAAGCACGCCGGTGTGCACGAAACCGGCGGAGGAGTGCCTCGGCCAAGGCCACGATTGCAGCCAGCGGTCAAGGACAGCCCTAACATCAGCATCGGCAGCAGGATGCCGATCTGCAGGGATACAATAGGCATCACCCCCCCCTCGAAAACGGCACACGCAGATCGCAGGTCCGATAGGCACTGGCTCACGCAAAGACATTTTCGTGCAGCGCCGGCAACGCGTCAACGCACCGGCCATGTCCGTGAATGCACCCGTACGTTTCGAATGATATAGACTCGCAGTCGTCTGAGTGGGGTTTTCAACTTGCCATCGAAGGAACGTGGATACGTGCGCGTGAAGGCCTCCGTCGAGCGAACCCGTACTGGCGACGGCCCTCTAGTCGAGGCGACGCTTGGTCGTGCCCTTGGTTCGGACACGATCTACGCCGATGATGCATTCGCTCCATTCAGAATGCCAGAAGTCGCACGACTGCTGTTGCGGGACGTCGATGCACGCCTTGTCCATGAAGGATTCGCCAGATTGACGGTTCTTCTTTCGTGCAATACCCACACATTTCCGTTAGCCGATGGCGCCGGTTTCAACGTCGTTGTCGCCCCGCATACCCGCGCCGACATGCGCGTCGCTTTCGGAAAACCCGACAGCGGAGACTGGTCCGATGGACCAATCATACGGTCGCTGCATATCGACTTCAGGCCATCGATCGTTCTGCCTAACGTGCTTCAGGCACTGGTTGGCCTGCGCCAGCTTTTCGAGGACAGGACCTTTATTGCCGCGCGGCGTGCGTGGGAATCACCACTGGCTCTGTCGCTGCGAAAAGTCGGGGCGGCAGCGCTGCAGGCCTCCGGAGTGTCCGATGCCATCGGAACGTCCCTTGGTAATCCGGGTGGCCTGGCTCCGTTGCTTGTCAGACTTGCACGCACCAAGATTGATGCGGTCGGAAAGGCTCTTTCTGACGGAGCGCTGGAACCCGGAGAAGTGCATCTATCGAGGATCGTCGGAAAGCCAAGGTGGAATTCCTCGGAATCCCGATGGGAGCTGGAACTTGCCTTCACGGGCCAGGTCAGGCTGATGGACCGGGTCACCTGGCCCTTCGAGGATGTGGTCCTGCCTTCAACGGTTCTTCCAATCCTTCACGCATCGCTTGATGGATTGTTTTCTGGTGAACCGCTTGCCACCGGGGTGCTTCATTCCGAGCGCATCAAGCGTCTTGCTTTCCTGAAGGTCGCGTGGGGCGCCCTGGAATCTGCCGAGGGCGAGCTGAAAGGGGAGGGTGCTCTACCCGAGCTTGGACTTCGGGCGAGCCTCGTGGATCGCACGGAACTGGAACTGCGTGGCGTCCTTCCCGAAGTCTGTCGGATCGGCGCGTGCTTCACTTGCCGGAAGGAAGAGGACAGTTTGCACGTCGATATCCCGGACCTAGCCATCGATTTCCAGGATGGCTGTGTCAAGGCCCGCAGCAGGATGCGGCTTGATGCCGACTTTGACGTGGTTGACGCTGTCTGGCCGCGCATGGCGTCGGGTTCGTTGGGAATCGATGTTCTGCCTGGATCGTCGCTGCCGTTCTTCGAAGGGAGTTCGTGTTCGACGCATCCGCTTGTGCATGGATCCTCGGCAGTAAGAATGCGTGTGGAGGACGTGGCGCCGTCGGGTGGAATCGACTTTGAATGGGGCCGGGGCGGGCTGGACGTACAGCTGCGACGGGACGGCGTAGGGTTCGAGGCTCGCGTCTCCATGCCGCGCCAGGATGAACTCAGGCTGGGCAATGCGGGCCTTGGCATCGAGCTGCGCGACGGCATCGTTAACGCTCGCTTGAAACCTTTCAAGGCCGGGCTGTGGCGGGCGATCGTCCGAGGCGGATTCATTGTAAGACACCAGGCTCGCGTCGATATTGCGCCGGTTCCGGAGCTGCATATCGATGATCCGGCGTTGATCAGCGTCATTGATGCCAGTGCCAGTTTTGATCTTTCGGCTGGCGTGTACATTCCTGCCGCCGGTGCATCGGAGTTTCGTGTCGAGCCCAAGGGGCGGCTGGACCTGGTCCTGCAGCGAGCCTCGGTCATGCTGGACGGGCGTCGGCTTGACATCCCGGAGGGTGCTTCGCTGTCGGCCTTGTGGCGCAAGGGCCAGATATCGTCAGAGGGCCTGGGTGCATTCACTGTCGACCTCGGATGGGATCTGCATGATCGACCGATTCAGGTGTCCTCCAAGGATGGGCGGTTGGTGACGCTGGATTCGCCCCCCTTGAGGCGCGGACGACTGGCTGTCAATGTCAGCCCTGGCGGCCGAACTACCATTGTTGATGCTGGCAACACCGGCGCTACCGGGATCGACTGGATGACCCTTCTCGTCGAGGGCCATGCCCCGTCAACCCTGGGTGAACTGGCTGTGTCTGGCGAGGGCCTGGATATTCTGGCAAGCGTGCTGGAACTGTTCGACAATGACCTGTCCCGGCTTGTGGTCAAAGCCCGTGATGCATTGCGCACGGGACATAACCATTTCCAGAAGGAAGGAATTCGCGTCGCAGGGGACGCAATTCCTCGCGTAAAGATTGCGAACCTGATTTCGCGCTTCATGGTGAACGACACGTCCCTTGCGACACGGCTGGAACCCATGATTCGCGACGTCACGGAAGGTCGCGGCATCAATCTTCGCAAGGCGAAGGCCCTTGTTGCAGACGCCTTGCCCGATCTGGATGCCGACTATGAGGTTGATCGGGTACTGCGCTTTGCAGATCTTGTGGTGCGCCCTGGAAAGCCCCATTCGAGGACTGCACCTGTGGAAGAACCGCCGATCGACCTTGATCCGCGTTTTTTCGATGCTGTGGCTGGCCTGCCTTCCGCGTCCGAGATTTACAGCGCAGCCGAACGCCTGAATTGCTCGGAGTCTCTCCAGATTCAGATTACCGGCCTGGCCCCCGAGTTGAGTCTGGCTCAGCTTGATTGGGTTCTACAGCGCATATCCGGGCGCTGGGAGGATTCGCTGGTCCGACGCCTGAAGTACGTCAGGATGGCCAAGCGCGCCGTGGCACGCATTGATGCCGAACTGGGAGCGCTGGCCATGGCGGCCCAATCTGCCACGGTAGGCGGATTCCTGGGATCGGTCATCGGGCCGCTTCCAGATTTGGAGCAGTCATCTGGGATTGATCAGCCTGCATGTGCGCTGGGACCGGTGGACGTGGCCGTGCTTTTTCAGGCAGGCCTGTCGGACCAGGCATTGGGGCTTCAGTCCCAGTTGAACAACCGTCTGCTGCTGGAGTTGGTTTGTTCGCGCCCCGGTGATTTCCTTCGAGCCGTGCTGGTCGAGATGAGCCAGCAGACGCCTCGCATTTTGGCTGGCGTTTTGATGGCGTTCCTGAACCAGGGTCAGCGTCGAATGAAGGAGCCTCTGGACATTCCAGCCCTGGTTTCAGACAAGCTGGGATTGCACGTTCCACGTCTTGCGGACTACATGGCCGGGGGACGCCACGTGCGGGCCTCGTATTACGAGGCGTTGTCTCAACTGGCCGATCAGATCATCGCAGGGGCCAGCCCTTACCTGGTCCGGCGCGCGCATCTTCGCGAAGTGCACCACGTCGTCGCCCCGCCGTTGCGCATTTCGGCCGGCCCGGCAAAGCAACTGGAATCCGATGCCCTCGCCGCCGTCGCTGCTTCTGACCGTCTTGCGCGTCGGTTGCGCTTTGATAAACACGAGACGCATGGGGCATCCCAGGAACAGGCCCGCTTGGCCTACCGGGACTCGTTTGCGGCGTGCGCCGCGTTCCTGAATCAGGTTCCCACAGGATTCATGCGCCCATGGATGAAGGATTTCTGGCGGCGAAACGAGGAGGCTCTGAAGGTCCTGTCGGTGGTGCGTAACGTTCAGCAGGACGTTGACGACGTTCGCGGATGGATGGAGATCGTCTCGGGAGCACCCATACCGAAGACCGAGGCTGAACTTGTCGACGCGGTCATCGATACCATTTACGCAGTGCCCGAGGATCGGGCAGTACTGAAGGCCGATCCGCTGGTCAGGCTGCTTGTGGAACAGCCTGAGGGTCGATATGACCTGACCATCGTAAGTGCGATGGGGGTGATAACCGACGGAGCCAAGGGTCGCGAACTGGAGGACGCCTACCGTCGTCTTGGAAAGCAACGCGGCGTGCAGGTCGTTCGAGCGAATACCGGCTTGTTCAAGAGTTTGGAATTCAATGCCTCGGCGATCCTGCGGGCGATCTCTGCTGTCGACGGTCCATGGGCGTGGATTGGATATTCGCAGGGCTGCGCGAACGGCCTGCTGGCGGAATCCTTCCTTCGTGGCGGGACGCCTGACCAGCAGAAGATCCTGGGACGTTTTGTCGGGAGAAACCTGCTGTTTTCAGCCTCAAACGGATCTGTTCATGGCACCTGCGGTACCGAAAAGATGCTGCGAGCCATGGTGGAAGGCGAGCGTTTCCTGAAGACATACCAGGCCAGCTATTCCAGGCAAATCGTCGACCTGTTCCTCAGGTCGCTGCAGGTCTTCCTTGATTCCCGGCTGTTTGTCGAGGCCCTTGGAGGGGCTCACTCGCTGACGCTTGAACGCGCGATTGCGCTGCACCGGGACGGCCAGTTCGTGCCGTGGGTACCAACTTCTTCCATCAGGGGACAGGTCTCGCATGATCGCGTTCCCGAGTTGTTGGAATGGCTGTATTTCATGCACGAACACCAGGTTCCCGGCTTGACCCATGACACCCAGGTTCCGATAGACGAGGCCGTGGGCCATGCCACCAGGGTTCGCAACAAGCGTACCGACGAGTTCGCCCGCTGCGACATAGGTTCATTCGTCCAGGCCACACACCACTGGTCGCCGCTGACTGCGGAGATCGAGACTTTCACCACACCCCGAGATCGCGCGTTGGCCATCTATCAAGGGCCCAAGGACTTCCATGTGTTCCCGTGGATTGAAACCCTGGCGCGCTTCGGGCGAATACGTCAGAAGGATGCGTAATGCCCTACATCGTCAGCCCATGCGGACCGTGGGGATAGTCGTACAGACGGCGGTGAATCCTGTCGAAATAGTCCGGCAGATACGTCCCTCGCATCACGATTGGCAGTTCGTCGAACGTTGTACTGGGGGACAGCGCAAAGGCGAACAGCCAGTTCATAAGGGCCTCGACGTTCGACGCCAGACGCCCCTTGTAGACCTGATTCTCTCGCTGCTCCAGGACGTGAGCCTCGTGCATGCTGCGACCGATCTCTGATTCCAGCAGGTGTTCGTAGTCGATCAGCAGGACCTCGAATCTGACGTGGCCCTCGGACCGATTCAGGAACTCCAGGTACATCGACTGGAGTTCCGGCACGCTGGATGCCACACCGCGCGAAATCATCCGTTCGGCGGCATCACCGGACGGTACGACACCTCGCAACCGATCCAGCGGCAGACGGTACGCAACAACCATGTTCCGCCCCTGGAACTTCCCCGAAAAATGCTTCTCGTCAACGATCGAAAGGTCCCGCCTGTCTGCGAGCCATGTCTGGAACCTGTCGGCAAGACCCGGGTCTGCCAGCACCCTGACACCCACCACGTCATCAATGTGAAAATGGGGCATCGCGGCGACGAACAGATGTTCGCGAATGGACTTCAGAACGCGCCTTTCGGCGTGTGAAAACTCGGCGTCCATCTCCTCGAGGGAGGTAATCAACTGGTCCTTCGGAATACCCAGCCGATCAGCGCGTTCGGTAGCCAGTTCGTCAGCGCGCTGGCGAATCTGATCGTACATATAGTCAACCAGACGCCGGGCCGATTTCTCGGCGATACGCCTGACCCTCTTGATGCGCCTGGATCCGGCATAACATGGGGGCTCACCGACCGTGAATATCGTGCCGTCGTAAGGGGTGTCGCGATAGAAGTCCTCGGGGAACTGCTGGTACCTGGCCAGCAACTCCTCGATACGCGGATTCATGACAGGTGGATTTGACGCGATTAGGTCCTTCAGGGTTCCCTTCCACGAGGCCTGTCGGGAAGGCAACTGGATTGCGTACAAGTCGCGAAACAACTCGGCCGCAAAGAGCTCCGACCAGGTCCGCGCAGCAAAGGCATTGAAGTTCACCAATGCCTTCAGACGCAAGGCGTCTTCGCTAGTAAAACGATCCTCCAGAGCGCGACCCAGGAGTTCCGCCAACTCCTCGCGGCGCAGAAATGAACCAAGAACGATCATACCCCCCCCGAAACGGACGGACTGCTTTCGCCGATTCATGTTGCTTTACTTGGACCGATCGGTCAAGACCCGCCTGGATCTGGCGATAGGGAACGTCACTTTTTGCGTCGTCGTCTTCCATGGCGCCAATGACACTAATGAGGGCTGCGACCATGAGTACCGACGATCCCGGCTCTTGCCTTGGCGTGCCATTCGGCTACGATGTTGGACACGGGAATTCGGGCCAACTCGGAGGGTTGAACGATGTCGAAGCGCGTAATCAATTTCTACGCTGGGCCTGCAGGCCTGCCGCTGCCCCCCCTTGAAAGGGCGCGCGACGAGATGCTGGACTTTGCAGGAACCGGCATGTCCGTCATGGAAATCTCGCACCGTTCAAAGGAATACGAGGCCGTCCATAACGAGGCCATCGGCCTGGTGAAGGAACTGCTGAAGGTGCCTGATAACTACAAGATATTATTGCTGCAGGGCGGAGGTAACCTGCAGTTTTGCATGCTGCCGATGAACCTGCTGTGGGGCGGGCGCAAGGCCGACTACATCGTCACTGGTTCGTGGGCAAAGAAGGCGTTCAAGGAAGCTCAGATTGTCAACAAGGACGCGGCCCGTTGCATTGCCTCGACCGAGGCCGACGGCTTCCGGCGGCTGCCTTTTGCAAACGAGATCGTGGTGAACCCCGATTCCACGTACGTTCACTTCACCAGCAACAACACCATCTACGGGACCCAGTTCAGGGAATTCCCTGATACCGGCGACATTCCGCTTGCTTGCGACATGTCTTCCGACTTCATGTGGCGGCCGTTCGACGTCAAGCCATTCGGATTCATCTACGCCGGGGCCCAGAAGAACCTGGGACCATCGGGCCTTGTCGTCGCGATCATCCGGGACGACCTGCTTGCGTCGTGCAACCCGTCCCTGCCCACGATGCTGAAGTACGGCACCCACTCCGACAACAACAGTTTGTTCAACACGCCGCCAACATGGTCGATCTATGTCCTGCGCAACATCCTGGCCTACAACCGAGAGATCGGCGGCCTGGACGCGATCGAGGCCACCAATCTTTGCAAGGGCGAAATGCTGTACGGCTGCATCGACCGACACGCCGGATTCTACAAGGGCTACGTTTCCGAGCCACTGCACCGCTCGGTTATGAACGTGGATTTTCACCTGCCATCGAGCGATCTCGACGACCGGTTCGTCAAGGAAGCCAAATCGGCAGGGATGGTCGGCCTGAAGGGCTACCGCGATCTCGGCGGCATCCGTGTTTCCATGTACAATGCCGTAACTGTTGACCAAGTAACCGTGCTGACCGAGTTCATGGAGGAATTTGCTCGAAAGAACGGCTAGATACCGACTTTGGTCGGAACCCGTGCAGTGGGAGGTCCGAGCATGCGCGCACTTATGACCACCCTGGTGCTTGTCAGCATGCTGCCCTGCGCGGCCTTGCTGGCCGCCGAGAAGTCCGATGAGGAAAAGGCGGCGATGTCCCTTTACAAGAAGGGAAAGGATCATTTCGACGCCGGGGACTGGACTGCCGCTAGTGAACTTTTTGCAAAATCGATCACCGTGTACACGACCCCATACGCCAAAATCTACCGCGCGGTCAGCCTGGCGAACCTGTCCAGATGCACCGAGGCCCGCATCGAGATTGACCGTTTTCCGATGGAGATGGTTGCGGAAAAGGCGCGCGACAAGGCCTTGGACATGATCGGTCGGGTCAAGGACAAATGCCCGTTGGTGCTTTCATCCAGCAGGGGAGCTGCGGCGCCTGTTGCGCCTGTTCCAGTTGCGCCAGTCCAGGCCGCCCCGGTTCAGTCGGCTCCATCTACTGCCAGGATCGAGGCTGCGCCGGCAACGCCCAGGGTGCAGCAATCCGAGCCGTCGTCCGTTGACAAGTCCAGAAGGAAGCCGAATGGCGATACGCGCGCCATAGTGGTCTCGCCTGACGGCAAGGGTGATTTCACAAGCCTTCATGATGCGGTGGCTCGTGCCAAGCCTGGCTCGGTGATTCATCTGGCCGACGGCATGCACCGCCTTGTGAAGCCGCTGGACATTACGATAGCCATAAATCTCATGGGTGACGGCAAGGGTTCAACCTCGATCGTCGGCGATTCGGAAGACTATGTGATTCGCTTTGTCGGCAAGGGCCCATTCCTTCTTCACGACCTGTCGGTCGAGCACCAGGGAGGACGGTGGGCGCGTGTCATCCTGGTCGATGGAGGCGAGATCGACTTCCGGGGGCTGAGGGTTTCCGGAGGATTCAGGGACGACGCCTCTAAGCGGGGTGGCGAGGGCCTGTCGATGCAGGGGGACACATCGGGCACCGTGACCGGATGTGAGTTCGTTGGAAACGCGTTGCACGGGGTCAAGTTGGCTGGCACGGCACGTCCCACGCTGGATGGAAACGTCAGCAATTCAAATGGCAAAGGTGGGATTGTCTGGCTGGAGGAATCGGGTGGCGCGGCGCGTGCAAACACATGCGCGTCCAACGGCCAGTACGGAATGGCCGTTCTGAACAACGCCAAGCCTGGTCTGTCCGGAAATATCTGTTCGGGAAACCGGCGCGGAGGCCTGTTTCTGGACAATCAGGATCTGGAAGGCATCTCGAACAATCGCTGCGATATATATCGAGTCAGATAGGCGCCACCGGTCGCAGGCATGACCCGCCAAATCAAGTTTGCTAGAGGTCCCAGTCGTCGGTCTTGGCTGCGGCCGATTTCTTCAGCAGTTTGACCGTCCGCTCGGGTTGACGCAGCAGTTCATCGTATGAAAACTCGAGGTCCTGGGAACGGAAACCGGCAGCCTCGATGCGGATCCTGGCCATGTCACCCGGGGCTACCTCGACATCCATAGGGAGTTTTCCCATGTAGGTGGCCTCGGGAAGTCGCAATACCCTGGCTCCCTCCGGGGTACCAGACAAGCGAGCCTTCCTGGATGTCGGCCGAACGACTGCCGTCGGGGGCGGGGCAGTTGGTGCATCCGCAATCTTCGGCAATGCCGTGGGGACGGGCGCCGCCGGCACAGTTCCAGGAACCGGGTTTGCAGCAGGCACCTGGGCAGTTGACGAATCGGCCTTGACCCCATCTTCGGCCAACGGGCCAAGGCCAATCAGCCAGGCCGCAGCCCCCGCAGCAATGACAATCGCTATCCCACCACCCACCAGGACTGGCATCAGCCATTCCCGGCTGGAGGCCGCTGGCATCGAGGAATTGCCGCCAGAATGGCGACCGCCAGAAACCGAAGGACCTTGATCGTTTGAACCAGCTCGCGGTCCATCAGAACCGGCCGCCGCAGACTGCCCGGAGGCTTGTTTCGATGAGGGAGGCGTCCCGGCAACACGCTGGGATGAATGATCACTCGAATGCGAACTCGAGTTGGAAACCTGCCGGCTGTCTCGCTGCCCAAGAAAGGCCGAACCGTTTCGGATGGGGGTTGGCGAATCCTTGCCCAGTGAAAGGGTCACGGAGGACTCGCGCTGAATGTAGCCCCCCGAGCGCAACCCCGAAATGCAGTCAAGCAATACCGAGGCATCGGCTGGTCGTTCTTCAGGAGTCTTGGCCAGCAACTGAGCCACCAGTTCATCGAACTCGGGTGAGACACAATCCCCGCAAACCTCCGCCAAACGAGGAGGGGGTTCACTGAGATGCTTCAACATCATGTGCATCGGGGTGCCGGACTCGAACGGCGGGACGCCTGCCGCCATCTCGAACATCATCACACCAAGTGCGTACAGGTCCGACCGGCCATCGACCTTCTCGCCACGCGCCTGCTCGGGGCTCATGTATGCCGGAGTTCCGATCGCAAGCCCCGTGCGGGTCAGGCTCTCGCCGGCGATCGTACGCGCCACGCCGAAGTCCAGCACCTTGGCAAAATCGGGATGGCCTATCATTTCGGTCAGGATGATGTTTTCCGGCTTGATGTCCCGATGAACGATCCCCTTGGAATGGGCCTCGCCCAGCGAGCGGGCAATCTGCTCGACGATACGCAGGACCCGGAATTCCTCCATGCGACCAACGCGCCTCAGTTCCGCGCGCAGGGTATGACCGTCCAGGAATTCCATGGCCAGAAAAAGCTGTCCGTCCTCGGATTGGCCAAAATCGAAGACCCTGATCGTGTTTGGATGCTGCAAACGACTTGCCGAACGTGCCTCGCGATAGAACCGCTCGATCGAGTCCATGTCGCTGGAGGCCTCGCGGCGCAGGACTTTCAGGGCAACCATCGAGTCCATGGCAACGTGGCGGGCCCTGTAAACGGCGCCCATGCCGCCGCGTCCCAGCAATTCGACAACCTCGTACCTTTCGACAAACACCTTGCCGACAAGGTCCTGCCCGGACATGGCAGCCTCATCGACGGTGGTGATTCGGCAGACGGGGCAAACCCTCTCTTCGTTTCGTAGTTTACACTCGGGGCAGATGCGCATCGGCACACCAGGGAGGGTACGATGGGCGGGATTCTACCACAGACTGTATGACCGCTTTACCCATTATCCCTTCCCGGCTATCCTGCGCACGCAAGCCAGGCAGCAGTCCGCCTTTATGGGACCAGGGACGGCATGAGACAGGGACAGCTTCAATACCCAGGCAAGCAACTTCTGGCTGAAGTCGTTGCCGCAACCCAGTCCATGGAGATGGGTCCCTCCTCGTCCGAGTTTGCCCGCTTGAGTAACCGGCTGCGAGAGTCGGCCGAACTGGGGCTTCCGTTCGAGGGCTGGCAGGAGGCCGCCAGGACCTTCTTTCTGCTGCTGCAGGATGCGATCGACCGCGCGGGCAACCTGCTGGAACTGCCCGAGGAGCTTGTCAACCCGGCACTCGATGCCGCCACCCACGTCTGGTTGCCCCTGATTTCGCTGCTGTATCCAGACGCGCGAATCCAGGCGTGGCGGCTTGTCGATCTGCTGCACGCAAACAGGGTCCGCCGGCACTTTCTGGAGTCGTCCATTCGTGAGACCGAGGCCTTCGTCAAATCGGCTCCGGTCCCGCCAGTAAGGTCTGCCATGGGCCTGGCAAGACAGATTCTCGAGATGGGCCCTCGTGACGAGCGTTTGCCAGTTCTGCTGGACCTTCTGGAACGCTGGTGCGACAGCGACCTGGATCTTGCATTCGTCCATGAAGTACGTTCGGGGCTGGAAGTGCGCTATCTCGACGCACTTTACGGAGCTTCCAGCCTGTTGACCGACGACCTGAAGCGCCTGTGGAGCCTTCACGAGGAGATCACGGATGTTCTGGGTGGCGAACTGGTTGCCAGGGACCAGCCGGCATCCGCCTCAAGGGAACTTTCCCAGACCGCCGAGGTCGCACGCGTCCTTACTGCCCGAGCCGTAGCCGTCCAGGCCGACATCCTCTCCAAGGATTCAATGATCGACGACTGGGTTGAGTTCGAGATGGCCCGTATCGAGGCCGGGACCGGCTCGTTCCAGGCGGCGATCCGGATCCTTGACAGGCTGCTGGGCCGCGGGGTCTTTCCGGTTGAATCTGCCACTCTGCGAGCGCGTCTTGCCCTGGTAAAGAGATATCCGGAGGATGCAAGGGCCGCGATCGAGCGTGCCGCGGCGGTTCTTCCCCTGGTCAGGCTGGGCGATCCTTTCCAGGAGCCGCTGTTCGCACTTTATCGCGAGGCAGGCGGGAACCCGGATTCACTGGGTCTGGTCGAGCCACCACAGTCGCTGGTCGAAAGGGCCCAGGCCAACCGGGACGACCTTGCGGTTCGCGCGCTGGCAGGAGTCGATGCCAAGGCGGAAGAATCGGCTGCTGCATTCTGGTCGCAGCGGCGGCAGAAGCTTGATGTAATCCTGTCGGGTCTGCTGCTGGGCTCGGACTTTGACGCCGCAATATACGGAAACGCCCCGGCGCGTGACGTACGTCTGTCCAATGCCGATGCTGCGGCGGTTGCACTGGACCAGTTGCCGGGGATTCCGGAGGATCTTCGCAACTGCCTCCTTGATGCCGTCACGAGGCCTGTTCCGTCCAGGGATATCGCGGCTGCTTTCCTTAATTGGCTGAAGTCTCGTGAGGCAACTGGCCGGACGTTCGAGGAACTGGCGATGTCGTTTCCCGGCTATGGGCAGTCGATTGCGGTGGCACTTGGTCGGATTGAGGCGGCCTTGGCATCGGGCAACTCGGGTGCCGTCGTTGCGATGCTTGATCAGTACGAATCCCGGCAGGGCGTCCCGGATCGCCTGCTGCTGGAGGTATGGGAGCGAACCCGCGACATCGTGGCAACGGGACCCAGGTGGCTGGAGAACGTTCGTCGCGGTCGTCGCATCTGGACCCGTCTTCGAGGCGAAGCTGGCCGTCGATGCGGAGAGCTTGTCAGACGCGATGCCCTGGAAAAGCTGGACGACGATTCTGCCCAGGGAGCCTGGGAGGAATTGTGCGCCGCGATTCTTGATACGATGCCGGACGACGCGACCCGCGAGAAAGTCTGGAGGTGGTTCGAAGGCCGTTTCAAGAGGGCCGAGCCAGGGACCGCGATGCTGAGGCTGGGTTCAATGCTGGCACGGCGCATCGGCCCTCCATTTGATGCCGAACTTCGGGCGCTGGTCCGCGAAGTCGTGACGCCGGCAGTCGGTCGGCTGGTCGATGCCGACCGGCACGAGGATATTCGTGAAAACATCGATCGCCTGCTGGAAGTCACTGGAAGTGACATCGGAATCCAGAAGGCCGTCGCGGACTGGTTTCTTGAATGGCGCCCGTCCAACGTCGATTGGATGGCAGCACAGGCGACGGTGGGTGAGTGGCTTTCTTCGCGCCTGACGGGTGATGCATCCCAGCGTGTTCGGCACAAGACGGGACAGCATCTTGTCGGGATGCTGCAGGCATCGACTGCCGCAAGTTCGCAGGTTTCCGTGATGGAAAGGTTGTCGGCGTTGCAACCCGACGATCCCAATCTTTCGAAAATGCTTTTGGACATACGATCGACGGTAGCCAGTCAGCGGCGCATATCGCTGTATATTGCCGCAGGCTTTGGCCTGGCCGTCATCCTGCTGTGGTTCCTGTTGCGCTGATCAGGCCGTGGAATGAATGGGCATCGGTTGTGTTCATGGGCTCTGCCATGGTTTGGGGGTGTGAGATGCGTTCGGGCGTTGTAATATTCGCGGCGGTTTTGCTGGTCGCAGGTGTATCGACAACATCCAAGGCGTCAGCCAGGAAAGCGATCCAATCAAGAGGGAGCCCGAGAATGGAAAACCCGATCCGCGATTTGAAGCCGGAAGTCATACGCCTGAAGAACGGACTGACCGTTTTTCTGGTCGAGGACCATCGAGTGCCTCTGGTGGCGGTAGATATCAACTACCAGGTTGGTTCCAAGAACGAAAAGCCTGGCCGCACCGGTTTTGCCCATCTGTTCGAGCACCTGATGTTCCAAGGTTCCAAGCACTACGATGACGACTACTTCAAGCCGCTGCAGGATATCGGTGGCCTGGTCAACGGCGCCACCAGTACCGATCGGACCCGCTACTGGGAGGTGGTCCCGGCCGGATACCTCGAACGCGTTCTGTGGCTGGAAGCCGATCGTATGGGCTTTCTGCCTGATGCGATGACGCAAAAGCGGCTTGATAATCAGCGATCGGTGGTGCAGAACGAACGCCGCCAGAACTACGATAACCGTCCGTACGGCACCGTCTGGGAAAAGACCCTGGCCGTCCTCTACCCCCCGAATCATCCGTACAACTGGCCAACCATAGGCTCGATGGAGGACTTGTCGGCTGCGAGCATGGATGACGTCAAGGAATTCTTCCGCACCTACTACGCACCGGATAACGCCAGTCTGGCAATTGTCGGCGACTTCGATTCGAAGGTCGCGAAAGCCCTCGTGGAAAAATTTTTCGGGGCGATACCGCCAGGACCTCCTGTGTCGCGGGTTGACCAGTGGGTCCCACGGCTGTCGGGCGACATCAACCTTGTCGTGCAGGACCGGGTGCAGTTGCCCAGAACGTACAAGACGTGGAACACCGTACCGCTGTTCCATGACGACGACGCCGCGCTGGACGCCTTTGCCCAGGTGCTGGGCGGAGGCAAGACGTCGCGCCTGTACCAGGAACTGGTCTACAAGCGCCAGATTGCCCAGGAAGCCGTTGCATTCCACATGTCGTCCCAGGTGGCTGGAGTCATGCAGATGATGCTGACACCACGCCCGGGGCATACAACGGAGGATGTCGAGAAGGCTGCCGATGAGGTACTTTCCGAACTTCTTGCCAATGGCATCACCCAGGAGGAACTGGAGCGTGTACGTACATCAACCATGGCCGATTTTGTTCGCGCCATGCAGAACATCGGTGGATTCGGCGGAATAGCAGACAGGCTGAACGCCTACTACCACTCGCTGGGCAGCCCGGACAACTTCCGCTTCGACCTTCAGCGCTATCTCGACCTTGACGTGGTTAAGGTGAACGCGGCGGGACAGAAGTACATGAAGGCTCCGCGTGTGGCCGTCCGGGTGGTTCCTGTCGATCCGGCCCTGGCTGCTGCCGACGCTGGCGAGGCCGCAAGCCTGGACCGCACCAAAATGCCGTCCAAGGGCCCCGAGTCAGCTTTCCAGTTGCCGCAGCGCGAGCGGTTTTCGATGCCAAACGGACTCGATGTAACGCTGGTCGAACATCACGCGCTGCCCCTGGTGTCGTTCTCGATCGTTCTGCCTGGAGGTTCCTCGGCCGAGCCGACCGAACGACCCGGACTGGCCACCATGGTGGCAGCCCTGATGCAGGAGGGCGCCGGGGGCAGGACGTCCAAGCAGATCGCCGATGCGACCGAGGCATTGGGTGTCCAACTGGAGGTCCAGGGATCGACCGATGCCATGGTTGCTCATCTTTCGACCTTGAAATCGCGGATGGACGAGTCGCTGGCGTTGATGGCGGACGTGGTGCTGCGGCCTGACTTCCCTGCGGACGAGCTCGAGCGCCAGCGTACGCGCCGCCTTGTCCAGTTGAAACAGGTCCTGGATCAACCGCAATACGTGGCCTACACCGTCGGGCAGAAGGTTGTGTTCGGAGACCATCCCTACGGGCGCCCAGGTCTTGGGACGCCGGAGGCCGTGAAGGCATATTCGTTGCCGGATGTGAAGGATTTCTGGCGCGGGCAGTTCGTGGCTTCGAACGCGAAGATGATCGTGGTCGGAGACATCACGCGCAAGGAACTGGATGAGGCGCTTGGCAAGGCGTTCGGGGCCTGGGCGAAGGGCAGGGCGATCAAGGCCGATCTGCCTGCGCCCCCCGCCGCTAAACCGCGCGCGATCTACCTCGTGGACAAGCCCGGCGCGGCGCAGTCGGTCATCCTGGCGACGCTTCCAGGGGTGAAACGAACGATACCCGAATACGCAACCTTCGAGGTCATGAACACTGTCCTGGGTGGGCAGTTCGTGTCCAGGCTGAACCTGAACCTGCGGGAAGACAAGGGATACACCTATGGCGCCAGGACGCGTTTCGACTACGGAGTCGTCGGCGGGGATTTCACTGCCTCGGCCCCGGTCCAGAGCAAGGTGACGGCTGCAGCCCTGAAGGAGATGCTGGCTGAACTTGCCGAGATCGGCGGCAAGCGCCCGGTCACAAAAGACGAACTCGCGTACGCTGTCGGTTCTATCGTGAATGGCTACGCCCGCCGTTTCGCCACGCCTGGCCAGATCGCTGCCGAGCTTGCCGATGTGATCCTGTACGGACTTCCCGACAATGCCCCCGAGACGTTCCCTGGGCAGGTTTCGTCCGTCAAGATCGGCGATGTGACAAGGGTCGCAGCAGCAAGATTGCCTGCCGAAAATGTCGCGATCGTCGTTGTCGGCGACGCTTCTGTCATCCGTGCAGACCTCGAAGCATTGAAGGTTGGCCCGATTGTCGAACTGGATCGCGAGGGCAACCCGGTCGCGCGCTGATGACATGAAAAACAACATCGCTGGATAACAATTTGGCGCAAGGCCCTCGGCATGGATCTGCTTCCGATCCACGGCGGATGGAATCACGTTTAGCCACAGGGGATATGCACCTTCGTTGACCGGATCGACTGCCCCATCAGACGCCCGCCAAGCTCGTCGAATCTGGACGAATCATCCGTAGTCCAGAACTCGCACCCGCCGCCTCGGGAAAGTCGCTCGTCCATCTCCGGGTGCCGGATCAACCAGTCATGCAGCCGCCCCGCAACAATCGGTCCCTGCGACAGCACCTCTATCCCGGGGGGCACAATCTGGCGGATTCCAGGCATCAACACCGGGTAGTGAGTACATGCAAGCAGAATCCGGTCTGGCGGCTGCGGCCGATCAAGCAACGGGTCCAGATAGCGGTGAAGAAACCAATCCGGACCGGCGCCGACAGTCTCTCCGGACTCGACCAGAGGCACCCACATCGGGCACGCCTGCTGCAACAAACGCAACCCAGGAGCAAGGTGGGCGAGTTCGATGCGATAGGAATCCGATGCAACGGTACCCTGCGTTCCCAGAATCGCCACGACCCCTTCGGCCATCGATGGCACGGTAACCCCGGGCAGCGCCCCAGGAGGCAGCCCGGCAAGGGCCTCGACCGACGGCCTGACAACGCCAAGGACCCTTCGATCCGGCCGATGCGCTGGAAGATGCTGCTGCTGGATCGTGCGCAACGCACGTGAAGACGCTGTATTGCAGGCCAGAACAATCAATGGGCAACCGGCATCGAACAGCATCTCGACGGCTTCCAGCGTGAACTGGTGAACCACATCGAACCCGCGGGTCCCGTAAGGCGTGCGAGCACTGTCTCCCAGGTACAGGTAATCCAGTTCCGGCAGCACTTCGCGCAGTGATCGCAGGACGGTAAGCCCGCCAAAGCCAGAATCAAACACCCCGATCCTGCCGCCGTTCATTCGTCGTGGAACCCCGTCATCTGGTGCGGATTGTAGCCCTTAGTTGCTGGGCGAACGATAGACGCGGCGACGCTTTCGCCAGTTGGCTGAAAATTCAATATCTTACGAGGTTCCTGGTTACCACTATCAATAGAATCGGCTATAAAGGGTCCGGGTTACCTAAATTCCGGAGGTGCCGTGAACGAGGTCGTGAGGGTATCAGAAGCAGCAAGCATGGCTCTGCACGCGTTGGTAATCCTTGGACAGCAGAACAATCGCTCGATGTCGGTACGCGAGATAGTGGAGAAACTGCCGGTTTCCGCTGCCCACCTGGCCAAGGTTCTTCAGCGACTTGCAAGGCTGGGGCTTCTTGATTCGGTCAGGGGCCCCAGAGGAGGGTTTCGCCTGGCTCGCGACCCCAAAAACATGTCGCTTCTGGAGGTCTACGAGGCAGTGGACGGCCCGTTACGCCCAGGCGGCTGCGTCTTTGATCATCCGGTCTGTCCGGCAGGGAACTGTCTGTTCGGTGGCGTACTGATTGCGGCAGCCACTCAAATCAGGGAACGGCTTGCAACAACCCATCTGTCGGACCTTCCTGTATCGACTAACGGAGGCAACGAACGTGCTTAGAAACGTTATCAGGATCGACGAGTCAAAGTGCGATGGCTGCGGCATCTGCGTCGACGCCTGTCACGAAGGGGCCATTCAGCTTGTGGATGGAAAGGCGCGCGTGGTTTCAGAGTCGTACTGCGATGGCCTGGGCGCTTGTCTTGGCGAGTGCCCGCAGGGTGCGATCTCTTTGACGACGGCTGAGGCCGTGGCGTTTTCGGGCCCAGCCCCGGGATCGGTTGCAGCCAGGAGTCCGGCGGTCCTGAGTGGCCATCCGCGTTTGCACGCCGTTGCGGCTTGTCCGGGTTCGGCGGTCCGCCAGATGGCACCGTCCGAAAGGGATCGGGCTGCCAGGCCTGCCAACGTGGCAAGCACCTCGGCCGCAGGTCCTGATGACCAATCCGCAGAACAGCTTTCGATGTTGTCGCACTGGCCTGTCCAACTGATGCTGGTCCCTCCAGGAGCCCCGTTCCTGAAGGGTTCCAACCTGGTCGTTTGCGCGGACTGCGTTCCTTTTGCCGTGCCAGATTTTCACAAGCGTTATCTGGACGGACGGTCGATTGTCGTAGGATGCCCCAAGCTTGACGACCTGGACCACTACCGCGAGAAACTGAAGGCCATTATTGCGATGGCCGCACCGGCAAAGCTGACGGTAGTCCGAATGGAGGTGCCGTGTTGCGGCGGGATTGCTGCGGCTGTGGTCGAGGCCCGCGACCTTTCAGCACCAGGGCTGCCCGTAGAGGTTCACACCGTCAAGATCGGCGGCGATATCACGTCGGTTGTTCGCTAGGCTTCACCACGCTTTAGAAGCCAACGAAGGATATGGCTGGCCTCAGGAAACCTTGTCGCCGGGGCGAGCCTCGCCATCGAACGTGGCCACGAAAAGGCCGGTCTCGGGCTCGCCAGCAGCAAGGCACATCCCTTCCGACAGCCCGAATTTCATTTCGCGCGGCTTCAGGTTTGCGACCACGATTACGCGTCGCCCTACCAGGACCGCAGGGTCGGGATAGGCGGCCCTGATTCCGGCAAAAACCGTCCTCAGATGGCCTTCACCAACATCGACGCACAGCCTGATCAGCTTCTTGGCTCCCTCAACGAGACCGGCTTCCTTGACCAGCCCTACGCGCAGGTCGATCTTCGCGAAATCATCGATAGTGATCTGCGCGGCCAGCGGCTTGAAGTCGGCCAATGCCTGCACGCTGGCACCAGACTGACCCGGCGCCGCAACCGGTACCGAAGATTCGCCGGCGTTGACGACAGCCGCTGCAAAAAGGGCAGGGCCGGAATTCAACGCCGGATCGCCAACGCCCTTGGCCTTCAACGAATCCTTGCCCTTCCTTTCGGCCCTGGCCCACGAGTCCTTCAGGCCTACCGTCCTGTTGAAAACAGGCCGTGATGGCGAGTGATCCTTGGAGTCGGCGCAGAAGTATCCGATGCGCTCGAACTGGACCCGTTCGCCTGGCGCCACCGAGGCCAGCGCCGGCTCAACTTTGCAGCAGGGCAACTCCTCCAGCGAGTCCGGATTCAAAAAATCCAGGAATGACTGGGGGCACCCTGGGTTCGAGGCGTTCGGGTTCTCGACGTTGAACAGACGATCGTACAGCCTGACCTGGGCATCGACCGCGTGCATAACCGACACCCAGTGCAAGGTTCCCCTGACCGTACGTCCGTCCGGAGAGTTCCCTCCCTTGCTGTCCATGTCCATTGTGGCCCGCAGTTCCACCACCTCACCAGTGGCAGGGTCCTTGACGACACCTGTGCAGCGAACAAGGCAAGCGTAACGCAGGCGGACCTCGGCCCCCGGCGACAAGCGGAACCAGCCCTTGACGGCCTCCTCCTTGAAGTCGTCACGCTCGATGTACAACACCTTCGAAAACGGAAGCGTCCGGGTCCCGTGCGAGGGGTCTTCGGGAAAGTTCGGTGCCTGGATATCCCACGTCTCGCCCTCGGGCCAGTTCTCGATTACCAGACGCAACGGCTTCAAGACGGCCATCATGCGTGGCGACCGCCTGTTCAAATCCTCGCGCACGGCATGTTCAAGAAGGGCAACGTCCACCACGCTGTCGTTCTTCGCCACTCCAATGCGTTCGCAGAAGGCGCGAATGGCCTCGGGCGTGTATCCGCGTCGTCGCATCCCTGCCAGGGTCGGCATCCGCGGATCGTCCCAGCCGGTCACACGGTTCTGCTGCACCAACTGCAGCAGTTTGCGCTTGCTCATTACGGTGTAAGTCAGGTTCAGCCTTGCAAACTCGATCTGACGCGAGGGGAAGGCATCGCACTTCTCGATGAACCAGTCGTACAGAGGCCTGTGGGCCTCGAACTCGACCGTGCAGATGCTGTATGTGATGCGTTCGAGGGAATCCGACAGTGGGTGGGCAAAGTCGTACATCGGATAGATACACCAGTCATTGCCGGTACGATGGTGATGGGCGTGCTTGATGCGGTACAGCAACGGGTCCCGCAGGTTCATGTTCTGGCTGTTCAGATCAATCTTGGCCCTCAGGACCTTCGCTCCGTCAGCGAAAGCGCCTTCGCGCATCGCCTTGAAAAGTTCAAGGTTCTCGTCGACGGTCCGGTCTCGGAAGGGACTTTCGCGCCCCTTTACGTAGAAGTTGCCGCGATACTCCCGGATCTGTTCCTCGTCAAGGTCGTCCACGTAGGCCAGGCCCTTACGGATCAACAGGCAGGCGAACTCGTAGATGCTCTCGAAATAGTCCGAGGCGTAGTGCAAGCTGGCCCACTGAAATCCCAGCCATCGGATATCGGCCTCGATGGCATCCACGTATTCGACGTCCTCGACAACTGGATTGGTGTCGTCGTAACGCAGGTTGCACGTGCCGTCGTACTGGTTGGCAATTCCAAAGTCGATGCAGATGGCCTTGGCATGGCCAATGTGCAAATACCCGTTCGGCTCGGGAGGGAACCTCGTGGCAACGCGCCCGCAGCTTTTCCCGGTCCGCAGATCCTCCTCGACAAACTCGCGGATGAAGTCCGACGGTCTCGCGACCTGGTCTGCCGCAAGGGCCGCCGCTTCATCCACCGTCGAAGTAGGGTCGATCATCATGGCCTCGCTGGTTGGGGTCAGAAGACGGCGTACTCTAACTCCGGCGCGCCCTGTAGGCAACGGCCCGGCCTTCGCGAAATGCGCCTATTGACTTCGGGAATCGAGGCTCAATTATACGGACCTCAGCCATCAGAGATGTCTCGCTGTGAGGCATTTGTGAAGATTTTCTTAAGGAGGTTTTCAAATGAGCAACCAGAGCCTCGTGACCCAGCCCGCCCCTCTGTTTTCAGCCCCGGCAGTCAAGGGACACGAAATTTCAACGGTCGATCTTGCATCGTACAAGGGCAGGTGGGTGGTGTTGTTCTTCTACCCGCTGGACTTCACCTTTGTCTGCCCGACCGAAATCACGGCGTTCAGCGACGAGATCGATTCGTTCACCAATCTGAACACCGATGTAATCGGCGCATCAGTCGACAGCCAGTTCTCGCACCTTGCGTGGGTCAACACGCCGCGAGCCGAAGGCGGTCTTGGCGAGGTTCGGTTTCCACTGGTGGCGGATCTGACCAAGAAGATTGCCGCTGACTACGGAGTCCTGCTGCCCTCCGGCATCGCCCTTCGTGGACTTTTCATCATCGACCCGGAAGGCCGTGTTGCATACCAGACCGTGCATGACCTGGGCATCGGCCGTTCGACTGCCGAAACCTTGCGCGTGCTGAGGGCGATCCAGTTCACTCGCGAACACGGCGAGGTTTGCCCGGCCAACTGGACCCCTGGTGGCGATACCATGAAGGGAGATCCCAACGGATCGAAGGAATATTTCAGGAAGCACGGCTGACGATTCCCGATTGTTGAAACGAAAGCCTCGCCACGCACCATCGATTGGGGCTAGTATCTGGGCGCCGGATCGAAGAGGGGACAGATGGATAAGACCGTGAATGCCTTGCTGGACGGATCAATCGACTACGCCGGCGTTTTTCCCCCTGCTTCGTTGGAACTTTCAAGAGCCGTATCCGAATATTCCCGCTGCCGGGAGGGGGGCGACGCCTGGATGCTGGGACGCTTCGTGGTTTCATGCAGTCGCCTTCCCGAAGCAAGGACCTTGGCGCAGGACCTGCCGGCCAAGGATGGTCGGCCTTGGCGTTTTGCGGCTCTTGTGGGCGGGGGCGAGTCGGAGGGCGATGTCCTTGGGCGTTTGCACTCCGAGGGTGACATTTTGGCTGCGATACGTGGACGCGGGGGTTCGGCCCGGCCTTTCGTTGTCGAGGCCCTGGAGATGCGCGTTCCCGGCGACGTGCTGTCGTCGTGCAAGCCCGAGCGCGTTCGTTCGTTCGTGGTGCGCGCACTTGAGACGTTGGAGGACGCAGTCCCGTCCACGATCGAGATGTTCATCGAAGGTTCTACTGGTGAAAGCGAGACAGCCATGGACCGCGCGATCGTCGAAGGTCTTGCCGGAGTCGGTGGATCGGCGAAGATCGGAGTCAAGCTGCGTTGTGGCGGGCAGGACAGCACTTCATTTCCGCCGGTCATTCGCGTGGCAAACCTTCTGACGCACTGCAAGGCAATGGGAGTGCCTTTGAAACTTACTGGCGGGCTGCATTCGCCGGTTCGAGGCACCTTGGCCGATCAGACACACCATGGCTTCGTGAATATCATGGGAGCATCAGTCCTGCTGCAGGCCGGTGTGATTGATGGGGCTGATGTGGCCGCCTGCATCGGCGAAACCGAGCCTTCGGCATTCTCGTTTTCCGATGGCGTCTTCGCGTGGCGAGCCAGACGGGCGCCGCTTGCAGCCGTCTTGAAGGCCAGAAAGAGTCTGGTAGTCGGTTTCGCATCCTCGCGATTCGGCGAGCCAGCCAAGGGATTACGAGCCCTCGGGTGGCTGCCACCTGCCTGACCGGAATACTGGCAAGGTGTTTTCACGCCAAAGGTGGAAACCTTGTCAAACGGGCTTTCGGTCGGCTAGCAATCGTCTATGATTCGCTCGAGTGCAAGGGGGGCCGAGATGCCACTAATCGGACGGACTGGCGGACTGGTCCTGGTGATGCTGTGCGCCTTTGCGTGCAAAGGGCGCCCGGAGGTCCATAAGCCTCCTCTGCCCGTAAGGATTCAGCCTGTCCAGACCGGCAGCCCCGAATTGACCCAGCGCTTCTCGGCCAACATCGAGCCTGGCATCCGGGTGGACCTTGCATGGAAGGTTGGCGGGTACATCGACGAGATCCTGGTGGTCAAGGACGACGCCGGCCGCTCGCGCCTGCTGCATGACGGCGACATGGTCCACAAGGGCCAGGTGCTGGCAAGAGTCCGGGATGCCGACTACCAGGTACGCCTGGCACAGGCCAGGGGTGGCTTGGCGCAGGCCGAGGCCGCGATGAGTGCGGCCCGTCAGGATCATGTACGCGCCACGACATTGCGGGCCGAACAGGCAATTCCCCAGGCCATCATGGACGGAGCCAAGGCAAAGCTGGACGGCACGCAGGGCGCGGTGGATCTGGCTGCTGCGTACGTAAGGCAGGCGCAACTGGCGGTCGACGACACGGCTTTGCATGCTCCGATCAACGGGGTAGTGCTGAAGCGTCTGATCGAGGTTGGATCACTTGTCGGGCCAGGCTCCGGCGGTTTCGTCCTGGCTGACAACGTATTCGTGAAGGCGGTGCTTGGCGTCCCGGACAGTGCCTTGTCAAGGTTCCCGATCGGCGCCAAGGTTCCAATACGTGTGGATGCCATTGACGCATCTGCCGAAGGCCTCGTGACGCGAGTCTCACCGTTTGCGGATCCACGCAGCCGGGTATTCGACGTCGAAGTCTCGATTCCCAACCCGACCGGCGTTTTGAAGCCAGGCATGGTTGCCAGCGCTACGACCCGCAAAGCCTCGGAACAAGCGGTTATGCAGGTTCCGTTGGCCTGCGTCCGCCGCCCGCCTGGCGCTGCCGCGGGCTATGCCGTTTTCGTCGTCGATGACAGTGGCGGCACCCCCGTTGCCAGGGTGCGCCCGGTCGTGATCGGCGAGGTGCGTGGCGGCTCGATCGAGATTCTTGATGGCGTTCGCGAGGGCGAACGCGTAGTCGTGTCAGGATCCGCACTTGCCGTTGACGGCGGTGCGGTGGCAATAATCCCGTAGATCCCGGGGGCGTCGATGGCGCACGAGTCCGACGAGTCCCTTATCCGGCGCACCCGGAACACAGCGCGCTTCTTCACCGAGAACCGGCACGTCGCCTGGGTTGTGCTTGTGGCAACGCTGCTGTGGGGCGTCTACGGATACATGAAGATGCCCAAGCGGAAGGACCCGGTAATCCCAATCCGGGTCGGAGCAGTCGTGTGCGCCTGGCCGGGCCGCAGCGCCACTGATATCGAGCAGTCCGTTACACGCCCGATAGAGCAGAAGATTTCCGAGAATGGCAACGTTGAAAAGTTGTTCACAACCATTCGAAACAGTGTCAGCGTCACCCTCATCATCCTGCAGCCGTCCATTCTTGATATTGGCAAGGAACTGGATGATATCAAAGGTAAACTAGATCAATTGCACGGTCTGCCAGAGGGCGCGGGGCCAATCCAGTTCCTGAAGGACTTTCGTGACACGTCCGCCTTGATGTTGACTGTTGCCAGCCCGGTGGTTGACGAAGTCGAACTGTCGATCCGCACGGATGCACTGAAGACCGCCATTTCCGATCTGCGTGCAGGAACCAGCGGTCCGCGTGCGTCGCTGGTAGTTTCCTTCCCGCATGACCTGGATCCGGCGACGATGATGCGCGTGCTGCGCGGCTTTCCGGATTTCCTGGCTTCGGATCCGCGTGGGATCTTGTCCCGCATGGCCGAGCGACCAGGCTTCGTAGTGATCGACGCTGGCTTTTCGGGTACGGATGGCGAGTTCCTTGATCTTTACGAACGGTACGTCCGGGAGCATCTTGACCCGTCTGACATCCACCCTGACTTGTGGCAGCCGGCAGTGGTTGTGAATCCGGCCGATGCCGGCGCCAGGTTGATGAAGGTTGCAGGGGCCAAGTACACCTACCGTCAACTGGACGACTGGACCGACCTGATTGCGCGCACTTTGCAAACGGTTCCGACGGTGTCCAAGGCCACGCGCCTGGGCGTCCTGCCGGAGGCCGTATTCCTGACCTATTCGCAAGACCGCCTGGCTGCCTACGGGCTGCAGCCAGCCATGCTGCAGGAGGTCTTCAAGGCCCGCAACCTTGCGGTGCCAGGCGGATTGCGCGAGGCGGGGGGGCGCACGATAGCGCTTGAACCATCCGGTGAATTCAAGGACGAAGGCGACCTGCGCGACGTGATTATCGGGGCGTCGGATCGTGGCCTTCCAGTCCAGGTGCGTGACGTATTCGAGGTGAGTCGCGAATATCAGACTCCACCTCGCTATTTGAACTTCTTCTCGTTTCGCGACTCCGAAGACAACTGGCAGCGCACTCGCGCAGTTACCCTGTCGGTTTTGATGCATCCCGGTCGACAGATCGGCGATTTCGGCACCGAGGTTGATCAGGCGCTTGTAGAGTTGCGACCGCAGTTACCCGACGATCTGGTGATGTCTCGAACGTCGGACCAGCCGCTGCAGGTGCGCGAGATTGTCGCGCTGTTCATGCGCAGCCTTCTTGAGGCCGTGCTGTTGATTGTGGCCGTCGCCTTCCTCGGCTTCCGCGAGTGGCGCTCGGCCGTACTGATGGCCCTTTCGATCCCGCTGACGTTGGCGATGACGTTCGGGATGATGCTGCTGCTGGGACTGGACTTGCAGCAGGTATCGATAGCATCCCTGATAATCGCGCTGGGACTGCTGGTCGACGACCCGGTGGTGGCAGGAGATGCCATCAAGCGAGCCCTCGCGGCCGGCCACAAGCCGGTTATTGCGGCATGGCTGGGGCCGACACGCCTGGCGAACGCGATTCTGTTCGCCACCGCGACGAACATTGCTGCATACCTTCCGTTGCTGCTGATGGGGGACGACACCGGGCGGTTCATCTACAGCCTGCCAGTCGTCATGACGTGCTCGCTGGTGGCGTCGCGAATCGTGTCCATGACCTTCGTGCCACTGCTGGGTTACCACCTCCTGCGGGGCAATCCCGACGAGCGGGATGTTCGCAAGACGCGTTTTGCCGGAGCCTACTATCGCCTGGTCGGCTGGGCCATCGACCACCGCTGGCGAGTGCTTGCCGTGTCGATAGTTGCGCTGATCGGCACCGGGCTGGTGGCGGGTCGGTTGAAGTCCTCGTTCTTCCCGAAGGACCTTCAGTACATGTTCTACGTGGACGTCTGGCTGCCGGAGGATGCACCATTGTCGGCCACCCGCGAGGCTGCCGCCGCGGTTGATTCAGTGGTCCGGGAAGTTGCCGACGAGTACGGTCGTTCACATCCGGGGCCGGATGGGAAACCGCGCGAGGTCCTTGAATCAAGCGTCAGTTTTGTTGGCGGAGGAGGCCCCAGGTTCTGGGTCACTCTGGTTCCCGAACAACAGCAGGTCAACTACGCCCAGGTGGTTGTCCAGGTGAAGGACAAGCACGACACGGCGGCACTTGTGAATCCGATTCAGAAGGCGCTGTCATCGCGTCTGCCTGGCGTGATGTCCGATGTCCGGGAACTGGAGACTGCATTTCCGGTTGGCGTGCCTGTTGCTTTTCGCTTCCAGGGCGAGGACATCGCTACGCTGCGCCGCGTGGCCGAGAAGGCGAAGGCCATTCTGCGGTCTGCTCCTGACTCGGACCGCGTGCGTGACGACTGGGGCGCCGAGATGCTGGCCATCAAGATGCAGATTGACCCGGCGCGCGCGAATCTGGCCGGCCTTACGAATCTGGACGTGGCATTGTCGTCCATCGCGGGTTCCAGCGGGCTGCCATTGACCAGCCTGCGCGACGGTGACCGCCAGGTTCCCGTGTACGCCAGGCTTCGTGCCGAGGAGCGCGTTGGCGTGGAGGACCTTCAGAATCTGTACGTCACCGGGTTGCGCACAACCCAGAAGGTTCCCCTGACACAGGTAGCTTCGATGACCACGGTCATGGAACCCGAGAAGCTGAGGCGGCGGAATCACTTCCGCACAATCACGGTAGCTGCGTACCCGGTGGCCGGGGTCCTGCCGTCACAGCTACTGAACGAGGTTCGCGCCGAAGTACTGGCCCTGAGGCAGGAACTTCCGCCCGGCTATACGCTGGAAATTGGTGGCGAGGAGGAAGAACAGGTCAAATCGTTCAAGCGAATTGCAGTAGTCATGCTGGTTTCGATCGTGCTGATCTATTTGATGCTGGCGATCGAGTTCCGGCATGTGGTCAAGCCCCTGGTCGTTTTTGCAGCTATACCCTTCGGGTTGGTTGGAGCACTGGCTTCGCTGGCAATTGCCGGCGCCCCGTTCGGATTCATGGCGTTCCTTGGGTGCGCCAGTCTGGTTGGCGTCATCGTCAGCCATGTCATCGTGCTGTTCGATTTCATCGAGGTCAGCCACGAGCAAGGACGGCCCCTGCGCCTGTCCCTGATGGAAGCAGGGGTCGTTCGGATGCGCCCGGTCATGATTACCGTCGCCGCCACTGTGCTGGGCCTGGTGCCACTGGTCCTGCACGGCGGGCCGTTGTGGGAGCCCTTGTGCTACGCCCAGATCGGCGGCCTGACGATTGCCACGGCGATCACGCTGTTGCTGGTACCAGTTTTGTACGCCATCTTCGTTCTGGATCTGCGGATCATCCGCTGGAACGAGGTCAAGGGCGCTGATTCGATCGGCAATTGAATTCCGGCGGCTGATTTCAAGAGGAAGATCATGGCCCCCATGAATGGGACGACTTGCAGACTGTGCGGCGCGCTCCTACTCGACCCTCCGGCCTTGACGCTTGAACGCGTTCCAGTTGGTGCACAGGCTTTTCTGGACAGCCCAGGCGACTTGAATCAGCATGCAACCGTTGATCTGATTCTGGCCGAATGCGCGGGATGTGGGTTGCTTCAGCTGCGAAACCAGCCGGTCGCCTACTATCGAGAGGTGATCACGGCTTCGTCGGTTTCCGCCACAGTGCTGTCGGCACGTCGCCAGCAGTTTTGCGCGTTCATCGACGAGTTCGGCCTGCAAGGCAAGAAGGTCATCGAGGTCGGGTGCGGCAAGGGTCACCTGCTGGACACGCTGGAGGAACTTGGTGTCCAGGCGTGGGGGCTGGAATCCGGGAGCGCCTCGGTCGCAGCCGGTCGCGCACACGGGCGCCGGATCCTGGAAGGATACCCGGGTGAGACCACGGCATCGGACCCGATATTTGATGCGTTCTTCTGCTTCAACTTTCTGGAACATTCGCCGCACCCAGGCGAGTTCCTGAAGGGCGTGCGTGGTCTACTGAAGGATGGCGCGGTCGGAATAGTCGAGGTGCCCAACTTCGACAACGACATTTCGATCCAGCGGCACTATGACCTCGTCATCGACCATCTCCTGAATTTCACATCGCAAACGTTGGGGCTGACGCTGGCCTTCAGCGGATTTGATGTACTCTCGGTGGGGACGTGCTGGGACGGAGACAGCATCCGGATGGTCGTTCGCAAGCGCGCTCCAAGCAACTACCAAAACTGGAAGACGAACAACCCCGTTCTTGGGAAGATGAACGATATTCTGGCGGACCCCGAGTCCGGGCGCGTAGCAGTCTGGGGCGCAAGCCACGAGGGGCTGACTCTGGTGTCGATGGTGAACCATCTCCCGGTTTGCATCCTGGATTCCGCCCAGTTCAAGCAGGGCAAGTACGAACCCAGCCGTGGAATCCCGATCGTGGCACCTGGGGAACTGGAGTCCCGAAAGATCGACACGGTCATCGTGCTGGCGGCAATATATTCCGAGGAAGTCGTCCAGACGCTGGTACACCGAATGGGCTTTTGTGGGAACATTTTCCGGGTCGAGAAGGGATTGCTGGTGCAGGTCCAGGGGAGGCATTGATATGGCGCATCCGCTGTCTGGCGACCTGGACCACGTTCTCGAATGCACCCGACCCATGTGGGAGGAACTGCGAGGCAGGCGCATCTTCGTCACCGGCGGGACGGGCTTTTACGGTTGCTGGCTGCTGGAGACCTTTCTTTGGGCGAACCACCGGCTGGGCCTGGACGCCTCGGCGGTCGTTTTGACGCGAAACCCTGATGCCTTTGCCAGAAGGGTGCCCCATTTGGCCATCGACCCGGCCCTGCGATTCGTGGCGGGTGACGTCCGAGACTTCGATTTCCCGGAAGGGGAGTTCAGCCATGTTGTGCACGCCGCCACAGATGCCAGTTCCTACGTGGCCGCCAGTCAGTTGGCATACCTGGACGTGATTGCAAAAGGAACGCAACGGACGCTTGAATTCGCAAGGCAATCTGGCGCAAGGAAATTCCTGTTCGCGAGTTCGGGTGGGGTTTACGGCCGCCAGCCTCCCGAACTGGAGCGGATCGACGAGGACTACCTGGGCGCGCCTGATGTGACTGGACCTGGTGCGTGCTATCCGGAAGGAAAAAGATTCGCCGAACTGTTGTGCGTGCTGTACGCCAGGGAACATGGCATCGAACCAAAACTGGCCCGGGGCTTTTCGTTTCTTGGCCCGTACATGCCACTGGGGGGTCGATCGGCGATAACCGGTTTCATGCGGGATGCATTGAATGGCACTACCATAAAGGTCAACAGCGACGGGACAACCTACCGAACCTATCTTTACGGCGCCGACCTGGCGATCTGGCTGTGGACGATTCTCTTCAAGGGAGTTTCGTGCAGGCCGTACAATGTCGGATCGGGGGCCGCCGTGTCCATCGCAGATACGGCGAGGGCTGTGGCCAAGGCATTCGATCGACAAGTTCACGTCGACATTGCGGGGACGCCCGACCCGACAAAGCTTCCCGAGCGGTACGTCCCTTCGCTGGCCCGCGCCGAGAGTGAACTTGGCCTGTACCAGACAATCGGATTCGACGAGGCTATAGCACGTTCGGTCGCGTGGTATTCCCGGCGGCCCCCGGCGATGGTCAACGAGTGATTGCGGAGGATTCCTTATGAATGCCGACGAACTGAGGACGAAGATCCTCGAGTTGGTCACCGACTACACGCGGGAGCGCTGGCCAACCCTGCCGTTCAGGCCAGGAAAGGATCTGATACCGACCTCAGGCAAGGTGTTTGACGAGGATGAAGTATCGAACCTTGTCGATTCCAGCCTGGACTTCTGGCTGACTACCGGGCGGTTCGCCGAGGAGTTTGAAACCTCGTTTGCCAGGACGATGGGCGTCCAGTCGGCGATGCTTACCAACTCGGGATCCAGTGCGAACCTGCTGGCCGTGTCTGCGCTGACGTCGCATCTTCTGGGAGATCGTCGTCTGGTTCCGGGTGACGAAGTATTAACGGTCGCCGCAGCCTTTGCCACAACGGTAAACCCTATCCTTCAGAACGGTCTGGTTCCGGTATTCGTGGATATCGTGCTGCCTACCTACAACGTTGATGTGTCGCGGCTGGAGGCGGCAATCTCGCCTCGAACCAAGGCTATCATTCTTGCTCACATGCTGGGCAACCCGTTCGACCTGGACGCCGTAATGGACATCGCGCGAAGGCATCGCCTATGGGTGATCGAGGACGTGTGCGACGGTGTGGGCGGGGGGTACAAGGGGCGGCGGCTTGGATCTTTCGGGGACATGGGTACGGCCTCGTTCTATCCGGCGCACCAGATCACGATGGGGGAGGGCGGGGCGGTAGTGTGCGACGACCCGATCCTGAAGCGAGCGATTCAGTCCTTTCGCGACTGGGGACGGGACTGCTGGTGCCAGCCGGGTCACGACAACACCTGCGGCCGACGGTTCGGTTGGAAGCTGGGTGAACTGCCGGAGGGTTACGACCACAAGTACACTTTCGGGCATATCGGATACAACCTCAAAGTCACCGATATGCAGGCGGCGATTGGCGTCGCCCAGTTGAAGAAGCTGGGTCGATTCGTGACGGCACGTGCCAGGAATTTCCGGGCTCTTCATGAAGGGTTGCTGGACCTTTCCGACGTGCTGATCCTGCCCGAGGCGACGCTTGGTTCGCAGCCGTCCTGGTTCGGATTCCCGATTGCCGTACGCGAGGACGCCCCAATCACCCGCGACCAACTGGTCCAGCGGCTTGAGGACGCGCGCATCGCCACCCGGCAACTATTCTGCGGGAACCTGCTGCGCCAACCTGCGTATAAGAACATCGAACATCGTGTGTCCGGCAACCTTGCGAACACCGACTTCGCCATGCGCAATGTCTTCTGGATCGGCGTCTACCCAGGGATCGACGAGGCGAGAACGGACTACATGATCAAGACGATCAAGCAGATTTTCCACCCGTAGATTCGTCAGGAAAGTTGACCCGCTCGCGTTCGACGACCCGTGGTCGCTTCAACACCTGCGTGTGGATCGCCCCGATATACTCGCCAAGAACGCCGATGAACATCAACTGCACGGACGAGAAGAAGAACAGGCCGATTACGATGGGCGCCATACCCAACTGGAACGAATCCCACATAAAGAGCTTGTAGACGAAGTAGCCGACCGCAACAGCCAGACTCAGGAACGCAAGAAGGAACCCTGCCATCGTGGCCAGGCGCAGCGGCACCTTGGTGTGGTTGGTGATCCCCAGCATCGCCATGTCGAAAAGCGTGTAGAAGCCGTTCTTGGTCTTCCCGCGCTTTCGAACAGGCTGGTGGTAGAAAACCTCGGCGCGCTGGTAGCCCAGGTCGCAGATGAGCCCCCTGAAATAGGGGTATGGGTCATCAATCAGCCGCAACTGCATGATCACCTGCTGATCATACAGGCCAAACCCGGTGAAATTCCTGACCAGCTCAATGTCGGAAAGTCGCGTGATTACCGAATAGTATGCCTTGCGCAGCGCAAAGACCAACGACGGTTCCTCGCTGCCGGACTTGATTCCAACGACGACCTTGTAGCCTTCCTCCCACTTTGCCAGGAACATCGGAATCATCTCGGGAGGGTCCTGGAGGTCCGATGTCAGAGACAGGACAGCCTCACCCCGGGCCTGAAGCAGGCCGTGAAAAGGAGAACGGATGTGCCCGAAGTTGCGCTGGTTGACGATGACGCGAACACGTGAATCGCTCGCGGCGATCCCCCGCAGGATATCGACGGTACCATCGCTGGAATGGTTGTCGATGAAGATGTGCTCGTATGCGTATTGAGGCAGACCGGTAAAAACCTCGCGAACCCGGTCGATCAACTCGCGAACGTTCTCTTCCTCGTTGAAACAGGCCGACACCACCGAAATCATCTTCATGATTCTTTAGCCTCCAAGCCTCTGACTCGCCGACGATGTCTGTAGATCAAGGCTGTGACGGGAACCCCGGCAACCACCATAAGAAGGTTGGACACGGCAACATCCATCATGGTCCCGTATCGCGCCGTCAGCCAGACTATCGCCAGTACCAGCAGGCCTCCAACCAGGCTTGGGATGAGCATCGGTTCACGACCCTCTGCCCGAAGGAAGACGGCGATACAGCCAACGATGTGATGGACGACGGCGCAGGAAAGAATCACCGCGGTCATCGCGGGGGCAGTCAACCGTTCCGCAAACACCATCCCCTGTTCCCGGGCAAACCACAGCAGCAGAATCAGAGCGGTCGTCCCGATTGCGGATAAAACGGTCGAGCGCAGAAGAATCACCGGGAATTCAGCATCAAGCTCACGAAACCTGCGACCGACCAGCATCGATGTATAGCGCGCCGTCTGACTCATCGGCCACGCCAGCGTGATCGAGATCAGAAGATTCATCATCGCGATAGCCAGGCCGAACTGACCAGCCAGCACCGGTCCCTTTTCGTACATGATCAGCGGTGAAAATGCCCGAAAGATCAGGAATCCCGACAGCCAACTCAGCCCGATCTTCCATTGAAATGGCCAACTCTCCTTCATCCATTGATCGGTCTTGAACCGGGTGGTGTCCGTGGAAAATCGCAGCGGATCACCAAGCCGAAGCCATGCCGCTGATGCCAGGCCCCGCGTGACGGCAAGAACGGCCAGGCTCCACAAGCCGGCTCCAAAATACAAGGCAACCAGACACGCTGATGCGCCCAGCAACTCGGCCACCAGGCGCAGTCGCCACATCGGGGTCACGTTCCCGCCGCCCTCCCGAAGGGACATCCCAGGAAGGCTCCACTGCGAGACAAGAATTCCCAGCAGATAAGCTACCCAAGGGGCAGGCCAGGAAATCGGGGCCGACGAGGACTCCAAAGCGGCACCGGAAAACACAAACCAGCCGAGCCCGGCAACTACGACCGCTGTTACTGCCGACAACAGCACGTTGAACCTGTTAACAAATCGACCAAGTCCTGGAAGATCGTGTGTTCGTCCCGCCCCAACCATGCGGCCGGCCGTCACCAGTGTGGCGTAGGAAAGGCCGAAATCCGAGATCTGCAACAAGCCACCAAGACTTAGGAACGAGAAAAAGAAGCCCTGCTCCCCAGGCGTCAGACGCAGCGTGGCCAACCAGGCGACAGCAAACATGCCGATGCCGGCACCAGCCGTGCTTGACATCGCCAGGATGGCGCGCACCTTCATCGTCAGCCAGCTCCCCCGGTTGCCTTGTCGATGTGCCGGGCAGATGCTCCGCACACCTGTCAAAATCCGGTTTGAAAAGTACGACCGCACCCAGTATCCGGGCCGATTCCTGTTCCGTCAAGCGCATCGGCAAAGCTTCCTAACCCTCGCCGCGACTGCTAGAGTACGACGCAATGAAGTCGTCAACCGACAGTTTTGTCCTGACCATCGCGATTCCAACCTTCGATCGCAACCAGCACCTTGAGCGCTGTGTCGGCATTCTTCTGCCCCAGCTACGGCCCGGGGTGCAACTGGTGATCTGCGACAATGCGTCGCCCAACCCAGTCTCGGAATCTCTTGCAGCGCTGCTGGCATCTGGAGCCGATGGACGTGTTCAGGTAATACGCAACCGCTGCAACATCGGCGGCAACGCCAACATTTTGCGCTGCCTGGAGGAATGTCAAACCGAGTGGGTCTGGGTGCTGGGCGATGATGACGAACCCCTGCCCAACGCGGTAGATCAGATTCTTCAGGACATTGAGACCGCCGACGAATCGCTTGTCAGCGTCAACTACAAGTGCGAGTTGTTTGACCGCGAGAGGGCCCTGGATCTGGAGGGAACCGAAGCCTTTCTGCGAGATATGGATTCGCTGTCCAATGTGCTGTTCCTGTCAACCAGCATCTTTCGCGCGCCGGCTCTGGTGCAGCACCTGCGACTTGCCTACTCGTATTCCTATTCGTTGATGCCACACGTGATCGCGCTTGCGTTCGCCCTGGGGAATCATGGCAAAGTCACTCTGGCAATGAACCGGATCGTTTCGTGGCACCAGGGGGAATTCGGCCAGATGTGGTCGGTCGTGAATGCGGCACTGGCTTTTCCAACCCTGCTGGACGTGCCTCCCTTGCACCGCTATCGCCAGGTTCTTGCCAGGAAGATGGAACAGGACGTGCATCCCGAGATTCTGGGATTGGCAAGGCAACTTCTGATGCTGGCTTGTCACGAAGGCGATTTTGCCGGGGCCCGCTGGACCTGGGGACAAATCTATTACCGGCGTTTCGCAGGCACTTCATGGTCATTTCGAAGGGTGGTGGCCAGATGCCTCACCCTTCTGTTCGTATTCCCGCGCCTGTCCCACCTGGTCGTGGAACGGCTGGCGCGACTGGTCCTGGGCAGGCGGGCAACCGTCAACACCATCCAGGATCGCGTTACACGAATATGATCTCGCTTTAGATCCGGCATGCAGCCACCAGGTCCGTCGTCACGACGCCAGCCTTCTGGCCAGGCGGATCAATCCGGTCTTGAACACGATCCAATCGCAACACAGCCAGAACACTCCACCGGGAAGGCCGGCAGTACGAACGGCCCAGGCCCCTTTCCATGGACAAGCAAAGCCCTTGATCCACGCGATCGGATGCCGCCATGCGGCCACATGCTGCCGCCCCCACAGCCGGACGCTGTAGTCGGAATGGGACTCCTCGCAAGTTAGCCTTTCGGCCAGAACCATCGCGTCCTTCCCGGGAAAATGTGAAAGCCGGAACAGCCGACTGTCCGACATGCGCTTCAATCTGTCCTGGAACACAAGATTGTTCGCCGGGCTGTGCCTGACGGCTCCGGCAATCAGTCGCAGCGAAAGAAGGATCCCCTGCCGAACAGCAAGAAGCTCCTCGGGATCGTCTTGTTCTGGTGAAGGTTCCTTGCAGATTGATTCCAGCAGGCCATACAGGTCCCAGGCCGATTTTTCCGCCAGCGATTCCCTTGATTCCTGGTCGGCGACAAGTCCAACATCGCCCAGGCGCAGGTTTTCCTTGCCTCGCTCGGACCACCTTGCAAAGAAGGCCCAGCGCGTCCGGATCGCCGGAACGGCGGCATCGAACATCCTCCCGATGCTTCCCCGCCAGCCGATGTCAACGAACATGAAATCGGGACCCAGCGCCAGAAGCTCGGCAGCAAGGGACTCACGGGTTTCGCCGGCTATTTTGGCGAGGACAGGGAAGCGAACACCAGCAACCTCGGATTCGAACTCCAACAGCGAATAGTCATCTGGCGAACAGCCTGGAAACAGATTGGAAAACTCGACTCCCAGCCACGCTGCCGCCTGAACTGGACCCATTGCAGCGGCCTTGACCTCCCTTGCGTCGCCCAGGGCCGAAACGGCATCCGCTGGGGTCATGATGCTTGCAAGTCGAGCTCGGCAGCGAGGAATCAGTGAGTAACCAAAGGTGTCATCCCGGTCGAACACCTCCCGCGACCATGCCTCGGCGCACATCTTCAGAAACCAGCCGTCCCTTGCAACGAAAACAAACCTACCGCTTGGCTGGTCCGATGGAAGCAACGCAAACAACTTCAGACAGAACAGCGCAAACACCGGGCCCAGTTCCGAAAAACCCAATCGAAATGCGCGGCTGCATCGATCCTGACCAGGTTCAGTTTCGGCCGCTGGAACCACCCTCGCGCTGATTCCTTCGGCTGCCGCTGAAAATCCATCCGCCAACCGATCGTCCCCGATGTGCAGCAACTGGCATCCCGCGAAATCCTTGGACAGACGATGCAATCCGCCCCTGAACTTCCCGCGAGCATGATCACAGGACGAATGGATCGAGGAAGCCGGAAAACGATCGATGCCTGATTTCCCCAGGAGGGCAGCCAGATCACCGGCACCGAACCGGGAATCCGAACATAAGGACACTTTCTTCCCGGCGGCCAACGCCTGTTCAACGATGGTCATGGCCGCCGTATTCGAAGATGTGGTGGCGGCCAAAGCCTCCAGTTCAACGGCGTGAATGGCGTTGGCGAATTCAGGCGCCAGCCCGACCAGCGAACAATATCGTTCCCATATTGCAAGCGATGAACACTCCGGATCGCCGTCAACGGCCCGCCTGGAGTCGGCAACGGCCGCGTCGAAAGCACTCCCTGGCTGAACAAGTGATCCCAGGATGCCAGCGATCGCCCGCTGTTCCCAGTCGGGATCAAGTCGCGCAAGAACGGTGCCGAAGCAGTCGAACGAAATGTGACCAAATCCTGTGGTATCAACAGACTTCCAATCGGATTTCGAGGCCCGACCCGAGAGCGCCCCCCCGACCAATCTGGCTGCGGTTTGCAACTTGTGCAGAAAGGAATCCACTTTTTGATAGCCTCATGCCAGCCTGGACAATCGGTCGCCCCAATACGGTAATCAGGGTCGCGATACGGTGTTCAGCGCCATTTCTGCGGAATCCAGGAATGGCCACATGTCATCAAGCGCTCTCGATACCATCCGGCCGTCCGGAAGGCGTTCCGATGCCACCTTGGGCGCAAACTGGCAATCGGGGTCCACCCGCACCACACAGAACGTCGGACCAGGCAGTTCAAGGACATCGCGAACGGTACACTCGACCTGTTCAGGACTTTCAATCACGAAGGATTGCAGCCCGAATGCCTCGGCCAGCCTGGCAAAGTCGGGAAAGCCGACGCCCGATTCGCATCCGCACCCGACATACGGCAACCCGAAATGATTCTTCTGCGACTGTCTGATCGAGGCATAACCGCCGTTGTCCAACAGGAAGATCTTGACCGGAAGGCGATGTTCGGCCAGCGTCGCCAGTTCCTGAACATTCATCATCAGGCTGCCGTCACCCGCAAGGCAGACTACCCGCTGTCCGGTGCCAATCGCAGCTCCAATCGAGGCCGGAAGATCGTAGCCCATCGATGCGCATCCGCTGTTGCAGATCATTCGCGCCCCGCCACGAACAACTCCGGCCTGGAACAGAGCGATGCTGGCGGTGCCGTTTGCCGACACCAGCGTGTCGCCGGTATCCATCAAGCTGGTCAGGTGCTGGACAAACCGGTATGGGTCTATCCGATTCGATCTGACCGGATGATCCCCAAGAACCGGATATCGCACCAGTCGCTCCTGGCACCATGCCAGCCACGCATTCCATTGCTCGCGCATCGGCGGGGAGCCTGCTGGAAGAAGCCGACTGAATGCCCCAAGGAAGAAGCCTGCATCGGCATGGATCGCGATGTCGGGCCGCAACGTTGGCTTGTCCAGTTCGGCCCTGTCGATATCCACGACGACCTTCCTGGCGTTGGGCGCGAACATTGCCCATGAATATCCAATCTGCCTGATGTTGTTGCGGGTGCCGACGAACAGGATCAGGTCGGCCGACTGCAGTGCAAAGTTTCCAGCACGGGTGCCGATCGTGCCTATACGACCTATCCAGCGAGGCTCGTCCGACGGCACCAGATCAAATCCGTTGAACGTGGTAACCACCGGAATATCAAGTGACGCCACGAGTTTCAGGAACTGCTGCCCAGCGCCAGCAAGCCGGATCCCGTGACCTGCTACCAGTAGGGGCCGTCGCGAAACCTCAAGGGCTCGGACAGCCGATTCGACACCACGCAGTGCCTCGGCCTGATCGAACACAGGATCGGTCGCCGGGTCGATCAACGTCGATGCCGGTGGCAACAAGACAGGAGCCCCTTGAACGTTCATCGGAACGTCCAGCCATACCGGCCCGGGGCGCCCCGAGGTCGCGGCTGCCAAGGCCTTGTCGACAAGCCCCAGCGCATCGGCCGGGTCCAGGATTGTCGCCGCAAACTTCGTAAGGGGCCGAACCAGGGACAGGATATCAACCTCCTGATCGCCCAGTTGCCGCAATGGGACCTGGCGACAGGAGGCGACGGTGGTCTCGTACTTGACCTGTCCGGAAATGTAGACGACAGGTACCGAATCGGTCCACTGCCCAAGAAGACCAGTCAAGGTGTTCGTGCCACCCGGTCCGGTTGTCACGTTTACGGCTACCGGACGTCCGGTAGACCTGACGTAGCCTTCGGCAGCCATCGCACACGCCTGTTCGTGGTGGAAGAAGAAACACCGAAGGCCGTGGTGCTTGCCGAACGCATCGTTCAAGTGCATTGCGCCGCCGCCGGTGATCATGAACACGTGCCTGATTCCCAGTTCAAACAAGCGATCGGCTATGACGTCGGCAACGCGCATCGTGGCAAATCTCCGCAGGAAGCACTTTCAGCGCGTCAAAGCCCACGACCGTAAATCCGGGCCTTCAGCGATTCCACCTTTGCATACGGAACGTCGAGGATATCGATCATGATGGGTTCGTCCTGCTTGACAGGCGTCAGCAGCACCTCGCCCCGCAGCAATTCCCGACAGGAAATCTGCCCCCGCTGCAACGGTATCGCCAGGTACACGTCGTCGTCACTGAGAGCATGTCCTGCAGGCAAGTCGCGTTTGGCATAGACACCTCGGACCAGGCGGTCCAGGTAATCGGTCTCGAGTGGCGAAATCGACCGCCTTTGATCGGGCGAACCTCCGCACATCTCGCGAACCTTCTGCCATGCCTTGAACCACTCATCGATCTGGTGAGGCTGCGAGCAGTATGGCGAAACCGGGTGCTGCCCGTCATCGATATCGATGTGACGCTCGAACGTCCTGGCGCCCTTGGCGTAGGCGATCAATATCGACGACGTCCAGTCGTTGTGCTCGTGTGTCGACAAACCGATCACGAGATCCGGGTATCGTTCCTTCAGAAAGTCGATCTGGGAAAGTTCCAATTGCCAGTCCTCGGTCGGGTACATCGCAACACAGTGATTGATGGCCAAGGGGATGTTCCGGTTTCCGAAGAACTTGACCAGGTCGTCAATGTCCTTCAGGGAGGATCCCCCTGTCGACACAATCACTGGCTTGCGCGTCTTTGCAATCTTTTCGATCAGTATCCAGTCGTTGATATCCGACGACGCAACCTTGATGATTTCGATCCCAAGATTGACGCACAGATCGACCGAGCGCTCGTCGAAAGGCGTGGCCATAGGGATGCATCCGGCCTGACGGATACCGTTCACCAGAAGAACGAAATCCTCGTCTGACATCCGTGTCGCAACAGTCTTCTGGATGTACCGAATGTCGGTACGGTCACGAAAATCCTTGTGGATGAAGCTCTGGACGTCCCTGAACTGCAACTTGATGGCAGCCCTGACATTGTTGAAACGGACGATGGTCGCGAACTCGTTAACGATTCGCAGACCGCGCTGGACCATGCCCCAGTGGTTGTTCGCCAGTTCCAGAACGAACAGGTCATCGAATATCTTGGCCTTCATCGCCATACCCCCAGAAGCTCGGGAACACGCGGCATTATTGCAGGGACATGCCGCGGGCTCAACATCGGACTCGACTCGGCCATGTCGGTGAACAAAAGATTTCCTGCTGAATGATTGGGGTGTCACCCGGAAGCGCTGCCGTTCAGAACGAACCTGGTCGCACGCAGCTCGTAGCCCTGATGCTGGTAGACCCGCTGTTCGACCTCAAGGTACCGCGTCCGAAGAATCTGCAATTCCAACTGGTTATCAGGGTGATTCGGAAGTTCCAGATACCAGAGTTCGGAAGGCGCCTTGGAATCGGCAATCAGCGCCATGACGCGAAGATAGGTTGGATTGACCACGTCGGAAGTGCACGCGGTCCTGCGATAGGTGCCGCGCTCCAATGGTCCCAGGGAAAACCAGTTGGCGTCGCGGTGCGTCACTATCGTGGTACCAGTGTCGGGCCGAACATCCTGTAGGAAAGAATCCTGAAGGCGACCCAACTGCATGAATTCCAGGTTATAGACAAGCTGGTCGCGCCCGTAGCCGGCGTATTCCTCGGTCACAGAGGTCATGTCCAGCAACTGGTGACGACCGAACGAAAAGGTTCCGAAGATCGCCCTTGATACCGGATCGGCAGTGACGAAGACCGACGCCAGAAGCAATGTTGACAGAATCGCAAGGAATCCGCGCCTGACACCTGGAAGCCGAGGCAGCAGTTCGCGCAACGATGCACTGGCCAAAAGAAGCAACAATGGGAACAGCGGCAGAAAGTAGCGCACGTTCACGAACGTGCGAAAGCGGGTCAGCACGAACAAAGCCCCCAGGAACACGAACGCGATGAAGGCCACGTCAAGACGCAGCGCAGGGTCGGTCCCGGGTCGAGCATCCGAAGCAGCCGATGTCGCGGCCGGTTTCCATGGACGACAGAAAACGACCCACGCAACCGGCAAGATCGACAGCATCCACTGGAACTGCAGCACGAAGACCAGCAGCAGGTTGGCCAGCAACAGACGATCCAGATCCAGCCTCAGCAGCGATCCGACAAGGCCCACCGCGTCCTGATTCGACCACAACAGCGCATGACTTGGGGTGGAGGCACGCATCGCCAGATAGCCACCAAAAACCAGTAACGGAATTCCCAGCGGCAGCAGTCGCGCAAGCCGAGCCAGGCGTTCCGCAGGTGTGCCCGGCGACAACAGAAGGGAAACAAGCGCGTGGCCCGAAACGGACAGACCGAAGAGCACGACACCTGACTCCTTGGAAAGCACCAATCCGGCACCTGCCAGCGCCGCCAGAAAATAGCGGCGCCGAAGAAGGGCCAGAAGAAAGGGGACAAAGAAGACAAGAACGCCAAAATCGGCGTTCAAATTCGCCATGCAGGCGTGGAAAGCCGGGTTGACGGCCATGGGAAGAACCAGCAACCACGACTCGGCAATGCCTGCCGTCGGAAACAGATGCCGCACTACGCGAAAATAGGCCAGCAGGACAAGGCCTCCCAGCAGGAGGTTTGCAAGGCCCAGCATCATCAGATTGCATGAATCGGCCAGCAGCGACAGGCCCAGCGGGATGAAGTAGGCCATCGAAGGATGGCCGAAAAGGTTGAACGCCATCGGATTGAATGGGCCTGACAGGGCCTGCTGCAGATGGACAAGATACTGGCGCCCGTCCCACATCGGGACCTCGCCAATGTAGAACGAGGCAATCACCACATAAACAAGGAACACTACGGCGGGTGCCACAAACCGTGCCGCCGACTTCATGCGCTATGTCCCCATCGCCTCGAGAATTCGCGTCGCCGTCGCAAGGACGCCTTCAAAGCCGATGAATGGAGACGGTGACAACGGCTGCCAGCCACGGCAGGGCATCCCGAACTCGACCCCTGTTACGCCGCATCTGCGGGCACACTGGACTTCGTTAGTGGTACCGATCACCAGGTCGATCGCACGGTC
Source organism: uncultured Myxococcales bacterium (assembly GCA_903936705.1). Classification (GTDB taxonomy): domain Bacteria; phylum Myxococcota_A; class UBA9042; order DTJE01; family DTJE01; genus CAIZWN01. Next base: position 90,499 of record CAIZWN010000044.1, read on the forward strand.
GGACACCGCCTGACGCAACCTGGATTCGACCGCGTTCAGTCCGGGCGCATCCAGTACTTCGACACCTTCCGCGGCGGCGCCAACCGCAGCAGTGCGGCCGTCCAGCGCACCGGCGAGTACAGGCACCATTCGCAAATCACGACACAGGCCCAGCAGGCCCCCAAGGCGAGGACCGTCCGAAAAAACAGCCACGGGTCGTCCGACCAGTGGTTCTGCGGCCTGGCGCAGGACACTGCGCACCCTGGCCTCCTCGCGGTCTGCAAGGCCAACGGCTCCATCCATGCACCCGAATGCATCCCCAAGACGCACCAGAAACTCCCTTGTTGCCGCGATCCCGATCGGCCACGGAACGTCAATCCTGACATGTCCCAGACGTCTCACCAGCACGTCGGACGCAGCTTCGCCACCCGGCAGGGTAACGGCTGCACCGGCGCGAGGCAGGTCGGCCAGGCGCCCCGACATCCCGCCTCCCAGCAGAGCCGTGTTCAACACAAGGCCAAGTTCAGCCATGTACGACGTCAGCAGATCAATGTTTGCAACATGTTCGTAGAACGGACGATCAAACAGGTAGCCGACCAGATTTACGCGTTTGTCCATGCCAGAAATCGCCGGCGTACCAGGCAAGGCAAACCGCTCTGCCAAAGCAGCCAGTGCTCGTCCATAGCCCTCAAAAAGATCCCCTGAAAAGTCTGGGGCGTAGACGTAGACAGACGGAATGCCAAGGAGTTTCTCGAGATCCTGGCCAAGCCGATCGCGATCAATGCCGGCAATCTCGACAAACGATGCCGATGTGACGACAAGCATCCGGGCCTTGACCCGCCGGACTATGTCCTGCGCCAACCTAGCCAGGACCTGTCCAGGGTCCAGCACCAGGTCGGCTTCGGTGATCTTGGTACACACGACTCGCCGATGAACCTCTCCCGATGGATTATGGAACCTCATCAGTGAGTGCAGTTTGATGTCGCAACCTGCGCCTCCGTGCAGTATCACCACGGCATCAGGGATCGCCAGGCCGGCGATGCAGGCGCCAATGCTGGCGGTAGCCTGGTACGTCTTCGGCTCGAACGTCACGCCATCACCCCTTCAAGCGCCATGAGGGTTCGTTCGATTCCGGAAAACCCCGGTTCGAACCGCATGAAATGAAAGTAGGTCACGCCAGCGGCGTCAATGAAATGTTTCTGGCACGACTCGTTTGTTGCAAGGTCGAAATTCCCTGAGCGCAGTATCGATTCAAGCCCCTCCGGCCTGCGGTGCAGGTACACCTCCGGGCTGGCGCCCAGGAAGGTCGCCAATGCACGAACTCGGTTGAGCTGCTGTGTTGATTCCTCGGTTAGCGCCACAAGAACCGGTTTCAGCCCCAGTTCCAGAAGGAAAGGAACATACCCGACGCCCAGATGAACCGTCGTCATCGAGCCAGTCCCCTTACGGTTATTGCCGAAGGACACAGCTACGCGACGCCCCTGGTGACGCGCCTTGAACGCCGAAATCCGCTCGTTCAGCCGCCGTAACCTGGGCTCCAGCAACAGTGCCATTTCTGTCTCTCGTCCCATCCTTCGCCCGATTTCCAGGAAGAAGGAATGGACCGATCCGACAGCAAATGGCGTTGCCTGGTCAACAACCTCAGCCGAGGTCAGCGAACCTACAGCCTCAAGAAACGAGCTGAAGACGACCCTCTCGGGAGCCATTACCAATCGGGACGAGGCAATGCTGGACAAGGCTTCAAGGCCACCGGAGGGCCAGAAAGCGCCAACCGATATCCCGGCTTCGGACAGAATTGCCTGGACTTCCTGCTCGAAACGCCCCGCGTCGTCAGGATACCCGACGAACGATACCTGGTTCGCCGGCTGACCCGCCGACCGCAGAAAACGGGAAGCCAACGCCCCATGAACACGGCGAGCAACCTCTATGGGTCGCAATGGACGCAATCCATTGGCCTGTATCGCGACTACAGGAACGCCAAGATCCTGTTCCAGTTCAGTGGCAACCTGTTCAAGATCGTCGCCAATCATCTCGGACAGGCAGGTTCCAACAATGACAAGCGCGCGCGAGGACGGGCGAATGTCAATCGCCCCACGTGCCGCTTCGTGCAACCGGCGCTCGCCCCCGTCAATCACGTCCATCTCTCGCATATCGCTCGAGAATATGTTTCCTGACGACTGCTCAAATGCAGGAAGACAACCGCGGTCCCCATGCACCAGAATCGCAAATTCGGCCGGCAACTCCTGAAGAACATCCAGCGCACCCATCATCCCGCAAGCGGTGTCCCCGAAAGCATCCTCCAGTGGCATGTCATCCGGTAGCGCAGCCGAATCGTCAACAGCAGGTAACGCGATGGCAGGCGATGGCGCCGACTGAGGGGTAGGCTGTGCAGACAGTCGATCCCAGGCGGCCTCAATTTCCTCGAACTTCGTGTTCATTCGGGTGCGAGCAAGCCTGGCGATGACCTTCAGAGCAGGCGCCTCGACAGTCCCGGCGCCGTGCGACAGGTTCAGGTGTACCGTTCGAAGATAGGATGGGCGCGAGTCGTCACGAGGCGATATCTCGAGGATAGTCGTGCGGCCCCCGGAATCAAGCATCGTCAGCGACAATTTTCCGGCAGCGCTGCCGGCGGAAATCCCATGGATTCCAGCGCGCGCCAGCATCTCCAGCGGCGAATCAAGAAGCCATGCCAGAAGGCTGGTGGCAACAGTTTCCGGCGGGAGACTGGCTGACACTGACGCCGGTTTCGGCGCGCTGTCCATTGGCAGTGACTTTACAGGCAGGAATTCATCCCAGCCGAAACGCTCGATGTATGTAACCTGCACGCCGCTGCACACGGGTTCCAGCTTGCATTCCCGGCACGCAGGGCGCTTTGCGTAGTAGGGATCTGGCGACCCGACGACATTCGTCTGGCCTCGATCCCTGACAAACCTGTGATCCGGCACATCCACCGACGGAACCGGGCCACCGTCAGCCGAACGGGACAGCACCACGCAACCTGGAACCTCGCACAGCCGCAACGAAACCGGGGCGCCAAGGGAACGCCACGCGTGCAGCCAGGCATCCATCAGATCGCCGTATCCAAGTTCAAGATCGTCGCGGGTGGCCAAGGCACTGCCCAGCGGCTTCATTGCGGAACAGCAAATCCCGTCGCCAAGCTTCGGGGACGCATGCGCCAGGAAGAACTGGTAGATCTCGGCAATACGGGCCACGTTCCGGCGAGTCATGACAACCAGGAATTCCAGCCGAAAGCCACTGGCGGGACGGATCCGCGCCAGCTTCTTCAGGCCCTCTACAACCTCGTCAAAGGCACCAGGGCGCTGGACAATTGCGTCGTGATCTTCTGCACGATCTCCATGAATCGACAGCACTATCCTGCCCATTCCGGCATTCAGCAGGTCTTCAAGCAGACTGCCACGGTGCAGCAAACGACCGTTCGTGTTCATCGATACAAGTTCGAATCCCATGTCGCGAGCCATCCGGACCGCTGCAACAAGATGGCGGCCCATCGTCGGCTCGGCGATGGTGAACGCAGCCTCCCGCAACCCCAGACCATAGCCTTCCTCGAGGTTCGCCCGGATCTCGTCGAGAGTCGGGGGATGAACCGGAACTCCTGGAATGCGTCCGTCAATGCGCCCGTTCAGGCAGAACACGCAGGAATTGTTGCAGGCATCGCTGACAGCCAAGTGCAGTGCTCGACGCTTTGACTGGGGCACGGACTGCCCGGACTCGGCCCGGCCTGCCGGGGATGGATTCGAAGCGGCCACCTGTTCAACCTCCACGTTCCAACAGATCGGACACCTGGCTACAGCGGCCTGAAGTCACGTGTTTCAAGGTGCTGCCTGAGTATCGCTTCCATGGCGGCGATATCGTATCGCAGTACGTTCGGCAGGTCAGCAGCCCGCTGACGCACGTCCCTCTGGAAAGTCGTAACCGCGTTTTGCAGGGAAGCCTCGTCGGTAAAGACGCTCTCGTCACCGTCATTGCGTTCCACAGCCAGGAATCTGAAAGCCGCTCCCAGGCCGCTGGCCAGATCGACGAAATCGGCAGCCTCGTGGATGTTCGAACGCATCACGACGAACGACAGAACAATGCGCGGTCGGTGCCGCCACCCCCTGGAGCGTTCCAGCAACAGACGAACATTCGATAGCACCTTTTCGAATCCGCCGGCATTGCCGGTTATTCGCTCGAAGGTCTCGCTGGTAGTGGCATTGATCGAGACTATCAACGTATGGAAACGGGCACGAGACATGTCAGACAGGATCGAATCGCCCAGAAGGATGCCGTTCGTCGTCATCGACAACTGCAGGTCCGGGAAACGATCGCTGTCGCACTCACGCACCAGTTCGGCAAAACGTGATGACATCAACGGCTCGGCGCCAGCCAGCGACAGATCGCGCAACGTGGGCAGAAGGTCCTTCACCGAATCGAACACCACGTCAGGAATCTCTTCCAGGGAACGGTAGTTGCGATGAATCTCGCACATCGTGCAATGGTGGTTGCACCTCAAAGACGGAGCAATCACCAAACAGGTTGGGCGTGATCGAAGGAAGTCGGCCCGTTCCAGGGTTTCCTGCATCTGTAGAATCAGGTTGTCGTGGAAAGCTCGACCGATCGGCAAGGCGCTGGGAACTGCCGAGGAATGGGCCCCACCGCGAAACACCGGGCAGATGTCACGACATACATCATCACCCTTGCCGGCAGCAATGGACCGACGGATCTGGCGAAGGCCATCCGAGTTCCAAACATCCAGCAGTGGCTGACGCAGCCAGTTTCCAGTCGAGAAACGGACTTCTTCCGTCAGCAGGCTTCCCTTGCAAGGAGCCACGCCGCCCGACGGATCCTGCGCGCCAAGGACACTCCATGGGCTGGTACAGAAAAGGGCAGGTGCGCGACCAAGCCGCTCGACCATGTCGTCCAGCGTCAGGCGCCTGATATGAAACTCCACGGCACTTGGCCCAGGAATTGAACCGGCAGGTCCGTCCGGCGTCAACGAAGGGATTTTGGTGATAGGCAGCACCGAACCCAGCTTGGAATCAGGAGCGAAATGGGGCAGGGCGGGAGGACAAGCGCCCGCGAGGATGCACTGATTACAAACTGGGAAGGGTCCTGGCTTGGTTTGATGATGCAACGGGGCCAGGATCGCTGGATACAGATCGGGGGCCACAACCTCGGTCGATAACAGGCATGGCGGGGGTGACGGCGGCGTAAGTCGCAGGGGCACATGCGCCTCCAGAGCCCACGCCTGGATGGCACTGATCCTGGCGGCTGCCAGCCTGAAATCCCATGGCAGCGGTCTGGTCCTGTCAGCCTCGCCACAGAACGCCAAGTGAATTCCTGCCAACCTGCCAGCCCTAGCCAGCACCCTCGTGGCAGTATCCAACAACCCTGGCAGTGTCGAAGGCACCACCGGAATGTCGATCTCCAGATCCAGTCCGCGCAGTTTGACGAGATCAATCAGGCGGGCCAAGCGAGTCAGGGTACCGGTGCCCCTGGTCAACCTGGCTATCGATTCCTTGTCGGCGGCTGGGACGCAGAGTCTAATCCCGGTCATGCCGGCATCTGCCAGAATATCGAAAGCATCAGTGTCAGTGAATCCGGCATGACCGTAGACCAGAACCTCTCCGGAAGACTCGTGGCGCAACCGGCGGATCAGCGGCGCCAGATCAGCCCGTAGAACGTCTCCGGCCATGATCAGAACACGTCTGGCCTGCGGGATTCGGAAGTCGGGCGACAGCACGGATGGCACAGGAAGACCCGTCCGCCCTTGCTCATGTCGGCAGAACACGCAAGACTGCGAGCACCCGGCGGCCAGCCGCAAAACGGCTTCATCGCTGGGAATCGGAAAGCCGACAGAATCCGGCAAAACGTCCCCCCGCGGCGGCGTCGAATACTAGCGACCGACATGGTTGAAGTCAATTTGCCCGGCTATCCGGGGCACACGAAAGGGCAGTCGCACGCGCCAAGACCGCACACAATCTGGCACTGCAACAAAGGGACAATCGGCGAGGGCTCAGCAGCGCGCCAGGACGACTATCACGCGAAGACCGCCATTCGCGATCTGCAGCCGTCCGTTTTCGCGCAGCCCCAGCGCGTTTGCAGTGGCAGGGGAGGGCGCCACAACTGCGCATTTCCAACCCTTCCAGACCTCCAACAGGCGCGTTCCAACCTGGCGGTAGAACGCCACTGGATCATCGCTGCCCGTTGAAAGCCGAAGCCCGTAGGGCGGATTCAGCACGACCAGGCCGGCAGGGCCGACCGGCGCTGGGGCCTGGAAGAAATCGTTGTTTTCGAAGGTGATGTCGCCAAAAACGCCTGCCGCCTTTGCATGCCTGCGGGCGATATCAAGAACCGGCGTCCCGTTATCGCGAGACAGTATCGGATGCCCCGCGCGGGCTCGAACCTCGCCCTCGGTCTGACGCCGAAGATGATTGAACGCCGGCTCGCGATACGACGGCCAGCGTTGAAACATGAAGCCACGAGCCCGCCCCGGCGGCAGACCGCGGGCGATGGAGGCAGCCTCGACGGCAAAAGTCCCAGACCCGCACATTGCGTCCACAAGGGTCGAGGAACCGTCATACCCGGCCGCCATCAGGATGCCTGCGGCCAGTGTCTCCCTGAGAGGCGCACCTCCGTGACTGATCCGAAAGCCCCGTCGATGCAAAAGCTGGCCGCTGGAATCAAGCGACAACTCAAGTCGGTTCGAATCCAGGCGCGCCAGAAGTATCTGCCTGGTCAGACCCTCCTCGATCTCGTCAGCATCCTCATCGACAATGCGTTCGTCGGAATCAAGAGGAGGGACGGAAAGTCCCAGGCTGCGCAATCTTCGTACAATGGCATCCAGCAGCGGACGACCCAGCATTCCCGAGCCAAACAATCGCGAATTTGCAGTTGTCGCCTGCACACGCACCGGAATCCCGGCCGGCAGCAGCGCTTCCCAAGGCAGGCCATGCGCCTCGCGGTAGACGTCTTCAGGTGCCCGAGCAGAAAACGCTCCGATGCGCATCCACACCCGGTTTGCCACTCGCAAATGCAAATTTGCCCGGTGGCCGTCACCCAGGCGCCCGACAAACGTCACCCCTCCCTGGATGGCTGCTGCATCTGCCAGCCCAATCGTACGGGCTTGCGCCAGCAGGACCGGTTCAAGACCTGGGGTACAAGCGGCAAACCATCCGTGCACGGGCCCGATGACGTGCTGCCTGATGCGGCGCTCCAGGTTGACCGGCGCCCTGGCACCCTCAATTTCCCTGCTGGCTTTGATTGGACGATTACCTGAAGGCTCATTCATCGCCCCGAAGTGTATCACTATCAAGAATTGCAGTCCCGATCTCGAGGACGACATCAGGGTCGTCTTGCCTTCGGGCGCCGGCGATGGTAACTCTGCTCCACCTGCGACGACGACCGAGGAAAGTCATGGTGACATCGATTCCTGAGAACAAGACAGCCGCAGATCCCAGCCATCTATTGCGTTGGCAACTTCAGACTTTTGGCCTTTTGTGGGCAGCCTACGCCGCCTACTACCTGTGCCGGATGAACTTCGCCGTGGCCCAACCGCTGATTCTCAAGGAATTCCCCGACTGGTCAGCGGCCCGGGTCGGACTGATCCCTTCGGTCTACGCGACCTGTTACGCGATCGGACAGTTCATAAACGGACAACTTGGCGAGAAGTTCGGCGCACGCAAGATGATGACGGGCGCGATGGCGATTGCGTTGCTGTCCAATCTGGCGTTCGCGTTCACCTCGTCCTATCCGGTCATGCTGCTCTTGTGGGGATTGAACGGCTACGCGCAGTCGGCAGGCTGGTCGCTGGTGGTGAAGACCCTGACAAACTGGACGACCGCCAAACGACGAGGGTTGTTTATCGGGTTGATCAGCACGTGCTATCAGGTTGGCAACGTCGTTTCGTGGCTGCTGGCCGGTTGGCTTTGCGATGCATTCATGGACTGGCGACCGGCGTTCTGGATTCCAGCCCTGATCATGATACCGATTACGACCCTTTTCGCGATTGCGTTGCGCAACAGTCCCGAGGATGCCGGCTTTCCTGCAGTTCGTGACGACCTGGGTGACCTGCCATCATCGAAGAAGGGGGATGCCTCGGGCACCGACAGTGGTCTTGCCACTGCGATGGACGTCCTGCGAATGACCTTGTCGAACCGGATACTGTGGATTCTGGCCGTCGGCTATTTCTGCATGAATTCGGTGCGATACGCCTTCATGAACTGGGCGGTCACGTACATGGCCGACTTCCACGGCCGTTCTATAAAGGGCAGCGCATTCACGGCCGTTGCCTTGCCTTTGATCGGCGCAATCGGAGCCGTGTCGGCGGGCTGGTTTTCGGATCGACTGTTCGGGCGTCGGCGCGCCCCTGTGTGCGCCATCAGCCTGTTCCTGCTTGCCGGCGTGTGCATTGGTTTCATCATGGTGCCGCGTGGCGAATGGGTCGTGGCAACCGCCATGCTGGGCCTGGCTGGGTTCCTGATCTACGGCCCCGACATGCTGATGAGCGGCGCAGCTACGGCCGACGTTCATCCACGGGCGACCGCGGCAGCAACCGGCTTTACCATGTGCATGGGCGCGACGGGGTCGATACTGTCGGGCGCCGGAGTTGGCTGGCTGAAGGACGTCACACCGGGAATGGTGGAGGATCTGCGCACTATCGTGCCGTCATGGGCAGCAGACAGCATGTCTGAATGGACGTTGATCTTCGCGATTCTGGCTGCGTTGTCTGTCGTATCCGCTCTGCTGATGGTTTCCATCTGGAACTCGCGTCCCAAGACCGCATAGCAGGCTGGCCTTTCCCTGCGAAAGATCAGCCTCCGCTGGCGCCGAAGACCGGCTCCAACAACCAGACTGGATTCAACACCGAGAAGACTATCGAATCATAAGGCGATAGTTCCCCGCGCTCGTACAGGACACCAATAGTCCCATCGCTAAACTCGGTCATGTCCGAATAGGCTGCGGGGCCAGGGTACAGCCACTGCGCGACAGGCCACGTGGAGCCTCCGTCCAGACTGGCCCGAACGGTCAGGAACTCGCGCTGGGTCGAGCCAATGTTGGACAAAAGCAGAACGCCTGAACTTCCGGTGGCGGCCTCCCACGATGGATTGGTGGTTCGCAGCAGGGACCCCTGGCAGTGGGGATCGATGAACGCATCCTCCTCCTGTCCCGGGGTCCAGGTCGAGCCCCGATCCGAACTATGCGAGAACCCGCGCCGGTTCACCGAATAGCGGCTGCGGAAACTCATCAGCAGGGTACCGTCTGATCGCTCGGCGATGGACGACTCGTCCCCGAATCCGCCCGGAACGCTGCCTCCGGCACTCCAAGTGACTCCGTGATCGTCGCTGACGATCGAGCACGATACCGCGTCGCCCGACTGCGGGCCCACCGTGTAGTTGCACGGGGCTACGAGGCGTCCGTCGGACAACTGGATGCCGTGACCAGGGCCGGTAGCCAGCCACCTCCAGTTCGCACCCTTGACGAACGAGCTGATGAGGGTCGGGATGGCCCAGGTGAGGCCACTGTCCGAACTGGAGGTTACCCACGCATCGCGAGTTCCCTTGCCGGCGTTGATCTCGCTCTCGCTGAGGTCGCCGTCGGCGGTCGTGTACACCAGCCATATCTTCCCGGTCTCGTTGTCCACGATTGGAACCGGGTTGCCGCAGGTGTTATCGGCGTCGTCCACCACCACCTGCAGCGGGCCCCAGGTAATCCCACCGTCCAGGCTGCGCTGCAGCACAAGGTCGATGTTGCCGGAATCTCCCTCGCCGTCCACGCGGCCTTCGGCAAAGGCCAACAGCGTGCCGGTGGAAGCCTCACGGGCAAGCGCAGGAATCCGGAAGACACTATACCCGTTTGCGCCGCGCTGAAACACGGCAAGGGCAGCGGGGGGTGGCGCCAGCGGACGAGTGGTGCCGTCAACCCAGAAGTCCGACACCGACACCATTGCCTCGGACGCGCACATGCCGAACAGCCACACAGCAAGGCCGGGCGCCACGCCGACCGTCCCGAACTCGCCGGAATCGATGGTTGCCGTGTACAGCGACACGTCGTCCAGCCGCAGGTCCAGACTGTTGCCCACTCGAACCAGTTCCAGCGTGAACGGAACGTCGTCCTTGATGCCAGAAGGACCCAGGGGCAACGAGTCATTCGGGAACAAAGGCCCTTCCAGCTTCATGTTTCCGACGACGTCGCGGAACAAAAGGTGGTTGCTGCCCTGGAACAGGAATACGGCTCCTTCGGGGCTGCTGATCTTCATCCGCAAGGAGACCCTGAAATCCCCGGTTCCGATGCGTCGGCCCGCGTGAACAAAACGGCTGCAGCCACTGGCGGTCAGCCACTTGTCCTGGCTGGCCCATGGGCTGCCTTCGTACAGGATGTCGATAGGCGCTCCGGCCTCAACGAACACCGCACGCGGAAGAATTACGGTCTCGGCGGCATCAATGTCGCCGGAAAGGTCCAATTCATTGCTCGCAAGGTCCGCTTGGTCAGCGATGTCTTCACTGGGCAGAAGGTCCTCAGCAGGCAAGTCGTCTTGCCCCGCGCTATCAACAAGTTCCTGCAGTACGTCGCCAACAGCGTCGTCATGCCCCGCGCACCCTGCCTGGCCAATCGGGAGTGCGAACGACATGGCAATGGCGACGAGGAGGCGGATGCCAAAGACTGGCGCCGTTAGACAAACACCAAGCGAGGCCCATTTTTCCGGGGCAAGCGTCGAGCAGGCCCCGGTCACGTTCTCTGAATCAACATCGCGATGTGCAGGCATAACTGGCTTTTCACGGTTGCAGCTTGGGTTCAGATCCTACGCATCCAAGGACTGAACCACAACGGCATATGAGTTGGGTTTATCGACAGCAGAAACGCACGGTTGGCGACAAGCTGAAAACGCCGGCATCCAATCTAGAACAGGTGATGGTTCCAGCCGCTGGCCTTTGCCAGCTTCATCATTTCGTTTTCCTTTTCACCGGAATGACCGACAACCAGCCGCCAGCGGGCGGCTTCCAGCATCTCTCGGTCGCCCAGGCTGTCTCCGATGGCGATTGCGGGTGGCCCAACGAACTTTTCAAGAACGTCGACCTTGCCCTGATTGCAGACGACAGGCTGCACCAGGCGGTCGCTTAGTACCAGGCCGACGCCAGGAATCTCGTCCATTTCGGTTTCGATGCCGAACACGCCGTCAACCTCGGCATCAAGGTACAACATGCCGCGCCGGATGATCCAGGCGTTGCTGGCGGTGACGATGAAGACCTTCATCCCGCCTTCCTCGCGCAGACCGTTCAGCAGCCCTGCCATCTTGGGCTTGTAGAAGCGCCAGGTACCAGCGACGTAGTCCATCCACGTCACCAGGTCGGCGAACTCGATGCCGCCCATGGCCTGCACGGCGAAACCGTACGCATTACCGCGATCCTTCTTCAGCAGCTTCAGGTAGTCCTTCCAGACCGAGGGGGGAAGGATGGCCGGATCAGGGCCACCATCTACCATTCCGCACAGCCACTGAAGGAAATGTTCGCCCAGGTCATGGCGCCAAAGGGTGCCATCCGCATCCACGGCCACAATCCGCGAATGGTCAGAGGCCTTGATCGCCTCCATGACGTCGTTCCGAAAACCTACCGGGAATCCATTGAGCCAGTCCGGGTAGCTGCGAGCCATCCGACAATCCTGAAAGAAGACCCGCACATTAGATTCCACACCCAGCCAGGAAGTCAACGACCAGAAGCGCTAATTCCCCTTTCCGCATGCGCCACCACTGTTGCTGCCCGCACCCCGCTGCTACTATCCTTTACCGGCAATTGCCCGGTCTTGCGTCCAGCGAATAGACGAGGTGATCCAGTGATCGAGCTGACCCCGGGTGCAATCAGCCGCTTTCATTCTACGAAGGCCTTCGCCCTGGACATGGATGGCACCACCTACCTTGGTGGCCGGCTTTTGCCTGGTGCGCGCGAGTTCGTGGAACTGATGGTGAATCGTTCGATTCCATACACCTTTTTGACCAACAACTCTTCGAAAAGCCGATCCGACTACGGCCTGAAACTGAACTCAATGGGCCTTCCATGCGGAATCGACAGCGTGATGACATCTGGCGAAGCCACCATCCGTTACCTGTTGCGCGAGAAGCCTGGTCAGCGGGTATATCTTGCATCGACTCCGTCCTACAGGGCCGAGGTTGAGGCCGCCGGAATCCGACTGGCGCAGGGGCGCGACGACGCCGACCTGGCCGTCCTTGCATACGACACGACTCTGACATTCGAACGACTCGTGGTTCTGTGCGACCTTGTTCGCGACAAGAAGATGCTGGTGGCCACCCATCCAGACGTGAATTGCCCTGTTGAAGGTGGGTACTGGCCGGATGTTGGGTCGTTCCTTGCGCTGATACAAACGTCTACTGGACGCGGGGCGGACCTGGTAATTGGCAAGCCCGGCTTGATGATGGTCCAGGCTCTCTGCGAGAGGGTCGGATTCCAGGCATCACAGATTGCCTACGTAGGCGACAGGCTGTACACCGACGTTGCCATGGCGCGGCGATCTGGCATGCTGGCGGTGCTGGTCCTGTCGGGCGAAACGACCATGGCTGACCTGGATGGTGCGACCGAGCCACCAGACCTGGTCGCCGACGGTCTGGCCGAGCTTGCCAGTCTGCTGGAATCTGGGATTCAGACGTAGGTCACAGGATCTGCCAACTGAATCTCAGCAGTACCCGGTGTTCGGTTTGAAGGTGCTCGGATCGATCCTTGTCAGACAGCAACCTGAAGATGTAGTTCACCGACAGGAATGACGCAATACGAATTCCCACGCTGTTGTCCCACTCGACGATTGGGTGCCTCCAGTCGGTAAACGGTTCCAGGATTTCAAGGTCGGTTGCAGCCAGTATCCATCGGGAAATCCGCAAGGTCGCTACCAGCGTTGCCTCGGCGCCGTACTGGTAGGCGTCCCCAAGGCGGCGAACAGTAAGAGTTCGCGGGGAATCGTTGAATGTCACCGGGCTGAGCGTTTTGCGAGTGTACAAGGCTCGTCCGCCGATTCCGATGCGCAGGTTCGCGTCCAGCCAGTACGAACCTGTGATCAGGAAGCCAAGGCCGCCGCCAGCCTTGATCTGGCTTGGGGCCCCCGACCGCGAAATCAGGTAGTTTCCTTCGTGCGTGCCCAGACTGCGAAGCGTCTGCCCCTTCGCATCGACCTCCAGCAGTTCGGTCTTGTCGTCCAGATAGACGTATCCCGGAAACAGGGCAGTGGACGACCCGACCCGGATATATGGTCCCAGCCAGGGGAGGGCGCGGTAGACGTACAAGGCATCGAACTTCATTTCGTCCAGGTCCTTCTGGAACGGATGGTCCGGCACCTTTATCTGTTTTTCCTCCAGCTTCAATCGCAGGTACACGTAGTGCTTCCTGGGTTTGTACTGCGCCAGGAAGTCGAGGTAGCCGCCCAGAGTGAATCCGTATCCCGACGGAAAACCGACGACGTCCGAGCGACGGTTGAACTCGGCGTCGGCGCCCAGGACCAGATGCAGACGCCAGTCCTTAGGAAGAAACGAACGCCGCCTCAAGATCTCGATCTGGCCGGCTCCCATAAAGGAACCGTCCTCGCGATTCATGACCAGGGTAACAGTCGACAATTCGCCCGGCTGCAGCCTGAATGTGAAGAAGTCGCGCCGCGCCTGGGCATTTTCCCCAGCCTTGATCAGGAGATACGAGCCTGGTTCAAGAATCCAGGTCCTGACCTCTTCGCCTAGTTCGATGTCGGCGCCAAGGCCCATCCCCATGTTGCGGCGCTCGGGCAGTCGCAGCAGTTCGTACGACCCGCGAAACGGGGTAGAACGATCATCGACCACGGCAACTACAAGGCCCGACCAGGTTGCAGGCACGGTCGTGGTACGGCCATCCTTGACCAAAACCTTTCGCACCAGCCTTTCCAGCAGGCCGCCCGAACCGATTCTAATTTCGTAGATCCCGGCATCGACGACAGCCCGGTGGCCTGGAGTAGCAGTCTGGATCACCTTGCCATCGCGCAGGATCAGCCAGGGGGGTTCCAGCCTTGGGTCCGTCATGGACGGTACAAAGATCGCGCCTTTGCCTGGAGGGACCAGCGTTCCATCGCGTTCAAGTTGCTCGCTGATCGACGGGGCGTCCCAGGTGCTGGCACCAGAAGCCGCCGTCTCGGCAGGCGAGGCAATACGAGGAGGCAGTGACGTCGCCCTGGCGGAAGATGAGGCTTCATCGGCAAGCGCAGATTGCGTCCGTGGTCCCAGAAAAACGCTCGTCAAAAGAACAAATATCGCAAGGGTCCGCTTGTGTCTGCAGCGGGACCTCATCGCCCGCCCTCCTCGTCGGGAACAATCAGTTCGTCATCTTGCAGACGCGCTGCTGCCGGAGCGACGGCATCGCCGGGCTGGCGCGCGCCCGTGGCTTTCGGCGACGATGATGCCCTTCCGTCGGGCGTCGGAATCACGGGCACGCTAGCGTCGTCTTCCACCGGATCAGGCATCGGCAGCGTAGCCTGAACCCCGCGCTCCACCGAAAGAACCCGGTCAATCTCGGCAGTCACACGGCGCAATTCCTCGCTGAGAATCTCGGACAAGGCTCGGACGATCAGGACCTGCTTCTGCTCGTGCACCCGACGCTTCCGGTCGAAGTCGTAGCGCCATATGACGGCCTGGTCCGAGAATCGAACCAGTTCGAACCTGATTGACAGATGACCGTACCAGGCGTCGCCCGCGTCGAATTCCTCGATGGCGCGGACCTCGGCTGCCAGTTCATAGGCCGGAGTAACGTCACCGAACTCGCGTGTCGTCTCCAGGACCAGACGCTGGGCTCGAATGTGCTGTTCCACCATCTCGCGCAACATCTGCTGCGGCTTTGACGACCACAGGCGGTATGGGTCGTAGTTGAATTCATACGGGGAATGACGGTAGACCATCTGGGGGCGGTCGTACGGCAGGGCAATCTGAAAAGGGCGAATCCGCAGGCGCACCGGGTGCAACGGCGGTCGCGACTCGGTAACGCGGTCCGATTCCATCGGGTAGGAAAGGCCGTAAAACAGGCGTTGCGGGGCCGAACCACATCCAGACGCAACGGCCGCGATCAGCAGCGCCAGAACCAGCGAAACCGGGTCGCATGACCCGAAGACTGTCGCCCATCTATTCCTCACAGTTTTCTCTCCTTCTCCTCGGCCCCTCCCAGCAGCAGCGACGGGTTCTCGCGTATCTGGCGACTGAATTCACTGAGGTTCTCAAGCGTCTCCTGCAGGTACGAGAGACTTGCAAAGATCGACTCGCGGCCGCGCAGAACGGTAGTGTCCAGGTTCCTGGCAACCTTCAGGATAACGGCCAAAAGATCCTTGAACTGGGCGCCGGCGGCAGGAAGATCCGCAGCATCCACCCCGCCACGCACCTGCGTCGATATCTTCTCGACGCTGTTCACGATCGATCGGATCTTGTTCGGCTCGACCTCGTCGCGCACACGTTCGGATACCTGGCGCAACGCCCTTGCTGCCCCGGTGGTCTCGACCTCAAGAATCGCAACCGCTGAATTGACACGGCTGCCGGCTTCCTTCAAGGTCGCGGCCAGTTCCCGGACCGCCGGGCGGTTCTCCTCGATCGTGCCAGTGGCGCTGAGCACCAACTGATCGATGTGGTCCACCACCGCGATGATCTTCTTCTGGTTCTCGGCGCCGGTGAACGTGTTCAACTGTTCGGTAAGGACCTGGATCTTCTCGGCTATGTCTTCAGCCCGCCCGGTCAGGCGATCCAGCGTTGATTCGCCGGCCGTAATGACGCCATGCTCGGGCACGAAGGCAGTCTCGGCCGTCCCGCCAGACAGTTCGATGAACTTCGACCCGGTGATGCCGGCAAGATTCACCACAGCCTTCGTGTCGGCCTTTACCGGCGTGCCATGATCCAGGCTGATGTTCACGATGACAACCGCCGGATCGTCACGGTCAATACGGATGACGTCGACCCGTCCGACACGCACGCCATTGAACTTGACTGCGGCCCCAGGTTCCAGGCCGCTGAGGGACATCTTGTAGCGGATCGTGTACTCGTCCCTTTTCTCGGCCAGACTAAGGCCGGCCAGCACCAGCATGGTCCCAAGCAGCAGTGCGGACGACGCGACCAGGAATATCCCCAGCCGCACCTTCTGGGCGCGAGTGATCATGCACGTGCCTCCGGTCTGATGACTTTTCCCTTCAGCACTTCCAGCAGCGATCTGGTTCCTTCCGGGGCGCCAACGGCCCGTCGCGCGAAGAAGTCGGCTACCTCCGGCACCAGGCAGGCTCTGGCCCCAGCCAGCGGCCCAGCGTAGTGCAGGACGCCTCCACGACCCAGGAACACGACGTCGTCGGCAATCGTATCGATGCTTGCCAGTTCGTGTGTAACCACAACGACCGACATTTTAAATGTGTCCTTCAAGCTGAGTATCAGGTCATCCAGATCGGCGGCAGTCCGAGGGTCCAGGCCGGCCGAGGGCTCGTCGCACAGCAGAAGTTCCGGGTCCAACGCCATTGCCCTGGCCAGCGCGGCGCGCTTGCGCATGCCTCCGGACAGTTCGGATGGAAGCTTCTGGGCGGCGTGCGCAAGGCCGACGCTTTGCAGCTTCAGCCTGACCATCTCGTCCATTACTTCGGCGGGAAGATCTGTGTGTTCCTTCATTGGCAGCAATATGTTCTCGGCCACGGTGGTCGAATTCAGCATCGCCCCCTGCTGGAACAGCAGCCCGACTCGGGCCAGCGCCTTTGGCAACTCGTCCTCTTCCAGGGATGACAGGTCGCGGCCGGCAACCAGAACGCGACCGGACAAGGGCCTCAACAGACCCACGATGCACTTGAACAGGGTGCTCTTTCCGCAACCCGAAGTACCGACGACCGCCGTGACGCGCCCCCGCCTGAAATCCACGGAAAGGTCGGTCAGAACAGGCGGCCCCTCGCCGTAACCAGCCGAAAGATCGACCACCTGGATGATCGGGTCGATTCCCACGTCACTCCCCAAAATAGAACAGCAGGCTGAAGAAGGCGTCAGCCGCAATCACCAGGAAAATCGCCTGCACCACGGAGGACGTCGTTGCGCGGCCAACGCCTTCAGCGCCGCCCTTTACGCAAAATCCGCGATGCGCGCCGACGAACACGATGATCCAGGCAAAGGAAACACTCTTTATCAGTCCGGTCATTATGTCCTTGATCTGCAGCGCGCCAATCAACTGATCCATGAACGGCGTCGCGCCGATCTGCAGGTACGTCACTGCGATCACGAAGCCGCCAGCGATGCCAAGGGCGTCTGCCACCACGGTCAGAAGGGGTTGGGTTATCGTCAGCGCCAGGAAGCGGGGCACCACCAGGAAGCCGATCGGATTGACACCCATGACCTTCAGGGCATCGACCTCCTCGGTAATCACCATGGTAGAGATCTCGGCCGCCACGGCCGAACCGCTGCGTCCCGCAACCAGGATGGCGGTCATCAGCGGGCCCATCTCGCGTGTCATCGCGATGCCAATCAGGTCGGCGATGTAGATGTTCGCGCCGAACTGGCGCAGCTGGAAGGCGGATTGAAGCGCAACTGTCAGGCCGACCAGAAGCGAGATCAACGATACGATGCCAAACGACTCGAGTCCCATCCTGACCATCTGTTCGACAACCACGTGGCCGCGGACGCGCTCGCCCCGGACAAACAACCCACGAAAGGTCGCGTGCAGCGTGTCGGTAAACAGGACCAGCAGTTCGACCGTCGCGGTCCCAGCTTCAATCGCCTTGGAGCCAAGTCGTTCCAGGAAACCCAATGGGGGTAAAGCGGGCGGGATGACATCCTCGCGCACCCGGAACAGGGACAGTGATTCGGCGGCCTCTGGACTTGATGCCACAAGCCTCAATTCCCCCCCGGCCCGGTCGATCATGGTCTTCAGTACATGGCAAAAGGCAGCTCCGGCCGAATCCATCAGAGTGACGCCTGAAAGATCGAGGTCGATTGCAGGCTGACGGACGCCTCGAAGTCGATTTGTGCAATCAAGGTGCAGTGCCGAAACCGTGTTCTTGTCCAGAGGACCTTCTGGCCGAATCTGCAGGGGAGGGCCGGACGGGTTTGAGGTACTGCGCATTGGCGGAATCCCTCGCGACGAATCAAACCCAGGCACACTCGACAGGTCCTCGCGTATTCTGGAGGCATGCACGCCGTCCGGTCAAGGAACCACGACGAGAAACCCGGTCAAGGAACCACGTCAAGGAACCACGTCGAGAAACCGGTGAACACTTGGCGGCAAAGACGGTGCCCGAAATCAGGGTTGACCTGAAGGACCGGGGCCGCAAGAATGGAGGCCTTCGCTAGGGGAACTTCGATGATTCGAACTGTGACCACCGTTATCGATTCCGAGTTGTGTATCGGATGCGGGAAGTGCATCCCGGTTTGCCCCACGGGCATCCTGGAGATGAAGGATGGCGTGGCTATCGTTTCAGGTACCGAGTCGCTTCAGTGCGGCCACTGCGTGGCGGTCTGTCCCGTTGACGCAGTGCGCGTCGATGCCATCGACCCAGGCATGCAATCGTTTGCGACATTCAAGATGGCCAGGGAGTGGATGCCGTACGGACGTTTCGATACCGCCGAGCTGGTCAGGCTGATGGCGTCCCGACGGTCGTGCCGGAACTTCAAACCGGATCCGGTTCCCAGGGAGGTTCTTGAGGATCTCGTGAAGATTGCGTGCACCGCACCGTCGGGAACAAACGAGCAACCCTGGACATATCCGGTTCTTGCCGACCGCGAGTCTGTACTTGCCCTTGGAAAGCGGGTGATGGCCTTCTTCCAGCGACTTGTCTCGCTGTCGTCCAAACCGCTATTGAGGAACGCCCTTCGGCTGGTGGGCCAGCCCGAACTGCATGCCTTCCATCGGGACTATTCGCAGAAGGTCAGCGAGGCAATCGAGGAATTTAGCAAGAATGGTCGCGACCGTATGTTCCACGGTGCGCCGGCCGTCATCCTTGTCTGTTCCAGGAATGGCGTTTCCACCCCTGCCGACGACGCTCTGTTGGCCACGCAGAACATGCTGCTGGCGGCTCATGCCATGGGATTCGGAACGTGCCTGATCGGTTTCGCGGTTGCAGCGCTGTCGCGAGACCGTTCGATCAAGGCATCACTTGGCCTTGCGAGGAACGAAAAGGTCCATGCGGTCATCGCCCTGGGCCGACCTGACGAGACCTGGCACACGGTGGCAGGACGTCGCAAGGCCACGCCCAGGTTCATCGATGCGAAAATGATAAACGGTTAGCTATTCGATTCCGACCTGGATCTTCATGAACTGGACCCGCTCGAAAGCCATGGGGTCGCCACTTGACGCCTGGCGCATCCGGCCACGGAAATCGTTGATCGATGCGAACCCGTGCTGAATCATCCAGTTCTGCAGGTCCGAAATCATGCCGGTCAGGTGCCCGACCCCGCTTTCGTACAACGCCGAACACACCTGAACAGTGCTGGCGCCGGCCAGCAGCGCCTTGACGACGGACCTGCCGTCATGGAAACCGGTCGATGCGGCAAGGTCGCCATGCACCCTGCCGGAAAGAATCGATATCCAGCGCAACGCGGACTCCGATTCCGATGGGTTGCTGATCATCGAGGCAGGAACCATCGTCATCCGCTCGATGTCGAAATCCAGACGGAAGAAGCGGTTGAAAAGGACCAGTCCGTCGACTGATTTGGACAGGCGCATGGCGAAATTGGACAGCCCCGAGAAGTAGGGACCGATCTTCATCGCAATGGGAATTGTGACCGCGTGTCGAACCTCGCGGGCGATGTCGAAATACGTGCGCTCAATCTCGGCGCCGGTGCGCCTGGGGTCCATGGGGGGAATGAACACGTTCAGCTCGATCGCCGATGCCCCTGCATCCTGGGCCTGCTTCGCAAAGTGGGTCCAAGCGCCGGCAGACACGCAATGGATGCTGGCAATAACCGGAATATCAACGGCGGCGCGCGCTTCCCTAATCGTCTCAAGGTACTTCTGGATTGCCTGGTGGTGCGCGTGCCTCCTGATGAATTCGTAGGCATCCGGCAGTTGTCGTCCGGTGAAGTGGGCATCCTCGGCCTGCGCAATTTCGGCCTCGATCTGCTCCTCGAAAATCGACTTTATTACCACTGCGCCGGCACCGGCAGCAGCACAGTCGGCGATGACGTCGGCGGATCTTGTCAGGCCGCTGGCCGACACAATTATCGGGGACCTCATGTCCAGCCCGAGATATCGGGTGCGAATGTCGACCATTCAGGTCATCCCCGTTCGATTCGGACCCGAGGCCTCGACCTGCCGGCGCTTCGAAACCTTGGCGACCGTACGACAGACCATCACGTAGATGGCGTTGGAAAGGCGGTTCAAACCGTGCAGCAAACGATCACGGTTGTCAGTGGTCAGGTGCGACTGGACACCGAACGCGTCAGTGGCGGCGATCTCAAGCTGACGACACCACGCTCGCAGAAGATTCAGTTTGACAACCGTCAAACCCATCGACGCGTCCGGCAACACCCAACCTACACCAAGAAACCTCATGGTGTTATGCGATAACCTATGAAGTTCGTCGGCGGTGAAACCCGCCACGACGGGTTCGGGCATCGTGCGTCCCAGCACCTCGGCTCCCATCACCTCGCGCAAATACCGCAGGACGTCGTCCAGGTCCTTCGCAACGTCTGGCCAGCCATCAAGAAGGGCGGACACCTGGACGTCGAGGACATGTGCCTGCAGAAGATCAAGCTGTCCGCGAAAGCGGATGACCGGATGCGCCTTCGGGACCAGCGACAGGTTATCGAACAGGTGAGTATAGCCTTCGGGCTTCGCGTCCAGTTCCAAACCGCTTTCAAGGATCCGGTATCGGGCAGGCCCATTTGAACCCTTGCGCGCAGCCGTCTGCCCGAACCGCGCGGCAAGGCAATCGACATCCGGAAGTGGCGTCAGCAGTTGCGGTCGTGTCGTCATATCGATGACAGCGTCCTGGAAGGCTGCAGCCGCTGCCTGGACGGCATCAATGGTTCCGACCAGAAGGCCGCCTGCGAAGTTCGTTTCGCTGGGCGGGGCGTAGAAGACCTTCATCTGGACGTCTGCGACCTTCAACGCCGCGTCCAGCCCCATCGTGGCCTCGATCGGTGGCGCGATCAGGTACGCCATCGGGGTACCAGGTTCGACGCCAGCCACACCGGCCAGGTAACGGCCCACCGATGGGATTACGTGCGGAAAGAAGGCCAGCCGGCCCGATTCGTCGGCGGAATAGAACCAAGCCGTTGTATCGAGGTACCGAAGACAAGCCTGGAGCCCGCTGGATACAGTCTCGGGATCGGGCGCCGCCAGGATGCCGATAACCTCGCCGGACAGTGGTCCCGACGCATGGGCAGAACCGGCGTAGAAGGACTTGGCGTAGACGACATCGACCTCGGCGGCCTTGGTCGCGTGATCCAAGGCGGCGTAAAGCGCGTCGTCGCTGGTGCAGGTAATCAGCCCCAGGCTGCGCTGATGCGGCGCCAGTTTCAGGTCGCGGGCGAGATCCGGCGCCACGTTCGGAATCATCCGCATGCCCAGCACGCGCGGCTTGATTGGTTCCAGGATCATCTGCTACCTGTTTGCGTCTACGCCGGTACGCTTGTCCCGCAATGCATTCCGGATGTTCTGAATGATCCCCCCGACAGCCTCCTCGGGTGGCAAACCACCAGCGTGGATGTTGGAGATCACGTTCCGCATCGCCTCGTTGAACTGGCGCACCTTCATATAGGTCACGTAGGCGCCCATCGATTCGGCGGTCTTCAGGCCGGGACGCTCGCCCACCAGCAGCAGCAGGACCTCGGCGCCGGTCAGCCGCGCGACCTCGTCAGCGCAAACTACGCGCCCCAGGTTGACCAAGAAGGGCGTGCCTGTGCGTATGCCGGCAGCGGCCAGTTCCTTGTTCAACGTAGGCAAAATCTTCGGCAGGTTAGCGGTCAGGGCCTCGGCCGACAGACCGTCAACAGCCACGATCTGCACCTGCGGGCCGCGCACGCCCTTCTTCTGAACGATCTCGCGAGAAGCGTCGTCAAGGCGCCTGCCCAGATCGGGGCGGCGCAGGAACCTGGTCCTGTCACCGGCAGCCGATTTCAGCGCCACCAGGCCAAGTGACGCCACGACCTGCGGATCAACCACCGAGGCGACCGCATCGCGCGCCGCCGCATGATCTGCCAGAAAGCGAAGAATGGTGTCGGTCCGATAGCGCACGCCGGCCGAACCGACGCCCAGCCGCGCAGGTGTCTTCCCCAGATACATGGCGCGGTCGCCGGCGGCGTGCCAGGACATCAATACCGGTGGCGCCGGAAGGCCCGCACCCAGCCAGTTCGCAGCCTTCTTGGCCAGCAGAACGTCCTGCGGGGCGACGTGCCGATCGCGTGGGACAACCGGTACGCCGGTTGGCGACGAGGTGGCGCCGGTCGCTTCCCCCGAAAGGGCTCCGACCACAACGGCCCTCACCAGTTCACGCAGTTCCTTCTCGTCCATTCGTCATCCGTCTGCCATGTCCCCTTGGGGGGCCGGCCCGAACATCACAAGAACACGCGCATGTCCCCTGCCAACGACGTCAGCCGTCCATCCTTCATCAGCCCCATCCTTTCCATCCAGGCCTCGAACTCGGGCGTGGGGCGCAGGTTCAGCAACTGGCGCAGTGAAGCGTTATCGTGAAACGACGTCGACTGGTAGTTCAGCATGATGTCGTCACCCATGGGCAGGCCCATCATGAAGTTGCAGCCGGCAGTCGCCAAAAGAATCGCCAGGTTTTCCAGGTCGTTCTGGTCCGCTTCCATGTGGTTCGTATAACAGACGTCGCATCCCATTGGCAGGCCGTGAAACTTCCCCATGAAGTGGTCTTCCAGGCCGGCGCGCGCCACCTGCTTGCCGTCAAAAAGATACTCGGGGCCGATGAACCCGACGACGGTGTTGACCATGAACGGGTGGTAGTGACGCGCCAGGCCATAGCAGCGCGCCTCCATCACTACCTGATCCGACCCGTGGTGACCGCCGCTGGACAATTCCGAACCCTGGCCAGTCTCGAAGTACATCAGGTTCGGTCCGGGCGCCGTGCCCTTTTCGGCGATCATCGCCGTCGCCTCGGCCAACATCTTGTTCGTGATTCCGAAGGCGCGGCAACTGATCTCGGAACCGGCCAGACTCTGGAACAGGACATCCATCGGGCAGCCCAAGCGCAGGGCCTCCATCTGTGTCGTGACGTGCGCCAGGCAGCAATGCTGGGTAGGGATACCCCAGGATCGCGTGAAATCGTGCAGCATCTGGAGGATCGCGCAGGTCGCATCAACGCTGTCGGTCACCGGATTGACGCCGATCAGCGCGTCACCCATGCCCCACGACAGACCTTCCATAGCCGTCGCAAGAATGCCGTCGGGGTCATCCAGCGTATGGTTCGGCTGCAGGCGAACGCTGTGACGTCCACGAAGTCCCAGTGTCGTGTTCGCGTGCGTGACAACTCGAACCTTGGACGAGGCCAATACCAGGTCCATATTGGTCATCAGCTTGGCGACAGCGGCGATGCATTCGCTGGTCAGGCCACGCCCCAACGCAAGAATATCCTCGCCCGAGGTCGTGGATGCCAGCACGTACTCGCGAACCTGGGCGACGGTCCAGTCGCGGACGCGGGCAAACACTGCGGCGTCCACGTCATCCTGGATCAGCCGCGTAACCTCGTCAGTTTCGTAAGGCGCAGCAGGTGACTCGCGCAATTCGACCATGCGGACGTCGGCCAGGACGCGCCGGGCCGCCACGCGCTCGGTGTCGTTCTGCGCGGCCACTCCTGCAAGTTCGTCGCCGGACTTGCGCTCGTTGGATTTGGCCAGGACCTCCCGAAGATCCTGGAAGGTGAAGTTACGACCCCTGACCTGGGAAGACATGTTCATCGGGCGAAAGCCTAGAACGATGCGAGGTATGCGTCAACGCCAAATGGTCGTTCTCGCTGCAGCTTGCAACCGGTCCGGTGTGCAGGGTATATCCGTGCCCGAATTACCCGGAGGCAACATGGCTGGAATGCCGCGCGCCTTGACGATCGCCGGTTCCGATTGCAGCGGAGGCGCCGGGATCCAGGCGGACATCAAGACTTTCCAGCGCTTCGAGGTCTACGGGCAATCGGTCGTGACGGCAGTTGTCGCCGAGAACACGGTCGGGGTTCAGGGCGTGCTGGCGGTTCCGCCGGAATTCGTCGCCATGCAGATTGCGTCCTGTCTGACAGACGTTGGTGCCGACGCCATCAAAACCGGGATGCTGGTGGACGCACCGACCATCATGGCAGTTGCCGCAGCACTGCGGGCTTGCACGGCGTGTAGGCTGGTGGTTGATCCTGTGATGCGAGCGAAGGGAGGGGATCCCCTGATCGATCCCGACGCAGTTCGCATACTGGTCGCCGAGATATTCCCACTGGCTCGACTGGTTACACCTAACGTTCCCGAGGCCGAAGCGCTGGTCGGGGCGTCGCTGCGAACGCACGATGACTTCCGCCAGGCCGCGGAAACGATCCGGCGCATGGGCCCCGACATCGTGTTGCTGAAGGGAGGGCACAGTCCTGTAAACCCCGACGGGCAGTCGATTGATTTTGCCTGGGACGGCCACACGTTCCAGGAATTCACCGGAACAAGATCGTCCGACCGCAACACCCACGGCACCGGCTGCACCCTTTCGGCTGCAATCACCGCATTACTGGCACGCGGGGTCGAACCGTTCGAGGCGATCGCGCGGGCCAAGCGCTATATCAGTGCGGCAATCGCCTCGGCACCTGGACTAGGTCACGGCCACGGGCCGGTCAACCATCTTGCTCCTGCAGACTGAAGTTATTGTCTCGTTTCCTTCGAATCGGCCTCATGGTCTTCAAAGCTGGACAGATTGGACAAGATTCAAACGTGTCCATGCGTACGACATCGATGGACACGGGACAACGTCAGTAAATTCCGAGTGTTGAATGACGCATCCCACTGGCACGCGCCTTGCGTCTTGTGGCGTGCTGCAGGCAGGGAATGTGCCTGAACTTGAATCTCTTCTTTCGAGACCCGCAACGGAGGGTTCGGCCATGGACGGGGTAGGGGAGGGGCCTCGCGAGAGGCTGGTAGGCGGTCAGATCGCCGCGATGTCGGATGCCGACCTGCTGACGCTGCTGGTATCACCCGGGTCAAGGGGGCTTCCTGGTGACAGGGTGGCCAGGCGTCTGCTGGAGGACTGCGGTTCGTTGCGACGGCTGGTCGATCGTCGCCCGCGTGAACTGGCCGCAGTTCCGGGAGTCGGGCTGGCCAAGGCATGTCGTGTCCTGGCCGCAATCGAACTGGGGCGACGGACCCTGGGGCCTCCGGTCGAGGGCCTCCCGATGATGCGTGCTGTCGATGTTGCCGCCAGGTTTGTACGATTGGCCAGCGACCCGGTCGAGTCGTTCGTTGCCGTGGCTGTCAACTCGAGAAACCGCGTCACGGGAGAATGGATTGTCGCCCGCGGCTGGGAGAGCGGCGTAAACCTGACGCCGCGCCAGGTATTCACCCTGCTTGTAAAGGAATCGGCGCACCGCGTGGTCTTTGTCCACAACCATCCTTCGGGGGACCCGACGCCCAGTTCCGAGGACATCCGATTCACCTCCAGGCTGCTTGAGGCGTCAAAATGCCTCGATATCCGGATCCTGGACCACGTGGTCGTATCCTCGGGCGGCTTTGCCTCGCTGCGCGAGCGTCCCGGCACCGACCTTGAATTCGGGTGAGTCCCGCGCTAGCATCGCCCGTCGCGTCGCGGCCTTGCGCGTCGTTTCGGGAGGGTGCCAATGCAGGGGCTTCTGGTCGTGATCAGCGCTCCATCCGGGGTTGGAAAATCCACGATCATCCGGCACCTGTTGTCGGTTGATTCGAACTGCGTGTTTTCGGTATCGCACACCACCCGGCCTCCGCGAGCCGGCGAGGAGGACGGCGTCCACTATCATTTCGTGGATGACGACACCTTCACGCAAATCCAGCAGTCGGGCGGCTTCGTCGAGTGGGCGCACGTCCACTCGAACCGATACGGAACCTCGGTTGCCGAGGTCGAACGACTGCGAGCTCTGGGCCGGGACGTGATCTTCGAGGTGGATTTCCAGGGTGGCAGGTCGCTGATGCGCAGCTATCCGGATGCCGTTTCGATCTTTGTTCTGCCGCCGTCGATGGCCGAGGTTCGCAGTCGGCTTGTCGGGCGAGGGACTGACGACGAGGCCGCCATCAGCCTCAGGTTGAACAACGCCCGCGTCGAGATCGCTACGGCAGGGGAATACCGCTACAACGTGACCAACGAGGTCCTTGAACACGCCATCGAAGACGTCCTTGCGATATTGCGGGCCGAGCGCCTGCGATCGACAAGGTGCACCAGGCAGATAAGGGATCTAGTTGCCGAGGAGGTTTGACGCACATGGCCGAAACCGTTCGAGTTCGCATCGCACCCAGTCCGACTGGAGATCCCCACGTGGGAACAGCGTACGTCGGCCTGATCAACTACGCGTATGCCCGCCAGAACAAGGGGCAATTCCTGCTGCGCATCGAGGATACCGACCGCGAGCGTTCGACTCGCGAAAGCGAATTGGCGATCTACGACGCATTGAACTGGGTTGGCCTGGAGTGGGACGAGGGACCAGATCGTGGAGGTCCGTTTGGTCCGTATCGCCAGTCCGAGCGTGCCGATATCTACCGAGAACACTCGGCGCTGCTTGTGCGATCCGGAGCCGCATATCCATGTTTTTGCCCTACAGATGAACTGGACAAGATCCGCCTGCGCCAGCGAGCCCTGAAGCGCCAGACCGGGTACGACGGCACGTGCAGGGCAATCCCGAAGGACGAGGCCATGGCCAGAATGGCAGCGGGGGAACCGCATGTCATCAGACTGCGCGTGCCCGAGGGGAGGACGACCGTCATCGACCGGCTGCGCGGCGACGTCGAGATCGAGAACGAGCAGATCGACGACCAGGTCCTGCTGAAGACCGATGGATTCCCGACCTACCACCTGGCAAATGTTGTTGATGACCACCTGATGGGCATTACGGACGTCATTCGCGCCGAGGAATGGATATCGTCGACCCCCAAGCATCTGATGCTGTACAAGGCGTTCGGGTGGCAGCCGCCGCGATTCGCCCACCTGCCGCTGCTGCGGAACAAGGACAAGTCCAAGATCAGCAAGCGCAAGAACCCGGTGTCGCTGCTGTACTACCGCCAGATCGGAGTTATGCCCGAGACGATGCGAAACTTCCTGGCGCTGCTGGGCCACTCGATGTCCGACGAGCGCGAGATCTTCGAGCTTGACGAGTTTGTTAACGAGTTCGACTTTCGTCGCGTAAGTTTGGGCGGGCCGGTGTTCGATATCGAGAAACTGTTGTGGCTGAACGGGATGCGCATCCGAGCGATGGCTCCAGAGGTACTTGCCGAGCGCGTCAGGGATCACCTGTACAGCCTTGATCGGCTGACCGAGTTGGTACCCATGGCCCAGGAAAGAATGCGGACGCTGGGCGACTTCGCGGACGTGACGTCGTTCTACATGGTGCCTATGCTGAAGCTGCCGATCGACGAACTGGTGGCGGCAGGCAAGGGGCGTGCCCCCAAGGACTCCAGCGCCTTGCTGCTGGCGGCGATCGAGGCCCTGGACGGGATCAAGACATTCGACAAGGAGTCGCTGGAAGCTGCGCTGCGCGATCACTGCGAGCAGGCTGGCATCCCTGTCGGCGATCTGTTCATGCTGTTCAGGATCGCCCTGACGGGCCGCAAGGCTACGCCCCCGCTGATCGAATCCATGGTCATTCTTGGTAGGGCACAAACGACCCAGCGCCTGCGCGCCGCATCCGAGGCCTTGAAAGCCGCGCCAGTTCCGCCTGTCGTCAAGTAAGTAGCAGGTTGAAACAGAAACTAGACCAGGGATTGCGCGGGGAAGAAGTACGAGATTTCGACTGTGGAAGTCTCGGCGGCGTCGGACCCGTGCACTGCATTCAACGCCACGTCTGTCCCATAGCGCCCGCGAACGGTGTCCGGACCGGCCTTCTTCGAGTCGGTCGCGCCCATCAGGTTTCGCCATGTCGCGATGGCGTCCTCGCCCTCCAGGACCAGGGCCACGATCGGCCCTGATGACATGAAGTCGCACAGCTCGCCGTAGAAGCCGCGCTCCCGATGGACCACATAGAACGCCTCGGCTTGTGCCTTCGACAGTTTCGTCATTCGCAACGACAGAATCTTCAGGCCAGCCGCCTCCATCATCGCAATAATGGCGCCGGTTTTTCCTGCCGCCACCGCGTCAGGTTTCACCATCGCCAGGGTTCTCTGAAGTGCCATGTTCGCCTCCGCAGTTCTACTTCCGCCAACCAATGCGTTTTGCCAGGGTCGCGCCGATATCGGCCGGCGTCTCGGCCACGTCGATGCCGTTTTCGTTAAGGCACTTGATCTTGGATTCGGCCGTCCCTTCGCCGCCGCTGATTATAGCACCGGCGTGCCCCATACGGCGTCCAGGTGGCGCAGTACGCCCGGCGATGAAGGCGATCACCGGCTTCGTCATGTGGGCCTTCACGAACGCGGCTGCCTTCTCCTCGGCCGACCCGCCAATCTCGCCAATCAGGACTACAGCCTCGGTGTCCGGATCGTCCTGGAATGCTTGCAGGACCTCGATGAAGCCCGTGCCGGCCACCGGGTCGCCGCCGATGCCGACTGCCGTGCTCTGGCCAAGGCCCAGTTCTGTCAACTGCGCCACGGCCTCGTAGGTCAGGGTGCCCGAACGTGAAACGACACCGATGTGGCCAGGCTGGTGGATGGAAGCCGGCAGGATTCCGATCTTGCACCGCCCTGACGGGCTGATCAGACCAGGGCAGTTCGGCCCGATCAACCGCACGCCTGCGCGGTCCACCACCGGCTTTACCGCCAGCATGTCCAGCACCGGCACGCCCTCGGTGATGCACACTATCAGCTTGACGCCTGCGTCGACCGCCTCGAGGATTGCATCCTTGCAGAATGGCGCCGGGACAAAGATGCACGTGGCATCGGCTCCGGTCGCCTTGACGGCCTGGCTGACCGAATCGAACACGGGAATCTCGTCAACCTTGGTGCCGCCCTTGCCCGGCGTCACGCCACCAACCACCTTGGTTCCATAGGCGACCATCTGGCGGGCATGGTACGAGCCGGCGCCGCCCGTGATTCCCTGTACCAGTACCCGCGTGTTCGCATCAACGTAGATCGACATTTTTCAACCTCCCTTGCTGGCGCGAACGACGGCCTCGGCAGCCTCGCGCATGGACTCGACCGGCGTGATTCGCAGTCCCGACTTCGCAAGGATTTCGCGCCCGGCATCCCGGTTGGTTCCCTGCAGACGGACCACCAGTGGGACGGTAAGCCCGACGTCCCTGGCCGCAGCCACGACGCCCTCGGCGATTACGTCACACTTCATGATGCCGCCGAAGATGTTGACCAGGATTGCCTTGGGTTTGTCGCTTAGAATGATTTCGAACGCCGCCTTCACGCGCTCACGATCCGCAGAACCGCCCACGTCCAGGAAGTTCGCGGGCGAACCGCCGAAGTGCTGGATCGTGTCCATGGTAGCCATCGCCAGCCCGGCACCATTGACCAGGTTGCCGATGTCTCCTGACAGCTTGATGTAGTTCAGGTCGTGCGCGGTTGCACGAACCTCCAGGGGATCCTCCTCGTCCGTGTCCCGCAAGCCTGCGATGTCGGGGTGGCGGAACAAGGCGTTGTCGTCGAAGTTGACCTTGGCATCAAGGGCCAACAGGTCGCCATCGGCGGTCACAACAAGCGGATTGATTTCGGCCAGCGAGGCGTCCTTATCGACGAATGCCTTGTACAACGCTGGCAGGAACACGGCGGCCCGCTTGGCGGCAACCCCCGTCAGTCCCAGCGCCGCACAGGTGTTCCGGACGTGGAACGGCTGGATGCCAACCGAGTAGTCGATGAATTCCTTGTGAATCCTTTCCGGCTGGTGGGCGGCGACCTCCTCGATCTCCATCCCCCCCTCGGTGGACGCCATCAGCACGATACGGCAGGTCTCGCGGTCCATCACCATCGCGACGTACAGTTCCCGCGCGATGGCCAGGCCCTCCTCGATGTACACCTTGCGCACCAACCGACCTTCCTCGCCAGTCTGGGGCGTCACTAGTGTCATGCCGATGACGGCGGCGGCCTTGTCGCGAACCTCGTCCAGCGACTTGCAAACCTTGATTCCGCCGCCCTTTCCGCGCCCGCCGGCATGCACCTGGGCCTTCACGACCCAGACCGCACCACCAAGCCCCTGGGCCACGGTGCGCGCCTCTTCCGGCGTCGTCGCCAGTCCGCCTCGCGGGACGGCCACACCGAACGAGGCCAGCACTGCCTTAGCCTGGTACTCATGGATTTTCATTAATTTCTCCTCCCGTAGCTTCGGTCAACGCTACATTCGCGTTTCCCGGTCGAAGAACAGATTCACCTGAACAAGGTCGGGACGAGGATGCACCCGTCGAACGAAGACGTAACGACTACGCAGTATAACAAGATGAAATCCTTGAATAAAACAGTTCGATTCCAAACGGGACGTCAACCAAGATCCTCTCGAAATCGCTGGACGATGGGGTAGCGGCGCCCAACGCCGAATGCCTTTGGCGTCACCTTGAGGCTGATCGGCGCCTGGCGTCGTTTGAACTCGGCTGCCGGAACCGTGCGCGTCACCCAGGACACGGTTTCACGCGCAAATCCACGAGCCACAAGGCCGCGTCCATCCAGGTTGTCGAGGATCATCGCGTCAAGCAAGGGGTCCAGGACAGGGTAGGGCGGCAGGCTGTCCTCGTCCTTCTGGTCGGGTCGCAATTCGGCCGATGGCGGCCGCGAAATGACAGCTTCGGGGATCGCAGCGCCATTGATCAGATTCAACTCGCGAGCCACGTCATAGACAAGCGCCTTGTTCAGGTCGCCTATCACGGCAAGGCCTCCGACCATGTCACCATAAAGGGTCGAATAGCCAACAGCCAGTTCGGACTTGTTGCCGGTGTTCAACACGATAGCGCCCGTACGGTTCGACCAGGCCATCAGCAGCATCCCCCGGATCCGAGCCTGTAGATTCTCCTCGGTCAGGCCGCCTGGCCGACCACCGAACACCGGTTCAAGCGCCGACAGAAACGCCTGGAAAAGCGGCTCGATAGGAATTTCATGAAATGCGATGCCCAGGTTGCGACAAAGGGTTGCGGCATCCGCACGCGTACCTTCGGAACTGTAGGGTGACGGCATCGAAATCCCGGTCACGGCAGAAGGGCCCAGCGCGTTCACAGCCAGCGCCGCCACGACAGCGGAATCGATGCCGCCCGAAACACCAACAACGACGGACGAAATCGAAAGCTTGCCGCAGAAATCCCGGATGCCAAGGCTGAGGGCGCCCAGAACCTCGCTGCCGGGCGATCTTTCCAATGCAGAATCAGGAACCTCAGGCGCGTTCGCAGCGGCAAGATCGACGACAAACAGGTCCTCGCCAAACGCCTTGGCAATATGCAGCAGCTTGCCGTCCCTGGCCACGACGAACGATTCGCCGTCAAACACCAGACCGTCGTTCCCGCCAACCTGATTCGCGTAGACGACCGGGACCCCAAGACGGCAAGCAAGCCGCCTGGCCAGGGCCAAACGCGTCATTATCTTGCGTGCGAAGAAGGGCGAAGCCGAAACGTTGACCACGACATCTGGAAGAAGATCCTGCAAGTCGACCACGGGATCGCCGACGTAACGTGTGCCTCCGGAAGCCATGCCAGGGTCGTTCCAGATGTCCTCGCAGATGGTCACACCGATCCGACCGTACGGACGAGCAACGACCGTGGGCTTGGTGGATGCCTCGAAATATCGTTCCTCGTCAAAAACGTCGTACGTGGGCAACAGCGCCTTGCGGTGGACTGCCAGGACGCGTCCCTGGGACACAAAGGCCGCCGCATTGAACAAAGGCTTGCCGCGCCCGGAGGTATTGGGTTGCGCAAACCCGACTACTGCGTCGGGACCATCGACGAATCCCGCCACGGCATCCAGCGCATCAAGGTTTGCCTGGACGAACGCCGGACGTTCCAGGAAATCCATCGGCGGGTAGCCGGAAACCGCCAGCTCGGGAAACAGAACCAGGTCGGCGCCAAGAACAGCCGCGCGGCGGTACGCATCCCGGATGCGCAGAACGTTTCCCTGGAAGTCCCCGACGGTGGTATCAATTTGTGCGACGCCGATTTTCATGCGCCGGATTATAGGCACGATGCCACCGAGGATCCAGACGATTGGAACCCGCAAACATCAGATCAACGTTTGTTACGAACCCGCAAACATCGGATCATCGCTTGTTACAGATACCGGCCAACCTGACCGCAGGATATATCACAATGTCCGATAAGAGATATTATGTCAACTCATGGCAGGATGAAGCCCCCAGTGCGCTTCAAAGGCAAGGCGGCAGGCAACCCGCTTTCGCCCTCCCGCATGCATCCGCGTCAATCTCCCTGAAACTTCAAGACTATTCGTGGCGCCCCTGGTTTGCACGACAGTCGACATCATCACGACCGATTCGTTTCCTTTGGTTCGCCCCAGATAGCTGCGATGCTGGTCAAGCGCGGCAGGACCGGTCGCGCATGTCGGAATCCTGAAGATTGGAAGCGTGGGGGCAAGAGGATGGAAAACCTGCTGGTGTTCGGTACCGTTCTGCTGACCACCGGCCTCGGTCTGAGTGTCTCGCTCAGCACTTTATGGGTGATCGTCCACTTCGGAATGCGACACTAGAACTCTATTTCCAGTTCTCCGACTTCGGACCTTTGTCACGTCCGGTAATCGTCTTCAATGCGTCTCTGGCCCGCTCGCGAACCATCGGGCTCTTGTCATCCAGCAGGATTATCAATTCAGGGACGGCCTCTTTTGGCTTCAGTTTCAGAACCGCACTTGCAGCCTTCAGCCGGACATTCGTGTCTGTGTCGGAAAGCGCCTTGCGCAGCGCGGGAACAGCGGCCTTGTCGCCGCACTCACCAAGGGCCCAGGCCGCATTGGAACGAGCCGCCTCGTAAGGGTCCTGTTCCAGCGAGATGATCAGGCTATCCACAGCCTTGCGCGCGGGAATGCCAAGAAAGGACCTGGCCGCCATGGCCCGCACGTCCTGGTCGCGGTCAAGAATCAGGGAATCAGCAACTGCATCAACGGTTTCCACCGATTTGTCCTTCAGCAACCCCAGCATCACGGCCGCCTGGATCCGAACCTCGCGGTTCGCGGAACGCAGTGCGCGGCGCAGGAACGCCATGTTGCCCTTCGCGTCCTTCTTCAGTTCGTTGTAGATCTTCTCGGCTCCACCCATGGCGTCTGCCATTCCCGTCATGTACGCCTTCTCGGTCTCGTTAAGGGCAACCTCGACGGCCGGCAGCAGCGAATAGGATCGCCCTCGGGCAGCCGGGTGGGTCCTGGGACGCAGTTCTTCCTGATCAATTGCGGGCTTGGATGCCGGCGCCGTCACGACCGCCACATCCTGACCCTGGGTGCCAGATGCATCCGGCGCCGCCTTTGCCGCCGCGCTGAGCATGGCATCCACCTTGTTGCCGGCCCCGCATCCGGCCAGCAGGCAGGCCGTGGCAAGAACAACGCACCACTCCCCTGCCCTGGTTGACGTCAGCGAATATTGCCGGCTGATAAACATTGTGCGAATCCTCCAAATACCGTGGTGCAGGCCAGTCTATCCAGCCTGGCACGTCGGCATCGTACTACAATCCGCTGGAATCGGACTGGGGGTATTGAATGTCTTTCGGGTTGGGGCAGCGCGAGTCGATTGAATCCCGGATGGCCTCTGAACATTTCGATTTGGTGATCGTAGGCGGGGGCATCACCGGCGCCGGAATCTTTCGCGATGCCGCCCTTCGCGGACTGAAGGTGGCGCTGGTCGAGATGGAAGACTTTGCCTTTGGAACCTCGTCGCGATCATCGAAACTGGTTCATGGCGGCCTGCGATATCTGGAAACCTACCAGTTCGGTCTTGTCCACGAAAGCACCACCGAACGGACAAGGCTCGAGGGCCTGGCCGCCCATCTGGTTCGTCCGCTGCCATTCCTGATGCCTGTTTGGAAGGGCAGCAAGCATGGTTTATGGTTCATGAATCTGGGTCTATGGCTGTACGACGCACTCAGCCTGTTCCGGGTGTACCGCCTGCATTCCAGGCTGATTCCCGGAAAAGTGGTCCAGACTGCTCCTCCTGTGAAAACGGAAGGGCTCACTGGCGGTCTGCTGTACTACGATTCGGTGACTGACGATACGCGCCTGACCTTCGAGAATATCCTTGGTGGAGTCCGTGCGGGAGGCCTGGCGATAAGTCGAGCGCGCGCAAATGGCTTCGTCGAGAAGGACGGAAGGATTGTCGCCGTGAAGGCAAGGGACCTTCTGAACAGCTGCGACTTCGTCATCAGGACCACTGCGGTGATCGCGGCAGCCGGACCTTGGAGCGAGTCGGCACAGGAAGCACTTGGTGTTCAGGACGGGCCAAGATTGCGCCCCACCAAGGGCACACACATTGTCGTCCCGTTGGCAAAGGCGCCTTTGCCGACAGCCGTGGTGATGCAGGCCCCCCAGGACGGAAGGGCTTTCTTCATCATTCCGTGGCACGGCGCTACGGTAATCGGCACGACCGATACCGACTACGACGGTGATCCGGCAAACGTGATGGCATCGAAGGAGGACGTCGAATACCTGCTTGCCGCAGCCAGGCACCATTTTCCGGGTATCACTGCCGTACCGGCCGACATCATCGGCACGTGGTCGGGCTTGCGGCCCCTGCTGCGGGCGAACGACGTCTCGGAAAGCGCAGTGTCCCGCGAACATCAAATCCACGTTGACCAGCGGGGAGTAGTAACGATAGCCGGTGGCAAACTGACTACCTATCGACTGATGGCGCAGCAGGCGTTGAAGGCGGTGAAACCATTTCTTGAAAAGAACCTGCCTAAATCGACGACCGACAAGATCCCCCTGCCCTACCGCGGGAATCTTGCCAACGAAGCGGCCCGCGAGGCTGTTGTCGTCCAGCTGTCGTCATCCAGGGACATTCCCGAGGATATCGCCAGGCACCTGACCGAGACATACGGAGAGTCTGCCCAGATACTTCTGGATCTGGGCCGGTCGAATCCGGAACTGCTGCAGCGGCTGGATGCGAACTGGCCTTACATCGGGGTTGAGATCGCGTGGGCCGCACGCGAGGAAATGGCCATCACGCTGATCGATGCAATGTGCCGACGTACCCTGGTGTTCTTCCTTCTTGGCGACCGCCTGGAACCTGCCGCCAGGAAGGCGGCTGCCATCATGGCCGGGGAGCTTGGCTGGTCCCGGGATCGTGTCGAGGAGGAGGTGGCCCAAATCCTTGATTCCCAGCGCCAGCACCTTGACTGCGCGCGAGAATCAGAGCCTCCCGCGTGATCGGCTGGGCCCGGACCGAACGGGCCTGCAACTCCCGTACTTGCAGTAATTCTCCCTTCTCGGCGCAGACCAGTCCTCCCAGGTGTGGCAACGACCAGTTCAAAACCGAGTAGTGCCTGTCGGCAAAAGCTGTCGGCATGACAGTCCCGGTCATGTCGAACCTCAGCCAACCTGCCGTAACCGCCGCCGCCAGCGGAAGCGCAATGGCGGCTTCAAGCGGACGCGGCCAGGGCACCTGAAGGACCGTCTGCTGGGGGCGCACAGTTCCGTCAACCAGGGCCAGAAGAAAACGTGACAGCATCCCGGGGTTGTACAACAGGGAATCCTGCACCCGCCATGGCGCGCGCAGGTACAAGTTGAACGGTATCGTCGACAGCAGTCGCATGCCGGGGGATTCCAGCAGATCAATGGCCGCCTGGGAAGCCGACACCAGCACTGACAGGCCCATGCCATCCCTGGGGACCGAGGCGATATCATCAAGCGTCTTCGCCAGGTAGGCATCGTTTCC
Organism: uncultured Myxococcales bacterium; assembly: GCA_903936705.1. Classification (GTDB taxonomy): domain Bacteria; phylum Myxococcota_A; class UBA9042; order DTJE01; family DTJE01; genus CAIZWN01. Next base: position 126,360 of record CAIZWN010000044.1, read on the forward strand.
CGCATGGCAAAGGATCCGATCGCCCGAATGCGGATCAACCGCGTGATGCACCAGCACTATCTCGGAGGCGCCGGCCTGTCGTGCGGCGACAATCCCGGCTCGCCCGGAAATGCTTGATCCACCGGTTGTCACGCGCACGTCCGGAAAGCCAGCAAGACGGGCCTTCCTGACTACGCGGAACAGGGACGACGCCTTCAGGAGGTCGGTACCGGCCAGCCACAGTTGCGGATGCTGCCAGGCGCTGATCGCGTCGATCTCAACCTCGAAGTGCGATGCCAGATCCTCCTGCGGGGCCAGCGTGACGTGCAAGCCAGGGCACGAGTTCAGCAGTGCACAAGCCTCGCAAGCAGGAAGACGCATATAGCCGGTGTCGTCTCCGCGGCTGCGGGAACCAGGCCGAGAATCGTCGTTCTCCCGGAAGGTGGCGCGTTCGTAGGCATCCAGATCCAGGCCGTTCAGGACGTCCCGGAAAAGGCAGGGAGGCAGATTGAACAACTTGACCCGAAAGCCGTGCTCGACTCCCTCAAGAATAACTCGGCGCAGGCCGTCGATAACCTCGGCCAGGTTTACCTGAGTATGAGAGGCTTCGACGAAGTTCGATTTCGAAAGGATGCCTGGCTGAAAGACCATCAGTCGAACACCAAGCGATGACAGCAGGCGACCAATCTCGGCCAGTCGGTCCGCATTGCCCCTGTGGATGACTGTGAAGGTGTTCAGGCGCACAGGGCGTGAAGAACCATGCGTTGCGACCGCGTTCCGGATCGCCTGTGAAGCGCGATGGAACGAACCCTTGTGGCCGGTAGCCTCGTCGTGAATCTCGGGCGTGGGACCGTGGATGGATACGCCAAGCGAGGTCAATCCCGCGTCGCGCGCCTCCAGGAAGAAGTCGGGATGGGCCAGGCGCCATCCGTTCGTCGTAATCGCCACGCGTCGATAACCGATCTCGCGAGCATACCGAACCAGTTCCAGGAAATCGGGACGGATCGTAGGCTCGCCCCCGGTCAGCGATACCTCGTCGTATCCGTTCTGAAGCCCCCACAACATTCTGGCGCGAACGTCCTCACCAGGGACCAGTCGTGGGTAGCCGGGCATACTCCGGTAGCCCTGCTGGTAGCAGAAGGTGCACCGGTTGTTGCACAGCACGCCGGTCTCGATCACCAGAGTGCGGTAGTGGGTGGCCGCCATGGTGCGTGATTGTACACGCGCGGCACAGGATCGTGTAGGATTCCGTCGTCTGGAGCGCGTAGGAGTCCCAGGTGCCGGCTGGATTCCGAGTCCCGGTTTCGGGCATTTCGCCGATGTTTTCGCGAACGAGGTCCTACCTGACTTACGGATCGCTAGCGATGCTGGCGCTGGTTGCGCTGTCGTGCGCCCCGGACCGGCAGGTTCTTCTGAAGTCCCCCGGAGGACGCCTACGAATTGCCAATCAGGCCGGTGAACCTGTTGAAGTCTTCGCCCGGGGAACTCGCGTGATTTCACGCCTGGACGATGGTGGCGACGTTCTGGTGGACCGTCTGCCGCTGGGAGATTGCCAACTGGAGGCCAAAGGCGAAAGAACCGGTTGGCGGTTGGGTGCGACGCTACACCTCGAAGAAGGTGGAGAGGTTCTGTGGAACGTGCGCGGCTCGGATGCACATGGCGAGGCGCTGCGCGCGCTGCCGACGGGTCGGGTGAAGTTCGTCAACCGTTCTTCCGAGCCGATCCGGGCGTTTGTGGACGACGTTCCTCGTGAACTGATCTGGCCCGGTGGCGAGGCCGAGTACTCCGGCATCGTGCCGGGGCCGCATCATCTCAGCGCAGTCGGCACCAAGACATCATTCCCCAGCGAGTCCGATGTCAAGGTCTCACCGGGCGCCGTCTCGCTATTCGAAGTGTCTCCACCGCGCGCTGCGATGCGCGTCACTAACCGTTCGAATGCGACGACCTGGGTGTTTCTGAAGGACGGCGAACAGCGCAAATTGACCCACGGAACCTCCCTGACCGTGGACGACCTCGATTCCGGATCGACCAAGGTCTATGTACGTGACGAGCAGGGACGTCTGATCTGGAGCGGCGATGTTGCGCTGATCGCGGGCCAAACCGTCGATGTGGCAATTCCCCTTCCGGATGGGGCCCTTTCCGTGCTGTCCTACGTCGCCACCCCACTCAACATCTGGGTCAACGGTGCCAACCTTGGCCTGTGCGCCGCGTCAGGTGCGGCGGAATTCAGGGGATTGCCCATCGGTCGTTCCCATATCGAGGCGATCGATCCCGATGGGCGCGTGCTGGCGCGTGCAGAACTGGTTCTGCAGGCCGGCCCCCCCACACTGTGGATGGTGCGCGAAGGCGACACGTCCGAGCGGCGAGGCGATGAAGGAAGCCTGGTGGTCGAGAACGGAACCGCCGAACCGCTGAGGATCCAGGTGGATGGAGTCGAGCGCGGCAGCATTCTGCCCGGGGCGCGGCGCATCGTACCCGGACTGGTTCCTGGGACGCGCAAGGTGGCCGCGTTCGGGACGCTGTCTAAAGATGTAGTGCGCGCGGAAATCGACGTGGTGGGTGGCGGAGTGACGTCGTGGACGGCTGGACCAAGGTCTGCAAAACTGGCGTTGCGCAACGATCGCACCGAGGAGGTTCGCGTCCTGATCGATGGTAACGCGAAGGTTCGTCTGGCCCCCTCGCAGTCCATCGAGTTGTCGATTGCCGCAGGTGCAAGCCTGATTGAATCGGTAGGTGTGACCTCGCTTAGAAGCACCGTTCATCGGATGGTGCTGCCGGCAGGCGACGTATCCAGCTTGGTCTTTACTGCCCCCTTTGCGACCGTGACGGCCACCAATCGGCACCAGGAACCGCTGATGCTGACAGACGGGGATCGCCAGCTTGGAGTGGTGCTGCCGAATGACCGAGTTGTTCTGCGGGACATCGAGCCTGGCGATCATCGGCTGGAGGCAAGGTCGTTGGACCGACCGTTGTCATGGCACCTGAAAGTTACGCTGTCTGCCGGTGATTCCTTCCTGTGGGACCTGGGCAACTGATTCGGATTGGTGCCGGTTTCCTATAATGGGAACCAGACAAAAAACCAGAAAAACGCAATCGGACCTACGAATAGAAACGCATCGACCCGATCCAGCAGTCCACCATGTCCGGGCAGCAGATTGGCAGAGTCCTTGACCCCATAGGCTCGCTTGAACAACGACTCGACCAGGTCGCCAGCCTGGCCCAAGGCCCCGCCCACCAGCGCAAACACAATCACGGGAACCAGTGCGGCATCGGGCTTCAGGATGGCACGGACCAGCAGGGCGCCTACAACGCTGCCAAGCATGCCGGATACCGAACCCTCCCATGTCTTGTTGGGGGAAACAGCGGGGTACATCTTATGGCGGCCGAATGACTTGCCTCCGAAATACGCCATGGTGTCGTTTGCCCAGGTAACTGCCCCGGCCAGCAGAAACACGTATCTACCGTCGCTGCCGCGATGGTCGTGAAGAACAAGAAGGATCAGGCTGGACATGACACCCACGTAAGCAAAACCGGCAACAGAGTGCCCTGCCCTGTCGGCAGCTTGATCGATCGGGTGCGGCGAAAACAGCACGACCAGAAGGATCGCCATGGTACCCAGGGCGAACACCGAGAAAAGCGTCTCGAAACAAATCGCATCGGGAGAGATCGCCGCTGCAACCATCAGGGCCAGGCCGGCAAACGCGGCCACGACCCGATCGCATGTCTTGACGCGAGATCCGGGAAGCCGAACAAATTCGTCCTGGGCAACCAGAAATACGAGGATCGCGATCGGAGCCACGACGGCAAACGGGGCAAACAGGATCCCTGCAACGGCTGCGACCGCCAAAAACACCCCAGTAGTGACCTTCACAAGCATCGAAATAACTTCCTGAAATAACTAACATCATAGCTTTCCGGCCAACCCGGGCGCTTGCAATGACGAGGCAGTGTCCCACGGGCCAGTCGGATGGTCAATGACATGCCAAGGCGCGCTCGCGATTCCGCATCCTACCCCGAGATTCGCCCTTCAAGGACATCGTGACACAGGATTCGTTGTCTCGAGTTGCGTAACAATCGCTGCGGTGCTTACTGGCCGTGCTTTAGGATTTATTGAGGCGCCATCTCTCGAAAACGGCGCAGGGCGCGAATGCCGCTCCAGTCGGACGGTTCCAGGATGGCTGCCTTGCGATAGGCTTCGCGGGCATTTGATGGTCGACCACCAGCTTCGAGCATCCTGCCCAGGTGGTAGAAGCCCTCGGACACGCCGCCACCCTGCTCGACCGTCCACGCACTTCTTGCCTTTTCCTGCAAAGGCAGGGCAGTCTTTGCGCCCTTGTACAGGAATCGCGCCCACGCCTCTGTCTCGAGGTAGTAGGGAGCGCCTCGCGGGGCCAGAATCTCCGCGTTTCTGGCCTCGCCCTGTGCCAGTTCCAGGTCGCCACCAGCCATCGATAGCAGGTAGGCCAGATTGTTGCGCAGCGATCCATCGGACGGCGACAGGTTGATTTCGCGCTGGTATGTGGCAATTCCCGCCGGCAGGCCCAGGGCCATTTCCGTAAGATGCCCGCGCAGCGCCCCACCATCGGCATCCCGCGGAATGGCATCGGTTTCCACCCATTTCAGGGCCATTGCACCCATTGATTGGCGTGACGAATTCCTTGAAATCGAGGCGTCCCCCAGGAATCCCAGAAGCCGGGCAGCGATCGCTCGTCTTGCGGACGTCGAGGTACCGTAGGCATTTGCCGCGGCCTCTGCCAGAACTCTTGCCGCGTCGAACCGCCCGCCGACCATGGCCCTGCCAAGCGCCGCAAGCAGCCCCGACACCGGCATGAAGGAATCGGTTGCCTTGCGCGCGCAAACAGCCGCTGCGGGTGCATCGACAGCCTCGCCGCATTCAAGTGCAAGTTCCGACGGTGATTTGAATTTTCCAGGACCCGGGTCCAGAGCCCCACGAACCAGGTCGACTATCGAGAATGGAAGTTCCGGGTCTACCAGGACCTCCTGCGTCACCCGCACCAGCAGGCCAGAACCGTCGGTTGCAAGTGCTGCCGATGCTCGCGCCCATGTTTCGGCATCCTTCGTCAATCCCAGTCGGAACGCCATCCTGGCCGCTTGCCACAAGGCGTTCGAGCATTCGGCATCACGGCCGCCGTCCAGCAGGGTTGGTATCCAGTCCTGCACGACTTCTGTTGCCAATTCGACCGCAGCCGCGGATACCACTGCAGCGGCGACCTTGCGTCTCGCGGCGTGCCTCGCGACGTAATCGCGGGCCCCATTTTTTGCAGATGCATCTCCGGAACGAAGCAGTGCGACAAGTCTCCTTCCGGCAATTGGCTCGTCCGCAGGCGCGATGCTCAGCGCGGACTCAAGGATCCTTGCGGCAAGGTCGTCACGCAGCCTTCGAGTGTACAGATCGGCCAGACGCCGACGAGCCAGCGGCCGGTCGTCAGCGGCAGCCAGCACCAGAACCTCGCCCTTGTTGGCGGCAGCCTCGTCACCAGCGTTCAGCGCAGCTTCGACTGCATCCATGGCAGCAGCCGGGTCCAGCGGAAACCACCGAGAACGTTCCAGCAAAGCACGAGCCTGTCCCGCGTAGTCGCCTGATTGCCATCGGGCGATCCCCTGGGCCGCCAGAACGGCTGAGGGGTCCTCGGTACGCGATGCCAGGAATACCTCGACGGCCTTGACCGGATTTCGCTTCAACATGCGACCCGATACCAGAGTCATCTGCAAAGCGTCGGATATGTCGATGTCACGAGGCGCGGCCTTCAATACCCGTTCGGCAAGAGATCCTGCATCCTCCCAGCGACCGCACTCGAAAGCAGCTCTTGCCGCAGCAAGCAGGGATTCATGGCCGGGCGGCCCTCCCCCGATCAATCCCGACCTTGCTTCCTCCACAAGATCCTTGCGACCGATCAGGCATGCTGCAAGCATACGCGCTTCTGCGGCCCTCTTGCCCCTAATCGCACCGAGGTCGCCGACCAGGTCATCGCCCCTGCCTGCACGCACCTCGTCCCTTACGTAATGAAATGCATCATCATTCGCCTTGTCCATCAGGGGCAGCGTCTCCAGGAACTCCTTGCGAGCCTTGACCAGTTCATCGCTGGCATCGGTTCGCAGGCGCAATCTTGCCCTGATAAGCTGAAGTGGAACGTCCGGACCCGAAATGGCTCGGTCCAGAAAGGCAATGCTCTCGCCAAGAGCTCCCTCGGAAAGAAAAAAGGCCAGCCCGACGCGAGGCCACGGGTGTTCGTCGGCAGCCTTGCCGTTGCCACGACCTCCGTCCAGGCCTGCCAGTGCAGCGGACAGAGCCTCCTTACGCTTGCCCATACGCCACAAGGCCGACATCAGGGCCGAGCGCCCGCCGCTTGTGAGGCTGTTTGCCGGCACCTTTGACAGGCTCTCGACCGCCCGGTCGAACCGGCCCAGGGATGCGAACACGCGCCCTATGTTCTCATTGGCCGCCGCGATTCCTTCGTTGCCACGCAGGTAGCGGTCCAGCAGGTTGTCCATCAGGTCGTCGCGTCCGATTCGCGCCAGATCCTCGGCAACCTCGGCCAAATCGCTGGCGTCAATACCGGCCAGCGACTCGTCCGACACCCGGGCCAGAAGTTGCTGGGCCAGATCACGCCTTCCTGACCTGACCCATTCCATATACGCAGCGCCCACAACTCCACGCCGCGTCTTGAGGAAAAATTCCATCGCCTCCGAGGCGCCGATCTCGTCTCCAGTCGACATGGCCGCAAAAACCATCTCGCTGGCAACCTCGCTCTCTCGCCGACCCGCAACGGGCACGGCTTTCTTCAGAAGATTGGCCCAGGTCGGTCCTGCCCCGAAATCACGAAATGCCTGGCCCAATCGCGAAAGAAGTTTGCCCTCGGTCGGCGAAAGCGTCAGCGCGGCATTGGTCATCTTGACGGCACCGTCAAGGTCGCCGGCGCGCAAACGTCGACCCACCAACTCGGCTCGAAGGCCATTCCCTGCCAATCGTTCAGATGCACGTATCCCAAGAACCTCCAACGCAAGATCCAGCCTGTCGGCGCCCTCAAGACGGTTGGCCGCAGCCAGACACCTGGTGTCCGATTCCTGGCCCTCCGATTCACGGCAAACTGCGGCCGCAAGCGACAACGCCTGGCCGGTGTTACCGGCACGCAGCCACAATGAAATCTCGAGATCGATCAACTGCGGACGTTCGTCCTCGCGAATGGTCTGTCCGCCGTCCCTGGCCAGAACTGCCGCCTCGGCAAATCGACCCGTCGATGCAACTGCAACGACGGCAGCTTGCAATGGCAAGGCGCGCTGCCACTTCCGGCCTGCAAGCGAACCAATCAATTCCATCAGCGGGCCGCTCTTGCCCAGGCGCCACAAACAGTCAATATGGGCAGCTATTGCCTGGAGGCCGGACTCGTCTTCTCCTGAAGCCTCGGCCCTGACGTACCAGTCGACTGCCATCGAAAGGTAGCCGAGAGCTTGCAACTCCTTCGCCACGCGCAAGGCGATACCGCGACGCTTGCCCGACGCTTCCATCGCTTTCTGGAAACGAAGCACTGCCTCGATCGGCCGGTTGGCAGCAAGCAGCAGGTGTCCGGCGTTGACCTCCACTTCCCACTTGCGATCCGGTGCGGCAGCACGAATGGCGCGGTCCAGGGCAAGCAGCGCCAGGTCGGTCATTCCTTCGGCCGCCAATAGCCTGGCAAGAGCTTCATGGTCGAAGTCCAGTACCATGGGACCATTCAGGAACACCTTCAAAAAGGAAGAAGCGCACGGAGCATCGCCGATTGAAAGACACGCCTGCCCGACTGCCTGGGCCAGTTGAGGAGTGACTATCGCTCGATTGCCCGGCGCCCCCGCCAGATTCAGTCCATCGGCGATAGAACCTGCGCGGATCAGTCGCGTGACGGCATCAGCCAGTGCGACGGCGCGTTCGGGCGACGTTTCGACATATCGCTTGAAGGCGACGGCGGCCTCTTTCGTTCTTCCCGCTTCCACGCGTGCAATTGCAAGGCGCTGCCACATATCGGACCGCAATTCATCCTTGCGAACAGAACTTTCGAGAATCGCTATTCGAAGGAACGGATTATCGCCCACCTTTGCGGCAATACGTTCCACACGACCCAGAACTTCGGGGTCCTGTGTCCCCGTGTCGATGGCCGCAAGCAGCGCAGCTTCAGCCGCCGCCCGCTGTCCAACCAAGGGAAGCAGCGCCTCGGCAAGACCGGCCGATGCGGCTGCCTTCCGATCAATGTCCCTGGCAACGGTCAATGATTCCTTGAACGCCGCGGCGGCGTTCTGGGTGTCGCCTCGGGTCAGCATGGATTCTGCAACTTCAAGCCAGACGCGCGACGGGTCTTCGGACCTGGCCGCCGCGTCGCGATATGCCGCCTGCTCAGCCGCCGCGTCACCCGTTTCATGCAGCGCCTTCCCAAGCGCCAGCCATATGCGCACCGGCAACTGGCCGGCTGCGGATGTGACTTCACGCAGAAGGCCGACGGTTCTGGCTGGTTCGCCCAGTGTGGTCCATTCATCGCCTATGGCGACAAGAGCCGCCTCGGAACGCCGACTAGCCGCAAGGTAGGCATCGAAGGCTGCGGCGGCCGCGACACGATTGCCCGAGGCGCCCTGCAATTGGCCCAGCAGCCGCCAGGCTTCGGGGTCGGACGCCTTGTCCATGTCCTTCAGGGTTTCGGCAAGAAAGGATGCGGCCACGGCTGAAAATCCGTGACGACGCAATGTCTGAACGGCCTCAAGGACATTGGCCAATCGATTTTCAAGGCCGCGAATCTCGCGCATCGCATTCGCGGCTGCCCGTGCAAGTTCAGGCTGACCTGCCGCGGCTGCTGCTGCAACCACGGCATCAGTGTCAGCCAACGCGAAGCCGTCAAGTTTCAAGAGGGTTCGCGCCACGCGAACGGCATCGGCAGAACGTCCGTGGCGCGCAAGCAGCAGCAGAACGGCACGCAACGTCGTACGATCATTTCCAAACCTGATCACAGTAGATTCTGACAAGCGGATTGCGTCCACATCGCGGCCAGATTCCAGGAAGTCCTTGACTGCTCGCATGGCAATCGCAGCATCACCCGGCGCCAGTGCGACCGCCTGCAACAGGAAATCGGCAGCAAGTCCCGGCCGAGCTCTCGATTCCAGCAACGCTGCGGCAGATGTGATCGCCCGAAGACGTCCTGCCTTGTCGGCGCCCTCCTCGGTAATCCTGGCCTGCAGCAGCTCCCGTGCCTTGTCCAGATCGCCCCGGGACAACAACGGCCGCGCACAGATCAGACCGATTTCACCCTTTACCCGACCTGCCTCCGACAGATATCGGCAGGCCTCGATTGCCCGCCCATACCCGCCCATCGAATCGGACAGATCGGCAATTCGAATGAGGATCTCGCCGACCTCCGCACACGCGCTTGCGGCATCGGGGCGTGCGCCAATAAATGCCTTGACACGCCCCATCACGGCGGCAAGTTCCGCGTCGGTTGCAGAATCAATGGGTGGCGACCAGTCGCCGCAACTGGAGGCTTGCCTCGCTTGCGCAATAGCTGGTCGGCATGGCGCAGTCGCGGCAAGAACAAATGCCGAAATCAGGCACAACGCCGGCAGTGGGAAGAAAGCTTCAGACAGTGTCCGTCTTGTCGCCACGCGGGGCATACTGATCCTCGATCGAGACCGGGTAGCGTCCCGTGAAGCAAGCGTCGCAATATCCATCGCCGCCCCCGCCAGATACCACCTGGTGCATGCCTTCGACCGACAGGTAACCCACAGAGTCAGCCGTCAATTCCTGGGCAATATCGGCCAACGATTCAATCCTGGCAGCGATCAATTCCTTCCTGGATGGGGTGTCGATACCGTAATAGCAGGGCCAGCGCGTCGGTGGCGACGAGATGCGCAGGTGCACCTCCCTGGCGCCCCTGGACCGAACCATGTCCATGATCTTCTGCGAAGTCGTTCCGCGCACGATGCTGTCGTCGACCACCACCACCACTCGGTCCTTGATGACCTCGGCAACCGGCGCCAGCTTCAGCTTGACCCCAAAATGGCGGATCCGCTGTTCGGGCTCGATGAAGGTGCGGCCAACATAGTGGCTGCGAATCAGACCCATGGCGAACGGGATGTTCAACTGCTCAGCGAACCCGATCGCCGCCGGCGTGCCTGAATCAGGCACTGGGATGACAACGTCGGCATTCTGCACCGGCTGTTCCCGCGCAAGCTGACGACCGAATTCCGTCCGCAGGGTGTTTACCTGTCTGCCAAAAACGACGCTGTCGGGTCGCGCAAAATAGATCTGCTCGAAAACACAACGAGCCAGCCTGGGAGCCTTGATCGGCGAACAGGATGTCTCGCCATTGGGGCCGGCAATGAAGATCTCGCCCGGTTCAATCTCGCGCTCGTAGGTGGCGCCGATAAGACCCAGGCTGGTGGTTTCGGACGCAACAACCGGCGCGCCTTCCAATCGTCCCAGGACCAGCGGCCTGAACCCGTGGGGGTCTCGAACGGCCAGCATCTGGTCTGCCGTCAGGATGACCAACGAGTAGGCGCCGCGAGCCTGGGTCATCATGGCTGCGACGCGGTCGCCCAACGTGGGGGCATAGTGGGCGGCAACCAGTTGCAGCAATATCTCGCTGTCGGAACTGGACTGGAACAGGTGCCCGCGTGCCAGCAACTGGTGCCTCAGCGAGGCAAAGTTCGTCAGGTTGCCGTTATGCGCCAAAGCTATCGAACCACCCGAATAGATGCACTTCATCGGCTGGGCATTCAGCAGCGTTGACGAACCTGCCGTCGAATAGCGAACATGCCCAATTGCAGCGCTTCCCGTCAAGGTCTTCAGCACGTCCGCATTGAAGACATCGGCCACCAGCCCCATCTGCCGGTAGACCTTAAGTTCCTGGCCATCGGAAGTCGCGATGCCGGCGCTTTCCTGACCACGATGCTGAAGAGCGTGCAGGCCAAGGTAGGAAATCGTCGCCGCGTCCGGATGACCGTAGATGCCGAAAACGCCGCATTCGTCGTGGATGTCCTTCACGGTAATGCCGTGCCCCCTCGAGAGTTTTCCGGAATGTTCGTACCCCGGGAGTTCAGACCGTCTGGCGCGCACTTGGGTTCGATACTTCGCAAATTTGACAGGCACCGCTTGAATTCCCCGACCGCAGAGGGTCGGGGATCAGGCATCTGCCCTGCCCTATTCCTCATCCAGATCATCGACCGGAATAATCGAGGCATCCTCCGGCGGCGCCGGGAATATAGCCTCCAATTCCCGCTGGACGTTGTCAATCGGGCCATGCGTAGCCACCGACAGTTCCTTCACCAGCAGCTCCCGAGCCGTGTCCAGCAAACGGCGCTCGCCGAAGGACAGCGGCTTCTGATAGCGCAGGAGGTACAGATCGCGCAGCACTTCGGCCACGTCGAACACCGACCCCGTCTTGAGTTTTTCAATGTAGCCCCGATACCGGCGGTTCCAGTTCTGCCTCGACAAACGAACCGGCTTGGTCCTCAAAAGGCCGAACACCTCGGGAACCTGTTCGCTGCCAATCACCTGCCGAAGGCCGACGGTCGGCGCCTTGTTCAGCGGGATCATGATCCGCCGGTTGGAATCCAGCAGCCTCAGCATATAGAAGGTTTCCTGATTGCCAGAAACCTCCCGGCTCTCGATACCCATGACCTCGGCGACTCCCTGGGCGGGATAAACCGCCTTGTCGCCGACCCGGAAGTTCTTCTGCATGTTCCGAACCTCCCCTGCCAGAAGCTGCAAAAATGATCACCCGCCCTGGGGCGGGATTGTCCACGAACACAAGCGCGACGCCTTTGAACGGTGCTTCCCGGCGGGGAAGTCCTCCAGATAGGCGGTGCAGGCAGTTGAAAGCGTAGAATCCTTCGAGGCCGACAGCGCCTCGACAAGGGCGAAACGCGCGTCCTCGAGACGCTTGGCGCTTGGAACATCGGCAACCAGACGCTGCAGGCGACCGGCGGCACCGACAGGCTTGCCTCGGCTCATGTAGAAGCGAGCGACTTCCATCTCAAACGAGGCAACGACGATCGTCATGCGATCCTGCATCAGCAGGGCATCAACAATGTACGGGCTGTCCGGGAAACGGGCCGTGAAATCACGCAGCGCAGCCAGTGCCGAGCGAACTCGCTTCTGGTCGCGCCTGTCGGACGGAGGCACCAAAAAGAAATCGCCGGAAATTGCCTTCACGCGGGATTCAGCCAAACGGAAGTACGCGTAGTGAAGATTCGGGTCGCCCGATGCCGTCTCGATGAAGGTCCGGTATCCCTCGACGGCCTCGTCGAACTTTTCCTGGTAGAAAAGCGCATCGGCAAGTCGCAGACGAGCCAGCGGTGCGTACACAATGTACGAAGGTCCCCGGGCGACCTTCTGCAACGTGTCCATCGAGGCTGCGTAGTCCGCGCTCTCGAGGGCACGCAGGCCGGCAAGGTACTCCTGGCGGCTCTGGGACAGCGTCGTGGTTGGCTGAATCGGGGAAGACGACAAGGTGGCATTTGTTCCCGCGCAACCGGCGGCAACCAGGACAAACGCAAGCAGTGACGCGCTGTCGGGGAAACGATGCATCCTTACCCGGGCAAGCCGAAGGCGGGTAGAGGATATCGGATGAGACCCCTGTGTGTCAACCGGGGCCTGGGACGCACTTTCCCGTTTTCAGGGAAAATCCGCCCCGACTTCCGACGGGTTTCGGGCAGGCGCTGAATATTTCCCGTAGTGAGAAATGACCTTGCGAACGTACGTCACGGTGGCATCATCCGGCGGGCCACCCGCGCGTTTGACGGCGGAAGCCCCGGCGTAGTAGGCCGCAATCGTGCGTTCCAGATCCCCGTTGAACCGATCCGACAGTTGCCTCAACAATCGCGCCCCTGCCTTGACGTTCTGCTCGGGCTCAAAAGGATCTTCGACATCCAGCGAATCGGCCGTAATGGGCATCAACTGCATCAGTCCCTGCGCCCCGGCAGGCGAGACCACGTCAGGCCGGAAGCCGGATTCCACCTCGATGACGGCCTTAAGAAGCGCTTCGGGAATACCGGCGTCTCTGGATGCCTGTCGCACGATCCGGGTCAATGTTTCGTCAAGACCGGCGCGACTGGTCCTGCCGATCGATTGGGAAACGGATTCGGGACCACCAGCGCCGTCAATCGAACCGACAGGTTCCACCTTGGCCGAGGGGCCGTTGACCGGACGGTTGTAGACCCAAGTAACACCATCCTTCTCGCACCGGTAGAAGACGGTCTCACGGAATCGCATGGTTCGGCACTTGGCGCCGACAGGTACTTTACGTCTGCTGGACTCGGATGGCGCGTTGATGGCTCGACACTTCGCCCCGTGAGGTTTCGTGTTGATGGTGTAAACCGGGGCGCCGTCCCGGAAGCCGCACTGGTAGATCGTGTCCGCCGCAGCGCTTGAGGAGCTTGCCGCCATTGCTGCCGCCAGGGCCAGTGATGCGGCTCGCCAGGAAGCCAGGGTCATCATGTGCCGGGTTCCTCCTCCCCCTGAAAGGCCCCGCCAATAGCGAAGGCCCTACCGAAGGATACCTGCCCCCGAATGATGAACCAACCACCGAAGATCAAAAGCTGAAGAAGCTGGAGGGACCAGACCGTCAGTGCGTATGCAAGAGCTGCCGGATTGCCGGGGAGAACACCGTACAACTCGATTGGCTTCAGAAGGAAATACCAAAAGGAACCGACGTTTGCCGGGGCGTTGGGGATCATCATGCCCACGACAATGGTTGACATCATCGCGAATGCGCCCAGCAGTGGCACGTCAAAGCCCACGAAACCATTCGCGCTGCTGACCTCGAAACCCTGGGCCAGAAGGTACAGGCCGATTCCGTTGGAAAACCAGTAGAAGAACGACAACAGAAAGAACCACAGGATGTTCGGGACGTCTGGGAATATCGAAAGGCCCATCAGGAAACGCTCGACAAAGCCACCCAGACGAACGGCCCACCTTCGTCCGGACATGCGGGCCGTCAACGTCTTCACGGCCTCGGTCACCTGCCTGCGGAATGCAAACATCAGCACCAGGGTCACGACTGCGCCCGCAAAGATCGACAAGGCGAGGTAGGTGCCCAGGCGGATCTCCAGGTAGGAAGTGGTGTTTCCTTGCGGCATGAACAGCAGCGCCACAGCAAGGAACCCGGCGACCATGATGCCGTCAACTACACGTTCCACGACGATCGTGGCGAGTGCTGGTGAGCGCCGAACATTGACTTCGGTGCTGATCAGGGCTGGACGAACCAGCTCGCCAAGACGCATCGGCAGCAAAAACACCGCCATGAACCCAACGGAACAGACGCGGTTCAGCGTCCAGAAATCCACGTTTGCCAAGGGTTTCATGAGGGGCTGCCAGCGCCATACCCGGAACACGTGCATCGAGACCAGGGTCAGGAAGTACAGGCCCAGGGTCACTATTGAAACCCGCCATTCATCGGTGGCCAGATAACCCTGCTCAAGGCGCAATCCACCCACCAGCAGATGATCAATCGGCCATTCGTCGAAGGCGAGCCAGACGAACAGTGCCCCTACCCCAAGCGACAGGACCCACTTGAAAGCATGACGGACCGCGTTCGGCATGCAGCTAACCCATCCCGATCAAAGGCCGGCGTGGCCTGAAGTATTCGGAATCAATCAACGTTCGTCTCAGCCTCTGGGGCCGTCTTCGGAGGATCGTCCCCGTCGGCTGTGCCCCGTTCAGAACCGCGCTTCTTGGCAATCGATTCCTTTCCCAGAATCCAACGCTGACCGTGCTGCTCCCATTCCTGCCGATAGCGGACTGCCTTCATCGTTATGGAGTCGTGTTTGCGAATATCGGCACCGACCAGGACTATTGCCTTCTTGGGTTCCTTGTCGTCCTTGCCAGGTGGCACGAATCGCACCGACAAGATCTGAAAATCCTCGATGGTCACCGGATCTTCCTCGTCCCCGTGGATGGCCAGAAATTCATCCATGGCCTTGGTCGAGACGTACGCAGTAGCCCGGTCAAGATCGCCCGCAAGTAGATGATGATGATACGCGCGCAGGCTCTCGTCCAGTTGGTTTGCGTCGTTCATGGACGACGAACAGGCAAGGCCATTCGACAAGACGATAACACAGGCCACCCCGATTACCGGGCCAACCATACTGTCGGTCCTCATGGAAACTCCACTCAAGCTTCAAGGGCAGCGTAGCAGACCGGCCTTCCGGGTGCCAACCCCGAGGCTTGCCTGCAATTGCCTGTCCAAGTGGCCGGCGCGGCGCAAGTACCCCCCTTTGCACTGCCCGGCTTGCAATCGCAGTTCCCGATGCCGATAATGCGCCCGCCCATGGAGGTCATCGTTTGAAGATTGCGATTCCATCCGATGACGGTATTCACGTGGCCCCCAGGTTCTGGCGCGTGTCGTCGTTCATCGTTGCAGATGTCGATGCCGGCTGTATCCTGGCAACGGAAAGTCGTCGCAACCTGCCGCGTCTCTCGAAGTTTCCCCGCATGCGTCCGGATCCGTGGCGTGACCGCTACCGTGCGGTGGCCGACGTTGTCGCGGACTGCCGCACCGTCATCGCCGGTTCGATCGGAGATACGATGCGCCGCGCATTGACCCGACGCGGGATCGAGGTCGTCATCACCTCCGAGGAATACGTCGATCGTGCGCTGGCCTTGTTCGCGTTGCTGCTGTTGAGGGACGAGTCGCGCATCGACCCCGAGGACGCCGAGATCGCCGAGGTGGCCGAGTCGGTCGGGCAGCCCGCCGCCACTCTCGAAGACGAGTTTGACGCCTGATGACGGAGGGAGGGGCCGTGGAAGCCGCCGCCGAACTCCAGTCCATCGTCAAGACCCTCTCCGGCACCCGTGTTCTTGAAGGCGTCAGCCTTTCCCTGGCGCGAGGGCGAGTCCATGCCCTGGTGGGCCCAGGCGGGTCCGGGAAAACTCTGATTCTGAAGACCCTTTGCACGCTGCTTCCTCCGGATGATGGCAAAGTTGTGCTGTTCGGCGAACAGGTGAATTTCGACGATCAGGATGGCCTGCGACACCTGCGCTCACGAATCGGGGTCCAGTTCCAGAATTTGGCTCTATTCGATTTTCTGGCTGTCAGGGACAACGTTGCCTTCCCCCTAGAAGCTGGCACGTCGGTTCGCCCCAAGGTCGAGGTCGATGGACTCGTCCAGTCGATTCTGGACGACGTGCGTCTGCACGACAGCGGGACATTGGAGATCCAGGAGCTTTCCGGGGGAATGCAGCGCCGCGTCGCGGTTGCGCGAGCTGCCGTGTCCGACGCCGACCTGCTGGTCTTTGACGACCCCTCGGGCGGGCTTGACCCCGTCACCACCTCGCGTATCTTCGCCCTGATCGCAGGCATACACGCATCCCGAGGCAACACTGTGATTATCGTCTCGCACGACATCGACAGGCTTGCGCGGGTGTGTTCGGACTTTCACGTAGTCGATTCGGGCCAGGTTATTTTCAGCGGAACGCTGGCCGATGGACGAGTCCATCCCGACATGCGGGTTCGCACTTTCCTGGATGTGCCAGATGAACGGCCTTAGGAAAAATGCCGGTGTTCTGCGCCGAGTCCTCGATCTGCTGGACCACGCAATAGCCTTGCCCGCTCGCCCACTGGGGCGTGGAGTCCTGCATGCTTGCGAGATTGTCGGGGGAATGTCGGTTCTGCAGATCGACATCCTGCGCGCCATGGTTCCGCCGTCGTTCGACTACGATGAGACTCTCAGTCAGCTGCACAAGGTTGGCGTCCGGTCCTTGCCGGTAGTCACTTTGACGGCGTTCTTCGTGGGCGCGTTGATGCTGATCCAGACGGGTAATTTCGTGCGCTCGACCGGCGCGACCGCGATGGTTGGCTGGGCGACCGGACTTTCCATTTTTGCCGAGGTCGGACCGGTCCTGATCGGCCTGATGTTCAGCGGTCGTGTTGGCGCCAACAACACGGCAGAACTTGGCACCATGACCATCACCGAGCAGGTAGACGCGCTGCGGGTATTGGGGATCGATCCGATTCGTTACCTCGTCGTGCCACGGTTCATCTCGATGATTCTGATGCTGTTCCTGTTGACATGCATCGGAGACCTGTGCGCCATAATCGGGGCCGCGTTAGCCTGTCAGGCCATACTGGGTATCGATATTCGCGTTTTCTGGCAGGGGTTGGTGCAGGGGCACCTGCTGGGCGAATTCGTCATGGGTCTTGTCAAGGGCACCTTGTTCGGTGGCGCGGTTGCCATCGTTTCATGCCACTGGGGGCTGCGCGTCCAAGGTGGCGCCGTTGGCGTGGGCCGATCGGTCAACAATTCGGTCGTCACATCAGCCATTGCGATTTTCGTCGTCAATTTCCTGGTGACCACGTTGTGGATGTGAGGAAATGGTTTTGAGAACCCAGGCGCAGACAACTCCCGGACATGCACGCCTGGCATGGTTTCGCCTGCCTGCATTGGTCCGGGAACCTCTGCTGCTTCTGGGTCGCGTGGTCCGGGGCATCCTGCATAATCCTCCGCCGCGCGATCGCGTTCTGACCCAGATGCACAATGTCGGCATCCGATCGCTGGTGTTCATATCGATTACCCTGGGGTTTCTTGGGTTGATTCTGGTCTATCAGGGTTGCGTGCAGACGCTGAAGGTACTTCCGGATCTGTCGGGCGTGGGCCAGGTGTTCATCTACGCAATGTGGCGCAGCTTCGGGCCAACGATTACGGCACTGATGCTGGCCACACGTGTTGGCGCCGGCATTGCAGCCGAAATTGGTTCCATGACCGTTACCGACCAGATCGAGGCCATGAAGGTTGCGAATGCCGACCCGGTCGAATACATCCTCGGCCCACGTTTCATTGCGTGCGTTGTCATGACGCCAGTCCTTTGGGTAGTTGGGGCAATGGTCGGCATCGCGGCCGGCTATTTCATGGGACATCTGCACTTCGGGATCTCGACGCGGGCTTTTCTGGACCTGTCCAGCACGCACGTCTCGGACGTTGTCGTCGGCTACATCAAGGCACAGACTTACGGCGTCGTAATCCCGATCCTGTCAGCCGAGTCGGGTTTTCGTGCTCAGGGCGGATCCGAGGGCGTGGGCTGGGCCACCACAAGGGCTGTGGTCAACTCGTCTTTTGCAGTGATCACTCTTGATTTCTTGATTTCCACATCGGCGTTCCTATTGGGGTATTGATTCCAGGCCCTTTGCGGGGAAGCGGCCGTGATCGTGTTCGAAGGGATAAGAAAGGCCTTCGGCGACAAGCTTGTCCTTGAGGGCGTGGACCTTTCCATAAATGACCGGGAGATCACGTACATCATTGGCGCGTCCGGCACCGGAAAGAGCGTCCTGATGAAATCGGCGGTGGGCATCCTGGTGCCCGACTCAGGTCGGATCATCGTTGACGGCATCGATGTAACCGGCTTTTCCGAGGCGCGCTGGCAACCAGTTCGCACCCGGTATGCCATGGTGTTCCAGCATCCCAATCTGTTTGACAGCATGACTCTTCGCGAGAACGTCGCACTACCCCTGCGCAAACACAGGCGGATTTCGCGAAAACTGGCGCTTGACGCGGCCCTCGAATTCCTGCGGATGGTCCTGATGCAGGACAAGGCCGACCTGATGCCATCCGAGGTCGGCCCATCCGAGCGCAAGCGTGTCTCGATCGCCCGCGCCCTGACGCTGGACCCGGATTGCGCCATACTCGACGAACCAACTACCGGGCTGGATGTCGTTGCCAGTCGAACGATAGACGACTTGATCCAACGCCTGGCCCACGAACTTGGCAAGACGGTGGTTGTCGTTTCGCACGACCTGCGTTCCATCTTCGGCGTTGCTGATCGCATCGTTTTTCTATATAAGGGGCGCGTCCACCTTGATGGCCAGCCTGAGGTGTTTCGCAACTCGCGGGACCCGGTCGTACGGCAGTTCATCGGGGGGGAGCCCGACGGCCCTATGGAGACCTGATTCATGGCCGAACGTGCCAAAGCGCTGGAGGTCAAGGTCGGCGGGTTGATCCTTGCCGCCGTCCTTCTGCTGGTCGCATTTCTGATCTTGCTAGGCGATTTCCAGTGCAACGAGCGCGTGTCGGTCCTGGTGGACTTCCCGACATCTGCCGACCTGAAGATTGGCGCTCCCGTCAAGGTAAGCGGCGTCACCGTTGGCAGGGTGGCGCAGGTCGATTTGTGGGGAGGCAGACAGGATCCGGCAAACGGGAATCGTCTGGTTGGCGTCCGGATCACTCTTGTGGTGGACCGTACCGCAGCCGATCTCCTGCTGTCGGACGCAACCTTCCGCATTACGACCCTGGGGATCCTTGGCGAAAAATACGTGGAAATTCAACCGGGAACCCCTGATGGCAAGCCGGTGGCCATAGGTCAGATATTCGTCGGTGTCGGGCCCATGAGTCTTGATGCCGTCGGCTCGGACGCCTCGTCCCTTGTGACCGACATGTCGATTCTGGTTCGAGAGAATCGCCAAAGCCTGCGGGAGTCACTGGACGGAATCAACCGCCTGGTCGGCCATGTTGATGAAGTGATAGTCGAGAACCGTCCGGTGATCCGATCGGCCGTAGGGAACATTGAACGACTGTCAAAGGGGCTCGTCGAATCAACCCGGGACGGGGTCGAGGTACGTGACACGCTGGTTGCGATCCGGACGCTGGCCGAGCGCCTCGACCGCGGCATTGCACCGACTCTGGCCGAGTTGCCTGGAGCGGTTCGCCGGATTGACCAGTTGGCAGCGCAGGGAACCACGCTGGCCACTGAACTGCTGACAGTCGTGGCGGGCGTCCGCCCCGAGATTCTGGCGGTCCTGGCAAACATCAAGGTGCTGTCCCAGAACCTGCGCGATGGAAGGGGAAGCGTCGGAGCCCTTCTGTCGGACCGCGAGGTTTACGACGACATCATCTCCCTATTGAAGGACGTGAAACGCCATCCGTGGAAACTGCTTCTGAAAGACTGAGATTGCGGCCCAGCGCGGGGCTGGAGTCTGCCAAGCGTGTTGCTTGCGTGACCTGCGTCGTGCTTTCCATTGCCATGACCTTTCGGCCCTCCCCTTCCCTTGCTGCTGATGACGCAGAAAGGTTCAATCGGGCCATGTTGGCGCTGTCAGAGGCAGACTCAAGGTTTCGAGAAGGACGATTGGCCGTGGCGATGTCAGGCTATTCCGAACTCCTGCGCGAATTCCCAACGTGGTGGTTGCCAACGCTGAAGACGGCGGTTGTCGCAAAGGCGCTGGGCCAGTCGACCGAGTCCGTTTTGGCGCGGATTGGCCTTGCCAGAAACCTGTCGCCATCGGGTACGTACCTTCCCCTGGTTGAAAGTCTTCTGCTTTCCGGGGTGCCACGGGATCCTTCTCGTGTCGAAGGTGCAGCGCCGTCACTGCCGGATCCTCTGGCGGACCGCATGGCCCTGCTGCGCGCCGGTCGTCTTGCTGCCGAGGGGCGCCGCGACGAAAGTGAAGCCGAATACCGGTCCATTCTCGCCCGCAATCCAGGGGTCCTGGTGGCTCGTTGGAAACTGGCCCGAATTCTGGTCGAGTCGGGACGGACTGGCGAGGCTGCCGCATTTCTCCACGAAGGCGCCGGTCGCAGCGCTTTTTCGGCTCGCTGGCGGTCGGAAGCCTTGTCCCAGGAGCATTCAAACAGGGATGATACGGGTACAAAGTGATTGCAACATATAAGAAAATCCCCTTATTACGGGCCAGATGTTGATTGAACCGAAAAAACCCGTTGACGCGGGTACCCTGCATTTGGACAATACGGACGGTCTTGGACCCGGGCGCCTCTTCGATTGCGAGGGCTGGAGATGCTGATTGGCCTCCTGATTGCGTTGGTCGGAGTACTGGTTGGACTTGTCGGTGCGTTCACGGTGCCCTGGGTTGACCAGGACGTCGTGAAATTCTCCGACCCCAGCTTGTACCAGGGCTGGCAATGGTGGACCGGTGCGGTAGCCATTGCGTTGATGGGCGTCATCCTTGTGTGCGTCGTGACCGGCTTCGTCGTTCACCGCAAGAAACTGCTGGGGACGCTGGGCCTGGTGGCTGCGCTGGGCACGTTCATCTTTTTGATGGTAGTGCCATTCACGATCCGTTCTTCCATCGTCCAGATGATCGGCCTGCAGCTTCTTCCGCCCACTACACAAATCGCGATGTACTACGGCTATCACGCGATGTTCCTGGGCATGATTGTCGCGGTCATCGGCCTGATCTGGACGTTGTCGGCCGAGCCGCTCCTTGGCCCGGACGATCGTCTCCTTCGTGTTGCCCTTCTGTGGGGCGGCCGGATGGTCAAGGAGACCACCTTTACCGAACGTCATGACATCACCATTGGTGACGGCACCCGCTGCGATTTCATCGTGCCGTCTGCCGAGGTTGGCAAGTCCCTTTCGCTGTTCAAGGTCGATCGCAAGGGTACGTACTCGGTTGCCCTGAACCGCGATTTCACAGGGCGCGTCAACCTTGAAGGCGTACTGGCGCCGGTTCGCGAGTTCGTCAAGAAGCACACATCGGACCAGGCCGGCCTGAATTACGTGAAGGTCGGCAAGGGCGACTGGGGTGTTCTGGAATTCGGCAACCTCGAGTTGTTCTTCCAGTTCGTGCGACCCGACGTAATTGTGGGGCGCAGCACGGCGATGTCGATGGACGGCAACTTCGTGGCGTCCAGTTTCGGATCCTTGTTCTTCCTGATGTCCATGTGGGTCGTTGCCCAGTTTGCCTGGGACCCGGCTGGCAAAATCGAACAGCGCAAGGCCGAGAAGCGCATGATGAAGGTCGAGACCAACATCACCCTCGAGAAGGACGAAGCGCTGCTGGAAATCGGCGAAGAGGACGATTCGGTTGGCAAGAAGGCCGAAGGCGAGGAAGGCAAGTTCGGAGATCCTGACAAGGATCCCGACCTCGAGAGCAAGGTTCCCAAGCGCGACGGCGCACTGGCGGCAAAGATCGACCCGAAGAAAATCGGTTTGGCTGACCTGCTTTCAAACAAGATGGGCAAGTCCGGCGCGATTTCGTCGATCCTCAGCGACAACGCCGATGCATTCGACAACCGCATGGCAGTTGCGATGGCCGGCACCGGTTCCGAGTTGGTCGTCGGCTATGGCGCCGGCGGCATGGGATTCAAGGGCACAGGTTCGGGTGGCGGCGGCACCGGCGGTTACGGGCGCATCCACGGCCTGGGCCGCGTCGATACCGGCGGTGGCATGGGCATGCGCGCCGGTCTTGGCAAAAAGGGCGTCAAGGCTGTCGGCAAGATGGCGATGGGCGGCATGGGCGCCACTGGTTTCTGCCAGAAGAACAACATACAAACGGTCGTGATGCAGCGCTCCGGCGCCATACGCGCCTGCTATGAAGCGCAGTTGCAGATTCACGAAGCATTGACTGGCAAGATCACATTCCGCTGGACGATCGACACCGAGGGGCGCGTCAGCGATGCCAGCATGACCGATTCCAGCATCGGCAATACGGCAGTCGAACAGTGCGTCCTGCGCACCATTCGCAACATGCGGTTTGCGAAGCCGGAAGGCGGCATCTGTGTAGTACAGTGGCCGTTCGTGTTCAACCCTGGTTGATCGAGTCTCCCCCCGGTTTGACGCCATCCGGCGAACACCGGGCGCCCGCGTTGTATATCGCGCAGGCGCGGTTTTAAAAGTTGACACTGGTCGGGGCGGCTGATATACGTCTTGACCTTGGCGCGGGCCTCTAGTAAGGTCCATGCCACATGTTCCTTACCGTTTGGGAGGGTCCCCCGGACATCGACGGGGCATCAGGTTCGAGACAACAACGAGGAGGGGTACAGCAATGTTCGAGTTCATCGCTAAGGCGTTCGACAAGGGCGGCCCGAACATGTACGTCATTTTGGCAACGTCCGTGTTCATGTTCGGCGTTATCATCGAGCGCCTCGTAGTTCTGTACTTCCAGTCGAATGTTGACAAGGAAGGTTTTACCCGCGTCCTGACGAAGTACATCCTCGTCGGCGACCTGCGAAACGCCCTGAAGCTGTGCTCGATCTCCAAGTTCCCGCTGGCCAAGGTGCTGCAGGCTGGCCTGATGAAGGCCAAGGATTCCGACTCGGCAGTCCAGGCTTCCATGGACGAGGCTGCTCTCCGCGAGCTGCCCCGCATCGAGAAGCGCATCGGCTTCCTCGCCGTTATCGGCAACGCAGCCGTGCTCATGGGTCTGTTGGGCACCATCTTCGGTCTGATCAAGTCGTTCAGCGCAGTGGCCGAGGCTGATGCCTCTTCCAAGGCGACCGAACTGGCGGCCGGTATTTCCGAAGCCATGTACAACACGGCCTTCGGTCTTGCAGTCGCCATTGCCTCGTCCATTGCCTACGCAGTGTTCCAGGCAAAGTCCCAGCAGCTTGTTGACGACATCAACGAGACGACCGTCTCCGTTCTGAACCTGATCACGGCCAATCGTGACAAGTTCGAGAACGAGAAGGGCGGGCGTTCGGCAGACTGAGGTATCTGGACGGCCGTTCCCCATCGGTCGGGGTGACCCGATCGGGTTTGTGGACGGCGTCAGGAGGCTACGATGAGCGGGCCCCAGGAAATCGGCGGCAAAGGCGGAAAAAAGTCCCTGAACGTGAGCCTGAATCTGGTTCCGTTCATCGACCTGATGTCCGTCTGCGTTACCTTCCTGCTCATGACGGCCGTTTGGACCCAGACTGGACGCATCAGCGTTGACCAGTCGGTTCAGAAGCCTCAGAAGCAGCAGCAGACCGAGCCTCCAAAGCGTCTGACGGTCCTCCTGGACAAGGCGGGTTACACCGTCAAGTTCTCGGATGGCCAGCCCGAACCGATCCCGATGGTCAGCGGCAAGTACGATACCGTTGCCCTCAAGAAGAAGCTCGAGGATCTCAAGCTCCCGAAGGACCAGAAGGTCGTCGTGGCGCCCGAGGATACCGTCGCGTACACGGACATGATCACTGCGATGGACTCCTGCATGATTCTTGGGCTTGTGAACGTTGTGGTCGCGGATGCTACATCCGTGGCTGGCGAAATGATGTGATGTCGCGGATTTCCGGGTGTTCGTGACCCGGAACGCGGCTTGAGGAGGACCTATGGCCATCAAGGCGCCCGGAAGCCGGATCGGCTCGAGCGTTCACATGAAGGGCTTGAAGGTTGGCGGCAAGGGTAATCGCCGGACAATGCTCTTCGATTTGAACCTGACGCCCATGATCGACATGTTTTCGATCCTGGTCGTTTTCCTCCTGATTACGTTCTCGGCGACAGGCGATATTCTTCTGCAGCAGAAGGACATCCAGTTGCCAATGGCGTACTCGGGTCGAATGCTCGAACGCGTTCCGATGATCGGTATCTCGGCGGCCTCGCTTGTCTTCGAGGGCGACGAGGTCATGAAGACGCCATGGGTCACCGAAAAGAACTACCCGGACCTCAAGCTCCCCGAGCTGTCGAAGGTCCTCAAGGCCGCTCGTGACAACTACGAGCGCCTCCACCCAATGCCCTCCGATCAGGAGAAGGCAAACAAGTGGCTTGAGGAGTCCAAGCAGGTTGTAATCCAGGCCGACGAGCAGACCAAGTTCGAGGTCATCCGCCTGGTAATGACCACCGCCGCGATCGAAGGCTATTCGGCCATCAACTTCGCGATCAAGAAGAAGGGCAAGGAAGAACCGGCAACCTGATCAACCCTCCCTCCTCGGATTTGGAAGCCGGTTTCATCCCCCTACCCTTCAGTTCTCCTCAGAATGCCATCGCAAGTTGACCTTGGCGGTTCGTTGACGGCCGCATTCGCTACACGGCAGTCGCACCTCATTCGACGAGCATTTGGACCTGTATGTATCGCGAGAGACTCATGACTGATCAGGCGCGGTCCATCGAGGACCTCTGAAGCAGACGTCAACGCAGATGTGTCAAATCCTCAGCAACTCTAACGGTTGGCCTTCTAGCGACCTGCTTCTGCCGGCACACGAGCCTCGTTCCCAGCAGCCGTTGTCGGCCCCCTGACGACGTGCAGCGACTGCGACAAAAGACGCCCATCAACCGTCAAGGCAGCCAGTTCGGTGGCGTTGCGAATCAGCGGCGTGACCGTGACCGTATCAGGTCCGGTAACGTCAACCTTCAATACCTTCCTGAATATCGAGGCGACTGCTTCGCGCCGGAAGATCCCGACGTACAGGTCCGTGACTGATCGGTTCCCGTCCCTTCCCGCCGTGCGAATGGGTTCGGGGGACCAGAACGCATATCCTGCCAGGTCTGCGCCGTACGAGCGGAAGCGAATGACAGATCCGACCATCGCCTCGGGTGCCTCCCCCTCCTTCAACGGCATCATTTCAAGTACGGGCACTCCGTTGCTTGGGTCCGCGGTGAAGAACAGTGCCGCGAAATCCCTCCCGTCGCCAGGAAGCTTCGCAATGGCCCGGGCGTAAAGGTAGACAGCGTCCGGCGCCGAACCGGCGTCCACGATCAGATGCTTGGAGTCCTCGAGTGCCTGGAACTGGATTCCAGTGAAACGCGGGACAATCATGACAGGGACACTCAACGAGTCTGTTGCGACGGCAGCGCCACCGTCGTAAAACGTGACCACCAGATTGTCTATCAGGCCTGGACTGGTCGGCACGGGAATCTGAAAGGTGCAGTCGTTTCCCTCACGGGTCTGGCCAAACGCCTGAAGTACGAAGCGTGGCTTGCCCGAGGCCTTTACGACCACCTCGCAGTTGAAAGCCACGACCGTTCCCTCCATGACATCGATTGGCCGGTAAGTCTCGCCCGGGCGCAGAGCCAGGCGCATGAACGGCTCCTCGTCCAGGTGAACGGTAGTCAGCTTGGGTTCGTCAAACGCCTTCGTGGATTTGTACGGCGGCCACGCCCAGAACACTACCAGCAAGACCATTGCGGCAAATCCGATCAGTACTCCAATCAATGTCAGGATTCGATTCTTGCTGCGCGGTGCAACCGGCTCCTCGGACATGGGGACCTCCTTCGTCGGCCAGAGGATAGATCTCCCTGACGAAAAACGGAATGGCCATGGGCGCCGCCCTTGCTTGACAGGACATCCTGGTTGCGGGTACGTTGCCTTGGCCTCTGGTCAGGACTGTCGAAACGTGGCGGAACTCAGCTCGTCGGGCATTCACCAACTTGGCAGCGACGAGTACCGGCTGATCAAGCAGCGCGCAGGTGAGTTCACCCTGCATCTTGTCAAGGCCATTCTCCAGACGGGCACCTACTCCAGCGATCATCCTCTGGCCCGCGCTGCAACCGGTGACATGTACACCCTGTTTCGCGAGATGACAGCTCAGGCCCATGAACTGACCTACGTCCTTTTGTCCACCGTTGATGACAAGGGCGTGATGCTGGACGGCTTGCTGCCTGAACCAATCGAGGTGTCCAAGACATTTCGCGGAATGATGGGGGATCACTTCGTCGCGAAATTTCACGACTACTTTCTTCGGAACCGGATAGCAGCCTTTACGATCAAGCGCGAGATTGAACGTCCCGAGTTCGAGGCGTTCCTGGATATCTGGACCCGCTGGTCTTCCCAGGCCCAGTCGGCTGGCGCTGGCACTTCAGTAGTAAAAGGTCTTTCCGACGAGCTTGCCCGCGTGGGGTTGCTGCGCGTCACGGTCGTCGGCATGGACGAAATGGTTGGTGCCGTCAGGCACCTGAACTGGATCGTCAAGCTGGCACTTTCCAGACTGCGCAAGGATATTGCGCGGCTTCCGATGCTGCGCGACGTGGCGCCTGACGTAATCAGACAGTTGAAGGTCCAGGCGATCCAGGACATCGTTCGGCCGATCACCAAGACCGAATTGCATCGAGACCTGCTGTTGAATGCCGACCTGGTTTCAGAAGGCACATCGATAATCAACGACATCGAGATCGAGGAAGCCATTCTGGAGGCGATTCCCTCCAAGGCTACCCTCGAGTTGGTTCGAGTTCTGATGGATCTGGTGTCCGAGTTGGCCAAGCCGAATCCCAGGGTTGGCATGGCCGGGCGCGAACCGCGAAATCTGCTTGAGGTGACGAAGCGCATCACCCACAAGGCATTGCGGCGCATCAGTTCAATGGATCTTCCCGAGATTCGAGGCCTGTTGCAAGCCGCATTCATGTCCGACTTGATCCCGTTCGACGAGCTTCCCTCGTATATCCAGCGTCACATCAGGGCCGGTCAGACTACGGATCGCTTCCTGTTGCAAGCTGATGCCTATTTGAAGGACTTTGACGGCTGCCGGGATGCTAAGGCATACCTTAAGTATCTGAATGTCCTGCTTATCGTCTTGCCTGAGTTAGGAGCACGTAAGGAAGTGCGCAACGTGTCTCGAATTTTCGAGGTGTTGGGGCGCCACCACGCAGACCAGTCGCCACCATTCGTTGGCAGGTCGCGTTTCATCGACGAGACGCTTGGGCACTTGGATTCCGGACGGTTTCAGGACGCCCTGATTCTTATGGCAGCAACCACACCCAAGGAAGAGCGCGAGCCACTGGAAAAGGGCGTGGCTATGTTCGGCATCGGTGTTGTGCCAGGCCTTGTGCGCTTTCTGGCGGCCACCGAGGATGTTTCTGCCCGCAAGGCCGTATGCAGCATGCTGGAACGTATCGGGCAGCCTGCTGCTTCGTTTTTGAATGACGAACTTCGGGCACACCGTCACCAGTGGTTTACGGTACGCAATCTGATTTCTGTTCTGGGAGCGATCGGCGATGGCACTTGCGTTCCGACGCTGGGCCAATACTGCGGTCATCCCCATCCACGGGTACGCGAGGAGTGCGTGCTTGTCCTGTCCAAACTTATGGGGCACGACGCCGAAAAGCTGCTGCTGCCCTTCCTGGATGATAAGGACGAGACCGTGGTGCGACGGACTGTCCTGGTCCTTGCCGGGATCCATTGCACGAACGGCGAGTATCTGCGGCGCCTGGACGAGGCACTTGCGCTGCGACATCGCGACGAAGAAGAACCCCAGGAACTTCTGCAGGTTGCCTGCCTGCGCGCGCTGATGGAATACGAGAAGATCTACCTGCCGGACGAACCTGATTTCGAGGCGCTGTTGCTGGAGATTGTGTCCCCGCAGAATTGGAGACGCCTGCTTCCGGGTCGATTGGGGTTGAGGCAAAAAAGCGAGAACGTGATCCAAGTATCGGTTGAAGCCCTTGGCGCCATCGGACGATCCCGATCCCAGAAAACACTTCAGGACATGGTAGACAAGGCTTCCGCACCACTACGTCCTTACGTTGCAGCCGCAGTTGCCCGCATTCAGCACCGGCTTGCCGGTGGTGGGCCTGCCTAGGAAATGGTTGGCGAGGGCGCGACGCTGTGGAGGGTCGGTTCCGGGGGTGCCCCTCCGGGACCGGAGTTCCGGCGGGGGCTCTGCCCCCACCGGCCTCCTGCAGTCTCGGCGCGGCCCGATCATTTATTTCCCCTGTAAGGTGGGCCGCGCCTCCGACGGCTCCCTCCGGGGCACCCCCGGAACCGACCCGCGGACGCTTTTTGAGGAACTGGCAGGCGTCAGGCTTGCGTGGGATGCGTTAGTTTAAGAACAGCTTGAGCAGGCTTCAACGGTGTCCCTGCAGGATTCGACAAACGATGAGTCGCGTCTTCATGGATGATCGTCTGCCCAGCGTCATGTAAAATCGCGCATCGCAGTGCCTCGCCTGGATTGCTACCAGGCGAGAACCGTTGCCTCAGCTACTCTGCTAACGAGCAGTGGCTCACGATGACGTTTTGTGGTTGATGTGTCTTACACTCCACTGTGAGACATCACGCTTGACGTTAATCCTGCGTGGCGATACTATTCCCCATGATCATCTCGTTCAAGGACGGAGATACTGAGGCTCTCGCGCGTGGACGCCGAGTCGGTCGCTTCGTCGACATCGAGTCGGTGGCGAGGCGGAAGCTTCGCCAGCTCGAGATCGCGGCTCGGCTGGATGATCTCCGCGTGCCGCCCGGCAACAGGCTCGAGGCACTGAAGGGTGACCGCTCCGGGCAGCACAGCATTCGCGTGAACGACCAGTTCCGAGTCTGCTTCCGCTGGACGAGCGCGGGCGCGAAAAACGTCGAGATCGTAGATTACCACTCGAGGAGGGAGATCATGGCAAGACTCAAGCCAGTGACGCCGGGTGAATTGCTGCTCGAGGAGTTCTTGGTGCCGATGGGCATCTCGAAGTACCGGCTCGCCAAGGAGATCGGGGTCTCCGCCCAGCGCATCGGAGAGATCGTGGCCGGGAAGCGCTCCATCACGGCCAACACCGATCTGCGCCTCTGCCGATTCTTCAGCCTTTCGAGCGGCTACTGGCTGCGGGCGCAGGTGGCCCACGACACCGAAGTGGCGGAAGCTGTGCTAGGCAAGGAACTCGCCCGGATCAAGCCCTGGGCGGGGACCGCGGCCTAGTTCCCGGACCCGCTACACTCACCCCCAAGGAGACCAGTGGTGGACCAGGCAAGCTTGCCAGCTCGTCATCGAGGCCCTCGAACGTGCCTGAGCCTCGCCAAAACTCCATCCGCCCTGGGTGTCTCAAAGTTGTTGACAGGTTCTGGGCTGCGCTGATGCCAGCCCCGTACTCCAACACCATCCGGTATCAAGGCATGTTTGTAAACCGTTCGAAATATCGCCCCTTGTTGCTGCCGCCGCCGGTACTGGCACAGGCTTCGTCTTAGGCCTTGACGATGGACACAGGCCAAAGCCCGTTCGCGCCCCCGGTTACCCGGTTGTCGATGCCGTTTCGTGGTTGATGTTGCCTATACGCGATGTCATGAATTGCCCGGGCTGGGTTACCTCGTAGCAGTAATTGTTGCAGGGAACAGGCGGGCGCTGGAGCCGCGCCCAAGGGTCGCCTTGGCAAATACGGCTTTCGATGTCGAAACTATGGCCAAAGCCTCTGAATCGGCCCGCGACATGGGTGCTTACGAGTACCGTCTGTAGCACGCAATCTGTTTCCAAATCGGAAGATGCATTTAGTGATCAACGCATCCCGCACCACTCCAGCGGGAATGATGGGGGGGTGATGGCCGCCAGGTCGGCGGCGTAGACCGCGCGGCCGGCAACCTGGTCCAGGCGGTAGACTTTCGCGTCTGCGCCAACTGCGACCTGCAGTTCCTCGAATGCCGTCAGTGAAACGTATCCCGTATTCACGAGGCCATCTGCAGAGGCGTACTGGATGAACAGCGTGAGCTGGCCAGCCGGCCCCTTGCCGCAGGTAATGCAGTACTTCGCGAACGGGTCATTTTCTGTGGGGGCGTCCCAGATCGGTTGGTCCACGCCGCCGCTGGCGTTCTCGCGCATCACCAGGATTGTCCCGGGTGCAGGTGGGTCGCTGGGACGTTCCACGATCGTGGTCGTACCAGGCACCACCAGCACCAAACGGTCGGTTCCTGGATCCCCCCAGACAGCGTCGCCAGATCCGCCCCCACCGAAGAAGTCGCCGCCCTGGAACGGGGTCTTCTCGTTCATCTCGTCCGCGTACCAGACCAGCGTGTCATGGCCATAGCCGCCGAAGAAGCGAACGTCCTTGACGTTCCCCCCCAGCACGACCAGATCGTCGCCATCACCCAGGTCCAGCGCGTCGGTACGGCCGCCGGCGCCGTTTCCAGCGTCGATCGCCGAGGCTCGCAGGTTGCGCGCGAACACGACGTCGGCTCCAGGTCCTGTGTGGATGCTGGTCGTGTAGATGGGATAGGACTGGCCTGCATCGCGCAGGCACCCGGCTATCACGAGGTCGTCGTCGTTGTCAGCGTTCGAATCAAGCGACGAACCAGTCCGGTAGTCCAGGCTGTACGAGGCGCCAAAGACCAGCACGTCCGGCCCGCCGGCCAGAGAGCCGGCGATGCTGTGGATCGTGCCGCTGCCGCCCAGCAGCAGAATGTCGGTGCCAGCCGACCCCTCAAAGTATTCCCCTGGGCCTGCGAAGTCGATGGAATCTGGGTACTTCGGCACGAACTTCCAGCCGTGATGCCTGCCGCATCCGTCCAGCAGGCGATCGAACTCGCCCAGGTTCGTGTAGAAGTTGCGCCAGTTGGCAGCGTCGTTATCCGCGTTGACATAGTCCCATCGCCCCGGCGGCAGAATTGGTGTCGGTGCTCCACCGTTTTCGTGACCATCGAAATACTCGTCATCCAGCAGGCCAGCAATCAAGGACGACGCCGGAACCCACAAACCGTCCCACGCGTAGGCGTTCGGGGACGGCCCTTCAAGCCAGGCGGGGTCGAGGAAGCGTTGCGGGACAGGGGTTGCACAACCTGACGGGACGTCGAGATCTTCGGCCTCGTCGGTGTTGTCCCTGGATTCCAAACCGTCATCGCGTCCAGAATCGGTCGCATCCGTAGGCTCCAGCACGTCCCACGCTGCATCGTCTGAACCCGGATTATCGGCAACGACGACAGGGTCGCCCATGCCGCACGAAAACAACATCAGACCCAACGCGACTGACCAACGGGTCCCGCAAGTCATCGGAAAGTGCCTTGCCCGAATCCTGATTCCCATGTCTCGTCCTCCGGTGACTTTCCGGCCCCGGCACGACTGCAGGTGCAGCCGCCCTCGCGACTAATCCTGGAGTCGCCACCATCGCATCTTCGCTCGCAATCTTCTGAACTTCTTCATTATGCCTAACGGGTCAGTTGCGGGCCATCTAGGTTGTACGGCTCATCAACTACGAAGCCACTTCGACGGCCGGTCATCCCCCAGGCCGACTCCGGCACATAAACAGCCGAGACCCTGGTTCCATCGGTCCAATTGTTGGGAAATTCTCAACTTACGCTTTCTCGCGAACGCAGTTGTCCATCAATCGGTTATTGCCGCTGGCGAAAATGGGCTGACGGGGCGGGAACCGGGGCCTACTTGCCCAGGAACTCAAGAAGGCCGAGGGAGAGCCAGGGAACGTAAGTGATCAAAAGCAGCGAGGCGATCATCACGAGGCCGAAAGGCAGCGCGATGCGGTACATCTTGGTCATCGGCTGGTTGAAGGCCAGCGACGAAACGACCAGGTCCATGCCGGCTGGCGGAAGCAGGTAGGCGGTCTGCATGTTCGCGATGAAGATGATCGCCAGGTGGACAGGGTCGATCCCGACTTCCCGGGCCACCGGCATGATCAGGGGTACCACGACGAACGTGGCCGAGAAGATGTCCAGGATACTGCCGACCATCAGCAGGAACACGTTCAGGGCCAGCAGGAAGGTCCACTTGCTGGTGAAGTAGGTCTGGGCTACCTCGAAGATCTTCATGGGAACTTCGGCGTCCACCAGATAGTTGGTCAGGCCCAGCGCGCAACTGAGGATCAGCAGGATGGCGCCGACCAGGGTCATGCTCTTCCGGATGACCCGGGGCATGTCACGGACCAACTGGAGATCCTTGTAGACATAGACCTCGACGATCAGCAGGTAGAACGCCGTGATGGCCGCGACCTCGGCCACGGTCACGATGCCGCCGAAGATGCCCACGAAGATGATCACGGGGACCAGCAGTTCCCACTTGGTTTCGCGCACGGCGCCCAGGAACTCGCGGGCGTTGAACGCGGTGCGCTTGGCGCCCGAGCGCCAGGACACGACGCCGCCGAAGATGGACAGGGCCAGGATCGTCACCACGCCCGGCAGCAGGCCGGCGATGAACAGTTTGTCGATGTCGACCTTCGACTGCATGCCGTAGACCAGCAGCGGCAGCGACGGCGGGAACAGCAGGCCCATGGAGCCCGCCGTGGTGGCGAGGCCGTACGCGAACTTTTTCGGGTACCCCTCGGCGGTCAGGACCGGCAGGAACAGGCCGCCCAGCGCGATGATGGTGACGCCCGACGCGCCGCTGAACGTCGTGAAGAACGTGCAAGCGCCGATGACGGCCAGCACCAGGCCGCCCGGCAGCCAGCCCAGGCCGGCACGGGCCAAGCGGGCTATGCGCCCCGCGGTGCCCGATTCCGCCATCAGGAAGCCTGCAAACGTGAACAGCGGAATGGTCAGCATGAATGGATTCGCGGCCAGTCGATACATTTCGACGGCCACCGACTGGGTGTCGATGCCCGCGAAGGCGAACAGGACGATGGCGGCGCTGCCCACGATGGTGAACAGCGGCGTGCCCAGAAGTGCCAGCAGGACCAGGACGATCGCGACTGCAATACCCATCAGGCTACCTCCTCCTGGCTGCGCTGGAGTTCTTCCTTCCACGCCAGCAGTTCCGGCGTCTTGTTGCCGGCCCACAGCGCGATCTCGAAGACCGCGTCCATCAGGAAGTGCCACATCAGGAGGCCGAAACCCACAGGGATGATGACGATGCCGACCCAGCCCGGGATCGAACCGTAAAACACAGTGCCGCTGGCCGTTTCACTGGCCATGAACTTCAGGGCTGCGTTGGCCAGGAAAAAACAGGCTGTGGCCGCGACGAGGTCCAGCAGTATCTGGAGACGCTCGCGGAACGCCTTGGGGAGCAGACGGCTGAGGGCGTCGATCTTGATGTGCTTGCGCTTGCCGGCAGCGATGGCGGCGCCGAAGAACCCGACCCACAGCAGGAGGTGCAGGGTGACCTTGTCGGTCCACGCCAGGTTCAGGGACTTGAGCACCTTGAGGAATGCCGAGTCCTGCGGAATGTTGTTGATGAAGGAGGCGCTGGACGGCGCCGGAGTCGGGGCGGCTGCCACTTGGGCAGCGGCCGTGGCCACCGCCGGCGCAGGAGGCGTGGGCTGATCCTCGTCGAGGTCGCCCGTGGATGGAGCCGCGGCAGGCGCTGCGGCGACCTTTGCCGGAGCTGCGGGTTCGTCATCCAGATCGCCGGCCGAGGGAGCCGCGGCAGGGGCTGCGGCAGCGACGTTTGCCGGAGCCGCGGGTTCGTCGTCCAGATCACCGGCCGAGGGGGCCTCAGCAGGCGCTGCGGCAGCGACCTTCACCGGTGCTGCTGGTTCGTCGTCCAAATCGCCGGCCGAGGGAGCTGCCGCAGGCGCTGCGGCAACCGGGTCCGTGCCGACACTGGCCGCTGCAGGGGCAGCCGACGCGGGCTTGGCGGCCTTCGCGTTTACGACGGCCGGGGCCATGGTGGATTCGCTCATCTCGGAGGCCTGCAACTTCAGGACGAAGGGGGCCAGCAGGTTCCGGTACGCCACCGAGTAGAGTGTCAGCGACAACATGGCCACCAGTGAGGCGACCAGGAAGAAGGATTCCACCTTCCCGACCCACCTTTCCAAAATGAGGAGTGCCTTCACGTCAATCCATCCTGCGAGAGAGGAGAACGAGGAGACCTGGGCATCGAGGCCCGAAGGCCACTACTGTCCGGCGCGGACCTTGTCACGAACCGATTCCACTTCCTTCAGCAGCGCGGCGTCGAAGACCTGGCCCGCCAGGACCTGCCGCACGCGGGTGGAGATCTCCTGGAAGCGGGCCAACTGGTCGGCGGCCACATCGACGAACTGCATGCCCTGCTTCTTCAACTGGACCGAGGATTCCTTGTTCTTCTTCTGGATTTCGGCGTTCAGCGCGATGTGGTGTTTCTTGGCGATCTCCATGACCTTGATCTGGTCGGCGGGCGCGACCTGGTCCCAGGCCGTCTTGGAAACCACGGTCGCGCCGATGCCAATGCCGATAACCAGCTTGGTGGCATAGGACACGTACTTGTCCCACTGCACGGCAATGAGGCCCTGTGTGGAGTTGTAGACGCCGTTGATCATGCCGCGCTGCAAACCGGGAAGAACATCGGGCAGCGACAGGGGGACCTGGGCGATGCCGGCGGTCTCGAAGAAGGCCTTGCTGATGGGCTCGTCTTCCCAGCCCCACATCTTGACGTCCTTGAAGCCCGCCAGGTCGTTGACCGGGGTCTTCGTGAAGACGTAGGTGTAGCCGAGGTCGGACCAGCCGAGGATGACGAAGCCCTTCTTGTTCATCATGGCCTGGAGCTTGTCCTGGAGACGATCACGGACCTTCGACATCTCGTCGTAGTCCTTGAACAGCATGGGCAGTTGCATGACCAGCATGCCGGGCTCGATCATCTGGAGGCCGACGCCCGTGAGGCCGGAGGCCTGGAGCTGGCCGGCGCGCATCTTGCGAACCATGTCCTTTTCGTCGCCCGAGACCATGCCCGGGAAGAACTTGAAGGTCACGTTCCCGCCGGTTGCCAGCTCGACTTCCTTGTTCATCGCGCTGTAGGCGTTCATCCAGACCGAGTCCTTGGGGGCAACGGTCGCCAGCTTGATGACCACGGGTTCGGCGGACGCCGGAAGGGAAACCATGACCAACGCACACAGCAGCACCGCGGATAGGATCCTGTTACAGCAGACCATCATTGACCTCCTCCAAGTCGATTTTCGCCGGAGCCTGCGTTGCACACCCTTGACCGTCCTCGAACAGCGAGGCGGCACGTCCAATCCAGCGGGACGCCCACCGCCGACTGACGTTGTTCATCATCTGCTGCTCGAGCAGGAGGTCCGACGGCGCGTCGATGACCTCCTGGAGGAGACGGCAGTAAAGAGCCCGATCCTGGGCCTGCAGCGCGTAGTAGCGCGCCCAGTTGAACTTCGCTATCAGGAATTTCCCGTCACTAGCCTGCACGCCCCGCTCGAAGTAGGTGTTGCCGCGCGGGAGGTCGCCGCCAAACAGGGCCCCTCGGCTGTAGACCGAACCGGCGATGATCATCGGCAGACCGTGGTAATACAGCGGGTCCAGTTCGATGATGCGGTTGATGAGGGCCTCGATCCGCGGCAGGTCAGAAATCCGCGCTGGATTCGACTGGTCCAGGTTGACCTGGCCTACCCAACTGAAGGTGTACCAGAAGAGCCCCGGCACGTCCTTCTTGACGAACTTCGCCAGCAGCTCCTTCATCTGGTCCGGCGTGCCGGTTTCAAGGATCTTGCGGACCTCAAAGGACGGCGTGTCCTTCGTGCGGTTCAACTGGGCTGTGTAGTTCTGGGCGCGGAGGTACAGGGCCGAGGCCCGGGTCTTCAGCTGTGCGACCTTCTTTGCATCGCCCGCCGCGTCGGCCAGATCGATGTCGTCCTCGATCACCAGGTAGGTGTACGCGGCGAAGCCCTCGCCCGCCATGTACAGCATGTCCAGGTTGCCAGGGTTGGCCGCCATCATCACCTCGACGGTCTTCAGGTTTCCCGGAAAACTGTCGCGAACCATCTCGAAATCGGGTTCCTCGTTGATGGCCCTGGAACCCTCCAGAAGGACTGCCCCCGTCATGTCCAGGGCATACCTCTTGATAGCGCCGCAGCCCGACGCCATCAACAGGAACACTGCCGTTGAAAGATGCACTGCATTTCGCAGCCCAGATGTACCGCCGCGAAACATGTTCCACCTCATCGTCCGACCTCAACACGGGACGGGGGACAGGCTATCCAGCAACCGGGCGCCTGTCAATCGAAGATCTGGAGACTTTTCCGGTTCGGACAACGGGGTATGACATGGCCAACGAGAAAGGATCTCCAGACAGTTTCACGACACGTCATAGCGGGCAAAACGCAGCGAGAAAGTTGCCCGGCCCTGCGACGATGATCGCAGTTCCGTTGCGTAGCCGAACATGCGCTCGATCGGAGCGGTGGCCATTATCACCTTGACCGGTCCGCGGTCCTCCATCGCTTCGATCACCCCACGACGGGCCTGGATTCCACCCAGCACCTCGCCCATCGATTCGGACGGGCATGTGACCTCGATTACTCCAATCGGCTCCAGGCGTGCCGGGGCCGCTGCCGCGCACGCCTCCTTGACCGCGTTCATCGCGGCGATCTTCAGGGATGTCTCGTCAATCAAGAAACCCTCACGCGTCTCGACACCGAGGATGCATGCCTGGACATCGGTAAGTGTCAGGCCGTGCAGGACGCCACCCTTCAGAGCATCAAGAACGCCCGTGCGCGCCGCCTCAAGAAGACTGGCGTGCAACGGAATTCCAACGGCCACGGCACAGGTCGATCCAACGCCCCGCGCGGCCGGTTCGACCCGCAGAAATAGTCTGGCAAAGACCCTGGTTTCATCGTGTTCGATCTCGCAAATACCGGAGGCTTCGGCAGTGCGCCCAACCGTCTCGGCATAGACGACCTCGGGACGCCCCACGCGAACAGGCACGCCGAAATCGCGCCGGATCCTGTCGGCCACGACGTCCAGGTGCAACTCGCCCATTCCGGACATGACAGTCTGGCCGGTATCGGGATC
Source organism: uncultured Myxococcales bacterium (assembly GCA_903936705.1). Taxonomy (GTDB): domain Bacteria; phylum Myxococcota_A; class UBA9042; order DTJE01; family DTJE01; genus CAIZWN01. Next base: position 163,352 of record CAIZWN010000044.1, read on the forward strand.
CTCGCGAAAGCGGAAGGTCGGGTCCTCGTCTGCGATGCGGCGCAAGGTCGTATCCAGGCGCTCGCGGTCTGCCTGGGACTCGGTCTCGATGGCGATGCTGATTACCGGCTCGTAGGAACCGATCGACTCCAGCACGATCGGATGTGCCGGGGCGCACACGGTTTCGCCGGTGCTGGTCAACTTCAGGCCCAGGACGCCGACGATGTTTCCGGCGCCTACCTCCTCCAGCCGCCGCCTGTCCTTGGCGTGCATAAGGAAGATTCTGCTGATCTTTTCGGTCAGTTTTCGCCCTGGGTTGTATGCATCGGACTTCTCGTCGATGCGCCCCGAGTAGATTCGCAGATACGTCAAACGACGGCCCTCGTCCGCAATCTGGACCTTGTAGACCAGCGCACACAACGGGCCATTGGGGTCGTGCGCCATCTCGACCGACTCGCCGGTCCTGGGGTCCACGCCACGGACCGGGGGAAGGTCCAGGGGCGACGGCAAATATCGCACAACGGCGTCCAGCACCGGGGGGACCCCCTTGTTGCGCAGGGCTGAACCGCACAGCACAGGAACGACCTTGCCGTCGATACAGGCGCGACGAACCGCGGCCTCCAGTTCGACTGGCCCAACCTCCACGCCGTTCAGGTACAGATCTGCGACGGCCTCATCAAAGTCGGCGATTCCCGCAACAAGGTCGTCGCGAGCCTGACGGGCCTCCATCTCGATTTCGGGGGGAACGCCATCATCGACCTGGGTGTCGCGCGGGTCATCGCCGTTCCAGCGCAGAGTCTTCCAGCCGACCAGGTCGACGGCCCCATGAAAGGCCGATTCGACGCCGACCGGAAACTGGATTGCCAGGATCCTCTGGGTAAATCGCTCGCGCATCGACTTCATGGACATCTCGAAGTCGGCGCCAACCCGGTCCATCTTGTTGATGAAGGCCAAACGCGGCACGCCGTACTTGTCTGCCTGGCGCCATACCGTCTCGGACTGGGGTTCGACACCACTGACGCCGTCGAAGACGACAACTGCGCCATCCAGCACCCGCAACGAACGTTCCACCTCGACGGTGAAATCAACGTGCCCAGGGGTATCGACAAGGTGCATCTCGCAGCCGTCCCACTCGAACGAAGTAACGGCGCTGGTGATGGTGATGCCGCGTTCCTGTTCCTGGACCATATAGTCCATGACGGCCTCGCCGTCGTGAACCTCGCCCATCTTGTGTGTCCTTCCGGTCGTGAACAGCAGCCGCTCGGTCAACGTGGTTTTACCTGCGTCGATGTGAGCGATGATGCCGATGTTGCGAATGCGCCGCATCGACTTCAGCGTTGTTCGGTCGCGTTCACCCATATCGCCACAAGCTCCCAGGAAAAAGCGGTGCGATCATGCCACGGGCAGCTTTGCGATGACAACGTCCTCTTTCAACCTCCGAACCGTATTCATGGCCTGCCCTTCGGACCTTGCCAGTACCGCATGCGGCCGATGTGCCCAGCGATCTCCGTGGTTGATCGAAAACCGCTGATAGACCATAATCTTCGCGGTTTTCCCGGGAGTATCCAGATGCGTTTCAATTCATTGTGGCTGGTTCTGGCTGTTCTAGCCGTTGCCGGGTGCGGTTCGTCTGGAAGCGATTCGGACGTGCGTGACCTTGGCAATACGCCTGACGTGCCAAGCGACGTGACAGATATTTTCGACGCTATCGATGTGTCGCCGGACCCCACGCCGCCCGACGCGCCGGCGCCGGACGTGACGGCCGAGCTGCCAACGACATCTGATCTGCCTGACGATTCGGTTGGGGACCTGGCGACCGACCCTGGATGGGAGACCGTCTCGCCTCCGGTTCCGTTCGGACAGGAGAATCGCGGCTACAAGATGCTGCGCGGCATCGTGCATCTTCATTCGAACCTGTCCCACGACGGGTGTTATCCCCAGCACGAGGAAGTTGACGCGTCCCTGCTGGTCGACTGCGAGACGGAACATCGCGCCGCGCCTTGCCTCAGCGGGATCGATTTCCTGATGCAGTCCGACCATCCATCAAACGTTCGCGATGCCACTTTCGAGGAGGCATTGCATTTCCGTTCCGGCGAGGGCGACACCCTGCTGAACGATTCCAAGGGGAACCTGACCGCAAACCTGGTGCAGTGCCCCAAGGGAAGCCTGGTCCCGTCGTTCATGTATTTCGTCGGCACGGAAGGATCCAAGCAGATGCCCATCGGCATGTCGGCGCCCATTCCTGCAGAGGTCTGGAACACCTCGTACGGTGACTCGACGCCCTTGGAGGCGACCCAGGCCGCGATCGCCAAGTTGCACGAGATCGGCGGATACGCCTTCGTGGCGCACCCGGAAGAGGACGATCTGACGGTCGAACGCATCAAGGCGGCGCCGCTGGACGGCATCGAGATCTTCAACTTCCACCCGATGCTGATGGATGCCCTGACCTCGAACATCACCCAGTTCATCCGTATGGACGCCTTCATGACCCCCGGAAGGGCGAACCCGGATCCCGACCTGGCGATACTGCTGCTGCTGAAGCCGGTTGCAAACGATCCACTCAAGTTCGACCAGGCAGCCCCGTTCATCAGGCTGACCGGATTCGGGGCGACCGATATTCATCGCAACGTGGAAGTCCCATCCCTGTGCACGGACCTTGAATCGTGCGGCGACAACTGGGGCGAAACGTTCCCGAACTTTGCGCAGCTTCTGGTGACCGGAGGACCTCCGGTCCTCGCTGACGGACAGCGAATGGACGGATTCAAGCGCGCTTTCAGATGGATGTCGAACCACACGCTGGTGGCTACTGAAAAGGCCGCCGAAGTTGACGAGGTCAGGATGTCGATCGGGACTGGCCGCTCGTTCATGGCCTTCGACGTGCTTGGTTCCCCGGCCGGTTTCGACTTCTTTGCCGTTGCGGACGGGAACACGGTCGAAATGGGGCGCGAGATCAAGGGCGCAACGTCGGTTGATTTGTATATTCGCTCACCTGCCCTGGAGTTGCCCGCATGGGGACTCCCCGGCGTTGACCAGCAGGCTTGCGCGAACAGTCTGGTCCGCACCAAGGTCTACCATGCGACATCGACCGGTTCCGAACTGGTGCTGGACCAGCCGGGACAGGGGCGCGAGTTCAAGCTGGCTGGCGCCGCGGCAGGAGCGTACCGGGTCGAGGTCTGGGTCACGCCCACACACGTGAAGCCAGCCCTGAACGGCATCGAAGAGATCGCCGATATCGAGGTGCCGTACCTGTATTCGAACGCCATTTTCGTCCGATAGGCTTTCACTTTCGAAACAACTGGAGGCGTCATGGAGCTTGTTACCTGGTTTATCGAGCACTTCATCCTTCACCTGGATCTGTACCTTGTGGATCTGGTCAAGAACTACCAGTTCTGGACCTACGGCATCCTGTTCGTGGTCATCTTCTGCGAGACTGGACTTGTCGTGACGCCCTTCCTTCCGGGCGACTCGCTGCTGTTTGCCGCGGGCGCGGTTTCAGCTGCGGCAGCTTCAGAATTGGGCGGCGAGAACCCCTTGAACCCGGTCTACATGTTCGTGTTGCTGGCCATCGCCGCGTTCCTTGGCGACACGGTGAACTACTGGGCCGGGAGACACCTTGGGCTGAGAGTTTTCGAGAGGTTCATCAAGCGCGAACACCTGATGAAGACCCACCAGTTCTACGAGCGTCACGGCGGCAAGACAATCATCATCGCGCGCTTCGTGCCGATAGTCCGAACGCTTGCCCCATTTGTCGCCGGCGTTGGCGAAATGACTTACACCAAGTTCATTTCCTACAACATCATCGGAGCTATTCTGTGGCCGGCGTTGTTCATATTTGCAGGCTACTTCTTTGCGGATGCGCCCATCGTCAAGAAGAACTTCACCCTGGTGATTTTCGCGATCATCTTTCTTTCGGTGCTTCCCGCGGTAATTGAAGTGCTGCGGGCCAGGTATGGAAAGAAGACCAAGGTCTAGCCGCAATAATCCTCAGCCTACCTCGACCATGGTGACACCCTCGCCGCCCTCGCCCTGCTGGCCCTGCCGGAATCGCTTGCAATAGCGGCTGGTCTTCAAGTAATCGCGGATGGCGCTGCGCAATGCCGAGGTGCCCATGCCATGAATCACCATGACCACAGGCTCCTCTCGCATGAACGACGCGTCCAGAAAGCGATCCACCTCGCCAAGCCCCTCGTCCACCCTCATGCCGCGGCAATCGACGGTGTTGAATTCCGAGCGAATGAACGGCTTGTCAGAATCGGGCGTGCCAGCCAGCGTCGTCGATGGGCGGGGTGCCGACGATGAAGACTGCGCGACAGAAGGCTTTGGGGTGTTCTTCGCCGCCTTTGGCTTCGGAATCCTCAGGTCGGCCAGCTTGACAGAAGACCTTAGCAAGCCGACCTGCACAGTGCCGCGCTTGCCATCGGCCGCAACCTCTACAACCTTGCCATCGGAACGCAGCGACCAAACGAACACCAAGGCCCCAACCTTGAAGCTGGCGGCGGGCAGCGGCTCGTTGGGCAGGTTTCCCAACAGCGCAGCCTCCTGGTCCATGTCGCGATGAACCTCGACCTTGCGATCCCTGACTTCCTGGCGTCGCGCAACGACGGTCGGCTGCGCCGTCGGTCGGGTGACCTGGGCCTTCTCGGCGCGCGCCTGCTTGGCAATCGAGTCCAGTTCCTCCTCGAGTCGCTTCATCTTCTGCAATACCTCCCGCCTGGCCTCGTGAACCAGACGATCTGCGTCGGACCGCAGGCGCACCAGTTCCTTTTCGTACTTCTTCTTGTCGATACCCAATTGATGTTTGAGGTCCTCGGTCTCGGCCTTTTCTGTCAGAAGCGCGGCATTCAGCCGTCGTGCCTCCGACAATGCGTCCTCCAGTTCGCGCTCGCGCCGGTCCACCAGACCCTTGGCCCGTTCAAGAATTGCCGTTGGAAATCCAGCCGATGCCGCCACGTCGAAGGGATTCGAATCACCCGAAGCCCCCTGTTCCAGGCGGAAGTCGGGACGTCCTGTACGCGCGTCGAAGCCCACGCGGGCATTAAGAAATCGAGGATCGTTGTCGGCCCGCCGCTTCAGCAGGTCGTAGTGGGTCGCAACCACGCATTCGGCCCCGCCCTGGACCAGCGTCTCTACGATCGCAGTTGCCAGCGCTTCTCCCTTGCGAGGTTCGGTTCCTGTTGCCAGTTCGTCCAGCAGGACCAGGGTTCGGCCAGGCGGGCGGCCCAGTATCTGGCCCAGACGATCAAGCTGGCCCGTGAAGGTCGAGACGGCGCGGTCCATGTTCGTCGGATCGCCAATCACAGTCAGCACGTCGTCGTACCAGGGAACTACCGAACCCTCCCCTGCCGGCGGCAAGAATCCGTGGCGCACCAGCAGCACACACAAGCCGATTGTCGACAGCGTCACCGACTTGCCACCCGCATTGGGACCCGAAACCACCAGGGCAAGGCCACCACCTGCGGACGGAAAATCCAGGTCGATTGGCACGACGTCGCGCCCAATAAGAACAAGTACCGGGTTCAGGGCATTGACAAGACGCAGGCCGTCGGCCGATCCGCCTATCGCAGGGCGGGAGCACCGCATCCTGCGTGCCAGCCGACCTCGACCCATCAACGAATCCAGGCGCCACAAGGCATCGGCCAAGGTCCGGGCCTCGGCTGCGTAGCGTCCCAGCAAGGCCGAACGATCCGCAAGCACGGCGCGTTCCTCGACCCCAATACCGTCCAGGACCACCTTCAACTGGTTGTTGTCCTCGACAATCGCCTGCGGTTCAATGAACAGCGTCTGCCCGGTCTGGCTGGTGCCGTGAATGATGCCCGGCACAAAGCGATGGTCCTCCGCCTTCACTGGCAGAACGTACCTGCCCTCGCGCAGCGAGTAGTATTCGTCCTGGATCACCAGCTTGATCCTGGGATCCTGCAGCATCGTTTCGATGCGAACCTTCACGCCCCGAGACAGGGAAACCGACTTGTGCCGCAATTCGGCCAGGCGCGGCGAGGCCTCGTCGCGGATTTCACCTTCTTCGTTGAAGGTCATCGCAACATGATCGGCCACCGTGGACAGGTCAGCCACACCTTCGAACAGATGCGCGATACCTGGAGCGCTGTCCTTCAGATCACTCGTAGCCTTTCTGGCACTGGCGCCGACCGTCAGCAGCCTGGCGCAAGCAATCAGTTCGGCGGCAGCCAGCATCCCGCCCTTCGCGGCGACCTCGAATGCATGGGTCATGTCCTCGACGCCGCCCAGCGACGGATGACCGGGCAGATCCAGCAGGTCACGGGCCTCCTCGACAAGGATCAGTTGGGCGTCAGCTTCTGCGGCGTTAATGATGGGCGGAAGAAATCGCACAAGGTTGCGTCCGCGGGAAGTCTGGCAGGCATCAGCAGCCGCCTCGACGACCCGCGAGAACTGAAGGTCTTCCAGGGTCCGGTCGTCCATTGGTCGTCCTCGTAAAGCGGACTACAGCCCGCGGATGAATCGCACCAGCAGCAGCCCCAGCAGAGCCACAAGGTAGATGCTCAACGATCCCAGGGCAAAGCGAACCATCGGGGTCGTCTTGACTCGCGGCATGGGTTCCTACCTCCGGATCGGGGACAGCGGCCCCTTCATGATGTCGTTGAAGCGAACCACTCCAAGAATGTGGTCTTCGGCGTCAGTTACCGGGACCATCCTGTAGTGATACTTGGCAAACAGTTGAGTAAGGTCGTCCACGGTGTCGTCGGTCTCGGCAGTGACCACGGGAGAGGCCATTATATCGCCCAGCGTCTGGGGGTCCGGCGCCAGAACCAGTTCGCGCAGGTCAATGCATCCGACCAGGGTGCGCCCGTCCTCGCCCGTGACATACACGTAGGAAATCGAGTGCTGATCCCGGCCAGATATCCGGATCTCGGCCAGCGTTGGCCCGACCTTCGCCGTCCTGGGAAAGGTCATGAAGTCCTGATCCATCAGGTCACCCGCGCGTGCCTCCTGATCGGCAAGGATTGCCTTGATGCGCCGGGCCTCGTCCTCGGGAACCAGTTCAAGCAGTTCACTGGCATCATCATGCGGCAGAACTGACAACAGGCTTGCCAACTGGGGAACCGACATCTCGGTCAGAATCTGCTTGGCCCGCTCGCGACGCAGATCCGCGATGATCTGGCGCCGCGCACGCGGCTCGGCCTCCATCAAGGTCTCGGCCGCGGTTTCCGGGTCCAGGGCCGAGAACAGCGCCTCCTGTTCCTTGCCCGACAGCTCCTCGAGGGCGTCCGCCAGGTCCTGTGGTGGCAGTTCCGCAAGCTGGTTCTTGGTAATCGAAAGCGAGACTCGATCGGTGGCAAGAGCGTCCTCGTGGGACAGCGGTTGGACGAACTTCCACGAGATGAAATCATCCTTCATCCAGCGGGCGTTCTTCAGCCCCCACCTGCGCAGGAAGCCATTGAAGGACATATCGACCTGGACCAGCAGCATCCGGCCCTTCGCGTCCAGAAGCTGGACGTCGTTGACAACCTCTACGCGCCTGCCGTCCAGATCCAGCACATCCTTGCCCATAAGGTGCTGGTCCAACAGCAGCCAACCCGGCTGATCGACAAACGGAGGATATTGCTGCCCATCGGGAGTCGGCATGACCACGACGGATTTGCGGCCCACCTCAAGAACACGGTCCCACGGGATGAACTCGGTGGGCTGACCCCAGCCATGTTCGAGATAGATGCCGACAGCCTCGGGGTAAGGCTCCTTCACGGCAAACACAAGGTCGGTAACCTTGCCCAGCGCCTTCTTCGTCCCACGAGCGCGCACAGGCAGCTTGATTATCTGCGAGAAGAACAGGTTCCTTGCGCCAGCCGTCTCGATGGTGGGTTCGGGCGCAGTTGCCGCGGGATTGTGCCAGGGTGCGTTCATCCTACCCTCCCCCCACCACCCCGAACCAGTCGGGGAACAGCGTACTGACGGCGAACAACGTAGACATCGCGATGACGAACAGCACGATCGACCAGTTGACGATGTTCTGCCAGCGCGTGTTGACGTGCTGACCCATGAACGACGAATCGTTCAGCAGCAATATCAGGAACACCAGCAGCGATGGAAGCAATGTCACGGCAACGACCTGAACGAACATCGTAATCGTGATGAGGGGCGCATCGGGAATCAGGACGACGGCGCCCGCGGAAAGCAGCATCAGCGTGTGAAGCACGTAGAACCATGGCGCCTCGCGAACGCTGCGGTTCAGCGAGTGGGCCCAGCCGAAGACCTCGCCCACCGCCCACGATGTCGACAACGAGACGCACAGGGCGCCAAGGAAGCCGGCGTCGAAAAGTCCAATGGCGAACAGCTTTCTGGCCAGGTCGCCATGGTTGCCCAGCAACGGAGCCAGAGCGTTGGCAGTGTCGGCCGCGTCCTCGACCAGGATTGGCGGGTTGGCGTAGTGGAAGGCAGCCCCGGTAGCGATCATGATGAATCCGGCGACAACACAGGTCAGCAACGCGCCAGCCAGTGTGTCGATCTTGCCGAACTTGATGTCGTGGATGTCCAGACCCTTGTCAACGACCGATGACTGCTGGAAGAAGATCTGCCAGGGCGTGATCGTGGTACCGATGTTTGCCAGGATGATGAACAAAAGCTCACCGGTCCCACCGCCTGGGAAATTCGGGATGAACAGACCGTCGGCAACAGCGCTCCAGGCGGGCGATGAAGGTGTGTCCATCGCCCAGAAGGCGGCAGGCACATACACCAGGTTGAATGCGCAGAAGAAGAGAGTCAGCTTCTCGAAGGTCCAGTACTTGCCCGTAACGGCAACCGCGACCAGGACGAACGTGACAAACAGAACAGTGATCCACGGGGGGACACCGAACAGCGCCATCGCCGCGGTCATCCCGATGTACTCGGTGATCAGCGTCAACCAGTTGACGACGGCAAGATCACCCAGAGAGAACCATCCCCAGAAGGGACCGAACCCCTCGAAAATCGCCTCGGCATGGCCGCGTTTGGTCACGGCACCCAGTCGGACGGTCATCTCCTGGATGAAGTAGGCCATCGGCAGCAGGATGAACAGGATCCACAGAAGACTGAAGCCATACTTGGAACCCGTTACGGCGTAGGTCGAGATCCCGCCGGCGTCGTTATCCGCGACCATGGTGATGATGCCAGGACCCAAAACGGCCAACAGCACCAGCGTCCGCCGCTTGAAGCGGTGCAGCCAGTGGAAAGACTTGCTTAGCCAGTACATCGGCGCTCCTACTTCCCGCACGGCTCGAAGAAGCGAACAAAAAAACCGTTAGCGACTCAGGGTCGAGGCGTGGGAATGGGAGCTTTGGGCCTGGTCAGTGGACCTTTGGTCCGATGACCGTGGCGCCAAGGCCCCCGCGCCGACGCGCGGGACCCCCGGTACTAGCACCATCGTCCATGGAACCCTCGGTCAAGGGACAGTCGAAGATGACGACTCTGCAGCCGTCCAGACGGGCGGATTTGTACACCTTGGATGGGGGTGAAGTCAAGACTCGCCGATTGCAATTCATCACCCAGGCGCGCTAGCAGTGTCTACCTGGGATCCAGCCCGCCTGATGCAACCATGCAGCTCGACGCCATCCGGGATTTCCGATCAATTCACGACTGCTGAGCGGTCAACGGCCAATCGTTGCAACCATGACCGCCTTGATGGTGTGAACGCGGTTCTCGGCTTCGTCGAACACCCGGCTTTGCGCGCCCTCGAACACCTCGTTCTCGACCTCGCAAATGTCCGGGAACTGGCGCGCCATGTCGGTATCGTGGTTGTGGAATGCCGGCAGACAGTGCAGGAATATGGCTTGGGCATTGCCTGTCTGCTGGAACATCTGACGGGTGATCTTGTAGGGTTTCAGAACGGCGATACGCTCGGGGATCTTGGCTTCCTCTCCCATCGAGGCCCAGACGTCGGTGTACAGCGCATCCGCCCCGGCTACGCCTTCAGCGATATCGTCGGTGATCGTCACGGCGCCGTGGGTGCCCGCCGCGATGTCCCTCACTACCTCGACCAGCGCTGGCTTCGGGAACAGGGATTTGGGCGCCACAACACGCACGTGCATGCCCATCTTGGCACACCCGACCAGCAGCTCGTTCGCCATGTTATTGCGGCCGTCACCAACGTAGGCGAGTGAACGCCCGCGCAGGCTGCCGAATTCCTCCTGGACGGTCAGCAGGTCCGCAAGAACCTGCGTCGGATGCCAGTCGTCGGTCAGGCCGTTCCATACCGGAACGCCTGCGTACTTCGCCAGTGTTTCGACGACGTCCTGCGAGTAGCCACGGAACTGGATGCCGTCAAACATTCGGCCAAGCACACGCGCGGTGTCGGCCACGGTTTCCTTCTTGCCGAACTGGATGTCGCCCTTGCCCAGGTATTCTGGATGCGCTCCCTCATCAAAGCAGGCGGTCACGAACGCGCACCTGGTTCGCGTTGACGCCTTCTCAAAAATCAGCGCGACGTTACGGCCCTCCATGGCCATACCCTTCACGCCTGCGCGCTTGTTGGCCTTCAGCGTCGCCGACAAAGTCAGAAGATCGGCAATTTCTCCCGGTGTGAAGTCCAGCAACTTCAGGAACGATCGACCCTTCAGATTGGCGGCCATGACGACTCCATCAACGATCCCGGGCGGAGGATGCCGCAGGTTGATCAAAGGGTCAAGACTCGATTCCAGACTCGGATTCCAGACTGTAAGAAACTGTAAGAAGCTGACTAAATGTCCGGGTCATAAGCGGGAGTAGATGTCCGGTCTTGGAGCGAGGTGTTGCTGACGAATTTAATGAAACCCCAAGCGTCTTCGGAGAGCCTACCGGCGCGGTTGCGGAACGACCCAGCCACCCATGGCCTGCTCCAGCGCCATCGCGACCGCAATCGTACGGTGGTCGTTGCCGGGGATCGACGCGACCTGGCATCCCAGAGGAAGACCTCGGTCGTTAAGGCCCAGGGGGACCTGCGTGACGGGCATTTCCAGGACATTGAAGATGCCGGTGTAAATCCAGTTGATAGGCCGCAGCAGCGGCTTGTTGTGTCGCGGCGCGGGCTCGGGGTAGGACGGGTACAGCAGCACGCCCCCGGGACCCAGGCGGCGAGCGAGGTCGGCGCGCAGGGCCGCCGTTTCCTCCAGGAGTGGGCCGAAGCGTGGCGGAAACCGGGACGAAATGGCCTCGATCAGGCCAAGTCCCAGGGCGGGCAGCGTGTGGCGGCCGCGACCAGCGGCCCACATCAGGAATTCGAAGCCGAGGTTGAACGGGCGCCCATCGCCCAGCAGCGAAAGGTAGGTCGATTCGCCGCCAGTGGCGACCGTCGCCGTCCACATAAGGATGGCGCGGGCCAGGGCCGGGACGCGCTCGACCCGGATCCTGGCGCCCCGGGCCGCCAGGCAGGACGCGGCGCGGCGCTGGGCGGCGCGAAGATCCTCGGACACCGACAGCAGGCCGTCGTCCTCGACCGAAACAGCGTCCAGCCCCTCAAGGGACACGGTCGCGGGATCGCTCAGGGGCATCTCGGTGCAACCCTTGTCGATGCCATCGGGGCCAGCAAGCAAGCGCAGCAACGGGTACAGGTCCTCTGCCTTCCGGCAAATCGGCCCCGTCGTCAAAACCCGCACCAGCCCATGTTCGGTGCACGGGAACTGGCCGGTGTTGGGGACCAGCCCACCCGAGGGCTTGTGGCCGAAGACGCCGTTGAAGAAGGCAGGCATGCGGATCGACCCGCCAATGTCCGAGCCGACACCAAAGGGAGACGCCGCCGACCCGATCAGGGCGCCCTCGCCACCGGAACTGCCGCCCGAGGTCCGACCCGGGTCGTAGGCACAGTTCGTACGACCGTAGTTCGGGTTGCTGGCTTCCATCCACAGACACAGTTCCGAGATGTTGGTAACTCCAAGTGGGATGGCGCCGGCAGCACGAAGCCGGGCCACCGCGGTGGCATCCCTGGTAGCGGGATGGCCTACGCGCGAAGGCAGGCCTCCGGTGTTTGGCATCCCGGTCAGGGCAAAGCACTCCTTCACCGTGCAGGGCACACCCAGCAACGGTGGCAGCGAGGCAGGGTCCTCGCGGGCAACACGAAGGTCGGCGGCCCGAGCCTCGGCACGTGCCAGGTCGAACCGGTTTGCGACCATCGCGTTCACACGAGGGTTGACCTCGCGAACGCGGCGCGCATGGGCCTCGACGATCTCGACGGACAACGCGCCACGCTCGCGAATCAAGCGGGCCAGCGCGGTACCGGACAGTGTCAGGAACGGATCCATTGTGTCCTCCTCGCGCTCAGGGTTCCCAGGGACCTACAACCTTCAGACCACGTAAAACACCCATCCCTTCCAGCACCGGCCCGTGGCCCGGGAACACGGTGTGGACCGGCAAGTCCTGCAGAGTCGCGATCGTGGCTTGCATCGACGCGCGATCGACCTGAAGGGGGTTCCATTCCCCACCCAGGAAATTCCGCACGGTATCCCCCGTCACCAGAAACCCTGCCCGGCGGTTGTACAGCGCGATGGCATCGTCTGCGTGGCCCGGCGTTTCAAGGATCGTCCATCCCGGCAGGCCGGACAGACGCGCGCCATCTGTCAGGGGCAACAGTTCAGCCTGGAATGGGTTCGGGGCATTGGGAAAGCCGAAGCGAGGGCCATCGGGCCAATCCGACCTGGACGGGGCCGGAGCACCTTGGTACACCCAGCCCCCGACGAGATGCAACGCATCTCGGAAATCGGGATAGCGCAGCGGCGGTCCGCCGCGAATCGACTCGAAGGCGGCGCGACCAACGGCGACCGGCGTCCCCAGTTTCCGGGCCAGGGTATCAATACCCATCACGTGATCGCAGTGCAAATGGGACGCAACGACGACGCTGACCTGCGATGGAGTTCGTCCCAACCACCGCAAAGCCTCCATCACACGAGGAACGTCCGCGCAGGATCCCACATCAACCACGGCGACCGAGCTTTGGGCCAGCAGCAGGTACGTGACGGAGTATCGGTTCGGCAAGGCCACCACCGTTGCGCCGGCGCGTGACACTACCCGTACATCCGGAGCACCGGCTGGCGAAAGGCGAGCACCCCAGGGGCGCTCGGTAGAGAATGGTGCGGGGGGGAAGGAAACCATCGCGCACCTCGCAAGACCGACCCGGCCCGCGCACGAAGCAACAAGAATACGATCGGCGCCCGTTAGGAAGACGTCGACGGGCGAACACTGGTCAAGCCGACGGACGCCAGGGATTCGCCCAATCGATGGGACCTTCGCGGAAACGGCGTTCCAAACGGGCCAGCACCAAACTCCATGCGTCCGAGAAGTAGGCAAAACCGGCGTCCCAGTCCGGTCCCTCCTTCCAGCCGACCTGTTCCAGACTGACCTGGCAGTTCCGGTCGCCAAAGGCGTTGATTTCGATGGACACCGTCGTCTTCTGGTCACGGATGGGCGAGCCTGGTACGAAGTTCCACTCGAAGACCAACCGGCGGCCCTTCTTGACCTCCAGAACCTTGCAGCCCTCGCTGCCGCGGGATCCGGCAGGCGCCTCCGGCACGAAGACGATTTCCCATTGGCCTCCCGCCTTGACGTCGATCACCGCGTCGGGGGCCAGGAAGGTCCGCAGGCCCTCTACCGTGGTCCAAGCCATCCACACGTCGGCGGCCGGGGCCTCGATGATCTCTTCCAGGCGAATCAGACGTTCGGCCACGATCGACTCCCAGCTTCCAGCCGGCCCGATAATACACGAGTGGAGGGCGACGGCCTCACATCAAAAGCCACATAGTGGACATTCGGGAATCGGGATGGGCTACACCCTCGGGTTCCATGTACAGCCAGCCTGACGCCTACTTTCGCAAACCCTCGACTTCACCATGCCGGAAACACTGCACCATGTGGTCGTTGAACATGCCAACTGCCTGCATGAAGGCATAGCAGATCGTTGGCCCGCAGAACCGGAAACCGGCCTTCTTCAACGCCTTCGACATCGCCTTTGACTCGAGAGATTCCGAGGGCAACTGCGACATCGATGTAAATGCGTGGTCAATAGGACGGCCGTTCACGAATCCCCACAGGAAGTCGGAAAAAGACGTGCCGCGCGCCGCCAGATCAAGAAAGGCTCGCGCGTTCGAAACGGCCGCGCGCACCTTGGCCCGATTGCGGATGATGCCAGGGTCCAGCAGGGCAGCCTGAACGCGGGCCTCATCCCAGGCAGCCAGACGCACCGGATCAAATCCCTCAAACACTCGCAGGAAGTCGTCGCGCCGGTGCAAAATACTGCGCCACGACAAGCCAGCCTGGAACCCGTCCAGCACCAGCTTGCCAAACAACGCCCTATCGTCACGGACCACAACACCCCATTCCCGGTCGTGATAATCGCGCATCAGAATGTCGTTGCCCGGCCACTCGCAGCAGTTTCGTTGCAGATCCACGGATGCCTCCAGCCGGAAAAGTATCCGTATCACCGGCTCGAGGGTCAACCACTCCCCAGGAGACATGTGAATTATGGATTAGGTCCACAGGTTGACCTCCCCGCCTGCTGGTGGTAGGTTCCCCGTGCGTTACCGGCCCCTGTAGCTCAGTTGGATAGAGCCGGGGATTCCTAATCCCTGTGTGCCGGGTGTTCGACTCACCCCAGGGGCGCTGAAATCATTGATCATTCCTGCGTAACTACGGGCTTCGCAAGATGCCGGTTATACCGGAACTTCACCTGAAAATCCCTAGGAAAACCCCCAGAACGCCTTGATGCAACACGCCACTACATGCCAACCACCGGAAATTGACAAAGGGGTTTGTCGGGCTAAACTGACCTCGAGGAACATATTCATGGGTTGTCTGGCGGGGCTTTTGTTGCCCTGGAATTGTGGAGGTAGAGGGCCATGAACAGACTGATTGCCATTGCGCTGATGTTTGTGATGGTTTCGCTGGCCGGCCTTGAGGCCTGGGCGCAGCGTCGTCCTCCCCCACGAAAGGCCGCCGCCGTTGCGGCGCCACCCCCTAACACCGCAGCCGTAGCGGCCCCCCCTCCCAACACCGCCGCCGTCACGGCCCAACGCCGAGCACCATCTAATACCGCCGCTGTCGCAGCACCACGACCGGCACCGAACGTGGCTGAGCCACGTCATGACGAGAGACGCCATCACGACAAGCATCATGACGGCAGGCGCAAGGACGATAGGCACCACAACGACGGACGACGTGACGATGGATATCATGGCGATGCTGCTGCCGTAGGTGTTGCTGTTGGCGCGGCCGTCGTTGGAGCAGCCGTGGTCGGGGCAGCAGCCAATACAGCTGCCGCCAGGGCCCCTGCCCCCAATGTCGCCGCCAGAGCCCCTGCCCCCAATGTGGCAGCCAGGGCCCCTGAACCCAACGTCCCGGTTATTGGCACGATGGTGCTCACGTTGCCTGGCGGATGCGAAACTTCCTCGGTGAATGACGTCCAGTACTACAAGTGTTCAGGTTCGTACTATCGTCCGATCTTCGGGAACAACGGTGTCTATTACCAGGTAGTCGTGCAACCTTTCTAGGAACTGCCCGCTTAAAGATCAAGTCAATCTGGCAGGTTTGCCCACCATTGCGGAAGAATGCCGACTTGTCCAAACCGGCTGACGGCGGCTGACTGTGTCCAATTGACGGTATTGCGGACGCTCGGTAGCATGACATCGTTGTATTCGTAGGAGCAGTGATTGCCGCGGCAGGTCCTGGTGTGGGCATTTGTTCTTGCGCCCTTCGCAGCCTCCTGCTGCCAGCAGAACCCCGAAATCGACGGACGTTCTGTTCCCGACAGCCATCGGTCTGTTGCAACCTCGCGAGTTCTTTCCCCTGGTGCCGCTAATGACCTATTGCCACTCGCCATTCCAGTTGCCGACGGCGATTTCAACGCACCAGAGTATCGACTCGACGGTGTATCCATCGACACCCGACAGGTTCGCGCCAGGTACTTGCCCACGGGTGACGGCCCCCCGGTGGACGTTCGTCTGCTGGACCCCGAGGAGTCCTGCCCCGAATGCATTCCGGCCGGCGATTTCCAACTACGTGCAGACTCCGGAAGCGCTGGCGCTCGGCATGTGGCTGGTTTCGTTTCGGGGTTCCTTGGGTCGCATCATGCTGGAGGAATCTGGATCCGGCCCGTGCCGGCGCCCTTGCCGATACGGACACTCCAGTGGTCAACCATGACATCGCCTGAATTCGCCTTGCCCATTGCCATGAGGGCACTCTGGATTTTCGTCCTGCTGGGCTGGGGCCTTGATGCCTTCCGCAAGGTTCGGCGCAAGGATTGGAACGTCACCCTCTTCCAGGTGTTCCTTTTCATCGGGGCCGCAGGTCTGAATCTGTCGCTGGCCACCTTCGGCCCCGGAGATCTGCACTGGAACCAGGCCCCATTCTTCCTGTCCCCACATGGATACGACCCCATGTACGGCAGTTCTCCCGGCGGTTTGCTGCGACTTCTGTTCCCATTGATACCGCGTACCTTCGACGCCTCGATCGTCATCCAGATCCTGCTGGGTGCGTTGGCTGCGGTACTTGCGGTCTCGCTGGGAAGTGCCCTGGGCCTTGGTCGGGTGCAGGCGGCGTTTACCGGGATAATTCTGGCGGCACAACCATTGTTGGTGCGTTTCTCGGGCGAGGGAGATCGACAGGCATACGTTCTGGTCCTGGTCATCATGACACTGCTGCACCTTGCCCGCCATCGGCGTGATGGTTCGTGGACCGAATTGGTGCGCTACGTGGTCGCAGCAACCCTCTGCCTTCATGCCCGGCCGGAAGGGATCCTGATCCTGATTCCTGCGGTGGCGTTCACATTGTCGGCGGGTGAGCCTGGAGGGGCAATTCGAACCCTGGCTACCATGCGGCGGCTTGTTGGCGAGGGTTTGGCCCATCTGGTGGTGGTTGCCCTGCTTGTCCCCTATGCGCTGGTGTCGCTGAGCCAGTTTTCAGGTTATTGGACCAGCTCGCTTGGGTCCAACTCGAGGTCATTGGCGGATGTGGTCTGGCTTAACCCAGAATTCACCGCTTCGGCCTGCATTGCACTGGTTCTGACAGGTTTTGCTGCCGCCTTGTTCAACAGGCATCGGATGGCGCTTTGGGCGTCGATGTCGATGTGCGCCGTGACATGGTTTGGGTTGTCCTACCCGACGGCGGGACTGAAGATCGCCAGCGCCCGCTATCAGACGCTGGCGTTGCCGCTTTTGATTCTTGTTGCGGCCTACGGGCTACATTTTCTAATGCGGCTGGGATTTCGGCTGACCCGACGAACTGCTGTTCGTGAAGTTTTGCAGGTGGCAACTCCCATTGCGATCCTCTGCTGGATAGCCCTTGCGACGCAGGCCCCGATGCGGATGGTGACATCACCCCGCACGATCGACTACGAGTTCCGCTTTCTGATGTCTGCCCTGCCCTTGCTGCCTGCCGATGCCGAGATCTTCTATACATATCCTAGTGATCGCTACAACCTGGACCTGGGATTGCGCGCCCCGCCGCCCCTGTCGATACTGGCGGGCCGTACGCGCCAGCAGTGGATCCAGTTCAGACCCGATGAAACCTTGCAGCCATCATCGCATCCCCGCTTCTACTTCCAGCAGGCGTCCTGTTACGCGACCCATGCGAACTTGGACGAGGTCGGACGAGCAGCCGTCGCCGTGGAATGGGGCGACCGTTGCAGGCAAGCAATGGCCAGGTTCGGGGATTCCCCGTTTCTAGAGGAAACCATCCCAGCATCCAGGTTCGCGTCAGATCTGTATCTGGTTGATCCGTTGCGAGTCGGATTTTTCAGGATGCAAAAGGATTTGTAACCGTTTATTGGGATGAAGCCCTGCGTCGCAATGGCGACAGCGACAGCATCTGCAGCAGGAATTATTTAGCAGCGTGAACGCGATCCTGCGACTGCCGGTAGCGTTCGGGAATGCGCGGCAGGCCTGTCGCCGGGTCCTTCGGAAACGACGCCGCATAGTCTACCAGCGTGCGCCACAGTTTCAGTTCCTGAATACCCGCGGTCGCTGGGTCGATGTCCAGGATCGCGTCCTCGTTCTTCAGATATTTGTTCCCGTCCTTGTCCTTCATGTCGATCGCAATCATCCCGCTGGTAGCCTCTTCCAAAACGTCCAGCATCTGGGCGATGTAGAGGTTTGCCCCAACCTTGTATAG
The DNA here is from genome assembly GCA_903936705.1 of uncultured Myxococcales bacterium. Lineage (GTDB taxonomy): Bacteria > Myxococcota_A > UBA9042 > DTJE01 > DTJE01 > CAIZWN01. Next base: position 181,403 of record CAIZWN010000044.1, read on the forward strand.
GCGGGTATTGGTGGCGCTGGTGTCCAATGCCTCGGCGGCATACCCCGATATCTCGTCGCCCAACCAGACGCTGGTCACCTTTTCCAGCATTCCGGCGGCTGGGTCGTACTCGAAACGCAAGCCCGACACTTGCAGCCAGAAACTGTCCGCAACGATCGGGGCAATACCCACGATCACCTCGGCGGCCTGCAGCAATTCGCTTGCCGTCAGATAGAAGGACAGCATTGGATAACCGATCAGTTCGTCCGGGCCTATGCCCAAGGGCAGCACGCGTACCAGGTCACCGACACGAATCTCGCCTGTCTGCCCCATCTGGATCCCGTCGCGGATGACACCGTTCGCCTCGAACACCACTTCCACAGGTCCCCCTGGGTCGTGCTGCGTCGTCGTCCAGCGCACCGCGTCGGCCACGAAATCCCCCAGGTTCGATTCCGAAAAGTCCTTTGCCAGCAGGTCGAAGGGCGTTGTCGCCACGGCCGACTGGTATCCGTATGTCGTCCCCTCGAACATCGACCCGGACAGGCGCCCCTCGGCGTCCTGAACCATCTCTGTCACCTCGGGCAGTCCGGGCACGCTGTCATCCGCCCGGGGCGTGTCCCACGACTCCAGCTTGAAGACCCCGTCCTCGCGCACCAGCGTCAGGCGACCCAGGTGCTGACCGTACCAGCCGGCCTGCAGGATCAGCGTCTTGCCAACGACTGTCGGCGTCGGCAGCACCACATGGGTGTGGCCGCCCACGATCACGTCGATCTCCGGAACCAGCTTGGCCAGTTGCTCATCCTCGCCCTGAACAACCCCGTTCGTCACCCCGGAATGAGACAGCGCCACAATCAGATCCGCGCCCTCGGCCTTCAGGGCCGTCACTGCCTCGTTGGCCGCCTCCTCCAGCGGGCGCACGGTAATCGGCTGAGCGTGGGGCGACAGTTTCCGGGCCTGAACGCCCAGAAGACCGAACAACCCCACCTTCACACCGTTGTCCAACGTGATGACCATCCAGGGCAGGATGCGGGTGCCGAACTGAGCCTTCAAAGCAGCCGTCGACGGGTCGTCCGGAATGACCAGGTTCGAACTGAGAACCTTGATGCCCTCGCCGACCGGAACGCCAGCCTCGACAAGTCTAGCCGTCAACTGAGGCGTCCAGTCCATCTCGTGGTTGCCCAATGTCGTGGCCGCGAAGCCCATCGCGTCCAGAATCTTCAGTTCCACACCCTCGGTCAGTGTCAGGCCGGCAAACGCGGACCCGAATGTAAAATCACCCGCGTCCACCGCCAGCACGGCCGAACCCGGGCGCACGTCACGCCGCTCGCGCTGAATCAAAGACCCGATCCGTGCCAGACCGCCGATGGTTGCATCGCCGTCGGAAATACCTGGCGTGAAATCAGCCAGCGGACCAAGCCCGTCGAGGTGTGAGTGCAAGTCATTCGTGTGCAGCAGGACGATTCGCGTCTTTCCATCGTCGGCCAGGCCCCGCGGAGCAAAGAAGGTATCCCAGTCAGCGATTGCGGGGGTATCGGCCAAGGCGTCTCCTACCAGGTCAGCTACCTCCACAGAAACGTCCCCAGGGGCATCCTCCTGCAAAAGTTCCGCCGGGACGTCCTGCAATGGCACGTCCCGGGCGTCGGCCGCCAAGTCGGCGCCGCTGTTTCCCCCGCAGGCAAAAACAAAGCAGATCAGCAGGACGGACGCGTGGATCATCTCGAAAGCATGTTTCACGGCGGGACTCCTAGTGTGCTAGTTCCAGTGATAGCCAACGGTAAATGTCAGGTCGTGGGTCATGTTTGTGTAGGTACCCGCCATCGGGGCGCCAGAATCCGCGCGGACCTTGCGCTTCAGCCCGAAGACCGGCATGTACGCCACGTCCAGGTAGAACCCGGACCACTGGGTGCCAAGGCCTATGCAGGGCATCAGACGCTGGGTGTCCGGCAAGTTCGGATCCATATACTGGTCAGGCACGGGGTTCTGGTCCCACAGAAAGCCCAATCGGACAGCCAGGTGTTCGTTCAGGCCGACCCACTCCATGCCCAGACGCAGCTGAACCGCGTCCTTCCATCCTTTTGTTTCCTCGAGGGCCGGCTGCAACGCGCCTGGGCCGTCACCCTGACCAAGGCCGAGTCCCTTGGACAGTTCAAAGCGCAGTCTGTCGTACGATGACCACTGCACCCACTGCACGTCCAGTTCCAGAGACAGGTCCTTGATTGGCCAGAAGCGCGCACCGGCAAAAATCAGGTGGGGAAGCGACAGGGATCCCTTGAAACGCTGGTCCGGAAAGCGCGATGCGAATGCCTTCCCCACGTCGAAATCCACAGTCCCGTTGTCGGCAGATATCTTGATTCCGGACCGGTACGCGATCCCCAGGCGGACCCAGGGAGCGGGCTGGTACATCAACCCGATGTTGCCGCCGAAACCCCATGCGCTGCCACGAAGATCGACCGTGTTGGCAGCCGTGTCACCAGGGGCAGGCTGCCCCAGATTCAGGCCCCTGAAGATACGGAACGACCCGTGCATCGCGGAAAACCCCACAGCGACGGCGAACCCCTTGAATGGGCCGAAACTGATGTTGGGGTTCAGGGTGAACGTTTCAAGCGAGGATTCGATTGCAAGCGTTCGACCTTCCCAGTTCGACGGCCACCGCATCTTCAGACCGAAGGCCGTGAACTCGGACAGCCCGATGGCCAGCCATTTGTTCACCCTGTAGGACCCGAAGAGGTACGGGACGAAGAGGGTCGGCGTCGTCGCCTCGGTCACGCTGCCAGCCGGGTTCTCGTAGGCACCCGAAATCCAATAGGTCGTCCCCGAGAACTCGATGTAGCCGCCGTCCGAAAACGACAGGTTTGCGGCATTCTGGAACTGGGAAGATGGCTTGCCACCCGCGGCCACCAACGCTCCAGCCTGACCCATGCCAGCGGCGCTCATTTCCTGGATGTAGAACCCGTTTGCACGCGCGCTTCCGGCGCCCAGCATCAGCGCGGCAGCGGCGAGACAAATGATCGTAAGGTGCTTCTTCATCGTGCGCTCCCTCCCTTCGAACCGCACGTCCCGGTCGCGAACGTCCACGCCAGCACTACGTCCTCGCGCTCGGCGACCACGTTATCCACTCCGGTTTCACCGGGGATGCCGGGCTTGCCGTCGGGGCCAAGGACCAGGAAGTCAAGATGCGGCTTGAGGTTCTTCCTCAAACCCTCCAGGTACAGCAGCACTCCCAACATGGTCTGGCCCGCAGACTCCAGCGCCGACGTCGAAATGTCCTCGACCTGGCCGGTGAGGATCAGAGTGTCCAGTCGGCTGTCCAGGTAGGGTGAATTCCAGGCGACAGGGGTGCCTTTTTCGTCGAATGTCACCAGCGGAGTATCCAGGAACGTCACCGCGCCAGTCGTCGCGTCAACCTGCTTCAGTGCCACGCGGGCCAATCCGAAGTATGCCTGATCCACCGCCGCACGGGACCCGTCGGCCGTTTTGATCCCGTTTGTCACCACGGCGAGATACATGGAACTGCCCACAAGCAGTGCACCATTTGCTGGTACCGCCTTCACGGAGGGTCGACCGGCTTCGTCTGCAACCGTCACGTCAAGAGGAACCTCGACGTAGGTGCCGTCAACAACCCGAAACAGCTTGACGGTATTGGCGTTCACGGTGTCCGCACTAACCTGCTTGTCCAGGACGAATGCCAGGGCCGAGTCGCACGCAGCATCGGCCGATGTCATCAAGCCAGTGTCCTTGTCCAGCGAGTCCGACGGCGTCGGCTTCACCGCGTTTCCACCAAGGAGGGCTCCCACCGGGTCGAAGTAGTCGGGCATTGGATTCGTCGAAATTGTGAAGTGGTACGCCGTTACGACATCCGCCCGGGTCCATGCGCCGGCCACGCCGTCCAATTTTTCCCAGATCTTCAAACCCCAATCCGTCAACTGGCGGCCGCCTTCCAGCGTGCGAACCGCCTCCAAACCAGACACGACGCCGCTGCGTGGCAGCCCGTCCGGGCCGATGTACGTCGTGCCCGTGCCGTCAAACAGGGTCGGTGCCGCAAACAGCAGGAACGGGCCATCGGCCGTCACGGAACGGGCGACCTTGCCGGCAGCAACCTCAACCTCGGTCAGGGCCTCCTTCAGGCCGCGGTCGGTCCATCCAGTCGCGACCACAAGGTAGGTATGCCCAGAAGCAAAGTCCTGGGGTGGGGTGAGGACAGCAGGCTGCGGCAGGCGCAACGTCAGCATATAGGGCATCGCCTCGGCCAGCTGCCAGTTCGAAAGACGAAGGTATTCGCCTGGCCGGAGAAACTCGGGCTTCAGCGGATCAGTAACGTCCAACAGCCAGAAGTTCGCCATGGCCCCGTTTGTCCCGTCGTAGGGGACCAGCGAGCTCAGGTCGATGGGCCGACTGAATGGGATTGACGGCGCGAAGGAAGCCATGAAGCCATCCATCCGATTCTGTCCCGCCAGGATGGCCCTGGTCAGGACATTGTCTTCGGTCACGGGGTAGCCGAGATCCTGCGCCTTCTTGGCCGCAGCAGCGTCCACAACCGGCAGGGCCAGCTGCTGTGGGGCTGGTGTGGCAGCCGGAACGCCAGGTATGCTGACGATCCCAGCCTGCCGAACCGGATTCAGAAAGTTGTTGGGCAGCGGCAGGACGCCCCAATCCGGGTTCACTATTGCGACAGGGCCAGTCGAATAGTTGTAGGGTTCGGGGTCAACCAGTTCCACATCGGAACAGGCGGCCGCAAACACCGCCGTCAAGAACACGAGAACTGTCACCGGGAGCCACCTGAGCCTGTCGGGACGAACCATATGAAGGGCTCCTACCGAGTATGGTGCCTGAATAGACCGGCTTGGCTCTCAAGTCAACCGGTTGGGAACCACTGGTTCCCTGCTGTGCTGGCACCGACAGAGGCAAGTTTGCAGCAACCCGCCTGATCTGATACATTGCTGCCCGTGCCGGATAACGACAACATTTCCGCCGAGCCTCTTCCGACGACGTTCGAGTCACTGGGCCTAAGCCCCGCCGTCATGGAATCGGTTCGCACAGCCGGATACCTGGCGCCGATGCCGGTGCAGGTCTCGTGCTTTGCCCCGATTCGCGATGGGCGCCATCTGGTCGTCCAGTCACGCACTGGCAGCGGCAAGACGGCTGCCTTTGCCTTGCCGCTTCTGCATCGAATTCGATACGACGATCTTCGCCCGCAGGTACTGGTGCTGGCCCCGACTCGGGAACTGGCACTGCAGGTGCACCAGGAAATAGAGCGCCTTGGAAAGGGTACCGGCCTGGAGTCTGTCTGCATCTACGGCGGTACCCGTTTCGGGGAACAACTGGACAAGCTGCACGCGGGCGTCCACATCGTGGTCGGCACGCCTGGCCGCGTGCTTGATCACCATCGCAGACGCACCTTCAGGACGGACGCAGTTCAGACCTTGGTTCTGGACGAGGCCGACGAGATGCTGTCCGCGGGTTTCTACGAGGATATCCGCAAGGTCCTGGACGCGCTGTCTGGCCTTTCGCAGGTCCTCCTGTTTTCGGCAACCCTGCCGCCGAATCTTCAGGGGCTGATTCGCAAGTACATGGCCGATCCAGTTTGCATCAACCTGTCCCAGGACCGGGTCGATGTCGACAGGATCGAGAACGTCGCCTACACGGTCGATTCCACCGGCACAAAGATGCGGACATTGATGGCCGTCATCGAAGCCGAGGACCCTTCGGCAGCCATTATTTTCTGCAACATGCGCAGCACGACCGAGGCAGTAACGGCCTACCTGCGACGACGCGGCTTCGACGCCGCGATGCTGAACAGCGACCTGTGCCAGACCGATCGCGAGACCGTCATGGCCCGTATGAAAGCGGGTCATCAACGTCTTCTGGTCGCAACCGACATCGCCGCTCGCGGGATCGACATCTCGTTCCTGCCTTGCGTGATCCATTACGACCTGCCTGATGATGTCCAGCAATACATCCACCGCACCGGCCGAACGGGGCGCGTGGATCGTTTCGGACGGGCAATATCCCTTCTGACTTTGAAGGACTCGCAGTCCATCCGGCGACTGGAATGGTCCTACGGGATCAAGTTGAAACTGCTGGAGACGCCCTCGCGCGAGGAGACCCTCAAGATGCTGGCTGACCGACGAATCCGCGAGATCAAGGAAATGATCGAGGCCGGGCGCGTCATTCCCGAGGAGTTCCAGGTGATGGCCCGCGAGATCCTGGCCGACCCGGACGTGGAATCGGTAGTCGCCACACTGGTCGATGCCTTCCTGACCTCGAAACCGCTGGACGAGATGCCAATGCAGGCACCCAGGCTGTCGCACCGACGCGAGTCCGAACGGGGTCCGTCCGATGCCCCGAGGGGTGACGGCGGCGGTGCTGGCGGACGTCCTCGCAGCGCCCCAGGACGCAGCGCGGGCGGCGGTTCCAGGGGCCCCCGAAGATAGTTGTTTCCCAACGATCTGCGCAATTCGATCTGTTTTTTCCCGACGACGAGGAGATCCTTCCAGCCGTGCCAGAACCTCGACAAGAGGACCCAGAACGAGCGTTCGGCGTTGGTCAACCTTGGTCTTGGCGCGGTTCTCTTCATGACGGCGAGCTGCTGGCGCAGGGCCAGGTTCTCGACGGCCAGTTCCTCCCTGGTCTGGAGGCACGAAAGCATCGTGGCGAACAGGGATTGAAGTATCTTTAGCTTGGTCGCGGACGGTATCGTGTCGCGATGGAAAACACCACGATTTCAGCGCGGACGGAGTTTTGGCCAGCGACAGGAGGCTCTCATGGGTCCGCTTAGGGATATTGACCTGGATCTGGACGGTTGTTATCCTTGGAATATCGGGCGCGAAGGACCCAGTTGGACTCCCGTTGGCCGCTCGCGAATCTCGGAGGAACAGACTGATGACCTGTGACTTGCAGGCGCTTCCGGCAGCCGTGCGCGATGCGTTTCTGGCTGCGGCCGGAGCGCTTCGCGCGCAGTTTGGCGAGCGCGTGGTTGCAGTGATCCTTTACGGCTCGCAAGCCCGCGGCGACGCGGGACCGGAATCGGATGTGGACATCCTCGTCGTACTCGACAGCGTTCTCGACACCGCGGATCGACTGGCAGCCATGGACTGCGTCATTGATATCGGCCTTCAGCGTGACATGCTGCTCGAACCGATGGTCATGGGGGCCGAAGATCTCGCGTGGCGTCGAAGGTGCGAGACCTCGCTGGTTCGCGCGATCGACGCAGAGGGGATTGCAGCATGACCGCCGAGGCTCGCACGCTGAACGTAGGGGCCGAGGTGGAGAAGGCTCGGCATGCACTGGCGGCTGCCGATCAACTTCTTGCCATAGGGCTGTGGGACGACGCGATGAGTCGCCTCTATTACGCCACCTTTCACCTCGCATCGGCAGCGCTGCTGGTTCACGGCATCGAGGCACAGAGTCATCGCGCCCTGTTGAGTCTCGTATCGCTACACCTGGTCAAGTCGGGCCACGTACCCGCCGCATGTGCCCGTGAACTCACCGAACTATTCGGCCTGCGCAACCAAGCAGACTACGACCGCCACTTCGCTACCGACGCGGAGAGCGCTGGCATCTACAGGGCCAAGGCCGCGCACGTGCTTCAGGAACTCGATTCAGTGCTGGTCAAGGGCGGCCACGATTCGATGCTGCCCCGTGTATGTGCGTAGGAACCTTCATCGGGCAAACGGCCTGTTGTGGGTAAAATCCACGGCGATCTTGTGATGCGACCGCCGTCGTTTTGTAACTCTCCATTGATTAACATGGCGCGACGCGGCGTAGGACTTCGCCAGCCCTCCCCTGCTGCAACCTGCTGGTCAACCCGACACGATGCAGGAAACCATCTAGATCGCGCCAAGGATGCTTTTCAGGGCCTCGAAACCTCCATCGCCCTCAAGAATCTCGATGCACCTCAAACCAGTCCTCTCACGCATCAACCCGGCAGTAACCCGTCTCAGTCTAAATTCCAACCCCACTGACCACATCGATTTCGGTTCGTGTCCCTCCGAACTTCATTCAAAATATTGCCTTGATACTTTGTCTAAAATCCTCCTAAATATCCGACAACGTCGGTTTAGCAGGCAAATCGACTTAATTTTCAGAGTGTTTCTTTACGGACGATGCAGGGGTATCAAGATGGGCATGACTGCGATGCGATGTATCTTGCTGATCGCGTTGGCTATGACAACCTGCACCCAGGGACGCACATGGGGTGATCCAGACGCTCCGGCAGCCAGCCCATGCTCCACCTGCCACGGCAGCGCACAATCGCCGTCTCCACCGACGGACACCAAGGGCCGCAGCCTGCCAACGCTGCCAGGCATCGGCGCGCACCAGGCCCATCTGGAAGGCACGGAAATAGCGGCCTCGGTGTCGTGCGATACGTGCCACATCGTGCCGGCCAGCGTGGAAGTTCCGGGGCACCTGGATTCCGCGCTTCCCGCCGAAGTGACGTTTGCAAACCTGGCGATTTTTGACGGACTTCAGCCCGCCCTGGAAGTGGCTGGCACCGGCGACGCCTCGGTGATCGGCTGCAAATCAACGTACTGCCACGGTTCGACTCTTAATGGTGGCAAGAACACGACGCCGGTGTGGAACGCCCTGGATCCAACAGTCTTCCGGGCCTGCGACGCCTGCCACGGTTTTCCTCCCGTTACCAGCAGGTCGGGTGCAATGCACCCGGACAGCACATCGTGTGCGGATTGCCACGGCGAAGTAATCGGAGCGGACGGGAAGATCAAGGACAAGAGCAAGCACGTGGATGGGACAGTCCAGGTCAGCGCCATGGGCTGCACGTCATGTCACGGAAGTGGCGTGGATCCAGCCCCCCCAACTGGAACCCATGGCGAGACCGAGGAAGGCCAGCCTGCCGTCGGCGCCCATCAGGCTCACCTGATTGCAAGACACGGTCTGGCTAGCAAGGTCGTTTGCTCGGAATGCCACAAGGTCCCCTTTTCACCCTCGACTGAAGGCCACATCGACAACACACCTGGCGCAGAGGTCACCTTCGGGACGCTGGGAACCCACGAGACGCAGGGTGTGGTTTACGATCCGGCCACCCGAACATGCACGAACGTCTATTGCCATGGCGCCACGTTGAACGGCGGCTCGGTGGCATCGCCAGTCTGGGCACCGCCGGACGACGCCTCGATTGCCTGCGGAGCCTGCCACGGGAATCCTCCGCCGAACCCGCACCCACAGTCGTCAGCGTGCGGCAGGTGCCACCAGCCGACTTCCAAGGTTGATGGTGGGCTGGCCGATGCTTCCACACACATCGACGGCGAATTGCAGGTCCTGGAATCGATGGATTGTGCCACGTGCCATGGCAGTGCCGATAATCCGGCACCGCCCAAGGATACTGCCGGGCTCAGCGACACTGCGCTGCCTACGATCGGCGCACACCAGTCGCACCTGAAGGCGTTGTCTGGACTGTCGTCTGCTGTTGCCTGCACGACTTGCCACGCTGTCCCAACCAGGGTCGATTCGGCTGGCCACATGGATGGCAAGATCGACGTCGCCATGAAGGGCCTGGCCATTGCCAACAATAGCGTTGCTACCTGGTCCACGTCCGATGCCAGATGCACCAACACGTACTGTCACGGCGCAACGCTGACTGGCGGCTCGAATACTCAGCCCGTTTGGACAAAGGTTGACGGCACGCAAGCCGAGTGTGGAACCTGCCACAGCCTGCCCCCGGCAGCCCCCCACCCAGCAGCCTCGAACTGCGAGGCATGCCACGCCGACACGGCCGGACCTGATCTGACGATCGCGCATCCGGCCAATCACATCAACGGAACCGTCGAGACGTCCGGCAGTTGCACGTCCTGCCATGGCGGCATCGCCAACGCGGCACCGCCGGTTGACACGCAAGGCCGGTCTGACACGACGTTGACATCAGTCGGTGCGCACCAGACCCATCTGAACCCCACGTCGGGTACTTCCGCGCCTGTTGCATGCGGCGCATGCCACCCGGTTCCCGCGACAGTCTCGTCAGCACAGCACGACGACGGCCAGGTGCAGGTGGTATTCAGCGGTACTGCCTCGGCTGACGGGACGACGCCGGCTTGGGACCGCGGCAACGCCAAGTGCTCGGGAACTTACTGCCATGGAAACACGCTTGATGGCGGCACCAATACGTCTCCGACCTGGACCAAGGTTGGCCAGGACCAGGCCAAGTGCGGCTCGTGCCATGGCCTGCCTCCGGCCCTGCCGCATCCCCAGAGCGACAAGTGCGGCCAGTGCCACACGGCAACCATGACCCCAGATGGAACGATCTACCACCCAGAACTCCACGTCGATGGAACTGTCCAGGTCGAGATGGGACGTGCCTGCGATTCATGCCATGGAGGCCCGGACGGACCTCAGCCTCCGGTTGACGTGTCGGGGCGATCCGATACGACTCTCGTTTCGGTCGGTGCCCACAAGTCCCACGCTCTTGGAAGCAGACTTTTCGCGGCCGTCGCCTGCAACGAATGCCACAAGGTTCCAACCGCAACCGATTCCCCCGGTCACGTGGACACGCCGCTTCCGGCCGAGCTGTCCTTCGGGTCGATCGCGAGATCGGACGATGCGCTTCCAGTCTGGAATGAAGCCGCTGCCGACTGCACGAACGTCTACTGCCACGGAGCGACTCTTGAAGGCGGTACTCACACCACGCCCGTCTGGACAAACGTCGGAGCCGACGAAGTAAAGTGCGGCAATTGCCATGGTCTTCCGCCTGCGCCGCCGCACCCGGTGTCTACAAAGTGCGGACAGTGCCACGACACGACCGATCTGTCGGGGGCCATCGTCAAGCCGGAACAGCACGTTGATGGCAAGGTTGAACTGACTGCCCTGGGCTGCGCCTCGTGCCATGGAAGCGCCGATAACCCAGCCCCGCCGATCGACACCACCGAGGGGACCGAAACCACCCTGAAGGGCGTTGGCGCACATCAGTCGCACCTGAAGGCCGCGTCGAACCTGTCGTCGCCAGTTACGTGCACCGAATGTCATGTTGTCCCAAAGACCACTGATGATTCCGGACACCTGGACACGGCTCTGCCGGCGGAATTGACATTCGGGCTGCTTGCGACGTCGGCTGACGCTCTTCCTTCGTGGGATGGCACAACGGCAACCTGCTCCAACACCTATTGCCACGGTGCCACGTTGACCGGAGGATCTCACACCACGCCAATCTGGACGAAGGTTGGGTCGGGCGAGGCGGCTTGCGGGACCTGCCACGGCTTCCCGCCGACAGGCAACCACGTGAACTCGACGTTGTGCGGCAACTGCCATACCCAGACGGCTACTGTCGATGGGAAGATTTCGCATCCCGAGAAGCACATCAACGGCGTGGTCGAGGTGATCACTGATGCTTCCTGCTCGACTTGTCACGGCAACACAAACAACGCGGCTCCGCCGATTGATATTGCGGGCAAATCTGACACAACGAAAAAGTCGGTCGGTGCGCACCAATCCCACATGATGGCGACCGGAGATCTGTCCAGTCCGGTGGCATGCAGCGAATGCCACAAGGTTCCGACAAACATGGCCGATGCGGGGCACATGGATTCGGCACTGCCGGCGGAAGTGACCTTTGGCATACTGGCAACTGCGTCCGACGCCAACCCATCCTGGGACGAAACTGGCGCAACCTGCACGAATTCCTATTGCCATGGTGCGACACTGCATGGCGGGACTCACACGACGCCCGTATGGACCCGAGTAGGCTCGGGTGAGGCGGCATGCGGTTCGTGCCACGGCAATCCGCCGCCGTCACCGCATCCTCAGTCTCCAACTTGTGCTGCATGCCATCCCGATACGGTTGATGCTGACAACAACATCTCCAATCCCGACAAGCACATCGATGGCATTGTCCAGGTGTCTTTCATGGATGCTTGCAAAACCTGCCACGGCAACGATGACAACCCAGCTCCTCCGTCGGACACCAGCCGAGGAACTGCGACGACCCTGCGCGGCGTCGGAGCACACCAGTCCCATCTCAAGGCTTCTTCCGCCTTGTCCAAACCGATGTTGTGCGACGAATGCCACATCGTGCCAGCCGATGCCAGTTCACCCGGACACATCGACGGCGCCCTCCCGGCCGAAATCACATGGGGTACATTGTCCCAAAGTGACGGGGCAAATCCGAACTGGGACACGACCAGCCTGAAGTGCGTGAACAACTACTGCCATGGCGCAACCCTTTCCGGCGGTTCCAATACCGAACCACAGTGGACAAAGGTTGGGGCAGACGAGGCGGCATGTGGGACCTGCCACGGTCTTCCACCGGCCGCGCCGCATCCAAACTCGACGAAGTGTTCTGTGTGTCACGATCAAACAGTTTCTGCGGACATGAAGATAGCGCATCCCGAAAAGCACGTGGATGGCGTGGTTCAGGTCACCCCGGACATCGCCTGTAACGCGTGCCACGGCGGCGGCGATAATCCGGCGCCTCCTGTCGATACCGAAAATGGCACCAGCACGTCTTTGCGAGGAGTTGGCGCCCACCAGGCGCACCTTCGCGCCTCACGGGGATTGTCGGTTCCGGTCGCCTGCGAGGATTGCCACCTTGTTCCAGCCACCGTCACAGCAGCAGGCCACATTGACACGACAATCCCGGCCGAATTGACCTGGGGATCAAAGGCCCAACTGGACAGGGCTAGCCCGTCGTGGAACGGTACCGATTTGAGGTGCTCCAATACCTACTGCCACGGATCAACACTGGATGGCGGCGCGGATACGGCCCCAAAGTGGACAACGACAGACGGCAGCCAGGTGGCGTGCGCGTCGTGTCATGGAAACCCCCCGCCGCCACCGCATGTACAACAATCGGACTGCGCGGCCTGCCACACGACCGCCACCTCGACGGGCACGATAGCCATTCCGTCGCAGCACATCGACGGCCAGGTCCAGGTTGACGGGGTTGGCTTGTGCAGCGGGTGCCACGGCAGCCCCGTGAATATTGCCCCCCCGGCTGACACGTCCGGCAATGCCGCGACGTCCTTGCGTGGTGTCGGCGCGCATCGGGCGCACACCACAGCCTCGCGCCAAGTGGGCAGGATTGTCGCGTGTACCGAATGTCACGTGGTCCCGACTGCGATCGATGAGATCGGTCACCGCGACACTGCACTGCCAGCGGAATTGACTTGGGGCCCACTGGCAACCGCAGATCAGGCCATTCCCGCCTGGAACACTACGACTTTACAGTGCAGCAACAACTACTGCCATGGCGGAACTCTTGGGGGCGGAACCGACACTACTCCGATCTGGACAACGGTGGACGGAAGCCAGGTGGCATGCGGAACATGCCACGGCAATCCGCCTCCGCTGCCCCACCCACAAACGACCGAATGCGTGGCATGCCATGCAACAACCGTCGATGTAAACAACGAGATCAGCGATTCAACAAAGCACATCAACGGCGTCGTTGAAACGTCGGTCACGACGGACTGTACTGCCTGCCATGGATCTGCACTCAATGAGGCCCCGCCAGTGGACACGGCGGGCAACATGGCAACGACTGCCCGGGGCGTTGGCGCCCACCAGGGGCACGTCGCGGCGACTCGTGGCCTGTCGATTGCGATGGACTGTGTCGAATGCCACACCAAGCCCGAGTCTACAATTGCAGTCGGTCATATTGATTCTGCCCTGCCCGCCGAGATTATTTTCGGTACGAAGTCGAAGCTGGATACCGCGAACCCGTCCTGGGACGCCGTGAACGTGACGTGCAACGGCACATACTGCCACGGCTCCACGATGAGTGGCGGCACAGACAAGACCCCTGTGTGGACGCAGACGGACGGCTCGCAGGTTACCTGTGCGTCGTGCCACGGAAACCCGCCGCCACCACCTCACCCGCCCAAGACCGACTGTGCGACGTGTCACCCGGATGCCGACAACGCCGGCCACATCACCGACCCGTCGGCCCACGTTAACGGCCTGGTTGATGTTCGCCCTGACATGGCCTGCAACGCCTGTCACGGCGGCGCGACCAGCGATGCGCCACCGGTTGATACAACCGGCAACGCGGCAACATCGTACCGTGGCGTCGGCGCGCACCAGTCCCACCTGACGGGCTCCAGGAACATCGGCAAGGCAGTTGCCTGCGCCGAATGCCATGTTGTGCCGGCGAGCGCGAATTCGGTAGGACACCGCGACACGGCACTGCCGGCGGAATTGACGTGGGGCACTCTGGCGAAGACCGATGGCGCCAGCCCTGCGTGGAACACGGCGACCTTGCAGTGCAGCAACAACTACTGCCACGGCGGAACTCTTGGCGGCGGGACCGACACGACGCCGGTCTGGACGACCACGGACGGCAGCCAGGTGGCGTGCGGAACCTGCCACGGCAGTCCGCCTCCGCTGCCACACCCACAGACAACCGAGTGCGTGGCGTGCCACGCCCAGACGGTTGACGCAAACAACAAGATCAAGGATGCCACGAAGCATATCAACGGCATCGTGGAAACGTCGGTCACGACGGACTGTACTGCCTGCCACGGATCTGCACTCAATGAGGCCCCGCCAGTGGACACGGCAGGCAACATGGCAACGACTGCCCGGGGCGTTGGCGCCCACCAGGGGCACGTCGCGGCAACTCGGGGCCTGTCGATTGCGATGGACTGCATCGAGTGCCACGCCAAGCCGACGACGACGCTTTCGGTAGGCCATATCGACACGGCATTGCCCGCCGAGATCATCTTCGGCACGAAGTCGAAGCTGGATACCGCGAACCCGTCGTGGGACACCGTGAACGTGACGTGCAACGGCACCTACTGCCACGGCTCCACGTTGACTGGCGGCACCGACAAGACCCCTGTGTGGACGCAGACGGACGGCTCGCAGGTTACCTGTGCGTCGTGCCACGGAAACCCGCCGCCGCCACCTCACCCGCCCAAGACCGACTGCGCGACGTGTCACCAGACCGCCACTGTTGCAGGCGGCATTGCGAAGCCCGGGCAGCACATAGACGGCATCGTTCAGGTGGACGGTACCAACGCGTGCAGCGCCTGCCATGGCAGCACCACCAACAATGCCCCACCGGTTGACACGACCGGAAACAGCACTACACCCTTCAAGGGCGTTGGAGCACACCAGTCCCATCTCCTGGCATCAAGAGGCTTGGGCAAGGCAGTCGCCTGTACGGAATGTCATATCGTGCCGACGACCATCATGGCGGCAGGCCATCGTGACACACCCCTGCCCGCCGAACTGACATGGGGTTCATTGGCAAGAACCGACAATGCCGTTCAGGCGTGGAATGCTTCGACACTTCAGTGCAGCAACAACTACTGCCATGGAGGGACTCTTGGTGGCGGTACCGACACCACCCCGATTTGGACAACGGTGGACGGAAGCCAGGTGGCATGCGGGACCTGCCACGGCAGCCCTCCGGCCCTGCCCCACCCGCAAGCCGACAACTGCTATGCGTGCCACTCGGAAACCGTCAACACGCTGAACCAGATCTCGACCCCTGCCAACCATGTCAACGGCACTGTCGAAATGACCGCGACTACCGACTGCAGCGTTTGCCACGGTTCGACCACGAATGATGCCCCCCCTGTTGATACTCATGGTTCCAGTTCCACCGCACTGCGATCGGTTGGCGCTCATCAGCCCCACATGCAGGGGCTTTCAAGCATCTCCTCGCCGATAGCATGCACGCAATGCCACTCGGTTCCTGCGACCACGCTTGCGATTGGACACGTCGATAGCGCCTCGCCTGCCGAGTTGACCTTCGGGGCCCTGGCAAAGACCGGAGGCCTGACGCCGGCATTCAGCACGTCGACGTTCGACTGCACCAACACGTGGTGTCACGGAGCAGGACTGACCCTGACAGGCGGATCCGAAAAGACCCCTGTGTGGACGACCGTGAATGGCAGTCAGGATGCCTGCGGCACGTGTCACGCGTCGGCAACCTCCGGGATGACCCGGCCCCATCCGGTTGGTGGCGCGGGATCTACCTGTGCTACCTGCCACGGTACGACGATGACAAACAACACGACTTTCAGGGACAAGGCTTTGCACGTGAATGGCACGGTCAATATTGCGGCCCCGTCAGGACAGTTGGCCTGCAACGGCGTCTGTCATGGCGACACCTCGGCGGTCACGCCTGCCAACCAGGCACCCCCAGCCGATACCCAGGGGCTGACGGCTACCACCCTGAAGTCGGTTGGTGCTCACCGCAACCACCTTACCGGAGCAGGCAACATCTCGGCCGCAATGGCTTGCAACAATTGCCACCCAGTGCCAACAGCCGTACCGGACGTCGCGACTCCCGCGCATCTCAACAAGTCCGTCGATGTCAGTTTCACCATTGCCAACACCCTATCAAGCAAGGTGACCGGGACGACCTATAACGCGACGGCGATAACCTGCACGAAGTCCTACTGCCATGGCGGCTGGACGAATTCCGGTGCAACCAACGCCCCGAATACCGTCGCAAGTTGGACCAACACGACTTTGCCTGCCTGCAACACCATGTGTCACGCGCTTCCGCCATCGACGGGCGAACACAGGGCCAATTCGGATCACCAGACAGCTTGCGGTCGATGCCATTCCGAGGTGGCAGCCACAAGCGGAACCTCCATCCTCAACACTGCTGCCGCAAAGGCGCTGCACATCAACGGCGTCCCGAACGTGAAGTTGAGCGGAGGTACAGGCGAGACCTGGAACGCCACCAGCCGATCCTGCAACCCATCGTGCCACGGTGCAGACGACTGGGGCGCCCGCGTGCTGCCCCCGTGATCGGTACGACCTGAACATCAACCACCTACGCAATTCGATCTGTTTTTCGCGAAAGCCTCGGCTAGGATCCCTGCTGGAGGAAGTTGATGCTGAAAGCTAATACGGGCATGCCTAGGGTCCTAAAGACGATCGGGGTGCTGGGTCCGGCAATCCTCATGGTAGGTGTGGTCGTTCCAGCGATTGCCTATGTCGGGAAGGCGGGTCAGGCATACTCTCCGCTGAACCACTTCATCTCGGAACTGGGCGAGGTCGGGGTGTCTTCCCTGGCGTGGATCTTCAATGGGAGCCTGGTGATATCGGGCGTCCTTATGGCTGTCTTTCTGGCTGGCATGGGTTGGCACCTGGGCACGCGCCTGGGCAAGGCGGCTGCGCTGACCGGCGTTGTGGCCGGCCTGGGGGCCAGCGCCGTCGGCTTGATCCCGATGAACGACCTTCAGCCGCACCTGCGGGCGGCCTTCACCTTCTTCGACTGCGGTTTGGTGTCCGTGGGCCTATTCACGATCGCGGTGCTGCGCGACCGTCAGGGATGCCTGCCGCGCTGGCTGGTCATCCCGGGCATTGCCACAGGCCTTGCCTTCGCGATTTTCCTGGCCTGGCCCTGGCTTGCTGGCGCGCCTGACCTGCGAATGCTGGACCCGGCGTCGGGCGTGCAGCGGGCCTCGGTCTGGGGCATCGCGATCCTCGAATGGGCCGTCCTGGTCACGGTTGTAGGCTTCATAGCTTGTGCGGCTGCGACGTTGCAGCCACCTCAAGCCAAATCACGATCTTGACCAGGGTTCAGATTGCGTCCGCTGTGCGTTGACATCGCGAGGTTGCGCCGGCGGCGTTTACGGCCGTTCCAGAACCCAGTAGCGTACTTCGTTGAGACCCTGGTTGCCTTGCGTCCGCGAAGGATTGACCACGGCCGCCAGGTGCAGGGCGCCATTGGCATCCACCGCTGCGGCGACGGATTCGGCCTCGTTTTGGTGCAGGTCCACGTCCGGGGTCGCGATGCCCACCCGGTTCATCAGCGCATCATACAGCGCCACCCGCGGGCCGAACTCGGACTCGCGCCATGCGATCCACCACCGCCCGTCCCCGGTCGGCAGTACCACCGGGTACTCGGATCCATCGGTTCCGCCGAAGGTTTCGGACACGTTGATTGCTTCGCCTTCGACCGAAGGCACGCCTTCGGCACTCAACACGTAGCGTTGCGCGAAGACGTCGTAGACCGCTGTGCCCCCGTCAGGCCGGCAGTATGTCAGGATGCCGTTGTCAGGCCCCAAGGGGTGCAATTGTATCCAAGACTTGTACTCGGGGTCGGGAACCACTTCCATATGGCCCTTGGTGACAGGCTCAAGCCAGCTTCCATTTCGCGCTGCCGAGCCGGGAACCTGCCGGGCTATGGCCCAGTTCATCCCCAGGAACCGGGTGATGTCCCCTTCCGTCTTAGTGGCCATGAAGGATGGCGCCACCAGCGCGGCCGGGCCCGTGCCCCACTCAGGTCGGGACGCCAGTGGCACCAGGGATGGCGCTTCCCCAAAGCCCAGGTACATGCCGCCCGCGTAGTTGAACAGTTCGACAGTCGCGTCGGGCCAAAGGACAGGTGCATCGGTCGCACGAGGCACCTTTAGTGCGTACCAGACATCGCGGCCAAGCTGGGGCTGGGCCCAGGTGCCGTCCGGGTTCTGCAACTGGACTGCTGGTTCGTTCGACTGTAGTGCCGCCAGGGGCCCCCCGTCGGTCCACGCGAGGTTCAGGTTCCGGGCCGGCAGCCAGGAATAGATGGTTAGACCCGCCAAGTTGATGGGCGACGCGTCGGTGATCTCAAGCACGTCGTCCTTCCACCACGCCATGCGCAGATCCGCTTCGCCCCACGACCACAGCACTACGGCATGCCTGCTGGACGGATCCCCGGCGATCTTGGGAAAGGATCTGCTGGACAAGGTCGCGCCTTCTTCGTTGGTCCGGGTTGACAGCAACACCTCGGCGCCGGTCTCTGCTCCGGCCCGCAGCACCATCTTGCCGTCCTCCCGGGCATAGGCCAGCAGCACCGTCCCTCCAGCGATCGCCAGGGCCGGGGCATGGGCACCGGTCACCACCAGGCGTTCGGCCGGCCAGGTCAGTTTCTGCGGCTCGCCGCCCTTGTCCTTACCCGTATCGTGGTGGAGGTCGCGGACGAACCCGTCCGGCAGGTCTCCGTCGTCCGTCTGGTCGCTGAAACGCCCGCCACCGCAGGCAACCAGGGCTGGGACTACAAACGCCAGCATCCATCCTTGGAACGCAATTGGCTTCATGGTGGGGTGCCTCCCTGTGGGGCCGGGGTGGTCTGCTGGGATTTTTGCACCTGGTCCTCCACGATGTTCTGCAGTGTCTCACGTGCCGCATCAACAGCATCCCCCGCGCTCTGTGCGGGGTTCGTGACACCCTTGATGCTCTCGGCCACGCCCTTGACCGCGACCTCGCCTCCCTGGACGGAGAGTCTGCGAAATCGATTCTCTTTGTCGGTCGCCACGTCGGTGGCATCGTCCTCTTGTTTCCGGATGTCCACGGCGCGCTGGGTGGCCTCGTTGGCCTCCCGGACCTGCTGGGCGTTGTTTCCCGTGGCCAGTTCGCGCATCTCGTACAAGATGCCTGCCCCGATCGCCAGGCCTCCCGCAAGGGCCCACAGCAGGAAGCGCCCGTTGGGATCCGCCCGCAGTACCGGGTCCCCACCGGCGTAGGTGTATGAACCGGCCAGCGGCGAGAAGCCTTCCGGTTCGGGTTGCAGGAACTCGCCCGTTCGCGGGTCGTACAGGCGCGGCCCGATGGCGTACAGGCCCGTTTCCGGATCGAAGGGTACGCCGTGGAAACCAAGCTGTGGACCGCCAGTGGCAGGCGTTGTCCTGGGCAGCCCGAAGCATTCCTCGTCCGCAGGCACGAAGGTCCCCGCCTGGTCGGACCAGCCGATCACACGTTGGTAGGGGTCATAGTGCACGAAGACCTGGCTGCCGTCCTTCGCGACCGCGGCACCGAAGCCCAGGGGACCTTCCACGTCGACCAGCATCCATTCCCGGCCCGAGGGCTCGCTTATCCTGAAGGGGCGGTTTGTGTCGGGCAGGTAGCCGTAGTGCCAGGCGCCCTCGGCGGTGATCCGTTCGACCCGCCGGCCCAGTTCGTCGTAGTGGTACCGGGCTACTTCAGCCCCGTCGACCAGGGCTTGCGCGGGAAGCCCTCCGGCGCCGTATCGAACCTCCAGTACACCCGCGCCGCCGACCTTGGGGGTCCGCTTCGTCACGCGTCCCAGCGCGTCGAATTCGAGGGTGGCCGTCCCGTCGTCGGTCAGCCGCCCCCCGGCATCCCGGGTGAACGCACCACCGGTGGACGACGCTCTTGCCGAGCCCTTGTCCCAGGTGGCCGTCTCGCCCGTGTCGCTGCATGCGGTCAGGCGGCCGGCGCCGTCCCATCCGTAGGTGCGCTCGACGCCTCCAAGGGAAACCCCTGTAGGCCGCGGTCCCTCGCCGTACCGCCACTCGATG
Organism: uncultured Myxococcales bacterium; assembly: GCA_903936705.1. Taxonomy (GTDB): domain Bacteria; phylum Myxococcota_A; class UBA9042; order DTJE01; family DTJE01; genus CAIZWN01. The sequence goes on from CAIZWN010000044.1 coordinate 201,589, forward strand.
CGGAACGTGCCCGCAGTGGCCTTCTCCTCCTGCCAGGTCGGGCGGCCCAGGTCGTCGTAGCCACGGGTCGTCTGTACCCCGTTGGCGCGGTCGATGGCGATAACCCGACGGGCGTCGTCGCGTCCTACCTTGGCCAAACTGACGTAGCCGCCGCCCATGTCCTGCATCAGGCCGACGACTTCCTCGACGGTGTCATCAAACGCCCTGCGGATGCGCATGGATCCCACGCCCAGCATCTCCAGGACCTGGTCGAATACATCATCGACGCGGGTGCGGTGCAGGGTGAACGCAACCCCCTCCCCAGTTGTTCCGTTCGGGGCAACCGACAGCGTGTCCAAGCCCTGTCCGACCGCGTAGGTCACCTGTTCCCGCGTGGCACCGCCAACGGTCTTCCCGACGCGGCCCTGCGCGTCGAATTCCAGCGTTGTGCCGGCGCCTGCCGCCGGGCCGCTGAAGGTCCGATGCCAGGGCCGTCCCGCGTCGTCCCATTCGACGGTCTGTCGGCTGTCGTCGGGCCAGTCGATCGCGGTGATTCGACCGGCCAAGTCGTACCCGTAGCGCTCGAAGCCCGCCGCCGGGTCCACCCGCTGGGCGCGGCGCCCGTTTTCATCCCAGGTTTCGGCCCAGGTACGTCCCTCGCCGTCCTCGGCGACCAGGACCGCCGACACTGGCACCGGTTCTCCCATGGATTCCCATGCTGCCGTGGTAGCCCGCGTGAAGGTCCACGCGTCCAGCACCTGCAGGCCGTCGGCCGACAGGCGCCGCTGGCTCAGCAGCCCCCCGCGGGCGTCCCAAGTGGATTCGACGACGCCGGTCAGGGGATCCTCCAGCCGAGTGACCCGCCCCGTCGCGTCCCTCTCCATGTGCCAGGCCCAGCCGGCTGTGCGATCGGCACGGCCCTGAAATACCTCGCTGGTATTCCCGGCGTTGTCGTAGGTGTAAAGGTGAACAAGGTTCGCGGCGTCCGTCATCGATCGCAGCAGGCCCATCGCGGTACCAATCGTCTCCCACAGGAAGTTCGTGCTTCCCCCATCGGGATCGATTCGCTGGACGACCCGGCCGGCGTCGTCCCAATTGAACCGGGTCGAATGCTGGCCGGGGTCAATGCGCTCCAACAGACGGTCGTCCACGATGCGGCGGTATCCAGGCAGGTCCTCCGGGCGTCCCCAGCGGTAGGTCCAGGTCTCGTGGGTATCCTCGTTGACCAGTTGCGCCAGGCGCCCGGCCTCGTCGTAGGTCATGGACAGTACGCCGCCGTCCCCCGCGACCCGTCGCGTCGGCCGCCCCCAGGCGTCCTGGTCCCAGCGGTTTGTCCGGTCGCCTGGACCGCCCACCCGCAAGCCTCGCCGGGTCACGGCCACGGATACCTCGCCGCCACCGGGTAACGGAATCACGCCCACCGCCTCGCGGGCCCGGACGTCGCTGGCGATGCGTGCGGCGCTGAAGGCTGCAGGTGCCACCATCACTTGCCCGTCGGCCGCGACGATCAGACGTCCGCCACGTATCGGGCTCATCACCGACAGCAATCGCTGGCCATCATACTCGTAGGTCCATTTGCCCTGGTGCTGGCCTGGCAGTTCCAAAGTCCGTTCCACCAGCAACCCCTGTTCGTCGTGGCGGAAGTCGACCCGGACCTCCCCCGGTAGTGTGACTTGGAAGGTCGTGCCGGCGCCGGTTGACGACGACCAGACCGTATCCCGGCCAGTGGCATCCCGGACCTTTGACAGGCGCCCCCCCGAACCCGAGTACTCGAACAGGAACAGGGCTTCCCCGTTGAACTCGATTCGTTCCAGCCGGGGCGGGGTCAGAGGTGTGTCGCATACCTCTTGGTCCACGGGCGCCTCCCAGTCTCCAGCATATCGGAAGACCAGGGGGGGCTGCCCGGCGCGGCCCCGGGATTGCAACAGGCCCCGGGTGTCGTATGTTTCCATCGTCCCGTCGTCCAGCACGCGCAGCCAAGTCCCGTCCTTCTGCGCCGTCAGCACGGACCCGTCGCCGCCGCCGTAGGACAGCAGCGCGTCCGCTGGGGGCTTCTCGCCTTCCACGAATCCTGCCAAGCCCGTGCCGCCAGCCAGCAGCGCAGAACCTTCCCCCGGCGCCAGCGAATCCACGCCACCCAGGGACGCCTCCTGCAGAGGACCGCCCACGCCCTGCAGGCCGGGCAGTGTCGTTGTCCACGGGCGTGTGATCGACTCCACCTCGCCGTCCGCGCTAATGCGTCGCACCCGCCCGCCGGCATCGCCCGAGCCGGTACCCGTGTCGTAGAACAGCAGTCGATCCTGGTCATCCGTGGCAAGCGTCGTGGGATGGCCGATGGTCGCGATCGCCGCGGGGCCGTCCTGCAACGCTCCGCCGACGCGGCATTTCGGCATCACAGTGGGATCCTGCAGGCCGTCCACGTGGCGGTAGATGCAACTCCCGGTGTCCGACGAGTAGTACAACTGCCCCTTCGTGTCGAAGGCCACGTGGAACCAATGTGGCGAGCCTTCCTTCAGGCGCATTTTGTGCAAAACGCCTTCCTTCGATTCCCAGAGGTCGCCGCCTGGCATCGAGAAGACCGTCCGGTCCGACGTGGGATCCTGGGCCAGCGTCATTGGCGATTGGCCACACAGAGCTGTGCTGGTTGCCACGCCGCCCTCGGTCGGGCCGGTGCAGTTCGTCTCGTCTCCTCCGCCAATCACCACGGCCGAGGAACCGTCCGGGGCCACCCGGTGCACGCCAAGTGTGCTGGCCACCAGCACGCCCCCGCCACGGGCGGCGGTGATGGTTTCAGCCGTTGCCCAGTCGGGCTGGGAGCCGCTGCCTGTGCCAATGCCCGCGGCCTTCGCCAGCACGCCGGTCTCCGGGTTGCGACTCCAAACCTCGTGCTTGCCACGGAACAGCGTGTACGAAACGCCGTTGGACCGCGCCACACGTGTGTCCTTCATGTCCGCGTCGGCCACCCCGGCGGCGGCCAGTTCGGCGCGGTGGTCCTTAAGAAAGGGTTCCTGCACGGGGCCGTAAACCCGGGCGGGCAGGTCGCGTTCGCCCACCAGCAGTATGCGGTCCTTGCGGCACCAGGGCTGGACCAGCCGCGTCAGGCCCTGGAGTTGCCAACCCGGGCCGAAGGGACCGTCGATACGGTTGTCCACGACCGCCGTCGTGTGCTCGGTGCGGCTGCGGGCCACTGGGGCCGGCGTCGCGATGGGCTTGCCGTCGCCGCCTGCCAGGACGGCGCCCGCTGTCGGTTTAGTGAATGACCCGGAGGCCGACTCCAGCAGGCTGGCGGCCGCCGGACGCGAGGCCCGGATCTCCACGTCCACGGCCGCCGTGGTCTTCGCGGGCTGCGTGCCGTCGTCTGCCTCGGCATCGGCGCCGGCCATTTTCCCGGCCGCTCCCAGGTTTGCCGCCACCACCGGGATAGCGTCGGGAACGGTCGGGGTTTCCGCTGTCACAGCCATCCTAGCGCTTCCACGGGGGCTGTCGATTCGTAACGCCAGCGACTCCCCGGATGTCGCGTCTGGCAGCCCCACCGGCACCTCGAATTCCCCGGACAAGGTGCGCGAGTCGAAGAAGAACGTCAGGCCTACCGGCCCGTTATGGCGCACCAGCGACGGTACGTCGAACCCCACCTGCAGGGCGCCGCTGCGGGGATCCACTCGGGGGTCTCCGTCCACGAACGGGCTGCGGGAACGGTTCAGCGCCGATAGTTCGGGCCCGCGGACCGCAGGGTCCGGTGCCGCCGGAAGCGTCGCGGCAAAGGTTGAAAAGTGGTCGGTCTCGAACGCCAGGCGCCCGTCGGCCTCGATCCAGCCCGTTCCCATGTCTACCCAGATTCCGGCGTCGGGATCGAAGCGGCCTACGGGGACATTGGTGCCTTCCGGCAACGTCACGGACAGCTTTACGCGGGCGGTCAGCGGGCCGAACGGCTGGGCCCCGCCGGCATCCAGCACCACCGCTGCCAGGCCCGACACGGGCACGCCGGGGGCTTCCGGCAGCGGCGCGGGCAGGCGCAGGTCGTCGCGCAGGGGATCTCCCAGAAGGATGCGTGCCAGCGTCACGGTGACGTTGGTAGCAAAGGCCCCGGGTTGCACCTCCAGGGAGATGTCCCCGTTGGGGGACGAAACGGTACTGCCCGCGACCGGAACCTCGACGGAGACCGCTGCGGTCGTCATCAGCACGGGCGGCAACAACACGTCCCCTGACAACCCTCCGGCCAGCGTCCTTTCCGCAGGCACAAAGCCTTCGCAACGGATCCGCAAGGCCCTTACGGTTTCCGATGTCGGCAGTGGCATCAGGAACCGCCCTCCCGTGCCGGTCTGCGCAGTCCCATCACCGTGGGCATCCGGTCCCGCGGCGATCGTGCAACCGGCCAGCGGCTTATCCTCGGGATCCAGTACGGCACCGGCCACCCGCAAAGGCGCGACAGGAAGATCCCCGATCATCCCGTCGTCGCCAAAAGAATCACCGATCAACACGTCCCCCGCGTCCGGCACGTCAGCAGGGGGGTTCCCGTTCCCACCCTTACACCCTGTCGCAAGGGCCATCGCCATGACTGTTGTCGCCAGGACCGTCCGGGGATGCCACGCCATCTTCATGCAGACTCTCCGCGCGGGGGATACCAGACAGATCATCCGTCCAGGAACCCGTGATAGGACGAATGCTATCCGGAAGGCATTGCGTGTTGCCAGGGGAATTGAATATGTTCGGCAGGCATGTCCCTAGGAGCCTGAAGCATCTTTAGCATGGTCGCGGACCCTATCGTGTCAGGCTGGAAAAACACCACGATTTCAATGCGGACGAAGTTTGAGCTAGGGACAGCCGCTATCCCGTCCTCACAACGCACCTCCGTGCGATATCAAACCATCCGGGTCGCCCGCGGCGGCTGCCTGGGCAAGGCGGCTGCGCTGAGCGGCATCGTGGCCGGCCTGGGGGCCAGCGGCGTCGGGCGTGCAGCGCGCCTCGGTCTGGGGCATCGCGATCCTCGAATGGGCCGTCCTGGTTACGGTTGTCAGCTTCATAGCTGTGCGGCTGCGACGTTGCGGCCACATCGTTCCGAATAGGCGCCAAACCGGTTTTGCAGAGGTGTGCGAAACCGGGTTGTCATAGTTGACATCCAGATAGGTGGCTGTTACTTACATTTCTCCTCTTTCGGGACATCTTGAATGAGCACCGTTGATACGTTCTTCGTCCAACGAATGGGCAGCGAGGACGGACCTCACACGGTTCTGGACCTCCAGATGATGGTCCGCAACGGTTCCTTGAAGTGCAACACACTGATCAGAAAGGAATCCGGAGGAATGTGGTTCCAGGCCGCCGATGTTCCAGGGCTTTTTTCGGAAAAGGAATGGCTTACCACCCTGCTGCTGTCGTTCTTCCTGGGTTGGTTGGCCGTCGATCGGTTCTACCTGGGATATACCGGTCTTGGTGTCGTCAAGTTGCTGACGCTGGGCGGCTGCGGCGTCTGGACACTCATCGACCTGATCCTGGTGGCCACCGGCAAGATGACCGACTCGAATGGACTTCAGTTGCGAAAGACCTGATTCCCTACGTCTTATGGGGCAGGATGCGGTGGATGCGCCCCTCCAGCGAACTGTTACGGCCCGCTTGGCAAAAAAGACGGACGCCTTCCACCTGATCGCGTGGTTAGCCATTCTGGCGGCCATTATCTGTGATCCAATCCGCTTGAAGGGAACCACCAGTTTATGCCTGTTTCGCCATTTGACCGGCGGCATCGACTGTCCGGGATGCGGCCTGGTCCGATCATGGTGCGCGACGGCGCATGGGGACTTTGGCGACGCTATTGCCCGACACCTGTTCGGTCCTGCAACGTTCTTCCTGTTGCTGGCTGCCCTGATTGCCTTCAGATTCACCCGACCCGCAGGTGAGGTCTTTGAAACCTGGCTGGCCCGCATCTGGCGATCCAGCCGGAGTACTCGCATGATGTCGGCCCTGGGCGCGGTGGCCTGGATCTCGTGGGCTGCGGCACGAATGGTGAGTGGCATGGCTGGGAACGGCTGATACTTCCTCATTCCGCCGACATGCTGTCCCTCCTCAATAATCCATCTGCATGGAGTTGCCGGTCTTTTCCCGCCCTCGGCAGGCAGGCAGCCCAACCATGAATCGATTGCTCCAGAAGCTGTTCAGTTTGGCCATGGCGACGATCAAGACCCGGGACGACCTGGTCCTTGAAAACTTCGCCCTCCAACGGCAGATCGAGATCCTGCAGAGGACCGGTGGGCGCGTTGCAGGCTGTGCAGATTACATGCTACGTTACCGACCTTGCCGCAGGTCGACCTGTCTGCAGAAGGAGTTCTTCGATGGTCATGCATCCGGTTCGGCTGCTCCTCACAATCGATTGGCATGGGACATCATTTCCCGCCCGTGTGTCCCGGCAACTCGCCGCGATCGCTGTTGTGGCCGCTTGCCTGGTGTTGCCGGGATGTGTTGATGACGCGGGTGCCGGTTCCAACTCGGACATTCCACAGTCCGCCGACAGTCCTGCTGCGGTAGTACTGGCCTCCGACATTCCGATCGCCCATACGCCGCCAGGTGGCTATGGGTCCGAGTTTCCGCAACCAGTCCTGACCACATGTACCGAGCCACTGGTGGCAGAAGCACCCGACCTCAGAGGGATGTGGAAGACTGAAAGCGCAGTGCGTTATGGTCAGCCTGTGCTGCCCGACGACGCCATCTACCAGCACTTTCAGCGAATCGAGCAGTGTGGCGATCGTTTGGTGGTCACGGCCGGCGGTGTCATCCATGACATGCGTTGCGATGGCACCGAGGCTAATGGCGTTCACGATGTGCTTGAATCCGACTTCACGACGCAGATCACGGTCGTTGCAACCTACGAGGCCGGCGTACATGTCCTGCGACCAGTCGGGATTCCAGTAGAGGTTACGCGCCGCCTCGACGGCAGCAAGCTCGCCTGGTCTTACCTTGGTCTCGAGGTGACGTTGGTGCGCATTGGCGGACCGGACGCGCCGCCGCCTGTGAATTGAACCCTTCAGATCGTCCGGATTCCAGCCTCCAGGACCCTGTGCCTTAGGTTTATTCCATCCTGTCCCTCCTCAATAATCCGTCTGCGTTGAATTGCTTGTCTTTTCCAGCCCTAGGCAGGCAGGCTGCACCACCAGTACGTGCGCTGCGACAGCTGAAAGGTCTCCTGCGTCGAGGCGAATCCGGACCCAGGCGGATGAGTGCGTCCGATCCCGCATCGACGGCCTTTCAACACCTGCTACGACTGCCCGATTCTCAGTCGTCGCGCCGTCAACAGTATCGGTTCTGGCGCTTCATACCGGCCGAAAACGGCCGATGGACTTTTGAGGAGGCACAAGCGGGTCCGCGAACTAGGCCACGGTCCCCGCCCAGGGCTTGATCCGGGCGAGTTCCTTGCCGAGCGCGGCTTCCGCCACTTCGGTGTCGTGGGCCACCTGCGCCCGCAGCCAGTAGCCGCTCGATAGGCTGAAGAAGCGGCAGAGGCGCAGGTCTGTGTTGGCCGTGATGGAGCGCTTCCCGGCCACGATCTCTCCGATGCGCTGGGCAGAGACCCCGATCTCCTTGGCGAGCCGGTACTTCGAGATGCCCATCGGCACCAGGAACTCCTCGAGCAGCAACTCACCCGGCGTCACGGGCTTGAGTCTTGTCATGATCTCCCTCCTCTAGTGGTAATCGACGATCTCGACGTTTTTCGCGCCCGCGCTCGTCCAGCGAAAGCAGACCCGGAACTGGTCATTCACGCGAATGATGTGCTGCCCGGAGCGGTCACCCTTCAGTGCCTCGAGCCTGTTGCCAGGCGGCACGCGGAGATCATCCAGCCGAGCCGCGATCTCGAGCTGGCGAAGCTTCCGCCTCGCCACCGACTCGATGTCGGCGAAGCGACGGACTCGGCGTCCCCGCGCGAGAGCCTCCGTATCTCCGTCCTTGAACGAGATGATCATGGGGAATAGTATCGCAACGCAGGATTAACGTCAAGCGTGATGTCTCACAGTGAGGGAGTATAAGACACAGTCCCTAGCCATCATTCCGTCACCGTGCCCACCTGGAATCGAACGCGACCGACAAGCTGCCCCGAATCGGTGATCATATCCACTCGCCAATCTCCGGTCCCTGGTGCGTTCCGGTAGGTCCAGGTCCTGAAACCGGTCTCGCGTCCACCGCTGAGTTCGTGGTCCAGAGGACCTCCAGATGGATCCTCGTTCCGATACCACTGAAATTGAACCGGTTGCTTCCAGCGCGCTGGCGCCGCGACCCGAAACCATGCGTACACGCGCTGAACTTCGGCTTGAAAATGGTCGGATTGCCCCAGCAGCTGGCGGTCCTGAATCGCCGTCCCGGCAGCGGTCTGCGCGCATACGACCGGCACCGGCGGCAGGTATGGGGCGACAAGCACCATCGAGCCGGTGGACAGCCCGATTGCAAGAATGAACCACAACAGTCCGCGAAGCCGGTCGGTACGCCTGGCGGCAATGACCGCAGCCGAAGCCGCGATTGACGCCACGGCTGCGCACGACAGCATCGATACACGAAGCGGCAGTTCCAGCAGCACCGTGGCAACGGGTACCAGGGCGGCGAACATCGTAACTCCGCTGAACACCCCCAGTCCCAGCGGCCGCTCGAGCACGACGGCCCGATAGGGGTACTCAAAGCAACTGAAGAACGCCATTACCCCAAGCAGTAAAGGGAAGATCACGTTCGACGAAGGCCAGGTCGCGGACGCCGCCCACACCGGAACAAGATAGAAAAGTACGTTCTGGTAAAGGGCGACCGAGGCTGTCACCCCGGCCGACGGCAACAGCCTCCTGATCCGCACGCGTCCATCCGGCAGTCCCGATTCGACCGTCTGCGCATTTGGCTGCGCGTCCGGCGACGCGTCCGGCAAGGCGTCCGGCGATGCATCCGCCAATGCGTCCGGCGACGCGTCCGGCGTCCCGCCAGGAACCGCCACGACCTTCCTGCGGTGCTTCAGGAACCAGGCAAGCCCCCACGCCAACATCAGGGTCGCCAGGGCAATCGGCGCATAGCGCACGCCCCGTCGCACGAACACAACCGTTGCTATTCCCAGACCAAGCGATACCCACGGCCCGTATTTTCGGTTCAATCGCTCGTAGTCCAACGGCATCGCCACCCGCCTTCGACCTGCCAGCCAAACACGCCGGCTATTTCGTTTACACCCTCAGCGCCAACAGGGGCAAGTCGGCAATGCCCGCACGGCGTTTGACCCGCCTCGGACGCTCCCGTATCCTGCGGCCAGGCATCCACGGGAGCGCCTTCGTGATCCGCGTGTCGTCCGTGCGCGTCAGTGTCGATGGTGACGAGGACGACGTACGCAGGTGCGTTGCCGAAAGGATGCACCTTCCGGCGGAACGCATCCGCACACTGCGCATCGTACGAAGGTCGATAGATGCCCGCCGTCGCAAGATGACGATGTTCGTCCTGGTGGTTGATGTCGAGGTTCGCGACGAGTCCATCGTACTGGGCGCCCTGGCAGGTGACCCTGACATTCAGCCCACGCCATCCGACCGGTACACCCCACCCGCCTGCGGCACGGCAATCCTTTCGGCCCGCCCGGTGATAGTCGGAACAGGTCCAGCCGGCCTGTTTGCTGGCCTGCTGCTTGCCAGGATGGGATACCGGCCACTGCTGCTTGAACGCGGCGATTCGCTTGAACGACGCGTGGAATCGTTAGCTCGCTTCTGGGGCGCGGGGCGGCTGGATCCCGAAAGCAACGTCCAGTTCGGAGAAGGCGGGGCTGGCACCTTCAGCGACGGCAAACTGACCACCCGCACAAAGGACCCTCGCTGCGAGCGCGTCACCCAGGAACTGGTGCAGGCAGGCGCCCCCGACGAAGTTGCCTGGTCGTGGCGCCCGCACGTGGGGACGGATCGGTTGCGTTCGGTGATACGCCAGATGCGTACAACCTTGCTGGAACATGGCGCCGAGGTTCGTTTCAACGCCACTGTGACCGATCTGGTGATAGAGGGCGGCCGGGTAACCGGCGTCGAGATCGGTGGGGGCGAACGCATCCCGGCTGGTGCGGTTCTGCTGGCGATTGGTCACAGCGCCCGCGATACGTTCGCGATGCTGCAACGCCGCGGGATGGAACTGGCGCCCAAGCCGTTTGCCGTCGGTGTTCGCATCGAGCACCTGCAGGCCGACGTCGATCGCGCCCAGTACCGCGAGCTTGCCGGGCATCCGCGACTTGGACCGGCAAGCTACCAGCTTGCATGGCAGGCCCCCAGCGGCCGCGGTGTCTACACGTTCTGCATGTGTCCTGGGGGATCCGTGGTGGCAGCGGCCAGCGAACAGGGACACGTCGTCACGAACGGCATGAGTCTGCATGCACGCGACGGACGCAACGCTAACAGCGCACTGGTAGTCACGGTCGGGCCGGAGGACTTTCCCGATGCGTCCCCGCTTGCCGGCATTGCCTTCCAGAGACAACTTGAAAGACTGGCTTTCGAGACCGGTGGCGGCGGTCACGCAACAGTGGGACAGACGGTAGGCGACTTCATGGCCATGCGACCATCGGCAGGATTTGGTAAGGTGCAACCCACATACCAACTGGCGGTGCGTCCCGGAGACATCGCCGGCGTCCTGCCTGGCGTAGTTGCGGCATCGATTCGGGAAGCCCTGCCCTTCCTGGACCAGCGGATGCGCGGCTTTGCCATGCCGGAAGCGCTGCTGACCGGCGTAGAAACGCGCACGTCGTCACCAGTCCGCATGCCACGTGATGCCGAATGCGAATCGCCAATCGCCGGACTGTTTCCCGCTGGTGAAGGCGCCGGCTACGCTGGAGGCATCGTGTCCGCCGCCGTGGACGGAATGCGTGCGGCCGAAACGATCGTGTCGCGATGGGCTCCGATGGTGAAGTTCAACCCTTCGGACTAGACAAACCGCCTATTCGATGCGGCCGTCCGGGTGAATAGACGTCGGTGTGGCCACGCCTGCAGGCTGGCGCTGGCGGGCTGCCAGCGAATTCATCGGTGCGTCAGGATCCCGGCCGCATCACGCACCTTGGCAAGGGTGGCTTCGGCGACCGCCCTGGCCTTGCGACCACCGTCGCGCCTGCGAAACCAGGAATCCTCGCTCGACTTGGATGCTGGATGTGGATTGTGGGAGCCGGCCCGTGGTTGGCCGCCAGGCCGAGCCGGCGCGCGGGTTGCGTCAGCAAGCCGCGTGACGGAAGCTGGACGTTGTTTCAACGCGCCTGTTCGACGGCCGCGTTTTCGAATGGGGACGGTTGTTTGTGAGGCTGACCAAGTTCAGGTGTCGGGAGTTCCGGGGATTTGAGCCCCATGCCAGACACCGACAACCCAGATCACCATACCTTCCTTGCGATAGAAGAATCGGTAGGGTGGGACCTGAACCTCACGGAATGGAAGATCAGGGAATTCGGGGATGAGCCGCCCCGAGTCAGGGAAGCGAATCAAACGACGAAGAACCCGCTCGGCCTTCTGACGCATCTTGGCGGCAGCGATTGGGTTGTCTTTGTGGATGTACTCGATCGCCTCAAGGAACTGGGCACGCGCAGAGGAAGTCAGCAAGATCCGCAACGTCAACTCCTGGCAAGGATCTTGTCGGCCTCGGCGAGGACGTCGTCCAGTTCATGCCCCTTCCCAGCGGCAATCTCAGATTCCCCACGGGCCAGAATATAGAGCAGTTGACGCTCGTGTTCCGACCGTTCGTGCTCATCGATGCTCATCAGTACTGCAGCGGCCCTTCCTCTTCGGGTGATGACAAGAGGCTCTTTGTTCCGACCAAGGCGGTTGAGGATCCCAGCGGCGTCCTGTCGGAAGTCGCTCACGGGAACGATGTTCGATGCCTTCGGCATTGCCGTACTCCCAAACGTACGTTTGATAGTACTGGCAGGAGTACGCGATTGCAACTGCCGCTTGGCCGTAACCGCTCGGTAAACCGCATTCTTCCAAGCATTCGCACCCCGGAGCACACTGCCTGCGGCGGTGCAACCGATGAGCAACCCAACCCCAGGTACAGTTTCCCGCAATGTTCAGGAGAACAGTTCTGGCCTGGTCCCAGCGCGAATCGTTGACAGTCAGGCCTTGGGCGCACGATCAAGTTTTGATGTTTCATTGAGCACGGGCATTGTGTTCCGGGTATGGTCGTGCTGGCCTTCCTTACCGACCCGGACGTCATTCACAAGATCCTCAAGCACCTCGAACTGCCCACCGCCTCGCCGCCGCTGCTGCCGGACCGCTACGCCGCCGAGGAATTCGACCAGTGCATCGACCTCTTCGCAGCAGACGACGGCCAGTACGCCGATCACGTCAGCCCAGGGCACAACCGCTGCCAACGGCCTCGACCAGCAAGACCAC
>CAIZWN010000045.1 GCA_903936705.1 uncultured Myxococcales bacterium
ACGGGCTCCAGAGAGTTTCCTGCTCACCACCCGCCACGGTCGCCTCCAGTTGCGCTCATGATAGATGAAGGTGATAATAATCTCAAGGCGTTATGTGCGATTTGTTCGCTGAATTTCAGCCTTGGATGAATAAGGTGGGATGAAAGGAACGGTCTCCCGGAAGTCTACCCCGATCCCGGGCGTGAAATCCATGCCGCGCGACCGCTCGGTTTCGCTTTCTTCGATGAGTAGTCGTCAGTGTGTCGCGATGGTTCCGCTGGTCAGCGCCAGTGGAAGAGTGAACCGGAAGCAGGTTCCCAGACCCATACCGTTGTCGCGAATGAAAAACACGGTATCGGTGCCCTGCAACTCGGCGCCGATTTCGATCCGGGGTGACGGCTGATCGCCGATGTACTTGACAGCGTTCTCGATCAGATTCTGCCAGACCTCCTCCAGTCGCATGCGATCCCCGATCAGGGTCAGGCTGGGGACCATCACCCGGACATCCACGCCGCGTTTCGAAATTGCGCCAGCAACTCCGTTCAAGGCTTCCCGGATGATATCGACAAGGTTCATTTCAACCGAAGGACTCGAAATCCGTCCAGCGCGGTTTATCTCAAGAAGGTCATCCAGCAGACGAGACATCTTCTGTGTTGCTTTGCGTATGAAATCCATGTCGATCGTGATGCGTTCATTATTACCCTGCCGCAGATCTTGCTCTAGGTATCCCAGGAAGGTCGTGACCGTTTCCATCCGCCAGTTTGCGGCCGGCAGAGTAAAAACTCCGAAAGGCCTAAGGGCCGTGGGATGCGTCGCGACCGTTGCGTGGCGCTGCGGGATAAAGGCGATCCAACCCGTACTTTTTCAGTTTGGTCCGTAACGTCTTAGGATCGACGTTCAGCATTCCGGCAAGCCTCGCCGGGCTGACATGCTGCCTCATCAGCAGCGAGCTAAGAAACGAGCGCTCTGCCTGTTCGGCAGCATGGTTGCCGACCGACTTCATGTCGAGGTCTGTCGTGGCAATCGCGAAGGATATGTCGATTCGAACCGATTCCTCGGTCTCGGGTTCGGTCTTCGCCGATGGGATGGAAACAGCGTTCGCAACGTTAGCAACGTTCGCAATGCTGATCTTGCTTGATCGGCTGTCACGGGTGATGGTTTCGGGCAAGTGCTCGGGGCGGACCACGTCGTCCGCGCGTACAACCGCGGACTTCATTGCGTTTTCCAGTTCGCGGATGTTGCCGGGCCAGGTCCAGGCTTCGAGTATGGCAAGAGCCGAATCCGAGATGCCGTCGGCTGCGCAGCCGAACCGGCTTGAATACAAGCGAACGAAATGACGGGCCAGCGGACCGATGTCGCCGTTGCGATCACGCAGTGGTGGCAGTTCGATCGTCATCTCGTTGAGGCGGTAATACAGGTCTTCGCGAAAGCGGCCGTCGCGGACCGCTTCCCTGAGGTTAACATTGGTCGCGGAAACGACGCGTACGTCCAGACGGATGGTTTCCCTGCCGCCTACCCGCACAAAGCTTCGCTCTTGCAGCACGCGCAGCAGTTTTGCCTGGAATGGCATCGGCAGATTGCCGATCTCGTCCAGAAAGAGGGTTCCGCCCTGGGCTGCCTCGAAGCGGCCGACCCGCGTCGACGTCGCTCCCGTGAACGCGCCTCGCTCGTGGCCGAACAACTCGCTTTCGAACAGCGTCTCTGGTAGCGACGAGCAATCGACCGCGGCGAACGGGCGTGACCGCCGCTTGCTGGCTTGGTGGATGGTCCGTGCGAACAGTTCCTTGCCCGTTCCGGTCTGGCCCAGCAGCAGCACGTTGATATCAGGCACCGCGAATCGCATGGCCATGTCCATGGCGTCGCGAAATGCCCTGCTGGTCCCGATGACCTCCGGTAGTCCATCTGGTTGTCGCCCGGCAGAGATTTGTATCAGCGCGTCGATGTTTTCCAGCAACGTGTCGTTGGAGAACGGCTTGGAGATGAAGTCGGTGGCGCCCAGCCTCATGGCTGCGACCGCGTCCTGAATGCTGCCGTAGGCCGTCATCATCATTACCATGATGGCAGGGAATTCGTGCTTCAGGCGCCTCAGTACCTCCAGCCCGTCCATCTTGCCTAGATTCAGGTCCAGCAGGACGATGTCCGGGACGGTCTTTCTGGCAGAGTCCAGTGCTGCCTCTCCGGACTGGACCGCGGCGATCTCGTGGCCCCGGTCGTGCAGCACGGTCGTGAGGATGCGACACCAGTCCAGTTCGTCATCGACGATCATCAGGCGTGCCATTCTTTCCCCGCGGATGTTTGGACGGCAGGCAGCACCAGAGTGAAAAGGACCGAACCGGCGATGTTCTGTCCGAGGACGTCGCCGCCATGGGCCCCGGCGATCTGCTTCGACAGGTAAAGGCCCAGCCCCGTTCCTTCGGTCTTGGTGGTGTAGTAGGGCCGGAACAGGTTTGGCAGGACCTCGTCCGGGATGGGAGGCCCGTTGTTTTCGACCTCGACCGAGGCGCTGCTGGAATCCGGATACCACCGTGTGCGGACGGTCAGCGTGTCGCCGCGCTCGCGCATCGCGTCCAGGGCATTCTTGATCAGGTTCAGGACAATCCCCTTCAGGCCGATGATGTCCATGCTGACCGGCGGCAACGTACTGTCCGCCAGCATCGTAAAGCGCACCCCACGCCGCCGGCATTCCGGTGCCGTGAAAGTCAGCACCTCCGAAATCACTGTGTTCAGGTCCACGTCGATCGCCGGGTTCTGCTTTGATGCGGCGAAGTCCCGCATTGTCCGCAGCATTCCGTCCATGCGATCGACGCTTTCCAGCGCCATCCGGGTGAACTCGCCATCGGGCGAGTCATCGTCTCCTTTGTGCTTGCCCTGCAGGTACTGGAGGCCGGAACTGATGATCGCCAGGGGGTTCCCCAGTTCGTGGGCGATACCGGCCGCCATCTGTCCCAGCGTGACCATGTTTTCCGATCGCATCAATCGTCTGAGGCTGGTGCCACCCGGAGGCGTAAGGAATTCAAGGTCAGCAGGAACGTCCCCGACGGACGATGCCTGAAGCGTGTTCAAGTAGTCCCGGCAGAATGCGACCGCGAAGGGGGCGCTGGTGACGAGATCGCTGGACGACATCAAGGTCCTGGCTGCAGCGTCGGACAGGCCGTCAAATCGGTAGGCGGCAAAGAGGATGGGCGCATTTGCCGCGGTGAGGTTCTGGATACAGGCCTTGTGGGACCTTAAGGTGGGCGCATATGTTCCCAGTGTGCTGTCGGTTCCCAAGGGCAGTTCGACCCAGACGATTGCTTCGGGGTCCAGCGCGATCGCGTCGTTCATGGCCGTTCGTATGGTCTGACTGCGCCTTTTGCGGTCGGTTGCCGGGCAGCCGGACTGGGGCAATGCAGCCGTGAACCTCACGGCCAGTGCGGTGTCCTTGTCGAGCTCGGCGACGTCGGCGCGCGTCTGATCGCAATCCGATTGCGTTCCGATGAAATGCAGGCTGGTGTCCCACTCGCGGCAGAAGGTCGACATCGCGATCAGCGTACGCGCCCGCTCCATTGCGTCACGGTAGTAGATGCTTCCGCGGAATCGCACCGGTTCGCGGCAACGTCCACCGGCTGCAGGCTGCGTGCTGTTCTGGGTACTCATGTCGGCCTCCCCATCGGTTCGCGGGTGTCACGTGTTTCCCGGATTGCGTCCAGCAGAGATTTCCGGCCGATCACCAGGGCCTCGAAGCCCTGGCCGTCGGGATGACTGGACAGGAATTCACGTACGGTCATGCGGGCCGCACGTCGGCAGATCGAGTCGATGTCCGCACCCGTCATGCCTTCCGTTTCGCCAGCAAGTTCCCTGGGAACCACGCCGTCCCCGATCGGACGGTTCTTCAGATGAATCGCGAAAATTTCGGTGCGGCCATCCAGGTCTGGCGGTGGGATCTCCAGCAGCAGGTCGAACCTGCCAGGCCGCAGAAGGGCCGGATCCAGCATGTCGCGCCTGTTGGTCGCGGCGATCACAAGGACGCCCTTCAGATCCTCGATGCCATCCAGTTCCGTCAGGATCTGGCTGATTACTCGCTTGGCGACACCCGATCCGTCGTCGGAGGATGATCGCGTCGAGGCGATCGCGTCGAACTCGTCGAAGAACAGAATACACGGCGAGGCCTGGCGCGCCTTCTTGAAGACCTCGCGCACCCCCTTTTCGCTTTCGCCCACGAACTTCGACAAAAGCGCAGGGCCCTTCACCGAAATAAAATTTACGCCGCTCTGCGACGCGACTGCCTTCACCAACAGGGTCTTCCCGGTGCCAGGAAGCCCGTACAGTAGAATGCCCTTCGACGCCTTGACGCCGGCTCGTTCCAGCAGGTGTGCGTGGGTCAACGGCCATTCGACCGCTTCGCGCAGTTCCCGCTTGACCCCGGCCAGGCCGCCGACCTGGTCCCAGGCAATATCGGGAACCTCGACGACCACCTCGCGGATAGCCGAAGGTTCGATCTCGTTCTTGGCGGCCAGGAAGTCGTCCATGGTGACCTTCAGGGACACCAGAACCTCGTACGGCAGCGCCTCGGCCGCCATGTCGATTTCGGGCATGACCGCCCGCAGTCGCGTCATCGCTGCTTCGCGGCACAGCGCCTGGAGGTCGGCGCCTACGAAGCCGTGCGTCGAGGCCGCCAACTTGCCCACGTCGACGTCGTCCGCAAGGGGCATGCCGCGCGTGTGGATGTCCAGGATCTGGCGGCGCGCCATGGTGTCCGGAATGCCGATCTCCATCTCGCGGTCGAAGCGGCCCGGGCGCCGCAGCGCCGGGTCCAGAAGGTTAGGCAGGTTGGTTGCCGCGATGACGATGATCTGCCCGCGCGTTTCCAGTCCATCCATCAAGGCCAGCAACTGTGCTACGACGCGTTTTTCGACGTCGCCCTGGACGTTCTCCCGCTTGGGCGCGATGGCGTCGATCTCGTCCAGGAAGATGATGCATGGGGCGCTCTTTCGAGCCTGCTCGAAGATCCCTCGTAGCTTGGCTTCGCTTTCCCCGTAGAACTTGTGGATGACCTCAGGTCCGCTGACCGAAATGAAGGCAGCTTCCGTTTCGTGCGCGACGGCGCGGGCCAGCAGTGTCTTGCCAGTACCCGGGGCGCCGTGCAGCAGCACGCCCTTCGGCGCGTCGATGCCCAGCCGCTCGAAGACCTGCGGAAAGCGCAGTGGCAGTTCGATCATCTCGCGCAGCCGCCGGATTTCCTTGCCCAGCCCGCCCACGTCCTCGTATGAAACACCAGCCGGTTTCGTCCCACGGGGCCCGTTGTCGGCCTCGATCGAAATCTCGGTCTGGGCACCGATTACCACGACGCCCTTCGGCTTGGTGGATACGATCTCGAAATCCTGGAAGCGGGCGCCGAAAAGCGCGGCCCTGACCCGGTCTCCGGCCACGACCGGCAGGCCCTCCAGCAGGCGCCCCACATACCGCGAGTCGTCGCGCTTCAGGGCCGCCGCGGAACCGCCCACCTGCCTCACCGCGATGGTCAGGGCCGCGAGGTGGCGGACCTTGCGCACGGTCACCCGGTCGTCCAGGCCCACGCCTGCATTTCCGCGAATGATGCCGTCAACCTGGATCACGCTTTTTCCGCGGGCATCGGCGTACGAGGGCATGGCCTTGGCGACCGTGGTTCGCTGACCTGCGATTTCAAGGATGTCCCCCACGGCCGCGCCAAGCTGGGCCAGGTCCTTCGGATCCAGGCGCGCTATTCCTCGGCCGACATCCTTTCCCCCTGCCTCGGCGATCCGTAACTGGAGAGCGTCGCCGGAACCCGAATCAGGTTTCTTCGTGTCTGCTTTCATTGTCGCCGTCCTTCCTTTTTTGATACGGGTTCGAGCCGAACGGGAGACTGTGAATCAACTGCCTTACCTGGACCTGGTCCGCGATTATTTCATCCACGCGATGCAGCATTCCCAGGAACGCGATCCCTGTCTCGCCTTCCTGCAGTGTTTCCGCGATCCGTTGTGCGATGTAGGTGTCGCGCTCGGCCAGGATGATGTCCCCCTCGCGTCGCAGTTCATCCAGCGTGCCGTTGGGCACGTTTTCCATCGTTGCCGTTACCAGTGCCTTGGTGCGCTGGTATTCGCGGATCATCAGTTTCGGATCCTCGGTACCCATCAGGATGGCGCCGCGCTCGATCAGGCGCAGCAGCAAGGAATGGTTCTGGCTTCCCGTCGTCGCCACGTCCCGGACGATGTCGATCTCGCGCCCGCAGACCGGCAGCCCGTCCTGGTACAGCCTGACCTGGCTCCAGACCAACGGCATCGCGCCCAGCCGGTCGTTCAGGCCCTTCCACATCGCATCGACCGCCGCGGCCCTGCGTTTCCATGCGTCCTCGCCGTATATCTCGGAAAACCCGCGGCGGACATCGGCCAGGAGGCTGCCCATATCAGCTTCGGAGTGGACGATCGGCACGTAAATTAGAACGCGCAAACTGGTCGACTCCGTTGCATCGCGATAATACGTGCGAACCAGGATTCCGATCTATCGGCCTTGGCTGAAAAAGGTGTAGGCGAGGGACTACAAAACTATCGGCTGATCCATGACCCCAAGGTTTGCCGGCAGTTGTCGGTCCGGGCCGTAAGCCCCTCCGGGCATGATGTGTTCAGACCAGTCCATGCGTCAGGGCATAGCGGACCAGTTCGACGTCGTTGGTCACGCCCAGTTTCTCCCAGATGCGGGTGTGGTAGGTGCTGATCGTCTTGGGGCTCAGGGAAAGTTCGCGGGCCATGTCCTGGATGGACTGACCCGAACACAGCCGTCGCAGAACCTCGTACTCCCGGTCGGACAGGCGGTCGTGCGGCGTTTCGTCAGCCTGCCAGATCTCGTTTGCGAACCGTTCGGCCAGGCTGGCGCTGACGTACCGCCCCCCGGCCAGGATCTTTCGGACCGCCAGGACCAGTTCCTCGGCCGCTACCTGTTTGTTAAGGTACCCCCGGGCGCCGCTCCTCAGTACCCGGACCGCCAATTGCTCCTCCGGCGCGCTGCTCAGGACCAGGACGGGCAGGCTGGGATATTGGGTCCTCACCTCGTGCAGTACTTCGAGGCCGCTGCGACCCGGCATGAACATGTCCAGCACCAGCACGTCCCAGCTTTCCCGGCCCAGGGCGGCCAGGGCTTCCATTACCGACCCGGCCTGGCCGAAGTGCGCTTCGGGAAACGCCTCGGCCAGGATCTGCATCAGGCCCTTCCTCAGGACCGCATGATCATCGGTCAGGAGGATGTTCATGGCGTTGTCTCCAGGGGTTCCTGTCTGTTTCCACGCGGCAGCCGCACCTCGATCAATGTTCCGGAATCGGGCCCTCGGCAAATCTCGCAACTTCCCCCCAGCAGATGCGCCCTCTCCCGCATGCCAGCCAAGCCGATGGATTCGTGGTGGGTCAGCGATTCCAGTGGGATGCCGTCGCCGTTGTCCAGGATACGCAACACCAGGTCATCGCCGTCCGGTCTAAGGACGATATGTACTCGGGTGGCGCCGGCGTGACGAGCGACGTTGGTCAGCCCCTCCTGCAGGATTCGGAACAGCGCAGTAGCAACATTGGGATCCACCGGAAGGTCGTCCCAGTCAACGCTCGTCTCGACCGGGATTTCATTTCGACCCTGGAAGTCCCGTGCCACCCATTCCACGGTGGCGAACAGTCCCAGGCTGTCGAGCACCGCCGGACGCAGGGCGGTGGCGATGTGCTGCACGGCATGGATTGCATGATCCGCCAGGTCGCTCATCTCGACCACCCGATCGATCAAGGTTTCCATGGTCAAGGCCGCGCCTGGTCGCTCAAGTCGGCCGCGCAGCCAGGCAAGGTCGATCTTCAGGCAGGTCAGATCCTGGGCCAGCACGTCATGAATTTCGCGTGCCAGGGCTTTTCGTTCCTCCTCGCGAACCGCCTGAAGCCGCCCGGCCAGTGCGCGCAGTTGCTCGCGGGAGTTAAACAGTTCTTGCTGGCCTCGCAGGTGGTCTTTTCGCGCCTGCCAATCGTGCATGACGCGATCGATGACGTGCGACATGTCCGCGAATGCCGCCGATGACTTTACTACATAGTCCATCGCGCCGGCCTTGAGGGCCTCGACGGCAGCCTGTTCATCACCCTGGCTGGTCATTACGATGACCGGAAATCTACCGGCTTCAGGGAGGCTTGACAGAAACTCGGTCGCTCGTCCGTCGGGCAGGTTCAAGTCGATCAGGGCGATATCGGGTGCGCTGGCTGTCACGACCTCCCGGCATTCCTGCAGCGAGCTGGCAGTGCACAGTGTCACGTTCGGCCAGGCCGTCAGCAGGCTCCTCTTGACGGCAACGATATGAGCCGGCTCGTCATCCACGATCATGATGATGCCGATTCCCTCGGGGTTCACTAGCCCTCCATGAAACCGGTCGAAAACCCGTTTCGCAGCAAGTCGTCGAAGTATTGTAGCCCGGGTCGGGGCATAAAGGTTAGACCGGACCGCGCGACGAAGGCGTGTTCCTGGTATCGGCTTGTCACGGGATCAGCGGACCAGTATCATCCCGCCTTCATACGGATTGCCTGGGCGGTTCGCCCTTGCACGATTCCGGAGTCGACGGGAATTTCGATGGCGAAGGAAAATTTGACATGGGTTTGACCGGAGTTGACGGGTGTGGCGTTCTAGTGGTGGACGACTCGCCGGCGAACCTCGAGTTGATGAGCGACCTGCTTGCAGGGGAGGGCTATTGGGTCCGTTCGGCTGGCAGCGGCCAGGAGGCTCTTGATCTTGTCGAGGCGTTCCCGCCGGACCTTATCCTTCTTGATATCCGGATGCCGGGCATGGACGGATTCGATGTTTTGCGTTGCCTGCGTGTCAGTCCCAAGAGCCAGGACATCCCGGTTGTATTCCTGAGTGCGTCCTCGGACGCCGCGGAACGGATCCAGGGCCTTCGGCTGGGTGCGGTGGATTTCATCAACAAGCCGTTCAAGATCGAGGAAGTGCGTGCTCGCATCTGCACGCACCTGGAGATGTCCAGGCTGCGAACACGCCTGCGCAGCCAGGCCGAAGATCTGCTGGGAGCCAACGAGCGTCTGTTGGCCGAGGTGAACGAACGCCGGAGGGTCGAAACCAGCCTCTTGGACGACGTCGCCGAGCGTGCCAGGCACGCGCAATCGTTGCGCGAGAAGAACGCCGAACTGGAGCGATTCTGCTATCTGGTGTCCCATGATCTCAAGAGTCCGGCGTTGACGATCGAGGCTTTCTCAGGCTTCCTTGAACTTGATCTGGCGAACGGTGATCTGGCGAAGGTACAGACTGATATTGGTTTCATTCGCAAGGCGGCGAACAAGGTATCCCGCATGCAGGTGGAACTTCTTGAAATCTCGCGCGCTGGACGGGTCCAGAGTGCCGAAGAGACGGTGTCACTGCGGGACCTGGTTGACGAGGCCAAGGGTCTTGTGGCAGGCCAGGCTTCCGTGCGCGGGGTGATTATAGACATCCCGGTCGAACCATTGGAACTTGTCGGGGACCGACCACGTCTGGTGGGGGTGTTCCAGAATTTGTTGGACAACGCGATCAAGTTCCTGGGGGACCAGCCGGCTCCGCGCATCGAGGTCGGCTTTGAGCGGCAGGGGACTGATACGGTTTTGTTTGTCCGCGATAACGGACGCGGTATCGAGTCGCGCCATCTGGACGAAATCTTTGGTCTGTTCAAGCGCCTGGATACCAATACCGACGGTACCGGCCTGGGCCTTTCGTTGGTGCGCAGTATTGTGGAATCGCATGGCGGGCGGATCTGGGCCGAATCGGAAGGCCTGGGAATGGGTGCGACGTTCCGCTTTACCCTGCCGACCAGGGCGCGAACCGGCCACGTTCCATCGCGTAAAGATGCCTGATAGAGCCGGATTTGGTCAGGCCCGGAAGCGGTTCCAGGTCAGCCAGTAGAATTTGAATGATTCCATCAGCCTTTTGAATTTGTCGAAATCGACAGGTTTGACCAGATAGGACCCGGCGCCTTGCTCGTAGACTTTCAGGATGTCCGCATTGGCGTTGGACGTCGACAGCACGACTGTCGGAATGTGGCGCAGACCAGGGTCCTGCTTGATTCGCGAAAGCACTTCGAGCCCGTCCACCCGGGGCAGACGCAGATCCAGGAGGATCATGTGCGGCTGCGGATATGCAGTCTGGTCCGTGAAGATGCCCTGGTGGAAAAGGTAGTCCAGAGCAGCCTGGCCGTCCTCGAGGTGGACCATCCGGTTTTCAACCGGGAAATCCGTCAGGTTGCGCCGGACGATTTCGGCGTGTGCCGGATCGTCTTCCACCAGCAGGATGTTGATGGGCGTTCCAGTCGGCATTGTCCAAGTCTCCTTCCCACAGCAGGCTTCCACACGGTTGACACCGAGTTTCGCCTGGATTCTGAACTGTGCTAGCCACTCATTGAAGCAAACTATAATTCAGCCTGTTGCTTGAACACAAGCTTCAGTGGACCCGTAAGGCTTGCCGTCCGGCCCTCATTTTCCTATCCTCGCCGCATCTGAAGCGGCATTGACAGCGAGGTACGTTCATGAAGATTCTGCTGATCAACCCTGGCAGCAGCGAGGACATCCTGACTCGTGTAATGCGCGAGATTCCCTATCTGGATTCGCCGGCATTTTTTGCGCCACACGCGCTTGCGGCTGTCGCGGCAGTGACTCCCGAGGGGCATGACGTCCGCATTCACGACGAGAACCTGCGTGGTCCGGTTGATGGGTTGCTGAAGTCCGAACCTTTCGATGTCATAGGGATTACGCTGACGACCAATCAGTTGCGGCGCACGCTGGCCATCGTTGAATTGTGCAAGCAGCATGGTGTTTCGGGGCGGATAGTGGTGGGTGGCATCGGCGCCGGAACCATGATGGCGCGTCTGCACGAGAAGGTTGGAACGCTGTTCTGGGGCGAGGTCGAGGACACCTGGCCGCGTTTTGTTCGCGACATGGCGGCCGGCTGTCCGAAAGATGTCTACCAGCAGGTTGCGAAGCCCGATATGGCGAACACGCCGGTTCCAAGGTGGGACCTGATAGGCGGTGACATCCGGCGGTATTGTGCGGTCTCGGTCCAGACGGCTCGCGGTTGCCCTTTCGACTGCGCGTTCTGCGACGTGATCTATACCTACGGTCGCAAGGTACGCATGAAGCCGGTCGAGCGGGTGCTGGACGAGGTGCGCCAACTGGAGCGGCTGGGCGCCAAGATGGTGATGTTTGCGGACGACAACTTCGCGGCCGATCGCGCTTATGTGAAGGACCTGTTGCGCAAACTGGGGCCGTTGAACAACTCGTTCTCGCTGCCTTTGGGGTTCCTGACGCAGCTTGACATCACGATTGCCGAGGACGACGAGTTGCTGGAACTGCTGGCCGACTCGAATTTCGTCGAGGTGCAGATAGGCATCGAATCGACCAGCGCCGCGTCCCTGAAGGACATGAACAAGCACCAGAACCTGAAGGGAGACATCGTCCAGGCCGTGAAGAAGATCCAGTCGTACGGCATCGTCGTAATGGCTCATATGATAATCGGGACCGACAGCGACGATGCGACGGCGTTTGAACGGACTGCGGCTTTCCTGCGTGACGCGAACATCACGCACCACCAGTGTCACCCGTTGATAGCGCCCCCCGGCACGAAGATGTGGTACGACCTGAAGCGGCAGGGGCGTCTGGTTGCCTTCACGGATGACATGCGGGATCGACTGGATATTACGACCAACATATTGCCTGCACAGATGACGCGCGTGGAACTCATGGAGGGCCTGGCCGACTACTGGGATCGGGTGCACGACCCGGCTGATTACACGCAGCGCGCCCTGGCTTTCCTGGCCGGGATCAAGCGTCGGCCCAAGGTCAAGGAGGCGATGCTGGTCAGCCTGTGGCGGAACCGTTCCATGATGACCGGTACCTTCGCCTACTACACGCGCAAGGTTCCACCTCAGCAACGCAAGGCCTTCTTCGATGTGGTCAAGGCGACGCAGAAGGTGTCGCCTTCGCTGATGCCGCGGATGATGTTCGTGCACACCGGATACTGGATGGACTGCCTGCGGGCGCGTCATGCCAGCGCCATCGCGCGGGACCAGGCCGCGCTTGAAAAGTCGCAGCCACAGCGGATACAGGCGCTGTCCAAACAAACGCTGATATCGGTGGCTCTCAGAGACCGGATGCCGGAGATCGCACGGGCTGCATACGCGAGGATCAGGCCGCAGGTGGCCAGCCGCGAGGAACTGTTCGCCAGGACGCTTGAGGCGATCATCGACTATCACGACCGATTCGGGGCAACGCTCGAGACCTTCGATGAGGTCCATGCAGACCACCTCTCGATGGCCTGCGATCGAGTGCTTGCGAGGGCAGCAGGAACGGCGGAAGTCGGGGGTGGAAACGCTTCCCTGGATTTGCAGGCGCAGGACGGGAATTTCGGGTCCCTGGCAGCTGGACCACCTCCGGGATTTGCACGGGAGATTCTTGACGCGTTGGACCGGGCTGTGAATGTCGCACACGGGGGTTGGGAGGACATGGAATCGGTCCCCGGCTAGGGACTGGGCTGGTCTGCCTTGGGATCAATGATTTCGCGACATGCACAGCGCTACGAACCCGCGCAGGATGGCTGCCGCCGGTCTGTTGGCAACCGGTTCCAGGGCTTCAAGTGCCTGGCGGGACCAGTCTTCGGCCCACCTGCGGGTGCCATCCACGCCCAGGGCTCTAACCAGCGTCGGCATCTGGCGCGATTGGTCCTTTCCTGGCGTCTTTCCAAGGACCTCGCGGCTGGCGGTGGTGTCCAGCACGTCGTCCATGGCCTGGAACGCCATCCCCAGGGCGATACCGTAGCAGCGCAGTGATGCGACTGCCTCGACACTACCTCCGCCCAGGATTGATCCGATTGCGGCCGAGGCCCCAAGGAGAGCTGCGGTCTTTCCGGCGTGGATGCGCTCGACGTCGGCCAGGCCAACCGGCTTTCCGGCACCCTCCAGGTCCAGTTGCTGCCCGCCAACCATGCCTTGCGACCCTGCGGCACCAGCCAGTTCCCTGACTGCCAGCAACACGCGAACGGAATCGCGCGGGGATTCGGTCATCAGAGAGAATGCGTCGGTCAAAAGCCCGTCGCCTGCCAGAATCGCCGTTGCCTCGTCGAAGGCGACGTGGCAGGTCGGCCGCCCTCGACGAAAATCATCGTTGTCCATGGCCGGCAGATCATCATGGATCAGCGAATAGGTGTGCAGCATCTCGATCGCGCAGGCAGCTGGCAAGGCGTCATCGGCGCACCCGCCAACGACCTCGGCGGCAGCAAGGCACAGCGCGGGTCTGATGCGCTTTCCGCCAGCCTCCAGAGTGTGGCGCATGGCGGCGATCAGTCTGGGTGGGGCCTTGTCGCGCCTGTCCATCGTTTGTGACAGGAACGTTTCCACGAGGCTTGCCGTTGCAGTCAGGAAGGTCGATGCCAGTTCGTGGTTTTCGGAACGGGTAACCATCGTCATGCTCCAGCCTTTGGCCGTCATCTCCATGGGCGTTGCAACAGGTGCCTTGCAAACGATGCTACCCCCTGACGGTGTCGTGAAGAAAGCCATGTTTTCATTTTGGGCTCATGCCGTCGGGAAGGCTCACGTCTCTCCGAAGGATATACCGGGATTGGATCGGCAGGCCGTATGGCGGGATGCGTGGAAATACCGGCATCTCCCAGCGATTCCCGCTCCGATTCAAGAATATCTGTTGAATTCCCCCGCGAATACAGTAATAAAGCGCGCAGTCGGTTCGTTTTTTTTCCGGCAGTCAGGGAGGTCGAAGATGGGCTTGTGGATGAAGGCATCTGTGATGAAGTCGGCGCTCACGTGGGCGTTGAACAAAGGGAAGATCGACCTTGACTACATGCCTGTGGGCGTCAATAGCGCCAAGTTCATGACGGGTCGTCAGGCGGCAAGGAACATTCCCGACGGAGCGGTAATCGTCGGTTGCGGTATGACAGCCAGCATGCGTCCGGCGGCCTGCTATCACCTGGTGCGGGATTCGTTCCAAAGGACCGGCCATCCGGCCAATATCACCTGGATCAGCGCGGGGGGGGCCGGAGCTCGCGGCAAGGCGCCGGGCAGTGTCGAGGAGTGTTGCAAGAAGGGACTGATCACGTGGTTCATCAGCGGCCACCACGAGACGGTTCGCGCCGTGCTGGACATGGCCGATCGCGACGAGGTCACCCTGTCGGTCATTCCACAGGGGACCATTACTCATCTGATCGAAGCGCAGGGGCGCGGCGAGGATTCGGTCCTGACAGACGTCGGTGTTGGGACGTTCGTGGATCCGCGCGTCGGAACAGGAACTGTGATCCAGAAGGGCAAGGGCCAGCAGTTGGTGTCGGTCGAGGGCGACAAGCTGCGCTACCGGATGCCGACGATCACCACCACAGCCCTGATGGCCACATACGCGGATGCCGACGGCAACATCTACATGAAGGACAGCCCCATGTACACGGAGGTCCGCGAGGGCGCGCTGGCGGCCAGGGCGAACAAGGGCTTCGTGATCATCTCGGTGACTGGCATCATTCCGCGTGACGACAGTGCGATTTTTCTTCGCGAGGATCAGGTCGATGCGATCGTCGTGAACCCGCGCAACGAACAGACATTGATGATTCCCCAGAAGAAGTGCTTCAAGCAGTTCACGCTGGGGCAGAACGCGGAACTGAAGCCTACGATGGAGAAATTGGCGGCCTTCAACAAGGTGACCAAGCTGGACCCGGTGCGTGGCCCGGTCGAACACGCACTGGCGCGCCAGGCTGCGGCCGTGTTTGCCGGTGTCGGTTTTCCGGGCGTACGAACGGTCATCGGCTACGGCCTTCCACAGGAGGTTGGCCGGCTGGCAGTCGAGGGTGGCCTGGGTCGCGAGATCACTTTCATGATCGAGACCGGCGTCATCGGCGGGACTCCGGCGCCGGGTTTCTTCTTCGGGATGGCTATCAATCCGCAGAAACTGATCACCTCGGCCGAGATGTTCCACTACATCGAGGAACACCTTGATGTGACGATCCTTGGCATGCTGCAGGTCGATGCCAAGGGAAACGTGAACGTGTCGAAGAAGTCGCCTGCGGTCAAGGAATACGTAGGCCCGGGCGGCTTCATCAACCTCGTCACCTACGCGCGCAATATCGTGTTCGTTGGCCAGTGGATGGCCCGTGCGCAGATGAAGATCGAGGGCGGTAAACTGTCGATCCTGAAGACCGGTATTCCCAAGTTCGTCGAGAAGGTCGAGGAGATCACGTTCAGCGCGCAAGAGGCTCTGAAGAAGGGCCAGAACGTGTTCTACTGCACCAACGTCGGCAACTTCAGACTGACCGCGCGCGGCGTGGAACTGTACCAGGTTGCTCCGGGTATCGATATCCAGCGCGACATACTGGCCGCGGCGCCTGACGCAAGAATCGTCCTGCCCGAGGACGGGAAGGTCGAGGTTCTATCAACCGCGATTCTGACGGGTGAAGGCTTCCGACTGAACTGGCAGGCCAAGCCTGTGTCTGCCTAGGGCTGCGTGGCTCCCGCTTTGCCCAAGCCCGATCCTGATGTATTCATCGGGGGCCGTGGCTGACCTGGGTTTCGTCCTTCCTGCCTCCATTGCTTGGACCCGGCTGTCGGTTATGGCTACCATGCGTGGTATGTAAGTGAAATGCCGGTCAGTGATTTAATGGTTGCGTGGCAGTGGTGGAGATGCGGGTAATGGGAACATCCTGGCAGAAGGTGGCGGCAGCGTCGGCACAGGCGCAGGCGCCTTATCTGGCGTATGCGGGAGAAGTTTTCCGGGTCGGCACCGTGCATGTGCGCGGCGTTGCCAGGGCGGACGGCTGGGAGGTCGAGGGGCTGACTGACAAGGGGCGCCTGTTGGCAGAAAGGCTGCCTTCGACGGTACCCCCGATCGAGCCGGTGGGATACGAGGATCGTCGCCTGCGGCGGTCGTCCCCGTTACAGGTGCTTCGCGTGCTGGCCGAGGAGGCAGGGCGCGAGGGACTGCATCTGCTGGGACTGCTGTCCTACGAGGCCGCCCATATCCACGAGGACCTGCCGCTGCCAAGCGAACCGTTCCTGGAATTCCTGGTTGTCGATGGCGGGATGACGCAGGTCCCATGGCCTTCAGTCGGTGAGCCAGCGGCGCGGGTGTCCCCCCCAGCCACGACGTTGTTGGAGGATACCAGCGACCGTTTCGCCGCGTCATTCGAGGCATCGCGTGGGCATTTACGCGCGGGTGACATATACGAGATCGTGCTGTCGCGCCGTTGGACCTTTGCAACCGACGTTGCAAGGATGCGCGAATTCCTGGCCAGAACGATGGATCAGCGACGGGCTCCGTACCGTTTCGTGCTGGACTTTCCGCTGACGTGCCTGGTGGGCGCCAGCCCCGAGTTGCTGGTGCGCGTGGACGGTCGCGAGGTAACCACCCGGCCCATCAGCGGCAGCATGCGGCGCGAGGGCGGCGGAGCGAATTTGACCGACGCCGAACGGGCGACCTTCGAGGAACTCCTGCGGTCCGAGAAGGAAAAAAGCGAACTGGACATGCTGGTGGACCTGGCGCGACACGACCTGCACAGGGTGTGCGACGGCGTGCGGGTCGAGCGGTATCGCGACGCTCTTGTGCTGGAGACCGTGGTCCACACCGAAGCGACAGTCAGGGGCACCCTGAAGAAAGGCTGTGACGGCCTGGACGCGCTGCTGTCTTGCCTGAATGCCGGTACGCTGGTCGGGGCGCCCAAGAAGAAGGCCATGGAGATCCTGGCGCGCCTGGAGGGCGGGCCGCGGCGTGCGTACGGCGGGACTCTGGTGCACGTATTACCGGGGGGGGACGTTCGAGCGACGATCCTGATTCGCACGGCCTTCCTGGATGAAGGGCGCCTGGTGTTGCAGGCCGGGGCCACGGTGCTGCTGGATTCGGACGCAGACTACGAGTTCTGGGAGTGCGGTGCCAAGGCCAGGTCGTTGCTGGAGGAGATCGGTCACGGAGGGCTGTGCTTTGGCGCGGGCGAGCCTCCCTCGATCGTTTCGGGGAGGGATGTGGCGGCGCCGCGGGATGCGTTTTTGGACCCGTTCCCGGCGGGGGAGGCGGAAGACCTGCGTTTGTTGCTGGTGGACAACGAGGACAGTTTCACATTCAACCTGGCGGCTTTGTTCCGGGGCCTGGGGTGCCGGCTGGACGTGGTGCGCAACAGCACGCGGGTCGAGGACCTCGACGCCTACGACGGCATCGTCCTGTCACCGGGACCCTCGTCGCCTGCCGAGGCCGGCTTTCTTCTGGACTATGTAAGACGGTGTGGGGGTAACCGGCCGGTCTTTGGGGTATGCCTGGGCATGCAGGCGATGGCTCTGGGCCTGGGCGGAGAGCTGGCGCGCATGGAGTGGCCGTTGCACGGCAAGCGAAGGCCGGTATTGCTGGCGGGCCGCAGCCGGTATTTCGAGGGAATTCCAGATGGGTTCATGGCTGCGCGCTACCACTCGCTGCACGTGACCCGGGTGCCGGATCCCCTGGTTGTAACGGCGCGTGACGAGAACGGCGTCGTGCTGGCCGTGGAGGGCCCTGCGGTGTGGCCGCCATTCGTGGGCGTGCAATTCCATCCGGAAAGCTTCCTGACCGGCGAGCCGGGGATCAGGCTGGCGCGTAACTGGCTGGAAGCCCTGCGGGGGGCTTGAGATGCAGGCCGAAACGATCGTCGCTGCGATCCTGCGGGGCGAGCCGGGCGCCGCCTTCCTGGAGGCCACTGACACGTTTCCTGATGCCGGATTGATGTCCCAGGTGGTCCTTCAGCTGCGGCTGACTGCGGCTGTCCCGGATCGGTTGCTGGAGGCGGCCGGTGCACTGGCGTGCCCGGTGGTTGACTTGTGCGGTACCGGCGGCAGTTCCGGGAACCGGCTGAACACCTCGACACTGGCTGCCCTGATGGCCCCCGATCTGGGCGTTGCTGTGGTGAAGCACGGCGGGCGTTCGGCCAGCGGCAAGGTTGGATCACTGGACCTGCTGGAGCGCCTGGGCCTGTCCCTGGCGGTGCTGTTCGATAACGCTGCAGAAAGCCTGCGGACCCAGGGACTTTCATTCCTGCCAGCGGGGATGACGTATTCGTCCTTTGCCCGTTGGGCTGCCGCGCGCAAGGCATTCGGTCGGCCAACCCTTTTCAACCGGCTGGGGCCGCTGTTGAACCCGGTCATGCCTACGCACCGGTTGATGGGGGCCTGGTCACCAGAGGTGGCCGAGACTTCTGCCGAGGTGTTGCGTGTCCTGGGCCAGCGGGCCTTCGTGGTTTGTTCGGAAGGTGACAAGGGATTCCTGGACGAGGCGTCGCCATTCGCGCAGACGCGGTTGTGGGACGTGTCGAATGGCGGCGTCAGGCAGCGGCTGCTGCCGGCCCTGGAGACTGGGCCGGCGCCATTGGCGCCCGCTTTTGCGGACGGTGTGTCTGTTGCTTTGCGGCTGCTGGAGTGCGCGGATGATGCCGAGGCGCAGGCTGGCGCCGCCCTGGTGGCATACAACCTGGCACTGGTTGGCGTGCTGACGCACGGTTG
Source organism: uncultured Myxococcales bacterium (assembly GCA_903936705.1). GTDB lineage: Bacteria > Myxococcota_A > UBA9042 > DTJE01 > DTJE01 > CAIZWN01. Next base: position 18,470 of record CAIZWN010000045.1, read on the forward strand.
TGAAGGTGACGCAACCATTGACGACGATACGGTGTTCGCGGCCAGGGTGGCAGGCGCGTACCGTGGCATCCGGGCCACTTTCGCCGCGCGGTGCGTGCGTGCGTTGGGGCGTGTCCAGTATCTGAAGGCAATGGTGCCCCAGCATGCGGCTACGCCTGTCACGGTGGCTTGCCAGGTCGATTCAGGTGGCGCAGGCGCCTTCGCAAAGGACCTGTCTCCCCTGGCCTGCCACCGGGATGCGTTCCAGCCGCTGCGCGACCTGCATGCGGGTGCGCCGGGTTGGGTCTTTGCCGAAGTGAAACTGCGGACGCCGTTGAGGTCCTTCGGAGGGCCGTCGCTGGATGATCGGGTCGCTGCCTACGTCGCCGGGGGAGCCCACGCGGTCAGCGTCGTTACGCACCCGTCCTTCGGAGGCAGCCTGGCCCTGTTGCGGCAGGTGCGGGCATTGACCGACCTGCCGGTGCTGGCAAAGGACTTTCTGCGCCAGGTCGAGGAGGTCGAAGCCCTGGCCAGGGCCGGTGCCGACGGCATCCTGTTGCTGGAAGACATGGTGGGTGCAGCGGGTGTCGCGCAATTGGCCGACGCGTGTCGGCGCCTTGGTGTGACGCCGTTCGTGGAAGGCAGTTGGACGGTGCCGGACGCTGCAGCGCCGGTAGGTGGCATCCCGGTATTCAACGCGCGCAACCTTTTCACGCTGGCCGAGGGCCGTGCCTACCGTGACGGCGCTGCCTTCAAGGCGGCCCGCCACCGACCGGACCTGCGCGCGGTGCTGGCCAGCGGCGCCGACGACCCTGTGGACGGTGCGTTGCTGCGGCAGTTCTCCCGGGGGATCATCGTGGGATCCGCGTTGATGCGGCTGACGAATGGCGATGCCATCCGCGATTTCGTGCGCGACTGCGTTGCTGCCCGGCCACTGCTGAAGGCTTGCGGTGCTGCGTGTGCCGCGGACGTCGAAGCGGCCCTTGAGGCAGGCGCGGATCTGGTGGGCGTGAATCTGGTGCCGTCGTCCCGGCGTGTGGTCTGCGAGGCGGAACTGGCTGGAATCGTGGCGGCTGCCGGCAACTGGCCGAGGCGCCTGGTATTCGTGACCGCGTCCGACAGTCCCAGGGCGCTGCTGGAACGGGCGCTGCGCTGTGCCGCCTTCGAGCAGCCATACGGCGTGCCAATGCTGCCCGGGAGCCTGGGCATGCTGGTTCCGTCGTCCGTTGCAGACCATCTGGGCATGCGGTTGCGAGTGCTGGACGGTCCAGGCCCAGGTTCCGGCGTTGCGTACGACTACGCGGCCAACCATCGGGGTGATGGCGCTCCCGTCCTTGCGTCTGGCGGGGTCCGGCCCGAGAATGCAGGGCTGAGGATGGCGGCAGCGCGGTCCGCTGGATGGGCGGTCGCGGGCGTGGACGCCGCAACCGGGGTCGAAGGGTTACATGGGCCGGGACGCTTCGACCCGGCCAAGATTCGGGCCTTGCGGCAGGCCGTGGACGCGGCATCGGGGAAGGGATGATCGAAGAACCGACAATCTGGCAGCGAATGGAAGCTGCGGACGGCTTTGTTCCGCCGCTTTTGGCTCCGGCTTTGAAGGCATTGGAGGCCGGCTTCCTGGGATTCCTGGACGATGCCGCCGCTCGCGCCGAACTGGACGGGCTGCTGCTGACTTTCGCCGGGCGGCCGACCCCTCTGACCGAGGCCGCCCATCTGGGCCAGCGCTGGGGCGGCCGGGTCTTCCTGAAACGGGAGGATATGGTCCATGGCGGCGCCCACAAGCTGAACAACGCTCTTGGACAGTGCTTCCTGGCGCGATACATGGGATTTCGCGAGGTCATCGCCGAGACCGGCGCCGGTCAGCATGGCGTGGCCACTGCTATTGCGGCGGCGCGCTTTGGCCTGAAGGCGCAAGTGTACCAGGGGGCGATTGACGTCGAGCGGCAGGCCCTGAATGCCCACCGCATGCGGCTTTTCGGCGCCACACTTCACCCGGTGCACGAGGGCAGCAAGACCCTGAACGAAGCCGTGAACGCGGCGTTGCGCGTATGGGTGTCGCGGCACCGGGAGGCGGCATACTGTCTGGGGTCGGTGACGGGGCCGCGGCCTTATCCGGGAATAGTGCGGCACTTCCAGAGGGTCATCGGTGACGAGGCCCGGAGGCAGGTGCTGGAAGCCACTGGCGGGTTGCCCGGCTGCGTAGTGGCGTGCGTGGGTGGTGGCAGCAATGCGGCTGGGCTTTTTTCCGCCTTCGTGGGCGACCCTGGTGTAGGAATGTTGGCATGCGAGGCGGCCGGGGCGGCCAGCCTGACGTACGGCACGATGGGTACTCTGCACGGGATGGAATCGCTGGTACTGCAGACTCCCGAACGCAATATCGCAGCCACCCACAGCATCAGCGCCGGCCTGGACTACCCTGGCGTCGGGCCGTGGCTGGCGGGGTTGAAGATAGGCGGCCGCATGGACTCGTTGGCGGTGACCGATGACGAGGCTTTGGACGGCCTGGAGGAACTGGCTCGCGAGGAAGGCGTGCTGTGTGCGCTGGAATCCGCCCACGCCGTGGCAGGGGCGCGGACATGGTTGGCGAGGCATCCTGGCGAGGTCTGCGTCATCGGGATCAGCGGCCGTGGGGACAAGGATCTGGACAGCTATCTGAGGGCCCGCGGGGATTGAGAGCTCCGGAACCTGAAGGCGCGGGAAGCATGATGGCTTTCGGTGCTGCGTATCGGTACTGAGGAAATAGGGGTGCGTCGGATGCGCGTCGGGATCTATTTCACGCTGGGCGACTTCGGGCTGGATGGCAGCCTGGGAATTCTGCAGGCTGCTGCGCGGGCGGGGGCGGGGCTGCTGGAAGTCGGACTGCCGTTCTCGGACCCGCTGCTGGACGGGCCGGTGATCCAGGCTGGTCACCAGCGTGCCCTGGCAGGCGGCGAGATTCCCTGGGACGACGTTTGCGCGGCCGTTGCCGAGGTTCGCCGCACGTGCGGCGGCGCGCTGGTTTCCGTGATGACAGCCAGCCAGTTGCTGTACGACCCGGTGCGGGCCGGGCGTTTGCCCCAGGTGGACGGGATCCTGGTGACCGACATCGCCTGGGACCGCCCCAGTCCGGTGCGCCTGACTTCGCCTCGGGTCTGGTTCCTGTCCCAGGCCGTGGTGATGCAGGACAGCTTTGCAATGCCTCCCGAGCCTGTGTCTCTGGTCTACCTGACGCGTGTGCAGGGAATCACCGGCGCCGACCAGCGGGCGTCGGGGACCACGGCCGAGGCGGTGCGACGGGTCCGCGAAAGGACCGGCGCGGGGCTTTGGCTGGGCTTTGGTGCATCGACGCGGGAGGATATCCAGGCGGCGGCGGGCGACGGGGCGGATGGCGTCGTGATAGGCAGTGCCTTCGTGGCCGAGATGTCCCGGCGAGGCGGAGCGATTTCCGCTGAGGCGCCTGCAGGGGAACGCGTGCGAGTGTTGTCCGAGGCGGCGGGCGAGTGGGTGGACAGGCTGGTGCGGGAGTGACGCAACTATGACCTTGCTTGAACCGTCGCGGGTGGATTCCTGGAAGGCGCTGCCGGCCGAGCAGTTGGCCAGCTACGAGGACCCCGCGCTGGTGACTCGTGTTCTCCAGCAGTTGGCCGGGCGTCCTCCGTTGGTGCATCCGGGCGAGTCTGACCGTCTGACGAGGTATCTTGCCGATGCGTCGCGCGGGCGCCGTTTCGTGCTCCAGGCCGGAGACTGTGCCGAATTGTTCTCGGAGTGCACCGTTCAGGACATAACTGACAAGTTCAAGATCATTCTGCAGATGAGCCTGCTGATCTTCTACGGGCTGCGTAAACCGGTTGTTCGTATTGGCCGTATTGCCGGGCAGTTTGCCAAGCCGCGCTCGTCCGATATGGAGCGAATCGGGGGCGTCGAACTGCCAAGTTATCGGGGTGACCTGATCAACGGGTTCCCGTTTACTCCGGAGGATCGTCGTCACGATCCGCTTCGCATGTTGACCGCCTATGATTGTTCGGTGCAGACGTTGAACTGGCTGCGTTCACTGAACGATTCTGGCTTTGCGGACGTGCGGCATCCCGAGATGTGGGCGCTGTCATACCGCAACGAGCGGGAGGCTCCGCGGTTCTACCTGGACCTGGCCGATCGCGTCCGGGAAGCGAACCGCTTTCTGGAGCTTGTCGGCGGCGGGAACCAGGAGTTCATGAGTCGTGTCGATGTGTTCACGTCCCACGAGGCGCTGCACCTGGACTACGAGACTGCGTTGACGCGGCGCATGCCCGAGACAGGCGGGCGGCTGTACAACCTGGGCGCGCACTTCCTGTGGTTGGGCGATCGCACGCGCCAGCCGGATGGTGCACATGTGGAGTACCTGCGCAGCATTGCGAACCCTATAGGAATGAAGGTTGGCCCCGATGCCGACCCGGCGGAAGTCGTGGAGATTGCGCGCCGCCTGAACCCGGACAACACACCTGGCCGGCTGACTCTGATCACGCGCATGGGAGTCGCGAAGGCCAAGTCCCGTGTGAAGCGGCTGGCGGCGGCGGTGCACAAGGCTGGCCTGGTGGTCACCTGGTCCTGCGATCCCATGCACGGAAACAACATACGAACGCGCCTTGGGACCAAGACCCGATCCTTTGACGACATCCTGGCCGAACTGAAGCTGACAGAGGAGTCGCATCGTGCCGCTGGCGGACAGTTGCACGGCGTTCACCTGGAACTGACTGGATCGGATGTGACAGAGTGCACTGGCGGTGCGGTCGGACCCAGCGAGGAAGGGCTGGCACGGAACTACCGCACCCATTGCGACCCGCGCCTGAACTACTTCCAGAGCATGGAGATCGCCACCTTGATTGCTGACCACTTCTGACCCCTTGCCGGGCCGGTTGGTCCTGATGCTGGCCGCGTGCCATTTTGCCGGGTGGGCTGTGGCATCGTTGGCCGCGGATGTTTATTCAAGGAGCGGGCCCGTGGGGCCAAGGAGTCAGTAGTGCTTGACGCGGCCGACGACATTCTTGTCAATGTGTCCGGCGAGGTGGAACCCTGCCGCGTGTATGTTGGCCCTGATGTATCGGCGCCGATTTCTGAAAGGGCCCTGGTGGTGGTTGATGCCAGGGTGGCACGGCAGCACCCTGATCGCGTACCGGCAGGGCCGTGCCTTGAGATTGCCGGTGGCGAGGGCGCCAAGACACTGGCCTCGGTGGAAGTCTTGTGGCGCTTTTTTGCGGACCACGAAGCCGACCGGCGCACGATGGTCGTCGGTGTGGGCGGTGGTACGGTGACGGATCTGGTGGGCTTTGCGGCATCCACGTGGCTGCGGGGGATGCCGTTCGGATTTGTGGCGACGACGTTGCTGGCCCAGGTGGACGCGGCCCTGGGGGGCAAGAACGGCATCAACTTCCTGGGTTTCAAGAATCAGGTCGGACTGGTACGGCAGCCATCATTTGTGACCTGCGACCCGGCATTCCTGCTGTCGTTGTCCGCGCGCGACTACGTGGCGGGTCTTGCCGAGGTGGTGAAGTACGCGTTGATTGGGAGTCCGGGGCTGCTGGAGCTGTTGGAGGACAGTGTGGATGCCCTGCGCGACCGGGACGGCGGCGTGCTGGCGAGGGTGGTTCGGGCCAGCGTTGCGGCGAAGGTTGCAGTTGTGCAGGCGGATCCTTACGAACGTGGTTACCGACGTGTCCTGAACCTGGGACACACGGTGGGGCATGCCTACGAGGCGGTGCTGGGGGTGAATCACGGCGAGGCGGTTGCTGCCGGCCTGATTGACGCCTGCGAACTGTCGGTGCGGCGAGGCCTGCTGGATCCTGCGGTGACGGTGCGTTTGCGGCGACTGCTGGAGGCGCTGGGGCTGCCTGGCCGGCTGGATGCGCCGTCATCGGCCCTGTCGGCAGCCCTGCGTCGGGACAAGAAGCGCGAGGTTGGACAGGTATTCTTCGTGTTTCTGCGGGGTGTGGGCCAGCCGGTCGTCGAGTCGGTGCCGCTGGACTTTCTGGACGCGTATCTCGATGGGTCTGCTGGCGGGGGCGCGTAATGACCGGGCTGCCGCGCATCTGTCTGTCGGTCACGGCAGCCGAGGCCGAGGTCGGGCTGCCCCAGCTTGGTGCCTCATTCCTGCTGGAGTTGAGACTTGATTCGCACCCTGCGACCACGGCCGATCTGTTGCGCCTTCTGGCATTAAGCCCCTGGACCCTGGCCACATGTCGCCCTGGTGTGCGCAGCGAAGCCGAGTGTGGCGAGGTGCTGTTGAGGGCGCTGGCTGCCGGGGCAACGCTGGTGGATCTGGATCGGACCACGTCGGCGGCCGTGCTTCAGGGAGTGGCGGCCCAGTCGCGGCGCCTGGGGCGCAAGCTGGTTGTCTCGCACCACGATTTTGATGGGACGCCGTCGGGTGACGTCCTGTGCGACCTGGTTGAGGATTGCTTCTCGAAGGGGGCCGACATCGCCAAGCTGGCGTGCATGGCCGTCACCCCGGAAGATAATCGGCGAATGATGGCCCTGTACGATGGCGAGGCGCGCCCCCTGGTCGCCTTCTGCATGGGCCAAGTCGGGCGGCCGACCAGGATGCAGGCGCTGGGCTTGGGCGCGCCCTTCATGTACGGCTCGGCCGGACCGGGGCGCGAAACGGCTTTGGGGCAGGTCGAGGCAGCCGAGATGGTGCGGATTCTGGGCGTCCATGAGGATTTGCCGAACCGGAATCCCCTGCCGGCCATAGTGCATGTTTCCGAAGGGAGACAGCCCTCCATTGCGGCCGAATCTCCTGTGCGATTCGGGGTGACAGCAAGGCCGATGACCGAGGGAAGTGAGTTTCCTGTCCTGGGGGCTGCCGGAACGTTCGCGGTCGCTGGGGCTCCGATCCTGCACAGCCGCAGCCCTGCGATTCACCAGGCGGTTTTTTCCGGCCTTGGCCTGCCCTGGCGGTACACGCGGGTCCGTGCAGCTCGGCCGGACATGCTGAGGCGCGTGATGCAGGGGGTGCCCCTGTCGGGCGTGAACCTGACCGCGCCCTTGAAGTTGTCGTGCCTGCCTCTGGCTGATACGCTGGAGAAAGACGCCCGTGACACCGGCGCGGTGAACACGCTGGTGCTTGGGCCGGGTGGCCGCTGGATCGGAGCCAACACCGACGGCGAGGGTGTGCTGGGGGCGTTGGTTGGAGTGGGTGCGGTGCTGGCTGGCCGTCCGGCCGTCGTGCTGGGGGCTGGGGGTGCGGCCAGGTCTGCGGCGAGGGCCCTGGTCGGGGCCGGCTGCGCAGTGACGGTCGTGAACCGTACTGCCGTCAGGGCGCAGGCTTTGGCCCGGGACCTGGGGTGCGCGTTCGCGCCATGGGGGGGACTGCGCGACGTGCTGAGGTGCGGCCCGGTAGTCGTGTCGGCGCTGCCGGCGCTGGCCGTGGCGGACGTGCCGGCAGAGTGGCTGGAACCCGGATCGGTTCTCCTGGACGCCGACTATGCGATCGGCGACCTGGGCCGGCGGGCGGCGGGACGGGGTTGCACGGTAGCGACGGGCCTGGACTGGCTGGCGTGGCAGGCCATGGGTGTGGCGCGCCGATTCACTGGTCGCGACATTGGCATCCAGACGGTTCGCGATGCCTTGGCGGCGTCGTCTGCAATGCCGCCCCAACGAATCGCGCTGGTCGGTTTCATGGGTGCGGGGAAATCTGTGGTGGCTGCCCGGGTGGCGGCGTCCCTGGGCTGGGATGTCGTGGAAACCGACGAGCTGCTGGAGACCCGCTTTGGCCGGCCCGTCGCCCGGATTTTTGCCGACGAGGGCGAGGCGGCCTTTCGCATGGCGGAATCCGAGGTGCTGCGGGACCTGGCGTCGCGTCAACGGGTAGTCGTGTCCTGCGGCGGTGGCCTGCCTGCCCACGGCGATAATTCAGCGGTGCTGCGGGACCTCTTTGCTGGCTTCTGGCTTCACGTGTCGCTGGAAACTGCAATGGCTCGTGCGGGGGACGACCCGGCCCGGCCGCTGCTGCACGGCGCCCCGCGTGAACGTCTGGCAGGGTTGCTGGAATCCAGGACGGACGCGTATGTTGCATCGTCGCGGGTCATAGTGGACGCGGAAGAAGGTAGCGCCGACACGGTGGCGGAGGGGATATTCGATGAAGTGCGTCGTGCCCTCGCGGGTTGACGGGACGTTGGCTGCGCCTGCGTCCAAGAGTGTTCTGCAGCGCCTGGTTGCGTTGGGCGTCCTGACTTCCGGGCGCACGGTCATCGACGGGGCCTCATTGTGCGACGACGTCCGGGCTTCCTTGGGCGTGGCTGTCGCGATGGGTGCCCGCGTTTCGTGGGAAGGAAATCGTCTGTTGCTGGATGGGCCGGGTTTTCCCCAGTCGGGCGCCTTCGACTGTGGCGAGTCGGGCCTGTGCTTGCGGATGTTCTCGGCGGTTGCTGCCCTGCTGCCAGGCGAATCGGTGCTGCATGCCCGAGGTTCCCTGCGGAGTCGCCCGGTGTCCATGCTGGTCGATCCGCTGCGTGTACTGGGCGTCGCCTGCGACAGCCGCGACGGCCTGCCGCCGGTCACGGTGCGGGGGCCGATGACTGGGGGGAGGGTGACGATCCCCGGGGACGTAAGTTCGCAGTTCCTGACGGGCCTACTGATCGCGCTGCCCACGGCCAAGGCCGACACGGTACTGGACGTCGTGGATTTGAAGAGCACTCCCTATGTCGATCTGACGCTGGACCTTGTGGCTCGGGCGGGCGCAGAGGTGGTTCGCGACGGCTTCCGGCGTTTCGATGTGAGGGGCGGACAGTCATATTCTGCGCGGTCCTGGGCTGCCGAGGGCGACTGGAGCGGCGCGGCCTTTTTGCTGGTGGCCGGAGCCCTGGCTGGGCGCGTTCGTGTGACTGGACTGGATTTGGCTTCGCGGCAGGCTGATGTGCGCATACTTGAAGCGCTGCGGGCTTGTGGGGCGGGCCTGGTTGCCGGCCCCGGTGCGGTTGAATGTGCCGCTGGACACCTGCGGTCTTTCGAGTTCGACGCGACCGATTGCCCCGACCTGCTGCCTCCGCTGGTGGCGCTGGCGGCCAACTGTGCGGGGGTGTCCGTGCTGCATGGCTCGGCGCGCCTGCGCCACAAGGAGAGCGACCGGTCGGCAGCGTTGCGGGCCGAGTTTGGCCAACTGGGCGTGGTGATCGATGATGACGGAGAGGCTCTGCGGGTGTTGGGCGGCCCGATTTCGGGAGGGCAGGCGTCCTCCCGGGGAGATCATCGCATTGCGATGGCGCTGGCGGTGGCGGCCCTTGTGGCCCGGGCGCCAGTGACCATCGAGGGCGATGCCTGCGTCGCCAAGTCCTACGAGGGTTTCTTTTCGGACCTGGCCTCGCTGGGGGCCGTGGTGGAGGAGGTCTAGGTGAACAGCTTCGGACGCGTGTTCCGCCTGTCCATCTTTGGCGAGTCCCACGGCCCCGCGGTCGGAGTCGTCATCGATGGTTGCCCACCCGGGATTCAGGTGTCAGTCGAGGACTTTCTACCCGACCTGGACCGTCGTCGCAGTGGCGCCGAAGGCACCACCCCGCGCCGCGAGCCCGACTTGCCGGTGCTGGTGTCCGGCGTCCACCTGGGTTTCACGACGGGCGCTCCGTTGACCGTGCAGGTGGCCAACACGGACATCCGTTCGCAGGACTACGACCTTGCTTCAACGCCGCGCCCGGGTCATGCGGATTTCAGCGGCAATGCGAAGTGGGCCGGTTTCAACGACCCTCGCGGTGGCGGCCACTTTTCGGGGCGTTTGACGCTGTGCTTGGTGCTGGCCGGTGTCGTTGCAAAGAAGCTGCTGCCTGGCGTGACCTTCCGGGCGCGTCTGACGCAGGCCGGCGGATCGGCAGACGTGGAGGCCGCAGTTCGGGCAGCCATGGCCGACGGCGACTCGGTGGGTGGTTTGGTGGAGTGCACGGTTGATGGTTTGCCACCTGGCCTGGGCGAACCGTTCTTTGACTCGCTTGAATCGCTTCTGGCGCACATGCTGTTCGCGATCCCGGCGGTGAAGGGCGTGGATTTCGGGTCGGGCTTTGCCGCGGCCACCATGCGAGGCAGCGCGCACAACGACGTCTTCGTCGCAACCAATGGCCATACCGCGACCAACCACGCTGGCGGCATCAACGGGGGTATCTCGAACGGCAATCCCGTCGAGTTCCGGGTCGCCGTGAAGGCTACTTCCAGCATTGGCCGTCCTCAGCAAACGCTGGATTTCGAAACGGGGAAACCTGTGACGCTGGCAGTTCGCGGGCGTCACGACGCCTGTATCGCCTTGCGGGTCCCGGTTGTCGTCGAGGCCGCCGCTGCCCTGGTTCTGGCGGACCTCTCACTGTTGCGTCTTACCCAGATGCCGCAGTCTTCAGGAAGATCCTTTTTTGGCCACGGCACGGGAACCTGACCAATCCCCTTTTTTTGCTGATTGAACCGGTATTTCATCGCTTGTTGTGGTCTGTCTCGGGGGGTAGGATCCAGCCTCAAAGCAAGGGGGGGGACCACTATGGCCCGGCCGACTTTCAACGGCAAGAACGTCTATATCTTCGGTGGGTCGTCGGGGATCGGCCTCGAAACCGCGAAGCTGCTGGCCCAGCGAGGGTCGAATTTGATCCTGTTCGCGCGTAATCGTGACCGCCTGGAACGCGCGGTCGAGGAGGTTTCCGGCCAGCGCCTGGCCAGAAGCCAGACATTCACCAGCCGTGTTCTTGACGTGTCCGATCGCGACGCGGTTGACGCCGTGGTCAAGGAAGCCGTTACCGGGTTCGGCGTACCGCAGATCGTGGTCAACGCCGCCGGCCGCGCCATTCCCAGGCACTTTGAGGAGATTACCCAGCAGCAGTTCGACGAGACGATGAAAATCAATCTTTACGGCGTCTGGAACACCGTGTCGGCCGTGCTTCCGTTCATGAAGGAGCGCGGCGGGACCATTGTCAACACGTCGTCAGTGGGCGGGTTCGTGGGCGTCTTCGGATACGCCGACTACGCGGCATCGAAATTCGCCGTGATCGGGCTGTCCGAGGTGTTGCGCGCCGAATTGAAAAAATACGGAATCAACGTCGCCGTGCTGTGCCCGCCCGACACGGACACTCCCGGTTTCGAGGTCGAGAACCTTACCAAGCCTGCAGAAACCATGATGATTTCGGAAGGCGCCGGACTGATGCTGCCGGTGGAAGTGGCGCGCGCCCTGCTGAGCGGGATCGAGTGCGGCGACCCGGTCATTGTTCCTGGCTTCGAGGGCAGGCTGACCTGGTTCATGAAGCGGCACGTTCCAGCGCTGGTGGACTTCGTCATGGAACGAGGCATTCGCAAGGCACAGCGCAAGGCGTAGGAGGTTTCCAGATGAAGGGTCGGAAGAAATGCCTGGTGACCGGGGCGACCGGATTCCTTGGAACCAACCTGGTTCACGCCCTGTTACGGGACGGTTGGGAGGTGCGAGCCTTCGGGCTTGAGGGGTCGGAGACGCGCTATATCCGCGAACTGCCGATCGAGATCGTCACCGGCGATGTCACCCGCGAGTCAGATGTCGATCGGGCCGTGCAGGGGGTCGAAGTGGTCTTCCACCTGGCTGGCGACACATCGTGGTGGCGGCGAAATTTCGAACGCCAGCGGCGGATAAACGTGGATGGCGTTGTGAACGTGGCCAACGCGTGCAGGTCGCACGGCGTCAGGCGGTTGGTGCACACATCGACCGTCGATGCGCTGGGGTACAATCCCGGCGGCCTCGCCGACGAGAAGTGGCTTGACTACAACTATGGCGGTACCGGGTACAATTACGCGGATACCAAGCGTGAAGGCGAGCGGCTGGTCCGCGAGTTCAACAAGGACGGCCTGGAGGTCGTCGTCGTCTACCCGGGCAGCATGATCGGCCCGTACGATTTCACTTTGCAATACGGTCGGCTGTTTTTTGACTTGCGGGACGGCAAGGTTCCTGGCTGTCCCCCGGGTGGCGTCAGTTTCGGACACGTGGCGGCGGTTGCGCGGGCCCACATCAGCGCAGCGACGTCGGGGCGGCCAGGCGAAGGCTATGTTTGTGCCGGCGTGAATGTCACCTACAAGGAATTGTTCCAGTCGATTGCCGGTTGCTTTGGCCGACCCGCGCCGAAACTGGTCTTCCCGCGCCCGGTCTTCGTCGCCTACGGATATGCGATGCAGGCGCTGTCCGCCTTGACGGGCCAGGCGCCCGAGGTCGATCCCGGCATGGCTCGCTATATGTCGGTGAACGCGTACTACGATTCCAGCAAGGCCGTTTCCGAACTGGGTTACGAGGTCGTCGGTCTGAATTCAATGATTGGTGATGCCTACGAATGGTACCGTAGAAACGGCTTTTTCTAGGCCGAAAATCCGAACGGCACGATTGATCGAGATTCCCTGCCAACTTGCGTATCAGTTCGATCAGGATTCTGCGCGCCATGTCATTGGAACCCTTTGAATTCCAGCGCAAAGCGCACGTTGCGAGGCCTTCCGACGTACACTTCGACAGTTCATCCGGGGGAAATCCGTGCCGCAAGGCTATCTGAAACGTATCCTGAAGGCGCGCGTCCACGATGTCGCCATCGAATCACCTCTCGAACTGGCTCCGCGTCTGTCGCGCCGGCTGGGCGCCCAGGTGCTGCTGAAGCGCGAGGACTTGCAGCCGGTGTTCTCGTTCAAGCTGCGAGGGGCGGCCAACCGTATTGCCAGGATTCCGGCCGAGGACGTCGGGCGTGGGGTCATCTGCGCGTCGGCCGGCAATCATGCCCAGGGTGTTGCCTTGGCTGCCAAGCGGCGTGGCTTGCGGGCCGTAATCGTCATGCCGGTGACCACCCCTTCCATCAAGGTCGCAGCCGTGCGGGATCTGGGTGGCGAGGTCGTGCTGTGCGGGGACGACTATGACGCGGCCTCGCTGAAGGCACGCGAACTGGCCGATCGCGACGGGATGGTATTCGTCCACCCTTTCGACGACCCGGAGGTCATCGCCGGGCAGGGGACCATTGCCCTGGAATTGTTGCGCCAGCGTCCCGAGGGGTTTCACGCGGTATTCGTTCCGATCGGCGGCGGCGGCCTGATCGCAGGCGTTGGCACCTGTCTGAAGGCGTTGCACCCGGAGATTCGAATCATCGGTGTTGAACCCGAGGACGCTCCCACGATGCACGCCGCGCTTGCCGCAGGGGCGCCGGTGACGCTGCTGCGGGTCGGGCTGTTTGCCGATGGCGTAGCCGTGCGTCGTGTGGGGGACGAGACCTTCCGCCTGGCCAGGGACTGCGTGGACGAGATAGTGCTGGTGTCCAACGACGAGATCTGTGCCGCTGTACAGGACATCTTCGAGGACACGCGGTCGATTGCCGAGCCTGCCGGTGCGCTGGCAGTGGCCGGCCTGAAGCGCTGGGCCGCATCGAACCCGGTTGCCGGCCTGACGGTCGTCACTCTGGTCAGCGGCGCCAATATGAACTTCGATCGACTGCGCCACGTTGCCGAGCGGGCCGACTTGGGCGCCGATCGCGAGGCTTTGCTGGCGGTCGAGATCCCTGAACGGCCCGGGTCCTTTTTGGCCTTCTGTGCTGTCATCGGGTCCCACTTCGTTACCGAGTTCAACTACCGCTATGGCGACCCGGCCAACGCGCGTGTCTTCGTGGGTCTGGCCCTGTCAGGAGGCCGGGACGAGAAGGCGAAAGTAGTCGAGGCGATCCGTGCTGCCGACCTTCAGGTAGTCGACATGAGCGGCGACGAGATGGCCAAGTTGCACGTGCGCTACATGGTTGGCGGTCGTGTGGCAGGCCTTCGGCACGAACGCTTGTTCCGCTTCGAGTTCCCCGAACGGCCGGGCGCGTTGCTGGGATTCCTTACGTCGGTCGGGTCCACCTGGAACATATCGCTGTTCCACTACCGGAACCATGGCGCCGACTATGGCCGTGTGCTGGTGGGGATTCAGGTTGCCCCCGACGATGATGCTGCATTTCGGACCCATCTCGAGGCGCTGAACTTTTCGTGGGCCGAGGAGACGGACAACCCCGCCTACCGGCTGTTTCTGGCGCCCTGAAAACTGGAACTGTTCCTCGAGTCGAGATCGAACCATGTGTCTGGTGAGCAGTGAAACATTCGCTGTGCCTGATGGCGATGTTTGACTCGGTTCGGACAGGTAGCTAGGATGCCTTTAGGCCTGTAGCAATGGGGCTGGGGTTTGGGAGCAGCGGCGTTGCGCCTGGGTCGGATCGTGTTGTCTGGCCGCGATGTGCAGGCGGATGGCCTAGCCCACGGTGAGCCTACCCTGGCCATCGAGTTCTCTGCCGGCGCGGGGCCTATAGGCACTGCCGTTTCTGGTTTCGTGTCGCAGTACCGACCGGGCGTGCTTTTCCTGGATGTGCCATCCGACGACATGATTGCCACCGTGAGGGCAGTGTCTGGTTGTGGCCTGCCGCTGGTTCTGGCGCCGCCTGTCGCCGTTGTTGTCGAAGATCTGGACGTCATTCGGTCAATCGTCGATGCAGCAGGTGTCCCGGCCATGGTGGGGCACCGGTTGCCATTTCAAGCCGGCCTCCTGCGGATCGCCGCGCTTTGCGGCAATGGCTATGGCCAGCGAGTAACGCGGTTTGAACTGCGCCTGCGCGCGGGCCTTGGTCGCATGCAGGACGCGCTGGACTCGGTGGCCGCCTTCGACCGATTGTTTGGCCATGTGACTGACGCTTTGTCGCTGCTGTCGCACATGGGGATTCCCACCGCCGGCCTGAAGATCTCGAACACGATCGACCCGTCGTACTGGGGTGGCATGAGGCTTGGGCTAGACGCTGGTGGCGGCCTCGAAGGCCATGGGCTTCTGGTTCCCGGTGGGAGCGAATCACTGAAGCTTGTGGCACCCGACATGGAAGTGGATTGGCGCCTGGACGATTCGGGCGAGCATATCGAAGTGCGCGCCGGCCGACGCGTTTCGCGCACCGACCTGCCTCCGACAGACTTTCCTGGCGGGCTTGTCGAAGCTTTTAGTGATCTTCTGGGGCGTGGGCTGCCGTTGTGGGAAGGGCTGGATACCCTTTCGTCAGTGCTTCCTAAAGCGATCGAGCTTGTCGATGAGTATCTGCACGAAAATTCTGTTGCTGTACGGGCCTCCAGTCCAGGAATGGTGCGTCGGGAAGGCACGACTACGGGCGATGCGTTCTGGGATGCTTTCACGCCGACACGCATGGGGCAGGATTGGGGGTTGACCGCCCAGCCATCGGCGGCCGCCATTTTCCTTAAGCCATTGGAAACGGCCTTTCCGTTGTTGCTGGTCAGGGTGCCGTTGGCCAGCACGCGAGAAATTGATGTTCCATTCCCGCCTCTGGCGCTGGCGAGACTGGCTGGGATGGCGGCTTGCATCGGCGGACAGACCGTGCAGATCGACCTTGCTTGCGACTTCGAGCCTGGACCAGAGGTTGATCTGTCGAGGATCGACCTTGATGCGATGTGTGCCAGGCTGTCCGCCGAGTCAGGCGAACGCACCTTCGAATTGGCCGGGTTTTCGATCGAGGACCCAGACGCCTGGCCGGTGGTCGAGGCGCTTGCCCGTCACGTCAAGGCGAAAGGAATAGCAACCAGTGTCGTCGTCGGCGGGCGTGGGTTGCAAGGGATCGACAGGTCGCGAGTCGCGCAGTGCCGCGACCTGGATTTCCTGGTGCAAGGGGAAGGCGAGTTGCCTTTGTTGAGGCTGATGCAATTCCTGCGCGGACTGGCGGACGAGGCCAGTGTGCCGGGCCTGTGGCGCACCAGTTGGCCGCTGGATCGTTCGGCTAATGCCATTCTAGTGGCCGACCTGTCCCTGTTCCCGACGCCGGATTTCGCGGGGACCGACCTTACTCGATATGCATCCCTGAGCGAAGTCATAGGGACGCCATTCCTGTCCTACCTGTTCATACTGGGATGCCCTCAGCGGTGCGCGTTCTGTTCCAACACCTCCAGCCAGAAGGCCAGGACCCGTCCCGTGGCAGACGTCGTCAACGATCTGAGGGTGCTGCGCGATCGGCATGGGGTGCGGGATTTCTATTTCCTGAACAACATGATCAACACGTCAGTCCCATACATGCGCCAGTTCCTGACGGCTATGGAGTCGGCGGATCTGGGTATTCGCTGGTGTGATTGCGCGCGACCGGCCGCATTATCTCGTGAAGACGTGGTGCGCCTGGCGCGCGTCGGCTGCGTGGAACTGACCTGGGGGGTCGATGCCGCAACACAGCGTCTGGCCGACTTCGCGCACAAGGCCAGCCGGTTGGATAAGACACGCGTCATTCTGCGCGACGCCAGCGAGGCTGGAATCCGCAACATTGTGAATCTGATTGTAGGTCTGCCCAGCGAGACCGAGGACGACTTCTTGCAGACGATGCAATTCGTCAGCGAGATGGACCAGTACGTCGCGTCCTTCCGGGTGATGAACTACAGCTTCCAGGAGGGTTCGCCATTTCGCGAGTCGCCCCGCCAGTTCGGTCTCAGGCGCCGCGCCGACCGGTACGACGAGCTGGGTGGCGTTCGCTGGGCCCAGCACGAACAGTCCATGTTGCGGCGTTCCCGGATGTTGTCTGACCTGGTGTCGCGCCTCAAGCGCGCCAAGGGTGGCGGTGATTGATCGTTGCGGTGTGGTTGCACGGGCTGCGGGTCGGACACGATTATCACGTTGCGGATTTCGGCGTCTTCCTTGCGCCAGCCTTCTGCGGCGCCGACAGTCCTGCCAGCGCGGGATAGCTGCCCAGCACCTTCAGGAATCGCGTTTCGTCGCGCAGTTTGTCCAGTGCCTCGCTGGTCCCTGGGGCGGCTGCGTTGCCTTCCACATCGATGTAGAAAAGGTACTCCCAGGGGGTTCTGGGCAGGGGTCGGCTCTCCAGTTTTGTCAGGTTCAGGTGGTGGGTAGCCAGCAGGTCCAGGCAGCGAGCCAGGGCGCCCTCACGGTGGTCGGTTGACAGCACCAGGGAAGTCTTGCACGGGGTTCGCAGGTCAACGGTGCGAGGTTCCCGGGCCACCACCACAAAGCGGGTAAAGTTCTCGGGCTGGTTGGCGATCCCGCGCTTCAGGACGCGCAGTCCAAAATGATCGGCAGCGGCCTCGCTGGCAATCGCCGCCTGCACCACGTCGCCTTCGTCGCGCACCTTCTCGACTGCCATCGCGGTGTCCGTATAGCTTTCGACGCGGCAGCCCGTCAGCGTCGCCAGGAAATCGCTGCACTGGGCCAGGGCCTGTGGGTGCGAATACACGCGCTTCAGGCTGGACAAAGGCACGTCCTCAATCGCCAGAAGACAGTGATCGACCTCCTGGACCGCCTCGCCCACGATCGACACGTTTGCACGCCGCAGCAGGTCGTAGACTTCGTTGATGCTTCCAGCCGTCGTGTTCTCGATGGGCAGCACTCCGTAGTCGGCCTCGCCGGCCTCGACGGCGTCGGTGACTTCGGGGAATGTGTTCAGACCCGAAAACGACACCCGCTGAAGGACCGGCGCAAAGTGCTTCCTGGCCGCCAGATGGCTGTATGCGCCTTCGGTACCCTGGTATGCAACGCGTACCGCCAACCGTGCGGCCTTCCCGCCGCCGTCCTCGCGCAGCAGCAGTTCACGTTGGATGTCCAGCGCATGGTCGATGATCGGGTGGAAAAGTCGGGTCAGGTAGCCCGCGTCCAGCCCGTGCTCGCGGCCCAGACGAATCACCGAGGCCAGTACCGCGCCCTCGCGTGCCCGGTCCCGCAGGTCCAGGCCATTTTCTATCTTGATGGCCACTATGCGCTTTACCAGTTCCTGCCGTTGTGCCAGTGCCTCGACGATTCGCCCATCCTGGCGACTCACCTGGCGTCGAAGCAATTCCAGAGCCTTCATGTCGCCTCCATTTTCGGATCCTCAAAGGCCCTTACGTTTACAGTCCATCCGAACGGGTCGGGCCGCGTGCCGGACCTGATGCCTGCCAAGACTTCGGCCACCCTGGATGCGACTTGCGGTGGGCCCAGCGGACACTCCCAGCCGTCGCCGCCCAGCGCCGCCACGGATCGCACGGTCCATCCCGTTCCCGTGCAGAATACCTCGCGGGCCCGGGCGCGCACCTCGGCCAGGGTCAGCGGGCGTTGTTCGGTCGGAAGGTCAAGTACTTCGCGGACAACGCGCATGACGGAATCGCGGGTTATTCCCGGAAGAATCGTGTCGTCCAGAGGAGGTGTCGCCACCGTTCCGTCATCCAGCACACAGAAAAGGTTTGCGCCCGAGGCTTCGCCCAGTTGCGTGCGGCCCGATCCGTCCAGGAACAGCAGGTCGTCAAAGCCCTCGCGAACCGCCGCTTCCTTGTGCAGCAGGACGCCCGCATAGTTTCCCATTGCCTTGGCGCCGCCCGTGCCACCATCGGCGGCTCGCGCCGTACCCATTACTTTCAGGCGCAAGCCCCTGTCACCGCCGAAGGAATCTCCTACGGGCGATGCGTACGCAATCATGCCGGCCAGTCGCGGCCGTCGGGCGCCCAGAAGCGGTTCGGTACCGTGCATCATTGGCCTCAGATACAGCGTTCCCTTTCCTGCGGGCGGCACGAAGCGGTCGTTGCGTCGGGCCAGACCGGCGGCCATGGCGACGAAACCTGCCACCGGGAATGGAGGCAGGGCAAGGCGCAGTGCCGACCGGGCGAGGCGCTCGCCGTGGGCGTCGGGCCTGAACAGCCGCACGTGACCGTCCATGCCGCGCTGCGCCTTCATGCCCTCGAAGCATCCGCAACCGTAGGACAAGACCGCGGCCGCAGGCGACAGCGACACGTCGCCGAATGGCACATAGCGGCCAGCATCCCAGGCTGGGTCGCGTTCCGCATCGGCCTCGGCGCGATACATCCAGTCCGTCGGCAGGAAGGCAAAGCCCAGCGAATCCCAGTCGGGGGTTGCGTTCATCTGGAGGCCTCCACTGACGGACGCAAGCGCTCTCGGGCGTCGCGCAGAACTTGTGCTGTAGTGTCCCAGTCAAGGCATGCGTCGGTGATCGATACGCCGTAACGCAGGGTCGAAGGATCGGGGCCCAGTGGCTGACTGCCCGCGTTCAGGTGGCTCTCCAGCATGATGCCGACGATCGAACGGTTCCCGGCCAGGCGTTGGCGTACGCAATCATCCAGAACTTCGGGCTGCATCTGGGCGTCTTTTCGCGAGTTGCCGTGGCTGCAATCAACCACGATTCGGGCCGGCAGGCCGTCCGCATCAAGCGCCGACTCGGCCCGGGCAACCGTCGCAGCATCGTAGTTTGGCTGGTCCCCGCCTCGCAGTATCAAATAGCCGTGGCGGTTGCCGCGGGTCCTGAAAACCGCGCACTGTCCCTGCTGGTCGATGCCGAGGAATGAATGGGGCCGTGAGGCTGCCTGAAGGGCATTGACGGCAGTTGCCAGATCGCCGTCGGTGCCGTTCTTGAAGCCGACTGGCGTCGACAGGCCGCTTGCCATCTCGCGGTGAGTCTGGGATTCGGTCGTCCGGGCGCCGATGGCAGAAACGGTGATCAGGCTGCCCAGGTACTGTGGCGTGATGGGGTCCAAAGTCTCGGTGGCAGCGGGCAGACCCATGACGGCCAGTTCCAGCAGTAGGGTGCGGGCCATCAGCAGCCCGTCGGCGATGCAAAACGAGTCGTCCAGGAACGGGTCGTTGACGAACCCCTTCCACCCGATCGATGTCCTGGGCTTCTCGAAATAGACTCGCATCACCAGGAACAGCGTGTCCGCCACTTCGTCGGCAAGTTCGCGAAGGCGTTGGGCATACTCCCTGGCCGACGTCAGGTCGTGGATCGAACAGGGGCCGACCACCGCGAACCAGCGCGGGTCCCTGCCTTCCAGGATTTCGGCCACGGTATGACGGCCGCTTGCTACCGAAGCGATCGCCTCGGGAGTCATCGGCATGCGCTTCTCGACTTCACGTGGCGTGGGCAGCAAGGTCTTTGAAACTACGTTGACGTCCTGCAGCGGATTCCTGTCCATCCCGTTCTCCGGCGGGGACCCCGAGGCACCTTGCCACGGTCCTGGCCTTTCCGCGAGTATAATGGCGCCGGGATTCATGGGTTAGACCGTGCCCGCCAATGCGCCATTGGCGCGGGCTGAACCTGTTGAAAGCCCCCGGTGGAGGAACCATGCCTTGCAACGATTTAAGGGAACTACGGGATCGCCTGGACGCGCTGGACGACGACCTTGTGTCGCTGGTGGCCCGGCGCATGGAGCTGGTGGCCGAGATTGGGCGTGTGAAAAGGGCCGCGGGACGTCCCGATCGTGATCAAGGACGCGAAGACGAGGTGATGGCGCGGGCTCGCAAGGCGGCCGTGCGGGTTGGGGTGCCCCCCGAGTTGGCGGTCAGCCTGTTGCAGTCGCTGGTGAGGGCTTCGCTGCAGGTGCAGGAGCAGGATCGTGTGGTGGCGCGTGGCTCGGGCGCGGGCCGGACGGCTTTGGTTATTGGCGGCGAGGGACGCATGGGGCGATGGTTCGGGCGCTTCCTGCGGTCACAGGGCTTCCGCGTGATCTCGGCCGACCCGGCTGGCCCGGCAGACCCGGCCGATCAGGCGGATCACGTGGCAGACTGGCACGGCCTGGAGGTTTCCCCTGACGTGATCGTCGTCGCGGCGCCATTGGAGGCTACAGGCAGGATCCTGCGAGAGTTGGCGGACAGCCGCCCTCGTGGTCTCGTTTTTGACGTTGGCTCCCTGAAGAGTCCGTTGAGGGGCGCCTTCGAGGCACTGGTGGCGGCGGGTGTCCGCGTTGCGTCGGTTCATCCGATGTTCGGTCCCGACGTGGCCCTACTGTCTGGTCGGCACGTCATCTTCGTCGATGTGGGCGTGCCGGTGGCCACGCAGGAGGCCAAGGTTCTGTTTGCTGCGACGATGGCCGACGTGGTGGACATGAGCCTCGACGATCACGATCGAGTAATCGGCTATGTGCTGGGCATGTCCCACGCGCTGAACATCGCCTTTTTCACGGCCCTGGCGCGCAGCAAACTGGATGCCGCATCCCTGGACAGCATTTCCAGCACCACCTTCGATGCACAGATGGATGTAGCCTCCCGCGTCGCCCGCGAGAATCCACGACTTTACTACGAGATCCAGGCGCTGAACGCCCACGGTCGTGCCCCCCTGGAAGCCCTCCGACAGGCGATCGAGGAGGTTGTAGGCAAGGTCGTGCATGGTGACGAGGCCGGCTTTGTCTCGTTGATGGAGATCGGCCGCGAATATCTTGATGGGTTGCGTGCCCGGACGGTTTCGGCGCCGTGACTTCGTGATGATCCGGTTTTCAGCGCCGGCATCACAGCCCGTTCAGGTAGTCGGCGTGTATCAGTCGTAGATCTCCACGTTCCAGTTGCGGACAACGGATGGGATATTGGCAGGCTACCCCCGGCGGACGTCACTTGACCATCTTCTGCCGGACCGCCGATACTCCAGTCCACGGAGGGCGACGTCCATGAACAATTTCGCAGTTTCGATGGTCGTGCTATCGGCGGTTACAGTGGTGCTGTCCGGGTGTGCCGGCAGCGATGGTGGCAGGGACCTGTTGCCTGATTCGGCATCTTTTGACGATGCTGCAGACGTGCAGGATATCCCGGAGGCGATGGACTCGATTGATCCTGGTACGGACTTGGAGGCTGCCGACGCCGTGGACGCGGCGGATGCAAATGTCGATGCCACGGATGCTGGCGATGTGGCGCCGGGCGACTTGGGTCCGCAGGTGCCGGACGTGGCTGCGGCAACTCGCGCATTCAAGCTGTACTACCGGGAACGGGTCGAGCGGGCAATCGTTGCCTACAACCGCTTCATGCTGTTCGGGGGGACCACCTTCGGCACGAACATCGGGAAGGCCGGGGTCAGTCTTCAGGGGGATCAGTGGGAGGTGGTTCCAGGGCCGAACGACAACAACCGCATTGGCGGTTCGTTGCGAACGACGTGGTACGCCTACCAGATTTTTCGTTCACGGCCGTTGGCTCTAAGTCTGATCAGGATGTTCGAGGGATTGTCGTTCCTTGAGGCAGTCAGCGGTCATCCAGGCGTGACCGCGCGCATGGTCTACCCGGGTTGGACAATGGATATCGATGGCGTGGCTGGCAATGTCCAATTGACGAGGGGAGGATCTCCCGTCCAGCCTCCCCAGGCCCCTGACGCCAGCCTTGAGAGCGAGATTCTGTCCGCGTTCTTCAACGGCGTGAAAATCAGGTATCGCGAGGAACCTGATGACATCCTTCTGAACTACATGCCGGCGCAGGAGGTGGGTCCGTACTCTACGACGTACAGCTTCCACATGTTGCCAGCCTATCTGCGAGTCAGCGATTGCTGCACCTCGTTGATGCGGACGCCCGAACCCTATGCGTGGGCCGGGGCCTTCTGGGGCAACCACAACTCGCGCGACAACTTCCCGGACCTCGGCATGGGATTCGTGGCAGCGATGGTGGCGAAGGATGACCAACTGGCCGATGCCGACGTGAGGGCGTCGGCGTCGCGGGCATGGGAGGCCGGGAAGCGCATCGGTGACCTGGTCCAGGCCAACGGCAGCAAACTTATGACCGTTGACGAACACAACCCCTACGACACCCTGGTCGTCGCAGGGGCCGTGCGACCTGACGGGGAGACCGAGAACGAGGACCTGGGCAGCCTTGCCGACTGCCAGATGGTCTACCTTGGCCGCGCCCTGTCGTCGCAGGGCCTGGCTTTGCCGCTGCCGGTATTGCCATCGCCTGGCACCGTCGAAAGTCTGCTGTACGGGCTGATGGGTGACGATTCTGGGTGCGTCGTTGCGAACCCGATTCAGCAATGCAGCGGGCTGGGGGATGCCTTCTGCGGAAAGACCTGGTCGACTTTGGAGCAACTGGAGATAAACGGCACTGGATGGCTGGATGTGGCGAGAAACGTCGAGGAGCAGTCGCCCGGGTCCTCCGACCTTATTCTGGGTAACTTTGCCGACGTCCTGGGCCAGAGCACTGACGGCGCAATCACCCTGGTCGATTATGCCAGGGGCGTCGCGGAACCGGGGCTGCTGGCACAGACGCTGAAGGCTCTGGGCGAGGCCACCACCCTTCTGCGCACCTTTGCCGATATCCTGTACACAAAGACCAATCCCAATCGTCTTGCCGAGAAGCGATACGACGCGACCCTGCTGGACGCGCAGGCGGGTCTGGTTGTTGGCAGGACGTCCGACCTGCTGGATTTTGCTCCAGCCGAGGCCCAGATCGCACGTCTTGAGGCCATGCTGGAAATGGCCCCGACCCAGGCGGCTGCAGTGCGCACGGACCAGCAGATTCTCGAGGCCGCCGAGAACGAGTGGAACGGGCGCAGTGACACCGTCAAGAAGCGTTATCGCGATGCGTTCGGGCAGACTCCGCCGGTGCGGCCGGCAGGTGACGGCTATGAGGCTCGAGTGTTTCACGAAGGGGCTGTCGGGCCATGGAATCCGGTTCCGGCGCCGCGGCATTTTGTGCTGGGGGGCATCCAGTTGCTGGAGGCTCTGCCACTGTGTTTGACCAACACAGGCATACTGGACTGTACGTGGGCCCGTTTGGGATGCCAGCGTCCGGATTTGGACAGCAACGGCAAGGTGGACGCGGCCGACCGTGCCATGTTCGATGCGGCCTCAAGTGCCAGCGTAGGTGTTGCGTGCAATGTGGCCGACGATTGGTGCCAGAAGGCGGATCTGGATCACAGCGGTGCCGTTGACAACCTCGATGCGGCCTTCATGGCGGCGGCCGAGGGTTGCCACTACACGTTGCCTGGGCCAGGTTGACGCCTCCCCTGGCCGCCGATAGGCTTGATGCCCAAGGTCATGCCGGAGGGCTGGGTGGAGTCGATCAATGTATGGTGGGTGTGGATCCTCGCGGGCCTCGGCCTGCTGGTCCTTGAGATCGTTACGCCCGGCCTGGTGCTGATGTTCTTTGGCGTGGCGGCGTTGCTGGTGGGAACCGTGCTGTGGGTCGGCATCCTGATGCCGGCCTGGGCGACGTTGCTGGCATTTTCCGTCCTGTCGATCGTGCTGCTGCTGGCCTTCCGTGGCCCGTTGATGCGCCGCATGGGATCATTGCCAGGCGATCCTCCACGGATCGACCGTCTTGAGGACGAAGTTGCCACGGCCTTGCAGGATATTGCGGCTGGTTCGGTCGGACGGGCCGAGTTGCGAGGCACTACCTGGGCTGCCAGGAACGTGGACGAGATTTCCATACCGCAAGGCAGCAGGTGTCGCGTCGTCCGTGTGGACGGCCTGACCCTGCTGGTGTCTATCGAGACGGCCGCCTGACGGCGACCGGCGTGGAGAATGTTTATGGAAGCCCCCCTGATCGTCTTCGGAGTCCTGGCCCTGGTGGTGGTCGTAATCCTGTTCAAGACCGCGGTCGTGGTCCCCCAACAGAATGCCTATGTGGTTGAGCGCCTGGGCAAGTTTCACGCGACGATGGAAGCTGGGTTCCATGTGCTGCTGCCTTTCGTCGATGTGATCCGGTACCGGCATCTTCTGAAGGAGCGGGCCATCGATATCCCCGAGCAGGTCTGCATCACACGGGACAATGTGCAGGTCGGCGTGGACGGGGTGCTGTACCTGAAGGTGATGAATGCCGACAAGGCTTCGTACGGCGTGTCCGACTATGTGTATGCCTTGATGCAGCTTGCTCAGACGACGCTGCGTTCCGAGGTTGGCAAGATTGATCTGGACAAGACGTTCGAGGAGCGTACCCACATCAACAGCCAGGTAATCTGCGAGCTGGACAAGGCGTCCGAGTCCTGGGGCGTCAAGGTGCTGCGCTACGAGATCAAGAACATCACTCCGCCGCATGACGTCCTGGCAGCCATGGAAAAGCAGATGCGTGCCGAGCGGGAAAAGCGCGCCGTCATCCTGACATCCGAGGGAGCGCGAGATGCGGCCATCAACAATGCCGACGGCGCCAAGCAGCAGGTAATCAAGGCATCCGAGGCGTCGCGCCAGCAGAAGATCAACGATGCCGAGGGGCAGGCGGCAGCGATCCTGGCGGTTGCTACGGCGACTGCCGAAGGCATTCGCAAGGTCGGCGAAACTATCCGTGGCACGGGAGGCATGGAGGCCGTTCAACTGCGAGTGGCCGAGCAGTACCTGACGAAGTTTGGCGAGCTTGCCCAGGCCAGCAACACGACCCTGATCGTGCCGGCGAACGTAGCCGACGTCGCGTCAATGGTCACCATGGCCATGAACTTCGTGCAGAAGGCCAAGGGACCGTCTGCAAGTTGACCGTCCGGCAGTTGACCCGCCGGCAGTAAACCTCGTCCGTTCACGATATCTGCAAGGATGGCTGGCGCTATATCACGAACAGATCGACGAATTCGCTGACGGGCATGGCTTGCAGCCTGACCGGGCCCAAACAGACGTTCAGGATTGCCTGTCGCTGCGCGGGTGGAAAGCGACGTGCAAGGTTGACCTTGAACTTTTCCACCAGCAGGGGCATGCCCTCGGTGCGCCGGCGACTGTGGCCGATAGGGTACTCGCAGACTACCTCTTCAAGCTTCTGGCCGTCCTCGAATTCGACGGTCAGGGCGTTGGCGATCGATCGCTTGCCGGGGTCGTGGTAGTCCTGCGTGAAACCTTTGTCCTCGACGCAGGTGATCCGCTGGCGTAGAGCGTCGATGCGAGGGTCGGCGGCAATACCGTCTTCATAGTCTGCGGCGGTCAGTCGCCCGAATATGATCGGGATGGCAACCATGTACTGGATGCAGTGGTCGCGGTCGGCCGGGTTGTCCAACGGTCCCTGCTTGTCGATGATGCGCATGCAAGCCTCGTGCGTGCGTATTGTTATCTTCTTGATTTCCTGGGGTTTGCGGCCCAACAGCTGCATCATGGCGTGGATTTGAACCGCACACTCGGCCGCAGTCTGGGCGTGGAATTCGGCCGGGAACGAGACCTTGAACAGGACGTTTTCCATCACGTACGATCCGAACGGGCGCTGGAAGGTGAACTCCTTGCCCCCGAATGACACGTCATAGAAACCCCACGTTTTTGCCGTCAGCACCGATGGATAGCCCATTTCGCCCGTCCTCGAAATCAACGCCAGCCTAACCGCACGGCTGGTGGCGTCACCCGCGGCCCAGCTCTTGCGCGAACCGGCGTTCGGCGCGTGGCGGTAGGTGCGCAGCGACTGCCCATCGACGAAGGCTTGCGACACAGCGTTCACCACCTGGTCGTACGTGCAGCCAATCAGGTGCGCCACCACCGCGGTCGAGGCGACCTTGACCAGCAGCACGTGGTCCAGGCCCACGCGGTTGAAGCTGTTTTCAAGCGCAAGAACCCCTTGTATCTCGTGCGCCTTGATCATGCCTTCCAGGACATCGCGCATCAGCAGTGGGGAACCGGCGCTGCGCGACATCCAGTCGGCCGCGGCCAGAATACCGCCCAGGTTGTCGGAAGGGTGGCCCCACTCGGCCGCCAGGAATGTGTCGTTGAAGTCCAGCCAGCGGATCATTGCTCCGATGTTGAACGCGGCCTGGACAGGGTCCAACTGGAACCCGGTGCCTGGGACTTTGGCGCCGTTCGGCACGACAGTTCCCGGTACGATCGGTCCCAGCAGGCGCGTGCAGGCCGGGTACTCCAGGGCCTCGAATCCGCAGCCCAGCGTGTCCATCAGGCAATGGCGCGCGGTGTCCATGGCCTCCAGGCTGCCTACTTTGTACCCGGTGGCGTAGTCGGCGATCCGGGTTATGACTTCGTCGAACCTGGGGCGGACGTTTGAAACGGGTATCGACATGACTTAAACCATCCTGGTGTCTAGTTCGTCAGAAAGCATTGCGACATTGCAACTATCTGTTCTTCAGCGAAACCCACTTCCGGTTCCCCGGGCCAGTATAGCTGGCGCTGGGGCGGATGATCTTGCCGTCGGCCCGCTGCTCCATGACGTGAGCCGACCAGCCACTGGTGCGCGCGATGACGAACAGCGGCGTGAACATCGCCGTCGGAACGCCCATCATGTGATAACTGGTTGCGCTGTACCAGTCCAGGTTGGGGAACATCTTCTTTTCGCGCCACATCACATTCTCGATGCGGGCCGAGACGTCGAAGTACCGCATGTCGCCCGCCTCTTCGGACAGGCGCCGGGCAACTTCCTTGATCACCTGGTTGCGCGGATCGGCAACCGTGTACACCGGGTGACCGAAGCCGATGATCACCCGCTTCTCATCGACCTGCCTGACGATGTCTGCCTCGGCATCATCGACCGAGTCGTAGCGTCCGATGACGTCAAAGGCAAACTCGTTGGCGCCGCCATGCTTGGGGCCCTTCAACGCACCGATTGCTCCAGTGACCGCTGAGTACATGTCTGAACCGGTGCTTGCGATGACCCGGCCAGCGAAGGTGGATGCGTTGAACTCGTGCTCGGCGTAAAGGTTCAGCGATGTGTGCATCGCGCGTACCCACATCTCGCTGGGCTTGCGGCCGTGCAGCAGGCTTAGGAAATGTCCGCCGATCGAATCGTCTTCGGTCTCGATGTCTATTCGACGCCCCGAATGCGAATAGTGGTACCAGTACAGCAGCATGGAACCAAAGCTGGCCAAAAGGCGGTCGGCGATGCCCTGCGCCTCGGGGACCCGTTGGGTCGGATTTTCGGGCAGCACCGAACCCAGAGCCGAGCAGGCGGTGCGCATGACATCCATTGGAAGGGCGCTTGCCGGGATGCATTCCAGGATGCGCAACACGGCCGCGGGAATGCGGCGCAGGCCCCTCAATTTCGTCTTGTAGGCGGACAGTTCCGCGGCATTCGGCAACTTGCCGTGCACCAGCAGATACGCAACCTCCTCGAACTCCGCCACGTCGGCGAACTCCAGGATGTCATAGCCGCGATAGTGCAGGTCGTTGCCCGTGCGCCCGACCGAACACAAGGCCGTGTTGCCGGCGGAAACGCCCGACAGCGCGACCGATTTCTTGGACCTAGGCGCCGCCGCGGGTTGAGAATAGCTCATCAAGTTTTCTCTCGTATGCGTGGTAACCAAGGAACTCGTAGAGCTGTTCGCGCGTCTGCATCGATTCGACGACACCCTTCTGGGTGCCATCGCGGCGCAGCGTCTGGTAGACGTTCAGCGCGGCCTGGTTCATGGCGCGAAACGGGGACAGCGGGTACAGCGCCAGCGCCACGTCGACCCCGCGCAGTTCCTCCAGGGTGAACAGGGGAGTCCTGCCGAACTCGGTGATGTTGGCCAGTATCGGTACCTTCAGTGTGTCGGCGAACTGGCGATACATCGAAAGTTCGGTGATTGCTTCCGGGAAGATCATGTCGGCCCCGGCTTCGACGTAGGCTTGTGCGCGTTCCAGTGCCTGCTGAAGTCCCTCGCCGGCCAGCGCGTCAGTGCGTGCCATGATGACGAAGTCGGGGTCGCTGCGGGCATCGACCGCGGCCTTGATCCGGTCGCACATCTCGTCCTTCGAGACCAGTTCCTTCCCTGGACGGTGGCCGCAGCGCTTGGCTGCAACCTGATCCTCGATGTGCATCGCGGCCGCGCCGGCCTTGATGACGGCCGCCGTGGTGCGTGCGACGTTGAACGCGCCCGGGCCAAAGCCTGTATCGACATCGACCAGCAGGGGTGTGTCGCAGACGTCGGTGATTCGCCTGATGTCGACAAGCACGTCGTCAAGGCCCGATATGCCCAGGTCCGGCACGCCCAGCGATCCCGCGGCAACACCTCCGCCCGACAGATAAATTGCGCGGTAGCCCGAGTGTCTGGCCATCAACGCGTGATAGGCGCAGATCGCGCCAACCACCTGCAAGGGCGATTCATCCGTCACCGCCTTGCGAAACCTGGCTCCTGGCGAATCTTGGATCATCAAGGTCCTCCTGGGCGATGGACCGCACCCCCAGCAACTTACTTCTACCAAAGCGGTCCGGATTTAGAGTATCGCGGGCGCGCTCTCGGGAGTCAACGCGATGTTGGGAAAGCCGCGAGGAAAGGGGATGTCGGCCGGACGGTAGAGTTGCCTGAAAACGGCCAGCCGGCATCAAGCCCCATTTTCGGGGAACGCGAATGCGAACCAGACTGCCAGGGCGATCAGGCCGAACGACACCAGGGTGTTCCAGCGCATGCGCTCGCCCAGGTACAGCCATGCGAAGCCTGCGAACACCGTCAGGCTGATGACTTCCTGGATCACCTTCAGTTGCGTCGCGCTGAACTGGCCATAGCCTATGCGGTTTGCCGGGACTTGCAGGCAGTACTCGAAGAAGGCTATTCCCCAGGACGCAAGGATCGCGATCCACAGTGGCGACGTCTTGAACTTCAGGTGGCCGTACCACGCCGCCGTCATGAACAGGTTCGAGGCTACCAGCAGCAGCACGGTCCACATGGGCAGCCTCCGGGATGGTTAGGCCGGATTCTAGGCGAATGCTGGGGCAAGGGTGCAGAGAAGGACGGTCCCGACTTTCCTGCCGATCAGGATGTGCTGCCATGCCCGCAGCATTCGAACCCGGGTCCGGTGTAGAATCCGGGCGGCCATTACGAGACCCTTCATGTTCGCATCGATCCGCGACACGTTGCGTCACGCCAGACTGAATCGCCACGAGATCGGCGGGTCCCTGGGCGACCTTGGGACGTTCCTGCCGCTGCTGGTTGGGATGGCCGCTACGAACGGGCTGGACTTTGCGGCGTCGCTGTTTTTTGCCGGTCTCTTCAATGTGTTGACCGGCCTGGCATTCACGATCCCGATGGCGGTGCAGCCGATGAAGGCCATCGCGGCGGTGGCCCTGACCGAGGGCCTGACAGTGCCGCAGATCATGGCGGCCGGCATCACGGTCAGCGTCGTGCTGCTGGTGCTGGGGCTGACCGGGCTGATCGATTGGCTGAACCGCGCAGTGCCGCGCAGTGTTGTTCGGGGGCTGCAACTGGCGCTGGGGCTTTCGTTGCTGATGAAGGGCCTGCGCATGGTCGAGGCCACGGGCGTCGTGGTGGCCTGGGACTCGTGGATAACTGCGGCTCTGGCCGCGCTGGTGGTACTGGGGCTGACATTCTCGAGGCGTGTGCCGGCCGCCATGGTACTGTTCCTGGCGGGGCTGACGCTGGCGATAGTCACTCGTCCCGACGCCGCTGACAGCCTTCGTATCGGCCTCAGCTTCCCGTCGTGGTCGCCTCCGGTGTGGGATGACTTCGTTCAGTCGTTCCCGCGCGCCGCTCTGCCCCAGATCCCGCTGTCCACGTTGAACTCGGTCATTGCCGTCTGCGCGCTTGCGACCGACCTTTTCCCGGATCGCCCCGTCAAACCGCGCCGTGTCGCGGTGTCGGTTGGCGTGATGAACATGGTGGCGTGCGTTTTTGGCGGGATGCCTATGTGCCATGGCGCGGGCGGGTTGGCGGGGCAGCACCGCTTTGGGGCGCGTACCAACGGGTCCATCCTGTTCCTGGGCGGGGTGAAGATGGCTGTTGCCGTCCTGCTGGGGGCGCCGTTGATGGTCCTTTGCCAGGCGTTCCCTGGCAGTATTTTGGGCGTTATGCTGGCGTTTTCAGGCATAGAACTGGCAATGGTGACCCGGGACCAGGTGCGCAAGACCGACGCCTTCGTGATGCTGCTGACGGCCGGGGCCTGCCTGGGTTTGACGAACATGGCCGCCGGCTTCGTGATCGGGTGGGTGCTGGCCCTGGTGCTGCGCCTGCCGGTCCTGGGCATCGAGCGCGCCAGGGACTGAGCGTGAAACCCGACGCCTTGTTGTCCCGTGCCCGGTTCGATTGCCAGATGGATTGTCGTTGGCGTACCACTTCGGCTTTGCATTCGGTCGATTGCTTGCGAATGCGGCCCCTTATCGGGACAATCGGTATGTTGCAGCCAAGGAGGAGCGCATGAAGTCGACGATATGCCTTGGTGTCCTTTTGGCTGCAGCCGCGTTCGCTTGCGGACCTGCCAAGACGTCGAATGTCGGCCCGGATGCTTCTGACGTCATAAGCGATGTCGTTGTGACGGACGTCCTTGTTGATGTCCCCGATTTTTCCCACGTGCCGGATACCGGGGCCGACCTTAACGCGCCCGACGCCTGGGTTGACCCTCCTGGTTCCTGGGACCTGGGATCCCCGGACACCGGACATGTCGATCTTCCAGTTGACCATGCTGCCGATGTCTCAGCCGACGCTTCAGCCGACATTCCAGTCGACCTTCCCAACGACCCAGGCCTGCCGCCAGATGTCCACTGCTGGCCTGGGGACGTGGTTTTCCCGGACTTCGAGCGCGGCTGCACGCAGGATGCCGAGTGCGGCCTGGCTTTCCACAGGTCCGATTGCTGCGGGTCAATCGTTGTGCGTGGCATCCGAGCGGACCGGTTGGGCGATTTCAAGGCGGCTGAGGACACATGCACTGCCCAGTGGCCAGCCTGTGGTTGCGCGGCTCGCATCTCTTCTGCAGATGACGGAAGTGTGTCGGGGGATCCTGGGGACTTCGAGGTGCGCTGCGAATCGGGCCAGTGCCTCAGTCGGGTGCTTGCAGGATGCGGCGACCTTCAGCGGCGTGTCGACGTGGCCCTTGCGGCCGTTGGCGCCTGTGGCGTCGGCAACGGATGTGTGGCGCGTGAGATAGGGCCGGTCTGCGGTTCCTTCAGTTGTCGACAGGTCGCTGTGGCTTCGAACGCCTCAAACGAGGGTTTGGCTGCACTGGATGTTCTTGGTGGGGAGGGGATGACCCTGGGTTGCCAGGATTTCCATTGCGGCTGCGGCTATCTGGGCGTGCCGGCATGCGTAGAAGGGCAATGCAGCATGTTGTCGCCGGGCGACGATTGCGATGCCGTGAAGGCTCGTTTTGACGAAGTATTGGCCGATCCGGCAACGCTGGCTTGCGGGAAGGATGCCGATTGTGCGGGGACCACCATGGCTTTCGCGCCATTCTGCTCCAGCGAATGTGCCTGTGCCGTTGTCACCAACCAGGCTGCCACAAGAGGGATCCTGGCCATTTCGGCCCGGTGGCAGGATTTGGGGTGCCCGACCGAATTGTGTTCTTGCGCCAAGTGCGCCACGGTCCTGCGTTGTGTCGAGGGGCGGTGCAAGGGGCGGCTTTGATCCGGGGAGGCAAGCTTTTCCACGTCATTGGAAGTTGCTACTCTGTCTCCCAAGGGCGATTGCTGCGGGCTGGTGATGCCATTTTTTGCTTACATCCTTCGATGTTCCGACGATACCCTATACACAGGCTACACCCGGGACGTCGACAAGCGCGTTGCAACTCATAACGCGGGCCTGGGCGCCGCTTACACGCGTGGGCGCAGGCCGGTCCGGCTGGTCCATGTGGAATCGTTTGATACCAGGTCCCAGGCAATGCGCCGCGAGTGCCAGTTGAAGAGGTTGTCGCGGGCCCAGAAAGTGGCGTTGATAACAGAAATCTGGTGAGTCGTTCGAAATCACCAGATCAACCTTCGCGAAGATCGTTCGCTGCGAAAGCATATCGATATTGCTTGGCCTGAAGCCACAAGAAAGGCGTCCTGCGTTCCAGGCCCATGCTGGCCATCGTAATCTTTTTCGTTGTGGCGTTGACTCCATAGATGACTGTCAGCAATCATGCCCTCGGTATTTCCGCTGCGCCTGGGTGGGAAGGACTGACAGTCGTGGAAGAGAATCTGAGACTATCGGCAGGAATGTTCCTTCATGCCCCGGGGCCCATGGCACCTGCGTTTTTCCACAGTCTGGGACCTGAGACGGTTCGTTTGAGGCCGGCAGTTGCATGGGCGTGGTGATGGTGGAAGTGCAGAGCGGTGTTACCTTGGGTTGGGACCAGGCCTGTCGAGAGCGGCGAAACTTGCGGCCTCGACGAGTTCACATTGGATGGATTGCTAGCAGGGCAGGGGCCAGATGGCGGGTCCTGCGACGACGGTGGCTGAAGGCTGCCTGTTGCAACTGGTTCAAGTGGGTAGGGGTTCGCGCCAGATCTGTCTTCCCGGCGCTGATGGGGGATCTGAATCATGAAGCACTCATTCCTGATGATCTTTGGATTGATGACGATTGCTGCCTGCGCCAACACTGTCACGTCCGATCCCACGCTTGTGACGATTCCAGGTCGGTGCGGAGGGGATGTGACGACACATCAGTCGCGTGTCACGATCCACAATCTGGGTGTCACGTTGTCGCCGCTGGGTCGGCTGACGGAGGTTGGCAACTTTCCTACGGGCGGAGCGCTGACGCTGGACGGCAAGCAGTACTGGGCGGTTGACTCGGGGTTCGGCCTGAATGACGTGCAGATTGTCGATATGGCCTCGGGAGTGGTGATCCAGACGCTGCCACTACCTGGTGCATTCGGCGGGATGGTGTTTTCGCCTGACGGCCTGACGGCCTACGTCTCGGGCCAGCGTACCGGCAGCGGCAACGCGGTGGCGCCCGCGGGTATGGTGGGCACCGAGGGCGACGTCATCCACGTCTTTACGCGAAATATCGCGACGGGCCTCGCCACCGAGCAGGCGCCGCTGGTCCTGCCTGTCACGACGGGTGGAAGCGGCCGCACGAACGACCTGAAACCCAATCCCAATGGGCCGGCCTGGCCGGTCGGGCTGGCCGTAAGCCCCGATGGCAAGAAGCTTGTAGTGGCACTGAACATGGCCGACCGGGCTGTGGTCTTTGCGCTGCCAGCCGGAACCGGCACGGTCGTGACCGCCGGGAACTATCCCTTCGGTGCAGCGATCGAACGCACCGGCCGTTTCGCTTACGTCAGCAACGAACTCGACGGTACGTTGACGAAGATCGACCTGGGTGACAACAGCACGACGACGGTAAGCGGTCTGGGTGGCGCCATTGGCGACTACAATGCGCATCCGCAGAATCTGTTGGCCGACCCGCGCGCCGATCGGTTGTATGCCGTGGTCACGAATCGCGATGCGGTGGCCGTGATCGACACCACCGATGATTCCATCGTGCGGTTGATTTCGCTGGTCCGGCCCGAAGGTTTTGGTGCCGCTCCAGTGGCGCTGGCCCTGGCGCCCGACGGCGGCACTCTGTATGTGGCGAACGCGGGCGAAAACGCCATTGTCGGGATCGCGTTGACCGCCCGTCCCGGCGGGGCCGACGCTTTTACAATATTGGGCAAGTTGCCCACGGCGGACTATCCCCACGACGTGCAGGTCACGCCGGACGGGTGCACCCTGGTCTGGAGCGCCGCGCGGGGCCTGGGAACCTCGGGCAATCCCGATTACAAAGTCCACACGTTCGGCCCGCCCTCGCCGTATCCCAGCTACGTGCCGCAGTTGCTGACCGGGCAGGTCGGCGTGGTGCCTGTTCCCACCGACGCCTATTTCGCCCTGGCACAGGCCACCGTGGACGCCGCAACGGTCCCCGGCGACGGCAGCGGCACACGGCCAGTCGTGCCGGCAAGTACGCCAGTGGTGGGGGCGAACGGCGGGCCGTCGGATCAGATAAAGCACGTCTTCTACATCGTTCGGGAGAATCGTTCGTACGACCAGATCTTCGGCAGCGACCCGCGGGGCGACGGTGATCCTTCCTTGCAGTTGTTCGACGACAACGGCGCGCCCGCCCCGGTCGGCGGCATCACTCCCAACGCGCACGCTCTGTCGCGGGAATTCCTGTTACTGGACCGTTTCTTCAGCAACAGCGAGATTTCGGTTGATGGGCACGTCATCACCAGTGGCGCCTATGCCACGGACTACACTGTCAAGGGATCTCCCCAGAACTACTCCCAGCGCGGCAGGCCCTTCGACTTCGGCATCTTTCCGGTGAGCTTCCCGCCCAAGGGCTTCCTGTTCGACGAGGCCTTGCGGCAGAATCCGCCGATTACCTTCAGCAATTACGGCGAAATTTCTGCTGGTGTGTACGTTGGCGGACAGGACCGCTTGGAAATCCAGCCCGTGGTACAGGCCAATACCGACTCGAGCTATCCGATCATCCTGCAGGTCGGCTGCACCTCGGTCGCTGCTGGCGCTCCCAACACCCCAGACTGCTTCTTCGACTCCGGCCTGGGGGCCGCGCCGCCGAATGCGCCGTCGCGGGTAGATATCTTCCAGAAGCGGTTCGCCCAGCAACTGGCCGACGGGCAGGTGCCACAGTTCAACTACATCGTGCTGCCCAGCGACCACACCACTGGCGTGCCAGCCAGCGGACGCGACCCGCTGGCGATGATCGCGGACAATGATTTGGGCCTGGGGCAGATGGTGCAGTTGATTTCGCACTCCGATGTCTGGCCGGAAAGCGTGATTTTCGTCATAGAGGACGACAGCCAGGACGGTGCCGACCACGTCGATGCGCATCGTGCGCCGGCCCTGGTCATCGGCCCGTGGGTGAAGCGCGGCGGCGGCGTGATCCACACGCACTACAACCAGTACTCGGTCATCCGGACGATGGAACTGATCCTGGGAATGGATCCGCTGTCGATCCACGACGCCAATGCAGTGCCGATGTTCGACGTGTTTACGATGACGGCGGACAACACGCCGTACACGGCCATCCAGCCGACCCAGGACATCAAGGCGATGTGTCCCTGCGGCGTTTCCTCGGCCAGCAGTGCGCTGTCGGCCGCGCTGCCCTGGAATATCACCGACGCTGTGCCTCAGCAAATCAGCGATCGCCTGCTGTGGCAGCGGGTGTTCGGGGCGAACGTGCCGCCTCCCATGCCGGGACCGAACGCGTCACGAGCCGAGCACGAGCGCGCGGTTCGCGCCATGGAAATCTTCCATAAGTACGCGGATCGCCCGGCGGTCGCGCGGCGCGAACTGCTGGCATATCTGGGCGGCGGCGACGCTGATTGACGTTCCTGTCGTTACCTGACTGTGTAACCCTTCCCCTCCAGGCAGGCGCCAAATCCCCTGTTGAACCCTGCTTGCCGTTGCTGGGCATAGGCCCGCGTTTCGGCTTCGGCTCTCTGCTCGGCCTGTTTCTGGGCCACTATGCGATTCCTCATACCCCGCATCACGCCTGCAGTGGCGCCTATGGCCGCCCCTCTTCCAGCGTCACCTGCGATGGCGCCTATCGCCGCCCCGCCAATGGCTCCGCCTACCGTACCCGCCGCAACCGCCCCGGTGCCCGGGGGCGGCTTGCCCTGACCACCCTGCTGCAAAGGCGGAGGCGGGCCAAGCGGGTCTATGCCAGTGGCGTCCTTTGACCACTTGTAGCAGTCGAACTCGTCCTTGTCCTGAACGTCCCTGGTTTGCCCCTTGGCCGGGAACACGACCAGTCCCCACTGCTGGGCCAGCCCCTTCTGGAATTGGGGCTGCGGGGCAACCGGCTGCGCAACTGCGGGCTGCGCAACTACTGGCTGCGCGGCTATCGGCTGCGGTGTCGACGGTGCCTGCTGGATCTGCGGGGCCGGCTGGGTCGGTTGTGACGGCGCTACGGCCGTCCCTTGCTGTGCCTGTGCGTTCCAGGCAAGCAGAGTCATCGCGGTCACCAGGAGTTGTCTATTCATCTTGAGCCTCCGCCATTCGAACTGCGTACGAACCACCAGTCGCCTTGCCAGTCTTCAGAAACCCAACGCATGTCGCGTCCCGCTCAGTTCCGATGCGGGTTTCCTGTTTACATCGATTCTCGCGCGCGTTCAACCAGCAGGCCGTCGGGCTTAAAAACTCACGTGTTTGGGTTTTGGCACTGGAGCAAATCAATTTCCTGTCGGCAGAACACGGATGGACGCCCGTTCCTTGGCTTTGATATTGGCAATCGTGAAAAATTCTTCAACTGAGGCGAACCAGCCTTTTTTGTCGCGAATCTCGATCAGTTTCTTTGCTCTGGCGGCAGTGATGCCGGTGAACATGCGGAAATCCATTTCTTCGGCGGCGTTCAGATCCACCTCGAATGGGAGGCACCTTCCGTATTCGTTGCAGAGTTTTTTTCCTTCGATACGCACCCAAAGAGAAGGTCCGCATGCTGCAAATAAAAGATCGGCATCTTCGATTTCGTCTGCTTTCGCCAGCAATTCGTCCATCAAGACAAATGCCTGGTTCGGTTTCTTGCTTGAGGGCGAACCAATCTCATTGGCGGCCAGAAACCGTCGGATTTTACTGGCAAGTTCAAGCGAAACTGTGACACCCATCGTGGTCGAGACGATTGTACGTACGACGATGGCGGTGTCCGATGGCAATACCTTCAGCCACGTTTTCATCAATTCATGAAATCCGGCATCAAGCATCACCAGATTCGGGTTGACGCCATCCATGGAAAGAATCACCAGAACCAGACGCAGCATTCCGCGTCCCTCCGGCCCAAGGCCTGCCAACCAGTCAGCCGGGGTGATATCAGTTGGTACAACCTTCGCAAGAAGATCGGCCGGAATCGGGGCTTCCTGCAGATCCTGGTTCGCTGCCAGCCGCAGGAACAGGGATGCCATGACGCCTTCGGTGGCCATTTGCGCCCTGCAAGGTCTCAATCGATGGTTGTCAATCGGCATGCTGTTGCGATACAGCAGCAGCGAGGCATCAAATCCAAGGGTGGCCTCCTGTTCGGGCGTTGGCATTGGCGGTTCAAAGATGAGGCGGTTCCATCGAATCATGTCCTCGCGCGTGGGTCTTGTGGTGTGACGACTGACGGCCGACAAAGCCTTCTTTGGGTCCAGTTTCCACTGATCCACCACACCGACAGGCTTGTTCAGACTTGCAAGAACCGGCCAGGTCTCGGCCAGACCCTCGTCCATCGCGTAGCTGTCAAATGTGGTGAGCTGGATGTCATGCAATGGTCCTCCGCGCATTCTGGCTACGGAACTGATCCGCTCCAGCGAACCCGTCCTGCCGCACAAAATCGTCCAAGGGCCAACCAGCCACGGCGCGCCAGCCCAGTGGAATAGGATGTGGCCCGTTTCGTGAAAAAGCAGGTCCATGAATATTGGTTCCGACATTTTATCCACAGACGTGGCACCGCCTATGAAGTGCGTCAGCAGATGATCCTCGTCGCCCTGTTCCGTGCGGATCACGAGTCCCACCCAGGCATTGTCGGAAAGATCACCTTCAATCGCGAGGTACAACGGGTCATCAAGCGACCTTTGCCAGTTCACGGGATCGAGTCCTGCCGGTACCTTGCCGGAACTTGAATGAAACCTTCTGGCAGCTTGAATCAACTCCACCAGCAGGCGGTATTCACGATTCGCCGAGTAGAGTTGCCGAAACACGACAAACCTCGGATCGTCGTCCGGCAGTCGCGAATAGACACCATAATTTTTGTCACCGCGGGTGACGGTCATTTCTTCGCCTTTGTCGTTCTTCAACTGCGCCAGCAGAATTGGCGGACGCAGGGACGGGTCGCCCACAATTGTTTTGGGATGATCAGGGTCGGAAGGTGAAGGCTTCCCGCCAGGGTTGATTCCGCCAGTAGGTTTGATCGTCAAGTCGGACTTGGCGAAACATGCAGTCAGAAGGCCTGACAATAGGATGGCGGCAGCCAGAAATTTCAATGAATATTGCATGAAAATCATCCGCAAAAATCAGCATGAGCAAGCATATACAGGCTCGGGAATGATGGCGACTATTTGTACCAGACAGGAATGTCACGGCCACTCTAGCCGGACCGACACCCCGTAGTGGTCCGACAGGCGGCTCGTCACAGGCCCTGCCACGGTTTGGAGGATCACCGGGTCGGTGAACTCTCGGGCCGGGGTCGCGGTCGAGGCGTCCGGCGTCCGGACCAGCAAGACGTGGTCGATGATCTCGCTGTTGCCGTCGCGCACGAGTGGATTGTCGGCGCACCACGAGCACACGGGCGCCGCCGCCTCAGCAAATGGGTCGGCGTACCCCGCGTTCCGGAACGTAGCGTAGTTTTCGACGTGGACACCCTGGATAGAGGGAGGCAGGTCGGGGCCGCTGTTCATATCGCCCAGCAGTACCGCGGCGGTTCGGCCGACAGCCGGGGCATTCTCGCCGATCCATGCCACCAGCGCCGTTGCCTGGGCCCCCTGCTCCTCGCCCCACGAGGCGTAGGTGCCGGCGTACTTCACGTCGGGGGCCAAGTCGGCGGTCAGGTGCGTGCAGAAGACGTCCACGGGGTCGAGTCCGGTGGGCGCGATTACGGCGTGCAGGGCTACTCGTACGTTCAGGTACGAATCGAACTTCACGAACCCGGTTCCCGACATGGGGAAGCGGGACAGCAGCAGCAGGCCGTTGCGTCCCTCGTAGGCGTAGGAGCCCCCCGAGGCCGTCGTGCAGGTTGTCAGGATGTCGTCGATGGACTTGCCGATATTGGCGGCTATGCAGGTCGAGCAGTCGCTAGGCAGCGCCCCGAACTCGTCCCCGCAGTTGCCAAGGGCACAGGTGGCCAGGTCGGCGGGCGCCACGCCAGCGCAGTTTGCGTCCACGCAGGTCTTCAGGGGCGCTACGTCCTCGGTTGTGCACGCCGCAGCGCCGGATCCGTCCCCGCCGCCGTCGGTGACCTCGAGGTAGTGGTAGGGGTAAACATCGTTCGTGGCGGCTAGGATCGCGTCGGCGCTGGCCTGGGTCCAAACTTCCTCCAGGCAGACCACGTCCGCCGCCCGAGCAGCCACGGCCGGCCCGATGAGGGGCTGACGCAAATCAGCGGCGTCCACGAACCCAAAGGCGAGGCCTGCGTTGAAGGTCAGGAACGTCAACTGCTTCGCGGGGACAGTAACGTCGGTGGGCGGAACGTCTACCGATGGCACGTCAAGAGCGTCGACGACCGGGATGTCGGGAACCCCGGGGACGTCCGAGCCGGAAGACGAGGACGAGCAGGCGCCGAAGCACAGCAAGAACCCGGCCGCGATCACGAAGACACGCACGTTCATGAAGTCCTCCGGACATCTGTGATGCGGACATTATAGCGCCGTTACTTGCCAAGACTCTATGGGCCCCGATCAGGAATCAGACCTGCCGGATGTGATCTGTTCCGGCCCGTATCGAACGGCGGATGGAATATTGGCCAGCCGCAGCCTGTTGCTTGGGCGGCTTTGCGGCGTGCGCAAGCTCCAGCGAAATCCTTAGAAAGCGCCTGTGTCTCCTCAGGAGTTCATCGGCCTTGATCTGGCGGCGAAGGCGCGGAAAGACTGGCATTTGATGGCAGACGGACCATTAAGAAGGGACTGCTGTTCAGGATTCGCGCCCGGGTTCCGGGCAAAGCCCCACTGCCCTGATTCATTTGCGACCCGCGATCAGCGCCAGTTTGGCGGCAGTATCGGCACTCACGAGTTGGACGTGTGAGGGCAATAACTTGACCAGCGCCATGAACGAGTTTTCGAGGTTCAGCCCCCCGTCACTGGTCATGTATACGCCCGTGACCGTGCCTGGCGGGTAGCTGCCCAGTTCCTCGGCCATCTTCTGCGGGCTGAGGAAGAAGGCGTCGGTGTCGTCGTTGATACCCCTCCACTCGCGAGGCAGGAATACCACCACCTCGCCGCCGTCTTTGCCGACAAGTACCTTGAAGAACTGTTCGGAAGGCCACCAGGTGAATGCGGGTAACATATACGGCACGTTGACGGGAAACACGCCGCGGATGACGCCGTCGGTCCGGGCGTACCTGGGCAAGAAGTGGTCTTCTGCGTCACCCCAGGTGTCGGCCCAGTCCCAGTGAACCGTGCTGTGGATGCCCAGGACGCGGGCGTCCTGTTCCGTCGCCAAGACGAATCGGCCCTGGTCTTCCTCTGCCAGCGAGCTGGGGTAGGCGTAGAGGTGTCCGCTGGGCGGGAGAATGAAGTAGTCTTTTCCGGTCCTGTGACTAGTCTTGTAATACCACTCGAGCACGTCTGGCGCGATGCGAGCAAGGTGCGGAGAAATGCTCCAGGTGATCGGCTGGCACGAGTTGTCGGCCTGCTCGCAGTCAGAGAGCCGCTGACTAAGCCATTCGTTTCTGGCAGTCATGATGAACCTGACATTGTCCCCGTCGCCAATCACGAACGCCACGTAGGTCTTGCCCGGGTCGTACGTGACGTCCTCCGGTTGGTTGTGTTCGAGTTCGTTCGCATCCAGGATCGGCGCCCTTCGAGAGGAGAAGAAAGACAGGTTGCCCGTTTCGGTGGGGATGGCCCCCATGTTGCGAGAGTCCAGGCATCGTGTCTGGGCTTCGTAGTAGTATCCGCCGAATAGATTCCAGGAATTGTTATAACCATATACGCCCAGAGGTGTCGGCCAGTGGCCGGCGTTGACAATGTCGTGCAGAAGTTCCTTTTCGGGGTCCGAATCCTTGCAACCGTTGACCAGAAAGACGACGAACAGTTTCTGAGAGAACACGAAGTCGACCAGGGCCGATGGCATGTCCCCCGTCAGGTCCGGATTCGAGAGATCGCTGGCGTGCTGGTCGTATCCGGGGTTCAGCATGGCCAACCCAGTGGTCTGTTCAACGTAGTTCTCGAAGACGTACTTAGTGGCGAGATAGGGGGTGTTCCTTTCATCGAATTCCAGGGTGGCGTCGAACGCGACGTCGCCGCAGCCGACTGTCAGCCCCACGTCCAGCGGTACCGAGCCCAGCGCCGCCGCCACGGTCAGGATACTTGGCAGCAATTCCTGCTGATCGTCGTAGGAGTAGCGCACACAGGACGGAAACCTGGCCAAACATGCATCCAGAAAGCCTAGGGCGCTGACGACGTCGTTCGGTTGCAGGCCGAGTTGGTCCAGCCATCGCCCATCGTGAGCTTCCATCTGGATATAGACCGAGCCGCCGTTCTCGCGATTGTGCAGGCCGGCACAGGCTTGTACCGCCAACTGCATCGGGGCCGATGCCCCCGGATCGACCTCGACGACCGTGAATCCGCCCCCAGCGATCCCCTCATCGCCATCGGTCATGTCGCCGTCGTTGGCGTCAGCGTCGCCGTCGTTGGCGTCAGCGTTGCCGTCGTTGGCGTCAGCGTTGCCGTCGTTGGCGTCAGCGTCGCCGTCGGCTGCGGAGTCGGGATGGCTTCCCGTGGTCGAACCCTCCCCCTGGCAACCGGCGGTAAACAGCAGGAAGACTCCAAGGATTCCGATAAGAATGGCCTGTTTCAACTGGCATCTCCTTTACTTTTAACCGGTCTCGGTCGGTCGCAATATCGGTCAAAACTACGCAGACACTCCTCCGAATCCCATTACGTTCCATGTAGAATGAGATGTTACCTTCGTAAAAACCGGTGTCAATCGCCGAGCCGATCCTGGCCAAAGGTACCCTTCAAGAGCAGTATGGTTTCACCTGACCATCGACTTGTAGAACATATTGTCGAGGACCCAAGGGGCGGAAGGACCTACTTGTCCTCGAGGGCAAAGACGCGGACGTAGTCGATGAGCGTCCGGTCGGGCAGTTTGGCGTTCTCGATCGCGTCGGTCATGACCCAGGTGGAGTTGGAGATCTCGTCGGTCAGGATCGCGTACTCGGGGACTTGGCAGACGCCCCCGACCGTGGTGCGCCAGGTCTCCACCCCGTCGAGGTAGAAGATGTACATGTCGGACCGCCACCATACAGCCAGGGAGTGGAAGGCCGTCTGATCGGCGGGTGGCGGCAGGGTCCCGAGGTTGACGCCGCGGCTTTTCGCGTCGTCGGCCTCGCCCATGTCCCAGTGGACCGCCGACTGGATCTGCGAGGGCGCGACCTTGCCGTAGGGCGTCTCGGCGATGTCGATCTCAGCGCCGTCGGTACCCCCCGGGACCTGCTGGCTGGAGCCGAAAGGCATCAGCCACCATCCGAACCAGTGGCCCTCGTCCTTCTGGAGGAGCACCCGGGCCTCCCAGTAGCCGAAGGCCTGGTTGAATTTACCGTCGGTCCCGAAGCCGCCGTCGTAGTACTTCCCGTCCTTCTCGAAGGTCGTGATTGCCGCGTGGCCCATGCCGTCGAGGGTGACCGCCTCGTGGACCCAGTAGCCGTCGCGGCGTGGCTGGGGGCTGTCCATCGTCCCGCCGTACCGAGTCCACTTCGTCAGGTCGAGGGTGGTCCCGTCGAACTCATCGTTGAAGGTCATGACCCATTTCTTTCCCACCAGCGGCTCGGGCAGAAAGGCCTGGTCCGCCGGGATGGCCCGGGGGTCAACGGCGTCGGGGCCGACGTCGGTCCCGGGGGCCACGGCGTCAGGGCCGACGTCGGTTCCGGGGTCCACGGCGTCAAGGCCGACGTCGGTTCCGGGGGCAACGTCCGGCGAGGCCATATCCAGGTCGAGGGTCGAGTCCGCGGACGCGAGTACGTCGGTCGAGGACGCGTCCGCGTTCAAGTTGCAGGAAGCCACAACGAGGGGCAGCAGGAGCATAATCCGGCGCATTCTTCTTCTCCTGGCGACGGGTGAAAGCATCGGGGATCGGGGGGGCCAAAGTCAAGGCGGCGCAAGGGATCCATCCGGTTCCGGAGCGCCGAGCCCCCCAAGCGCGAGGAAGGGCCCGGCGTCGATCCCGAACGGGTGTTCTGGGTCGCCCTCTCGAAGGTCTGGTCGGGTTGGCGGGCTACACCGCCGATGCGTACGCTGCAGCAAAGGAACATGCTTCCCGCGCTCAACACCCGACGAAACCGGGGCGATTAATTTTTGAGGAGGCACAGGCGCAGGCTGCCTCGTAATCTTGGCATACAACCTCGAGCAGGACGGGCAGTTCGCGGCCAGACTTTACGGGATGCGTGTGGGACCGTAAACTCGTTGCATGGGGTGGACGCAGAAAACCGTCGGTCACCGGGCGGAACGTTGGCGCGTGACGTCGGCAGAGGCTGCCGCTTGGCAGGAACAGGTTGCCGCTTGGCATCCCGGTCAGGCAGTGTGCGAAAGTGGCGTTCACCGCTTCCGGACCTTTGACGAGGCTGACCTGTGGATGACCGACCAGATGGCGAAAAAGGCCCGCGAACGCCGACGCCCCGGGACCTCGAAAGAATCGCGCGAAGTCTGAACGGTTTAGGCTGCCGCTATGCCGTGATCGGCGGTTTCGCGATGCTACACTACGGTTTCGCCCGTCCGACGCAGGACATCAACCTCCTGATCGACCCGACCCCGGCCAACGTGGACAGGGTCCGGACTGCACTATCGATCCTGGCCGACCATGCCTCGCTGGAGGTCGCGCCCGACGACTTGCAGACTTACTCCGTCGTCCGGATCGCGGATGAGATCGTGATCGATCTCCTGGGTAGCGCCTGCGGTATCACGTTTGGGGACATCGAGACGAGGCTCGAGTACGAGCGAGTCGGCGGCACAGAGATCCCTTTCGCCGGACCTCGGGATCTATTTCAGACCAAGGCGTCCATCCGTCCTAAAGACGCGATGGACCGCGATTTCCTGGCTCGGTTGCTGAGCGAAGAATCCTGACAGTCCCTCCTTAATAATCTGTTTGCCCTGAAATGCTTGTCTTTTCCCGCCTTCGCCAAGTAGGTTGCGGGACCATGAATCGACTTCTCCAGACGCTGATCAGCTTGGCCGAGACCGGGTCGATGAATTTTAAGGAGGCTCGGCACCCTACAAAAGCGAATTGACTACAGCAAGTCGCGGAACTCGTCCAGCGTCAGGCCCATGTCTTCGATGATGGCGGCCACGAGCCTGCCCGCGCCAGGCGTGACCTTGCCGAGCGTGATCCGGACGACGCGCACCCGCTGGCTCTGGCCCGTGCCCTGGGCTTGCCGTTGTGGACGAACGACCACGATCTGGAAGGTCACGGTGTCGAGTGCTTCCCGACCGCACGGTTGCTGAAGGAACTGGAGGGCAGGTGAATTTCACCACCTGCTTCGACGGCCCGATTCTCAGTCGTCGCGCCGTCAACAGTATCGGTTCCGGCGCTCCATACTGGCCGAAAACGGGCCGATGGACTTTTGAGGAGGCACAGGACATGCCGGTAAAGTAAGGTCGCTCACCGGGTTTTCCACGCGCCCGGGACTTGATTTCGCGGTCTGGCATCCCCACCGTCCGACTGCAGACAACTTCATTGATGGAAGGGAGGACACAGTGAGAAACACATTCACCATCGCCGCAGTGGCCGCGTTGATGCTGGCGGCCTGCACCGGAAAGGCCGACGCCGATGAGTCAAGGACTCTGAAGATCGAGGTGGGCGCGAAGGCCCCAGACTTCAGCGCGTTCTCGTCCACGAGCGGCACCATTGCCTTGAAGGACCTGAAGGGAAAGGTGGTCGTACTGTACTTCTACCCAATGGACGACAC
This sequence comes from uncultured Myxococcales bacterium, assembly GCA_903936705.1. Classification (GTDB taxonomy): domain Bacteria; phylum Myxococcota_A; class UBA9042; order DTJE01; family DTJE01; genus CAIZWN01. The sequence goes on from CAIZWN010000045.1 coordinate 63,268, forward strand.
GCCGGGGTGCACTGTCGAGGCCAAGGGGTTCCGGGACTACGCCGCGGACTTCACCAAGGCGGGCGCCGTGGTGCTGGGCGTCAGCAAGGACGGCCTGGACAGCCACGCAAAGTTCGCGAAGAAGTTCGACCTGACCTTCGCCCTGCTGGCCGACACTGACGGCAAAATCCACGACGCGTACGGGGCCTGGAAGGAAGGGTCGATCTTCGGCCACACCGCCCTGGGCGTGAACCGGTCCACGTTCGTCATCGACGGGAACGGCGAGGTCCGGAAGGTCTGGCGATCCGTAAACCCCGACGGCCACGCCGAGGAAGTCCTGGCATTCGTGAAGAGCCTAGCCCCAGCCAGGTAGCAGAAGGAGGCACAGGAAAAACGGTCGTCGAGTAGCCAGGGTAGGTTGCTGTCACTCCTCAATAATCCGTCTGCGTTGAATTGTTTGTCTTTTCCCGCCTTCGGCAGGTAGGCTGCCCGACCATGAATCGACTTCTCCAGACGCCTTTCAGTTTGGCCGCGTGCGTCATGGCCGCCTCGGGCTCGATCCCGAAGTCCTGGAACTGACCGGCGACAGATCGTCCACTTCGGCGTGACTGCGAATCCCACGTCGGCCTTGACGGGACAGCAACTGGTCGAGGCGTTCCTGTGGGCCACGGTACCCAGATACCTGCTCCACGATCGCGACGCCATATTCAGCCACGACTTCCGACGCCGGGTCCAGGGAATGGGTATCGAGGAGATCCGCACCGCCTTTCGGTCACCCTGGCAAAATCCTTACTGCGAAAGGCTGATCGGCCCTATCAGGCATGAGTGCCTTGACCACGTCGTCGTGCTCAACATGGAGTTCGAAGCCAGCGCGCTGGGCCACGCGGGCCACCTCGCGGGACGTGACGACGGGCAGTTTCGGGCTCAAGCGGCGATCTCGACCGGCTTGATCAGGATGTCTTCGACTGGGATATAGGCTCCAGTAGCCCGCAGATCCTCAATGTACAACTCGATGGCTTCGCGTGCATTCGCCATGGCCTCGTCAACGGTGTCGCCCTGCGTGTGGCAACCCTTGAGTGTGGGGCAGAAGGCGTGGTACCCACCGTCCTCCTCCCGTTCGAGGATCACAGTAAAGTGCAGGAGTTCCATAACCAACCTCCCGTGGCTGGGAGACCTTCCAGCACCGGCGCGGCCACGCATAGAAGATAGCCCCCGGGTCTTCCTATGTCAAACCTAGGCGGCCATCTGAATAGTACTTTCGTTCCGGTTAAGACCCCATGGCCGGATTCGAACCCGCGATTTTCCCACTGCTGCGACCTACCGCTGCGACCCGGGGTGCTGCGACCCAGCCGGAACCGTGGGCCCCAATAGGCCCAAAGGGAAAATGGGTTAAAGCTCGCAAGTGAAAAGCCTCATGGCATTGGCTTTAGACACCGGGCCCCATAGTGTGTAGACGCGCACGCGATACTGCGGAAAAGTGGACGGCGGATTTCTGGACATGAAAACTGCGTAAATCCGGACTGCACATTCCTGGCAATACCGACTGCGTAAATATGACGGCGTGAATTTGTGCTTTCAGGCCGACCATG
>CAIZWN010000046.1 GCA_903936705.1 uncultured Myxococcales bacterium
ACCTGCTGCCCGACTGGGACTATGTCACGCTGGAGGATCTGGACCAGCGTCGGTTTGCCGATGAAGACCCGCGAGGGTTCCTGGCCGAACACCCTGGGCACACGATCATCGATGAGTTCCAGCGGGTGCCCGCCCTGACGTCGTACCTCCAGGGCGTCGTCGACCAGACCGGCAGTGCGGGCCAGTACGTCCTGACCGGCTCGCAGTCATACCTACTCCAGGCCCAGGTCAGCCAGAGCCTGGCCGGCCGGGTTGCCCTTCTTGTGCTGCTGCCATTCTCGCTGACCGAGGCAGCAGGCCATCCCAACGATGACGATGACCTCGACGAACACCTGTTCCGAGGGGGTTTCCCGGCGGTGGTTGCGCGGGGGCTACCGCCGGGCGCGTGGTACGCGTCCTACATCTCGACCTACGTCGAGCGGGACGTCCGCCAACTCCTGGCGGTACGGGACCTGGTCCAGTTCCAGGCATTCCTTAAGCTGGTCGCAGGGCGCGTGGGCCAACTGGTGAACCTGGCTGCCCTGGCCTCCGACGCAGGCGTCAGCGTTCCCACCGCGCGCCAGTGGCTGTCGGTCCTCGAGGCCGGCCACGTCGTGCGCCGGGTGGCGCCCTGGTTCCAGAACACCCGGAAGCGCCTGGTGAAGACCCCGAAGTTGTACTTTGCCGACACGGGACTGCTGTGCCGGTTGCTGGAGGTGGGCTCCCCGCAGGAACTGTCGCGCCACCCGCAGCGCGGCGCCGTCTTCGAGAACTGGGTGCTCACCGAGATCCTGAAGGACTGGCACCACCGCGGCGGAGACCCTCCGGTCTTCTTCTGGCGGGACACGGACGGACACGAAGTGGACTTTGTGCTGCAGCGTGCGGGTCACCTGCACCCGGTCGAGGTCAAGGCGGGGCGAACCGTCCAGCCCGACTTCTTCCAGGGAATCAGATACCTCGGTCAGCAGGACGAGTCGGTCGCCGCCGGCCTGGTGGTCTACGGCGGCGACAACCGCCAAACCCGCAGTAGCATGGCCGCGGTGCCCTGGCGGAAGCTGACCGCGGCACTGGACGGCATCCGGAACGCGGAATAGATGAGACGGGGAGGATGGGTTCGAATCCCGAACAGCAAGACACCACCGGCTTCCTGATCAGAATCCAGCAGTTACCAGTGGAGGCGGGGGGGATCCTTTCGGGGGTCCTCCCAACTCCACGCCTTTCCTGGATTCGTTTGCACTAACGTGGTATTGGGGTCACGCGTCGTCACGCATGGTCACGGTGATGTCCCTGGCGCGCCCAGGATTCTTGGGGGGAAAGAAAACGGTCGACGCGGTCTTCACGTCTGCGACGTCAAATACCACCCGGATGCTCGAGTGTACCCATTGTCCCGCCCGTTCCTGGCCCTGAACCCAGGCGGTCAACCGACCTCCACTGGCGTTGATGGTTCGACGGCTGTACGATTGCTTCCGGAGGTCGGCATGGCGCCCGTGCAACATGTGGTTTCGCGCGATGTGGCGGACACGGTTCACCGGATCGCTGCGCTGCACGGGGTTCACTCTGTCCGCGTCTTCGGATCCGTCGCACGTCGGGAGCAGCGCCCCGACAGCGACATCGACCTGCTGGTGGACATGGAACCCCGGCGGAGCCTTCTGGACCTCATCGCGTTTGCGCAGGACCTCGAAGAAGCACTGGGCCGACACGTTGATGCCGTGACCGAGAAGTCGCTGAGCCCTTTCGTCCGCGACCGTATTCTTGCCGAGGCACTGCCGCTGTGAAGGACGATCGCGTCTACCTGCTCCACGTCCGGGACGCGTGCGACCGGATCCTCGAGTACACCACGGGTGGACGCGACGCCTTCCGGACGGACGCCCGGACCCAGGACGCGGTGATCCGGAACATCGAGATCATCGGGGAGGCGGTTTAAGAACCTTTCCGACGCCGTGCGCGATGCGAATCCTGACGTCCCATGGAAGCGGATGGCCGGCATGCGCGACCGCATGATCCATGGCTACTTCGGCGTTGACATCGACCTCGTCTGGGAGGTCGTCGAAACGCATGTCCCGGAGTTGAGGGGGCGGGTCGAAAGGCTCCTGGAAACGCAGAATCAATAGACTTGCAGCGCAGATGGTGGAGGCGGGGGGATCGGACCAGGGGTTTCTGCAAGTGATCGCACTTGATCCGAAAGCCCAGAGTGACGTGGACTTGCTGTTGCGCACCGTGACGTGCGATCACGCGTGGTGACGCATCCGGACGCACCAGTGCGTGTACCCGGCGTGACCAAGTCCGACCGGCCCGCGGCGGGGCCTCCCGACGGGGACGAATCGCCCAGGGCGCCACGCCGGCGGCCCGGGAGAGGTGGACATCACCGGGTTGCCGGGTCCGGATGGAGCGCGGGATTCACAGGTCCGTGAAAAGCAGCGCCGGCATGGCGCCCGCGCTGCATCCCGTCCCGAAGAGGCCCTGTCTCACCTTGCTTCGAGCAATCCGGGTGCTGTACGCTCGCTCTCGCCGGATCATGAGCGGTCAACGGGGAACGCGAAGTCTGCTAGCGCGCCAGCCGCCGGCCGGCCAGGCCTGAAACGACTCGAGGTCTTCTATGGGTACCCTCCGATGCGCTGCGCTCCCGCTGGTCCTGGTGTCACTGGTGGCCTGCGGCGGAGCGGCCGAACCGACCGGCCGGGACGCGGTGGCCACCGACGACGCGCCGGAGTCCGAGGTCGCACCCGACACGCAGCCGCCGGCCGGGCACGACGCTCCGGACGCCGCCGACCTTCCGCCCGATCCGGGGACCGAGGCGTTCGACGTACCTCCCGACACCGCTGGCGACGCCGTCGATGTGGCGCAGGACGCCTGCGAGCCGGGCGGGGATTGCCCCCCTTACAACGTCAGGTTCGTCACTCCGACCGACGGAGGCACCGTGCATGGCATCGTAGCGTTGGAGGCGACCGCCACGGACGATATGGGCCTGGCGAAGATCGCCTTCTACGTCGATGACGCGCTCGTCGGAACCGCCGAAGATGCGCCGTACCGCCTGGACTGGGACTCCACGGGCGTCGCGAACGGCCCCTACAGGATCAAAGCCACGGCCCACGACACGGCAGGCGCAACGGCAGAGGCCTCGATCTCGGTAGTGGTGGCCAACTGCTCGCCCGTCGTCTTCTTCGACGCCGCCCAGGTAGCCCTCGATCTGACGGCCGGGGTCACGTCCGACACTGTCAGCAGCGAGGGATATCGGTTCACCTACACGCGCGACAAGCTGTTCACCGGAGGCGTCGGGATGACGGAACCCATCGGCCGCGCGGTTCGCGTGCCCTGGCCCGAGGGAGTGGAAGCCCAGGCCGTGACGACCGGTCCCGTGGGCGACGCGAAGATCATCATCGAGCGCATCGACGGCGGAACCTTCGCCCTGGTCGGGTTCACGGCCCGACTGCTGGGCAACACGGCGGCCACCGGTGCCTCGTTCGAGATCATGCCGAAGCTCAACGGCGAGGACGGCCTGGCCGATCCTCTCTTCTTCGACGCCTCCGGTTACTACGGCATCGAGTTCTCCTACGACACCTCGACGAACATCCTCGGCAGCACCGCGCTGCTGAAGGGATTCGACTCGTACACGATCGGCGTGTTCGTCGACTTCGCGTTGACGGCCCTCATCCTGGATGCGTGCCCGCCCTCGTCACGCCCGATGCCCTGACTTCGTCGGCCTCCTGCGCAAAGCCGCCTGGCGTCCCGGCAAGGCGCCCGGTCGGGGCCTCATCCTCGGGTCAGGGCCGTGAATGGACATCGCCCAGCGTTCTCCCACCGGGGTTTTTCATGGCACCCCCTCCCGGTGCCACGCCTCGACCCGACGATTCACTTCCCCGGCCATGCGCACCAATGGCAGGTAGGGCTCGTCGTCCTGGTTCATCAGACCGAAGTTGTCGCCGGACAGAATGTTGTCCTCCCGGGGCGGGTTGTCAAACCACTTGTACCAGTGGTAGGCCACGACCCAGGGCCGCCGGATCAACGACTTGACATAGCGCGCATAGGCCAGGCCGCGGTCCTGCTGCGTGGGCACTACGGGCGCGAAGGCCAGGATGTTCATCAGGCCCGAGTCGGTCCCCTTGAAGGACCACTCCTCCAGCAAGAAGGGCCGGTCGATGGCAGGGCCTGCCCGGTCCAGGTCCTCCACGGGCGGAGTCTCCGAGTAGTAGGCCAGCGAGATCACGTCGAAGTGCCTGCCCGCCGCCGCCATCAGGGCGTCGAAGTGCCAGGTGCTGAAGCGGCAGCCCAGGATCAGGTGGTTCGGGTCGGCCTCCCGGATGGCCTTCACGGCCTCGCCGGCGTAGCGGTCGAAGACATTCACCGCGAAGGCCTCGGCCCAGGCTCCCGCCTCGGGGGTGGCCGGTTCCAGGGTGCCGGACGGCATCGTCGCCAGATCGTCCCAGGACGCCAGCCCGGTCTTCCAGCCGGCGTTGAAGGTCTCCAGCGAGTCCCCGGCGGCCTCCCGCAAGAAAGCCAGGGCAACCTCGCGGCCCGGCTGTCCGGCCGGGAACTCGAAGTACAGCCGCAGCAGGCGCTTCGGCGTCTGCCAGCAGTTGTCCCATGCCAGTTCATTGTCCAGGAACCACCCCAGCAGGTTCGGGTCGTCCTTCCGGGGGACGCAACGCTCCGTCGCCAGTTGCATCACGATCTCCCGATACTCCGGCACGAAGACATCCATCACCAGCCCGTCGGGCCGGGGGACCCGGTGGACGATGTCCAGGATCGGCTCGGCATCGACGACCCGGGACAGGATCGAGCGGCCGCTCCAGGGCCCGACAGTGTTGAAGCCCCATCCCCGCAGGCGCGCCTCGGCGTCTTCGGCCCAGGCCTCCTCGCTGCCGTGCTTCGCCGCCAGCGCCGCCTGCAGGTCGTCCATCTGCAGGTTCGGCCCCAGGAAGTTCACGTCGGTGACGCCCTTCGAGATCATCGGGGCGCCGTCGGGCGTCACCAGCCACCAGGTACCGTCCCGCTTCTCGACCCGGTAGAAGCCCGTGGCCGTGCCGGCGGCCACCGGGGCCGGGGCGTTCTTCCAGCCGCCCCGCTCGTCTGCCTCCAGGGGCGCCCGGGCGTTGTCCGTGCGCAGGGCGTCCAGCAGCTCCCGCCATGCGGCCTCGGCCTCCGTCTCGGCGGCGGTGGCCACGCAGCGCCCCCCCTGGCACATCCAGCCGTCGGCCGCGCAGTCGGCCACCCGCTGCAGAACGCCGCCCGCGCCGCAGAGGGCCGTGAAGGTCCCGTCGCAGGCCGACTCGCCCTCGGCGCAGGGGGCATCGGGGGTCGCGTCGCCCACCTCCGCCGGGAGGTCGGATGCCTCCCCGGGCAGATCAGCGATCTCCGCGGGCAGGTCGGAGATCTCCGTGGGCAGGTCCCCGGCGATCTCGCCCGGAAGGTCCGCCGGGACCTCTGGCGGGACGTCCCGGCCGGTATCGTGGCCTCCGTCCCCCCCGCATCCGGCCGCGAGAAAGGCCAGCGCAAGGATCACAATCGACACCCGCAAAACTCGCTCCATCATCGCCGGACCTCCGTTTTCAAACCGGAGGAACTCGGCCGGGGGCGACCGGTCCTCACGGCAGCATCGCCAGCCATCGATCGGCCGAAACAACCCACAGTGACCGCCCTTCCTCCCGGGATTTACGGCAGATCCCGGGCTTGTTGACCAGTTGCACCGCGGTCGGCACCCCGAGCGTCCCCTGGAAATACCGTAGCGCCGGGGAAGGCGTCTCGTCCCCCGACTTGCACTCGACCAGGCACACCGGCTGGCCTCCCTCCGTCAGCACAAAGTCGACCTCCCGCTTCTCCTTGTCACGGACGTAGTGCAGTTCCACGTCCCCGGCGCCCAGGGCCCGCCACGTCGTGACGGCCTTCAGAAGGTGCATCGCGACCAGGTTCTCGAAGCGCGGCCCATCCCCAGGCACCTCGACCCAGTCGTAGAGGTAGACCTTCGCCTCCTTCTTCAGCGACCGGGCCACCGACTTAGACCAGGGCGTCACGCGGAACAGGTAGTAGAATTGCTCGAGCACCAGCAGCCAGTCGCGCACCGTCTCGAAGGCCACGCCCACGTCTTCGCGCAGCGAGTTCACCGAAAGCGGGCTGCCGACGCGAGGCGGCACCAGGTGGGACAGGACTTCCAGCAGCGACACCTCCCGAATTCGTGTGGCGTCGCGGATGTCCTGCCGAATCAGCATCGTCTTGCGTTCCTGGTGCCAGACGTTGTGGAAGGCCTCCTCGGCCCGAACGAAGGGCTCGGGGAAGCCGCCGAATCGAAGAAGGGCGCGGTAGGCGTCCTGGTTCTCGCTCGATTCCGCCGGAACGTGATCCAGGCCGGCCTTGAAGGCGTCCCAGGACGGCAGCGTCCCGGCTACCTCGCCGACGGTCAGGGGCGACAGAGGCACTCCGACAGCACGGCCCATCAGGCTGTCCGCGCCCTTGCGAAAAAGGTCCAGGCGCCCGCTGCCCGTCACCAGGAACCGGAACTCGTCGTGGTGGCCGTCCCATGCGCCCTTCAGCCAGTTCTTCCAACGGGCGTACTTATGGATCTCGTCCAGCACAACCAGGCTGGGCCTGGCTGGATCCCGATCCGCCTTCTCGAAGAAATCCGGATCTGCCACCAGGCGCTTCTGGTCGGTGACCACATCCCAGTTGAAGTAGGTCCCCTGCCCGATGTGGGCCTGGAGATCCCTGGCCAACGTAGTCTTGCCTACCTGCCGCGGCCCGCTGAGCAGCACGATCTTTCCCCAGTCGTTCAGCACGTGGAGGAGATGGGTATCGATGGTGCGACGAATCATGGATGGATCTTCAGACCGTAGTCTGAAATAGTCAAGACCAAATCAGACCGAGATCGAAGGCCATGGAACCGCATGAATCTGCGGAACAATCCACCCAACCTGTGTAGCGGGTGTGCCCACGCACTGGGTTCGACTCCCAGCAGAAGTGTCTGGTGACAGCGACTTACGTGAGACATAGAGTCGAATCCCAACGCCTCCACGCAAGGCAGGTCCAGCCGCCAAAACGTGATCAGAATCCAGTGGTTATGTGGTTGGTGGAGGCGGGGGGATCCGCCCCGGGGTCCCCGCAAGTGATCGAATCTGATCAGAGGTCTAGAAGTGACGGGCACTTGCCGTCACGCACCGTGACGCACGATCCCGCAGGGTGACGCATCCGGACGCACCAGCGTGTGTACCCGGCGTGACCACGAATTCCGCTGCCCGACCGGGTCACTCCCTGCGTCGGGCGTCCTCGGTCGCACGGCGCCGCAACTCGCGACGCCCCGGCAGGCCGAGCTTCGTCAGGATCCGGTCGTAGTACGTCTCGATCGTCCGCACCGACAGGCCCATTTGCTCCGCGATCTCCTGGGTCCGCACTTCCGTGCCGAGCAGACGGTACACCTGCAACTCCTGCCGGCTGAGGACGTCCTCCGGGTCGAGGACCGGGCCCCGGGCCAGGGCATCGGCCATGGCACGGGCCGCCCGCGGGCTCAGGAACCGCTCGCCGGCCGCGACGTGGCGCAGGCACTCCGCCAGGTTCTCGGGATCCTCGGGCTTCGTCACGTAGCCCATCGCCCCGCCTTCGAACGCCCGGCGGACGCGGTCGCTGTCCGCATGGACCGAGTACACCACGACCCGTGTCCCCGGGAACCGGTCCTGCACCGCGGCGAGGACCTCGTACCCCGTCCCTTCCTCCAGCGACAGATCCAGGACCGCGATCTGCACCGACGCCTGCCCGAGGATCCGGATCGCGTCCGCGGCCGTTCCCGCCTGCCCTACGACGTTGAACCCGCCTTCCGACAGCAGCCCGGCGATGCCCTGTCGCACCACGGGATGGTCGTCCAGCAGCAGAATCCGCGTCTGGCCCGCGTTCATGTCGCCTCCGTCTTCGTCGGGATCCGGCATTCGACCCGGGTCCCCCGATCGTTCGTCCCCGGGCCTACCGCGAAGGTCCCGCCCGCCCGCTCCGCCCGCCAGGTCATCGTCCTCAGACCGAGTCCCAGGCCCGACCCGTTGTCGGGCTTCAGGCCGCACCCGTCGTCCTCGACCCGCAGCGTCAGGCCGCCCTGGTCCCGGACCAGGGTGACCTCGATCCGGCCCGCCCCCGAGTGCCGCACCGCGTTCGCCACCGCCTCCTGGGCAATCCGGTACGCCTGAAGCGCCTCGGCCGGTTCGGTGACCGGGCCGTCACCCTCGGAACGGAACGTCACCTCGGCTTCCGAGGCACCCGCCGCATGCCGGACCAGGTCGTCGAGGGCACCTGACAGCTCGCGGCCTGCCAGCGCGCCCGGGCTCAATTCCCGCGAAAGGTCGTGAATCTCGCGGATGGCATCCCCCACCGATTCGACGATCTCCTTCATCGCTCCGGGTTCGAGGTCCTTTCCGGCCTCCTGGCGGGTCTGCGCGCGCCGGGCCCGGATCAGGATCCCGGTCAGATCCTGGCATACCCCGTCGTGCAGGTCGTGGCCGATCCGGCGCCGCTCCCGCTCTCCGACCTCGATCAGTTCACCCTCCAGCCGTCCACGGGCCGCAGCCTCGTCCTGCAACTGCACAACGGCGACCTGCTCGCGACGGACCGCGTGGACCAGGTGCTGGCTGAACCACGCTATAAGCAGGACGATCGGCACGCCGATCCCGACGGTTCCTAACGCGTGGAACAACCACTCCCCACCGAACCAGGGTGGGGCGGCCTGCGGCAACAGCCCTGCCTCGGTCGCCCACAGGGCTGCCACCAGGAGCGCGAAGTCGATCAGGGCCACAACCAGCCCGGTCCGCACACCCACCAGGACCAGCATCGGCAGCGGGAAGAGCAGCAGGACCAACCGGAACTCGTGGAAGATCCCGGCCCGGTCCAGCATCGTGCCGGCCCATAGCCAGGACGACAGGAGCAGCAGGGCAGCTCGAAGGCCGATGGAGGCGCGCCGCAGCACGGCGGCCGAGATGGCGAGGGACGCCGCCGCCACGGACGCGGCCTTGTAGACGGACGGGATGGAGGCGAGCAGGACGGTGGGCAAGACCAGCAGCCCATCCATCGCCGCGATGGCCAGGGTATAGGCGTTCATCGCCTTCCGGCGCCACTGCCCGATCGGGTCCTTGTCCCTGGCCTCGTTGCCCATGCGTCCCCCTGCCCTGCCGCATGGTGCCACGGCCGGGCGTCCGTGCAGTAGCCGCGGCCTCGCGGACACGATTGTACGCATTCCTGCCTATACCGATGACGGTATCCTCGCGGCTACACGGCTTTCCGGGACCGAATTATCGTTCCGTCATCATCAGAGTTCGCCTACGGGGCGATCCGAGAGAACGTTGGAAAAGTACGCAGGAGGAGACACCATGAACGCAGTCAGGAACCGTTGGATCGTGATGATCGCGGCGCTCGTGCTGCCGGCTGCAGTATTCCCCTCGGTCGCGTCGGCTGACGTCCTCGACACGCTGAGTCCCTGGTGCATCGCCTCGTACTGCGAAGGCTACGCGGGCGACCCCGGGGCGACCGCCTGCGCGGACCTGGCCCAGGAGGACTGCCTGTCGCGGCAGAACTGCTGGTGGCGGGACACGACCACCCAGAACGCGCTGGCCGAGTCGGCGGCGACCGATTTCGGCGGGCAGTTGCTGCACCCATATTCGGGTTCCTTCTCGGGCAACGCCATCGACGTCTGGGTGTGGAACGGGTTCGAGGGGACCAATGTCATCCTCGTCGTCGCCGGGTCGCAGTACGTCCAGATCGGCGACGGGGTCTCGGACGTCGAGCGGGACGAGGCACTGGCCGCCTTCCAGGCCGGGATCCCGGACTTCGACATGAAGACGGCCTACGCCTATATCTACAACACTGCCGTGCCGGGGATCGACGGCTCCACGTGGACCTCCACGAGCACCATCCCCATCTACGTCAGCCAGTACTGGATGACCGAGCGCAATCTCAGGAACCTCGCCGCGACCGCCCACGCGACGCGCTCGGCGCAGGTGCTCGGCGCCGGCCTGGCCTGGGGGCCCGACGGGTTTCTGGGGGACGGGACCCTATACGGCTGGGACCTGAGCGCGCCCACTTCGCCTCAGAAGCCGAACTCATTGGCGGCCGCGACGACGACGACGACGCTTCAGGTCAACGGGCTCCCGGTCATGATGATACCGACCGGATTCGAGGCCGGCCTCACCGTGTACCTTCCGGCCCAGAGGGTCCTGATCCCGGGCTGGCCGTTCGGCACGCACTTCCCCGACATCGCGCCGCTGGACCGGGCGCCGCTCGACCCGGCCATCGTGAACTCGCACCTGAACACCTGCCTCTCCCTAAATCCGTACTACGTGGTCCCGCAGTACGGGCCACCGGTCGTCGGGAACCCCACTTCCATGGCGATGCTGTCGGCCCAGCGGGACGCAGTGACTTACGTCCATACCGAGACCCTGCGACGCATGAACCTGGGCGAGGACGTGGACACGGTCGCCGCGACGCTCGCGCTGCCGTCGACCCTGGCTGTTAGCCCCTGGAACCAGCAGGTCACGACCACCGTCGCCGGAGTGGTGCGCGGCATCTACGCCCTGCGGCTGGGCTGGTACGGCGGCGTCCCGGCGGACCTGGCGGTGAAGGGACTGACGCCGGCCGAGCAGGCGGCGCGGCTGGCGGGTGTCGGGGGCACGTCCGCCCTGCTGAAGGCCGCGAAGTCGGCCCTGGACGAAAAGACCGACGCGGGCGCCCGGTGGGCCGCGTACCTGGCCCACACAGTGATGGTGGCGGACCCGGAGGGCGACGCCCTGGCCGCGAAGTGCATCTACTGGAACGCCGTGCGCCGCCTGGCGTTCGCGACGCCCAGCGCCCGCGAGCGCAACCTGTTCCTGGTCGAGATCGGGACCCTGGGCGACCTGGCCACGACCTGCGGCGCGGACGACGACGCCGATAACACGCCGAACTGGCTCGACTGCTCGCCCCGGGACGCAGGCGTGAACCCGGGCGCGTCCGAGGTCTGCGACGGCAAGGACAACGACTGCAACGGGCTGGTGGACGACGGGATCGCGCCGGTGGGCACGGCCTGCGGCACCGGCGCCTGCGAGGCTACCGGCATCCGCACCTGCGTCGGTGGCGAGATGGTGGACTCTTGCCGGCCGGGCACGCCCGCGCCGGAAGTCTGCGACAGCATCGACAACGACTGCGACGGACAGGTGGACGACGGGCTCACGCCGGCAACCTCGACGTGCGGTGATGGGGCCTGCGCATCGACCGGGACGCGCTCCTGCGAGAACGGCCGCTGGGCGGACACCTGCCTGCCGGTACCGCCGGACGATTGCGGCGTGTGCTACGGCGGGAACCGCGACAAGGGCTGCGACGGCATTTGCTTCAGCGGCGTGGCGTGGGACGTCTGCAACGTGTGCGGCGGCGACGGATCGTCGTGCCTGGGCTGCGACGGCGTCCCGTGGAGCGACAAGGCCTTCGACGATTGCGACGTCTGCGCCGGCTGGAACCTCGACAAGGGCTGCGACGACGTGTGCTTCAGCGGCCGGGTGCTCGACCGGTGCGGGGTCTGCGGGGGCGACGGGATCGACGCCACCCCGACGATCTGCGGCGAGGGACTCTGCGCGTCGACCGGGATCCGGTCGTGCGTGGGACCCATGGTCTTGCAGGACACCTGCCTGCCCCGCTGCCTTTCGCCGAACTGCGCCGTCCCGACGGCCGGCCCAGGGATGGTCGTGAACTGCCTGGGCGCGGACCACGGCGACGCGTGCAGCCTGGCTTGTGACGCCGCTTCCGGGTACGTGGGGACCCCGTCGTCCGGTACGGCGACTTGCGCCTATGGCGAGTGGTCCATCGACTTCGCGGCCGTTACCGGGTGCGTCCTCGCGGAGTGCGGGCAGCCGGCTGCCACCGGGTACGTCTTCACCTGCACCGGCACGACCTTCGGGGCGACCTGCAACGTCGCCTGCTCAGACGGGTACCTCGGCTCGCCGGCGCCGGTCACCTGCGAGTTCGACCAGAACTGGAGCACCGTGTCCGGCTGCACGCAGCCCGAGGTCTGCGACGGGATCGACAACGACGGCAACGGGCTCGTCGACGATGGGATCGCGCCGGCAGCCACGACGTGCGGCGTCGGCGCCTGCAGGCGCACCGGGACGCTGTCGTGCATGAACGGCGCCCCGATCGACACCTGCGTACCCGGCGCACCGGCGACGATCGACACGACCTGCAACGGGATCGATGACGACTGCGACGGCCAGACCGACGAGGACTATGTCCCGTCGAAGTGCGGCGTCGGCGCATGCGCGTCCACCAACCGCTGCGTAGCCGGAGTCGTGCAGGCGTGCGTGCCCGGGACCCCGTCCGCCGAGACCCTGGACGGTCTCGACAACGACTGTGACGGCATCGTCGACGAAGGCATGGCGTGCGCGGCGAACAGCCAGTGCGCGACCGGGTTCTGCGTGGACGGCGTGTGCTGCACGTCGGCCTGCGGCGGCGGGCTGGCCGGGGACTGCATGGCCTGCAGCGTGGGGGCCGGGGCGGCTCTCGACGGCACCTGCGGCCCCGCGGCCAAGGGGACAACCTGCCGGGCCGGGGCGGGCGCGTGCGACATCGCCGAGACCTGCGATGGGGTCTCGACGGCCTGTTCCGCCAACGCGTTCAAGCCTGCTTCGACGGTCTGCCGCGTCGCCGCGGGAGCGTGTGACAAGTCCGAGACCTGCACCGGGAGCTCGGCCGCCTGTCCCGCGGACGTCCTGAAGCCTGCCGGCACCGTGTGTCGGGCCGCTGGAGGGTTCTGCGACATCACCGAGTCGTGCACCGGGGCGACCACCTCCTGCCCGGCCGACACCTTCGTTCGGAACGGCACGCTCTGCGGCATCGGGAAGACCTGCCAGAACGGCGCTTGCAAGAAGCGCTGATAGCCCCCGGGGGGCTGACGCCCCCGATTGCCCGCCAGATGGGTCCCTCCCTGCAATCAGCGACCTTGTTTTCCAGGCCGTATGGAGTTCGTCCTGACGTCGGCTTGGAGCCACGCGTCGTAACAGACGATCACGCCTCGTGGTGTATCATTCCGGGCCTGGTGCTGTCCCTGGGGCGCCCACGATTTCCCGGGGGGAGAAATAGGCCCCTAGCCCGTCGAACGTCACGCGACTTTCTGGTGGAAGACCTCGACCTCGCGCTCGAGCCGCGGCCCGCACGCCGTCGTCCGGGTCGATCCCGCTGTCGGCCAGCCCCACCCGCACCACTCCTAGCGCCCACGCGAGTAGCCGACTTCGGATCGGGGGAATCGTCAACCGTCACCGAATGGCCGGGTGGCCCCGGGCGGTTTCCCACCCGGGGCTCCCACAGATCCGGACGTGCCCAATTCGGGCATCCGGCTCCTTGGTTCATGGGCTCGCTGCGCGAAAGATGGAATGGACGACGCGGGACGGTGGCAACGGATAGCGATGAAGAAGCTGCCAGAATTTCTCCCACGGCATGTTACCCCGCCAGGAGCGCCGGTTCAGCCACTTCCGCCACAACCGTTCCACGTTATACCGCAGTCGTTTCAGGGCCTCCCCGTTTCCGGTGATACCGAAGTACGAATAGTGCCCTGCCAGGGCCCTTGACAGCCGCTCGTGTTGCCAGCCCACAGGTTCGTGCCTCACCTTTCGGAGCCACTGGTTGGTTCGCTTCAGGATGCGGCTGAATCGGGTCGCCGCCGTCTTCCGCTTCACCATCCAGTTCCCCTTCATCGACCGGCCCCAGTAGTGGGTGAAACCAAGGAAATCGAATGTCCCTGGTCGTCCGTCATCCCGGTCACGCCCGTTCCGGTCAGGTGCCTGGAATTCCAGCATCCGGGTTTTCTCCGGATGCAGTTCCAGCCCGTACCGGGCGAAGCGCCTCGGCAGCACCTCCATCACACGTTCTGCGTCCTGCCTGTGCTCGAATCCCATGATGAGGTCGTCGGCGTACCGCACCAGAAACGCCTTACCGCGCATCTGGGGCAGCACCCCACCGACCCACCATCGGTCCAGCACGTGATGCAGGTACACGTTCGCGAGTAATGGCGATATCACCCCGCCCTGCGGTGTGCCCGCCGCCGGAAACGACAGTTCACCGTTCTCCAGTACGCCAGCGTTCAGCCACTTGCCGATTAGCCGAGTCACGACTCCGTCGCGCACCCGCTGGCTCAGGATTTTACGGACATGGCGGTGGTCCAAAGTATCGAAATACTTTCGGATATCCACCTCAATCACAAAGCAGCCCCGCATCCGGCTTGTGCTCTGCCAGATGGCCTCCAGCGCCTGGTGGGCCGAACGCCCTGGACGGAAACCGTACGAGAAGTCCAGAAAGCCCTGCTCGTAGACCGCCTCCAGCAGCATCGCCACCGCTCGTTGAAGAACCTTGTCCTCGAAGGTCGGTATCCCTATTGGTCGGGTCTCGCTCCCATCTCCTTTCGGTATCCGCACCCTCCGGACCGGAGGCGCACGGTACGTCCCGGACTTCGCCCGGTCGAGCAGCGACTGAAGGTTCTCCTCCAGCTTCTCCGCATACCCGGCCGCGTTCTGCCCGTCCACGCCCGTCGCCCCGTCCTTCCTCGTACGCCGGTAAGCCTCCTTCAGAAACTCCAGGTCGATGTGGTGCGCAAGCGTCGTGAAGGCCATGCCCGGCGCTTCCTTCGCCAGCACCGCTACCCGTTGCAGTCGCGTTGACACGATATCCGACCTCGGTGTGCCCATCGTGTTTCCCCCCAACGGCTCCTTGAACCAGTGCCCCCTTCCCTCCACCGGGTCCCGCATGGGGCGGTTCCCCGGCTTCGTCGGTACTACGAAGCACTCCGACTCCCTGACGCCCATCCCTTCGGCTTCGTTTCCTTCGCCTTCCGGTACCGCCTTTCGGCGGAAGCGGCAGGGTCTCCCAGGTTCCTGGGGAACCCCCATGTGCTCGTGCCCTGTTCTACGACCCCGGAGGGATCATCCAGCCTGGCCGCCTCGGCTTGGATGATGCTGCCTTCCGCCTGCCTAAAGACGTCGGCTCCCTCAACGATTGATATTTCGGGGTTCAATAGCACGGCCCGTTCACTCGCTGTCTACGCTTCGCAGGACGGGTCTCCCCGCCACCACGCAAGACTCGCTTCCGGTTGCTGGCCAGCTTTGCCGGGCGGGGTTGGCTACCCGCTGGGTTCCACAACAAGGTTTCAAGGTGGCCATCGAGCCATCCTTCCTCCCTGTCCAGGCTTTGCCTGGCGCAATAGGCACTTTCGCCTACAGAAATCGCGGGTGGTTCCACCCCTTCCCTTGGTGCCCGTTCCGTGAGACGCTTCGCATATATTTCCCAATGGAAAGGGGGCATCCTATGTCCGCCGGAACCCGACAGTCCCGCACCCTCGCGTCCCTCGCTGCGGTCGCATTCCTGGCGACCCTGCTGGCGGCGGTCCCCAGCGCCCAGGCCATGCAGATCTTCGTGTTGATGGCGTCGGGCAAGACGATCACGCTCGAGGTGGAACCGAGCGACTCCATCGCGGACGTGAAGCAGAAGGTCGAGGACAAGGAGGGGATCCCGCCGGCCACGTTCGCCTTGATCTTCAACGGGAAGACGCTGCTGGACGACCGCACCCTGGCCGACTACAACATCCAGAAGGAATCGGCGCTGCACCTGGTGATCGTCCCCGCGCCTTGGGGCTTCGAGGTGCTGTGGGAGTTCCCGGCGGAGTCGGGGACGACCCCGTTCGGGACCGGCCCGGCGTCGTTCGGAGGCCTGGTCGAGGACGTTTCTGGGGCCCTCTACGGCACGACCGTGGCCGGGGGCGACTACGGGCTGGGGCAGGTGTTCCGGCTGGACCGGGGCACGTTGCCCTGCACGTTCACGACGCTGCATTCCTTCGACGGCACCGACGGCATGGCACCGGCGGCGGGGCTCACGTGGGGGAGCGACGGCGCGCTGTACGGCGCGACGACCGGGGGGATCGAGGCGTCGGACGCGACGGTGATGGGCACGATCTACCGGATCACGCCCGACGGCAGTGCCTTCGGGACCGTCTACACGCTCGACCGGCCCCTGCCCTCGACGGCTCCGGCTCCCGAGGCCTGCGCGGTGAACCCGAGTTCCCTGGCGTGCGCGTTTGCGATGTTCGCGGCGCAGTCCGCATGGATCCGGGATTGCTGCGGGGGACCGCTCCAGACTGCGCCCTGGGATTGCGCCTACCCGGAAACCATCTCCTGCGCCCAGGCGCAGATGAGCGCGATCGCCTCGGCCTGGCACGACTACACCTACGCGCCGGCTTCGGCGCTGCTGGCGGGCCTGGACGGGGCGTTGTACGGGACGACCTGGAACACGAACATCTGCATGGGGACCGCGTTCACGGCTGCCCAGGACGGCACCGGGTTCACGTTCCTGGACGGGTTCGACGTGACGTGGCCTGACGACACGACCACGGCAGCGTCCGGGTGGGCGGGGCTGGCCCGGGGGCCGGACGGCCGGCTGTACACGGCGGCCTTCGACCCGGCAATGGGTTCCGCGGTGGTCGCGCTGGGCACCTCGGCGTGGACCTTCGGGGATCCGCCGAACCACCAGGTGCTGTACGCCGGCACGGACATCCTGCGGCCGCAGGGCACGCCGGTCTTCGGCGCTGATGGCGCGCTGTACGGCACGGCCGTCGGCGACGGCACCGCGGACCTGGGCGCGGTGTACCGCCTGGACCCGTCCACGACGCCGGCCGCGTTCGCGGTCGCGCACCGCTTCCAGGGCCCCGACGGCCAGGCGCCGGTCGCCGGGCTGATCGCGGGTCCGAACGGCGAACTGTACGGCACGGCATCCGCTGGCGGCGCCCGGGGCCTGGGCACGATCTTCCGCCTGGTTCCCGGAACCTCGCCCGCGGTCCTGCAGACGCTGCACGACTTCACGTTGGCCGAGGGCGAGGCCCCGGTGACGACCCTCCTGCTGGCCGGCGACGGCAAGCTGTACGGCCTGGCCCAGGGCGGCGGCAGCCTGGGCGGCGGCACGCTGTTCCGGCTGGTCCCGATCGACCAGGACGGCGACGGCTCGAACGCTCTGTACGACTGCGGCGACCTGGACCCGGCGCGCTTCCCCGGCAACCTCGAGGTCTGCGACGGTCTCGACAACGACTGCAACGGGCTCATCGACGACGGGATCCCGAGAACGACGACGTGCGGCGTCGGGGCGTGCGCTTCGACCGGGACGCAGTCCTGCGTGGACGGCCGGCTGGTCGATACCTGCGTGCCGGTGCCGCCGGACGACTGCGGCGTCTGCGGGGGCGGGAACCGGGACAAGGATTGCGACGGCGTCTGCTTCGGCACCCGCGTGATCGGCTGCGACTACGTCTGCGGCAGCGGCCTGAAATGGGACCTGTGCGAGGTCTGCGGCGGTGCGAACGAGTGCTTCGGGTGCGACGGCGTCGCCTACAGCGGCATGGTCTTCGACGACTGCGGCGTCTGCGGCGGCGACAACCGCGAGAAGGACTGCGATGGGGTCTGCTTCGGCACCCGCGTGATCGGCTGCGACTACGTCTGCGGCAGCGGCCTGAACTGGGACCTTTGCGAGGTCTGCGGCGGCGCGAACGAGTGCTTCGGGTGCGACGGCGTCGCATACAGCGGCATGATGTTCGACGACTGCGGAGTGTGCGGCGGCTTGAACCACGGGAAGGGCTGCGACGGCGTCTGCTTCAGCGGCAAGGAGTACGACCGGTGCATGGTCTGCGGCGGCGACGGGATCGACGCCACGCCGACAACCTGCGGCGTCGGGCTCTGCGCGTCCGCCGGGATCCGGACGTGCGTCGGGCCGAACGTCTTCCAGGACACATGCGTGCCCCGCTGCGTGTCCCCGAACTGCGCGTTCCCGATGGCCGGCCCCGGCACCGTCGTGAACTGCCTGGGCATGGACCACGGCGATACCTGCAGTCTGGCCTGCGACGCCGCAAACGGCTACGTCGGGACCCCGTCGTCCGGCACCGCGACCTGCGCGTACGGCGACTGGTCGGTCGACTTCGGGTCCGTGACCGGGTGCGTCCTGGCGGACTGCGGGCAGCCGTCGGCGACGGGCTACGTCTTCACCTGCACCGGGACGACCTTCGGTTCGACCTGCGGCATCGCCTGCGCGGCCGGCTTCGACGGCACGCCCGCACCGGTCACCTGCGGGTTCGACCAGGCATGGAGCCAGGTGTCCGGCTGCGCGCCGGCGAACTGCGCGTTCCCGATGGCCGGCCCCGGCACCGTCGTGAACTGCCTGGGCATGGGCCACGGCGATTCCTGCAGCCTGGCCTGCGACGCCGCAAACGGCTACGTCGGGACCCCGTCGTCCGGCACCGCGACCTGCGCGTACGGCGACTGGTCGGTCGACTTCGGGTCCGTGACCGGATGCGTCCTGGCGGACTGCGGGCAGCCGGCAGCGGCGCCCGGGTACGTTTTCACCTGCACCGGGACGACCTTCGGTTCAACCTGCGGCGTCGCCTGCGCTGCCGGCTACGTCGGCACGCCCGCACCGGTCACCTGCGGGTTCGACCAGGCCTGGGGCCAAGTGTCCGGCTGCGTTCAGCCGGAAGTCTGTGACGGGATCGACAACGACGGCAACGGCCTGGTGGACGACGGGCTCCCGACCGCGCCCACGGCCTGCGGCGTGGCGACCTGCGCCCGCACGGGCGTCTGGGCCTGCGTGGGCGGCGCGATGAAGGACTCCTGCCTGCCCGGAACGCCCGCCGCGTCCGACGCGATCTGCGACGGCCTCGACGACGACTGCGACTGGCAGGCCGACGAGGACTGGGTCGCGACGACCTGCGGGGTCGGCGCCTGCGCGGCGTCCAGCCGGTGCGATGCCGGCGTCCTCCAGGCGTGCGTCCCCGGTACGCCGGTCCAGGAGGTCCGGGACAGCATCGACAACGACTGCGACGGCCTGATCGACGAAGGCACGCCGTGCAGCACGGACAGCCAGTGCGGGACCGGCCACTGCGTGGACGGGATGTGCTGCGACACGGCCTGCGGCGGGGGCATTTCCGGCGACTGCCAGGCGTGCAGCATGGCGGCCGGGGCGGCCCTGGATGGCGTCTGCGGGCCGGTGGCCAAGGGGAGCACCTGCCGGTCCTCGGCCGGGGCGTGCGACCTGGGCGAGACCTGCGACGGCGCCTCGACCGCGTGCCCGACCGACCGGAAGGCGGCGGCGGGGACGGTCTGCCGCGCCGCGAACGGCGTCTGCGACGTGGCGGACACCTGCGACGGCAGCTCCGCGGCCTGCACGGACAAGGTGAAGACCGCGGGCACGGTCTGCCGCGCTTCCGCCGGCACCTGCGACCACGCCGACAAGTGCGACGGCGTCACCGGGGCCTGCCCGGACGTCCTGAAGGCGGGCGGGACTGTGTGCCGCGCCACCTCCGGGGCGTGCGACGCCGCCGAGACCTGCACCGGGACGTCGGCCGCGTGCCCGGCGGACGCGATCGCGCCGGCCGGAACCGTGTGCCGCGCTGCGACCAGTCCCTGTGATTCCGCCGAGACCTGCAACGGGAAGGTGAAGACCTGTCCCACGAACGTGTTCGCGGGTGCCGGGACCGTGTGCCGCGCCGCCGCGGGTCCGTGCGACCTCGCCGACACGTGTACCGGCAGTTCCGCGGCCTGCCCCGACAGGTTCCGGCCGTCGACGACGGTCTGCCGGGCCGCCGCGGGGACCTGCGACCTGGCCGAGAAATGCACCGGCTCGGCCGCCGCCTGTCCCGTCGATCACCTGAAGGGGTCCGGGACCGTGTGCCGCGCCGCTTCGGGAACCTGCGACCTGGCCGAAAGCTGCAGCGGCAGCTCCCGGACCTGCCCCACGAACGTCTTCAGGCCCGACGGCACGTCCTGTGGCAAGCGGGCGGTCTGCGACGACGGCGCCTGCCGGTCGCACTGAGTCCCCCGGGAAGCGGGACGCCCCCGTCCTCGTGAAGGTGGACCTACCAGCGCATCATCGGCAGCGGATGGAGCGGATCCCGAAGGAACTGCCGGGCCGTCTGGACCAACAATCGGCGATGGAACCCGGCCTTCGGAAACGCCTTCCGGACCGCCCTTACCTGCGACGCGGGCAGCCCGAACCGGACCAGCCCCAGCGACACGTCGACCAGGTCGGCCCGGCGGAACGTCTTCACCGCCCGCTCGAACGGCCCCCGGAAGCGCCCGACCAAGCCGACCACGGAACGAGCGCGTCAGCGCACATCATCGGGGCCCCGCGAACGTACTCGAACTACATGTCCTCGCTGGAAACCAGAGGGCCTGACGGACCTTCCGCCTCAACCATCGAACCGCAGCGGTTATCCGGCCACCCCGGCCAGACTTCTCCTGCACGTACCTTCACGGCATCACCTGGCAGGACGTTCGCAACCAGCCCTCATTTTTGCCGACGTCTGGCCCGAAATTGCACGGCTCCTGAGCCTGGCCAAATTCGTGGCGGCCCACCAGGCATCGTTCGATCGAGACGTCCTTCATGCCTCGTGCCAAGCATGCGGCATCGCCAGCCCGACCATTCCATTTGCCGGCACGGTTGCATTGGCGAGACGAATCACGTTTGCGTACCAGTCGAGCCATCCATTCCCATCGCTGGGGTCGTTCTTCTGACGGATCAGGTCGACGCTAACCAACCAGACCGCCGGAGCGCCCGGGACCGGCCCGAAATAGTCCGCCTCAAGCTTCCTCGGAGGCCTTCCCTTGAAATACCTGTCCACGTAGTTCTCGGGATATAGGGCCGCGTGGGTCTTCCCTAGCCTGGGAACCTCTGCACGAACGTGACGGACCCGGTCTGCCCATCGTGCAGGCCGAGGCTTCGTCCGCGGGCGATTTCCCCCGCCGTAAACGGGCGCTTCTGAAGATCATGGGAATAGTCATTGATTCCCGACGTGCGTTTTGTATAGAGTCCGCCAGACCCGCAAGCGGCCGCGAGGGACTTTTCCTCGCTTACGGGGGGCGGAGGGGATCGATGGCGAAGCTCGGCATGTTCATCACGACGGCTTCCTTTCTGTGTCTGGCGCTCACGGCCTGCGCAGGCGGCGGAAAGGCCGCTCTCGACGCGGGCGGCGATATGATGTCCGACGGCGATGCGGCGCACGGCGACCAGCAGGAATGGGACGCGGCCGACATCAGCGCGCTTGACAGCGGCACGCTTGACAGCGACGCCGCGGACACACCTGATGACGGCACGCCGGACGGAAACGTCGTCGACGGCGATGCGTCGGACGGAAGCACAGAGCAGGCACAGGGTGTCGGACCGCAATTCACGGGCTTCAGCGCCGCGGGCGGACTGATGGTGTCGGAGTCCCTTCGACTGCGCTTCTCGCTCGCTCCTTACCGGCTGACGCCGGGGACGGTTTCGAGCAACGGCGCGTTCCGTCTGGTCTGGACGATCTCACCCGTGGTGGAATGAGAATGACAGCTGAAAGCACCGGGAGACATGCACCCGGGAGTTTTGACAAGGAGGATGCCATGAACCGTTCGATGCGGTGGCTCGCAGCGCTGTTTCTGATCGCGCTTTCGGGACCCGTTTCGGCACAAGTACCCTCGGTCATGCAGTTTCAAGGTTTTCTCACGGATGCGGAGGGCGCGCCGCTCTCCGGCGTGCACACGGTGACCTTCACGCTGTACGATGCGGCGGAAGGCGGCACCGAGGTGTGGACGGACACGCAATCCGCGGCCGTCGAGAACGGGGCGTTCGCGGTGCTGCTGGGCGGCAGCGGCAATCCGATGGACGCGAACGTGTTCGGTGGGACCGCGCTCTGGCTGGGCGTGACCGTGAACGAGGGCGCGGAACTCACGCCGCGTTCTGAGATAGGGGCGGTGCCGTATGCCGCGCGTGCGTCGGTGGCAGACGACGTACCCGGCCACATCCATCCGAGCTCCGTGACGATCGACGGGAAGAAGGTCATCGACGAAAGCGGCGCTTGGGTGGGCGATACGGCCGGTTTGCAGGGGTCCAAGGGGGACACGGGCGAACAAGGGCTGAAGGGAGAGAAAGGCGACACCGGCCTCAAGGGCGACAAGGGCGACACGGGCAGCCCTGGCGCCGACGGCCTGTACTGCTGGGACCTCGACGGGAACGGAATGTGCGACCTCGTCACGGAAGATTTGAATTCCGACACGTTCTGCGATGCGATGGATTGCATCGGCCCACTGGGACAGCAGGGTCTGCCGGGCGCAACGGGTGACAAGGGCGAGCAGGGCCTGAAGGGGGACAAGGGGGACACGGGCAGCCCGGGCGCGGACGGCCTGCACTGCTGGGATCTCGACGGAAGCGGCTCCTGCGATCTCCTCACCGAGGACAACAACGTCGACGGAGCGTGCACCGTGGATGACTGCTTCTCGAAAGCCTACGCCGACCTTGGCTTGGACGGGCGCCTCGACAACAATGAAGACACCGACCTTCTGACCCACCTGCAGGCTGACGGGCGGTACTTGAACGTGGGCGAGACCGACAGCGTGGCCTCGGCGATGATCGTGAACAATTCGATACAGGCCGCCGACCTGCTCGACGGCGCTTGCCTTGCCGAGATCCTCGACGACGACGGGGAGGCCTCCGGCCTCGACGCCGACCTGCTCGACGGCCAGCAGGCCTCGGCTTTTGCGGCCGCCGGACACAACCACAACACGAGCTACGCGGCCCTAAGCCATAACCATTCGGCGGCGGACATGACCAGCGGCACGCTCTTGGACGCGCGCCTGTCCACCAACGTGGCCATGCGCACCAGTGCCAACACGTTCAGCGGCAGCACCACCTTCTCCAGTTCCGCGACGTTTTCCAGCACCGTATCGGTGAGCGGCGCCTCCGCAGCGATGAGCGTGGATTCCGCGGCATCGGCCACCTTCAATAATGCCCCGAGCTTTACGAAAGCCGCCGGCAGCGCGCCCTTCAGCGTGACCAGCACCACCCTTGTCACGAATTTGAACGCCGATGCCGTTGACGGGATCCACGCCAGCGCGTTCGCGACGGCGTCCGACCTGACCGCGGCGCTGAGCAGAATCACGTTACTGGAAGCGGCCATTCTTTACACGAACGATGTGGTGCTTCTCGGCAGCCGCCTCTGGCAGAAGACCCTTTCGACCACCACGATGACGTGGGCGCCTGCCGTCGCGTATTGCAGCAATCTCGTGCTGGCCGGGTACGACGACTGGCGGCTGCCGACGATTTCCGAGCTTCGCTCGCTGATCCGCGGCTGCGCGGCTACCGCGACCGGCGGCTCCTGCGGCGTGACGGATGCCTGCTCACAGAGGACTGTATGCTGGAGCAGCGCCTGCAACGGGTGTACATTCAATGGCGGTCCGGATGGCGGCTGCTATTGGCCGTCGGCCCTCGAGGGTGGATGTTACTTTACCTGGTCGTCGACTGATATCCCGGACTATGGCGACTCAGCGTGGGGCATGAACTTCATCGACGCCTCGACGGGGGAAGGCGGCAAAACAGGCGGCGGATACGTCCGCTGCGTGCGGTAGGATGCGGCAATGTACGTGATGCCCGTTCCTTCGCGCCCCGCCTCGCCTACTCTGTATCGGTGGGCTTCGCGTGGTATCCGGACGCAGGGCAGCCTTGCCGTTCGTCTCCGGAACAGTGGTCTAGCACTCTCGTTGCGGCGACGAATGGCAAGCAGTTGCCGCCTCAACTTGTCACTTGTCTCCAGAACAGGTACTATTTACCCCTATTAAGGGCTGAAACGGCAAGCAACATGAAGCCGGTCGACTACTTCGCGACCCACTCGGTATTCCGGTTCGAGGACTTCGCAGCCGCCCACCGGGAAGGGGACGCATGCAGCCCGACGGCAAGCATGGACGCCCTGAAGCAGCACGTTCGCGCGGGCCACCTGCTCCGCGTCCGGCGGGGCCTGTACGCCGTGGTCCCCCGGGGCCAGACGCCGGCAACCGTGGCGGTCGATCCCTACGTCCTCGCGACCCTCCTTGCCCCGGACGCCGTCGTCGCCTACCACGGCGCGCTCCAGTTCCACGGCAAGGCCCATTCGCTGGCCCGCAGGGTGCCCTTCCTGACCTCCACCCGTGCGAAGCCCGCCGCGTTCCGCGGGTCGGAGTTCGTGCCAGTGCCCGTCCCCCCGTCGCTTCGGAAGCTGCCGGACCAGGGCGGCGGAATCGTGGAAAAGCCTCGTGACGGCGGGACCGTGCGGGTGACCACTCTCGAACGGACCCTGGTCGATGTCTTGGATGCGCCGCGGCACGGCGGCGGCTGGGAAGAAATCTGGCGCTCGCTCGAAGCCGTGGAGTTCTTCGACTTGGACGCGGTCACCGACTACGCGTTCAAGCTCGGCTCGGCCTTGACCGTCGCCAAGGTCGGCTTCTATCTCGAACAGCACCGCGAGGAACTGATGGTCGAGGACCGTCACCTGGATCGGCTGCGCGAGCGCGTGCCGGCCCGGCCCGCGTACCTGGAGCGAGGCAGGCGCGAGCCCGGCAAGCTGATGGGCCGCTGGAACCTCGTCATGCCCGAGCGGGTGCTCCGTCGCACGTGGGCAGAGGTGACATGAACCTGACTCCCCAGGTGCTGGCCCGCGACGTCGCGGCGACCGGCTTCGGCGCGGAGCCCCTCGAGAAGGTCATCCGCCTGATGGCCCTCCTCGACGCCCTGAACAGCCACCCGTTCCTGAAGACCCGGATCGCCCTGAAGGGCGGTACCGCGCTTAACCTCTTCCACTTCGACGTGCCGCGCCTGTCGGTCGACATCGACCTGAACTACATCGGTGCAGCGGACCGGGACACCTTGCTGGCCGAACGCCCCCGGGTCGATCAGGCCGTGCAGGCCGTCTGCTCCCGCGAGGGCCTCGCGGTCCGTCGGGTGCCGTCTGATCACGCAGGCGGCAAGTGGCGACTCACGTACGCCGGGGCGACCGGTAGCCCGGGCAACCTGGAACTCGACATCAACTTCATGTTGCGGACCCCGCTCTGGCCCTGCGTCGTTGCGGACTGCCATCCGGTGGGTTCCTTCCGTGCGGCCCCGGTCAGCGTGCTGGATCTGCACGAACTGACCGCCGGGAAGATGGCAGCGTTGCTGGCCCGCAGCGCGAGCCGAGATGTCTTCGATGCGCACGCGCTGCTGGCGACCTCCGGCCTCGACCTGGCGAAGCTTCGTCTCGGGTTCGTCGTCTACGGCGGCATCAACCGCAAGGACTGGCGGAAGGTCTCCGCCGACGACGTGAAGGCCGACGTGAACGAGGTGCGGATGGAACTGGTCCCGATGCTCCGGTCCGACCTCGCGCCCGGACGGGAGGCGGTGGCCGGCTGGACCGCGAAGCTCGTCGCCGAGTGCCGGGAGCGGCTTTCAGCCCTCCTTCCCCTGGACGATGCAGAGGTCGAATTCCTGCGGCGGCTGAATGACCTGGGGGAGATCGTCCCCGAGTTGATCACGTGCGACCAGGCCCAGCAGGCCACCATCCGCGAGTACCCGGGACTCCGGTGGAAGGCCCTGAACGTCCGCAAGCATCATGGCCTGGACGCCGCGACCACCGACGACGACGAGACCTGATCGACCGGCACCTGCACCGGGTTCGACTCCCAATAGAAGTCTTTGGCGTCAATGACTTGGGGGAGACGTGGGTTCGGCTCCCAAAGCCTCCACACAAGGCAGATCCATCCGCCGAAACGTGATCCGCATCAAGTGGTTACATGATCAGTGGAGGCGGGGGGACCCTTTCGGGGGTCTCCCCAACTCCCCGGATTTCCTCGTTAGCCACATATCATCAATAACTTGCGTCCCGCAATGTCCCGCACCGTCCTACAACAGAAGGCCCTCTTCCGAAGGGTGCGTGTGTCCGTGGAGTGTCCATGGACCATGACCCTGGCGACTATTCCTGACAAATGAATCTCGCGGTGAATCCGATGCTGCGGTTGTCGACAACGGGAAGAACGTTCCTGGTTCCCTGGGACAGATTTGGTGACGGCAGCACATCCGATCTTTGTTTCGGTCGAGCAGTCGGGAGGAAACTGAAAATCCGCTTCGACGGCCAGACTCGCCCTTATCCCATGGAATCGGCGCCTTCAGTCCAGGACAGAATTGCCAGCGAAGATGCGCCCCGTCTGCAGCATCCACCAACCTGCTGAAATGCGTCTCGCGGAGTCCACGCGTTGTGGGCGCCAGGGCGTCTTTCATAGCGCCCCGGTTTTTCAGGCTGGGAAGCCGGCATCGCATTGGGCGGCGGCGGCATCTCAGCCGACGTTTGTGGGTCGATGGCATGACCGACCCGAAGGAGATTGAGATGACAGATGAGTCCCAGACCCCCGTGGAGACGCGCGATTGTGCGGCCGAGAAGGAGGGCCCCCCGGTCGTCGGGGCGGTCGCGATGGACGCGACCGACACGGTTGACTCGCCCAGCGCGCAGAAGTTCCCCCTGACCGGAGGAGAGGGGACCGGACCGGACGAAACCATCGAGCGCTTCGATTGCGGCGAAGACGGTTCGCGCGAGTCGACGGCGGCCTGCCCTGGCAGCATCGGCGTGGAGGGAGCGCCATGACCAACACGATCAGGCTCTACCTCAAGGCGATCGTTAGCGCACTCCTCCTGTGCATGCGCGTGGGCGCTGGCGATCTGATCTTCATGCAGGGAAGGGGGCCGCGGAGGCTCCGTATCTGCTCGTCCCCGTCGGCGTGCAGCATGGTGATCACGGAGGTCCCGACCCTGAATGCCAGGTGGGGCCTTGACCAGCCGTTCTTCGTTTCGTGGCAGACGGCGCGGCTGATCGCAAATACATGGGGAACGCCCGTCTCCAACCGGAAGACCATCGATTTGCCGTGGTGCTCCGAGGGGCTTGTTTGTGGAAGCAGTCTTCTGGCGCAGCCATGCACGCCAGAACAGGTCAATACGATCCGCTCGTTGCTGGCGACAGAGCCGGTCAATGGACCCAGCGTGTCAGTCGAGGCACGAACGCTGCTGCCACTCCTGCGGAGGTGTGCATCCCATCCGCTGGGCCGTCCCAAGTCGCAGACCATCTACTTTTCGCCAGGCCAAGTCGGTCGTGCACCGGCGCTGCGCCTGACCAGCATCAAGTCGGACTGGGCGGAGCAGGTGTGGATTGACCTTGATCATGGGTCGACGGTTGCAGCAAGCGTCCGCCTTCGTGAGGATGTCCTATCCTCAATCATCAAGTTCGTGGAGGAGCGCAGCAGCGGTCATATCCGGATCACGATCGGATCCGAAGCCATCCTCGTTGAGGCCGAGGACGGTCGACTGGTTGCCAGGGTAGAACCGGTCGCCAATACCCACGTTGCTGATCCGTTCGGCCTTCCGCTCCAGCGCCTGGCAGCGATCCCCGATTGTTACCTGAACCACCGGGTGTTTGGTTGCTGGCTTCAGGGGTACGAGGATGGCCCCGATCAATTCTCGGACGGCGCTCGCTTGCGATTCACCGGCCAACACGGCGCAACGCCAACCATCTCGTGGGTCGGCAAGCCCACCCCTGCCCTCCCGCTTGAACAGGGCTCCTGGTACCTCGAAGGCAGTTTCGACGTCGCTATGAGGGACTTGGAGAAATCCCTGATCGGATTCCAAGGACCGCTTGAACTCCGGGTGACCGCGGACGGGGCACGGCGCCCCTGGATCGAGATCACGGGCGACTCGGGAACGGTCCGACGCATCACGATGCTGAAGGCTCACGACCCCGACGATCGGCAACCGGATTCGGCCACCGGCACCCGGGCTGGGTAAAACGAGCACGGAAGTCAGCGCTGCACGGTGCGGCGCTGACTCCCCGCCGTATCGAATTGAGAGAAACCCATGAAGAAAAGCCGCGTTACCATGGTCTCGACGCTGAAGACCCTGGTGTTCCTCGTCCTGCTGATGGCCATCGTTGGCACTGCGGCGCATGGGCGCCAGACCGATACTGATCAGGTCTGGACCTTCCCTGCGGTCTCGATGGCGCGCGGGGGCACCCGCGGTCGCCGACCGAAGCCGAAGGGGAACTCCGACGGCGAGGCCGACGCCCCCGAGAAGCAACCGCACGAGGGCTCGTTGTTCAATCCCGAACAAACGACCGGCGCGCCCGTCGAGGCGGCCCCAAGGGTTACGACCACGAGCGAACCTTGGGGCTCGGTGCCTCTCTGGTATTGTCTGAGGGAAGTGCATGACGGCGTCCGCAACTGGGAGGAGCGGTTGCCGGGCGATGATCCCTTTGTCTTCTTCACGATTCTGGAACTGACGCGCCGCTTCATGGCGGTGATCCCTAAGGACCGTCTGGCCCGACACCCCCATGCCATCCTCGACGCGCTGATGCTGGTCGACTTGATTGTCGAGGCCATCGTGCCCTTGAGGAATCCGGTCTTGGCTTGCCCCTATGCCCCTGCGGTCGGCGGAGGGCTCTTCGACCATGATGTCCTGATCACCCCAATCCAAGAGGTTCTTCGCGACACGGTCAGGATTACCCGCGAGCGGCTCGGATTGCTCGACATGGCTTGCTGGTACCGGTGGTCCCCGAGTTGGCTCGGAAACGGCGAGCCGTTCACCCAGGAGTCGCAGGAAAGGAAGGCCATCCAGAGGCTGCGTGATCGCAGCGCCACCGCCTCATACCTCGACCAAGCGCTCCTGCTCGGTGAGATCGCCGTCGATTACAGCTTCGACGGTGACATCGCCGCGGCGTTCCAGGCGGCCGTGGCGGAGACCACCGACCCGACGCTGGAGCGCCTGTCGGAACTGACCGGCCGCGGCGTGGGGGCTGTCAGGGAGGCGATCCTCCTGAACGTCGCGGAGGCGTGCCTGCCGGCCAACGTGCGGCTGGTCGAGTATGGCGTCGATATGGACGCGGGGAAGCGCGAGCTCTCCGCGAAGTAGTCCAGGTTGGCCGGGGCGCCGGCGGCGCGAGTGTATCGTCGGCGCCCCCACCATTGAGTTCGGCCTTGCCGCCGACCTTCTGTAGGAGAAGGAGATGATCCCGAGGTTCAAAATCGAAATGCCGCAGCGGCGACGCGCGGCCAAGAAGATTGAGCACAGCGTCGCCAAGGTCTCGTCGCTGAAGATCCTGGTGGTCCTCGTCGTGCTGGTGGCCATCACCAGCGCTGTGGCGTGCGGGCGCGCGGCGGAGTTGGACCAGACATGCGTCGTCCACGTGGCCGTGACCAGCAGCAGCACCCGGTCGCGCAGGTCGGGTCGCAAGGGCGGCGGCACCCAGATCGCCGGGGCGGCCCAGGAGGAGGCGGGCCACCCGTCGCCGGGGCCGTCCCACGACGTCGCCGCCCGCAGCAAGGAGGAGGTGATCATCAATGCTGCCCGCGAGGGGGCGTTCGAGGCCGTCATCGAGTTCTTTCTCAAGATGCGATTGATGCCGACGGCGGAAAAGCCCCTGGCTGTATTGGCGATGATCGATGCGGTAATCCCCATCATCCTCGACTTGCTGGAAAGAGTTGTCCCTGACAAGCATCTGACGTCGAGCACCAATGACGTCCCCGCTTCGTCTATCGGCGGGAACATCCTCGCGGCCAACCTCGATCAGGACGCGCGCAAGAAGATCCTCGGCCTGATCCGCCTCGGGCGTATCCGCATGGAGTGCCTGGAGGCCGTCTACGCCCGCAAGTGGCCCGAAATCCTTCCCGAGAAGCCCAGGGAGAACCCGTGGGATGCATGCCACCGTCTTGGCCGCTTGGCACGGGGCAAGAGGCGGACTGCCATCCTGGAGTGCGGGGTGACGTTCTTCGTCCTGATGCTGGAGCAACTCGGTGCCCGTACCCTGGGCTCCTGCGAAGGCCATCCCACTGGCTTCTACATCTTCTTCGAGTGCAGCGAGCGCCTCGCAGAAGAGATCGCTCGCGTGACCCCGGAACCGTTGCAGGTGAGCCGATTTTCTGTCTGGGATACACCCGAGTCGTCCCGCCAACAAGACCCCGTCGACGGGTTCATCTGCTCGTTCCCGCACGATATCCAGGGACTAATCACACACGACGACCGCCTTCGTGTCCTGAGGGCCACAGCCAGTGCGTGGGAGGAGGCTTTCGGTCCATTGCGGGCTCTGCCGCGCCAGATACCGGCGGTTCCCACGACGGACGGCAAAGTCGATGGGGCCATGAAGTAGCGACCAGAGTCCCAGGCATTATCCCGGGACTCGGCGCGAGAATCGGAGATCCTTGCGATGACGATCAATGCATTTCTCTCGCGGCTCAAGGGGGTCCAAGAGGCCGGAGCAAGGCAGTGGACCGCCCTCTGCCCGGCACACAACGACAGTCGCCCGAGCCTCAACGTGGGTCTGGGAGACGACGGACGCATCCTCATCAAGTGCTTCGCGGGATGCCACGTGGAAGAGGTTGTCGAGGCAATTGACCTCGAAATGCGGGATCTGTTCCCCGGTTCGGGAAACTCTGAGGGTGGCCGGATGGAGGTCGAGGCGGAATACCGGTACGTCGATGAGGCAAGCAATCTCCTCTACAAGGTCGTTCGGTTCGTCGGGAAGGAGTTCCGCCAGTGCCGCCCAGCGCAGGACGACGATGACGCAACGAGGGCGCGCGACGGATTCGTGTGGTCCCTGAAGCACGCCGATGGCAGCCGGGTGCGCCGTGTGCTGTACCGCCTGCCCGACGTCCTCCGGGAGATCCAGGAGGGGGTCGCCGTCGTCATCGTCGAAGGCGAAAAGGATGTTGAGACCCTGATCGCAATGGAATACTCGGCCACCTGCAACTCGGGCGGCGCAGGGAAGTGGTGCGGCAGGGATGCCGAAGGGTACGCCCAGTCGCTCGCCGGAGCAGATGTCATCGTGATCCCTGATCGCGACAAGCCAGGGAAAGACCATGCGGCAGATATCGTCAGATCACTCCTGGGCAGGACCACTTCGGTCCACGTCCTGGAACTGCCCGCAGAGATTGATGGGCAGTCCATCAAGGACGTATCTGACTTCTTCGACGCTGGCGGCACTCGGGAGCAGTTCGAGGCCGCGTGGGACGCTGCGCCGACCGCCGATGAATGGATGGCCAGTAACGGTTTCGTAACGGCGCGGGGCGACATTCATAGGGCCGCGGACGGCGTTCAAGGAATTGGGGATGAATCCCAGAACCGTCGGGAGCGGCGTGACATCCGGCCACCACTCGACGCAAGCGACCTCGACCTCTCTCGAATCACCGGGAAGACGTGGAAGGTGATCAAGGCCGCGAACGCGTCCGATCCGGAACTCTTCCGCCATGGAGGTGTGCTGTCCCGCGTTGAGTCTGGAGACGACGGACGGCCTTTCCTCAGGGTGATGGGTCATCACCATCTTCGCGGCTACCTCGCCGAAATCGCACTCTGGGGAACCCTCAATTCCGAGACCCAGGAATGGCACGACGCCTACCCGCCCATGCCCGTCGTCATGGACGTTCTGACGACGCCCGAGCCGCCGCTGCCGGTTCTCGATCGTATCGTGGAGTCGCCGGTGTACGCGTCCGATGGGACACTCCCGGATGCGCCGGGATATCACTCGGCTGGAAAGATCCTGTACGTGCCGGTCCCGGGCTTCTCACTGCCGGAAATCTCCGCCAACCCCACGCTCGAAGAAGTTCGCGAAGCGGTGCGAATCCTTCAGATCGAACTACTGGGGGACTTCCCCTTCGTCGGCGACCCCGATCGCGCCCACGTCATCGCCGGAATGATCCTGCCGTTCGCGCGCGCGCTCATCGACGGTCCGACGCCGTTGCATCTCGTGGAGAAGCCCAGCCCGGGAACGGGCGCAACGAAACTCGTCAACGTCATGACCCTGCCGTTCCTGGGCTGTCCCGTGTCGACCCTCACGGAAGGCAGCGACGAGGACGAGTGGCGCAAGCGTGTCACGGCTCTGCTTGTGGGAGGGCCCTCGGTCATCCTGATCGACAACCTTCGGCGGAAACTCGACTCGGCCGCGCTGTCCGCCGCGCTGACTTCTCCGATGTGGGAGGACCGACTCCTCGGGCTGTCGGTTACCGCTCGCCTGAAGGTGAACTGCCTGTGGCTGGCCACGGGTAACAACCCGGCCGTGTCGAACGAGATCGCGCGCCGCACGGTTCGCATCCGGCTGGACGCCAAGCAGGACCGTCCATGGCTCCGCGAGGGATTCAGGCACCCGGATCTTGAAGGATACGTCATGGCGAACCGGGGCCTCATCGTGTGGGCATGCCTCGTTCTCGTCCAGGCGTGGCTGGCCGCCGGCAAGCCACTTCGGAAGAAAACGCTTGGGATGTTCGAGAACTGGGGTCACGTTATCGGCGGAATCCTCGACGTGGCGGGTATCCCCGGTTTCCTCGGGAACCTGGAAGAGTTCTACGAGAGGGCCGACGTCGAGGGCGCCCAGTGGCGCACGTTCGTTTCAACCTGGTGGGAAGAACATCAGGACGCCGAAATCGGAGTGGCCGAGTTGTTCGATAAGGCAGATGACATTTTCGACCTCGGCGCCGGGAACGACAAGAGCCGGAAGACTCGAATGGGCAAGATGCTGGGGTCCGTCGAGGGCCGGGTGTTCGACAACCTCCGAATCGAACGCGGCAGCAAGAAGCAGCGCGCGACCCTCTGGCGGCTCCACCGAACCTCCAATGAGGCCCCTTGCGACCCCGGGGTGAACGTCGATTCCGATGTTCATTCAGACGTTCACCAGCGCAACGACCTGAGGGAACAGGAGGAAGTGAACATCGAGAACATGGTGAACGATTCCCCGTCCCCTGATATGCGCGCGCATGCGGATAAAGGGGCACCAGGGATGGGTGACTCCGTGAGCGTGCACACGCGCGGGGGGACGGGAAACGTTCACAACGTTCACCAGGACTCGCCTAAGACTACGGATTCCCGGGACAATGAGCCGGTGAACGTCATCAACGAACGTTCATCTGACGTTCAGCCACGTTCACCTAGCAACTGGGACGAACTGGCGTCTGACGAAAAGGGTTTCTCGGCATACGAGGTTCTCTCGCGTCTTCCGGAATGTCCGTCGTGCCATGGACGGATCCATTCGAGGATCGACGCGGTGCCACTCCCGAGCGGACGCTTGCTGTGCGACCGGTGTTTCGACCAGTTCGTCACGAAGTTCATCCTGAAGTACGGCGCGGAACCAAACGACGAGGTCATCGACAAGTTCCTGCTCGAGGTCGACAACTCGGTGAAGGCCGCGTAATGAGACCTCTCACGTACGTATCCGAATTGCCACTGCCAGGTGCGCGTGCGTGTCACTCCGACCCGTAACCCCACTCCAGGCAAGGCCGGGCGACATCTGTTTTGGCGATCTCGAGCCGTTCCTTCGCGAAGCAATTTCCCGGATTTGCGCGGCGAGAGCGCGAAGGAGCACGATAGTCTGCAGGAGGTGGCCGATGGAGGGAACGGTGACCGCCCGCAAGTTCTTCGACAAGGCGTTCGACATCGAGGGCCGGCGCCTGGCCTACGAGACCGCCGCCGACCTGCTGTACGAGCACTGCTGCACGACCGACATCGGGCCGCCCAAGCAGGTCGCCAAGGCCGTGGAGTGGTTCGGCGTGGAGGTGCCCGAGGCGGTGATGTGGGCCGTGGTCAACGAGCTGCGGCAGAAGGCCAAGGAACTGGGCACGGAGCGCGCGAAGCTCGAACGCGCGCGGGTCGTCGTGGATGGGCAGGTGGACACGACCACGACGTCCGACTACCACGCGGGGACCGTGCAGCCCGCCGCTGCTCGTCCTACGCGTCTGCGGGTCGCGGGGTAGACCATGGCGCCACGCCACGCCCTTCAGTCTGGTGATCAGAACGCCGTTGCAATGCGGGCGGACCCCCGAGCCGCCAACGGGCTGCGAACCGCCGTCCACGCTACGGCACTGCTGATCCCTGGGGAGGCTGCTGCCGACCGCCAGGCACTCACCGACGCGTACCTCCGGGCCTTCGAGCCGAGGTCGCAGCCGGAGGCCGACGCGATCCTGGCCATTGTCGATGCGGTGTGGAGGGCCCGAAGGCTGTCTGCAACTGAACGGGCCTTGCGGAACGCCGCGGAGGCCCATGCCCGCCAACTGGCGCCCCGGCCCGTGGCTGCTGTTGCGAACGCCGTCACGCAGGCAGAGTTGGACCAGCGGATCCTGAAGCACGTCCTCGACATGGTGACGACTGCGTACGATCCGGAAACGCCTGAGGTCGCCGGACGGCTGATGAAGATGAACGCCGTTGCCGTGGACCGGGTGCTTGGGGGGCCTGGGTCGGTAGCCGACCTTCCGCTGGAGGACGCCGTGGCCTGGGTGGGCCTCGCGATCGAGGCCCGGGAAGCCGAGGTCGAACGGGCGCGTCGCCGGCTCGACGACGTGACGAACATCCACGGGGAGGAGATTTCCGGTAACACCGCCCTGGCCGGCCTCCTCGACGACAGAATTGGCACGCGACTCGCCCGCGAGAGGGCGTACGTTGAACGTAGCCTGCAGAGGGCCCTGGACACACTTCAACGGCTTCGCGGCACCGGGGAATTCCGGCTGGTGATCGCCGCGGAAGGTTCATTTGCCGGACCAAACCCGTTGGCCGCAACGGTCCAGCAGATCAGCGGGATCATCGAGGTCGAACAATGAACGCACCCCACCGGCGCTACCTGCAATTCCTTGTCGTTGCCGGGTTTACGGACGACGAGGTGTGCCGCCTCCTGGAACTCGATGGATTCCAGGTTCCGGACCTCGGCGCCATGGCCGCCGAACGCATCGCCCTGGCCAATCGACCCTCGGGCCTCGCGCTGGGCGACCCAGCCGACGAACGGTCGATGAACTGGCTGCGGGAGCATCGGCTGACCGGGCTGGTCCGGCGCGACGCCGCCGCCGAGCGAGCTATCGCGCTGTTGCGGTCGTCCAACCGGACCGCCGTCGAACTTCTGCTGCTGGGCCGAGTGTCACCCGGGGAGACGGCGGAGTTCCTGGCCCGGGAGGGCGTGCCGGACGTCACCCCCGAAGCCGTGCAGGCGTTCGAAGCGTATTTCTGGGACGTGGACGGAACGCCCGTAGACAAGATCCTCGAGAGCCGCAGTCTCCACCCGCTCCGGGCCATGTACGCCGCCGCAGTGACGGCCGAGGACGACGAGTTCTTCGCGGCCGTGAAAAGGCTGGTGATGGGTCACCAGCGAAACCTGCCCGTTCAGGCCGGGCCGAGGTTCCCGGGCGGGGCGGGAGTACCTGTCGGAATGCGGGGGGCTGATTGACCAACGGTCTCGAATGCCAGCTCTGAACCCTCTACCCGATTCTTTCCAGCCTCTGCGAACGCAGTGGCAGTCGCTCGCACTTTCGATCTGCACGTGCTCACGCACCTTGACCGTGTCGCACGCGGGGGATACCTTCACAGCCAAGTCGTTTCGACCCATCCGAGGTTCAGGAGGCCCGCATGGCTTCAGGCTCGACCAATGCCAGCGAACTGTTTATCGTGGACAACTCCGACGAGGACTGGAAGGTCCTCCGGTATCTTCGTGAGTGGTGCGGCATCTCCCAATCCATGGACATCGCCACCGGCTACTTCGAGATCGGGTCCCTGCTGGCCCTGAAGGAGGAGTGGCAGAAGGTCGATCACATCCGCATCCTGATGGGCGACGAGGTGTCACCGAAGACCAAGAAGGCCTTCACCGCGGCCCTGGCCACACGCCTGGACCGCAGCATCGAGTCCGCGAAACTCCAGAATGACTTCCTGGAAGGCGTCCCCGCGATCGTCGACGCCATCCGGTCGAAGAAGATCGAGTGCCGCGTCTACAACAAGGGAAAGTTCCACGCCAAGGCCTACATCACGCACTCGCGTTTCGAGGTCGTCGGCTCCTCCGCCCTGGTCGGTTCCTCCAATTTCACGTTCCCCGGCCTGTCCGAAAACATCGAACTGAACGTCCAGATCACGGGCCGTCAGGTTGTCCCCCTGCAGGAGTGGTACGAGCTCCATTGGAACGAGGCCGAGGACGTCACCCTCGACCTGCTTAAGGTCATCGAGCGCCACGTCGCCGAGTACTCGCCTTTCGAGGTCTATGCGAAATCGCTGTCCGAGTACTTTCGCGGCCACGAACTGACCGCCAACGAGTGGGAGACCCACACCTCGAAAATCTACAAGGTGCTGGCCCCCTACCAGCGCGAGGGCTACCGTTCCCTGCTGAAGAAGGCCGACCAGTACCGCGGCGCCTTCCTGTGCGACGGCGTCGGGCTGGGGAAGACCTTCATCGGGTTGATGCTGATCGAGCGCCTCGTGATGCACGACCGTCAGAACGTCGCCCTATTCGTCCCGAAGTCCGCGCGCGAGTCCGTCTGGGATCGCCAGATCGAACTGCGCCTGAAGCACCTGACCGGCAAGTTCACGCACCTGGCCGTCTTCAACCATACCGACCTCCTGCGCGAGGGCATGGCGAAGGACCTGGACAGCGTCCTCGAGCGCGCCGACGTCATCATCGTGGACGAGGCCCACCACTTCCGGAACACGGGCCTGAAGGGCGAAACCGACGACCCGGTTTCCCGGTACTGGAAACTGGCCCAGATCGCGCGGGGCAAGCGTCTCTTTCTGCTGACCGCCACCCCCGTCAATAACCGCCTGCTGGACCTGCTGCACATGATCGAACTGTTCACGGGCGGCCAGACCGACTACTTCAAGGACGCGCCGCTGGGCATTTACTCCCTGCTGGGATACTTCCGGAAACTCGAGAACGCGCTGGAGGCCCTGGTCCTGGGTGGCACCGTGAATGGTGCGAGCGGCCCGAACGGCTTCGTCCCCGAAGCGCACCTCCTGGAGGCCGAGCGCGTCCTGTCGGGGGACAACCTCTTCCGCGAACTGGTCGTCCAACGAAGCCGGGCCTACGTGATGAAGTCCTGCGAGCAGGAGAACGACGGGGCCATCCTGTTCCCGAATCGTCAGCCCCCCAAGGTGGCGGACTACTCGGTCTGGAAGACCTACGGGACGCTGCTGGGCAAGATCGAAAAGGCCTTCAGCAAGGACAAGCCGCTCTTCTCGCTGGCCGTCTACGACCCCTATGCCTACTGGAAAGGTCCTCAGCCGCCCCCCGAGGACCGCGAGTTCCTGTTCAAGATCGGACGGCAGAAGCAGGTCGTCGCCCTGATCCGCATTGCCTTCCTGAAGCGCTTCGAAAGCAGCGTGGAGGCCTTCCGGATGTCCTGCTGGCGCTTGCTGAAGAAGCTGCTGGCCTGGGTCGAGGTCCACGCCGAAACCGAACAGGAG
Source organism: uncultured Myxococcales bacterium (assembly GCA_903936705.1). Classification (GTDB taxonomy): domain Bacteria; phylum Myxococcota_A; class UBA9042; order DTJE01; family DTJE01; genus CAIZWN01. The sequence goes on from CAIZWN010000046.1 coordinate 36,961, forward strand.
CGCCGGAGCCTGGATCGGTGGAAGACCCAGCACGAGGAATTGATCGCCCAGTTGCACGATCACGAGAAGGCCCTGGCCGCAGACGCGGAAGAGGAGGCGGACGAGGATGTCCTGCCGCCCGAGATGCTCGAAGCCGTCGAGAAGCTGTCCCGGGACGAGTTCAAGGTGGACGAGATCCTGCAGGAGACGCTGGACGACATGCGCCAGTTGGCGGAATTCCTGCATGACCTGCAGGCGTTCCGCGCCGACCAGGACAACAAGCTGGCTGCCCTGAAGACCCTGCTGAATCGCGACAAGGTGCTGCGGGAACAGAAGGTCCTGATCTTCAGCGAGTTCATGGACACCGCCCGCTACCTGCACCGGGAGTTGAAGAAGGCCGGCATCAAGGGCGTGGCCGAGATCGACAGTGAAACCAAGGAGGCCCGCGACCAGGTCATCCGGCGCTTCTGCCCGTACTACAACGGCTCTTCCAGCACCGATTTGAAGAAGGACAGACAGGAGGAGATCCGCGTCCTGATCTCCACCGACGTACTATCCGAGGGCCTGAACCTGCAGGACGCCACGCGCTTGATCAACTACGACCTCCACTGGAACCCGGTCCGCCTGATGCAGCGGATCGGCCGCATCGATCGCCGCATGGACCCTGCCATCGAAGCCCTGATCGTAGCCAACCACCCGGCCCAGGAGAAGCTGCGGGGCGAGGTCGCCTTCTGGAACTTCCTCCCCCCGGAGGAACTGGACCGCCTGCTGCGCCTGTACCAGACGGTCACGAAGAAGACCCTGAAGATCAGCAAGACCCTGGGCATCGAGGGGAAGAAACTGCTGAAGCCCGAGGACGACTACGACGCCTTGAAGGATTTCAACGAGGCGTACGAGGGCACCCTGAGCCCCGACGAGAAGATGCACCTCGAGTTCCAGAAGATGCTGAAGGATGATCCGTCGCTGGAATCGCGGCTGGCCCTGTTGCCCGGTCGGGTCTTCAGCGGTCGCCGCCATCCCCAGGCAAACACCCGTGCCGTCTTCTTCTGCTACACGCTACCCGTCGCCCGTAAGGTCACGGGTCCCGAGGGCGAGACGGACGACTGGTCGGCGGACGACGGCCTGACGCGCTGGTACCTTTTCGACCTGGCTACCGAACGGATCGATGAAGACGCCCCGCCCATCGCCGAGGTGGCGCGTTCGCTGCCGGACACCCCTCGGGTGCTGACTACGGACCGGGTAACCCTGGCCGAGATCCGCCGCAAGGTCGAGCGCCACATCAAGAACACTTACCTGAAGAAGGTCGATGCCCCCGCAGGGGTCTCACCATCCCTGCGCTGCTGGATGGAATTGAACGAGGGTTGAAACCATGCCGACCAATTCCCGCGCCGAACTCCAGGATATCCGGACCTTCCCGTCACTCGTCGCCTATCTGAAGAACCGGATGGGCTGGCCGATCGGGCAGGAGTCCTTCGAGAATGTCGAGGATCTGTTCTTCGACTACACCGCCGAGGAATTGGGCCTCGATTCGAACACGGCAGCAAAAATCCAGGAGATCAAACGTCTTCGACCCCTGGCACCCGGCCAACCCTGGGGCGTCTTCTTTGTGAAGTTCGAGCCGAAGCGTCTCCCCGTGGTCGCGCTGCGCCGCATTCTGGGCCAAGTGGTCTTCAAGAAACGCGCGACAGCTGCCCGGGCGGAACGTGCCTCCTGGCATTCTGATGACCTCCTCTTCATCTCGAACTATGGCGACGGAGACCAGCGGCAGATCACGTTCGCGCATTTCTCGCAGGACGCTGACAAGGACGACCTCCCCACCCTGAAGGTATTGGGCTGGGACAATTTGGACACCCCCCTGCACCTGGACGCTGTGGCCGAGGCGTTGACTCACCAGCTCCGATGGCCGGATGACCCCTCGAAGGTGGAGGATTGGCGCGAGAAGTGGGGCTCCGCCTTTGCGGTCGGCCATCGTGAGGCCATCACGACTTCGAAGGAACTATCCATCCGCCTCGCCCAACTTGCCCGGGATATCCGAGACCGCATCGCCACCACGCTGGCCATCGAAACGGACCGGGGCCGCTTAACTCGCCTGATGAAGGCCTTCCAGCAGTCACTAATCCACGATCTGAAGCCCGCGGACTTTGCAGACATGTACGCCCAGACCATCGCCTACGGGCTGCTGTCCGCGCGCATTGCGAACCGGGGCAAGGGGACTGCGGATGATCTCCATCATGCGATGCCCGTGACCAACCCCTTTTTGAAGGAACTGATGCAGACCTTCCTGAAGGTCGGTGGCCGACGGGGGCGCGCGGGCGGCCCCGGTATCGACTTCGATGAACTGGGCATCAGCGATGTCGTGGACCTGCTCGATGCCGCGAACATGAAGGCTGTTGTCGAAGACTTCGGCGATCGCAACCCTCAGGAAGACCCGGTCATCCACTTCTACGAGTCATTCCTGAAGGAATACGACGCCCAGAAGCGCATGCAGCGCGGCGTCTTCTACACTCCACGCCCTGTGGTCTCCTTCATCGTCCGCAGCGTCCACGAACTGTTGCAGACCGAGTTCGGCCTCGAGGACGGTCTTGCCGACACGACGTCTTGGGGCGACATGGCCCGCCGCCATAAGAATCTCAAGATCCCAGCCGGGATCTCGCCGGACCAGGCCTTTGTACAGATCCTGGACCCCGCGACCGGCACCGGCACCTTCCTGGTGGAGGCCACCGACATCATCTACAAGACGATGGCCGCGAAGTGGGAGAAGGAGGCTGGTAACCCGATGTTCGCGAGAGTTCCAGAACAATGGAACGAATACGTACCGAAGCACCTGCTACCTAGGTTGCACGGCTACGAACTCCTGATGGCGCCCTATGCGATCGCCCATCTGAAGATCGGTTTGAAACTCCACGAAACGGGCTACAAGTTCGGGTGCGACGAGCGGGCGCGCATCTACCTGACCAACGCGCTGGAACCGGCGCAGGATTTCTCGGGATTGCTGGAGTTCGCGATTCCAGCGTTGGCTCACGAGGCGCAGGCGGTCAACGAAATCAAGCGCTCGCAGAGATTCACAGTTCTACTCGGAAATCCACCATATTCCGGGCACAGTCTGAACAACCAAGTCGGGTGGGTCGTCGATAAAGTCTACGACTACAAGCGCGACTATCCGGATCTGCTCAAGCCAGGTCAGGCGAAGTGGCTACAAGATGACTACGTGAAATTCTTGCGTTTCGCCGAGTGGCAGATTGAATGCAGTAACGTAGGCGTCGTAGGTTTCATCACGAATCATGCGTTTCTCGAAAACCCCACGTTCAAGGGGATGCGACGACACTTCATTGCATCCTTCAATAGGATTGCGGTCTTAGACCTGCATGGGAATGCAAACAAGCAGGAAACCGCGACTGATGGTTCTCCGGACAGCAATGTTTTCGAGATCAAGCAGGGCGTGGCGGTTTCCCTATTGAGACGGACAATTTCAGTTCAAGGTGAATCTCCGGCAACTCTTGAACGAAGTGACCTCCGCGGCACCGAGAACGAGAAGTTTGCCACTCTGTTGACCACAAGCCTTCAGCGGATGCCATCGGTACCGTTTCGGCCAATCCCACCAGAACTCGTTTTCGTAAGTCTCGACGACGAAAGAAAGAAGGAGTACGCAGAATTCGCTCTGCTCCCGGCCATCATGGACCTGAACGGCGACCCAGCGCCAGGCATCGTCACGACGCACGATGAGTTCGCAATCTCGTTCTCGCGTGAGGAGCAGATCGAGAAGGTTGAGGCTCTGCTTGCGACACGCTCCGAAGCCGAGGCAAGGGAACTCTTCACTCTGTGTTCGCAAGATCAATGGGTCTACGCTGACGCAAAGAGGGCGCTTCGGACTGAGGATTGGCGGAAGGTAGTTGTTCCAATACTCTATCGGCCTTTTGACCAGCGATGGACTGTCTATAGCCGATATGTGGCCGTCCATCGTCGTGAAAGGGTTTCCCGGCACATGCTCGGAGGAGGCAACGTCGGCCTGTCCATCCCTCGCTCGACAGAGATCAAGCGTGGATGGGAGCACGTCTTCTGCTCCAGGCAACTTATCCAGCATCACACGGTGTCACTCAAGGAAGTGAACTATCTTTTCCCTCTGTGGCTTGAGTCTGAATGGCCTGCGACGTGCCGCAAGGCGAACCTGTCTCGAACAGCGTTGTCTCAAGTAGCTGCTGTTACGGGACTCAAGGCCGTAGACGAGTCCATGAAATCTTTCCCAAAGCAGAGTGGTGAGGGGCAGTGTGGACGCGGTGATCTGCGCGCGACCTTTGGTCCCCGCGATGTATTCGACTACATCTACTCTGTCCTTCATTCTGGAACCTACCGAAAGCGTTACGCCGACTTTCTGAAGAGTGACTTCGCACGTATTCCGCTAACTCCGACGCGGACGCTCTTTTCGGAACTTGTACGATGCGGCGGCGAGCTTGTTGACCTGCATCTGATGGAATCGACCAAACTCGATCACCATATCACCACGTACTCCGGCCCCAAGCATCCAGTGGTCGAGCGCGTGGGTTGGTCGGGAGGCACCGTCTGGTTGGACGCCGCCGCAGTGAAGAAAGGCCAGCCTGCATTACCCGGCTCTATAGGTTTCTATGGCGTTCCGGAGGAAGTGTGGAACTTCCATATCGGCGGTTACCAAGTCTGCGAGAAATGGCTGAAGGACCGGCGCAATGGCCGCGCGCTGTCCGACCAAGATATTCGCCACTATCAGCGCATCGTAGTTGCCCTCAAGGAGACCATCCGCTTAGTGAACGATATCGACGCCGTCATCGACAAGTATGGTGGCTGGCCGGATGCCTTCGCTGCGGATGGCGCAAATCGGCCCCTGCTAGCCGCCAAGCCTGAAACCGTCCTACCGACGCTGGTCATACCCACGGAGAAGACTTATCCGACTGCGGTGACCAAGCCGCGACCCATTCAAGACAATACGCTTTCTTCGCTGATGGCCGCGGATCGCGAACCTATTGCCTACGGCACGTCGGCGCCGCCTCCCTCTGAGGCCGCCGCCAGTCCCAGGCAGGCCGATCGAGAGGAACTGATCTGTCTCTTGCGGACCCTCTTCAAGAACGGTGCATCTCGTCAGCGCGAAGACGCGATCGCTGAAGTCGCTGGCCACCTGGGGTACCAACGCATCGGGTCTCGGCTCCGGGAGGACGTCGAGGGTGCCCTCCGAACCGCAGTCCGCCGGGGCGTCCTGGAGAACGCCATTGACGGCCTGGTCCTGGCGGCCAAGAACATCACGGATTACCACCGGGACTTTCTTAAGGAGCAGTTTCTGGCTTCTCTGGAAGGCCGAGCGTGGCGTGATCGCGACGAGGCCATTCGCGCCTTCGCCCGCTGGATGGGTTTCCAGCGTACCACGCCGGTCATCGACGAGACTGCCCGCTCGTTGATCAACGGACTCATCCGGTCCGGGCGATTGGAAAGCGACGGCTCAAGCATTCGAAAGTCGGGCTGATCGACAAGCGTGCGACCCGCATTCAAGGAGGTTCGCTGTGTCCAACATCAATCTGCGCGACGAGGCCCCTCTCCGTGCAGCCCTGGCGTTCATCGACAGCGAGACGGCGCCTGCCGAACACTGGGTTCATTCCTGGCGTGCGGAGATCGTGAAGTTCTTGAAGTGGATTGCAGGGGCGTCGCCAGACGAACGCGCCAGCCGTGAATTCCAGAAGAAACTCTGGGACGACAACCCGATCACCGGCGTCGGCATGGGAACCGTCAAGGTGGATGTCGTGTTGGATGATCCGGTATTCCGCTCCTGGATGGCTGGCCTGGCGGGAGAGCAACTTCCGTCCGATGTAGCCACCCGTGGAGCGAGGCTCAACGAAATCCACCGCGACCTACTGAAACGCTTCGAAAAGCGGACCAACCGACTACCCCGGTTGAAAATCTGCCGGACGTTGGCCGCCCTGTTTCCGGACGACTTCACGACCATTAGCCACCGCACCCGCCTGGGCGAATTGCACGACCGCATGCTCTCTGGGGGTGGCACGGTCGTTGATCAGCACCTGCAAATCATGAGGCGCCTCGAGGAAGTGATGGGTCCGGCAGGGAGTTCCATCGAAGACCGGGTGGCCCGGATGACGCTCCCCTGGATGCTGTTCAAATTCATGGTCCAGGGAGAGGAGGAGACGGAGACCGAGGTCACCACGACTGGCGGCGAAACGAAATTGGTACCGCTTCCTGCGGCCCGACGTCGCAGGGGTCTTACAGCCATCGCAGGCTACTTTCAGACCGTTCGAAACATGCTCCAGGCCATCGAGCCGGGAATCACGCGCGAGGAACTCCTGGACTTCCTGCGGACGCTCAACCCGACGTTCAAGGACTCCAGTCATGGCACCACCATCAACCTGCTGAGCGGCGAGTACGGCGTCGTACAGAGGGATGGTGACACATATCGCCTGACATCCGCCGGGAAAGCCGTGCTGGAAACCGGCGATCCGGACGAACTGGCCGAGCGTTTGATGACGCGGATTCTGGGGTTCGATCACGGGTTGGTCCACCTTCGCGATCATGCCCCCTGTAGCAGCCGGGATCTTCAACTGGCGATCCAGAAGGCGAACCCTGGCTGGACCAGCCTCTACTCCCCGAGTTCGATGGTTGCCTGGTTCAAGAGCCTCGGACTGGTGGAACCGGTCCACGGGGACAAGTTGCAGTTGTCGGAGCGTGGAAACGCCTGGACGGCACAAATCCACTGGGTCCCGGAGTGCCTGGTCCAGGACGAGGCGGTTACGGAGGCGACGATCCTGGAGGAACCGGCGGTCCTGGCAACGACTGAAATCGTCCTCCCGTCTATCGAAGACATCCATGCCCACGTGTCGCAAGGTAACCATTTCCCGAAGAAACTCGTCGCGGAGTTGCACGCCGGTCTCTGGTCACAGCCCCGGCGGCACTTCGCCATCCTGACGGGCATCTCGGGGTCCGGAAAGACCCTGCTGGCCCGTCGATACGGCGAGGCCATCGTTGGTGGGTCCGAGCAGGCCAGGCGACGCCTCCTCCCGATCGCCGTCCAGCCCGGCTGGTACGATCCGGGTCCGATCCTGGGGTACGTGAACCCGATCCGGCCGGATTCCTACGTGCGCACGCCGTTTCTGGAGTTCCTTTTTGCCGCCTTGAGAGAGCCTGGGCGACCGTACGTTGTGCTGTTCGACGAAATGAACCTGTCCCGACCCGAACAGTACCTGGCCCCTCTGCTTTCCGCGATGGAGACTGCGGGGGGGGAGTTGCACCTTCACCGCGAACAGGAAGGATTCGACGGGGTCAGCCGGAACGTACCCTACCCGAACAACCTCGTGGTGCTGGGAACCGTCAACATGGACGAAACGACCCACGGCCTCTCGGACAAGGTGCTGGATCGCGCCTTCACCTTCGAGTTCTGGGACATCGACGTCGCGAGTTTCCCGGGATGGAAGGACACCCGGTTGGTCCCGGAGGAGAAGGAGAAGACGCAACGGGTCCTGACCAGCCTGGCTTCGGCCCTCTCTCCCGCGCGGCTGCACTTCGGCTGGCGTGTCATCGACGAAGTCGTGAAGTACCTCGAACGCACCAAGGACCAAGGGGTCCTTGGATTCCCGGAAGCGCTGGATTCGGCAGTGTTCGCGAAGGTTCTTCCCAAGGTCCGAGGGGACGACTCGAAGCGGTTCCAGGATGCCTTGAAGGCGGCCAAGGCCGTGGCTGGCAAGGAGGGACTGACCCGCTGCCTGGCGAAGCTGGACGAGTTGGAAAGCGATCTGCTGGTCATGGGCAGCGCGCGATTCTGGCGTTGACGGGGGACGGGTTGGACGCGCCGTTGACAGTGGATTTCGAGAACGGAACCCCGCCGCGCCTGCTTCAGCGGGACGAGCCGAATCCCGGGTTCTCGGAACTCTGCCGCGTCGTGTTCATGGCCTCTTTGCCTGGGCCTTGGGAACTCCAGATCGACGACGAGCGCGTTGCCCCGGAAGGTGTTGTGCAAGGACGATGGGCCTGGAGTCCCGGTTTCTTCGCTGGCGAAGTTCTGGCGAAGCTGATTCACCTCGACACCGGACAGTCGACCGAGTACCGGCTCGATGTATCTCCCGATGGCGCGAAGGTCGGGCGGGATATCTTCCTTACGATGCTACGCGAGTTGTGGGTTGAAGCGCCGGACTTGGTGGCAGGAACCGAACCGGCGCTGGACAGGATGGGAACCCTCGGCGCCAGCGAAGACCCGTACCTGGCCTTCTGTCGCCTTCGGCAGCATGGTGCATCCTTCCTGAGTGCGATGAAGCGTGTCACCTGTGATCCGATCCGGACGCTCCGCTACCACAGGATGCTCGTGCCCCTTCGTGCGGTCCGACGGGCTGACGCGCGAACCGCAGCGACGGGGCTCCGCGATCCGTTCGTGGCCGCAGTGTTGACTGGCCGGGAGAGCACCAGCGAGGCGCCTGCGGCCGATCTCAACCTCGATGCGCCCGTGGTCGAACAGCACCTCGACAACGCTGCCAATCGCTGCCTGGTGGCCATGGTGCGCGCTGTGCTCCGGCGCATCGAGCATTGTCGAGTGGAGCTGGGCAAGATCGCGACATCCGAGAAGAACCCTGGCGATACCCGGACATCCGTTGCGGCTCGCTGGCCGGTTCGCGAGGGGTTCCTTATCCGAATGCGGGCAGATCTGGAACGGTTGGTCCGAAGATTCCCGCTCTCGGAGGTTTCAAGGCCAGAGGTCACTCCGGCAGGCCTCAACGCGATCGCGGCACACCCCGTGTACTCAAGGGCCTATGGCCGAGGTTGGCGGTGCATCCGGCGTGGGCTGACGGGCGATCCCTCGGAAGACGAAGTTCCGTTGTCGCCCACGTGGGAAGTCTACGAGCGGTGGACGTTCTTCAAGTTGATCGAGTTCCTGAGGACGAAGGCCGGCCTTTCCGCATCTGCCAGCCCGATCCATCGGAGCCTGGAGGATCGTTGTCGCTGGACCGGCCGGATGCAGGACGGATCGACCATTCGAGCTTTTTTTCAGCACCCGTTCTCTGGCGGACCCCATGGCTCGAACCGGGGCTTCCTCTCGATCTCCGGCCGGCGGATACCGGATATCGTATTGACGGTGGAAGGCGTTGGCGAGCCGAGGTTCGTCGTCCTGGATGCCAAGTATCGGCGGACTCGGTCGAATGTGCTGGAGGCCATGGAATCGGCGCACATCTACCACGACAGTCTTCGCTGGAACGGGAGGCCACCGGACCAGTCGCTGCTGCTGGTTCCGGCTGGCGGCGGAGCGCCGTGGCTGCAGGACCCTGGTTTCCATCATGAGCACGCCGTGGGGGTCGTGGTTGTGTCTCCTGGAAGCGCGCAGGAAGGCTTGACGCTGTTGGGTCTATAGCTTCTTTGTCGGGCCAGACTCCTTGCGCTTCACCTGCACCCGTGTGCCGGCCCGGAGGCCGGCTCGGCGCGATGACCTGCGGCCACCGAAGACGGGCGAGGCGCTACTGGAGTGGAGCGCCGCGGGGTTCAGCAAGGGCCGGGACCGAGCGGATGTCAGGTGAATGTGCTTGTTGGACGGCACTATCCTTCCGAGGTGCGATACAGATTCTGGATCACCCCAATCGCCTGCGAGAAGTTCATCTGCAGGTATTGGTAGCGGGCGATCGCGCCCGGCCCGAGCAAAGTCTGGAAACGATCATTCACAGATCCAGAGGCATCCGGATTGATAACCCAGAAGCGGCGAAGGAGGGAATCACCAGCGCTGCCGAGCGCGAAAAGATAGCGGAAGAACTCGTCGGTTCGCGGGAGCGAGTATCCGATCACGAAGATATCTTCAGCCGCCGCGAGTTCGCCTGCCGCGCGGCGCCAGACGGCGGCAATCGAGCGATGGTAGTCTTCCTTGTTCCACGTCGGGGGAACAATTGCTGGTTCCTGAGATAGCTGCACGCCACAATGCGTATGCCTTTGGAACTCGCCCGACGGATTCAAGAAAAACTCCTCCGTAGACATCCGCAAAAGGGAATTCCGGTTAAGCACGTCCGCGAGACCGATCGGAACGATTTGGCCGCATTTCGCGCAGGCTCCCCAGTTCAAGGAACCATGCAATTTCAGCAGAGGGATACCCTGCCCATCGTTGGAATCCAAGTGGTAGTTGGGCTTCAAGCCGGCGAACCCGAGCCCAAGGTCAAGCCCAAGATCGTAATTGAAGGTAATGACCCCAACATCCTTCCGCAGTGGGCTGCGGTCGCGAAGATGAAGGACAAGATCAGCGAAGCGCGAGTATATATCTGGACCGTGAAGCCTGTTTTCACGATGCCGAACACCAAATGAATTCTGAAGCGTCCAAACGATAAGAGTCTTGAGATCAGAAACGAGCTTCTCAATTTCGGAGGCGTCTCGTCCCGGGAACCTCTCTAGGGTTCGAGCCATCTCAAAAGCGGAGAAGATCGCTTCAATGTTGACCAGATCAAGTTGCGATTTCGAATGCACTACCTGAAGCGCCGAAATTCCGCGAAAGACGTTCGTAAAGGCACTTGCGACCGGTTCGACGGCGCCCGTGGCCAGCATTTGCGCCGCAACGTCCAAGAATTCGCCCATCAGAGGGGCGCCGGCCTCTTTCGAGGCCCCGGCCCCAAGAATGAAGACCACTTTGCCCAAGAGGCACCTCCCGCAACCGCAAACAAGGAGGATCCGTGTCTCAACGGCGCGTCCTGCCCACACAGTCTGGGCAAACGACCACGCCAAGGGATGCTGAGTCATCGCATGGTGGGAAGTCAACCGAGAATCTCAGCATGTTCTGCCTGCGGATGCGCCGGTGCCCGTCCAACGCTTGCGCCTGAGTGGCAAACCACGGTGCCGTAACCGCTCGGTAAACCGCATTCTTCCAAGCATTCGCACCCCGGAGCACACTGCCTGCGGAGGTGCAACCTATGAGCAACCCAACCCCAGGTACAGTTTCCCGCAACCGACCAATGACCAAAGGCGAAGCAAAGCGTGAATTGACAGCCTGGTCGTCAAGCGGGCTTTCGCTGGCCGCGTATGCCCGAGGACGCGGCATCCCTGAAAAGCGTATGTGGAACTGGCGCACGCGGCTGCGGGCGCAGGGCTGGGAACCAGGGATGGCTGTTCAGGAGAACAGTTCTGGCCTGGTCCCAGCGCGAATCGTTGACAGTCCGGCCTTGGGCGCACGATCAAGTTTTGATGTTTCATTGGGCACGGGCATTGTGATCCGGGTGCCGTCGGACTTCGACAAGGGCTCGCTGCGCCGGTTGCTGGAGGTGGTGTCGGAATGCTGACGCTGCCGCCGTCAGTCCGTGTCTATGTATCGACCCGACCTACGAATATGCACAAGTCGTTCGATGGACTGTCGGCCCTGGTGAGCGGGGTGATCGGGCAGGATCCGATGGCTGGCCATTTGTTTGTCTTCTTCGGGCGCCGTGCGGACCAGGTCAAGGTCTTGTACTGGGATCGGACTGGTTACTGTGTCTGGTCGAAGCGACTGGAACGGGGACGATTCCGGATGCCGCACGCAATGCCAGGACCGGACGGTTGTATCGAGATCGAGTCGGCGGAATTGTCGTTGATTCTGGAGGGGATCGATCTGGCTGGTGCGCGACGACGGGCTCGGTGGAAGCCTGGTGCCGGCGCGTGTTTTACCTGAAAATAGATCTGTATTTGAAGCAAATATTTGTTGACATCATGCGGCGGATTGTGTAACAATATCCGCATGATAAACGAAGAAACAGTCACTACCACCCCCGCTGATCTCCAGGAGGTCAGGCACCAGGTCGAGGACATGCTGGCCGAGGGTCGGGGGTCCGAGGCGATGACAGTTCTTTTCACTATCATCGAGGCTATGTTGCGCGAGAACAGCGGCCTTGCTGTGCGCGTTGCTGCGCTGCTGAAGCAGATCTACGGTCGCCGGTCGGAGAAGGTGGATCCGAACCAGCTCCGTCTGTTTCTGGATGCGCTGACCGAGAATCCGAGCGCACAGGAGATTGTGGCCGAACTGCCGCCGTCTTCCGACGAGCCTTTGCCGAAGCCACAGCCCAAGGCCGCGCCGCACGGGCGCAAGCCGTTGCCCGCGAACCTGCCTCGCGTGACCGTGGACCTGGAGCCGAGCGAGGCCGAGAAGCACTGCGACACGTGCGATTGCGACAAGGTGGTCATTGGCCATGAAACCAGCGAACTGCTGGATTTTGAGCCGGCGCGTTTCGTGGTCAAGGTGCTGCGTCGTGTGAAGATGGCATGCCCGGCCTGCGAGACCGGTGTCGTGGTCGCGCCGGTGGCCGACAAAGTGATCGAGAAGGGCCGCCCTGGCGCCGGGCTGCTGGCGCATCTGCTGGTCGGGAAGTACCAGGACAGCCTGCCGCTGACCCGGCAGGTAGAGATCTTCAAACGCCACGGTGTAGACCTTTCGACCTCGACGCTGTCGGACTGGGTCGGGGCCGGCGCGGACGCATTCCGGTCCATTTACTGGGAACTGGTGAAGCAGGCGATGCAAGCCCACGTGCTGGGGACGGACGACACCGGGCTGAGGGTGCTGGACAAGGACCACGAGAACGGGATCCGCAAGGGCTACATGTGGGCCTACGTAGGGGACCAGCGGATAGTGGTATTCGATTACACCCCGACCCGGAAGTCGGAAGGCCCGGCAAGTTTCCTGGTCAAGCGCAAAGGGATCGTCCAGTGCGACGCGTATTCGGGGTACAAGCGCATTGCTCGCGAGCAACCAGACGTGGTCTGGGCCGGCTGCCTGGCGCACGCACGCCGAAAATTCATCGAGGCCCTCGATGCTGGTGATGTGCGAGCCGCTATTGCCATCGCCCTGATCCGGTCTTTGTACGAGGTCGAGGCCGAGGCCACCGCGGCCGGTCTTGATCACGAACAACGCCTGGAGGAGCGACGGGCCGTCGGCAAGGTCCATATGGCGAACCTGGGCAACTGGCTGAACGACATGCGACTCAAGGAGCCGCCGAAGACCCCTCTCGGCCGGGCGATCACGTACGCCATCAACCAGTGGGCATCCTTCCAGGTCTACCTGACCGATGGCAGGGTGCCAATCGACAACAATTCCGTGGAGCGCCAGATCCGACGGATTGCGGTGGGGAGAAAAAACTACCTTTTCGCCGGGTCCGACGAAGGCGCCCGCCGAGCCGCGATCCTGTACTCCATCCTTGGGACATGCTCGCTCGTCGGAGCCGACCCTTTTGCCTACATGCGCGACGTCCTCGAACGCATAAGCGGCGACTGGCGATATTCCCGCGTCAGCGAACTGACGCCGGCTGCCTGGGTCGAGGAGAAGGCCCGGGCCGCCGCCCCTCAACAGGACCAGGGACAAGCCCCGAATCCTGCGCCTGTCCAAGCAACAGCTTGAACACCAACTGAATCGTTGAATCGTGACCGCCATGGCGGAAGGATAGATCTGCCTTGCCGCGACACGCAGATGCGGTTTACCGAGCGCTTACAGGCGCACCGATCCGACCCTTGGAAGATGTTCGCAATTTCACTTGGCTCCCTTTGCGTCGGCGAAGGCGAACAAGGCGACAGAGCGCTCTGCGTTCGCCCCGGAACGGCGCGCGGTTCACTTCCACAAGCTAGCGGATGGCGCTAACTTCCGGGAGCGCGGCGTAGGCCCCAGTCGGCAGTGTGGTGGTTCGACTTAGTGCCGACTTAGTGCCGACTTGATGCCCGCACCTGGGTCGGCGCCCAACTTCCGACCAGGTCCCGACCGCTCGACAACTCAACGCCACTTGAGCGCGCCCCAGGGGAATTCGTGGCCTTTCGATGGCCGCGACACGCAAAGGCCACTATTTTCCCCCGGGCGGGCGTTTCTGGTGTACCATTGTCGCATGGGAACCGGAATCACAGGTGAGGGTCGCCGCGAGATCGCCCGGGTGCTCCGCGCGGGTCGGGCATTCGTATCGGTCGATGACGTCGCCAGCGAACTTGGGTTCGGCCGGGTCGAGGCGGCGAGGAAACTGGCGCGCTGGTGCCGGCAGGGATGGCTTCGGCGAGCGCGCCGGGGCCTGTACGTGCCGGTGCCGGTCGAAGCGGAGAACCCGGCGTCGTGGTCCCAGGACCCGCTGCTCCTGGCCCACGCCGCCTGGTCACCGTGCTACTTCACCGGCTGGACCGCCGCGAGCCACTGGGGGCTGACCGAGCAGGTCTTTCGCACGGCGGTGGTGCGAACCATCCAGCGCGTGCGTGGATCCGAACAGACCCTTCTGGGCCAGGAGTACCTGGTCGGGCATATCAGCGCGGATGGGATATGGGGCGTCGTGCCGTTTTGGCGCGAGGGCCAGCGGTTGCAGATCGCGGACGCGGCGCGCACCGTCGTGGACGTTCTCGACGATCCGCGCCTTGCTGGCGGGATTCGAGTCGCCGCCGAATTCGTTGCCGCTTACCTCGCGGAAAACGCCCCCGCGAAGCTGATCGAAACCGCAGACCGCCTGGGCAACGGGACGGTTTTCAAGAGGCTCGGCTACATCGTGTCTGCGCTGGAACTCGCCAAGCCGGACCTCGTTGACCAGTGCCGCAGTCGCATCAAGGCGGGAATCTCGCTGCTCGATCCCTCTGCGGCGCCGGGCGGCGAGCGCATCGGGGAGTGGGGCCTCCGACTCAACGTCCGCATTCGCCGGGAGAATCCCTCATGATCGCGTACGCGGAAATCCGGGCCCTTCGCGCGGAATGGGACCTCCGCGACGACGTCATCGAGAAGGACTACGTCCTCGGTTGGATGCTGGCGGCTATCGCGGCCGAGCCTGCGCTCAACGACGCATGGGTCTTCAAGGGCGGAACGGCGCTTCGGAAGTGCTACTTCGAGACGTACCGTCTGTCGGAGGATCTGGATTACACGGTCATTCGGGGTGGACCAGAGGAGCCCGCTGACCTCCTTCCGATCTTCGGTCGGATCCAGGTGTGGCTCGTCGATCGATGTGGTTTGGAGATCGTGCTGGACGAGACGGCGTTTCGCCGCGGCACGAACTCCCGTGGGCGGCCGACGACCCAGGGGAAGATCGCGTATCGGGGCCCCCGGCCGACATCGCAACTGCCGAAGCTAAAGATCGACATCACGAGCGATGAGGTGGTCGTTCTCCCGCACGCGCCTCGTGGCATCCTCCACCCATACAGCGACGCGGCAGGGGTGGCTGGCAGCGTGGCGTGCTACGCCTTCCCGGAACTCCTCGCCGAGAAGATCCGGGCCCTTGCCGAACGCTGCCGCCCTCGCGACCTGTACGACGTGGTTCACATGTTCCGCCACCCGGACCTCGTGGCGAGGTCCGCCGAAGTCCTCGCCATCCTGCAGCGGAAATGCGCCCACGCCGGAATCGACGTGCCCGATCTGGCCTACCTGGAGAACTCGCCGTTTCGCGAGGAGATCCGGCAGGAGTGGGCCAACATGCTGGCGCACCAGCTTCCGCACCTGCCACCGTTCGAGGAGTTCTGGAGCGCGCTGGGCGAGGTCTTCGCCTGGCTGGCAGGCGGTGCGGTGGTGCCGTTGCCGTCGTACCCGACCAGGGACGTGGACGCGACCTGGACGCTGCCCCGATCGATGAGCGCATGGCACGCGCCGTTCCCGCTGGAGATGATCCGGTTCGCGGGTGCGAATCGCCTGAAGGTCGAAATCGACTACCGGGCCGAGGACGGTCGTTGGGTACCGCGTGTCGTCGAGCCGTATTCGCTCCGGCGCACGCGCGACGGGAACCTGATGCTGTACGTGGTGAACGACCGGGGCGATTTGCGCTCCTACGGTCTCGACCGCATCCGCGGGGTTCGCCCCACGAGTCAGCCGTTCATTCCGCGATACATCGTGGAGTTCTGATCCGTGGAGTCCGTGGCGTACTGGTGAATTGTCGTGACCGAGACCCCGTCCGATCGCGTCGCAGCCTACATCGCCCGGATACGCGGGCAGGTACTGCTGCGACTGCGCGCTGCCCATCCCTGCGGGGAGTTCGAGCCATCGCCTGGCGAGGACATGGTCTGCCCGGCGATCCTGACGGTTCGTGGACACTCGGTTTCTGGCTCGCGGGCGAGTACGAGCGCTGGCACTACTTCGAGATCGTCGAGGCACAGGGCGACGTGGACGAGATCGTCATCGAGGTTCGGTCCGGACCGACGACGAAGTTCGAGATCACGCTGTCCCCGATCTGGACGTCCGAGCAATGGGCCGCGGTCGCAGCGACCGAGAAGTACCGTCCAGCGGCATGGGCGATCGAGCAGCTTCGCGAAGCCATCGACACGGATGCCGAACTGGCAGAAGAGAACCCCGAGGCCACGCGCCCGGAGGCGGCCATGCGCTCGTACAGGCGGAGCGAGTTGCGCGAACCCGGCCCGGACCACGTCTACCATGTGGTCGGCGTGATGGCCGTCTCGGGGCAGCGCAAGGAAGGCGTTTTCGTGTCGGTTCCCGGCCTCGATCACGCGATGGCCATCTGGAGAGAGCGGATTTCGCACTGCCTGGGGCAGGGCACCGACCTGGGCGAGTTCCTGGACTACCTGTTCGAGCGCGCGAACGGCATCACGACGTCCTGGTCCCGGCCCGAGCCCATCGAAGCGCCGGACGTGTGGACGGCTGTCCAGGCGGCGTTCGCGCTGGCCCGGCGGCGGGATCGGGAGATGCAGACCTCGTAGACGCGCCACGGCTGGAGATGGACATCGAAGCCGCGCGGGCCGAAGTCGCCCGCGTGACGGCCGATTTGGAGGACATCCACGACGCCCGGCTCTCCCCCCAAAACTACCGGGTCGCCCTCCAGAGGTTCCGGGACGTGTACGGGATGCTCGATGCCGTACAGCGCGCTGACCTGCTCGCCTACCTGCTGGACTCCGTCACTGTGAATGGGGCGGAGATGATCATCGGCCTGCTCGGGCAGACCCAAGATGTCGGGCAGATCGATGCGCTTACCACGGAGGCAGAAAAGTACTCGCAGCCATCAATATGGCTCCCTTTGCGTCGGCGAAGGCGAACAACGCTCTCTGCTCTTTCGATCCCGAAGAACGCGTCCACACTTCCAAACGATTTTCGGAGTACAATCAACCTTGGTAACAATTTCCGGAGCCAGCTAACGGTTTCCGGAGGAGCTATCCCGGATGGAACAGATTGAACGGGCCAAGGCGCTGCTCGCGGCGGGTCGGCGAATCGAGGGGCTGACCCAGTTCGTTCCCGAACCTCCGATATGCCGTTTCTGCGCCGCCGAACGGCGCTCCACCCCGGCTCTGGTTGTCGGCCATGCGATCGACGGTGCGACCGACGTGCCGATGTGCGACGCGCACTTCGAGACGAAGGGGGCGGGTCTCGGTCCGTCGATCGGGCAGGTCCTGATCCCGACCGGACCCGCGCTCGATCTGGACGTGCCGAACGGAACGGATGCGGTCGGATACGCCTGGGCGATCCTCGAGTACGGCCTCTGCGTGCTCCCGCCTCAACACCTCACCTTCATTGCGCCGCGCGGAGGGCGGCGAACGACCGTCGAGGATGGGCAGACGATCCTTGTGCTTCCCGCCGGTTACCAGGTCGGGACAACCCTCGCGGACCAGCTCGAATTCGCCCTCCGGTACGATGGGGTCAATCTCCAGGTTTTCGACGCATTGTTCCGCCGCATCGACCTGGACGCGTTCGAGGGGGAAGTCGCCCGGCATGTCGAGGAGCACCCGACCGGTCAGTACGTTCGGCGCCTCTGGTTCCTCTACGAGTTCCTGACGGGCCGCAAGGTGCCCGTCGCGGACGCATCGACCGGCAACTACGTGCCCCTCCTCGACCCGGAGTCCTACTACACGACGCCTGGAACGCGGAGCCGGCGTCATCGGGTTGTGAACAACCTCCCGGGGAACGCGGACTTCTGCCCGACCGTCCGGCGGACCGACCGCCTCGCAGGTTTCGAGGCCGCCGGCCTGGCCACCGAGGCGGCGCGCATCGTCGCGGACTTCGACGAGGACACGATCCGCCGGGCCGTGAGCTATCTCTACACGAAGGAGACCCGGTCGTCGTTCGACATCGAGGGCGAGCGGCCGAGCGCCAGCCGGACCGAACGGTACGTGAGCCTGCTGCGCGCCGTCCCGAACGTGGCCAAGCTCACGCGCGAGGAACTGCTGCGCCTCCAGAACGCAACGGTGGACCCGCGTTACGCTGACCACGAGTATCGAAGCGACCAAGTCTACGTCGGCGAGCAGGTGGACCTGGCCCGCCAGCGGATCCACTTCATCGCCGCTTGCCCGGGCGACGTCCCGCGCTTGATGGAAGGGCTCCTGAGCGCCTTCGCGCGCATCGAGGGTTCGGGGGTGGATCCGATCGTCCTTGCGGCGGCGCTGTCGTTCGGCTTCGTGTTCATCCATCCCTTCCAGGACGGAAACGGGAGGCTGCACAGGCTCCTGATCCACTACGTGCTGGCCCGGACGGGGTTCACGCCGCAGGGACTCATCTTCCCGGTGTCCGCCGTCATGCTCGCGCGGCGTCACGAGTACGACGCTGCCCTCGAGGCGTTCTCGGTCCCCTTGATGCGCCTGGTCGACTACGACGAGGACGCGGACGGCGTCGTGACGGTGAAGAATGCCACGGCGCACCTCTACCGCTTCCTCGATGCCACGGTGGTGGCCGAGGCCCTGTACGGATGGGTCCAGGAGACGGTACGGGAGGAGTTCCGCAGCGAGCTGGAGTTCGTGGTCACCTTCCGGGACCTCCGGCGGGAACTCGAGGAGATCGTCGGGTTGCCGGATCGGAAGGCGAACCTGTTCATCAAGCTCTGCCTCCAGAACAACGGAAAGTTGTTACCGGGGAAGCGCCGCAGCCACTTCGGAGAGCTGAAGGACGACGAAGTCACCGCGATGGAGAGCGCGGTTCAGAAGCGCCTCGTGGCCTTTCGCGGCCACCACGAGCAGGACGAGGGCGCCGCCGAGTAACGGTTTCCGGAGGCGCATGCCGGCTCGTAACGGTTTCCGTCGCGGCGTAACGATTTTCGGAGCAATGGGTCCGTTTCAGAACCGCCGGAAAGCATCAGAGCCAATAGGACAGCGCGTTGCAGGTCGCCACGTCCATGCGCAGGACGACCCGGCCATTCGCCAAGGCGAGTTCCTCGCGCAGCCACCGCCGCATGTCGCGAAGGACCCCCCTACAGCCCCACGCACCCCGCCCTGGCGAGTGACCCGCGCCAGCCGGATTGCGCACCGGCGTCCTCCGAGTGTACTCTCGGACCTTCCGGAATCCATACGGGGGCCTTCATGAGACTATCGAGCTTCGCTGTCGCTGCGCTGCTGCTCGCGTCCTGCTCACCGGATGAGCCTGTCGAGGGCGTCGACCCTGTCGACATCGCCCCGCCGGCCGCCGTGACGGATCTCGCCGCCACTCCCGGTGAAGGCAGCATCACCCTGGCATGGACGTATCCGGCGGACGCTGACCTGTACGCCTGCGAGCTCCGCCGGCTCGACGGGACGACTGCGCCAGCGAGCCGCGCCGCTGGCGAGCTCTTGACGACGCTGACCTCTCTGACACCGGGAGACGTCGGCAACTTCAACGACGGCCCGGTCAGCAATGGCCAGCCGTACTCCTACACCATCTTTTGCCGGGACACGGTAGCCAACTGGCAGACCTCGGTGGACGCGGGCAACACCGAGAGCGCCATTCCCGTCGATGTCACTCCACCATCGGTCGTGACCGACCTGGTCGCCATGCCTGGGGATGGGCGCGTCGCGCTGGCCTGGACGCACCCTGCGGCTACAGACCTGCACTCCTGCGAGCTCCGCCGTCTCGACGGGACGACCCCACCTGCCAACACCACCGAGGGAGTGACGGTGACCACGATCAACTCGCCGACTCCGGGCGACGCCGGCAACCACTCCGACGTCGCGGTCATCAATGGGCAGCAGTACTCGTACACCATCTTCTGCCGCGACATCGTCGGCAACTGGCAGACGACCGTGAGCCCCGGCAACACCGAGAGCGCCATCCCCGTGGACACCACCGTGCCGCTCGTCGTAGGCGATCTGGTCGCCGTGCCCGGGGATGGCATGGTCGCGCTAGCCTGGACCTATCCCGCAGATTCCGATCTGCACTCCTGCGAGCTCCGCCGGCTCGACGGGACCACTGCGCCGGCGAGCCGCGCCGACGGCGAGCTCTTGACGACGCTGACCTCTCCGACTCCGGGCGACGCCGGCAACCACTCCGACGCCGCGGTCATCAATGGGCAGCAGTACTCGTACACCATCTTCTGCCGCGACTTCATCGGCAACTGGCAGACGACGGTGAACGCGGGCAACACGGAGAGCGCCACGCCGCTGGACATGACCCCGCCGGCCGTCGTGACCAACCTGGCCGCGGCGCCCGGTGATACCAACGTCACGCTTACCTGGACCTATCCCAATGTCTCGGATCTGCACTCCTGCGTGGTCCGACGACTCGACGGACCGACTCCGCCCGCCACCCCGACCTCCGGCGTGCTGGTGGTCACGTTGAGCACCCCGACTCCGGGCGACGCCGGCAACCACTTCGACGGCACCGTCATGAATGGGCAGCAGTACTCGTACACCATCTTCTGTCGCGACTTCATCGGCAACTGGCAGTCGACGGTGAACGCGGGTAACTCGGAGAGCGTTACGCCCACGCCCTGACCAAGGACGTGGACGCGAACTGGACGCTGCCCGCGTTCGATCCGGTCCAGCCGCTGCGGACGTCTCAGTAACCGGACCTGCGCGCCAAAAAATCACGTTCCACCTTCAGCCGTCCGATCTCCTCATACAGCCCCGCCAACAAAGCTTCGCCGCCCTTCTCGTGGTTCCGGCGGACGCCCTTGAACAGCTCCGACGCTCCTTCCTCGATCTGCCGCTTCCAGGCGTGGATCTGGCTCGGGTGGATCTCGAACCGTGTCGCCAGCTCCCCGACCGTCGCGTCCTCCCGCAACGCCGCGAGAGCCACCTTCGCCTTGAATGCTGCCGTGTGCTTCCTTCGTGTCTTTTCCATCTTCCGCTCCTCCGCCCCAAGGGGCTCAAAAAGGGCAGAAGTCTCGCTTAGCACACTGTCCGAAAAACCGGGTCCACTTCACATCGACGACAAGAAGGTGGCGGCCCGGATTGAGCCGAGGCCCGTACTATAAGAACGATCCGGGTTGTTAACCGCTCTGCACCGCTCTGCGCCCCCCTGCCCGGCGTCAAGTCCAAGCGTGCATCGGCGACAATTGCACTTGAGCATTTTGGGTGGGGGGTAAGGGGGCGGAGCCCCCTCCTCATCCAATGCCCTGCTGCGCCGTCAGGTGCAGCAGGATCCTTTGAAGCCCGCAGGG
>CAIZWN010000047.1 GCA_903936705.1 uncultured Myxococcales bacterium
CAGTACCAGGACGTGCCGCCCGTCGATCTCGTAGGGCACGACGATCGGATGGTACATGGGCTGGATGGCGTCGTGGCCGAGGTTCAGTATCTCTTTCTGGATCGTGTCGATCTGGCCGGCGTCGAGTCCGACCGGCGGCAGAACGGGCTGCCCGTCGCGTTCGGCCACGCCCAGGACGATGTACCCCCCACCAAGGTTGTGGAAGTCGTTAGCGAACGCGCAAAGCGTGTGGAGCGTCCGCAGGGGGTTCCAGCCCTCCTTGAACTCCAGTCGTTCCCACTCGACGGCCTTGCCGTGGAGCAGACCGTCGATGTTGAGCGGCAGGGGCATGATACCTCGTCAGGTCAGGCGAACACGCTGGACGACTATAGACCAAGGCAATGGCTGTGAAAACCCGCGCTCGCACTGCCTGAGCTACCATCTGCAGTCTACCCTTGTTTCCACGACGTCTGACGCTTGCCGGCGACACGAACCGGAAGGCCCAGATGGTTGGCCGGGCGCATCGATTCTGCGTACTTCGACCAGAGGAGCACGGGTTGGCTGGCCCGGATCCGCGTTCTCGAAGCAGAGCTCGCAGGGCGCGAAAGTTCGCCTTCCGTGACGCTTGGGGTTCCAAGCGGAAAACCCCCCACATTCGAACTCGTGGAAGTACATAAGTTGATGAAGGAAACAACCGATTTGGTCGTGTTACGGGCCGCGATTCGCGAACTGTGCTCGAACTCGATCTGGGGGGAGAAAACGCTCAACGTAACATGGAGGTAACCTACGGAAGATGCAAATGAAACAAGGCAACGTGGAGACTGAGGTGCGGGCGTCCAAACGACCCACACCCCAAGGGGCTCCGGCTGAGGGATTTGAACCCCCGACCCGGCGGTTAACAGCCGCCTGCTCTACCACTGAGCTAAGCCGGAATCGATCAAGGCTTCCAACGAACCGCCGCGTATTCTGTCAGACGACCCGGGGATGTCAAGGCAAAAAAGCGTGAAGGGCTTGCACGCCTTGGCTAATTGCTTTCGAAGGGGCAGGGCGGGGAATTGTTGTGACGGTTGCAGTTTTCTTGCGTCCGGAAGAAGTGCGGGGGAAGATACCGACGCGATGAAGGTAATTCGGATATTCCAGGTTCTGATTGGTCTGGTTGCGGCCGGGCTGGTTGCGTTGATCCTTGTATCCGATTTGTCGGGACCTGGCCGGGGCCTGCTGGATCGCCTGGAGGCGGAACGCTTGTCTCTGGAACTTAGAGGGCGCGACAAGGTGTTGAACAACCAGCGGCTGCGCGAAGAAGTTCGGGCCGTGAAATCGAACCGCAAAGTGCTTGAACATCGGATCCGCGAGGATCTAGGCTACGTGAAGAACGACGAACTGCTGGTCCTTGTCCCGAAGTAACCAGATTCCTTGCCTAGCCATGACCGCTGTTCTACCATTGTCGGGAATTCCGGCGATCAGGAGGCGGCACGAATGATTTTGAAGGACAAGGTTCTTGATCTGTTCGAGACCCGCTTCGATCATGCTTCGGCGCGAATCGTATTGCGCGACGGGCTTGCCAGGGCTGGCCTGCAACTCGAGAAGGATGCCTTGGATTCTGGCGACGTAAGGCGGCTTGCGTCTGCGGTTGTTCTGCTGGGGCTGGCCCGTGTCGATGGGCTGGTGGCGGGCCTGAACGCCCTTGCGGATGCCCAGCCTGCACCCAGGACCAAGCCGGTTCCCGCAATCGATCCCGAACCATCCCAGGTTGCGGACGAACCTGTTGACGTTGAGGCGGAAGAACCGCTTCCAGACGACGCAGCAAAGGCCCGCGCCGGCAAGCAAAAGAAGCGCTGAACATCACGGGCCATCGCTCCTCCCTTTTTCTGGCTTGAAACAGGCACTCCTATCCGTATCATTCTGACGGCAGTTCTGTTCCCGCTAATTCGAGGAGTCCCTGCGGATGCGATTCATTGCTTGTCTGACTGTGACCTGCCTTGTTCTTTTGACTTCGCTTCAGGCCGGTTCGACGACGGTACTGAAGGTGCCTCTGGAAGACATGACCCGGCGGTCGGATCTGGTGATTCGCGCCACCGTCGAGGCCGTGCAGGTCCCGTTTGACCCACGCGATGCCCGGCCCATTTCGACCGACGTTACGCTGCGAATCGTTTCGGTCTTGAAGGGGCATGCCTCGGCGCCCGTTTTGCGCATCAATCTGCCGGGCGGCGTCGGAAAGGACACCTACCTGGCCATTCCCGGTGTTCCGACTTTCCATGTGGGCGAGGAAGTTCTGCTGTTCCTGGAACGAACTTCCAGAGGCTGGATCCCCTCGGGGCTGTCCGAGGGTACATTCCGCCTGCGTGCCGATACTTCCGGCGTTTTGCGGGCCCAGCGTTCTACCGCCAATGTCGCAAGGCTGGTGCGCGATTCGACGGGCCGTCTGATTCATCTGGAAGGTCCGGATCCCGAGGATTCGATGGCTTTGCCCGCGCTGTTGGATGCGGTGCGCCGCGGCCTTCTGCGCCAGGGTGGTGCACGATGAATACCAGTCGCTTGGCACCGGCCATCTTTTTCACGTTTGCGATCTCCATCCTGGCTCCTGCAACGGCCGCGGCTTACGGAGTGGCCACTTTCGGCGATTCGCTGAATGGCAACCTGGTCCGCTGGGCCAATCCCAACATCCCGTATCATCTGGATTCCGCAGGGACCAATGGGCTTACGGCGGCCGAGTCGCAGCAATGCATGGACGAGTCGTTCGCCGACTGGCAGGCCATCAATTGCACCACGCTGCGCTTCACCAAGAGCAGTTCCACGACCAACAAGAACGTCCTTCCCATGTCGACAGGTTATCCGTTGCTGGAGAACGGACTGGTTGAACTGGTTTGGATAAACGACAACTCGTGGAACTTCAGCCAGGGGACCCTGGGCGTCACCATGGTCAATGGCAGCCTCAGCAGCAGTGGCGTCATCACCGAAGGCGACATAGCGTTCAACGGACGTGATTACAAATGGAATCTGGACGGTAACGTCGGTAGCTGGCGCAACGACATGGACTGCAAGAGCGTTGTGATCCACGAGATAGGGCATCTGTTCGGCTTGCAGCACGTTCTTGGCAGCTATTCCTACGACGACCCGCCGACGATGTTGCCCATGGTAGATCCCTACGGACGTGCGGCGACATTGAGTCCCGACGACATGATGGGCGCCTGCCTTCTGTACCCCGTCGATACCTATTTCAAATGCAAGAACAACAGCGAATGCCCCGTGGTCATCGGCCATAACGGTACCGAGGAGGTCGAGGTCGGCCAGATTTATTGCCAGAGCGGCTACTGCCAGGGAGGGGGCGGAATGGCCCCTGGTTCGGTGCCTTTGGGGGGAACCTGCCGGATATCGACTGACTGCGTGTCGGGGACATCCTGCACGACGCTGTCTACCGGCTTTCTGATCTGTACCCGGGGCTGCATCGTGGCTTCGGATGATTGCCCCGATGGCTACCATTGCGACACATCCTCTGATGACGGTTCGGCCGTTTGCGTTTCCGGCGGCAGAAAGAAGGCCATAGGCGAGACATGCTCGTCTTCGTACGATTGCCTGTCTGCCTACTGTCACGCAGCCTTGGACGGCAAGGGGATGACCTGCCGTCAGAAGTGTCCCAAGGCCAGTCCAAACTGTCCCTCGGGGCAGGTGTGCATGGCCGCGTCGTATTCGACGGTTGGGGGCTGCTATCCCGAGTCTGTGGTTCCGGTTGATCCGAAAAAGCTGGGAGCCGAATGCTCGGCCAGCACCGAGTGCGAGTCGGGCCTGTGCTATAGCGACCCGGGGCAGGTTCAGTTGTGCCGACAGAAGTGCGACGTAGCCAATCCTTCGTGTTTTGCGAGCTACCAGTGCAAGGACATCGGCGGACAGGGAGCGTGCATTCCAGGGGATGGTCTGAAGGATGACGGCGCTGAATGCGCGTCAGGCGATGAATGCAAAAATCAGGCATGCGTGGCGCTGCCTTCTGCAGGCCTTTCATACTGCCGAACTACCTGCGATCTTGCGACGTGGGTCTGCCAATCGGGAACGTCCTGCGTGTCGTACGGGTCCAGCCAGGTTGGCGCTTGCATGTCCAGCGTGGATCGCAAGGCCGCCGGCGAAGCCTGTGCCAGCAACGAGGAATGCGTTTCGATGCTGTGCCGCGACGACGGCAACTCGGGCAGGTTCTGCACGCAGAACTGCGTGGATGGCTGGTGTCCGAATGACATGGTGTGCATCACAGGGGATGCCTGGGGCGATGTTTGCGCGCCTGCCGGCAGCATCCAGCCTCCGTTGCCGGACGGCGAAGGTTCTTCGGAGGAGGATACCAGCACCATCAATCCGCAAAATTCGCCCGGATCTGGATGTGCGACGCTAGCCAGCCTTCCGGGTTCATCCCGGTTGGGAACGTCAGCCATTCCCGCCTTAATGTTGCTGCTGCTCCTGGGGGGGCTTGCCACGCGCAGGAGCACGTCCATCGCGTCGCGCAGGTCGAATGCTTGTCCGGTCGCGCCCGATCAGGGATCATCGACTGGTTCCATGTGTCGTTGAGGCCGAATGGGTGGCTGGTCCTCGATAACCGATACCGAATTCATGAAGGTCAAGGCCCTTGCCGAGGATGCGCGCAAGGCGTGCGAGGACCACGACCCGGTCACGTTTCATCATTCCGTTCGCGTGGCGCACTGGTCGGTACTGCTGGCGTCAGGCCTGGTCGGATTCGGAGCCTCTCGGCTGCGCAGGCTGGAAATCACCGCAATGCTTCATGATTACGGCAAGAACTGGGTGGACCCCGCGGTTCTTCGCAAGACTGGCCCCTTGAACGACGCCGAATGGGGCGAGATGAGGAAGCATCCGGAACTGGGCATCGCCCATGTGCCGGTTCCGATAGACTACGTCGCTCCCGAAGGAATTCGCTGGCACCACAAGTATTACAACGGCGGGGGATATCCCGAGGGTGATGTCAAGGGTGTGGACCTGCCCCTTGAGGCACGCCTGATATCGGTGGCGGACGTGTTCGACGCGCTGTCGTCAAAGCGCCCCTATCGTGTCGATCATCCTGCTTTTTCCCCCAGCGAGGCGCTGGAAATAATGCGGAATATGGCCGGGCGGCAGCTGGACCCGGCGCTGGTTTCTATGTTTGATGCGACCTATCGCATGGAGTGCGAACGGGTCGGAGGCGAGGCCGGCGCGCAGACCTTGCAGTTGATGAGCGTCCTGGGTGTGGAGATCCAGCGAGCCCGGGACATCCTGAAGAAGATCATCGGCCCGGTCGACTGGCGGTCCCCTCTGCGTGGCCGTCCGGCAGACCATGTGCTGAAGGCATTGATCTCCAAGCTGGAGCGCACCAATCTGGATCGTGCATCGGCCGAAAACATTGCTCGACACGTCCTGGGGCTGCCTTTGGAAGAAACTTTTGCAAAGGAGGATCTGGCCCCGGTAAAGACCCTTGCCGACAGCTCGGGCGGCACCGTCGGGCACCATCTTGAGGTGCGTTTGATACTGAAGAATCGTGAGCGGGATCCTTCGTATCTCAAGGTTGTAGTGTATTCGGGCCGTTTGTGGCTGTGCCTCAGCGAGAACAGCGATGACGCCATCGAGGTCAGGTTGGCCCGTTAGGCACCGTGGAAGGGCAGGGGCTACTGCACGAGTTTTTCCAGGGACATCTCGATATAGTCGACGGCGGGACCAGTAATGTCGCGGGCTATGCGAATGGTTCCTCCGACCGGGACCACGTTCGATTTTTCCACGATTTCACGGCCCTTTATCGTGCTGGAGTCCACGTGGAAGCGGCGCACTTGCCATTGGGTCAGTGCGGTTGCGTCCGGCAAGCCTTCAATGTCCAGTTGGTATCGCATCCGGACGCCGGCTCGGGCAGGAATTGAGGGTGGCAGCGATGCTATTACTGCGATCAACCCTCCTGTCTTGGTTCGGGCTGCCATGACCCGCACAGAATCGCCATCAACGACGGTTTCATCCGGTGGGTTCGGATCGGCATCGGCGACGTCCATCGAAACATCCAAGGGAATGTCCGACGAGGCATCCGTGCTGATTGCCGAGCTGACCACACCTTCCTGGGCCAGGGGAACATCCAGATCCGATTCCGGGAGTGTAACGGTGGTGGTCCATGGCACAGACGTTACCTCGACGCGCGTCGCACGGGCCTCGTCCATCCGGAAGAAAGGGTACAGCGACAGCAGTGCCGGCATTGGCATCCCGTCCTTGTCCTGGAACAGATCCTCGCCCGCCTTGGGATCGCTGGTGGGTACGGGTTTGGAATCGACAGCCGGATCGGACGATGGGTGTGGAGTCTGCCATTCGACGCCGCTCCAGCGACTTGCCACCAGCAGATCCAGTTCGTCCTGCTCGATAATCTTCACGCTGGTCAGGAAGGCGGCAAGGTAGGCTGATCGGCGCGCTGGCGTGTCGTACAGGGCGGCCAGGGACTCCCATGCCTCGAACGACAGGCGAAGGGCAGTATCGGCGACAAGAACTGTTGTCAATTTCTGGTCATCCAGTGCCTTTCGGGCCGCCTGGACCAGGGCAAGGTGCTGCTGGGGAGACGACGTGCCCGAAAGAAAGGACAGGACCTCTGGTGCCAAGGTCGGGTCCAGGCGGATGTAGTCCAGAAAATCCTTCATCAACTTGCCTGGGGTGGTCATGTCTTCTGGACCGGCGGCTGGCAGCGAGGGGCCGACCAGTGCCTGAATACGGGTTACTGGGTCCACTGGCGGAGTGTTGTTGAAAGCTCTTCTCCAGGCTGTCCAAACGGGAGTCAGGGATTTCAAACCCGAGTATCCGGCCGACGCCATGGCGTTGGGCAGGAACTCGATATAGCCCGGTAACAGGTTCTGGCTTGCCTGTTCAGTCGCGATCTCGGTTGACAGCAATGGCCCTGTGGCGCCCGAAAGCCTGTTGGCAACGAAGGCAACAGCCTTGGCCCACCTGTCCACGTCACCGATTCGCGCGCCCTCGGCAACCTGGCCCTTGGTGGCCTCGCCAACTGTGAATCCGCCATACGGCTTGCAGGTACCGGTCCCGATATCGAAAGAGGTCTGCCAGATCGGCACCATGTATCTCCTGACCGAATCGACCTCCAGATTCACAAGTTCGTTCATCTTGTAGGAATCGGAGGACGTGGTGTCCCCCAGCGCATCCTGAAAAATGGCGTCCATGGTCATCTTGCAGGTCCAGCCGATCGGATGCCGTAAAACCTTGACGCCGACGTCCCGACTGAAGTCCAGCGGGGCGTATCCCGGTTGACTGGTGCGCTCGCTGCCGTCCAGCCCATTCAGCGAACGTACTCGCGCAGGCGCGCCGTCCCTTCCCTTGATGGGGATGTTCAGGCCGATCCGGAATGCCCGGGTGACAGCCTCTCCATAACCCTCCGGCAGAGCGGGGGAATTATGGACGCTGCACGAGGCGGCGACCAAGGCCAGCAAGGACACCGAAACGAGATTGGCTGTGGTTTTCATGCCGCAACTTTAGAACGATCTTTCGAGGATCGCAAAGGCTTTGGGCCGGTTTCGAAATCGCCACGAGGTTATGTTGTTGTCGGAAGCGACGTTCTGACGCTTGCAATGTGCCATCTCACGGACTAGTCTCGGGCCATGCTGCTGGACTTATTGGGCATCATCATCGTCGCGTTGTTCGCAGTTACCGGAATGATTTCCGGGTTGCTGCTGCAAGTCCTTCGCCTGGGTGCCTCGATTGTCGCCGCTGCTGCCGCCCTGGCCATGTCGGGGCCTGCGATGAAGGCATTCCCGATGCTGGTCGACCAGCCGGCAGCCCGGGAGGTCTTGTATCCGTTCGTCCTGTTTACCACGTTGTACCTGGTGTTGGACGTTGTGGCGCGGGTCATTGTTTCGGTGCTGCATATTGCAACCGGGCCGTTGTCGCTGCTGGATCGCCTTGGGGGGCTTGTCCTGGGGGCGTTGAAGGGCGTAGTGCTGGTCTATTTCCTTGTCGCGGTTGGCCTGGCGGCCGAGACGTCGGCAAAGGGTCGGCTGTCCAGACTGGACACCTCAAAATCAATTGTGGCCGGACTGGTTCGCGCTTGGCCGGTCGGGCGGTTGAAGGAACTTTCGCACGTGCAGATGCTGCGCGACCTGAACGTCGATATCGATATCCCTTCCATTCGCCCCGGAAGCCACTGAATCTGTCGGAGATCCAGCATGCCGCCGCCGATACCGGTCCGAACGGCCCCCGGGTCCGAGCCGCGTGGTTATCGCGTCGTGCCCGAGGTTGTGGGGCTTTATCTGGTAGGCCTGGCCGTCCTGTTCGTTTCGGGGCGAATGTCGGTTCTAGGCGGGTTGTCCACCGACCTTTCTGCCGCCCTCGCGGCAGGGTTCCTGCTGTTGGCGCCGGTCACCATGATCCGGCGGACCGGCGGTGATCCTGCTCGAATTCTGGGGCTTTCTGCCAGCGGATTCGTCCGTTCTGTCGTGACCTGCCTGAAGGTGGCGGCCGTGGTGTTCCCGGCTTACATACTGGCTTTCGCTGGATGGGCCGCCTGGGTCGAGGGGCGTCCCCTGGTTATGCCGGCAGACCCGTGGAGGGACTTCCCTGCCGATGTGCGGGGATTCCCTGATACTGCCGATGCGCCGTCGGCCTTGCTTGCCTGGACACAGGATGGCGCACTGATGGCCCTGAACACGACCACGGCGACCGTGCCCGTTCGTGCCAGCGGGTGTTCTGGGGCGGTTACGGGACTGGTCAGAAGGGATGGAAGGCTGTTCAACAGGGACGTTCGCGCCAATCCGTCGTCTGCGGGGGGATTGGAGATTGCCCTTGCAGCAGATGACGGTTTTCGATGTCTGGTGGGCCCGGAATTTACGCTGACTGCAACCGGTGGGCAGGTTTCAATCCGTTCAGGCGAGGGGCTGCGCCTGATAGATGGAAACACTCTTGACGCCCGCAAGTCTCCGTTATGGCTGTTCGAACTGCTGCTGATCCACCTGCTTGCGGTGGCGCTTCCCGAGGAGGTTTTCTATCGGGGATACATCCAGGCGAGGCTGGCCGGGCTGTTCTCGCGACGGATCCGGTTTCTGGGTGTCGACCTTGGCTGGCACGTCGCTGTGACGTCGGCGCTGTTTGCCCTGTCGCATCTCGTAGCAATCCCGGCGCCTTTCCGACTGGCTGTGTTCTTTCCAGGGCTTCTGTTCGGCTGGTTGCGTCTGCGCACCGGTTCGCTGGTCGCGCCTGTCTTGCTGCACGCCGCCAGCAACGTTCTGCTGGCATTCCTGGTGAGGCTTCAGGGCTAGTTTCAGGTGGATTTCGAGGGTGTCAGTCGTCCTTGGGAGCCATCGTCAGGTGCAAGGTGCCGCCATTCTCGATTGCTGTGTGATCCAGCCACAGCGTGTCAAGCGGTTCTCCGTTGAAAGTAGCCGACTGTATGAACATGTCGCGGTTGCCTGATGCGCCTTGTGCCTCGACTATCAGATCCCCACCAGGCAGGTGCAGCACCGCATTGTCGAAGATCGGCGCTGTGACGTAGTAGCCAGGCACGCAGGGCCACGGGTACAGGCCAACTGCGGCAAAGGCGTACCACGCCCCCAGCGTGCCGGCGTCGTCGTTGCCTACCAAGCCATCGAAGCTGTTAACATAGTTGACATCCATCACCCATCGCGACCACCGCTGGGCAAGATCCGGGCGCCCCGCCCTGATGGCCAGGAACGGCGCGTGGATGTCAGGCTCGTTCCCGTGGAAGTAGTACGAGGATGGCAGCAGGAATTCGAACGTTGCCATGGCCTCTTCCATGAAGGTTGTCAGGCGCTCCAGGAAGACCGAATCCCCCCCAAGAGTCTGGCGTAAACCCGCCTCGTCATGCGGAACGAACCACAGCCATTGCCAGGCGGTGCCTTCGACGTAGTCGCCGGATCCCAGGTTCCATTCAAGGGGATCAAACCGGCCGGTGGCGAACGTCCCGTCGGCATTCTTTGCGCGGAAATAGCCCGACTCCGAGTCCCACAATTTCTTCCAGTTGTCTGCCCGGATGCGCCAGCGGGCCTCGTCCTCGGGCTTGTCCAGCTTCTTGGCCATCTCGGCCAGGCAGAAGTCGTTGAAGGCGTATTCGAGCGTCTTGGAGACTGATCCATCCCCATCGGCATCAACCGGACAATAGCCTTTCTCTAAATACTGCTGGATGCACCCGCGGTTACCGTACGCACCGGCGCCGGTTGCCGGTCCATCCGCGTTCTTCTTCAGGGTGTCGTAAAGGATGTCGAGACCAGCGGTCTGTTCGCCCTCGATGTCAAAGTTTACCATCCCCTTCAGTACCGAGTCGGCAACTACGCTTGCGGAGTGCTGTCCGATCATGCTGCCCGTGTCACCGGCGCCCATCGGCCACATCGGGGACCATCCGCCGGTCTTCATCATCATTGCCAGCGACCGCATCATGTCTCGCTGGCGTTCGGGCCACACCAGCGTGTACAGGGGATGCGTGGTGCGGAACGTGTCCCAGAAGGACATGTCGGTGTAGTACGTCCAGCCAGTGGCCACGTGGGGAACCGGGTTCTCGCGGTCGAAAGACCGGAAGCGGCCGTCTATATCCGACCAAATGGTTGGCATCTGCAACGAGTGGTAGATTGCGGTGTAGAAATTCACCTTCTCGTCAGTGCTTCCGCCCGTGACTTCCATGCGGGCCAGTTCAACTTCCCAGGCCGCCCTGGTTGTCTGGCGCTCGCCCTCGAAGTCCCAGGTCGGCATTTCGGCTGCCAGGTTCTTCCTTGCACCATCCAGATCAACGTACGAAAGGCAGATCTGCATCTCGACGACCGGGTCAATGGATGTGTCAAAGCGGAAGTAGGCCCCATAGTTGGGGGGTGATCCGACAGACGCCACGCTGGCCGTTTCCTCCCGCAATTCCCTATCCAGCCAGGTTCCGTGGGACGCAAACGAACGATCAAAACGGATTGTGAAGTAGACAGGGAAACCACCGTAACGACCCGAGAATTCCCCATCATTGTGGTTCCAGCCTTCGACCGAATTTGTCTGGGTATCAATCGTCACCTCGCCGCCCTTGGAACGCCCCTGGACCGCCGCCGTAGTCGGGTCCAGAGCGATGGTTCCGGTGGCGCCGTCGAGGAACGTGTACCGGTGATGGGCACACCGGGTCGTTGCGGTAAGTTCCACCTTGACGTGCGGATCTGGAAGCGTGGTTGTGAAGTACCCGACTTCGGCGACCTCGTCCTTGTGTGTGTACGGTGCCTCGAGGCCCCACAAAAACGTCCTGGCGACAGTCATCTCGCTGACCGGCATGACGCCGATGTTTCCGTAATCGGGTGCGCCGGTGCCATGAAGGTGGTTATGCGTGAATGCGTAGATGAAGTCGTCCTCGTAGTGGTAGCCACCGCAGTGCTGGAAGGCCGAAACGCCGTTGCGAGTCTTGGTGTCGGGGCTTACCTTGACCAGTCCGAAGGGGGCTGTTGCGCCGGGCAGCGCGCTGCCGACGTTGGCGATCGCTCCGCCGGAACCGATAAAAGGATTAACCCAGCGGGCGTACGGAGGGCCCTCGGGGTTCGGCCCGTTGTCCTGCGATGCGTCGGCAGCAACGTCCATGGTGTCCAAAGGCGGCACGTCCTGCACGACATCTACTGCATCCAAACCCTCGCCAGACTGGTCTGAAAGCAGATCCTGCGAGACTTCAGCGGCGTCGATATCGGCTGCTGCCGTGTCGTGGTCGCCGGTGTCGAAAGGAACATCTGCAGCATCGTGACCGGAACTGCATGCTGCGGCCACGGCAGTCAGCGCCACCGACATGAAAACCAATAGGCGTGTCGTCATCAACAACTCTCCCCGTGTTCCGATGGGTACTCTAGTGCATCCGCAATCGACTTCAAAGCATCAAGATTGGCGTTGCGATGCAGGAATTTGGGCCGAAATCGTCAGAGGCCGCCATCATCTGGAGGTGCGTCGTCCTTCAGTCTGCGGTACAGCGTGGCTCGTCCGACGCCCAGGGCGCGAGCTGCCTTGCTGACATTGCCTTCCGACACGTCAATGGCCAGTTGCAGGTAGGCCGCCTGGACTTCCTGCATCGGTAAAAGACTGTCGATATCCGGAAACATTGCCTGCAGCCGCTGTTCCAGCGGGGATGCCGGGTCAACCTTTGGCAAAACCGCGCCGGCGGGATCTGGGCGGCTGAAGGACGATCGGTGGCTGCCAAGCGTGAACTTGACGTCCTCGGCTGAAATCTCGCTGCCGTGAGCCACAATCACGGCATGTCGGACCAGGTTCTCCAGTTCCCGAACGTTTCCCGGGAAAGGGTGAGAAGACAGCATCCTAAGTGCACTCTGGGAAAAGCCTACCAGGGATTTCCCTTCCTCGCGTACAAAGCGCCGCAGGAAGTGCTGCGCAAGCATCGGGACGTCCTCCGGCCGCTCGCGCAGTGGCAGCAGGCGCACCGGAAAAACCGATAGCCGGTAGAACAGATCCTCGCGGAAATTTCCTTCCTGGGCCTCGGTGCGCAGGTCGCGGTTCGTTGCAGACACAACGCGAACGTCGACGCTGATCGTTTCGGTACCACCGACCCGCTGAAAGGTGTGGTCCTGCAAGACTCGCAGCAGTTTTGCCTGCAGAGCCTTGGGCAGTTCGCCAACCTCGTCCAGGAACAGTGTGCCTCCATGGGCCGCCTCGAACTTGCCGGCGCGTCGGGAATTAGCGCCTGTGAACGCGCCCTTCTCGTAGCCGAACATCTCGCTTTCCAGCAGGGGTTCCGGAATGCCGGCGCAATTGACCGCAATGAACGGGCCATTCTTGCGGTTTCCGGCCGCATGGATCGCCCTTGAGATGACCTCCTTGCCGGTGCCGCTTTCTCCCTCGATCAGGACAGTCACGCCCGAGTTGACCACTGATTCAAGGGTTCTAAGTATCTGCTTCATCCGCGGTGAAACCGTAAGGAACTCGCTGAAATGCCCCTGATCAGAAAGCTGGGTGCGCAGCGAGTTCAACTGCTCGGTCATGGCAAGGCGATCGAAAGCGTTCTTGACCGCAACATTCAGGCGTTTGGTGAGGTCCGAACCCTTCGCGATGAAGTCGAAGCCGCCGCGGCGAGTCGCCTCGACAGCAAGATCAAGTGCCGCGTGCCCCGTGACGAAAATTACGGGAAGATCAGGGGCAAGTCGTTTGATTTCCTCGAAGACGTCAAGGCCGCCAATGTCCGGGAGCTTGACGTCCAGAAGCACTACACCGCTGAACCCGTCGCGGATGTGGGCAAGTCCCTCGTTGCCAGTAGAGGCTGTCGTGACATCGTATCCCTCTGCGGTCAACTGGAGGGTCAGCATCCGGACGAGTTCCGGATAGTCATCCACGATCAGGATTCGGCGGCCAGCCAAAACTGTTACTCCCGAGAGGCAGCGGCGGTTCGAACAAGAATTTCGAGGAGTGTATCAAATCGAGAACGAGGAGACAACCAAAAATAAGAGCCAGGCGCGGGGTCTCGACCAACTCGTCGAGGTGTTCGCTTTCGATTCCGCTTCCGTTTGGCCTCTGGCGAGTTCCAGTCTAGCGTTCAATCGAGACCCCGGCAGGCCCGGATCACCGAATCGGGTGCGCAAGGCGTCCGATCCGAAGATTTCAAGGAAGTGCATCTCCCGCCGACCCGGTAAACGGGCCGGCGGGAGACTAAATGGGGTAAATTGTGAAAGAGGGTTAGGGGAGTCAAATCTTATCCGGCACGCCCAGTAGTAAAGCAGGAAGTGTGCCACGGCGTGGTTTGAACGTTAACACTATGAAAGTTAAGCGGAAAGATGGAATCATACTCTGGGGCGCGGTGTCCCAAAATGAAACACAAGTTAGACTCGCAAGTCGGTTTTTGGACAGTCCAACTGTCCAGGCGCACTGGTAGAAGCCATGTCGAAACAGGGACTTCCGGCTCAAAACAACATGGTGTAGCGGAATGAAACGAATGGCGCAGAATGAGACAGGTCGGCCCTACCAGCCCTTCTCGTCAAGCAGTACCTGCAGCTTCAAAGACATTGCCAGATTGCCTTCGACCTTCAACTTGCCAGTCTTGAACGCATCCATTGCCCCAAGCGTCCCGTTAACCAGTCCCAAGAAATCGGCGTTGGTCATTCGGATTCTGCAGTTCATCTTCTCGGCCTTGCCATCAACGAGCGTCGGTTGGTTGAGATCGAGGGTCCAAATGCCACCGTCGTCCCCTTCCAGCACGAACTCGAAAACACCGCCGATGGTCTTTGCCCGCGACGGGTTGCCATCGATCCTGGCCTTGAGGACCTGGTTGATATATGTAGAGACTGACGTGTGGGACACGGTGTTCCTCCATCCGTTCGAAAAGAATCGGTCGTCCGTGGGCGATATTAGCCGAGACGGTTCCAGTCGGCAACGTGGATTCGTCGGATCTTCAGGACTGGCCTTATGGAGCCTTGAGTTCAGAATTTTCGGACGAAGGTGTATCAGGGTTGGTACCATCCTGAAGGTTTCGGAGTGAAACGAATGAGACCGTGTGGCATGAGCCAGAAACAGGCAGCGATCCTGGTTCTGTGTGTCATTGACTCGATTTGCGTCCTTGCCTGCCGGGGAACATCGTCCTCAGCGGCGGCCGAGCCGGCGATGGCACGAGAGATTGCGATGCCTGTTGACTCATCAGTAGGGGATCGGATGTCAGAGGTGACAGCCATCTTCATGGCTTTGGACGGCAGGCGTTCGTCGTTTCGCCTGGAGGTGGCTGACACTCCACTGCGGCGCGAACGTGGTCTGATGCATCGCAAGTCCATGGAGACGGACAGGGGGATGGTGTTCGTCTTTCCAGGCGATGATGTACAGACGTTCTGGATGAAGAACACGCTTGTTCCGCTGGACATGCTGTTCATCGATTTGAACGGTCGCGTTGCTGGCGTCGTCGAGAACGCCCGTCCGATGACGCTGGATGCCAGGTCGATAGGTCAGCCAACGAGATTCGTCGTCGAACTCAACGGCAGGACGGCGCAGTCGAGGGGCATTGCTGCCGGGGCGACCGTCGTGTTCGATCCGCCTTTGAAGCCTGCCGACAGATGAGAGCCCGCGGCAAAATTGCCGTCATGGCCTGCTGCGAAACATCCGCTTTGCGCCATTCTTTGCCGTGCCATGTGGCAAGGTGAACGTATTGTCGCCGTTGTGATTGACCGGCTGTTTCTGCTTGGGCGTTGGGGCCTGTCAGTGATGGGGGCGAGTTCCAGTTTTCAGGTCATGCCTGCTGGGCGCGGATGCGACGGATGAACGTCATCACGGTCTGTGTGACGGCAGTCGCTTCGTTGTCCAGGAACATCTCGTGCCCGCTCTTCTCGAACCACACAAGGTTCTTGTCCTTCGAGGACACCTTGTGATGAATGATCGAGGCGGACACCGGGGCGACAACCTGGTCCCTCTTCGTTTCCAGGATCACGATGGGTGCCTTCACGAAGGACAGAAGATTCTGGACCTTCTGCGAGTACTCCCACAGCGATGCAAACGCCGAGGTTGCGAACTTCGGGTAGTTCCGGTTTTCGCGCTTGCGGCATTCATCATCGTTGTAGGCGTTCGGGCTGGGCCAGAATTTGACGAACCGGGCCATGACCGGGGTCAGGAAGGCCAGCGGGTCCTGGAACTTGACGGCCGCCGCAACCGAGGCCACGCCAGCGACCTTGTCGCGATGCCGTGCTGCCAGTTCCAGGGCGACCAGACCGCCCATGGACAGCCCGACGACCAGGATCTTGTCGCATTCGCGGTAAAGGTCCAGCAACGCGTTCTCGCCGTCCTCGAACCAGTCGCGGTTGCCGACGCCTTGCAGGTCCTGGTATTTCGTGCCATGGCCGCGCAGGATCGGCAGGCGGTACGGCAGATCCTCGGCGTCCAGGAACGGGACCAGCGGGTCAACGCAATGAACGTCCGACGTGAAGCCGTGCAGCACCAGGACTCCCAGCGGAGCCTTCTCGCCAGCCTTCAGTCCCTTGGGTGAACGGGTGAATGCATAGCGCGGCAGCGACGTCGGTTCTGTCCGGTCGCGGATCGGGATGACGGTGGGCACGTAGTCGCGCGTGAAGTCCACCAGCTCGGAGATCGACAGCATGACCTTCTTGGTCAGCTTGCCGAGTTCATCACGAGTGACTTCCTTGGCGGCCTTCTTGAAGTAAATCGGCTTGCCAAAACGGATGGTAACTGGAGCCGCCTTTGGAATGGGAGGGAATATCTCCATTCGCGGGTACGCTTCGGGCGGGTATGCCTGGCTGGTGCCGGACAGGCCGCAAGGGATGATCGGGGCGCCGGTTGCCATCGCGATGCGAACGGCACCGGAATGGCCCTTCAGCAGGCCCGTGTCCTTCTCGACGTCCCAGCGAGGAATGTCCTCTTCGCCTGGAATCGTCCCCTCGGGGAAGATGACCACTACCTTGCCGTCGTTGACCGCCTGGATGATCTGCAGCATGGCTTCCGTGTCGCCACCGCGCTTGACGTAGATCCCGTCAAAGAAGTCGATCATGCGGCGCAGCATCGGCCATTCCTTGAAGTCGGCCTTTGCGACAAAGTAGGTGCGACGCTCGGTCGCGACGCCAAGAACCTGGGCGTCCAGCCAAGAGCGATGGTTGGATGCAATGATGCACCCGCCGGTCGCGGGGATGTTTTCCTCGCCGATCACTTCCAGGCTGTACTGCTTGTCAAAGGACTTCCTCAACATGCTCTTGACCGAGTTGTTGACCTTTCCCTTGAGTGGGTCGTAAAGACCGGCCTTCTTCAGGGCATCGATGCCAAGCCCGATGACCTGATCAACGGGCATCAGAGCGCGGTTCAGAACCTCGTAGCCTTCCATTTTCTTGCTCCTTTGCGAAAGCCGGGGAAGGAATTCTTCCCCACGGCAGCCGTAGGTTGGCGCAAATGCCGCACTGCGTCAAGATCTGATTTGCACATTATCTGTTAAACTGCGTGAATCACGGGAAGTCCCCGCCATGACAAGAATACTTGAGACAATTGGCCGTGGCGGGGTATGCTTGGACGTTGATTCTCCGGAGGCTTGATGATCGATGACACGACGCTCAGCCGTCTGAGGGTGGCAGCAGGCGAGGACGGAGTCTCGGTGCGTCCGACCGACCTGGACAATGCGTCATCGGATCGGTGGCCGCGCCTGGGGGTACTCAAGTTGTCCCGGGCGTCGCCGGACTGGCGCCCCGAAGCAGTGGTCTGGCCCGCTGACGAGCGTGCCGTTGCCGCGGTGCTGCGAACCTGCCGGGACGCCGGTATTCCACTGGTGCCGCGGGGGGGCGGGTCCGGTCTGTGCGGCGGTGCCGTCCCGGTGGCTGGCGGCGTGGTCCTGGACATGTCGCGAATGAACCGGGTTCTAGGGATAGACGACCTGTCCATGACGGTGCTGGTCGAGGCCGGGGCCAGCGGCGTGATGCTTGAGGAGGCACTTTCCGCACGCGGATACACTTTGGGGCACACGATGTCGTCGATGGAGATTTCGACGGTTGGAGGATGGGTTTCGACCCGCGCGGCAGGCAGGCATTCCGCAAGGTACGGGAAAATCGAGGATCTTGTAGTCGGTATGGACGTGGTGTTGACGGACGGGAACAGCCTTGCCCTGGACACCACGATTGCTCATGCCGACGCCCCGGAACTGGAACAGCTCTTCCTGGGAGGGGAGGGCACGATGGGAGTGGTGGTGCGTGTGCGCCTGCGCATCTTTCCGCGACCCCAGGTGCAGAGGCTGACCGCGTTCCGCTTCATGGAACTGGACATGGGTCTCGAGACGATGCGCAACATTCTGCAGTCGGGGCTGCGTCCGTCCGTCCTGCACCTTTTCGACCCGATCGAGACCCTGGTGCACGACTATTGCGAGGCCGATTCCGGCGAGCACGATCCGATGGAATCGCAGGCTGGTTTTATCGAGGCATCGGTGCGGCGGTTGGTCCGCGGTGAACTGCCGCGCATGTCTCGCAACGTGACGGCAGGGCTGATGCGCAGCATGTTGTCGAACCCGTCTTTATCCGTGCCAATTCTGGACCGGCTGCCTTTGTCCAGCCTGATGATCCTGGGTTTTGAGGGGGACGAGCGGCGCACTCGGTTCGATCTCGCCGAGGCTACCGAGCTGGCGTTGCGCGCGACCGGCCGCGATCTGGGACCAGGGCCGGCGCAGCACTGGTACAGCCACAAGTGGTACGGGACGTCGTACCGGTTGACGAACGTGTTCGGACGTGGCGCGTTCACCGATTCGGTCGAGGTTTCGGGGATGTGGCGGGATTTGCCGCAGATTTACAGGACGGTCAGGCAGGCATTGTCCAAGCGTGTTCTGGTAATGGCCTCGTTCTCCCACGGGTACCGCGAAGGAAGTGCTTGTTATTTCACGGCTGTTGGCGAACAGTCGAACCCGCGCAGGCTGCTGGACTTGTACGACTGGTGTATCTCGACAGGTCTGTCCAGCGCCGTATCAGCAGGCGCCTCACTCAGTCACCACCACGGCATCGGCGTGATGAAAAGGGCCTACACCTCCGAGGAGATCCGTGGAGGCAGCCGGGTGTTCTGGGCCGTAAAGCGGGCACTGGATCCTGCCTGCATCATGAACCCGCAAAAGGTCTATCCAGGGACCGTTCCATTGACCCGCGCCGACCATGTGCCCGTGTTGCCGCGCGCCGATGCCCTTTTTGGAGGCCAGGCCGAGGCGTCGGTGAACCGTCCGGAGGAGGTGTCTCCCGAGGTCCCGGAAGAACTGTCCGAGGTGTTGGAGATGGCGCGGTTGAACCATTGGACGCTGTCGTGCCAGGGGGGCGAATCCCTGCCGGGCCGCGGGACGAGGCGTCAAAAGGGCACGAAAGCCGTGCGTGTGTTGCTGGATAAATTTGATCAGGTCGTTGAAATGGACCCGGTGTCCGGAACGGTGACAGTGCAATCCGGGCTGACGATGCTGCAAGTCGAAAACTACCTTCGCGAGCGAGAGTACACATTGGGCTTCGTGCCACGGCGGATGCTGGGAATGGATGTCGGGGACTATCTTGCCAGTGCCAGTCCCGGCGCGGGCAGTCCGAAGTATGGCACCGTGCGCGAGAACTGCATCGGCCTGTCTGGGATACTGGCCGACGGTACCAAGTTTTCGGCCAGGGCAGCGCCTCGTCGATCGGCCGGCCCCGACCTTCTGCACTGCTTTGTCGGGGCCAGGGGGCGCCATGGACTGATCACGGCGGCCTGCTTCCGTGTGTTTCCGATTCCAACGGTGCGAGAGGCGATAGCCTTTGGAATCGGCGACCCGGTGACGGCATTGTCGGCCGTCCGGACGATTCTTGTGCGGGAGTCTTTGCCTGAATGGGTGCTGGTAGTGGTGCGCGCGCCTTCCTTCTCGCAGAACCGCAGGCGTGTCAGGGTCGTGCTGCAGCTGGGCGGAACGCGTTCTGCGGTCTCGGAGGACATGGCAATAATCCGCGAGGTAATGGAGCCGCTGGGTCTGGAGGTCGAACCCATCAGGGCCGAGGAACGCATGGCGCCTCCGGTGCGAAAATTTCCGTTCCTCGAAAGGTTCCTGCCAATCAACGATCTGATGGAGGCGGCGAGGGAATTGAGGACTGGAGATGCCAGTTGTCCCGAGGCACACGTGACGCACATGTCCATCCAGGGGGCTACGCTGCGCCTTCTGCTGAGGGAGGACTCGCATCGGTTCCCGGAATCCCTAGGTACGTTGCTGCGAAACGAAGGAACCGACCAGGTTAGGGCGCAGTTGGGCGATCTGTTGAGAAAGGAACTGGACCCTGACGGCCTGCTGGACCCGTCTGCTCGCGCGGATTGAACAGGAGGTGCAAGTGAAGCCATTTTTTGTGGTGAATCCGCACAGTTCCTGCGGGGCCAATCGCGGCCGGTTCCTGTCGATCGAACCACAGATTCGTGCCGCATTCCCGGCACTTGGTTATGCCTTCACCGAGGCCCCATTGCACGCGATTGAACTGGCTGAACAGGCAGCTCGCGACGGGGCCGACGTGGTGGTTGCTTCGGGGGGTGACGGGACGCTGAACGAGGTTGCGTGCGGATTGATAGCGTCGGGTCGAACCGAATATACCGCCCTGGCGATGATGGCCGGCAGTACTGCTGGCGATTTCGGGCGCATCGCGGGGTTTCCGACGGAACCGCAAAATGTCGTGGCCTACCTGCTTGCCGCCGAGCGTCGCAGCATCGACAGCGGGATGCTGGAATTCGTGAACAGGGACGGCAAGGAATGTCGGCGGTCGTTCTTGAACGTCGCCAGCCTGGGCATTACTGGCGTCATGGATCGATATATGCGTTCGACGTCGAAGACCCTGGGTCGCAAGGCATCCTTCGTTGTAGGCTCTGCGCGTGGAATATGGGCTTACAGGAATCTTCAGATGAGGATTGTTGTCGATGGCAGACCGTTTCACGAAGGACCCACCTGCATGGTGGCGATCGCGAACGGCAAATATTTCTTCGGCGGATTACGCATTGCGCCCGAGGCCAAGTTCGACGACGGGGTGTTTGATGTCGTTGTCTTCGAGGACGTAAAGAAGGCAGAGTTCGTGTCGCTTGCCAGTCTTGCCTATGACGGCAGGCATCATGGAAAACCCAAGGTTCGTTTCACGCGCGGTGCCGAGGTCGAGGTCGAGTCCATCGGGGACGCGCTGGTCGACGTTGACGGCGAACTGGTCGGGCGTGCTCCGGTGCGGGCCACCATCCAGGCCGGGGGGCTGACGGTCCTGATGCCGCGGGGTTGAACGGCCGCCCTGGTTCAGATCTTGAGAACGCAGACCGAATCAAGCATGTATCGCCCGGCCCAGAGCCGCCAGGGCAGCCTCCTTGATGGCCTCTGGAAGGGTTGGGTGCGCGTGGCACGTTCGGGCCAGATCCTCGGCGCTGGCTGCGAATTCCATGGCGGTTGCGGCCTCGGCGATCAGATCGCCGGCCCGTGGTCCTATGATGTGGACGCCAAGGATTCTGTCAGTCGCCGCGTCAGCCAGTACCTTCACTTCGCCGTCGGTACGTCCCAGAGTCATTGCTCGGCCGTTTGCCCTGAACGGGAATGATCCTGTTCGATAGGCGATGCCGGCCGCCTTCAGGTCGTCTTCGGTTCGTCCTACGGACGCAACTTCCGGGTCGATGAAGCAGACTCCCGGGATGACGTCGTAGTTCACGTGGCCATGGCCTGTCACGATTCCCTCGACGCAGGCGATGCCCTCCTCGTGAGCCTTGTGGGCCAGCATGGCGCCGCCGATGACGTCCCCGATTGCGAAGACACCGGGTGCTACGGTGCGGAATGCGGCATCAACCGGGATGCGTCCCTTGGCATCGACGGCGATTCCCGCCGCATCCAGGCCCAGCCCGGCAGTGTTTGGCGCGCGACCGACAGCCACAAGTACCTGGTCGCACGAGATCGGGGCAGCACCTTCAACCTCGACAATACAGGTGTCGCCATCCTGCCTTGCCG
Organism: uncultured Myxococcales bacterium; assembly: GCA_903936705.1. Classification (GTDB taxonomy): domain Bacteria; phylum Myxococcota_A; class UBA9042; order DTJE01; family DTJE01; genus CAIZWN01. Next base: position 21,356 of record CAIZWN010000047.1, read on the forward strand.
ACAGAACCTTCGTCGACAGCTTGAATGAAAGCCCCTGGCGCTTCAGGACGCGCAGGGCAATCGCCGCGATGCCACTGTCCATGCCGGGAAGGATTCGGTCCAGGTACTCGACGACGGTGACCTTGCTGCCAAGACGCGCCCATACCGACCCTAGCTCCAGGCCGATGTACCCGGCTCCGATGACCACCAGGTGACCTGGGATCTCAGGGTACGCCAGGGCCTCGGTAGAAGTGCCTATGCGTCCTTTGAAAGTGATGCCTGGCAGGCCAGCAGGAACGCTGCCGGTGGCGATGATGACGTGCTTGGCGCGGATCTCGACAGGTTCGGGGCCATCGATTTCGACTACTTCGGGTGAAATGAAGCGGGCAGTCCCCTGGTAGCGGCGGATCTTGTTCTTCTTGAACAGGCCGTCGATGCCGCCAGTCAGCAGCTTGACTATGCGATCCTTGCGCTTCATCAGGGTTGGCAGGTCCAGTGCGACGTCGCCCACCAGAATTCCGTGTTCCTTCAAGCCTTCTTGGGTCGTAAGGAAGTGTTCGGACGATTCCAGAAGCGCCTTGCTGGGGATGCAGCCCACGCGCAGGCACGTGCCGCCCAGCAGTTCCTCCTTGTCGACGCATGCGACGTCCAGGCCCAACTGAGCCGCGCGGATCGCCGCGACATAGCCTCCGGGGCCGGCCCCGATTACCAGCAGGTCGTGGGCTGCGGTTGTCATTCGTCCACCTCGTGCGTTCGTCTGGAAACTACCGTGAAGGACCGGCAATGTCGATGATTCAGCCAGCGTGCCGGCCGGTTTGTCATGGTTCATGCCTCAAGGACCAGACGGGCCGGATCCTCGACGACCTCCTTGACCCGCTTGAGGAAGGTGACGGCTTCGCGACCGTCGACGACCCTGTGGTCGTAGGTCAGCGCAACGTACATCATCGGTCTGATGACCACCTGGCCGTCACGGGCCACGGGCCGATCCTGGATCGCATGCATGCCAAGAACGCCGGATTGCGGCGGGTTCACTATCGGCGTCGACATCAGGCTGCCGTAGACGCCGCCGTTGCTGATCGTGAAGGTGCCGCCCTGCAGTTCGCCAAGTTCAAGGCGGTTTTCCTGCGCCCTTTTCGCAAAGTCGGCGATCGCTTTCTCGATTTCGGCAAGGCTCAAGTGTTGCGCGTTGCGAAGTACCGGTACGACCAGACCCCGACCGCCGCCTACGGCAATACCGATGTCCTGGTAGTGGTGGTATGCGATCGCGTCGCCCTGGATCTGGGCGTTGACCTGCGGAATACGTTGCAGGGCATCAATCACCGCCTTTACGAAGATTGACATCAGGCCGACCTTGACGCCGTAGCGCGCTACGAAGGCGTCCTGGACGCGCCGCCGCAGGTCCAGAAAACTGGACAGGTCGATCTCGTTGAATGTTGTCAGCAACGCTGCCTGCTGCTGGGCCGACACCAGCCGCTCGGCAATGCGTCGTCGCAACAGGGTCATTGGAATGATCTCGACCTGACGGTCTGTCCCCGGGGCGGGGGATACCGGCGCGGAGGATCCTGGGGCTTTCCCTATATCGGCGGACGTCGAACTCTGCGAAGGGGCAACCGGCATGGTCGTCGAGGCTGCCGGCGGACTTTCGCGCTGCTTGACGGTTCGCAGGACATCCTCCTTCAGGACGCGTCCCCCGGGACCAGTCGGAGTAACGGCAGACAACTGGACGCCGGAACGTTCCATCTCCAGTTGCGCCGCCGGCATCACCCTTGGAGCATCCTGGCGGGAAGCTTCATCGATTGACGTCGATGATTGGGCGCCTTCCTCGATAAGTGCAAGGACATCACCTACGGAAACGCGCTCTCCGTTGGCTTTCAGGATTTGCGACAGGGTTCCATCAACGGGCGACGGAATCTCCATTGTCGCCTTGTCGGTTTCCATGATCACCAGCGGTTCATCACGTTTCACGAATTCGCCTTCGACCTTCAACCATTCGCCGACCTGACCTTCCGTAATCGATTCGCCGACCGCAGGAACCTTCAATTCGATTGCCATGAAACCCTCCGCAGCGCATCAACTTTCGAAAGCCCGTTCAATCAGGTCGATTTGTTCAATGTCATGACGGTGGTGGGAGCCGGTTGCCGGACTGGCCGACGCAGGACGAGCCACGATGCCAGCCAGACTCAATCCGCCAGGAATGCCCGCACTGAAGCGCGCGCCAAGGAACGGCGCTGCGCCCTGGTTCAAAGCCTCTTCCTGTACCCAGAATGCCTTTGCCCCGGCGTATCGGCCAAGAGCCTCGGCAATCGTCGCATCGGCCAGCGGCACAAGTTGTTCCAGTCGCAGGATGGCCACGTCATCGCGTCCGCGCTGGGTGCGGGCCTTGTGAAGCTCGTAGAACACCTTGCCGCTGCACAGCAGGACGCGCGATGTGCCGGTGCCGCCGTCCGGGCGATCGTCCGCGATGATCCGCTGGAAGCGGCCCGAAGCAAGCTCGGAAAGCGAGGAAATAGCCTTTGGATGACGCAGCAAACTCTTCGGGGTCATGACCACCAGGGGCTTGCGCCACGGTCTGACCACCTGGCGCCGCAGCACATGAAACAACTGGGCCGGAGTGGTCGGCTGCACAACCTGGAGGTTGTCGTCGGCGGCCAGCTGCAGAAACCGTTCGATGCGGGCGCTGCTGTGCTCGGGACCCTGGCCCTCCAGGCCGTGCGGCAGCAGCAAGACCAGTCCGGACAGGCGGTTCCACTTGGCTTCAGCCGACGCCAGGAATTGATCCACGATGGGCTGGGCCACGTTCACGAAATCGCCGAACTGGGCCTCCCACACAACGAGAGCATCGGGGCTGTCCAGGCTGTAGCCATATTCGAATCCCAGTACCCCGGTCTCGGACAATGGGCTGTTCCTGACCTCAACCGGGGCCTGACCTGGTGCCAGGTTCTGCAAGGGCTGGTAGACATGGCCGTCAATCGAGTCGTACAGCACTGCGTGCCGGTGGCTGAAGGTGCCGCGGCGTACGTCCTGTCCCGACAGCCGTGCGCGGGTGCCATCGACTGCCAACGTTGCGAATGCCAGAGCCTCGCCGGCGGCCCAGTCGAGGGCCTTCTGGCCCAGGGCCATGTCGCGTCGGCCTTCCAGCAGGCGCAACAGTTTCGGGTGCGGATGAAAGTCCGCCGGGACTCGCGAAAGTGTATCCAACAGGCCAGACAGGCGGGCCGGATCAACTGCGGTATCAGGTTCCGGGACATCGGCGTCGGGTCCCCCGCGGTACCCGGTCCAGCGTCCGTGGATTTCTTGTTGTTCCGAGGACAAGGGGTCGGTCCTGGCTGCGTCAAGTTCCCGGTCAAACTCCAGGCGCCTTGCCGATGCAATGTCGTCGGCCTGCGCCCTGGTGATTCCGCCCAGTTTCAACAGGAAGTCCAGATATCCTTCGCGGACCGATGGCTTGGCATCTATTGCCCGCACCATGACCGGTTGCGTGAATGCTGGTTCGTCACCCTCGTTGTGGCCCCGCCTGCGGTAGGCATACATGTCGATGACCACGTCACGGGAGTAAGCTCGCCTGAAGTCCATCGCCAGCCGCACGACCTGTGCCACGGCCTCGGGATCCTCGCCGTTGACGTGGAAGATCGGGACGTCAAGCAGTCGAGCCACGTCTGTCGCGTACGTCGAGGAACGCCCCTCCTCGGGCGAGGTCGTAAACCCGATCTGATTGTTGACCACCACGTGAAGGGTGCCGCCGACCGAGTAGCCGGACAGCGCGCTCATGTTCAAGGTCTCCTGGACGATTCCCTCGCCGGCAAAGGCAGCGTCACCGTGGACCAGGATCGCCATGCCCCTTGCTCGCCAGGTGTCCCGGGCCTGATCCTGCCGTGCCCGCAGGCGGCCCAGGGCCACGGGGTTGACCAGTTCGAGATGACTGGGGTTGAAGGCCAGCGAAACGTGAATGCGTCGTCCATCGGATGTAGTCCACCAGGTTGTGTGGCCGAGGTGATACTTCACGTCGCCGCGGGTCGATGCTCCATCGCCGTGATCGTCGAATTCACGGAAAATTGCGCGCGGGGATTTGCCCATCAGGTTTGCCAGAACGTTCAGGCGGCCACGGTGTGGCATCCCGATCACCACCTCGACGATGTTCTGCTGGCCGGCGTGCTCCAGCGCCAGGTCCAGAAGGGGGATGAAGCTTTCTGCACCTTCCAGACTGAAGCGCTTCGCCCCAATGAACTTCTTCTGCAGAAAATCCTCGAACAGCACGGCGTCAGTAAGGCGCGTCAGGATTCGAATCTGTTGCGCCGTTGAAAGCGCAAGACGGTTGCGCGTCCCCTCCATCTGCTCCTGCAGCCAGTTCTTCAAAGCCAGATCGCTGATGTGCATGAACTGCACGCCTATCGAACGCGCGTAGGTGTCACTCAGCCGTTCGATCAGGTCCCGCAATGGCATGCGTTCTGCGCCAAGGATGGTGCGTGTTGAAACGGTTCGCGACAGGTCGGCCTGGGTCAGTCCGTAGTAGGAATACTCCAGTTCCGGCTGAGGTGGTCGGGGAATCCCCAGAGGGTCGATCAGTGCCACCAGATGGCCGCGAACGCGCCAGGCCCTGACCAGTTGATCAACGCGGTCCTGCAGCGAGGCCATCTGCGCGGCTGACCTCGCGTCGGTTTCGTCGCGGCAATTTCCTGCTGTGCCATCATGCCCGAACAGCGATGTTGGGGTATTCTGCGGACCAAGCTCGGTACCCCCCGCCCAGACTGGGCAGGACTCCAGAAACCAGGCTCGCCAACTTTCTGTGACCGACGCCGGGTCGCGCAGGAAATCCTGGTAGATACCCTCGGCGTATGACAGGTTCTCGGGGCCGAATTCCTCTGGTTTCAGATTCATATCGCTTCTCGAATCTTCCAGAAGTGCGTTGCCGAAACAATGGGCGGTCCCGATGGTTTCGTCAACCATGGGCCAGCCGACGGGCCGTCCGATAGCCAGACTGGGGTGATTGCTGTCAGGCTGACGGCAAAGTGCGGCAGGTCCAGTCGAAGCCAGTGCAAACTCCCTCCAGGCAGCTGTCGGTGAGGGTACAAGGGTCGTTGTCGTCACAGACGATGTTGTCGGGGGCGTTGGGGTCGGTGCAGATGCCCGTGGTCGTGTTGCATTCCCCGGCGATGTGGCACTGGTCAAGGGGCGTGCAGACTACCGGGTCTGTCCCGGTGCAGAAGCCGGCCAGGCATTTGTCGACGAGGGTGCAGGCATCGTTGTCGTCGCAGCCGGTGTTTTCGGCAAGGCCCGGGTTGGTGCAGACGCCAGTTGCCGTGTTGCATTCCCCGGCGATGTGGCACTGGTCAAGGGGCGTGCAGACTACCGGGGTGGTCCCTGTGC
>CAIZWN010000048.1 GCA_903936705.1 uncultured Myxococcales bacterium
CCAGTACCGGCGGCGGCGGCAACAAAGGGCGAAATTTCGAGCGGTTCGCAAACACGCCGTGATACCGGATCGTGTTTGAGTAGGGCGCCGGCATCAAAGCAGCCAGTCGTTTCATGAAGTCGAGTGGCTGGATGATGATCTCTGACCTTCCGGTAGGCGTCGGCCAGGGACGGTACAGCTTGTACCGGACCAAGCCGTCCGGTGTCAGGGACAGCCTGTCCAGGGAATATGGTGCGCGCAGGCAATATCGTGCAAGGCGCTCCAGACCGGCTCGGTCGCCGGGTTCGACGGTCCTTGCTGCATGCAACGACGATGTGCAGGGCAGTCCTCTCGGGCTGGTGGCGTCGGTAGTTGCCAGGAAGGGGGAGCCATGCGACGCCTGGGGTCCGCCCTCTACGCGTCTGTTCTCCGCACCCTCCGGGATCGTGGCGTGGTCCGGACCGGCAACAACCCGGCGGGCGACTACGCCGAACTGCTGGTGTGCAAGGCCTTCGGACTGGAAGGACAGCGCAACTCCAACCAGGGCTTCGATGCCCGGTGTCCATCCACGGGAGTGCCACAGCAAGACGTGCCTGTGCGCTGACTCCGGTGCAGTTCTGGATCCCGGCGACTGCACCTGGCCCGATGCCCACCAGTGTTCGGCCTGGGACTCGGTGGTCCAGTTCAACCAGCAGGATTCAACCGTGCCTTGGCCTGACGGAACGCAGTTCTGCATGCAAGGGTGTTGCATAAGCCTGAAGTGCCCTTAGTCCGGGGCGCTTTGGGACATGAATCTGGCGGCGGCTTCAGCCGAACTGGACCGAGCGCTTCGTGAATGCCCCGTCCCGATGGTCGTGCTGGCCTTCCTCAGCGACCGGACGTGGTCCACGAGATCCTCAATAACCTCGAACTGCCAACGGCCTCGCCGCCGCTGCTGCCAGACCGGTGCGTTGTCGAGGACTTCGACCGGTGCATGGACCTCTTCGATGCAGGCGACAGCCAGCATGGCGATAATGCCGACTCCTGGCCCGACCCCTCCCAACGGCCTCGGCCCGCAAGGCCGCCTCCCTGAACAGCGCGGCGGATGTGCCCACTCGATACAGACAGGCGGCTCGACCCGGAACGCCGCTCCGGGACACCAGCCCCACCCACGGCAGCCCCATTGCGACCCAGGCATTCACCGGTTGATGGACAACTGCGTTTTCAAGCTGACGTCAGGTCGGGAATTGCTAGGCACCAGACTGCGAAGGTCAGGATTTTGACAACCTGCGTGCCGGGGACCAGGCCGGAATAGCCGGTTGTCGATGCGATTTCGTGGTTGATGTGCCGTACACGCACACGCTGAACCGACTGTTGACTGAATTGACAACACCTTCGAATACTGCTACGTTTTTCGCCATGAACGCCATGAACGCCATGAACGCCAGGGCGCTGCTGAACGAGCGGGTCGTCATGACCGAGGACTCCTTTGCTGAACTGGTGGTTTGGCACATTGAGTCGCCCCCTTCATCGTCTGCCCATGCCTTCAAGTACAGATTGGCTCTGGTGGTGGCTGGGATCTGTGTGCTGCGGTACGACAACGAAGCAGGAAAGGGTGACCACAAGCACGTTGGCCAGAGCGAGGTTTTGTACGAATTCGAGTCCCCGGATGTACTGCTATCCGATTTCTGGAAGGACGTCGATCGATGGAGGCGTGAACATGAATACCGTGACACTTGAGATTGCGTCGCGTGAGACGACAAACCGGCGTTTCGCGGCGGCCATGGAAGGAAGTGAACAGGGGGCGGTCATCTGTTTCGCGTCACCCCGACTGCTGTTCAAGATCCTGTCGGGCAGGCGATGGGATCTCCTGAACACCATGACTGGTGCCGGCCCCCTGAAGATCCGGGAGCTGGCCCGTCGTACAAACAGGGATGTCAAGGCGGTCCATACCGACGTACACGCGCTGCTGGATGCCGGCATCCTTAAAAAGACCGACATGGGCGAGATCGTTTTCCCCTACGATGTCCTTCACGTGGACTTTCTGTTGAAGGCCGCTTGAAGCCTACTTTGGTGCCGGGACTGCCCGACTTGCGCACGTCCGGATCTGTGGGAGACCCGGGTGGGAAACCGCCCGGGGCGTATAGGCAACATCAACCACGAAACCGCATCGACAACCGGGTATCCCCGGCCTCGATTCCGGCACCCAGGGCTACGAAATCCTGGTCTTCGCGGTCTCATTCCTGGCAATCCCCGACCTGACGTCCG